>NZ_CP029078.1:6387500-7675118 GCF_005222485.1 Streptomyces griseoviridis
GATGTATACGGACTGACGCCTGCCCGGTGCTGGAACGTTAAGGGGACCGGTTAGTCGAGATTCGTCTCGGCGAAGCTGAGAACTTAAGCGCCAGTAAACGGCGGTGGTAACTATAACCATCCTAAGGTAGCGAAATTCCTTGTCGGGTAAGTTCCGACCTGCACGAATGGCGTAACGACTTCTCGACTGTCTCAACCATAGGCCCGGTGAAATTGCACTACGAGTAAAGATGCTCGTTTCGCGCAGCAGGACGGAAAGACCCCGGGACCTTTACTACAGTTTGATATTGGTGTTCGGTTCGGCTTGTGTAGGATAGCTGGGAGACTTTGATCATCGGACGCCAGTTCGGTGTGAGTCGTCGTTGAAATACCAGTCTGGTCGTGCTGGATGTCTAACCTGGGTCCGTGATCCGGATCAGGGACAGTGTCTGATGGGTAGTTTAACTGGGGCGGTTGCCTCCTAAAGAGTAACGGAGGCGCCCAAAGGTTCCCTCAGCCTGGTTGGTAATCAGGTGTTGAGTGTAAGTGCACAAGGGAGCTTGACTGTGAGACCGACGGGTCGAGCAGGGACGAAAGTCGGGACTAGTGATCCGGCGGTGGCTTGTGGAAGCGCCGTCGCTCAACGGATAAAAGGTACCCCGGGGATAACAGGCTGATCTTCCCCAAGAGTCCATATCGACGGGATGGTTTGGCACCTCGATGTCGGCTCGTCGCATCCTGGGGCTGGAGTCGGTCCCAAGGGTTGGGCTGTTCGCCCATTAAAGCGGTACGCGAGCTGGGTTTAGAACGTCGTGAGACAGTTCGGTCCCTATCCGCTGTGCGCGTAGGAGTCTTGAGAAGGGCTGTCCCTAGTACGAGAGGACCGGGACGGACGAACCTCTGGTGTGCCAGTTGTCCTGCCAAGGGCATGGCTGGTTGGCTACGTTCGGGAGGGATAACCGCTGAAAGCATCTAAGCGGGAAGCCTGCTTCGAGATGAGGACTCCCACCCACTTGATGGGTTAAGGCTCCCAGTAGACGACTGGGTTGATAGGCCGGATCTGGAAGCACGGTAACGTGTGGAGGTGACCGGTACTAATAGGCCGAGGGCTTGTCCTCAGTTGCTCGCGTCCACTGTGTTGGTTCTGAAACCACGAACAGCCCCACACCTGAACCCGCTGGGTTGGTTGTGGTGTGGCTGGATAGTTTCATAGTGTTTCGGTGGTTATAGCGTGAGGGAAACGCCCGGTTACATTCCGAACCCGGAAGCTAAGCCTTTCAGCGCCGATGGTACTGCAGGGGGGACCCTGTGGGAGAGTAGGACGCCGCCGAACAATCTTTCAAAAGGGCCGGTCCCGGGATTTCGATCCCAGGACCGGCCCTTTTCTGTTGTGCGTCACCTGGTGTTCACATTGCGCAACAACCATCGACGGCATGGGTACCGCTGCAATGCTCAGGGCCGCCGGCGTCGGACTCGGTGACGAGGTCATCGTGCCGGCCTTCGGGAACGTCGAACTCGCCGAGGCTGTCGCCCTGGTCGGGGCCATGCCGGTGTTCGCCGACATAGATCCGACGACCTACTGCCTCGACCCGGACGCCGTCGAAGCCGCAGTCACCCCGCGGACCGCCGCCGTCACCGTCGTCCACCGGTTCGGGCGGCCCGCCGACCTGGCCGCGCTGCACGGCGTCGGACAGCGGCACGGGCTGCTCGTCCTCGAAGAAGGCGAATCCGAGGCGCCCTACGACGAGATCGCGCAGCGCCGCGAACGGGCCTCCTACCTCGACGCCAAACTGCGCGGCGTCCGCACACCCGACCACGGCGACGGACACACCTACCAGCAGTACGTCGTGCGGGTGCTCGGCAACGGGCGACCCGACCGGGACGCGTTCGCACGGGCCCTGCGGGTCAAGGGAGTCGACTGCCGGGTCCCCGTGAAGACCCCCGTCCACCGGCTGCCCGACTTCCGGCGCTGCGTCGCGCTCCCCGAGACCGAACGGGCCGCCGACGAGACCCTCGCGCTGCCCGTGGACGCAGCACTCACCAAGCGGGACATGCAGCGGATCGTCTCCGCGTGCAACGCCCTCGGCGGACTGCTCCAGCCCGCCTTCTGATCCCGGGAACGTGGTTGGGAGCTGGGTGCTGTTCGGGGTATGATCTATTCCGTTGCCACGGGGGAAACCCCGAACAGGCAACTGGCCCCCATAGCTCAGTCGGTAGAGCGTCTCCATGGTAAGGAGAAGGTCAACGGTTCGATTCCGTTTGGGGGCTCAACCCTGAAGGCCCCGCCCACTTGGGCGGGGTCTTTCTCGTATCCGCGGCTCCCCGCGCGGGCCCGGTCAGTCCTTCTGGAGACCGGGCACGCGCATCGCGAGGATCGCCATGTCGTCCGACGGAGCGTCCGACGCGAAGCGCTCCACCGCCCGCATCACACGCGCCGCGACCGCGCCCGCCGTGAGACCCGTGCACGTCGTGAGGACATCGGTCAGACCGTCGTCGCCCAACATGCGGGTTCCCTCGCGGCGTTCGGTGACGCCGTCGGTGACACAGAGCAGGACATCGCCCGGATCGAGGGTCACCCGCTGCTCGTACAGCTCCAGATCCTCCATCACCCCGAGCAGCGGCTGCGGTTCGGCGGCCGGTTCGACCGTGCCGTCCTGCCGCAGGCGCAGCGGCAGCGGATGGCCGGCGCAGACCACCTTCAGCTCCGCGCTGCCGTCCTCCTGCGGCCTCAACTCGCCGTACAGCAGCGTCAGGAAGCGGCTGCGGGCGCCCTCGTCCAGGATCGCCGAGTTGAGCCGCTCCAGGACCGCGGGGCCGGTGAGGCCCTCCCTTGCGAGCAGCCGCAGGGCGTGCCTGGCCAGGCCGGTCACCGCGGCCGCGTTGGGTCCTGTGCCGCAGACGTCGCCGATCGCGAAGCCGTAGGTGCCGTCGCTGATCGGGAAGAGGTCGTAGAAGTCGCCGCCGACCTCGTTGCCCTCGCCGGCCGCGCGGTAGATGACCTCCACCTCGACGCCGTCGATCACCGGCAGTTCGGGCGGCAGCAGGCTGCGCTGGAGGGACTGGCTGATCGCCGTGCGCTCCGAGTAGAGGCGCGCGTTGTCCAGGGCGAGGGCGGCCCGGCGGCTCAAGTCCTCGGCCAGCTCCAGGATTTCCTGCCGGAAGTGCTCGTCGGTCGGCTTGCCGAGCGTCAGCATGCCGATCACCCGGTTGCGGGCCACCAGCGGCAGCACGACCGTTTCGCCGCCCACCGCGGACGCCGTCGCCAGCGTCGGGCCGATGCTGGAGGCGACCTGGTGGGTGGGGCCGCCGGACAGGCCGAGGCTGCGCATCGAACTGCGCAGGGCGGCCTGGTGGGCGACCTCGCCCGGGGCGGCCCAGACCCGGGCGCCCGGGGTCGGTACCGGGTCGGGCGGGGCGATCTTCGACAGCAACGACTTGATGCCGTCGATGAGTTCCTCGTCCTCGTGCAGGACGTACGAGAGATATGGCTCGGACGCCTGGTCGGCGATGGTGTAGACGGCGCACCAGGTGGCGAGGGTGGGGACCGTCATCTGGGCCATCTGGGCCATCAGGGCGAGGGTCTGGTCCCGGTCCAGGGTGCCGGCCAGCAGGTCGGACGCCTCGACGAGGAAGCTGAGCGATCCCCGGCGCAGCCGCTCCAGCTCGCCGAGGCGGGCCGACTCGACGGCCAGCGCGATGCGGTCGGCGGCGAACTGGAGGCGCAGCGCCTCCTCGTTGGAGTACCTTCCCGGGCCCTCGGCCGCGACACCGAGGGAGCCGGTGAGGCGGCCCTCGACCTTCAGCGGCACGGTGACGACCGAGCGCATGCCGGTGCCGTTGAGCAGCGGGACGGCGCCGGGGACGGCCGTCAGATCGTCGTGGACGGCCGGCATGCGGGCCGAGCCGTAGCGGCCGGGGCCCGCCTCGACGGGGACCCGTGCGAAGCGCTGGCGGGCCGAGGGCAGGCCGGTGGAGGCGCGGACCTCCAGCTCCGTCTCGTCGTCGGTCGCGAGGAGCAGGAACGCGGAGTCGCCGTCGAGCATGTCGCGGGCGCGTTCCACCGTGCGCTGGAGGAGGCCGTCGAGGTCGTCGGGTGCCGGGGAGCCGATGAAGACCTCGAACGGGTCGGTGCTCTGGCTCTCGGAGCCGCCCGAACCGTCGGAGGACGAGATCCGGGTCGGCGTCTGGAGGACGGCCCGTTCGTGGTTGCGGACCAGCAGGCAGACCGTGGAGGGCTCGCCCCCGGTGTCACGGACGCGCAGATGGGAGGCGTAGACGGGGGTGACGCGGCCGTCGGCGCCCCTTATGCCGTAACTGCCCTCCCAGCGGGAGAGCTGGAGGGCCTCCACGATGCCGGTGCTGGTGCCCGGGGTGTGCGGCCAGGCGGCGAGGTCGGTGAGGGGCTTGCCGATGACCTGCTCGGCGGGGTAGCCGAACAGCTCCTCCGCGTCCTCGTTCCACGCGGTGAGGGCGCCCGTGCGGTCGATCTGGACGACCGCGACCCTGACCCGGCCGTCGGCGAGCGGCAGCAGGTCGGCGGGGAGGGACGGGCCCGCCGCGCGGGTGCCGACGGCGCGCTCGGGCAGGTGGAGCTGGAACCAGACCTGCTTGTGGGTGGGGGTGTAGTCGACGCCCCAGCGGCCGGCCAGCGCCGCGCAGAGCTGCAGGCCCCTGCCGCCCTCGCGGTCCGGGCTGCCCATGGTGGCGGGGGAGCCCTGGAGCGGGATCTCACGCTCCGGGTAGTGGTCGGAGACCTCGATGCGGACCCCGTCGTCGCTGCGCAGGCAGAGGACGTCGGCTGCGGTGCCCGCGTGCACCACGGCGTTGGTGACCAGCTCGCTGGTGAGGACGACGGCGTCGTCGACGATGTCGGAGAAGCCCCAGCCCTGGAGGGTGTCGCGGACGAAGGAGCGGGCTGTCGCGACGGAACGCCCGACGGGCTCGAAGCTGGCTGCCGCACGCGCGGTGATCACGGAACTCCTCGACCGGTTGTCGACGTGCTGGGCTGCTGGGCCGGACGGTTCCCGCCGCTGGTGCGGCAGTCCGTCCCTCGGCCCGTGGTCCGGGGGTTGCGCCCCCGGGATCAGTCCGGTGGTCATGGTTCCGGCCGCCCCTCCGATGCCCGCTCGTCTCGTGCCACCGCCCAGGCCGGACGGACCGGTGCGGCTGGACAGCCGCATGCAAGGTTACTTACCTTCACCGTCCACGCGGATGCCGGATCGGCAGTGATTCCGCCCAGAGGGTGTGCGGACGATGTGCGAAGCTGCCGAACTGTTATGGCCTGGTTCGGACAGGGTGAAACACTGGGCACGATTCACGATGACACAGCACCTGCCGCGACGACGAACAGGTCACGCGCTGGTGGGCGAGCACAGCGGTAACGGTCGAACCCCTTCGGGAGGGACACAGTGGAGTCTGGCGCAGCGACGCGTGGAGCGAAGGCGCGCGCGAAAGGCGGACAGTCCCTGAAGAATCAGGGCAAACCTCGCAATAGCACGACCACTGTGGACACGGCTGCCCTGAACCGGCTGATGGCTGCTCTCGTGTCGATGCGTGACGGGAACTTCCGCAAGCGGCTCACGGTGTCGGGCGACGGGGTGATGGCGGAGATCGCCGCCGTCTTCAACGAGGTCGCGGACCGCAATCTGCACCTCACCGGCGAGCTGGGCCGGGTGCGCCGCATGGTCGGCCGGGAGGGCAAGCTCACCGAGCGCCTGGAGACGGGCTCGGGGGAGGGGTCGTGGGCCGCGGCCGTGGAGGCGTCCAACGCGCTCGTGGACGACCTCGTGCGGCCCGTCTCCGAGGTCGGGCGGGTGCTGTCGGCGGTGGCCGAGGGTGATCTGTCGCCGCGCATGGAGCTGCGCACGCAGGCGCCGGACGGCACCGGGCATCCGCTGCGCGGGGAGTTCCTGAAGGTCGGGCGGACCGTCAACAACCTCGTCGACCAGTTGTCGACGTTCACCGACGAGGTCACCCGGGTGGCCAGCGAGGTCGGTACCGAGGGCAAGCTCGGCGGGCAGGCCCGGGTGCGGGGCATGTCGGGTTCGTGGAAGGACCTCACCGACTCCGTCAACACGATGGCGTACCGGCTGACGGCGCAGGTGCGCGACATCGCGCTGGTGACGACGGCGGTCGCCAAGGGCGATCTGTCGCGCAAGGTCACAGTGCACGTGGCCGGCGAGATGCTGGAGCTGAAGAACACCGTCAACACGATGGTCGACCAGCTCTCCTCGTTCTCCTCCGAGGTGACCCGGGTCGCGCGTGAGGTCGGCACCGAGGGCGAGCTGGGCGGTCAGGCGCAGGTGCCCGGGGTGGCCGGGGTGTGGAAGGACCTCACCGACTCGGTGAACCTGATGGCCGGCAACCTCACGGCCCAGGTGCGCGGGATCGCGCAGGTCACCACCGCGGTCGCCAACGGTGACCTGTCGCAGAAGGTGACGGTCTCGGCGCGCGGCGAGGTCGCGCAGCTCGCGGACACCATCAACCAGATGACCGAGACGCTGCGGATCTTCGCGGACGAGGTCACCCGGGTGGCGAACGAGGTCGGCGCGGCCGGGCAGCTCGGCGGCCAGGCGAACGTGCCGGGCGCGGCCGGCACCTGGAAGGACCTGACGGACTCCGTGAACACGGTGTTCCGGAACCTGACCACCCAGGTGCGGGACATCGCGGCGGTGACGACGGCGGTGGCCAGCGGCGACCTGTCGCAGAAGGTCACCGTCGACGTGGCCGGCGAGATGCTGGAACTGAAGAACACCGTCAACGGCATGGTGGACCAGCTGTCCTCGTTCGGCTCCGAGGTGACCCGGGTGGCCCGGGAGGTCGGAGTCGAGGGCGAGCTGGGCGGTCAGGCGCAGGTGCCGGGAGCGGCCGGTACCTGGAAGGACCTCACGGACTCCGTGAACACCGCCTTCCGCAACCTCACCGGGCAGGTCCGCAACATCGCCCAGGTGACGACGGCGGTGGCCAACGGCGATCTGTCGCAGAAGGTCACCGTGGACGTCTCCGGCGAGATGCTCCAGCTGAAGAACACCGTGAACACCATGGTCGACCAGTTGTCGTCGTTCGCGGACCAGGTGACGCGGATGGCCAGGGACGTGGGCACCGAGGGGCGGCTCGGCGGTCAGGCGGTCGTGCCGGGCGTGGCCGGCACCTGGAAGGAGCTGACCGACTCCGTCAACGGCATGGCCGGCAACCTGACGGCCCAGGTGCGCAACATCGCGCAGGTGACGACGGCGGTGGCGCGCGGCGACCTGTCGCAGAAGATCGACGTGGACGCGCGGGGCGAGATCCTGGAGCTGAAGAACACCATCAACACGATGGTCGACCAGCTCTCCGGCTTCGCCGACCAGGTGACCAGGGTCGCCCGCGAAGTGGGCACGGAGGGCAGGCTCGGCGGTCAGGCGCAGGTGCCGGGGGTGGCCGGCGTGTGGCGCGACCTGACCGACTCGGTGAACGGCATGGCCGGGAACCTCACCGCGCAGGTCCGCAACATCGCCCAGGTCGCCACCGCGGTGGCGCGGGGTGACCTCTCCCAGAAGATCACCGTGGACGCGCGCGGGGAGATCCTGGAGCTGAAGAACACCCTGAACACCATGGTCGACCAGCTCTCCTCGTTCGCCGAGGAGGTCACCCGGGTCGCCCGTGAGGTGGGCACGGAGGGTCAGCTGGGCGGCCAGGCCGAGGTGCAGGGTGTCTCCGGCACCTGGAAGGACCTCACCCAGTCCGTGAACTTCATGGCGAACAACCTGACCATCCAGGTGCGTCAGATCGCCGAGGTCACCACCGCGGTCGCCAAGGGCGACCTGTCGAAGAAGATCACGGTGGACGCCCGGGGCGAGATCCTCGAACTCGTCACCACCGTCAACACGATGGTGGACCAGCTCTCGTCCTTCGCCGAGCAGGTGACGCGGGTGGCCCGCGAGGTGGGCACCGAGGGCATCCTGGGCGGCCAGGCGCACGTGCCCGGGGTCACGGGCATCTGGAAGGACCTCAGCGGCAACGTCAACCTGATGGCCAAGAACCTGACCATGCAGGTGCGCAACATCTCCCAGGTCGCGGCGGCCGTCGCCAACGGCGATCTGACCCGGACGGTGACGATCGAGGCGCGCGGCGAGGTCGCGCAGCTCGCCGACACCTTCAACACCATGGTGAAGACGCTGAGTTCGTTCGCCGACCAGGTCACCAAGGTGGCCCGCGAGGTGGGCACGGACGGCATCCTGGGCGGGCAGGCGCGGGTGCCTGGGGTGGCGGGCACTTGGAAGGACCTCACCGAGTCGGTGAACCAGATGGCGTCCAACCTGACCGGTCAGGTGCGCAACATCGCCATGGTCACCACCGCCATCGCGAAGGGCGACCTCACCAAGAAGATCGACATCGACGCGCGCGGGGAGATCCTCGAACTGAAGACGACCATCAACACGATGGTCGATCAGCTGTCGTCGTTCGCCGAGGAGGTCACCCGCGTCGCGCGCGAGGTGGGCACCGAGGGGCAGCTCGGCGGTCAGGCGCGCGTGCGGGACGTGGACGGCACCTGGCGGGACCTGACGGAGTCCGTGAACGAGATGGCCGGGAACCTGACCCGGCAGGTGCGCGCCATCGCGCGGGTGGCGACCGCGGTGACCCGCGGCGACCTGAACCTGAAGATCGACGTGGACGCGTCCGGCGAGATCCAGGAACTCCAGGACTACATCAACAAGATGATCGCCAACCTGCGCGACACCACCATCGCCAACAAGGAGCAGGACTGGCTCAAGGGCAACCTGGCCCGGATCTCCGCCCTGATGCAGGGCCGCCGCGACCTCCAGGACGTGGCGTCGCTGATCATGAGCGAGCTGACGCCGGTGGTCTCCGCCCAGCACGGCGCGTTCTTCCTGGCGATGCCGCTGGTCGACGGCAAGGACCCGGGAGGCGGCCAGGAGGACGCCTACGAGCTGCGCATGCTCGGGTCGTACGGCTACTCGATGGGGTCGATGCCGACGTCGTTCAGGCCGGGTGAGGCGCTGATCGGGACGGCCGCCCAGGAGAAGCGCACGATCCTGGTGGAGAACGCGCCCAGCGGCTATCTGAAGATCTCCTCGGGGCTCGGTGAGGCGCCGCCCGCGCAGGTGATCGTGTTGCCGGTGCTGTTCGAGGGGCAGGTGCTCGGGGTGATCGAGCTGGCGTCGTTCACGCCGTTCACGCACATCCAGAAGGACTTCCTGAACCAGATCGCCGAGATGATCGCGACGAGCGTCAACACCATCTCCGTCAACACCAAGACCGAGGTGCTGCTGAAGCAGTCGCAGGAGCTGACCGAGCAACTGCGGGAGCGGTCGGCCGAGTTGGAGAACCGGCAGAAGGCGCTCCAGGCGTCCAACGCCGAACTGGAGGAGAAGGCCGAGCTGCTGGCCCAGCAGAACCGTGACATCGAGGTGAAGAACACCGAGATCGAGGAGGCGCGGCAGGTCCTGGAGGAGCGTGCCGAGCAACTGGCCGTCTCCATGCGCTACAAGAGCGAGTTCCTCGCCAACATGTCGCACGAGCTGCGCACGCCGCTGAACTCGCTGCTGATCCTGGCCAAGCTGCTGGCCGACAACGCGGACGCCAACCTCACGCCCAAGCAGGTCGAGTTCGCCGAGACGATCCACGGCGCGGGCTCCGACCTGCTCCAGCTGATCAACGACATCCTCGACCTGTCGAAGGTCGAGGCGGGCAAGATGGACGTCTCCCCGACGCGCATCGCGCTGGTGCAGCTCGTCGACTACGTGGAGGCCACGTTCCGGCCGCTGACCGCGGAGAAGGGCCTCGACCTGTCGGTGCGGGTCTCGCCCGAGCTGCCCGCCACCCTGCACACCGACGAGCAGCGCCTGCTGCAGGTGCTGCGCAACCTGCTGTCGAACGCGGTGAAGTTCACCGACTCCGGTTCGGTGGAGCTGGTGATCCGGCCGGCCGGCGCCGATGTGCCGCCGTCGATCAGGGAGCAGTTGCTCGAGGCGGGGTCGCTGCGGGATGTGGACGCCGGTCTGATCGCGTTCTCGGTGACCGACACCGGCATCGGGATCGCGGCGAGCAAGATGCGGGTGATCTTCGAGGCGTTCAAGCAGGCGGACGGCACGACCAGCCGCAAGTACGGCGGCACCGGCCTCGGCCTCTCCATCTCGCGGGAGATCGCGCAGCTCCTCGGCGGTGAGATCCACGCGCAGAGCGAGCCGGGCCGCGGTTCGACGTTCACGCTGTATCTGCCGCTGCACCCCAGCGAGCTGCCGCCCAACGGCTATCAGCAGCCGGCGCCCGCCCTGGAGGCCGGTGATCTGGCGGCGGCCGAGCCGGCCCAGCGCGCGGACGCGGCGATCGAGACGCCGGCCGAGGTGAAGTCGTACCAGGAGACGCAGAACGGTGCCGCGGCCCTCTTCAGGCGCCGCCGCAGGCCCGGTATCGACCTGGAGCAGCTCTCGGGCGGTGTGGAGCGCTGGATGCCCACCGAGGAGCATCCGCCGCCCGCGCCGTCGTCGCGCGGTGTCCGGTTCGGTGGCGAGAAGGTGCTGATCGTCGACGACGACATCCGCAATGTGTTCGCGCTGACCAGCGTCCTTGAGCAGCACGGCCTCTCGGTGCTGTACGCGGAGAACGGCCGGGAGGGCATCGAGGTCCTGGAGCAGCACGACGACGTGGCGGTCGTCCTGATGGACATCATGATGCCGGAGATGGACGGCTACGCGACGACGACGGCGATCCGGCGGATGCCGCAGTTCGCGGGGTTGCCGATCGTCGCGCTGACGGCGAAGGCGATGAAGGGCGACCGGGAGAAGGCGATCGAGTCGGGTGCCTCCGACTACGTGACGAAGCCGGTCGACCCCGACCATCTGCTGGCGGTCATGCAGCAGTGGATGCGGGGGGAGTGACAGGATTCGTCGCCGGGCGCCCCACGTTGCTGACACAGTGGGGCGCGGAGCCGTGTAGAGGCGGGGCATCCGGGGAACCTTCTGGTCTCCTGCCCCGTTCCCGCTGTGTGCCCAGTGACATCACGGTGACAGGGTGTGGCGACAGGCGGGGTGCGGCTACGATGACCGGCACAAGGACGGACGACGCAAGGGAGTCGTCCCCTGGGGCGGCACCCGCGGGTGCCACCGCAAGTCCTGAGTACAGGGGAGGCCCCAAGCCGGGGCGAGGAGGGCGGGCCATGGTGCAGAAGGCCAAGATCCTCCTGGTCGATGACCGGCCGGAGAATCTGCTGGCGCTGGAGGCCATTCTCTCGGCGCTCGATCAGACGCTGGTGCGGGCATCGTCCGGGGAGGAAGCGCTCAAGGCGCTGCTGACGGACGACTTCGCGGTCATTTTGCTGGACGTCCAGATGCCGGGCATGGACGGATTCGAGACGGCCGCGCACATCAAACGGCGGGAGCGGACCCGGGACATCCCGATCATCTTCCTCACCGCGATCAACCACGGTCCTCACCACACCTTCCGCGGGTACGCGGCGGGCGCGGTGGACTACATCTCGAAGCCGTTCGACCCGTGGGTGCTGCGGGCGAAGGTCTCGGTCTTCGTCGAGCTGTACATGAAGAACTGCCAGCTGCGGGAGCAGGCCGCGCTGCTGCGCCTCCAGTTGGAGGGCGGCGCAGGGAGCGCGGCGGGCGACTCGAAGGAGCCGGCCAGTCTGCTGGCCGAGTTGTCGGCGCGGCTCGCGGCGGTCGAGGAGCAGGCCGAGGCGCTGTCCAAGCAGCTCGACGACGAGTCGGCGGACGCGGCGGCGGTCGCCACGGCGGCCCATCTCGAACGCAAACTGACCGGTCTGCGGCGGGCTCTGGACGCGCTGGAGCCGGGCGCCGGGAACACCACGTCGGTCTCCTCGCCGAACTGACGCCGGGCGGGGCCCGGTTGACGATGAGGACGCGTCAGTTCCGTGGCCCGGCAAGGGCGACACGAACGGGTGAAGCCTGGGGCACACGTGTCCCACGGCGTCTCCCCCGGTAACCTCGCACCTATGGCCTCACGTCCCTCCGCCGCCAAGAAGCAGCCCCCGAAGAAGGTGGCGGCTCCGGCGAAGAAGGCCGCTGCGAGGAAGCCGCCGCCGAAGAGGGCGCCCGCCAAGAAGGCCGCCGTGCGGAGGACCGCGCCGCCCCCGAGGCCGGCGCCGAGCCCGACCGGCGGCCTCTACCGGCTCGTCCGCGCCTTCTGGCTGGGGCTCGCGCACGCCGTGGGCGCCGTGTTCCGCGGGATAGGGACCGGCGCAAGGAACCTCGACCCGGCGCACCGCAAGGACGGCGTCGCGCTGCTGCTGTTCGCCATCGCGCTGATCGTCGCGGCCGGCACCTGGGCCGATCTGAAGGGCCCGGTCGGCGACCTCATCGAGATCCTGGTGACCGGTGCCTTCGGGCGGCTCGACCTGCTCGTGCCGATACTGATCGCCGTCATCGCGGTGCGCTTCGTCCGCCACCCCGAGAAGCCCGAGGCCAACGGGCGCATCGTGATCGGTCTCTCGGCGCTGGTGATCGGGGTGCTCGGGCAGGTCCACATCGCCTGCGGGTCGCCCGCCCGCAGCGACGGCATGCAGGCCATAAGGGACGCCGGGGGGCTCATCGGCTGGGCGGCGGCCACCCCGCTGACGTACACCATGAGCGAGGTGCTCGCGGTGCCGCTGCTGGTGCTGCTCACGGTGTTCGGGCTGCTGGTGGTGACGGCGACACCGGTCAACGCCATCCCGCAGCGGCTGCGGCTGCTGGGCGTGCGGCTCGGCATCGTCCATGAACCCGCCGACTCCGACCTCGACGCGTACGGGCCCGACGACCGGCGCTACGACGAGCAGTGGCGCGAGGCGCTGCCGCCCGGCGCACGCCGGCGCGGCCCAGGACCCGAGGGGTACGCCCCCGAGGACGCCGAGCAGGAGGCGCTCACCCGGCGCCGCCGTCCCCGGCGCTCCGCGGGGTCGCCGTCCGACCCCGACCGGCCGATGGACGCCGTGGACGTCGCCGCGGCCGCTGCCGCCGCGCTCGACGGTGCCGTGATGCACGGCATGCCGCCCTCGCCGCTCGTCGCCGACCTCACCCAGGGCGTCAGCGCCGGGGACCGCGAGGAGACCACACCGACGCCGGTACCCGCCGCCCGGCCCCGCCAGGACAAGGGCAGGCAGCAGAAACTCTCCTCCGGGCCGGTGCCCGACCTCACCAAGGCGTCGCCCGAGGCGCCGCGCGACCTGCCCGCCCGCGCCGAGCAGCTCCAGCTCTCCGGCGACATCACCTACGCGCTGCCCTCCCTCGACCTCCTCACCCGCGGCGGTCCCGGCAAGTCGCGCAGCGCCGCGAACGACGCCGTCGTCGCCTCGCTGACCACCGTCTTCACCGAGTTCAAGGTCGACGCGGCCGTCACCGGGTTCACCCGCGGCCCGACGGTCACCCGGTACGAGGTCGAGCTGGGCCCGGCCGTGAAGGTCGAGCGGATCACCGCGCTCACCAAGAACATCGCCTACGCCGTCGCCAGCCCCGACGTGCGGATCATCTCGCCGATCCCCGGCAAGTCCGCCGTCGGCATCGAGATCCCCAACACCGACCGCGAGATGGTCAACCTCGGTGACGTGCTGCGGCTCGCGGCGGCCGCGGAGGACGACCATCCGATGCTGGTCGCGCTCGGCAAGGACGTCGAGGGCGGCTACGTGATGGCCAACATGGCGAAGATGCCGCACGTCCTGGTCGCCGGAGCCACCGGTTCCGGAAAGTCGTCCTGCATCAACTGCCTGATCACCTCGGTCATGGTGCGCGCCACCCCCGAGGACGTCCGGATGGTCCTCGTCGACCCCAAGCGCGTCGAGCTGACCGCCTACGAGGGCATCCCGCACCTGATCACGCCGATCATCACCAACCCCAAGCGGGCCGCCGAGGCGCTCCAGTGGGTGGTCCGCGAGATGGACCTGCGCTACGACGACCTCGCCGCCTTCGGCTACCGGCACATCGACGACTTCAACCAGGCCATCCGCGACGGCAAGCTGAAGACGCCCGAGGGCAGCGAACGCGAGCTGAAGACCTACCCGTACCTGCTGGTCATCGTCGACGAGCTGGCCGACCTGATGATGGTCGCGCCCCGGGACGTCGAGGACTCCATCGTGCGCATCACCCAGCTCGCCCGCGCCGCCGGCATCCACCTGGTGCTCGCCACCCAGCGGCCGTCCGTGGACGTCGTCACCGGCCTGATCAAGGCGAACGTGCCCTCCCGGCTCGCCTTCGCCACCTCCTCGCTCGCCGACAGCCGGGTCATCCTCGACCAGCCGGGCGCCGAGAAACTCATCGGCAAGGGCGACGGCCTCTTCCTGCCGATGGGCGCCAACAAGCCCACCCGCATGCAGGGCGCCTTCGTGACCGAGGAGGAGGTCGCGGCCGTCGTCCAGCACTGCAAGGACCAGATGGCCCCCGTCTTCCGGGACGACGTCACCGTCGGCACCAAGCAGAAGAAGGAGATCGACGAGGAGATCGGCGACGACCTCGACCTGCTCTGCCAGGCGGCCGAACTGGTCGTCTCCACCCAGTTCGGATCGACGTCCATGCTCCAGCGCAAACTGCGGGTCGGCTTCGCCAAGGCCGGACGGCTCATGGACCTGATGGAGTCGCGCGGGATCGTCGGACCGAGCGAGGGCTCCAAGGCCCGCGACGTGCTCATCAAACCCGACGAACTCGACGGAGTGCTCGCGGTCATCCGCGGCGAGGCGTGAGGACGCGCCCGCCGGGCAGCCGATGAGGGATCGTGACCCGCTCGTAGTGGATCGTGACTCACCCGTAAGGGATCTTTGAGCAACCGTTTCCCTTCGACGTACGTCAAGTTGAGGTAAGCGACAACAGCTGACCCGCCATCGGTGTGTCCGGCCATACCGATGGGCTACAAAGTCCCACCGCCCGGTTGCCCCACCCTTTGGCACCCCCCCTAGACTGAATCCCCAGCACAGGTGGCTCAAACGCTCGAAAGGCGCCCCCGTGTCCATCGGCAACTCCCCTGAAGACGAGCGTCCGTTCGAAGACGACCACGAGGAAACCCGCCCCTCGATCGGCCACGCCCTGCGCCAGGCGCGTATCACGGCCGGGCTGACCGTCGACGACGTCAGTAATGCCACCAGGGTCCGGATCGCGATCGTGCACGCCATCGAGGCGGACGACTACACCGCGTGCGGTGGTGACGTCTACGCCCGGGGCCACATCAGGACCCTGGCCAAGGCCGTCCACCTCGATCCGGAACCACTGCTCGAACAGTTCAGCGCGGCCCGCGGCGGCCGTCCCGCACCCACCCCCGCGGCCCCCCTCTTCGAAGCGGAACGCATCCGCCCCGAACGGCGCGGACCGAACTGGACCGCCGCCATGGTCGCCGCGATCGTCGCCGTGGTCGGCTTCGTCGGCTTCACCGCGTTCAAGAGCGGCGACGACGGCCACTCCAGCACCCAGGTGGCCGACACCCCCTCCCCGAAGCCGAGCAGGTCCGCCTCGCCGACCCCCGGCAGCGGCAAGTCGGGCACCCCCAAGAGCGACCCCTCCGACAGCGCGATCGCCGCCGCGCCCCAGGACAAGGTGACCGTCCAGGTCAGCGCCCCCGACGGACGCAGCTGGATCTCGGCCAAGGACCACAACGGCCGGCTGCTGTTCGACGGGCTCCTCAAGCAGGGCGAGTCCAAGACCTTCCAGGACAGCGACAAGATCAACCTCGTCCTCGGCGACGCGGGCGTGATCCAGCTCTACGTCAACGGCAAGAAGATCGACGACGACTTCCGGCCGGGCGCCGTCGAGCGCCTCACCTACACCAAGGGCGACCCCCAGGTCGGCTGAGGGTCCGGGCCGCGCGCCCGAGCGGGACGAGCGGGGCCGGTCCGGCTACGGACCGGCCCCGCCCCCGTCGACGTGGGGTGTCGGTGGGACGAAGTAGTCTTGAGCCCATGCCTGAACGCCGTACCGTCGCACTCGTCACCCTTGGCTGCGCCCGTAACGAGGTGGACTCGGAGGAGCTCGCAGGCCGCTTGGAGGCGGACGGCTGGGAACTCGTCCTGGACGCCGAGGAAGCGGACGTCGCCGTCGTCAACACGTGCGGCTTCGTCGACGCCGCCAAGAAGGACTCGGTCGACGCCCTCCTGGAGGCCAACGACCTCAAGAACCACGGCAGAACCCAGGCCGTGGTGGCGGTGGGCTGCATGGCCGAGCGGTACGGCAAGGAACTCGCCGAAGCGCTCCCCGAAGCCGACGGCGTCCTCGGCTTCGACGACTACGCGGACATCTCCGACCGCCTCCAGACCATCCTGAACGGCGGCATCCACGCCTCCCACACCCCGCGCGACCGCCGCAAGCTGCTCCCGATCAGCCCGGCCGAGCGGCAGGAGTCCGCCGCCGACGTGGCGCTGCCCGGACACGCGCCCGCCGACCTCCCGGACGGCCTCGCGCCCGCCTCCGGCCCCCGCGCGCCACTGCGCCGCCGGCTCGACGGCAACCCGGTCGCCTCGGTCAAGCTCGCCTCCGGCTGCGACCGCCGCTGCACCTTCTGCGCCATCCCCTCCTTCCGCGGCTCCTTCATCTCCCGCCGCCCCAGCGACGTCCTCAACGAGACACGCTGGCTCGCCGAGCAGGGCGTCAAGGAGGTCATGCTGGTCTCCGAGAACAACACGTCCTACGGCAAGGACCTCGGCGACATCCGCCTCCTGGAGTCGCTGCTGCCCGAGCTGGCCGAGGTCGACGGCATCGAGCGGGTGCGCGTCAGCTACCTCCAGCCCGCCGAGATGCGCCCCGGCCTGATCGACGTCCTGACCTCCACGCCGAAGATCGCGCCCTACTTCGACCTCTCGTTCCAGCACTCCGCGCCCGGCGTGCTGCGCGCCATGCGCCGCTTCGGTGACACCGACCGCTTCCTGGAACTGCTCGACACCATCCGCGGCAAGGCGCCCCAGGCGGGCGCCCGCTCCAACTTCATCGTCGGCTTCCCCGGCGAGAGCGAGTCCGACCTCGCCGAGCTGGAGCGCTTCCTGAACAGCGCCAGGCTCGACGCCATCGGCGTCTTCGGCTACTCCGACGAGGACGGCACCGAGGCGGCCGGCTACGACAACAAGCTGCCCGAGGACGTCGTCGCCGATCGGCTCGCGCGGGTTTCCCGGCTCGCCGAGGAACTCGTCTCGCAGCGCGCCGAGGAACGCGTCGGCGAGACCGTCCAGGTCCTGGTCGAGTCGGTCGACGGCGAGGACGGCGCGCATGGCCGCGGCGCCCACCAGGCGCCCGAGACCGACGGGCAGGTGCTGCTCACGAGCGGCGAGGGCCTGGCCGTCGGCCGTATGGTCGAGGCGAAGGTGGTCGGCACCGAAGGCGTCGACCTGGTGGCCGAGCCGCTCCTCGGCTCGTTCATGGGCGGCGACGAGGAGGGAAGATGACCGGAGTGCCGGCCTCGGCGGCGAACGGCCCCTCCGGCGCGCAGGGCGCCACCTCGGACGTTCCCCCGGCCCACCCGGACGTCTCCGCTGCCGCTTCGGGCGGGTCGCCGGGCTCGGAGGGCGGGTCGCCGGGCTTGGCCGGTGGGTCGCCGGGCTTGGCGGGCGGTTCTTCTGCTTCGCCTGGTGGTTCGTCTGCCTCCGCGGGCGGTTGCTCCGCTTCGCGGGGCGGGTCGTCTGTCTCGGCCAGTGGTTCTTCGGCCTTGCCTGGTGATTCCTCGGTCTCGGCGGGTGGGTCGTCTGTCTCGCCTGGTGGTTCTTCGGCCTTGCCCGGTGGTTCGTCTGCCTCGCCTGGTGCTTCTTCTGCTTCGTCTGGCGGTTCCTCGGGTTCCGCGGGGGTGTCGGATCTTTCCCCGGCAGGTGCGGACGCCGCTTCGCCGGCTGCTGATTCCGACGCCGGGGCGAAGGCGCCGCGTGGCGCGAAGATCGCCGCCGCGGCCGTCAACCAGGCCAGCGTCTGGAACATCGCCAACCTGCTGACCATGCTCCGACTGGTCCTGGTCCCCGGCTTCGTCGCCCTGATGCTCGCCGACGGCGGATACGACCCGGCGTGGCGCGCGTTCGCCTGGGCCGCTTTCGCCGTCGCCATGATCACCGACCTGTTCGACGGCCATCTGGCCCGCACCTACGACCTCGTCACCGACTTCGGGAAGATCGCCGACCCCATCGCCGACAAGGCGATCATGGGAGCGGCGCTGATCTGTCTCTCCGTGCTGGGCGATCTGCCGTGGTGGGTCACGATCGTCATCCTCGGCCGGGAACTCGGGATCACCCTCATGCGTTTCGTGGTCATCCGGTACGGAGTGATCCCGGCGAGCCGCGGCGGCAAGCTCAAGACGCTCGTCCAGGGCGTGGCGGTCGGGATGTACGTCCTGGCGCTGACGGGGTGGCTGGCCACTCTGAGATTCTGGGTGATGGGCGCGGCGGTCGTGCTGACCGTGGTGACCGGGCTCGACTACGTAAGACAGGCCATTGTGCTGCGCCGACAGGGAATCGCCGAACGCAAAGCGGCGACGGAGGAGACGGAAGCGTGAGTTCCGCAGCCGCCGACGTGGTGCGACTACTGACAGTGAGAGGCTGGACCCTCGCCGTCGCCGAGTCGCTGACCGGCGGCCTCGTGGCCGCGGACCTCACCTCGGTGCCCGGCGCCTCCCGGGCCTTCCGCGGCTCGGTCACGGCGTACGCCACCGACCTGAAGCAGCGGCTGCTCGACGTCGACGCCACCCTGCTGGCCCAGCGCGGCGCGGTCGACGCGCAGGTCGCGGCGCAGATGGCGGCAGGCGTACGGACCGCGCTCGGCGCCGACTGGGGCATCGCGACCGCCGGGGTGGCCGGCCCCGACGCCCAGGACGGGCAGCCCGTCGGGACGGTATTCGTCGCCGTCGCGGGCCCCACCGGGACGGATTCCGGTTCTGCCGGTGGCGGAAAAGTGGTAGCCCTGCGGTTGAACGGCGACCGTACGGAAATTCGTAAGGAGAGTGTACGCAGCGTGCTCGGACTGCTCCTGACCGAGTTGCTGAGCGAACAGACCGGGAATGAGCGGGCACAGGATACGGAACAGAACGGGGGGTTTTGATGTTTGCAGCCCTGAGTGAACACGACATCGCTCCCCGCACGGCCGCGGCGCAAGGCGGTACGGTGGGGCGTGAAGGATGCGGTTACGCGGTCCGAGGAGGGAGCCACCGATGATTCTGCTCCGTCGCCTGCTGGGTGACGTGCTGCGTCGGCAGCGCCAGCGCCAGGGCCGTACTCTGCGCGAAGTCTCCTCGTCCGCCCGAGTCTCACTCGGCTATCTCTCCGAGGTGGAGCGGGGGCAGAAGGAGGCATCCTCCGAGCTGCTCGCCGCCATCTGCGACGCGCTGGACGTACGGATGTCCGAGCTGATGCGGGAAGTGAGCGACGAGCTCGCCCTCGCCGAGCTGGCCCAGTCTGCCGCGGCCACCGAGCCCGTACCCGCGCCGGTTCGTCCGATGCTGGGTTCCGTCTCGGTGACCGGTGTACCGCCGGAACGGGTGACCATCAAGGCGCCCGCCGAGGCGGTGGACGTGGTCGCCGCGTGATCCGTACGCCGGAACACGTCTGAGCCGACCGTGCGCGCGGGAGACCGCGCGCCACACCGTGCGCGAGCCCCGGTCGTCGCCTCTCCACTTTCTCCGGAGAGGCGACCACCGGGGCTTTCGTGCATCGTGGAGGGGCGGAACTCGGGGCCGGACCCAGCGAACGGAGCACAACGGATGTACGTCGTGAAAAGCCCCCTGTCCGACGCGGACCTCAAGACCGTCGCCGAAGCCCTCCAAGGCGCCCTCGTCGACCTGGTGGATCTGTCCCTGGTCGCGAAGCAGGTGCACTGGAACGTGGTCGGACCGCGCTTCCGCTCCGTCCACCTCCAGCTCGACGATGTCGTCGACACCGCCAGGACCCACTCCGACACGGTCGCCGAACGGGCCTCCGCGCTGGGCGTGCCGCCGGACGGCCGCGCCTCCACCGTGGCCACCGGCAGCGGCATCGGTGTCATCCCCGACGGGTGGATCCAGGACTCGGACGCGGTGGGAACCCTCGTCGAGGCCCTGGGCGCCGTGATCGTGCGGATGCGTGAGCGAGTGGCTGACACGGGCGAGGCCGACCCCGTCAGCCAGGACATCTTCATCCAGATCACCGGCGACCTCGAGAAGCACCACTGGATGTTCCAGGCCGAGAACGGCTAGGGCTTGGCGGGACGGGCGCGACCGGGTGCGATGGGTGCGACCGGGTGCGACCGGGTGCGACGGGTGCGACGAGTTTGGCCGGCTGAGGGTCGTGGTGCGGGCTTGGTCGGCCGTCGTGCGCGGTTCGGGCGGGTGCCGTGGTGCGGGGCCTGGGGCGGCCGTGGTGCGGTTGTGGTGCGGTTGTGGTGCTCGCTCATCGTGTGCCGGGTGTGCCGGGCATGCGCCCTTTCGTGGGACAAGAACGGCGTTCTAACGTCGGTCTGGAGGTGAGCGCATGGCGCGGCCGATAGTGCGCCGGGGGGTGCTGATCGGGCTGGGGCTGCTGTGGTGGTGGGCCGTGCTACGGCTCACGCTGGCGCCCGGCGCCGCCGGGGTCCTCGAAGGGACCGTCGCGGCCGGAGGGTGGGGGCTGAGCCTGCTGCCGGTGCACTGTGTGGCGAAGTCGCGCGCGGCCGGCGCCGTCGCCACCGGGCGGTGGCGGGACGCCTGGCGGACCGGGCGGGTCACCACGGCATCGCCACTCCGCCGTTCGGACGCAGAATCTGGCCCGTCGTGAACGACGACGCGTCCGACGCCAGATGCAGCACGGCGTGGGCGACGTCATCCGGCTCGCCCACCCGGCCCAGCGGGGCCATCCGCGCCATCGCCGTCTCCGTGCGCTCCCGCGCCCCGGCCTCCTGGCGGTCGGTCATCGGGGTGCGGATCCAGCCCGGTGCGACCGCGTTCACCCGGATGCCGTGCCGGCCCACCTCCTGGGCCAGGGTCTTCGTCAGCTGGACCACGGCCGCCTTGGCGACGCCGTAGCAGAGCAGGCCGGGGCGGCCTGTGTCCACGGCGCCCGAGGCCATGGTGATGATGCTGCCGCCTGAGCTGCTTGAGCTGCTTGAGCTGCTTGAGCTGCTTGAGCCGCGTGAGCTGTCTGTGCCGCCTGGGCTGCCTGAGCTTGTGGCGGCCGTGTCGGTTGAGAGCATCTGGCGGACTGCCTCCTGGCACGCGTACAGGACGCCCTTGAAGTTGACGTCCAGGACCCTGTCCAGGTCCTCGTCCCGGGTCTCCAGGACCGTACTCGTGTGCATGATCCCGGCGATCGCCGCCATCACGTCCAGCCGCTCGCAGGAGCCGACGGCCTGCCGCAGTGCCTTCCGGTCGGTGACGTCCAGGTGGTGGGTGTGGGCCGTGCCGCCCGCCTCCTTGATCAGGGCCGCCGTCTCGTGGAGGTTCCGCGCGTCGCGGTCTGCGCAGTGCACCGTGGCGCCCGCCCGCGCCAGCAGTACCGCCGAGGCGCGCCCGATGCCGGTGGCGGCCCCGGTGACGAAGGCGGTCCGTCCGGAGAGGTCGTACGCCGTGAGGGGCATGGATCGACGGTACGAGGGTTTCTGACGGGGCGTCAACTAGTGTGGTGCGGTGGGGATGTTGAATGGGGTTGGGCCCTGCTGGCAGGTCGGGCACCAGTAGGTGGGGCGCTCTCGGGAGCCGTCGCCCTGGTCGGCCCGCTGTACGGGGGTGCCGCAGCGCAGGCAGGGGCGGGGGGCGCGGCCGTACACGAACAGGTTCTGGCCGCGGCGGCCCGTCGTGTTGCGGACCGGGCGGTCGCGGTTCGCCTCCAGGAGATGCTGGGCGAGTGCCGGGAGTTTCGCGGCGCGGTCCGTCGGGAGCGCGCCGATCGGGAGCCAGGGGGTGGCGCCGAGCAAGAAGCACAGCTCACTCTTGTAGACGTTGCCGATGCCGGCCAGATTGCGCTGGTCGAGGAGCGCCTCGCCGAGCGGGCGGGCCGGGTCGGCGAGGAGGTTGGCCAGCGCCAGGTCCGGGTTCCAGTCGGGGCCGAGGAGGTCGGGGCCGAGGTGTCCTACGGCGCGGTCCTCGTCCGTGGTGCGCAGCAGCTCCACGACGGGGAGGCGGTAGCCGACCGCCGTGCGGTCGGTGGTACCCAGGATCGCGCGGATCTGGTGGGCGGGGCCGCCGGTCCAGCGGTGGCCGTTCTCGAAGATCTTCCAGGCTCCGTCCATCCGCAGGTGCGAGTGGAGGGTGAGGCCGCCCTCGATGCGGGTCAGCAGGTGCTTGCCGCGCGGGGTGACGTCCAGGACGGTGCGGCCGGTGAGGTCGGCGGTCGCGTGGGCGGGCACGCGGAGGTCGCTGCAGGTCAGCACCTTGCCCGCTAGGGCGCTGTGCAGGCGCTTCGTGGTCTGCCAGACCGTGTCACCTTCGGGCATGGGTCAAGGGTGGCACGGGGGAGGAGGACGTGCGGGGGCGTGCCGGCGTGCTCACTGTGCTTGTTTGGGGCTTGTGTCCGTGGGTGGGGTCGGGGTCGCGGGGGTGCGGCGAATCCGCCGCTTGATGGGCCCTTGGGACTGTTTCCTTGGTGGAACTGGGGTGGTGACCGGGTACGCGGCGGATTGCGCCGCACCCCCGCGACCCACTCCCGGTGCGTGGGCCACCCTCACCCGTGGTGGGCGGCCTTCCGGGTGGGTCGCCTGGCCTCCTGTGGTGGGTCATGCGCGTAGGCGTAGGCCGCGGGGGGTTGCGATGAAGCCCTTGCCCTCCAGGAGTGCGCCCAGGGGGGAGGTCAGGGCCGAGGTGCCGTTGACCCGTTCCACGGTGACCGTGCCCAGGGAGCCCGCGCGGGCCGCCGTCGCCAGGGCCTCGGCCGCCGACTGGAGGCGGGGGTCGTCGGTTGCCGTGCCTGCCGGGTCGGTGGGCCAGGCCAGCAGGGTCTTGCCGCCGCGCTCCATGTAGAGCGTCAGCTCGCCGTCCACCAGTACGACCAGGGAGCCCGCCTTGCGGCCCGCCTTGTGGGTCGCGCCGGGCGGGGGGTCGGGCCAGGGGAGTGCGGCGCCGTAGGCGTTCGCCGGGTCTGCCGCTGCCAGGACCAAGGCTCTGGAGTCGGGGGTGGGGGCGCGGCGTCCGCCCGAGTAACCCGAGTAACCCGCGTAACCGGAGTAACCGGAGGCGCTAGAGGTGCCGGAGGTGGGGGTGGGGGAGGTGGGGGTGCTGGAGGTAGGGGTGCCGTTGGTGGGGGTGGTCGTGGGGGGGTCGGTGGGGGAGAGGGGTGGGAAGGTGAATGTGGTTGGGGGTGTGGCGGGTGTGGTCAGGTTTGTGGGTGTGGCTGGGTGGGGTGGGGTGAAGGTGTCCACCGGTGGTTGCGGGGGGAGGGGGGCGCCTCTGTCGCGGGCGTTCGCCACCGCGCGTAGGCGGTCCACCGCGCCGTCCATCGCGAACTGGGCCGCTCCCAGGCCCTCCACCACATAGCCGCGACGGGCCTGGCCGCTGTCCTCGAACGCCGACAGCACGCGGTACGTCGCCGAGAAGCCGCCCTCGATGCCCTCCGCGGCGACCGCGCCCCGGGTGACCACGCCGTGCCGGTCGAGCAGGGTGCGGGCCACGGCGTGTGCGCGGACGGTCGGGTCGCCCTCGCGAGGCGGGAGCAGGGACCAGCGGCCCGCGACGGGGGGCGGGCCGCCCCTGGAGGCCGGGCGGGCCGCCGCGGTCAGGGAGCCGTACCGGCCGCGCGGGACGTTCCGCTTCGCGCGGTGGGCGGTGGAGCCCGCGGTGCGGCCCGAGCCGAGCAGGGCGCGCATCGGGGTCAGCGTGTCGTTGGTCAGGCGACCTGACCAGGCCAGGTCCCAGATGGTGTCGGCGAGCTGCGGGTCGGTGGCCGCCGGGTGGGTGGTGGCGCGGACCTGGTCGGCGATCTGGCGGAAGAACAGGCCGTAGCCACCGGCGAGGGTGTCGAGGACGGACTGGTGCAGGGCCGTCAGCTCCAGCGGGTGCGGTGCGGGCAGGAGCACCGGGGCGGCGTCGGCCAGGTAGAGGGAGATCCAGCCGTCCTTGCCCGGCAGCGAGCCCGCGCCTGCCCACACCACCTCGCCCGCCGCCGTCAGTTCGTCGAGCATCGCCTGGCTGTAGTTCGCCACCCGGGACGGCAGGACCAGCTTCTCCAGGGCGGACGCGGGTACGGACGCGCCCTGGAGCTGTTCGAGGGCGCGGACCAGGCCGTCGGTGCCGCGCAGTGTGTGCCCGGTGCCGATGTGCTGCCACTGGGGCAGGAACTGGGCGAGCGCGGGCGGCGGCACCGGCTCCAGCTCGTGCCGGAGCGCGGCCAGGGAGCGGCGGCGCAGCCTGCGCAGCACCGTCGCGTCGCACCACTCCTGGCCGATGCCCGCCGGATGGAACTCGCCCTGCACGACCCGGCCCGCCGCCGTGAGCCGTTGGAGGCCGCCCTCGGTGACCGCCGTGCCCAGGCCGAACCTGGCGGCCACCGCGGCCGACGTGAACGGGCCGTGGGTGCGGGCGTACCGGGCGAGGAGGTCGCCGAGCGGGTCCTTGACCGGTTCGGTGAACGCCTCCGGCACGCCGACCGGGAGCGCCGTGCCGAGGGCGTCGCGCAGCCGGCCCGCGTCCTCGATCGCCGCCCAGTGGTCGGTGCCGCCGATCCGCACCTGGATGGCGCGGCGGGCCGACGCCAGCTCCCGCGCCCACTCCGGTTCGGCGCCCCGGTCGGCCAGTTCGGCGTCGGTGAGCGGGCCGAGCATCCGCAGCAGGTCGGCGACGCCCTCGGCGTCCTTGACCCGCCGGTCCTCGGTGCGCCACTGCAGTTCCCGCTCCAGCTCGGCGAGCACCTCGGCGTCCAGCAGCTCGCGCAGCTCCGCCTGGCCGAGCAGTTCGGCCAGCAGATGGGAGTCGAGGGACAGGGCGGCGGCCCGGCGCTCGGCGAGCGGTGAATCGCCCTCGTAGAGGAACTGGGCGACGTACCCGAACAGCAGGGAGCGGGCGAACGGGGACGGCTCCTGGGTCGTCACCTCGACCAGGCGGACCCTGCGGGACTCCAGGTCGCCCATCAGCTCGACGAGCCCGGGGACGTCGAAGACGTCCTGGAGGCACTCGCGGACCGCTTCGAGGACGATCGGGAACGACCCGAACTCGCTTGCCACCTGGAGGAGTTGTGAGGCCCGCTGGCGCTGCTGCCACAGCGGGGTGCGCTTGCCGGGGCTGCGGCGCGGCAGCAGCAGCGCGCGGGCCGCGCACTCGCGGAACCGGGACGCGAACAGCGCGGAGCCGCCGACCTGGTCGGTGACGATCTGGTCGACGTCGCCCTTGTCGAAGACGACGTCCTGCGCGCCGATCGGCGCGTCGTCGTCCGGACCCGCCGCCGACGTTCTCGAGGAGGTGCCCGCCTGCTCCGTCCGTTCGTGGTCGAGCAGGTCAAGGCTCATCAGGTCGGCGTCCGGCAGCCGCAGCACGATGCCGTCGTCGGCGTGCATCACCTGGGCGTCCATGCCGTACCGCTCGGCGAGCCTGGCGCTGAGCGCGAGCGCCCACGGGGCGTGCACCTGGGCGCCGAACGGGGAGTGCACGACCACCCGCCAGTCGCCCAGCTCGTCCCGGAACCGCTCGACGACGATCGTGCGGTCGTCCGGCACATGGCCGCACGCCTCGCGCTGCTCGGTCAGGTACGACAGGACGTTCCCCGCGGCCCAGGCGTCGAGGCCCGCCGTCAGCAGCCGCAGCCTGGCGTCCTCCTCGGGAAGCGAACCCACCTCGCGCAGGAACGCGCCCACCGCGCGGCCCAGCTCCAGCGGACGGCCCAGCTGATCGCCCTTCCAGAAGGGCAGCCGCCCCGGCACGCCCGGCGCGGGGGAGACGAGGACGCGGTCGCGGGTGATGTCCTCGATGCGCCAGGAACTGGTGCCGAGGGTGAAGACGTCACCGACGCGCGACTCGTAGACCATCTCCTCGTCCAGCTCGCCGACCCGGCCGCCGCCCTTCTTCGGGTCGGAACCGGCCAGGAACACACCGAAGAGGCCGCGGTCCGGGATGGTGCCCCCGGAGGTGACGGCCAGCCGCTGCGCCCCCGGGCGGCCGGTGACCGTGCCGGTGACCCGGTCCCACACCACGCGCGGGCGCAGCTCGGCGAACGCGTCCGACGGGTAGCGGCCCGCCAGCATGTCGAGGACCGCCGTGAACGCCGACTCCGGCAGCGACGCGAAAGGGGCCGCGCGGCGGACCGTGGCGAGCAGGTCGTCGACCTGCCAGGTGTCCAGGGCCGTCATCGCGACCAACTGCTGCGCGAGGACATCCAGCGGGTTGGCGGGCACCCGCAGGGACTCGATGGAGCCGGTGCGCATCCGCTCGGTGACCACCGCCGCCTGCACCAGGTCGCCCCGGTACTTAGGGAAGACGACGCCCGTCGAGACCGCGCCCACCTGGTGGCCCGCGCGGCCGACCCGCTGGAGACCCGAGGCCACCGAAGGTGGCGACTCGACCTGGATCACCAGGTCCACCGCGCCCATGTCGATGCCCAGTTCGAGGCTCGAGGTGGCGACCACGGCGGGCAGCCGGCCCGCCTTGAGGTCCTCCTCGACCAGGGAACGCTGCTCCTTGGAGACCGAGCCGTGGTGGGCGCGCGCGATGACCTGCGGCGCGCCCTGGGCCGCGCCCGAGCCGCCCATCAGCTCGGCCGGTGAGTGGTGCTCGTCAAGGGACTCGCCGGTGGCCCGCTCGTACGCGATCTCGTTGAGCCGGTTGCACAGGCGCTCGGCGAGGCGCCGGGAGTTCGCGAAGACGATCGTGGAGCGGTGCGACTGGACCAGATCGGTGATGCGCTCCTCGACGTGCGGCCAGATCGACGGGCGTTCCGCCGCGCCCGAGTCGTCGGTGGCGGGGGAGCCGCCCAGCTCGCCCAGATCCTCCACCGGGACGACGACGGAGAGGTCGAACTCCTTGCCCGACTCGGGCTGCACGATCTCCACCTTGCCGCGCGGCGAGAGGTAGCGGGCCACCTCGTCCACCGGGCGGACCGTCGCCGAGAGGCCGATGCGGCGGGCCGGCCGGGGCAACAGCTCGTCCAGGCGTTCGAGGGAGAGTGCCAGATGGGCGCCGCGCTTGGTGCCCGCGACCGCGTGCACCTCGTCCAGGATCACCGTGTCGATGCCCGTCAGCGCGTCCCGGGTGGCGGACGTGAGCATCAGGAACAGGGACTCAGGAGTGGTGATCAGGATGTCCGGGGGGCGGCTGGACAGGGCCCGGCGCTCGGCGGCCGGGGTGTCGCCCGACCGGATGCCGACCTTGATCTCGGGCTCGGGCAGACCCAGCCGCGCGGACTCCTGGCGGATGCCGGTGAGCGGGCTGCGGAGGTTGCGCTCCACGTCGACCGCGAGGGCCTTGAGCGGGGAGACGTACAGGACCCGGCACCGCTTCCTCGGATCGGCGGGCGCGGGTGTGGAGGCCAGCTGGTCGAGGGCGGCGAGGAAGGCGGCGAGGGTCTTGCCCGAGCCGGTGGGGGCGACCACCAGGACGTCAGAACCCTGCTGGATGGCCTGCCAGGCGCCCGCCTGGGCGGCGGTGGGCGCGGAGAAGGCGCCCGTGAACCAGCCTCGGGTGGCGGGGGAGAATCCGGCTAGGGGCCGGTGCGCGGCGCTGACCATGCGTCCATCCTGCACCCGACCACTGACAACCGCTCCGACCTGCGGGTTCGTCGGCGGGTGCGGGGCTGCGCGCGGGCCTGGCGGACAATGGGCGCATGGCTGGATCCGGTGAGGTGGCGCGGCACTGGCGGTACGCCGACCTGCCCGGCGTCGATCTGCTGCGGGCCCGCTACGTACGCAAGACGTTCGTGCGGCACACCCACGAGAACTTCGTCATCGCCGCCATCGCCGACGGCGTCGAGGTCTTCCACCACGGCGGCGCCGACCAGCACGCGGGCGCAGGCGCGCTCGCCCTCGTCAACCCCGACACCCCGCACACCGGGCGGGCCGGCGTGCCGGAGGGGTGGCGGTACGGGGCGCTCTACCCCTCGCCCGAGGTGGTCGCGGAGATAGCCGCCGAGACGACGTCCATACGGGGCACCCCCGCCTTCGTCGCGCCGGTGGTCGACGACCCCCGCACGGTGGCCCTCGTGCACCGGGTGCTGCGGGCCGCCGACGAGGGCGACGCGCTGGCCGCCGACACCCTCCTACGGGTGGCGGTCACCCGGCTGCTGCGGGTGAACGGCGGGACGCTGCCGCGGCGGGAGGTGAGGACCGCGGGAGCCGTCGCGGCGGCTCGGGCCCGCGCGCTCCTGGAGGAGCGGATGGCCGCGCCGCCCACCCTCGACGCGCTCGCCCGCGACCTGGGCACCAGCCCGTTCGCGCTGCTGCGGGCCTTCAGGGACGCGTACGGGATGCCCCCGCACACCTGGCTCACGGACGCGCGCGTGAAGCGCGCCAGACGGCTGCTCGACGGGGGCGCCGCACCCGCCGAGGCCGCGACCGCCGTCGGCTTCGTCGATCAGCCGCACCTCAACCGGCACTTCAGCCGGATCGTCGGCGTACCGCCGGGCGCCTACCGGCGGGAGCGCAAGAACGTACAAGACAGCATCTGACCGAAGCCCTTAACGTCCGTGACGTGGAAATACAGACAGTGGTCATGGACGCGGACACGGCCGAGCGGAAATCGGACGGCGCCGTCGTCCGCGACGCCCTCGGCGTCGGAGTGGCGGTGGGGCTGTCCGGCTTCGCCTTCGGAGTGACGGCGGCCGGTGCCGGACTCACGGTGGCGCAGACCTGCGCCCTGAGCCTGCTGGTGTTCACCGGGGCGTCGCAGTTCGCCCTGGTGGGGGCGCTGGCCGCCGGAGGGAATCCGCTCACGGCCGCCGCCGGGGCGTTCTTCCTCGGCGTACGGAACGCGTTCTACGGGCTGCGCCTGTCCCAGATGCTCGCCCTCCCGCGCGCGGTGCGGCCGTTCGCCGCCCAGTGGGTGATCGACGAGACGACCGCCGTCGCGCTGGCGCAGCCCACCCGGCGCGCCACCCGGATCGGCTTCACCGTCACGGGCGTGACCGTCTACGCGCTGTGGAACCTGACCACCTTCCTGGGCGCGCTCGGCGCCGACGCCGTCGGCGACACCCGCAGGTGGGGCCTGGACGCCGCCGGACCCGCCGTCTTCCTCGCCCTGCTCGCGCCCATGCTGCGGTCGACGACCGAACGCGCCGTCGCCGGGCTCGCCGTCGTCCTCGGGCTCGGACTGCTGCCCGTGCTGCCCGCCGGGGTGCCCGTCCTGGTGGCCTCGCTCGCCGCGCCCGCCGTCCTGTGGGCGCGCGGCCGACGCCGGGGCACGCCGTCCGAGGCCGCCGAGGGAGAGACGCGATGAACATCTGGATCGCGATCGGCGTCACCGCCGTCGGCTGCTACCTCGTCAAGGTCGTCGGACTGCTGGTGCCCGCGGGAGCCCTGGAACGACCGCTGGTGAAGCGGCTCGCCGCGCTGCTGCCGGTCGCCCTGCTGGCCGCGCTCACCGCCCAGCAGACCTTCGCCGACGGACACGCGCTCGTGCTCGACGCGCGGGCCGCCGGGGTCGCGGCCGCCGCGGTGGCGCTGCTGCTGCGGGCGCCGTTCCTGGTCGTCGTGGGCGCGGCCGTGGTCGTGACGGCGGGGGTGCGGGCCCTCACCGGGTGACGCCCGCCCGGCGCTCTCAGGCGACGGCGCGGCCGTGCGCCCTGAGCGTGCGCAGCGCCTCGATCGTCACCATGGGGCGTGCTTCGAGGGCCGGCCCCTGCGCCCACTGGCGCCAGCGGATCGGCCAGCCGCCGTCGTCCTGCTGCGCGTCCGCGAGGAAGTCGAGGGAGCGGTTCATCTCGTCGTCCGTGAACCACGCGCGCGCCAGCGAGCCGGGCGTCCTCGCGAAGTCGTGCGGGAAGTGGTGCTCGCCCGGGGCGTAGCCCGGAGCGACCGGGAAGGCGTCGAGACGGTCCGGGTCCAGGGCGGCGAGCCGCTTCTCGCGCACCAGGCGGCCCAGCCGGTCGGCCGCCGCCTCCGCGCGCGGGCGGTCGGGCGCGGAGTCCAGGAAGGCGACGGCGGCCTCGACCTCGTAAGGATGCGACGTCCGCAGGGAGCCGATCGCCTGCCAGCAGAAGTCCGTGGCCCGGAACAGCCAGGCGTGCCACACCTCGTTGCGGTGCAGCAGCCCCACCACAGGGCCGGTGGCGAGCAGGTCGCTCGGCGGGTCGTCCACGACCGGGACGAACGGCGCCGCCGGATAGCCGCGCTGGCTGGGACTGATCGCGGGCAGCGCGCCGTCCGCCGTCGAGACCGACGTCAGATAGCGGCACACCCGCTCCACCCGGCGGCCGCCGCAGCGCCCGACGGAGTCCAGGACGCCCAGCGCGTGAGCGGTGTGCAGCGGCTGGCTGACCGGGCCGCGCAGATCCGGTTCGAGGGCGTGCCCGTACCCGCCGTCCTCGTTGCGGTAGGCGTCCAGCGCGGTCTCCACCGGGTCGGCGCCGCCGCCCAGGAAGTGGTGGGCGAAGCGGCGCTGCTCCAGCACGCGCGCGGTGAGCCACACGAAGTGCTCGGCACGCGCGAGCGGCGAGCACGGCTGGGGCGTGGTCGGAAGGGGGGAGGCTCCGGTTGCGGACATGGGTCAGACCGTAGGGCGGAAAGCGGTACCGGCGCGGGGTACCGGCACGGGCCCACTCTCAGGAGCGGGATACTGGGGTCATGCGGTTGACGGTCTTCTGGCAGCGGATGGCGGATCACTTCGGTCCGGGATACGCCGACACCTTCGCGCGCGATCACGTGATGACGGAGCTGGGCGGGCGCACGGTCCAGGAGGCGCTGGACTCCGGCTGGGACACCAAGGACGTGTGGCGCGTGGTCTGCACGGTGATGAACGTTCCGGGCGAGCGGCGCTGAGAGGTCACGAAGTGCGGGAGACCGTGGCCGATTGTCAGTGGCGTGGGCGAGACTTGCACCGTGGCACCCACTGACGAGACCGGGCAGCTCGCCCCGCACACGGCACCGTCCGGCCCGACCCCGCCCGAGCGGCCCCCCGCCGACGGCGCGGCCGGCGCACCGGCCGCGCGCATGCCGCGCTGGCTGCCGCGCGCCCTGGTGCTCGCGCTCTCCCTCTACGCCGTGTTCCAGCTGGGCAGTTGGGCCTTCCACCAGCTCACCGGGCTGCTGATCAACATCCTCATCGCGTTCTTCCTGGCGCTCGCCGTGGAACCCGCGGTGAGCTGGATGGCCTCGCGAGGGTTGCGCCGGGGGCTGGCCACCGCGCTCGTCTTCCTCGCCGTGATGATCGCCACAGCCGGGTTCGTCACCCTGCTCGGGTCGATGCTCGCGGGCCAGATCATCAAAATAGTCGAGGACTTCCCCGACTACCTCGACTCCGTCATCAACTGGATCAACGGCCACTTCCACACCGAGCTGCGGCGGGTCGACGTCCAGGAGGGGCTGCTGCGCTCCGACTGGCTGCGCACCTACGTGCAGAACAGCGCCACCGGTGTCCTGGACGTCTCCACACAGGTCCTCGGGGGTCTCTTCCAGCTCCTGACGATCGCCCTGTTCTCGTTCTACTTCGCCGCTGACGGACCGCGCCTGCGCCGCACGATCTGCTCCGTGCTGCCGCCCGCGCGCCAGACCGAGGTGCTGCGCGCCTGGGAGATCGCCGTCAACAAGACGGGCGGCTACATATACTCGCGCGGCCTGATGGCGCTGATCTCCGGCATCGCGCACTACGTCCTGCTGGAGGCCCTGGGCGTGCCCTACGCGCCCGTGCTCGCCGTGTGGGTGGGGCTGGTCTCGCAGTTCATCCCGACCATCGGCACGTATCTGGCGGGCGCGCTGCCGATGCTGATCGCCTTCACCGTCGATCCCTGGTACGCGCTGTGGGTGCTGATCTTCGTCGTGGTCTACCAGCAGTTCGAGAACTACATGCTCCAGCCGAAGCTGACCTCGCGGACCGTCGACATCCACCCGGCTGTCGCCTTCGGCTCGGTCATCGTCGGCACCGCGCTCCTCGGCGCGGTCGGCGCGCTGATCGCCATCCCGGCGGTCGCCACGCTCCAGGCGTTCCTGGGCGCGTACGTGAAGCGGTACGCGGTCACCGACGACCCCCGCGTCCAGGGCCACCAGCGGGCCCGCGCCCGGCCGGCGGCCCTCTCGCTCACCACGCGCGCGTGGTGGCCCGGGGTGCGACGGAGACCGGCGGACGGCGCGGCGGGGGCCGGGGCGGCCGACGCCGGGGCGGAGGCGGGCAGGACGGAGCCGAGCGGTCCCGCGGGCGAGGAGCCGACGGTGCCGGGGGAGACCGGTGGCGGTTCCGTGAGCCGTTCCGGCGGCGGGGCCTCCTGACCGTCCGGCGCGGCGGCGGCCACAGGCGGCCGTGATGATCGCCTGGCGGGACTGCCACAGCCACGGGGTGGCGATGATCGCCTGGCGCGACTGTCACCGGCGGTTGCGATGATCGCTGGTGCTGGTGCTGGTGCTGGTGCTGGTGCTGGTGCCGGTGCTGGTGCCGGTGTGTGAAGTGCTGATCGAGGAGCCGGACCGATGGTGTCGGGGTGCGCGTGGTGCGCTTGACACGTAAATCGAACATCCATTCTTATGGAAGCTCCGGCGAAGCTCTCGACACGGATTCCGACGGCGACTTCGACACGGTTTCGGTGGAGATGTGCCTAAGTTATCCACAGGCCGGAAGGGCGTCGGGGCGCATTGTCAGTGGCAGGCGTTAGCGTCTTTGACGTGAAGCGATCGACTCAAGCAAACCGGGTGGAACCCATGGCAGGAACCGACCGCGAGAAGGCGCTGGACGCCGCACTCGCACAGATCGAACGGCAATTCGGCAAGGGCGCGGTGATGCGCCTCGGCGAGCGGCCGAACGAGCCCATCGAAGTCATCCCCACCGGGTCGACCGCACTCGACGTCGCCCTCGGCGTCGGCGGCCTGCCGCGCGGCCGGGTGGTGGAGGTGTACGGACCGGAGTCCTCCGGTAAGACGACCCTGACCCTGCACGCCGTGGCGAACGCGCAGAAGGCCGGCGGCCAGGTCGCGTTCGTGGACGCGGAGCACGCCCTCGACCCCGAGTACGCGAAGAAGCTCGGCGTCGACATCGACAACCTGATCCTCTCCCAGCCCGACAACGGCGAGCAGGCCCTGGAGATCGTGGACATGCTGGTCCGCTCCGGCGCCCTCGACCTCATCGTCATCGACTCCGTCGCCGCGCTCGTCCCGCGCGCGGAGATCGAGGGCGAGATGGGCGACAGCCACGTCGGTCTCCAGGCCCGGCTGATGAGCCAGGCGCTGCGGAAGATCACCAGTGCGCTCAACCAGTCCAAGACCACCGCGATCTTCATCAACCAGCTCCGCGAGAAGATCGGCGTGATGTTCGGCTCCCCGGAGACCACGACCGGTGGCCGGGCGCTGAAGTTCTACGCCTCGGTGCGGCTCGACATCCGCCGCATCGAGACCCTCAAGGACGGCACCGACGCGGTCGGCAACCGCACCCGCGTCAAGGTCGTCAAGAACAAGGTCGCGCCGCCCTTCAAGCAGGCCGAGTTCGACATCCTCTACGGCCAGGGCATCAGCCGCGAGGGCGGCCTGATCGACATGGGCGTGGAGAACGGCTTCGTCCGCAAGGCCGGCGCCTGGTACACGTACGAGGGCGACCAGCTCGGCCAGGGCAAGGAGAACGCGCGCAACTTCCTGAAGGACAACCCCGACCTGGCCAACGAGATCGAGAAGAAGATCAAGGAGAAGCTGGGCGTCGGCGTACGTCCCGAGGAGCCGACCGCCGAGCCCGGCGCGGACGCGGCCGTCTCCGCCGCCGACGACGCGAAGGTGCCCGCCCCCGCGGCCACCAAGGCGACGAAGGCCAAGGCCCCGGCGGCCAAGAGCTGACCCGTGACACGGCGAACCGACTGGGCCGAGTACGAGTACGCCCACCCGGACCCTCCGCGCGAGCGAGGCCGGGCGGGCGAGGGACGGCGGCGCCCCGCCGGGCCGGGCGGCGGCGACCTCTCCGAGGGGTACGAGGACGCCGGGACGCTCGGCAGGCACGAGGAGCCCATCCCGCATGAAGGCTCCGATCCGTACGCGGTCACGGGGGCTGGGTACGGATCGGACAGAGGTGACCGGGGCGCCGGGGGCGCCGGGGGGCACGGGGGTGACCGCGGCGAAGATCCGGAGTCCGGGGGCACCCCGGCGGGCGACGGCCCCGGCCGCCGCGCGCGGCGAGGCGGCCGCGGCTCCCGTACGGCGGGCGGTTCCCGCGGGCGCGGCGAGTGGCGCCGCGGTGAACCGTCCGGTGAGGACGGCGACCCCTCCCCCTCGTCGAGGGCCGGGCGGGAGGAGTCACCGGCGGACCCGGTGGAGCGGGCACGGGCGATCTGTCTGCGCCTGCTCACCGGGACCCCGCGCACCCGCAAGCAGCTCGCGGACGCCCTGCGCAAGCGGGAGATCCCTGACGAGGCCGCCGAGGAGGTGCTGTCCCGGTTCGAGGAGGTCGGGCTGATCAACGACGGTGCCTTCGCGGACGCCTGGGTGGAGTCACGGCACCACGGCCGGGGCCTCGCCCGGCGGGCGCTCGCCCGGGAGCTGAGGACCAAGGGTGTCGACTCCTCGCTGATCGACGAAGCCGTCTCCCAGCTCGACACCGAACAGGAAGAGGCGACGGCGAAGGAACTCGTCGCCCGGAAACTGCGCTCCACCCGTGGCCTCGACCGCGACCGACGGCTGCGCCGCCTCGCCGGCATGCTCGCCCGCAAGGGCTACTCGGAGGGCATGGCCCTACGGGTGGTCAGACAGGCGCTGGAGGAAGAGGGCGAGGAGACGGAGTTCCTCGACGGCGAGGGAAGCTGAGGGAACTAGGCGGGGAACTGAGCGGGGAACAGGGGGAGTTGGAGGGGACGCGGGACCGCGAGAGTGCGGGAGCGAAGGAGCGAAGGAGCGAAGGAGCGCGGGAGCACAGGGGTGCGGGAGCGAGGGGAGGTTCGGCCCTCCCCGGGTCCCTCTCCTCGTCGCCCTCAGGCTTCCGTCACCGGCAGTCCCTCCGCGCGCCAGGCCTGGAAGCCTCCGATCAGGTCCGTCGCCCTCCGCAGGCCCAGCTGACGCAGCGACGCGACCGCCAGGCTGGACGCGTAGCCCTCGTTGCAGATCACCACGATCCGCAGGTCGTGGCCGGTCGCCTCGGGGACGCGGTGGCTGCCCTGGGGGTCGAGGCGCCACTCCAGTTCGTTGCGCTCGATGATCAGCGCGCCGGGGATGACGCCGTCCCGGTCCCGCAGGGCCGCGTACCGGATGTCGACCAGGAGCGCGTCGCCCGCCGTCGCGGCCTCGTGGGCCGGGCGGGGTGCTATTCGCTCGTAGGTGGCACGCACCCGCTCCAGCAGCTCGTCGATGCCAGGGGGCCGTGTCACTGCCAGTCCTGCGGGCGCTCGACGTGCTCCAGGCGCAGGACCGGGCCGGTGCGGCTGTAGCGGCGGATCTGGGGGAGCGGCGGGTAGTAGGCGTGCACGGAGATCGCGTGCTCGTCGGCGGACTCGTTGAGGACCTCGTGGACATGGTGGCGGCCGAAGGCCCGGCCCTGGCCGGCCGGCAGTCGGCGTTCGCGGTCCACGCCGTCGTCCAATTCCAGGGTCTTCCAGCCGTCGGCGGGCAGCCGGGCGGCGAGCGAGTGCTCCTTCAGCTCGCCGGACGCCGTCAGGAAGGCGCCGACGGACTCCGCGTGGTCGTGCCAGCCGGTGCCGGTGCCGGGCGGCCAGCCGATGAGCCACGCCTCGCTGCCGCCGGGGCCTTCGAGACGCACCCAGGTGCGGCCCTCGGGGTCGAGCGGGAGGGAGGCGATCAGCTCGGCGTCGGCGGCGCTGCGGCGGACGAAGTCGAGCAGGTCGGCCTGGGTGGGCGGAGCGGAGACGGGCGCGGCCGATGCGGGGGTCGTGACCGTGCCGTTAGCGGCGGTGCCCGAAGCCACGGCCCCACCGGCTCCTCGCCCGGCCGCTCCGGAAGCCCCGGTGGCGGCGGCGGTGACGGTGACCGTCGCCCCGGCAGCCCCGGCAGCCCCGGCAGCCCCGGCAGCCCCGGCAGCCCCGGAGGCCGCCGGGACAGCAGCGGCCCGCCCCGCCCCAGCAGCCCCGCCGCCGGGCCCGGAGACCGTGGACGGAGGCGTGGCGACGGACGACGGAGCCGCAACGGACGACGGCGTGGAACGGGACCACGGCGCCGAGCCGGACGACGGCGCGGGGCCAGGCGTCGCCGCGGAGCCGGACGTCGCCGCGGAGCCGGATGTCGGCCCGGACCCAGGCGTCGGCGCGGAGCCGGACGACGGCGTGGCGGCGGGAGATGCCACCGGGGCGGCAGGCGACGCCGCGAGGGAAGGCGGCACCTCGGCGGAATTCGGCGTCGAGACAGACGAAGGCACAGACATGGGGACCGTCCTGATGAGCGTTCGCGGACAGCGCGCCATCGCCACGCGGGCGGGCACGCCGAGAAGAGAAGGATGCGAAATCAGCAGGACGGGCGACACACGCAGCCCGCATAGCGGACGAGGTCCATATGGACCCTCCGCCACAGGCGCACACAGGTGTCGGTCACGATCCGGAGTGAACCATGACGGCCCACACCGGTCAACTCACCGTCACCATGTGGACCACGTGACGACCGCACAGTGACGGTGGGCGGGAATCTCAGCGGGAGCCCGCGGTCGCCTCCGTCGTTTCCTGGGTCGTGGTCCCCGCCTCCGAGGGGGCGGGTGGCGGGCCGCCGAGGGGGGCGTCGGCTTCCATCCACCGTCACCAGGCGGACCGACCGCGTGAGGACCCCACAGTGACGGTGGGCGGGAATCTCAGCGGGAGCCCGCGGTCGCCTGCGTCGTTTCCTGGGCCGTGGTCCCCGCCTCCGAGGGGGCGGGTGGCGGGCCGCCGAGGGGGCGTCGGCTTCCCCGTCCACCGTCACCATGTGGATCGGCCGCGTGAGGACCCCACAGTGACGGTGGTCTGGAATCTCAGCGGGAGCCTGCGGTCGCCCGCGTCGTTTCCTGGGCCCGTGGTCCCCGCCTCCGAGGGCCGGGTGGCCGGCCGCCGAGGGTGGCCTCGGCCGTCGTCCACCGTCACCAGGTGGACCGACCGCGTGGCGACCCCACAGTGACGGTGGGGCGGGAATCTCAGCGGGACCCCGCGGTCGCCTCCGTCGTTTCCTGGGTCGTGGTCCCCGCCTCCGAGGGGGCAGGCGGTGGGCCGCCGAGGGTGGCTTCGGCCGCCGTGTACAGGTCGGCCGGGCGGACGCCGTTCAGGGCCGTCACGAGATGGCCGTCGGGGCGGATCAGCAGGACGCTGTGGGCGGCGGCGCCCGGGTATTCCTCGGAGACCAGCAGTTCGGCGGGGTGCGGCAGGGCCGCCACCGCGGCCGCCAGCCGGGGCATGATCCCGGCGGTCACCCAGTGCTTGCGGTCCCACACCCCGGTGCCCGGCGCGATCAGCACCACCAGCAGCGCCCCGCGCCCGAGCCGGTCGCGCAGCCGGACGAACGAGCCGTCCTCCGCCGTCACGCGGACGTCCTCGACGGGCGCACCGGCCGGTGTGTCGACCGGCACCTCGCCCTCCAGGTCCTGGGGCGCGAGCGGTGAGGACGCGTAGCCGCCGGGGACGCCGAGCGGCCCGTGTCCGAGGTGGCCGTCGACGAGGAGCCCTTCGTGGCCGCGGCCCGAGCCCGGCACGTAGGAGCGCAGCCCGCCGCCCCCGCGCAGCAGCGGCAGCGACTGGTCGGTGGCGCGCAGCCGGGCGGCGACCACCGCCCGCCGTTCCGTCTGGTAGCTGTCGAGCAGCGCCTCGTGCGGCCCGTGGTGCCAGGCGAGCGCCAGTTTCCAGGCGAGGTTGTCGGCGTCCCTGAGCCCCTCGTCGAGGCCCTGGGTGCCGAGCGCGCCGAGCAGGTGGGCGGCGTCCCCGGCGAGGAAGACCCGCCCGGCCCGCCAGCGCCTGGCCAGCCGGTGGTGCACGGTGTGGACGCCGGTGTCGAGGAGTTCGTAGGGCGGGGTGGGGCCGCCGGTCCAGCCGGCCAGGGTCTCGCGGACCCGGGTCAGCAGCAGTTCGGGGGTGACCAGGTCCTTGCCGGGCGGCAGCAGCCAGTCGAGGCGCCACACGCCGTCGGGCAGCGGGCGTCCGACGACCTCGCCCGCCGACGGGCCCGAGGTCCGCCAGGGAGGCGCGCGGTGCAGCAACGCCTGATCGGGCCAGGGCAGTTCGGTGCGCAGGGCGGCGACGGCGTGACGTTCCACCGCGGTCCGCCCGGGGAAGCGGATGTCCTGGAGCTTGCGGACCGTCGAGCGGGGGCCGTCGCACCCCACCAGGTAGCTGCCGCGCCACCAGGTGCCGCCCGCGCCGCGGGTGTGGGCGGTGACCCCTGACGGTTCCTGTTCGACGGTGTCGAGGCGGCTGTCGGGGGCGATGGCGGCGAGCCGTTCGCCCGCGAGCGCGTGGCGCAGGGCGCCGGTCAGCACGTGCTGCGCGATGTGCAGGGGCGCGGGTTCGTCGTCGTCGAAGGTGATCTCGCGCATCACCTGCTTGCGCCGCAGCGACCGCCATCCGGCCCAGCGGGTGCCTTCCTCGGACAGCGGTACCCCGGTGAGCCGTTCCAGCAGAGCGGCGGTGTCCTCGCGCAGCACGACGGTGCGCGCCGGGCGGGGTTCGTCGGTGCCCGTGGACTCGTCGAGCACGACGGAGGGCACCTCCTGGCGCGCCAGTGCCAGGGCGAGCGTCAGGCCGACGGGCCCCGCCCCGACGATGATCACCGGGTCCACGGCGTGGCGCCCCCCGCCCGTGACGGCGTCCTGACGGACGTATGTGAACAGGAAGTTGGAGCGGGGTGCACGATCACAGAACGTATGCAACCCACTGCCGGTGCCCGCGTCAAGCGACGCTCTCGTCCGGTGCGCCGGACCGCGCCACCGGACCGCCGCACTCCTGGGACGTGGGACGACGCGGGGGACGACAGTGTCGACCGTCGTCCCCCGCGTCGTGCGACCGGCGCCCCGCGCGCCGCGCCTGACCGTCCGTCAGCTCATACGGTGGTGCCCGCGGCGCCCTGGAGCGAGGCGTCGTCGGCGCTCAGCACCGCGCCCGAGGACTTCTTGCGGTTGCGCAGCCGCTTCTCCAGCCAGCCCGCGAAGGTCGTGAGGCTGAAGTTGAGGGCCACGAAGATCACCGCGACGACCGTGAAGCTGGCGATCGTGTTGGCGCCGTAGTAGCCGGACATGGTGTTGGCGGAGGCGAGCAGTTCGGGGAAGGTGAGGACGGCGCCGCCGAGCGCGGTGTCCTTCACGACGACGACGAGCTGGCTGACGATGGCCGGGAGCATCGCCGTGACCGCCTGCGGCAGCAGGATCGACACCATGGTCTGGGTCTTGCGCAGCCCGATCGCGTGCGCCGCCTCGGTCTGGCCCTTGGGCAGGGACAGGATGCCCGCCCGGACGATCTCGGCGAGCACCGAGGCGTTGTAGAGCACCAGGCCCGTGACGACCGCGTACAGCGGCCGGTCGTCCGAACTGACGCTGGAGTACTCGGAGTACAGGGCCAGGCCGAAGATCATCAGGATCAGGACCGGGATGGCCCGGAAGAACTCGACGACCGCGCCGACCGGCACCCTGACCCACCGGTGGTCGGAGAGCCGCGCTATGCCGAGCACCGCGCCGAGCGGCAGCGCGATCAGCATCGAGAGGGCCGCCGCGATCAGCGTGTTCTTCAGGCCGGGCAGGATGTACGTGGTCCACGCCTCGGTGCCGGAGAAGAACGGCTTCCACTTCTCCCAGTCCAGCTGGCCCTTGTCGGAGAGGCTGGCGTACACCCACCACAGGACGGCCGCGGCGGCGACCAGGAAGACGCCGGTGAGCAGGATGTTGCGCTGTTTCGCGCGCGGTCCCTGGGCGTCGTAGAGAACGGAACTCATCGCTTCACCGCCACCTTCTTGCCGACCCAGCCGAGGACCATGCCGGTCGGCAGCGTCAGGCACACGAATCCGAACGCGAAGACCGCGGAGATGAGGATCAGCTGGGCCTCGTTCTCGATCATCTTCTTCATCAGCGTCGCCGCCTCCGCGACACCGATCGCCGCGGCCACCGTGGTGTTCTTGGTCAGCGCGATGAGTACGTTGGTGAGCGGGCCCACCACCGCGCGGAACGCCTGCGGCAGCACCACGAGGGACAGCACCTGGGTGAAGCTGAGGCCGATCGCCCGCGCCGCCTCCGCCTGGCCGACCGGGACCGTGTTGATGCCGGAGCGCAGCGCCTCGCACACGAACGCCGAGGTGTAGGCGATGAGGCCGAGCACCGCGAGCCGGAAGTTGATGGTGTCGAAGTCGTGGGCGCCCAGGCTGACGCCGAGCGTCTGGCTCAGGCCGAGCGACGTGAACAGGATGATCACGGTCAGCGGGATGTTCCGCACGACGTTGACGTAGCCGGTGGCGAACCCGCGCAGCAGCGGCACCGGGCCCACCCGCATCGCGGTCAGCACGGTTCCCCACACCAGGGAGCCGACGGCGGAGAGCAGGGTGAGCTGCACCGTCACCCAGAAGGCTCCCAGCAGGTCATAACCTTCAAGAAAGTCGAACACGTTCTCCCGCGCTTCCACGAGTGGGTCCAACCCGCGGTGCGCCGCCGCGGCGGACGGCGCACCGGTCGGGTCCTGGTCAGCTCTTGATGTCGCCGATCTTCGGCGCGGGGTCGTTCTTGTAGTTGGCGGGGCCGAAGTTCTTGTCCACCGTCTTCTGCCAGGTGCCGTCGGAGACCATGGCCTCGAGCGCGGTGTTGATCTTCGCCTTGAGGTCGCTGCCCTTCTTGACGCCGATGCCGTAGTTCTCGTTCGTCATCTTCAGGCCGGCGAGCTTGAACTTGCCCTTGAACTGGGACTGCGAGGCGTACCCGGCGAGGATCGAGTCGTCGGTGGTCAGGGCGTCGATGGCGCCGTTCTGCAGACCGGTCAGGCAGGCCGAGTAGGTCGGGTAGTTCTGCAGGTCGGCCTTGGGCGCCAGCTTGTCCTTGATGTTCTGCGCGGACGTCGAGCCGGTCACCGAACACAGCTTCTTGCTGTTGAGGTCGGTGGCCGCCTTGATGGAGGAGTCGTCGGCGCGGACCAGGACGTCCTGGTGGGCCAGCAGGTACGGGCCCGCGAAGTCGACCTTCTCCTGGCGCTCGGGGGTGATCGAGTAGGAGGCGGCGATGAAGTCCACGTCACCGCGCTGGAGCATGGTCTCGCGGTCCTGGCTCTTGGACTCCTTCCAGTCGATCTGGCCGGCGTCGTAACCGAGCTTCTTGGCGACGTAGGTGGCGACGTCGACGTCGAAACCGGCGTATCCCTGCGGGGTCTTCTGGCCGATGCCGGGCTGGTCGAACTTGATGCCGATGGAGATCTTCTTCGACCCGCCCGAGCCCTTGTCGTCCTTGTCGCCCGAACCGCACGCGGTGGCGGCGACGGAGAGGGCGAGCACGGCGGCCGAGGCGGCGGTGACCTTGCGGAGCTTCATGGTGAACGTCCTTTGGCTGGTGAAGGGATGGCGGCCGTGCGGGGCCTGGGTCAGTGGTGCAGGATCTTCGAAAGGAAGTCCTTGGCCCGGTCGCTGCGCGGGTTGCTGAAGAACTGGTCGGGCGCGGCCTCCTCGACGATCCGGCCGTCGGCCATGAAGACCACCCGGTTCGCGGCCGAGCGCGCGAAGCCCATCTCGTGGGTGACGACGATCATGGTCATGCCGTCCCGGGCGAGCTGCTGCATGACCTCCAGGACCTCGTTGATCATCTCCGGGTCGAGCGCGGACGTCGGCTCGTCGAAGAGCATGACCTTCGGGTCCATGGCCAGCGCCCTGGCGATGGCCACGCGCTGCTGCTGGCCGCCCGAGAGCTGCGCCGGATACTTGTCGGCCTGGGTGCCCACGCCCACCCGGTCGAGCAGCGCCCGCGCCTTCTCCTCGGCCTTCTTCTTCTCCGCCTTGCGGACCTTGAGCTGGCCCAGCATGACGTTCTCCAGCACCGTCTTGTGCGAGAAGAGGTTGAAGGACTGGAAGACCATCCCGACGTCGGCCCGCAGCCTGGCCAGTTCCTTGCCCTCCTGGGGCAGCGGCTTGCCGTCGATCGTGATGGCGCCGTCGTCGATCGTCTCCAGCCGGTTGATGGTGCGGCAGAGCGTGGACTTCCCGGACCCGGACGGCCCGATGACGACGACCACCTCGCCACGGGTGATGGTCAGGTCGATGTCCTGGAGCACGTGCAGGGCGCCGAAGTGCTTGTTGACGTTCTTCAGGACGACCAGGTCGCCGGTGGAGGCCACCTCTTCCTTGGCCACCGATACTTCGGTCATCGCGATCAGGCTCCCGTCCTCCTCGGTTTCGGAGGACAGTAATGACCGGGTAATGCGAGAGTCATCACATCTGAGCGAGATCTGAGCATCACGATCCGGTAGCGATCGGGCACCCGCGGTGGCCCCCGGGCGATCCGCTCGTATCGGGCGCATAACGGTAGGGCCGCGCAACCGGAACGCTCTTGACGGCGTCCTCGTCCATCAGCGTGACTGCGTGGGTGCACGCGCGCGTACGTGAGTTCTAGCCATGCCGTTCGTACGGCCGATGAACCGAAGGGGGCCCGGGTGAGGCTGCTGCTCGTCGAGGACGACAACCATGTCGCCGCCGCGCTGTCCGCCGTCCTGGCCCGCCACGGATTCGACGTCACCCACGCGCGCAGCGGCGAGGAGGCGCTGCGCGCCCTGGTGCCCGAGGGCGACGGGTTCGGGGTCGTCCTGCTCGACCTCGGCCTGCCCGACCAGGACGGCTACGAGGTCTGCGGCAAGATCCGCAAACGCACCAGCACCCCGGTGATCATGGTGACCGCGCGCGCGGACGTCCGCTCCCGCATCCACGGCCTCAACCTGGGGGCCGACGACTACGTCGTCAAGCCCTACGACACCGGCGAGTTGCTGGCCAGGATCCACGCCGTCAGCCGGCGCACCGTCCACGAGGACGCGGCCACCGGCGGCGACAGCGACGCGCTGCGGCTCGGCCCGCTGCTGATCGAACTCTCCACCCGCCAGGTCGGCGTGGACGGCACGGTGGTCCAGCTGACCCGCAAGGAGTTCGACCTGCTGGCCCTGCTCGCGCAGCGGCCCGGGGTGGTCTTCCGGCGGGAGCAGATCATCAGCGAGGTCTGGCGCACCAGTTGGGAGGGGACCGGGCGCACCCTCGAGGTGCATGTCGCGTCCCTGCGGGCCAAGTTGCGGATGCCCGCGCTGATCGAGACCGTGCGCGGGGTGGGCTACCGGCTCGTCACCCCGGCCGCCTAGCGGGGGAGCGGGTGCGTACCCGGCTGCTGCCGCTGCTCATCGTGCTGCTCGCGGCCGTGCTGCTGGCGCTCGGCGTGCCGCTCGCGATCAGTGTGGCCGCCGCCGAGCAGCAGCGGGTCGTCGTCGACCGGATCGACGACACCGCGCGCTTCGCGGCCCTCGCCCAGTTCGTCACCGACGCCTGCGGCGCCGTCCGGGTCGACTCCGACGAACGTCTGGAGACCCTCAGCACCGAACTCGTCAGCTACTACGGCGTCTACGGCATCCGTGCCGGTGTCTTCTGCCACAGCGAGACGCCGATGGCCGCCGCGCCCGTCCAGTGGCGGCTGCCCGCCGAGGGGGAGATGCGGGGCGCGTTCGCCGAGGCGCTGCTCAGCCGGCGCAGCCACGACCCCGAGCAGGTGTGGCCGTGGCAGCGCCACCGGCTGGTCGTCGCCTCACCGGTGATCAGGGACGGCGACGTCGTCGCGGTCGTCGTCACCGACTCGCCCACCGGGTCGATGCGTTCCCGCATCCTGCACGGCTGGCTGGTGATCGCCGCGGGCGAGAGCGCGGCGATGCTGCTCGCCGTGGGGGCCGCGCTGCGGCTGACCGGGTGGGTGCTGCGCCCGGTGCGGGTCCTCGACGCCACCACCCACGACATCGCCACCGGACGTCTGAAGTCCCGGGTCGCCGCGGCCGGCGGACCGCCGGAACTCCAGCGCCTGGCACGGTCGTTCAACGAGATGGCGGACAACGTCGAGGAGGTCCTGGAACAGCAGCGCGCCTTCGTCGCCGACGCCTCCCACCAACTGCGCAACCCGCTCGCCGCGTTGCTGCTGCGCATCGAGCTGCTCGCGCTCGAACTGCCCGAGGACAACGAGGAGATCGCCTCCGTGCGCACCGAGGGCAAACGGCTCGGCACGGTCCTCGACGACCTGCTCGACCTCGCCCTCGCCGAGCACGCCGAGGCCGATCTGCGGATCACCGACCTCGGCGCGCTGACCGCCGAGCGGGTGGCCGCCTGGACCCCCACGGCCGAGGCCAAGGGCGTCAGGCTGGTCGGCGACTGCCCGCCGACCACCGCGTGGGCCGACCCGGTCACCCTCTCCAGCGCGCTGGACGCGGTGATCGACAACGCGGTCAAGTTCACGCCCGAGGGCGAGACGGTCGAGGTGTCCGTGGGGTTCGACGGCACCACGACGACGGTCGTCGTCGCCGACCGCGGCCCCGGGCTGACCGACGACGAGCTGAGCCGGGTCGGCGACCGCTTCTGGCGCAGCGCCCACCACCAGAACATCAAGGGCTCGGGGCTCGGGCTCTCCATCTCCCGCACCCTGCTGGCGGCGGGCGGCGGCACCATCGCCTACGCCCACCACGCCCCGCACGGGCTGCGGGTGACGGTGACGGTGCCCAGGTCGGGCCCTACGGCTTGACCGAGCGGTAGTACCTGCGGGCGCCCTCGTGCAGGGCGAGCGGGTCGGTGTAGATCGCCGTGCGCAGGTCGACGAGTTGCGCGGAGTGGACCGTGGAGCCGATGCGGTCACGGCTCTTGATGACCGTGCGGGTGATCCACTCGGTCAGCCGCGGGTCGACGTCCGTGCGGGTCATCAGGAGGTTGGAGACCGCGATCGTCGGGACGGCCGCGCCGTTCTGGAGCCCCCGGTAGGCGGACTCCGGCATGTTGGTCGACCGGTAGTAGCGGGTCGCGCCGCCCTGCTCGTGCAGCTTGGCCACGAGGTCGGCGCCGATCGGCACGAAACGGAACGCGAAGGACGACGTCAACTTCTGCAACCCCTGCGTGGGCAGCCCGCCCGACCAGAAGAACGCGTCGATCCGGCCCTCCTTCAGCCCCTCCGGCCCGACGTCGATGCCGTCGGAGCTGGCCGTGATGTCCTTGCCCGGGTCGATCCCCGCGGCCTTCAGGACCCGGTCCGCTATCAGCCGCACCCCCGAGCCGGGCGGCCCCGTCGACACCCGCCTGCCCTTGAGGTCCGCGACCGAGCGCACGGGCGAGTCGCGGGCCACCACGAGCTGGACGTAGTCGTCGTAGAGCCGGGCCACCCCGCGCAGCCGGGTCGCGCCCGGGTTGTCGTCGCTCAGCTCGTACGTCTCCACCGCGTCCGCCGCCGTGATGGTGAAGTCGGCCTCCCCGGTGGCCACCCGCCGCACGTTCTCCTGGGACCCGGCGCTGGTCGTCAGCCGCACCCGCAGCTCCGGCATGTCCTGGTGGAACTCCTGCTGGAGCAGCTTGCCGTACTGGTGGTACACCCCGGCCCTGGTGCCGGTGCTGAAGGTGATCGTGCCGCTCGGCGGGTCCTCGCCCAGGGGCAGCAGCCACCACAGCAGCAGCCCGAACGCGACGATGCCGGCGGCGGACGCCTGGAGGGCGCGGCGCCGGCCGGGCCGGGGGAAGAACGTGGGCATACGCGCGATCCTGCCAGCAGCCACACGGAACTGGCCAGGCCCGGCGGACCGCTCCGTGGCCCGTGCGGCGCTGCGGGCGTCGGTAGAGTCGTCGTATGACTGCATCGCCCGCCGACCTGGTCCGTGCCTTCCACCTCGCCGTCGGGCTCGACGCCCGCACCAGCCCCACCGAGGTGGAGCCGGGACTCGCCGCCCAGCGCGGCGCCCTGCTGCGCGAGGAGGCCGCGGAGGTCGCCGAGGTCGCGGTGGACGGGCCGCTGGACAAGCTCGCCCACGAGCTGGCCGACGTCGTGTACGTCGCCTACGGCACCGCCCTGGTGCACGGCATCGACCTGGACGCGGTGATCGCCGAGATCCACCGCTCCAACATGACCAAGCTCGGGCCCGACGGCCAGGTCGTCCGCCGCGACGACGGCAAGGTCCTCAAGGGCGCGCACTACCGGGCCCCGGACGTGAGCGCCGTACTGCGCCGCCAGGGCTGGAACCCCGAGGCCGCCGGCCAGGTCGCGCGGGACGGGTCCTAGAACGGCGGACGGGCCCACGGCGGCTCCCCTCCAGGGCGTGCCGTGGGCCCGAGTGACCGGTGGGTCTCAGTCGCCCACCGGAACCTCCTCCGCCTCCTCCACCGGCTGCGGGACCCGCTTGCGGGCGGCCAGCCGGTCGGTGACGTGACGCGCGACCGGCTCGGTGTACCGCGCGGTGAGCGGGCCGATGACGACCAGGATGAGCACGTACGCCGTGGCCAGCGGGCCGAGCGAGCGCTCGATGCCCGCGCTGACCGCGAGGCCCGCGATGACGATCGAGAACTCGCCGCGCGCCACCAGCGCGCCGCCCGTCCGCCAGCGGCCCTTCACGGAGATGCCCGCCCGGCGGGCCGCCCAGTAGCCGGTGGCGATCTTCGTGGCCGCCGTGAGCAGGGCCAGCGCCAGCGCCGGCAGCAGCACCGGCGGGATGCTCGCCGGATCGGTGTGCAGCCCGAAGAAGACGAAGAACACCGCCGCGAACAGGTCGCGCAGCGGGCTCAGCAGGGTGTGCGCGCCCTCCGCGACCTCACCGGAGAGGGCGATGCCGACCAGGAACGCGCCGACCGCGGCCGACACCTGGAGCTGCTGGGCGACGCCCGCGACCAGGATCGTCAGACCCAGCACGACCAGCAGCAGCTTCTCCGGGTCGTCGCTGGAGACGAACCGTGAGATGACCCGGCCGTAGCGGACCGCCACGAACAGGACGAGCCCGGCCGCGCCGAGCGCGATGGCCAGCGTCAGACTTCCGGCGAGGAGGCCCGCGCCGGCCACGAGCGCCGTCACGATGGGCAGGTACACCGCCATCGCGAGGTCCTCCAGGACCAGCACGCTCAGGATCACCGGGGTCTCCCGGTTGCCGACCCGGCCCAGGTCGCCGAGGACCTTGGCGATCACCCCGGACGACGAGATCCAGGTGACGCCCGCCAGCACGACGGCCGCCACCGGGCCCCAGCCCATCAGCAGGGCGACGGCCGCGCCCGGCACGGCGTTGAACATCATGTCGACCAGACCGGCCGGGTAGTGCGACTTGAGGTTGGTGACCAGGTCACCGGCCGTGTACTCGAGGCCGAGCATGAGCAGCAGCAGGATGACGCCGATCTCGGCGCCGGTGGCCACGAACTCCTCGCTCGCGCCGAGCGGCAGCAGCCCGCCCTCACCGAAGGCGAGACCGGCCAGCAGGTACAGCGGGATGGGGGAGAGGCTGAAGCGGGCGGCCGCCCGCCCGAGCAGGCCGAGGGCCAGCAGGATGGAACCGAACTCGATCAGCAGGACAGCGGAGTGCACCCGATCACTCCCGCCCGAGTATCGCCGCGGCGGCGTCCACGCCTTCACGGGTGCCTACGACGATCAGGATGTCACCGCCCGCCAGCCGGAAGTCGGGAGCGGGTGAGGGGATCGCCTCGGCCCGGCGCAGCGCGGCGACCACGGAGGCGCCGGTGTCGGTGCGCATCCGGGTCTCCCCGAGGACCCGTCCGTTCCAGCGGGAGGCCGCGGCCACCTCGATGCGCTCGGCCACCAGGCCGAGGTCGGTGGTGTACAGCAGGCTCGCGCTGTGGTGGGAGGGCTTCAGCGCGTCGATCAGCACGCCGGCCTCGGAGCCGGTCAGCCGCAGCGAGTGGGCGCAGGAGTCGGGGTCGTCGGCCCGGTACATGTTCACGGTCCGGGCACCGTCCCGGTGCGCCACCACGGACAGATGGCGCTGGTCCTTCGTCACCAGGTCGTACTGGACCCCGATCCCCGGCAACGGCGTCGCCCGCAGGCGTGGCGCAGACACGTTTCTCCCCTTCGCTCAACAGCTGGTCGTGATCATCGATGATCACGGTCGGCACTCTGCATGGTGTCACCCACACGTACCGTGGCGATATGGGTGACGTGACGGATATACGCGAGCGGGGGCCTGTGAGGAGACTCGGCACAGCAGTGCCGGGAGCACGTGCCGGACGAGGGAGGACCGTGTCGCTGTTCTGGCGGATCTTCTCGCTCAACGCCGTCGGGCTGGTCGTCGCCGCCTCCCTGCTGCTCGGCCCGGTCACCGTCTCGACCCCCGTGCTGCCCGCCGAGGCGCTCGTCGTCGTCGGCGGTCTCGGGCTGCTCCTGGTCGGCAACGCGCTCGTGCTGCGCGCCGGGCTCGCCCCGCTGCGCCGGCTCGGCGGGGCCATGGCCGCGGCCGACCTGCTGCACCCGGGCGCCCGCGCCGAGGTCGCGGGCCCGGCCGAGGCGGCCGAGCTGATCACCACGTACAACACCATGCTCGAACGGCTGGAGAACGAACGCGCCGCCGGCGCGGGCCTCGCCCTCTCCGCGCAGGAGCGGGAACGCCACCGGATCGCCCGCGAACTGCACGACGAGGTCGGTCAGACCCTCACCGCCGTCCTGCTCCAGCTCAAACGGGTCGCCGACCGGGCCCCCGCCGACCTGCGGGCCGAGGTCGGCCAGGCGCAGGAGGCCACCCGGGCGGGGCTCGACGAGATCCGCCGGATCGCCCGCAGACTGCGGCCCGGCGTCCTGGAGGAACTCGGCCTGGTCAGCGCGCTGCGTTCGCTCGCGGGCGAGTTCACCACGCACGGACTGACCGTGCGCCACCACATCCCGGGAGGTCCAGGCGATCTGCCCGCCCTGACCGAGGAGTCGGAACTCGTGCTCTACCGCGTCGCCCAGGAAGGGCTCACCAACACCGCACGGCACTCCGGGGCCGACCGCGCCGAGATCAGGCTGCGGCCGGTCGACGGCGGGGTCGAACTCGTCGTCCGCGACAACGGCCGCGGCCTCGGCGGGGCCAAGGAGGGCGCCGGGATCGTCGGGATGCGCGAGCGCGCCCTGCTGGTCGGCGCCGACCTCACGCTCGGCCCGGGACCCGAGGCGGGCACCGAGGTGCGGCTGCGGGTCCCGGCCGCGGAAGGAACCACCCGATGAACCCGACCCCGCCCCCGATCTCGTCGCCCGCGCCCGTGGGTGCCCCGCCCGCCCGGGTGCTGCTCGCCGACGACCACGCGCTGGTCAGGCAGGGCGTCCGGCTCATCCTGGACGGCGAACCCGACCTGACCGTCGTCGCCGAGGCGGGTGACGGCGCCGAGGCGGTGGAGCTGGCCCGCGCCCACGAGATCGACCTCGCCGTCCTGGACATCGCGATGCCCCGGATGACCGGCCTCCAGGCCGCCCGCGAGCTGTCCCGGCGGATGCCGAACCTGCACATCCTGATCCTGACGATGTACGACAACGAGCAGTACTTCTTCGAGGCGCTCAGGGCCGGCGCCAGCGGCTACGTCCTCAAGTCGGTCGCCGACCGCGACCTGGTCGAGGCGTGCCGGGCCGCGGTGCGCGACGAGCCGTTCGTGTACCCGGGCGCCGAGCGCGCCCTCGTCCGCTCCTACCTGGAACGGCTGCACCGGGGCGACGGCCTGCCCGAACGGGCCGTCACCGAGCGCGAGGAGGAGATCCTCAAGCTGGTCGCCGAGGGCCACACCTCGAAGGAGATCGGCGAGCTGCTGTTCATCAGCGCGAAGACGGTCGAACGCCACCGCGCCAATTTGCTGCACAAGCTGGGCATGAAGGACCGCCTGGAGCTGACGCGGTACGCGATCAGAGCGGGCCTCATCGAACCCTGACCGGACTGGATCGGACCTGGTCGGAACTGGTTGGACCAGGTCGGACCTGGTCGGACCAGGTCGGACCTCGTCGGAACTGATCTCGGAACTGATCGGGTCCGACCGGCCCTGTCCTTCGTGGGGCCTGCCCGAGGGGTGACTCAGCCGGCGGCCGCCCAGGTGCGGGTCAGTTCGGTGACGGCGGCCGTCGCGCGGTCGTTCGGCGCTCCGTCGGCGCGCAGCGGCGGGGCGAACTCGACATGCAGGAAGGGCACCCGCGCGTCGGCCGCGGTACGGCCCTGCGCGTTCGTCACACCGGCCAGCGGGCATTTCCCGCGCCAGGCCCGGCAGACCCGGAATCCCCGCTCGCGCAGGGCGTCGGCGAGCAGCAGCGCCTCGGGACCCGCGGTCCTCGCCGCCGACGTCGAGGCGATGACGTCGTGGTGCGGGGCGGAGGAGCGGGCGAAGCCGTGCACCTGTATGCCGGGGAGGCCGCGCCTGACGAGTTCGGCGCAGACCGCGTGGAAGATCGAACCCGGCTGGTGCGCCACGTCTGCCGAGCCGTCCTCGCCCGCCTGGCGGTGGGCCCCCGCGACGACCAGCACCCCGCCGGGCGAGCCGCGCAGCACCCGCGCGCCGAGCACTTCGGTGTACTGGTCGGACGCCGGGTGCGGGACCTGCACGGACCAGCGGGCACGGTGGTCGAGGTCGAAGTAGACCCGCCCCCAGCCGCGCGGCGAGGCGGCCCGCTCGGTGCGGTCGGCGACCTCGGCGAAGCGGCGCCCCGAACCCCGGTCGACGACGGTGCGGAGGGTGAGGTCGAGCGCCGACAGGCGGCGTCCGGCCGCCGTCAGATCGCCGTCGAGCAGGAGCCCGACACCCGCGGCGACGCCCTCGCGGTCGGCCTCGGTGGGCGGCAGGTAGCCGGTGTCCGGTCCGAGCCTGCGGGCGTAGGCGGTCATCTCGGCGGTCAGGTCGACCTCGGTGGCCGGGTGGCGGGTACGGTCGTCGTCGGTCCCGTCGTGGTCGCGCGTGCTGGGCGGGTACACCGTCAGAACCGTTGCGAAACCAGCGAGAACCAGCACAATTGTCGCGATCGTTATGATCGTCGAGCGATCAGCTCTCATGGTTGTATCAAGATATCCCGGTGATCAGACGACCCAGCCGCACCCTGCTGACCCTCGCGACCCCGCTCGCCCTCACCGCCTCCCTCGCCGGCTGCGGCACCTCGGGCGACGACGCGGCCCCGAAGGGCGGCGGACGCTCGTTCACCGTGGCCGCGGCCGGCGACATCCTGCTGCACCCGCAACTCATCGAGCAGGCCCGCGAGGACGCCAAGCAGACCGGCAAGGGCACGGCGGGGCTGGACTTCGGCCCCCTCATGGCGGGCATCGAGCCGGTCATCTCCAAGGCGGACCTGGCGATCTGCCACCTGGAGCCGGTGTTGGCCGGGCCCACAGGACCCTTCGAGGGCTTCCCCGACTTCGCGGTGCCGCCACAGATCGCCACCACCATCAAGGACATCGGCTACGACACCTGCTCCACGGCCTCCAACCACACCCTCGACCACGGCGTCCAGGGCGTGCGGCGCACCCTGGACGCGCTGGACGCGGCCGGGGTGAAACACACCGGATCGGCCCGCTCCGAGAAGGAGTCGCGCACCCCGCTCGTCCTGGACGTCAAGGGCGTGAAGGTCGCGCAGCTGTCGTACGCCTTCGGCTTCAACGCCCATGAACTGCCCGCCGACAAGCAGTGGCTGGCCAACCTCACCGACTTCGACCGGATCAAGGCGGCCGAGAAGGCGGCGCGGGCGGCCGGCGCCGACGTCGTGATCCTCTCGATCCACTGGGGGCGCGAGCACATCCCCAACCCGGCCACCTCGCAGCTCAAGCTGGCCCGCAGGATCGCCCGTGAGACCGGCATCAACCTGGTCATCGGCCACCACGCGCACGTCGTCCAGCCGATGGAGAAGGTCGACGGCACCTGGATCGCCTACGGGCTCGGCAACCAGGTCGCCCGGCACGACGTGCCCACCGGGCTCACCGAGGAGGGCGTGATCGGCTGGTTCACGTTCACCGAGAGCGGCGACGGCTGGGACGTCCGCCCGCGCTACGAGCCGACGCTCCTCGAGGTCCCGCCGGACACCGAGAACACCGGGGACGGCGGCACCACGACGGCCGGTCCCGACGACTCCGCCGACTACCGGCTCATCGACGTGGCCACCACCCTGCGCGACGGCCACCCGAACGCGCAGCTGCGGGCCCGGCTGCGGCTGGCCTTCGAGCGCACCCAGGGCACCATGCTCAACCGCGGTGCGGCGGGCGACGGGCTGAAGCCCCTGACGGCACTGCCCCGCTAGACCGGTCGCCGGGGCGCCCCCGGTCACGTCGGGAACGCCGGGGACGCCCGCACCGGCCCCGCGGAATGGCCCGCGGAATGGCCCGCAGAGCGGCCTGCGGGAGGGCCTGCGGAACCGCCTGCGGGACGGTCCGCGGGCACCGGACTCGGCGATCCTGCGTCCCTCTGCGTCCCTCTGCTTCCCTCTGCGTTCTTCCGTTATCACCACTTTCGTGATGCCCCGTCCGAAAGTGGTGATCGCTTTTGCCCTCAACTGACCGTTTGAAACTATGAAGTTGCCTAGATCACATTCACTTCACAGCAACTCTTTATCAGCCTCATATGTCTCACGTTTCCGGAACCACCCGTGTCTCCGACGTAACTCGGGGCGCATCCGTCAGGCCCGACGTACCACCATTTGCATCCCGTGCGGGGAGGCCACCCCGCACGTGCCAGAGAGGACCGTTCCTTGGCGTCTCCGCCCCCGGCACGGCAGCACCGAGCCCGCCGCCGCGCCGACATGTCGCTGCTCGGTGGGATACGCCCGCCGATCGCGGTCCTGTCGGTGCTGCTGCTGTCGCTCGCCGGAGTCACCGCCCTCTTCCTCGGGCGGGTCGACCAGAGCGTCGTCCCCAAGGCGGTCCAGGTCTCCGAGCAGCACTTCGCCGAGGACGGCGCCATCGCGCTGCGCGCCTCCGTCGACGAGTCCGCCACCGACCTGGCCCGCTCCACCGTGCTGTTCAACGCGGGCAGCCCGGTCTCCGCGGACACCGTGCTGGACAAGCTGAGCAACACGTACCAGAAGTGGATGGGCACGGCGGTCGTCGAGATCCGCTCGGGCAAGCTCCTGGCCGCACGGGGAGAAACGGTTCCGCTTCCGTCCCTCGACCGGTCCGCTCTCGCGGGCGAGGGCGGCCTCGACCCGAAGATGGTCCGCCTCAACAACGGCGAGGTACGGCTGCTGACCTTCTCGCTGCTGTCCTGGCCCGACACCCCGCAACAGCTCCTCGTCGCCTCCAGCGCCCTGAAGTTCCCCGGCATCAGCCTCGGCAAGTTCCGCTCCATCGCGGTCGTCGACCGGGCCGGCCGCATCCTCAGCAGCGACGGCCTGCCCGTCGTCGAACAGGCCTCGACCGACCTCCAGCGCCAGGAGGCCAAGGTCTCCCGCAAGCAGCTGACGGAGTTCGCCGAACGCGCCGGACGCAAGGCCGCACACGACGCCCGCACCACCAAGGAACCCGGCTCGGGCGGCTACCGGGGCGCCAGCGGCAGCCTGCTCGGCGGCCGCTTCCTCAGCGACCGCTCCGTCGGCGGCTACGCCACCCTCACCGGCCCCGCGCCCGGCGAGTCGAGCACCGCGTCGAGCCTCGGCCTCACCGTCGTCTCCATGGCGAAGGTCGCCGAGGACCCCACCCGCGTCATCTCGCCGCTGTTCGGGCTCATCGCCGCGGGCGCGCTGCTCGGCATCGGCGGCCTCGCCATCGCCGTCCTCATCGGCACCGTCCAGCGCCCCCTGATCCGGCTGTTCCTGGAGTCACGGCGGCTCTCGCGCGGTGACGTCGCCCGGCCCGTCGACGTCCCCGGGTACGGCGAGACCCGCCGGATCGGGGCCGCGCTCGAGCGGCTCCGCCGCCAACTGCACGGCGAGCCCGCCGACGCCACGGGCCCCGACGCCACGCCGCGCGGTCTGCGCAGGACCGGCAGCCGGGCCCTGCTGTGCGTCTGCGCCGCGCTGCTGCTGGTCTGGTCGGTGCCGCTGGTGCTCTTCCTGAACCGCGCCGACAGCACCGCCGTCGTCCCCCAGCAGCTCGTCGACGACCAGCGCGAACGCACCGACACCCTCAGCGACCGGGTGCGCCGCGCCCTCAACGAGGGTGACGCCGACCTTCTCTCGGTGGCCGGTCTGATCGGCGACCGCACCGAGGCCGACGCCATGACCAAGGTGCTGGAACGCACCATGACCGAACACCTGCGCTACCAGTCGCTGTACGTCGTCGACTCCTCCGGCCAGGTCGTCGCCCGCGCCGGGGCCAAGCCGCGCCAGGCACAGGCCAAGCCCGCCACCGCCGACCCGCTGCGCCTGACGGGCCAGGGCGGCAAGGAGCCCGTCGTCGTCGCCACCGCCGAGATCCCCGGCCGGGGTGGCTCCGCGCTGGTCGGCGAGTTCCGCATCGAGTTCCTCAACTCGCTGCTGCGCCGCCCGGGACTCGGCGTGGTGCGCCTCGTCGACAAGGACTCCAAGGTCATCGCGGGCAACACCGGCTTCCGCGCCTTCCAGTCGCTGCCCGACGAACGGCTCGGGGACCTGGTCGCGGCCACCGGCCTGAAGATCGGCAAGTCGGCCCACGCGGGCGGTGTCCTCTACCGCGACGACCACGTCAGGATCGCCGCCGCCGCGCCCTTCTCCGGCGGCGGCCCCGCCAAGGCGCTCGGCTGGACGGTGGTCAGCTGGCAGTCGGCCGACCGGCTCGCGATCCCCGAGTACGACCTCCAGAACCGCACGGTGCTGGCCGGACTGCTCGGCGCCGCCGCTGCCGCCGCCTGCCTCGGCTGGATGTTCATCGTGGTGGTCCGCCCGCTGCGGCACCTCGCCGCGCAGGCCGAGGCGCTGGCCGACGGCGACCGCAAGACGGTGCTCTTCCCGCGCCACCACGACGAGGTCGGCGCGGTCACCCGCTCCCTCGAACTCGTCCGCCAGCAGCTCCAGGACCAGCGCCGCAAGCAGCCGCGCGGCGCGCGGCCTCCACAGGACCCCCGTCACCCGCAGGACCAGCAGTACGTAAGGAACTGATCCCCCTTGTTCTTCCTCTACACCGTTCTGCTGGTGTGCTGCGCGATCCTGCTCGTCGCAGGCGTCGTGGAACAACGACGGCACTTCACCAACCTGAACAACATCCCGACCCGGGTGCTCGTCAACGGCATCCGCGGCAAGTCGTCCATCACCCGGCTGTGCGCGGGCGCGCTGCGCGGCGGCGACCTGGTGACGGTTGCCAAGACCACCGGCACCGCGGCCCGGTTCATCCACCCCGACGCCACCGAGGAGCCCGTCTACCGCAAGTTCGGCATCGCCAATGTCGTCGAGCAGATCGGCATCGTCCGCCGGGCCGCCGCCTACAACCCGGACGCCCTGGTCATCGAGTGCATGGCGGTCATGCCGGCCCTCCAGGAGATCAACCAGTCCAAGCTGATCCGCTCCACCATCGGCGTGCTCTGCAACGTCCGTGAGGACCACCTCGCCGAGATGGGCCCGACCCTCGACGACGTCGCCCGCTCGCTCAGCCGGTCCATGCCCGAGGGCGGCATCTGCGTCACCGCCGAGAAGGAGCGGTTCGCGATCCTCCAGGAGGAGGCCGACTCGCGGGACTGCAAGCTCGTCTACGCCGACCCGGAGACCGTCAGCGACGAGGAGCTGCGCGGCTTCAGCTGGTTCACCTTCAAGGAGAACGTGGCCATCGCGCTGACCGTCGCCGAACTCGTCGGCGTCGACCGCGAGACCGCCCTCCAGGGCATGTACGACGCCCCGCCGGACCCGGGTGTCCTCTCCGTGGAGCGCTATCTGACCCCCGGCGACAAGCGGCTGCGCTTCGCCAACGTCTTCGCGGCCAACGACCCCGAGTCGACGCTGATGAACATCAACCAGCTGCTCGACCTCGGCGCCATCCACCGTCCGCTGAACGTCGTCATCAACTGCCGTCCCGACCGCGTCGAGCGCAACGGCCAGATGGGCGAGATCATCCCGGAGCTGGATCCGGAACACGTCTTCGTCATCGGCCACCCGGCCAAGTCCGCCATCGACGCGATCCCCGCCGAGTTCCGCTCGCGCGCCGTCGACCTCGGCGGCGACCGGCGCGACCCCGAGGAGTTCATGGCCCGGCTGCTCGACATGCTCGGCCCGGACTCCTCGCTGGTCGCGATCGGCAACATCCACGGCCAGGGCGAGATCCTCCTCGAACACCTCGCCGAACTCCCGACCGACGAGACGATCGACGAGCCGACCGACGAGCCACCCGTGGGCGGGGCTTCCGGCGGGGCATCCCGTCGGGCCTCTGACCGAGGTTCTTCCGATGCTGGACTGCCTGCCGGCGGGGCGCCCGCTGGCGGGGTGTCCGCCGGTGGTGCGGCCGCTGGCGGGGTGCCAGCCGGTGGCGTGCCCGACGGTCGTCGGGCGGCTGGTGAGCTGGTGTCCGGTGAGCGGGCGTCCGGTGTGCGGGCGTCCGGTCCGTCGTCGTCCGCCGTTCCCGCCCGCGCGGCGGAGAGCCGGCAGCGGATGCCGGAGCACGCGGAGACGATGCGGCTCTACGCGCCGCGCATCGACCCCTACCAGCGCTACTCGGAGGCGTACGAGGCGCGGTACGGCGGTCAGCAGGGGCAGGGGCAGGGGCAGAACCCGGCGTCTCAGCAGGCGCAGGAGGCGCAGGCGCCGCAGGAAGCGCAGGAGTCGCAGCACTCAGGCCACTCTCAGCAGCCGCAGCAACACCAGCACCATCAGCAGCCACAGCAACACCAGCGCCAGAACCATCAGCAGGCACAGCAGCCCTACCAGACCAACCAGGCACAGCAGCATCAGGAGCCCTGGCAGCCGCAGGAGCAGCATCCGCATCCCGGGCCCCAGCAGCACGGTGGCCCTGAGCACGGGACCGGGTCCCGGTCGGGCTCGGCCGGCTGGCCCGAGGCGGTACCGCCGGTCCGGCGGGCGCCGTCCGCCGAGCGGGGCGGCACGCCCACCGCCCCGCCGGGTCCCCGTGGACTGTTCGAGCCGAGGGTGCCGCCGGTGCACCCCGTCTCCCCGGTGACGCCAGTAACCCCCGCCACTCCCGTGTCACCCGCGTCATCCGCACTCCCGGCACCCGCCGGTCCTTCCGTCACCCCCGTCACCCCCGCCGACGACCCCGAGCAGTGGCACAGCCCAGGAGAGCCCCGTTGATCCCCTCCGTCCTGACCCCCGAGATCGCCGCGATCGGCATCGGCCTGGGTCTGATGTTCTCGCTGATGTGCTACCTGACGACGAACCTGTCGCCCGGTGGCATGATCACGCCGGGCTGGCTCGCCCTCACCCTCATCGAGGACCTCCAGCGCGCCGCGATCGTGCTCGGGGTGACCGTGCTGACGTACGTCACCACCCTGGTCCTCCAGAAGTTCGTGATCCTCTACGGCAAGCGGCTGTTCGCGACGGTCGTGCTCACCGGTGTGCTCATCCAGGGCGCGGTGATCATCGTGCTCCAGGTGGAGTTCCCGCTCCTCTACGCCAACCAGACCCTCGGCTTCATCGTGCCCGGCCTGATCGGCTACCAGCTGGTCCGCCAGCCCAAGGGCGCGACGCTGCTGTCCACGGGATCGGTGACGCTCGCGACGTACGTCGTGCTGACCGCCGGCATCCTCCTCGGCGCCCTCCCGACCGCCTGAGCCCCGACCTACCGCACACCTCCTGGAGTTCCCCACCATGCCGAAGCGGAAAAGCCGCCCCGTCCTGCACGCGGCGACGGTCATGGCGCTGCTCGCGGGCAGCGCCTACTTCACCTACGAACTGCGCAAGGACGAGCAGGCGAAGGTGCCGGCGGTGCAGTCCGTCACCGACGGTCTCCAGAACTCCGGCGGCGGCGCCACCGGCAAGGAGTCCTGGGAGCGGCTGAACAACCCGGCGCGCTCGGTGCTCAGGGACGGCAAGGGCGCGGTGATCGCCACCTTCACCGACGGCGCCCGCAGCGCCACCCTCAAGGGCCCCTCCCGCACCTTCGCCGAGCCCGTCAACACCTCCTCGCGGGTGGTCACCGACGACTGGGTGCGGCTGATGCCCGAGCCGTGGATCAAGGGCGCCGAGAAGGAGCAGTGGTTCAAGGACTGGTTCAAGGAGGCGTCGGGCAGCGAGGAGGACGACATCTTCGCGTTCGCCTTCCAGTACGTCGAGGGAGCGCCGATCAAGAAGGACTCCGAGGGCATCCCGTACGCCGGTGACGCCGTGTTCGGTCCGTTCAAGGAGGACGGCGTCGACCGCCTCGAACAGAACGACTTCTACGACTACCTCGGCATCTCCTACACCTTCCGCAGCGGCACCACCCTCGTCCCGCGCAAGGAGCGCTACCGGGCGCTCGACTGCTCCGGCTACATGCGCATGGTGTGGGGCTACCGGGCCCGCTTCCCGCTGATGGCCGACAACGCCTCGGGCGACGGCCTGCCCCGCTCCGCCGACGGCATGGCCCGCTCGAAGACGGGCGTCGACATCATCAAGCTCCAGGGCCCGTCGCCCTGGTACACGCGGCCGAAGAACATCGACGTCCTCCAGCCAGGGGACCTGCTGTTCTTCAAGATGGACCACCGCACCGCCAACCACCTCGACCACGTGGCGCTCTACCTGGGCCTCGACACCGAGGGGCACCGGGTGTTCATCTCCAGCCGCAAGGAGCAGAACGGCCCGACGATGGGCGACGCCGGCGGCGTCTCCCGCATCGACGGCAACGGCTTCTACGCGGGTCTGTTCCGCAGCGCCAAGCGCCTCTGAGGCCGACCGGCGGGGGCGGGCCGGCCCGCGCCGCCGCCCCCACCGCCCCGCCCACCCGCACAGGACCGGCCGCGCGACCCGGTGCCGCGCGGTGAGCGCCTACCCTTGAGCCATGACCATCAGCAGCGACCGGAGCCCGGCAGTGGACACCTCAGCGCCCAAGACCTACGAAGTCCGTACCTACGGGTGCCAGATGAACGTCCACGACTCCGAGCGATTGTCCGGGCTGCTGGAGGGCGCGGGCTACGTGCGCGCGCCCGAGGGGTCCGACGGCGACGCGGACGTCGTCGTCTTCAACACCTGCGCGGTCCGTGAGAACGCCGACAACCGGCTCTACGGCAACCTCGGCCGGCTCGCGCCGCGCAAGGTGAGCAGGCCCGGCATGCAGATCGCGGTCGGCGGCTGCCTCGCCCAGAAGGACCGCGACACCATCGTGAAGAAGGCGCCCTGGGTGGACGTCGTCTTCGGCACGCACAACATCGGCAAGCTGCCGGTCCTGCTGGAGCGCGCCAGGGTCCAGGAAGAGGCGCAGGTCGAGATCGCCGAGTCCCTCGAGGCGTTCCCCTCCACGCTGCCGACCCGGCGCGAGAGCGCCTACGCGGCGTGGGTGTCGATCTCCGTCGGCTGCAACAACACCTGCACCTTCTGCATCGTGCCCGCGCTGCGCGGCAAGGAGAAGGACCGCAGGACCGGCGACATCCTCGCCGAGGTCGAGGCGCTGGTCGCGGAGGGCGTCAGCGAGGTCACCCTGCTCGGGCAGAACGTCAACGCCTACGGCTCCGACATCGGCGACCGCGAGGCGTTCAGCAAGCTGCTGCGGGCCTGCGGCTCGATCGACGGCCTGGAGCGCGTCCGCTTCACCTCACCGCACCCCCGCGACTTCACCGACGACGTCATCGCTGCCATGGCCGAGACGCCCAACGTGATGCCGCAGCTCCACATGCCGCTCCAGTCGGGTTCCGACCCGGTCCTCAAGGCGATGCGCCGCTCCTACCGGCAGGAGCGCTACCTCGGGATCATCGAGAAGGTCCGCGCCGCCATCCCGCACGCCGCGATCACCACGGACATCATCGTGGGCTTCCCCGGCGAGACGGAGGAGGACTTCGAGCAGACCCTGCACGTCGTCCGCGAGGCCAGGTTCGCGCAGGCGTTCACCTTCCAGTACTCCAAGCGGCCCGGCACCCCGGCGGCCACCATGGACGGGCAGATCCCCAAGGAGGTCGTCCAGGCCCGCTACGAGCGGCTGGTCGCGCTCCAGGAGGAGATCTCCTGGGAGGAGAACAAGAAGCAGGTCGGCCGCACCCTCGACCTGATGGTCGCCGAGGGCGAGGGCCGCAAGGACGGCGCCACCCACCGCCTCTCCGGACGCGCCCCCGACAACCGGCTGGTCCACTTCACCAAGCCCGACGAGCCGGTGCGCCCCGGTGACGTCGTCACCGTCGAGATCAGCTATGCGGCCCCGCACCACCTCCTCGCCGAGGGCGCCGCCCTCGCCGTCCGCCGCACCCGCGCGGGCGACGCCTGGGAGAGGCGCAACGCCGCCGAGGCCGCGAAGCCGGCCGGCGTCATGCTGGGCCTCCCGAAGATCGGCGCCCCGGCCCCGCTGCCGGTCGCGACGGGCAGCGGCTGCGGCTGCGACTGACCCACCGGACGACGGCGCGACAGGCGGGCCGCCGGGACAGGCGGGGCCAACTCACCTGACCCGGCTGACTCGCCCTACCCGCCCGACCGGGCTGACCCGCCCGACCGACGCGGCGGCCTGACGCCCTGACGGCGGTCCGAAGGGCCCACCGGACGGGGCGTTCCGGCGGTCCGGGTTACGCTGCCGATCATGCTTGTCGCCGCCGCCGTCTGCCCCTGTCCGCCGCTTCTCGTCCCCGAGGTCGCCGCGGGCGCCGCCCCCGAGCTCGACGCGGCCCGCGCCGCCTGCGCGGACGCCCTCGGGGTGCTCGCCGCCGCCCGGCCCGATCTGCTGGTGGTCGTCGGCCCCGCGGGAGCTGACACCCGCGGCCGCCACCCCCAGGGCACGCCGGGTTCCTTCCGGGGCTTCGGCGTCGACCTCGACGTCACCCTCGGGACCGTCGAGAACGTCGTCCCGAACGGCGCGAGTGCCGAGGACGGCGGGACCGGGAGGACCGGAGGGACCGGGGTGACCGGCGCGAACGGCGATGACCGGGCCCTGACGTCCGGGCCCGGCCGGGCTCTCCCGCCGTCCCTGGCCGTGGCCGGCTGGCTGCTGGCGCGGGTCGGGTGGGCCGCCGCCCCGGTCGACGGGCTCGGGGTCGAGGAGACGACGGAAACCGAGCGGTGCCTTCAGGCAGGGCGGGACATCGCCGGCCGAGCCCGGCGGGTCGCGCTGCTGGTGATGGGCGACGCCAGCGCGTGCCGCACGCTCAAGGCGCCCGGCTATCTCGACGACCGGGCCGCGCCCTTCGACGCGGCCGTGGCGCGGGCGCTGCGGGACGCCGACCTGGCCGCCCTGCGCGCCCTCGACGCCCCGCTCGCCCGCGAGCTGAAGGCCGCGGGCCGCGCCCCCTGGCAGGTCCTCGCGGGCGCGGCCGAGGGCGCGGACCTCACCGGCGGTCTCCTCTACGAGGACGCGCCCTACGGCGTGGGCTACCTGGTCGCGAGCTGGTCCTGACCTCCGCGTCCTCGCCCGCACGCCCGTACGCCCGCCCGCACGCCCGCGCGCACGAGAACGGCGGACGGCCCGGAGCTGCTGTGCTCCCGGGGCGTCCGCCGTTCTCGTACGGGGTGTCAACGGCCGTTACGGCGTCGGAGGTGCTCCGCCGGGCCGAGTGGGATCGCTGGGACCAGTCGGGCCCGTCGGGCCGGCAGAACCAGCCGGACCAGCCGGACCAGACGGATCAACCGGTCCAGTGGAACCGGTCGGGCCCGTCGGTCGGGTCGGGTCGGTCGGGCCCGTGGTGCCGTCCTTGTGCGCGAGTCGGTCAACGGCGCCCTTGGCCTTGCCCGTTCCCGACTCGATCTTGTCGCTGTACTTGCCCTTGGTCTTCTCGTCGACCGCCTTGGCGGCCTTGTCCAGACCCTGAGCGATCTTGTCCCCGTGCTGCTGCGCGAGGTCCGAGACCTTGTCCTTGGCCGGGTTGAGCTTGGCTTTCCAGTTGTCCAGAAGACCCATGGTTCACCTTCCCTGTCACCTGCGGGCGCCCTCGTCGGCTTCACTGTCGGTCGCCTGTCCGACGGACTGCTGTTTAGGGATGCCGATACCCTCACCGGCCCCCTCCACACCGCCTTCGGCCGCCGCCGTGACCTCGGCGTCCGCTCCGGCCCCGGTCTCCACCGGCGCCGGCTCGACGGCCGTCGCCGCGTCCGCCGCGCCGGCTTCCGCGTCCGCGGCCCCGGCCTCGGCCGCGGTGCTCGGTGCCTCGGCGGTCGTCGTCTCCTCCGCAGCCGCCTCCTCGGTAGCCTTCGACCTCCGGATAAGCCGTGCGAAAACGCCCATATCAACTCCTTACGGTACTCGCGCGGGTGGGATCCCGCGTCGTCCGGTGCGTCCGAACGCGTCCCCCGGCCCGCCGTCCGTCGGGACCGGACGGCGAGAACCACAACGGGCAACGACACCGCTCCGACGCCGTCACGTAGCTCGTTCGAGGAGCACCCTCCGGGTTTGCGAGACTGGTCCCGTGAGCAGCGCATCTTCCGCCCCCCGAGTCATCGCCGTCGTCGGTCCCACGGCGGCCGGAAAGTCCGATCTGGGCGTCTTCCTCGCCCACCGGCTCGGCGGCGAGGTCGTCAACGCCGACTCGATGCAGCTGTACCGGGGGATGGACATCGGCACCGCCAAGCTGACGCCCGACGAACGCGGAGGCGTCCCGCACCACCTCCTCGACATCTGGGACGTCACCGTCACCGCGTCCGTCGCCGAGTACCAGCGGCTCGCCCGGGAGCGGATCGACGCGCTGCTCGCCGAGGGGCGCTGGCCGATCCTGGTCGGCGGCTCGGGCCTCTACGTCCGGGGCGCCGTCGACAACCTGGAGTTCCCCGGCACCGACCCCGAGGTCAGGGCCCGTCTGGAGGACGAGCTGACGCTGCGCGGCTCGGGCGCCCTGCACGCCCGCCTCGCCGCCGCCGACCCCGGCGCGGCCCACGCGATCCTGCCCAGCAACGGGCGCCGGATCGTGCGCGCGCTGGAGGTCATCGAGATCACCGGACGCCCCTTCACGGCCAACCTCCCGGGCCACGACTCGGTCTACGACACCGTCCAGATCGGCGTCGACGTGGCCCGGCCCGAGCTCGACGAGCGGATCGCCCGCCGGGTGGACCGGATGTGGGACGCGGGACTCGTCGAGGAAGTGCGCGCACTGGAGGCGCGCGGGCTGCGCGAGGGGCGCACGGCGTCCCGCGCGCTCGGCTACCAGCAGGTGCTCGCCGCGCTGGCCGGCGAGTGCACCCTCGACGACGCGAGGACCGAGACCGTACGGGCCACCAAACGCTTCGCGCGCCGTCAGGATTCGTGGTTCAGGCGGGACCCGCGGGTGCACTGGCTCAGTGGGGCCGCGGCGGATCGCACGGAACTTCCGCACCTCGCACTGGCGTTGCTCGAACGACCGGTCACAGCCTGATCACGTCATGGCATCGGGACGCCCCGGCCGTCATCGCGGACTTCGGGGCCGTGCCATCATCGAGCTTCGATCGACCTAGTCCTAGTTGGGAGGGCGCGTGGCGATGGAGGCCGGCCCTCGCGACACCGCACAAGGAACCGAGCCCTTCACCGCCGACAGCGGTGGGCCGGATCTCGACCCGGAGCAGGACGCCGACCGGCTGAGCCCGGACGGTCCCGACGACACCGAGGGCGGGGTCACCGCCGACGGACCCGAGCCCGAGGAGATGTTCGCGGGCGGCCCCGAGGTCGAGGTGGAGCTCCGCCCGCAGCGCAGGCTGCGGCTGTGGCATCTCGCCCCCATCGTGGCCCTGGCCGCGGTCGGCTCGCTGATGTTCGCCTTCCCGCTCGCCTTCGACTTCGGCGACAGCGGCGCCGTGATCGCGATGCTGGGGCTGCTGATCTGCTCCTGCGCCGCGGGCTGGGGCATGATGGCCGCCCGCCGCGTCGGCCACACCTGGCCCGGCCTGCCCGCGCGCGCGTCCGGGCGTCGCCCCGACTGGCGGGTCGTCCTCGCGTACGCCGTCGTCGTGGGCGCGGTGGTCGTCCTCGCGGTGTGGCGCGTGGCCCGCCTGCGCTAGCCGCGCGCTCCGCCCCGCGCTCCCGGCGGCGGTGACTGTCGGTGCCTGGCCGTACGATCGAGGAATGAGCACGCGGATCGCCTTCCTCAAGGGGCACGGCACGGAGAACGACTTCGTGATCGTCCCCGACCCGGAGAACACCCTCGACCTGCCCCCGGCCGCCGTCGCCGCGCTGTGCGACCGCCGCGCGGGCATCGGCGGGGACGGCCTGCTGCACGTGGTGCGCTCCGCCGCGCACCCCGAGGCCCGGGGCATGGCGGCCGAGGCCGAGTGGTTCATGGACTACCGCAACGGCGACGGCTCCGTCGCCGAGATGTGCGGCAACGGCGTCCGCGTCTTCGCGCGCTACCTCCAGCGCGCCGGGCACGCGGTCGAGGGCGACCTCGCGGTGGCCACGCGCGGCGGCGTGAAGACGGTCCACCTCGCCAAGAACGGCGATGTCACGGTCGGCATGGGCCGCGCGCTGCTCCCCGAGGGCGAGGTCACCGTGCGGGTGGGCGAGCGCTCCTGGCCCGCCACCCACGTGAACATGGGCAACCCGCACGCGGTCGCGTTCGTCGACGACCTCGCGCACGCCGGCGACCTGCACACCGCGCCGCCGGTCGCCCCGGCCACCGCCTACCCGGACGGCGTCAACGTCGAGTTCGTGGTCGACCGCGGCCCCGGGCACGTCGCGATGCGCGTCCACGAGCGCGGCTCGGGCGAGACCCGCTCCTGCGGCACCGGCGCCTGCGCCGTCGCCGTGGCCGCCGCCCGCCGGGACGCGGCCGACCCCGCCGTCACCGGGACCCCGGCGACCTACACGGTCGACGTGCCCGGCGGAACGCTCGTGATCACCGAGCGGTCCGACGGCGAGATCGAGATGACCGGCCCCGCGGTGATCGTCGGCGAGGGCGAGATCGACCTGGCTTGGCTGGAAAACGCCACCCGCTGACCGGGTCGGTGGCTTGACATCGCAGGCATACTGGATCGTATGGCACTGAGTGCCAGTCTGCTGGTCGGTCGCGGGGCAGGAAAGCACGGCGGGCCGTCCAGCACCTGGCGCGAAACTGTAAACCTGTGAACGTTCGCTCGAATGGGTGATCCGTTTCACGCTGGGCGAGAGGCGGTCAGTCGCACGTGATGGGCTCGGTAGCATCAAGCACCGGCCCGGACGGGGGACCGATACCAGCCCCCGAGCCGTGTCCGCCCTGGGGCACCCCGTCCGCCGGTCCACGCAGCCGGAGGTGCCCATGAGTGCGGAGGCGACGAACCCCGCGACCCCAGGTCCGGTGACCGCGTCCGCCGCGCGCTGGCGGGCCCGGATCGACCTGCGCCGCCTCGGCCGGGCGGCCCTGCTCGGCCCGGCGGCCCGAGACCGCCTGCCCGACGCCATCGGCCATCTCGCCGACGCCCACCGCGCCCACCACCCCGACGCCGACCTCGAACCCCTGCGCCGCGCCTACGTCCTGGCCGAGTCCTCGCACCGCGGCCAGATGCGCAAGAGCGGCGAGCCGTACATCACGCACCCCCTCGCGGTGACTCTCATCCTCGCCGAACTCGGCGCCGAGACCACCACGTTGACGGCCTCCCTGCTCCACGACACCGTCGAGGACACGGACGTGACGCTCGACCAGGTCGGCGACCAGTTCGGCGCCGAGGTGCGCTACCTCGTCGACGGCGTCACCAAACTGGAGAAGGTCGACTACGGCGCCGCCGCCGAACCCGAGACCTTCCGCAAGATGCTCGTCGCCACCGGCAGCGACGTCCGCGTGATGTCGATCAAACTCGCCGACCGGCTGCACAACATGCGCACCCTCGGCGTCATGCGCCCCGAGAAGCAGGAGCGCATCGCCAAGATCACCCGGGACTTCCTCATCCCGCTCGCCGAACGCCTCGGCGTCCAGGCCCTCAAGACCGAGCTGGAGGACCTCGTCTTCGCGATCCTCCACCCCGAGGAGTACCAGCGCACCCGGGAACTGATCGTCGAGAACGCCTCCCGCGCCGACGACCCGCTCGCCGAGACCACCGACGAGATCCGCGCCGTCCTCCGGGACGCCGGCATCCCCGCCGAAGTCCTCATCAGGCCACGGCACTTCGTCTCCGTCCACCGCGTCTCCCGCAAACGCGGCCGGCTGCGCGGCGCCGACTTCGGCCGCCTCCTCATCCTCGTCAACGAGGACGCGGACTGCTACGGCGTCCTCGGCGAACTGCACACCTGTATGACGCCCGTCGTCTCGGAGTTCAAGGACTTCATCGCCGTACCGAAGTTCAACCTCTACCAGTCGCTGCACACCGCCGTTGCCCGCGGGGACGGCCAGGTCACCGAAGTCCTCATCCGCACCCACCAGATGCACAAGGTCGCCGAGGCCGGCGTCGTCGCGCTCGGCAACCCGTACGCGCCCGCGCCCGACGACCCCGCCGACGGCGAACGCGTCGACCCCACCAAGCCCGGCTGGCTCTCCCGCCTCCTCGACTGGCAGGAGGCCGCGCCGGACACCGACACCTTCTGGTCCACCCTCCGCGAGGACCTCGCGCAGGACCGCGAGATCACCGTCTTCCGCCCCGACGGCGGCACCCTCGGCCTCCCCGAGGGCGCCACCTGCGTCGACGCCGCCTACGCCCAGTACGGCGAGGACGCCCACGCCTGCATCGGCGCCCGCGTCAACGGCCGCCTGGCGACACTCAGCACGGTCCTCGACGACGGCGACGCCGTCCAGCTCCTGATGGGCCAGGACGCGGCGTCCGAGCCCTCCCGCGAGTGGCTGGAGCACGCCCACACCCCGGCCGCCCGCATCGCCATCCAGCGCTGGCTCACCACCCACCCCGGCCAGGACACCGCCGAGCGCGAGGAGAAGCCCGAGGTCCGGCTGCGCCCCGCCGCCGACGCCCCCGACCCCTACACCCCGTTCCCTCCCGCCCTGCCCCGCCCCACCAGCGACAACGTCATCGTCGACCAGCCCGGCGCGACCGTACGCCTGGCCGGCTGCTGCACCCCGGTACCGCCCGACGACGTCACCGGGTTCACCGTGCGCGGCGGCGTGGTCACCGTCCACCGGGTCGGCTGCGCCGCCGTCGCCCGGATGAAGGGCGGGGGGCGCGCGGAGGTCGGCGTCCGCTGGGGGGACGCCACCGAGTGCCGGGTCACGCTCGTCGCCGAATCGTTCGTCCGCCCGCACCTGCTCGCCGACCTCACCGAGGCCATGGCCGCCGAGGGCGCCGAGATCTCCTCCGCGACCGTCGAACCCCCCAGCCAGCAGCGGGTCAGGCACACCTACACCGTCCAACTCCCGGACGCCGCCCACCTCCCGACCCTGATGCGCGCGATGCGCAACGTCCCCGGCGTCTACGACGTGAGCCGCGCACAGACCCAGCCGTAGCGGCCCTCGCGGGGCAGGGACACGCGGACGGGTTCCTGACGCCGGGACGATCACCCCGCGCAGCTACGGCGCATCCCTCGGGTCGACGCGGTGGCCGGGCCGACCCGTTCGGGTGGTACGGGTGCGCGTCGGCCGCGCGCGGGGGGCGCGCGCTGGTAGCGGTGGTCCATGCCGCTCAGCCCTCGCACCCAGACGCCCCGCGCCGCACACCCGCCCCGCCGCGCCCGCCCGCTCCGCCGCCGTACCGCCGCCGCCCTGCTGGCCTCCGCCGTCTCCGTCGCGCTGCTCGCCGCGACCGCGCCGCCCACCGCGCTCGGCCTCGGCGACCGCCTCTTCCCGACCCTCGGCAACCCCGGCTACGACGTGACGGCGTACCACCTCGACTTCACCTACTCGGGCGACAACCGCAAGCCGCTGGCCGCCGTCACCACCATCGACGCCTGGACCACCACCGACCTCGACCGGATCAACCTCGACTTCGCGCACGGCACGGTCGAGTCGGTCGAGGTCGACGGCGAACCGGCCGCCTTCACCGGCGTGGGCGAGGACCTCGTCGTCACCCCCGAGGAGCCGCTGACCGCGGGCAGCTGGACCCGGATCACCGTGCGGCACACCAGCGACCCGGTCAGCGCCGACCACCAGGACGGCGGCTGGGTGCGCACCGCGGACGGCCTCGCCATGGCCAACCAGGCCGACGCCGCCCACCTCGTCTTCCCCTGCAACGACCACCCGTCGGACAAGGCGAGGTTCACCATCAGGGTCACCGCCCCCGACGACTACACCGTCGTGGCCAACGGCCTGCCCACCGGCCGCCACCGGAACGCCGGGACCACCACCTGGACGTACCGCACCAAGCACCCCATGGCCACCGAGCTGGCCCAGGTGTCCATCGGCCGCTCCAGCGTGCTCCACCGCGAGGGCCCCGGCGGACTCCCGGTCAGGGACGTCGTCCCCGCCAAGGACCGCGACGTCCTCGAACCCTGGCTCGCCAAGACGCCCGACCAGATCGCCTGGATGGAGAGCAAGGTCGGCCCGTACCCCTTCGAGACCTACGGACTCCTCATGGCGCAGGCGTCCACCGGCTTCGAACTGGAGACACAGACCCTCTCCCTCTTCGAGAAGGACCTCTTCACCGAGCCCGGCTACCCGAAGTGGTACGTCGAGTCGGTCATGGTGCACGAGCTGTCCCACCAGTGGTTCGGCGACAGCGTCAGCCCCCGCAGCTGGTCCGACGTGTGGCTCAACGAGGGACACGCCACCTGGTACGAGACCCTGTACGCGCAGGAGAAGGCCGACCGCCCGATGGAGACCCGGATGAAGGCCGCGTACGGCGCCTCCGACACCTGGCGGGCCGCCGGGGGACCACCGGCCAGGCCCAAGGCGCCCGCGCCGGGACAGAAGATCAGCATCTTCCGCCCGAGCGTCTACGACGGCGCCTCCCTCGTCCTCTACGCGCTGCGCCAGGAGATCGGCCACCGCGCCTTCGACCGGCTGGAACGCGCCTGGGTCGAGCGGCACCGCGACTCCACCGCGACCACCGCCGACTTCGTCCGCCTCGCCTCGGACATCGCCGGCCGCGACCTCGGCGGCTTCTTCGACGCGTGGCTGTACGGCGCGAAGACCCCGCCGATGCCGGGCCACCCGGACTGGAAGTCGACGGCGCCCGGGAAGCCGGCGGGGACGGGGACGCGGGAGGGGACCGGGAAGTCGGCGGCGACCGGGAAGTCGGTGGGGACGGGCAAGTCGGCCGTGTCCGGGTCGGCTGGGTCAGGGAAGCAGGCGGGCGTCGGGACGCGGGTGATGCCGGGGACGCACGGGGTGTCCGGGCCGCGCGGGGCGCGCGGGGCGACCGGGAAGTCGCCCGTGACCGTCGGCGGGGCCGGTTGAGCCGGGCACGGACCGGGAAATAAGGCGGTGACGAGACGGGGCGTACCGTGCGACCATCGTCGCGTCGGCAAGGCACCGCACGGTAAGGGCCGCCGGGGGAATCTCCCGGGCCGCTCGTGCGTTGTGACAGTGACGGCCCGCCGCCGTCACGGACACCGCGTCCACCTCTCCATCCCCATCGACGTAAGGACCCAATGACCTCCTCTTCATCCCCTTCCCAGGACTCGCAGCGCTTCGCGCACACCTACGCCGAAGGTCTTCGGGCCGATGCCCTGATGGAAGAGGACGTCGCCTGGAGCCACGAGATCGACGGAGACCGGGACGGCGACCAGTTCGACCGCTCCGAGCGCGCGGCCCTGCGCCGCGTGGCGGGCCTGTCCACCGAGCTGGAAGACGTCACCGAGGTCGAGTACCGCCAGCTTCGGCTCGAACGGGTCGTCCTCGTCGGCGTCTGGACCACGGGCACCGTGCACGAGGCCGACAACTCGCTCGCCGAGCTGGCCGCCCTCGCCGAGACGGCGGGCGCGCTCGTCCTCGACGGCGTGATCCAGCGCCGCGACAAGCCCGACGCGGCCACCTACATCGGCTCGGGCAAGGCGAACGAACTGCGGGACATCGTCCTGGAGACCGGCGCCGACACCGTCATCTGCGACGGCGAGCTGAGCCCCGGCCAGCTCATCCACCTCGAGGACGTCGTCAAGGTCAAGGTCATCGACCGTACGGCCCTGATCCTCGACATCTTCGCCCAGCACGCCAAGTCCCGAGAGGGCAAGGCGCAGGTCGCGCTCGCGCAGATGCAGTACATGCTGCCGAGGCTGCGCGGCTGGGGCCAGTCGCTGTCCCGGCAGATGGGCGGCGGCAAGGGCGGCGGCCTCGCCACCCGTGGCCCCGGTGAGACGAAGATCGAGACGGACCGGCGCCGCATCCGCGAGAAGATGGCGAAGATGCGCCGGGAGATCGCGGAGATGAAGACCGGCCGCGAGATCAAGCGCCAAGAGCGCAAGCGCCACCGGGTGCCGTCCGTCGCCATCGCGGGCTACACCAACGCGGGCAAGTCGTCCCTGCTCAACCGCCTCACGGGCGCCGGTGTCCTGGTCGAGAACTCGCTGTTCGCGACCCTGGACCCGACCGTCCGCCGGGCCCAGACGCCCAGCGGCCGCCTGTACACGCTGGCGGACACCGTCGGCTTCGTCCGGCACCTGCCCCACCACCTGGTCGAGGCGTTCCGCTCCACCATGGAGGAGGTCGGCGAGTCCGATCTGATCCTGCACGTGGTGGACGGCTCGCACCCGGCTCCGGAGGAGCAGCTCGCCGCCGTGCGCGAGGTCATCAGGGACGTCGGCGCCACCGGCGTACCCGAGATCGTCGTGATCAACAAGGCGGACGCGGCGGATCCGGTGACGCTCCAGCGGCTGATGCGCGTCGAGACCCGGTCGATCGCCGTCTCGGCCCGCACCGGCCAGGGCATCGAGGAACTGCTCGCGCTCATCGACAACGAGCTGCCGAGGCCGTCCGTCGAGATCGAGGCGCTGGTGCCGTACACGCACGGCAAGCTGGTCGCCCGCACCCACGACGAGGGCGAGGTGATCTCCGAGGAGCACACCCCGGAGGGCACCCTGCTCAAGGCGCGGGTGCACGAGGAACTGGCGGCGGAACTGGCACCGTACACGCCGGCGCCACTGGCCTGACCTGGAGCGGCACGCTCTGGGACGTGCCCGCTCCGGGAAGGTGCCGCACGCTCCGAGGTGAAGTCGCGTGCTCCACGCTGGAGTTGCGCCGAGCGCCCGGCTGGATTCGTTCCGGCCGGGCGCTCGGCGTAGCTTCACCGTCCGGCGAACTTCTTGCTCACCGAGTCGTAGACGCCCTTGGCCACGTCACCGAGGCGCGGTCCGGCCAGCCAGCCCGAAGTCACCGGTCCGATCGAGGTGTTGGAGACCAGTGCGGGCTTGCCGTCCGACCCCGTCGCCACCCAGCCGCCACCGGAGGAACCGCCGGTCATGGTGCAGCCGATGCGGTACATCGTCGGATCCGAGGTGGCCATCGACAGCCGCCCCGGCCGGTCCTGGCACTGGTACAGCTTCTGCCCGTCGAACGGCTTCGCCGCCGGATAGCCGGTCGCGGTGATGCTCGAAACCTTCGGCACGGCGGGCGCGTTGAAGTCCACCGGCAGGGCCGCGCCGACCGTCTCCTCGAGCGACTTGCCGTCACCGCCCTTCTCCGGCGTCACATGGATGACGGCGAAGTCGTAGGAGGCGCCGTCGCCACCGGTCTCGCCGCCCTGCGCGATCCACTGCCGGGAGGTCTGCGCGCCGTCACCCCACCAGACGCCGAACGGAGCGACCTGCTCCCGGGTGGCGTTCTCCAACTGGCCCTCCGTACGCCCCGCGTCGTTGTACGACGGCACGAAGGCGACGTTGCGGTACCAGCCGCCCTTCTTGCCGGCGTGCACACAGTGCCCCGCCGTCCAGACCAGGTTGGACTTGCCCGGGTGCGCCGGGTCCGCCACCACCGTCGCCGAGCAGACCATCGTGCCCTCGGGGGAGTCGAAGAACACCTTGCCCGCGGTGGCCGCGTTGGCGTGGTAGCTCGGCGCGACGGCCCGTGCGACCACCGGAGCGGGCGCCGGGTCGGTCACCCCCTGGTCGCCGGATATGTCGTTGGTGTCGACGCCCTTGTTCCGGCCGTCGGCGTCACGCATCCGATCCGGGTTCCACAGGCCCTTGATGATCGGGTTGACGAACTCGTCCGCCTCGCGCAGCCAGTCCTCGCGGTCCCAGTTCTTCCAGGCGCCGTTCTTCCACTTGTCTATGTCGATCCCGTGCTCTTTGAGCTTGTCCCGCAGGTCGTCCGGGATCCTTATCTTGCCGTCGCTCCCGGTACCGGCGGCGCTCGCGGAGGCGGACGCCCGGCCGTCCGCGGTGGTGTCACCCGAGTCGCACGCGGTGACGGTCAACGCCAGCACCGAGGCGAGCGCGACGACGGCCAGAGACGGCCTGGTGGATCGCATGCTGTGAGTCCCCCTGAGATGTTCTGTTCCAAGGCTGTTCCGGGACCCCGCGCCGAGACACGGTGTCCTGTCGAACGGCATCACAGACTATGCGCTCGCTGTGGGGGCGTTCCCACGGAACGGCAACGGTTCAGCTACGGCCCACCTTCCCCTGTCCCGTCCGAACGTACGTCAACAACCTCCCTTGTCAGGCAGGCGAGTTGGCCTGGGCGCCGGGCAACGGCCGGACGGTGAGGAGCTGTTCGGCACGGCCGACCGGACCGTTCACATCGTGCAGCACCGTGCTGGTCAGCCCCTGCCCGGACGGGCCCCAGGTGACGGTCGTGTCCAACCCCGTCCAGGGCCCGGTCGGCCGGCGGTGCAGGTGGACGGTCAGGTCGACGTTCGGGAACATCCACGCGGTCGGCGACTGCCTGACGGCGATGCCGTTCGCCGTGTCGACCAGCGCCAGGTACGACGCGAGCGGGCCCGCCTGCTCCCCGGCGACCAGGTCGAGCGGCGTCGAGATCCAGGTCGTCGCTCGGCCCGGCGTGGGCGGCGCGACCGGCCGGACGTCGATGGAGGCGATGTAACCACCGGGCCACAGCTCGGACATGCGCCACGGGGTGAGCGCGTCGGGTGGCGTGAGACGCGGGCTGGCGCCGCCCGCGACGGCCCCGGTGTCCCACTCGGCCAGCAGCCAGGCTCGGGCCCTGACCACCGGCCGCCCGCCGATCCGCACGACGGCCTCCACCAGCGCGATGGTCCGCCCCGGCCGGATGGTCTCCACCTCGATCTCGCACTCGTCGAGCGCGAGCCGCCCGAGGATGTCGTAACTGATCCGGGAGACCACGAGCCCCTGCCCGCTCGCCGCCGCGTGCTCCTCCAGAACATGCGCCACAAGGCCGCCCAGGGGACTGAAGTGCTGCTCGTCGGGATCCCAGGCCCCGCCCGCGTGCGGAGTCGGCTTGTACCGCAGCTCATCGATGCGTTCGAAGTAGCTGCCGGGGACGGTGAGTCCGGTACTGGCTTGGGGGGAGGCGTGCACGTTCGGTTCTCCTCGGGCGTGGGCGTTCGATTGACCAACAGGAACCAGGGTGCCAACCCCGACTCGGCGCCGGGGAGGCGACCCGGCGGGAGCGGCCATGGGGGAGGAGGAGGGGCGCGGAGGGGGTCGGGGGAGGGAGGGCGAGACGCGGGCGGGGGAGCGGAGAGGTCGCCCTCCGGCGGTCAAGGGCTCGACAAGGTTCGAGGTCACCCGTAACCAGGTGCGCGGTCCGGGGTTGCTAGCGGTGGGGGCTTGCTGTCGTGTGCGGTCCCCCGACGGTGGTGGCGAAGCGGGACGCGGGCAACGGCGACGGGAGACGCCGGACCCCTGTGAGGCGTCGGCTCGCCCAGGACGGCGGGAGGATCGGAAACGTGGCCGAGTCCGCATATCGGGGGTGCCTGCCTGGCGGGGCGGTGGAGGTCTTCAGGATGACACCGGCACCGATACGGGCGCCGGCACCGGTGCCGGTACGGGGACGGCCGCGGGTATGGATGTCGAGGTCGGCACCGACGTCGGAGGCTGCGGTGGCGTCGGGGTCGGCATGGGCGTCGGGGGCCGCGGTGGCGTCGGGGTCGGCGTCGGGGTCAGCGTCGGCGTCGATGTGGGCCGGGTCCGGGAAGCCGCTGCCGCGTCCGGGACTCTCCGTCTCGCCGACGCTGCCACCGGCCGAACCTCCGCCCTCCCTTGCGGACAGGGCTCCGACGACACCGACAGCGCCGAACTCCCGCGCCCAGCAGTTCTGTTGCTTGATGCCCAGCGAGGCAGAGACAAGGGCGACGACGGGATGACTGCCCCCAGCGCCCCGATCGGCCCACCGCCCCGACCGTCCCAGCTCCCAACTCCCGCCCATCTGAGTCGTTTCCCCCACCCACGCAGCACCCCAGCTCCTCCCACCCCCCCACATCTCAAGGAACCCTCTTGAACACCGCCCCCGCCTCCCGCACGGACGCCTCCGCTCCCTCGGCCCACCGGGTGCCCGGACAGCATCGACGAGCCGTGCCCGCTTCCGAACTCCCGCACCACACTGACCTCTTGGCCCACCCGGACCCGGCCACCGTGGCCGGTGCCGCCGCCGTCGAGAACCTGCTGCGCTGCTGGGTACGCGAGGCCGGCCTGCCGGCGCCCGAGGACGGCGCCACCCTCCGCATCGAACTGCCGGCCAGTGCCGCAGCCCTCCTGGTCCCGATCCACTACTGGTCGCCGACCGGCTCGCACCGCTTCGGGCTGCCCCAACTCGTCGGCGCCCCCAGCCAGTCACCGCCGGTCGACGCCGTCACCCTCGCCGCCCTGCTCGCCCGCGAGACCACCGCCACGGAGCCGAGGACCGACACCCTCGCCACCTCCACCTCTGGCCTCGCGTCGGCATCCACCCCCACCCCCATCTCCACATCCGCATCCACCTCCGTCTCCGCCCCGGACCTGGTCGCCCGCGTCGCCGACTCCCTCCGCCGTACCGCCACCTTCGTCACCGACCGCCGAGAACACCCCGACGACGGCCCCGACCGCTTCCTCTCCGCCGAGCAGTCACTTCTCCTCGGGCACCCGCTCCACCCGACCCCGAAGAGTCGCGAAGGTCTCACCGACGCAGAGGCCGCCCTGTACTCGGCGGAGTGCCGAGGCTCCTTCCCGCTCCACTGGTTGGCTGTCGACCCGTCCGTACTCGCCTCGGACTCGGCCTGGACCGAACGCGGCCGCCTTGTCCCGGCCTCTCATCTCACCGAACGTCTGGCGCTGGACGGCTCCCCGTCCCGACCCCAACTCCCGGACGGCCACGCGATCCTGCCCGTCCACCCCTGGCAACTCCGCGAAGCCCGCCAACGCCCGCCGATCGCCGCCCTGTTCGACGCCGGCCTCCTCCGTGACCTCGGCCCCCTCGGCTCACCGTGGCACCCCACCTCCTCTCTCCGTACCGTCCACCGGACGGGCGCCCCCGCCATGCTGAAACTGTCGCTGGCCCTGCGCATCACCAACTCCCGGCGCGAGAACCTCCGCAAGGAACTTCACCGGGGCCTGGAGGTCCACCGCCTGCTCCGGGCCGGCCTGTCCACGCGATGGCACTCCGTCCACCCGGACTTCGACATCGTCCGCGACCCGGCCTGGCTCGCCGTCGACACACCAGGCGGTGACCCGCTGTCCGGACTCGACGTGGTGATCCGGCACAACCCGTTCGCCCCGTCCGACGACGTCACCTGCGTCGCCGGCCTGACCGCCCTCCTACCGACGGCCCACGCAGCGCCCCCGGCACCCTCAGCCCACCCGTCATACCCGGCCCACCCGTCATACCCGGCCTACCCGACACACCCAGTGCACCCGGCACACCCAGTGCACCCGGCACACTCAGTGCACCTGGCACATCAGACGCCCTCGACGCCCGCGCCCCACTCGATGCACCCGACGCATGCGACCCACCCGGTGCACCTGTCCCACGCGCTCGGCTCGTCGGCCCGACGTCTGGAGACGGCTGTGGGCGCCCCGCGATCCCGGCTCGCCGACATCGTCACCCGCCTCGCCGCCCGCACCGGCCGCCCGCGAGGGGCCGTCTCCGCCGAGTGGTTCCTGCGCTACCTCGAACACGTCGTCCGCCCCGTGCTGTGGCTCGACTCGGAGGCCGGTATCGCACTGGAGGCCCACCAGCAGAACACCTTGGTCCTGCTGGACGCCGACGGCTGGCCCAAGGGCGGGCGTTACCGCGACAACCAGGGCTACTACTTCCGAGAGTCCCACCGCGCCGAACTCGACGCCCAGTTGCCCGGCATCGGCCTGGCGAGCGACACCTTCGTCCCGGACCAGGTGGCCGACGAACGCTTCGTCTACTACCTCGGGATCAACAACGTCCTCGGCCTCATCGGCGCCTTCGGCTCCCAACGCCTTGCGGACGAGGGACTGTTGCTCGCGGCATTCCGACGTTTTCTCACCGAGGCCGCCTCAGGCCCCGCCCGGCTCCGCACCGCACTCACCGACCACCTCCTCGACTCACCGGTCCTGCGCTGCAAGGCCAATCTCCTGACCCGACTGCGCGGCCTGGACGAACTCGTCGGCCCGGTCGAGACCCAGTCCGTCTACGTCACCATCGCCAACCCCCTCCATTCCTGACGGTCATCCCCAACCCCTCCCCACTACCTGTCTGTTCGCGCCGGGTCACCGCCTCGGCCCGCCTTCCGAGAGGAGCGCCGCCATGCCTCCCACCGATGCCGACGCCGCCGTCGATCCCGCTTCCACCCCCTTCAGCTCCCGCGACTCCCCTACGAACCAACGCGATCCCGGCGCGAGCACGGACAACGAGGAGACCCTCGACCTACGTCTGACCGGCGAACTCCTCACCCTCTACGAAGCCGCGACCACTCCCCGCGCCACCGTGACTCACTCCGCCGGCGCGGTCCCCTCGGCCGGTGCGATGCCCTCCGTCGGCAGGTTTCCCTCTGCCGGAGCCGGAGCCGGAGCCGGAGCCGGAGCCGGAGCCGGAGCCGGAGCCGGAGCCGGAGCCGGAGCCGGAGCCGGAGCCACGCCCATGTCCACGGCCACCGAAGACCTGCTCGACCACATCGCCACCTGGGCCCCGGTATCCACGCCCGCCGGTGCCCTCCACCTCGCCCCGGTCCGCATCGACCGCGACGTCCCCTTGATCAGCCGCTGGATGAACGACCCGGCCGTCGCGGAGTTCTGGGAGCTGGCAGGTCCCCCGCACGTGACCGCGAATCACGTCCGTACCCAGTTGGACGGAGACGGACGGAGCGTCCCGTGCCTCGGCGTGCTGGACGGCATCCCCATGAGCTACTGGGAGATCTACCGTGCGGACCTCGACCCGCTGGCCCGGCACTATCCAGCCCGGCCCCATGACACCGGCATCCATCTCCTCATCGGCGGCGCCCCCGATCGAGGCCGTGGAGTGGGCGGCGCGCTGATCCGAGCCGTGTCCGACCTCGTCCTCGGCAACCGACGCTCCTGCGCTCGGGTCGTCGCCGAACCCGACCTTCGCAACACCCCCTCCATCTCCGCGTTCCTGACCGCTGGTTTCCGCTTCTCGGCGGAGGCCGACCTCCCCGCCAAGCGAGCCGCCCTCATGATCCGAGAACGAGCCCTACGCCATGCCCTGTGACGCTGTGCAATCGCGTCGTCGCAATGAGTCAAACGGACGGCCGTGCCCGCCGGTTCCCGCGCCACCAAAATTTTTTCGAGGCCGATCCCGCGAGCGGCCGGTCCTGATCCCGCCCCCCGTCCAAGCCTTGATCGCCCCTTTGTCAGTGCCGGGCCGTAGGGTGGTCGCGCTATGACGAAGCCCTCACTCCCCGAACTCCTGCATGCCGCCGTCGCCTCCGTCGGCGGTACGGAGCGCCCCGGCCAGGTGACCATGGCCGAATCCGTCGCAGAGGCGATCGACGACGGTTCCCATCTGCTGGTCCAGGCCGGCACCGGCACCGGAAAGTCGCTCGGTTATCTCGTGCCCGCGCTCGCGCACGGGGAGCGGGTCGTCGTGGCGACAGCCACCCTCGCCCTCCAGCGTCAGCTCGTCGAGCGGGACCTTCCGCGCACCGTCGACGCCCTGCATCCGCTGCTGCGCCGACGCCCCGAGTTCGCCATGCTCAAGGGCAGGTCGAACTACCTGTGCCTGCACCGTCTGCACGAGGGCATGCCGCAGGACGAGGAAGAGGGTCTCTTCGACCAGTTCGAGGCCGCGGCCCCCACCAGCAAGCTCGGCCAGGACCTGCTGCGGCTGCGCGACTGGTCGCAGGAGACGGAGACCGGCGACCGCGACGGTCTGACCCCGGGCGTCTCCGACCGGGCCTGGGCGCAGGTCTCCGTCTCCTCCCGCGAGTGCCTGGGCGCGACCAAGTGCGCCTACGGCGCCGAGTGCTTCGCGGAGATGGCCCGCGAGCGGGCGAAGCTCGCCGAGGTCGTCGTCACCAACCACGCGCTGCTCGCGATCGACGCCATCGAGGGCGCCCCGGTCCTCCCGCCGCACGAGGTGCTGATCGTCGACGAGGCGCACGAACTGGTCTCCCGGGTCACCGGCGTGGCCACCGGCGAGCTGACCCCCGGCCAGGTCAACCGTGCCGTGCGCCGGGCCGCGAAGCTCGTGAACGAGAAGGCCGCCGACCAGCTCCAGACCGCCGCCGAGGGCTTCGAGCGGCTGATGGAACTGGCGCTTCCCGGCCGGCTGGAGGAGATCCCGGAAGACCTCGGCTACGCGCTGATGGCCCTGCGGGACGCCAGCCGTACGGTGATCTCCGCGATCGGCGCGACCCGCGACAAGTCCGTCCAGGACGAGGACGCGGTCCGCAAGCAGGCACTGGCGTCCGTGGAGAGCGTCCACGACGTGGCGGAGCGCGTCGCGAACGGCTCGGAGTGGGATGTCGTCTGGTACGAGCGCCACGACCGCTTCGGCGCCTCTCTGCGGGTCGCCCCGATGTCGGTGTCGGGGCTGCTGCGCGAGAAGCTGTTCACCGACCGCTCCGTGGTCCTCGCCTCCGCGACCCTGAAGCTCGGCGGCGACTTCAACGGCGTCGGCGCCTCCCTCGGCCTCGCCCCGGAGGGCACGGAGGGCGACGACGTCCCGCAGTGGAAGGGCATCGACGTCGGCTCGCCGTTCGACTACCCCAGGCAGGGCATCCTGTACGTCGCCAAACACCTCGCGCGCCCCGCGCGGGACGGCGACCGGGGCGACATGCTCGACGAGCTGACGGAGCTGATCCAGTCGGCCGGGGGCCGCACCCTCGGCCTCTTCTCGTCGATGCGCGCCGCGCAGCTCGCCGCCGAGGAACTGCGGTCGCGGATCCCGGAGTTCCCGATCCTGCTCCAGGGCGAGGAGACACTCGGCGAGCTGATCAAGAACTTCGCCGCGGACCCCCGTACCTGCCTCTTCGGCACGCTCTCGCTCTGGCAGGGCGTCGATGTCCCCGGGCCCAGCTGCCAGCTGGTCGTCATGGACAAGATCCCGTTCCCGAGGCCGGACGACCCGCTGATGAGCGCCCGGCAGAAGGCCGTCGAGGAGAACGGCGGCAACGGCTTCATGGCCGTCGCCGCCACCCATGCCGCGCTGCTCATGGCGCAGGGCGCCGGCCGTCTGGTCAGGGCCTCGGGTGACCGCGGTGTCGTCGCCGTGCTCGACCAGCGCCTCGCGACGGCCCGCTACGGCAGCTATCTGAAGGCGTCACTGCCGGACTTCTGGTACACCACGGACCGTAACCAGGTCCGCAGGTCGCTGGCGGCGATCGACGCGGTGGCGAAGCAGGCGGAGGCGGCAGCCGACGTCAGGACCGGAACCGAGAACGACGCCGACGCTGACGCCGGCGTCGAGTCCGTCACCGAGAGCGAGTGAGCGGGAGTGGGTGGCCGCGGTCGCGGTCGCGCCGCAGCCACCCACTGCCTCCCCGCGTCACCCCGTGACTCCGCGAGTCCCCCTGTGTGCGCGCGCGACCCCGTGTCTCCCCGTCCGTGTCTCCTGTGGATCAGGACAGCACAGGGCCCCGGAACCGGCGCAGGGGTTCCGGGGCCCGGTCAGGGAGCGAGGCGGCGCTCAGCGCCCGCCCGCTGTGGCCGTCAGACGCGACGCAGGACCGCCACGACCTTGCCGAGGATGGTCGCGTCGTCGCCAGGGATCGGCTCGTACGCCGCGTTGTGCGGGAGGAGCCAGACATGGCCGTCCTCGCGCTTGAACCGCTTCACGGTGGCCTCGCCGTCGAGCATGGCCGCCACGATGTCACCGTTCTCGGCGACCGGCTGACGGCGGACGGTGACCCAGTCGCCGTCGCAGATCGCGGCCTCGATCATCGAGTCGCCGACGACCTTCAGCACGAACAGCTCACCGTCACCGACCAGTTGGCGAGGGAGAGGGAAGACGTCCTCGACGGACTCCTCCGCGAGGATCGGGCCACCGGCGGCGATCCGGCCGACCAGCGGTACGTACGACGCGGCCGGCTTCCCGGCGGTGTCGGTGGGCTGCGCCGACGATGCCTGGTCCGAGCCGCGCACCTCGTAGGCGCGCGGGCGGTGCGGATCGCGGCGCAGGAAGCCCTTGCGTTCGAGCGCCATCAGCTGGTGGGCGACGGAGGAGGTGCTGGACAGGCCGACCGCCTGTCCGATCTCCCGCATCGATGGTGGGTAGCCGCGTCGTTGCACCGAGTCCCTGATCACCTCGATCACGCGGCGTTGCCGATCGGTGAGTCCTGAGCTGTCCGCCCGGATGCCAGGAGGTCGGCCCGGTAGTGAGCGCTTGTGCCCCTCGGGATTCATGTCGTTCATCGCATGCACCGGCTCGAGTCGGCCCTGGGAGCGGTCCTGGGCAGTGATGGCACTGTCTGCGGTGGTGGTCACGTCGGCCCCTCTCGATGGTCTCCCTGGCTGGACAACGGTAGTTGCTTTCGAAAGGTTGCGCCAAACACACGTTCGAGTGAAAAAACGCGGATCCACTGCCGTGATCAGGCGTCTGGGTGTATGGCTGGCGCGCTGCCCGACGGGCGGAGCGGTCCCCGCGGGAGGGTGCGGTTTGGGGCTCCGGGGGTCTCCGCCGCCAGGCCCGTGGCCTCGCGGGTTGTCGGCTCAGTCTGCCATCCGGTGCCCGGCCAGCCGCGGACCGGACCTCATCTGTGCCGGAGCCGCACGGCCCCTCCCTGCGGCGCCCGGTATCTCCGTAAGCGTCACAGAGGGCGTCTCCGTAGGCGTCGCAGGGGGCGTCTTCGTAGGCGTCGCAGAGGTGTGGTCGTACCTCTCTCCGTGCGGCGGTCAGGGCGCTCGCGTCGGGCCTGACGGGGCCCTCGTGCGGCGGGTGCGGGCCCCGTCAGGGCGGGGTCGCCCGGCCCGCGCAGGCCCGCGTGCTGGGGCCCGACACGCGCGCGTACGGCGTGTTTATGTGGCTCGATCCCCACATCTAGTGGTTGGATTGCGGAGGCGGCCCAGAAGTTGTGGTCCCCCCGGTCCGCGAAGCGTCGGCGATCGCCTATGCTGGGGACTGCTTCGCGGAGTTCGGAACATCCGGCGAGGCCCATGAGTCTGCTGTGAGGAGGGTTGGGAGTTCATGCACTGCCCCTTCTGCAGGCATCCCGACAGCCGGGTCGTCGACAGCCGTACGACGGACGACGGCACGTCGATCCGCAGGCGCCGCCAGTGCCCGGACTGCTCGCGACGGTTCACCACCGTCGAGACGTGTTCGCTCATGGTGGTGAAACGCTCCGGAGTCACCGAGCCCTTCAGTCGCACCAAGGTCATCAACGGCGTGCGCAAGGCGTGCCAGGGGCGGCCGGTCACCGAGGACGCGCTCGCCCAACTCGGCCAGCGGGTCGAGGAAGCGGTGCGCGCCACCGGGAGCGCCGAGCTGACCACTCATGACGTGGGGCTGGCCATACTCGGTCCGCTGCAGGAGCTCGACCTCGTCGCGTACATGCGCTTCGCCTCCGTCTACCGGGCGTTCAACTCGCTGGAGGACTTCGAGTCCGCCATCGCGGAACTCCGGGAGGAGACCCGCCGCGCCGCCGCGGACGACGAGGACCGCGCGGACGCGCCCACCGGGACCAAGAAGAACGACGGTGGACAGGGCGGGACCGTGAAGGTCCCCGAGCCCGCCCGCGTCGCCGACTGATCGACGGACCAAAAACAGGGCGGACGCCCTGATTCTGGCCGCGCGGCGGCGATCCAAGACTTGCCGTGGGCCGCTTCACGCGTGTCCCGCGACATCAGACAGAACACCGTGCCACGGGAACAACGCGGCACTTCGGGGCGTTTCAGCCCGTACAGGGAGGCGGCATGACAGAGACGGCGAGCGGTCCGGCACGAGGTTCCCGCGCCAAGGGCGCGAAGACCACCAAGGGCCTGCGCATCGACCGCATCCACACCACCCCCGGCGTGCATCCGTACGACGAGGTGACGTGGGACCGCCGGGACGTCGTCATGACCAACTGGCGCGACGGCTCGGTCAACTTCGAGCAGCGTGGCGTCGAGTTCCCCGACTTCTGGTCGGTGAACGCGGTCAACATCGTCACCAGCAAGTACTTCCGGGGTGCCGTCGGCACCCCGCAGCGCGAGGTCAGCCTCAAGCAGCTGATCGACCGCATCGTGAAGACGTACCGGAAGGCCGGAGAGGACCACAAGTACTTCTCCACGCCCGCCGACGCCGAGATCTTCGAGCACGAGCTGGCCTACGCCCTCCTGCACCAGGTCTTCAGCTTCAACAGCCCCGTCTGGTTCAACGTGGGCACCCCGCAGCCCCAGCAGGTCTCCGCCTGTTTCATCCTGTCCGTCGACGACTCCATGGAGTCGATCCTCGACTGGTACAAGGAAGAGGGGATGATCTTCAAGGGCGGCTCGGGCGCGGGCCTGAACCTCTCCCGCATCCGCTCCTCCAAGGAACTGCTCTCCTCCGGCGGCAACGCCTCGGGTCCCGTCTCCTTCATGCGCGGCGCCGACGCCTCCGCCGGAACGATCAAGTCGGGTGGCGCCACCCGCCGCGCCGCCAAGATGGTCATCCTGGACGTCGACCACCCCGACATCGAGGACTTCATCCAGACCAAGGTCAAGGAAGAGGAGAAGATCCGCGCCCTGCGCGACGCGGGCTTCGACATGGACCTGGGCGGCGACGACATCACGTCCGTCCAGTACCAGAACGCCAACAACTCGGTGCGCGTCAACGACGACTTCATGAAGGCCGTCGAGCAGGGCGAGAAGTTCGGCCTGCGCGCGCGGATGACCGGCGAGGTCATCGAAGAGGTCGACGCCAAGTCCCTGTTCCGCAAGATGGCCGAAGCCGCCTGGGCCTGCGCCGACCCGGGCATCCAGTACGACGACACCATCAACCGCTGGCACACCTGCCCGGAGTCCGGCCGGATCAACGGCTCGAACCCGTGCAGCGAGTACATGCACCTGGACAACACGTCCTGCAACCTCGCCTCGCTCAACCTGATGAAGTTCCTCCAGGACGACGGCGAGGGCCACCAGTCCTTCGACGCCGAGCGCTTCGCCAACGTCGTCGAGCTGGTCATCACCGCGATGGACATCTCCATCTGCTTCGCGGACTTCCCCACCCAGAAGATCGGCGAGAACACCCGCGCCTTCCGCCAGCTCGGCATCGGCTACGCCAACCTCGGCGCCCTGCTGATGGCGACCGGCCACGCCTACGACTCCGACGGCGGCCGCGCCCTGGCCGGCGCGATCACCTCCCTGATGACCGGCAGGTCGTACAAGCGCTCCGCCGAACTCGCCGCGGTCGTCGGCCCGTACGACGGCTTCGCCCGCAACGCCCAGCCGCACCTGCGCGTCATGAAGCAGCACTCCGACGCCAACGGCGCGGCCGTCCGCGTGGACGACCTGGACACGCCGATCTGGGCCGCCGCCACGGAGGCCTGGCAGGACGTCCTGCGCCTCGGTGAGAAGAACGGTTTCCGTAACGCGCAGGCGTCCGTCATCGCCCCGACCGGCACCATCGGTCTCGCGATGTCCTGCGACACCACCGGCCTGGAGCCCGACCTCGCCCTGGTCAAGTTCAAGAAGCTGGTCGGCGGCGGCTCGATGCAGATCGTCAACGGCACCGTCCCGCAGGCCCTGCGCCGCCTGGGCTACCAGGAGGAGCAGATCGAGGCGATCGTCGCCCACATCGCCGACAACGGCAATGTCGTCGACGCCCCCGGCCTCAAGCACGAGCACTACGAGGTGTTCGACTGCGCGATGGGCGAGCGTTCCATCTCCGCGATGGGCCACGTCCGCATGATGGCCGCGATCCAGCCGTGGATCTCCGGCGCGCTCTCCAAGACGGTCAACCTGCCGGAGACGGCGACCGTCGAGGACGTCGAAGAGGTCTACTTCGAGGCGTGGAAGATGGGCGTCAAGGCGCTCGCGATCTACCGCGACAACTGCAAGGTCGGCCAGCCCCTCTCCGCGAAGACCAAGGAGAAGGAGAAGACCGAGGTCACGGCGAAGGCCGAGGCGACCATCCGCGAGACGGTCGAGAAGGTCATCGAGTACCGCCCGGTCCGCAAGCGCCTCCCCAAGGGCCGTCCCGGCATCACGACGTCCTTCACGGTCGGCGGCGCCGAGGGCTACATGACCGCCAACTCCTACCCGGACGACGGTCTCGGCGAGGTCTTCCTGAAGATGTCCAAGCAGGGCTCGACCCTCGCGGGCATGATGGACGCCTTCTCCATCGCCGTCTCCGTGGGCCTCCAGTACGGCGTTCCGCTGGAGACGTACGTCTCCAAGTTCACCAACATGCGGTTCGAGCCGGCCGGTATGACCGACGACCCGGACGTGCGGATGGCCCAGTCGATCGTCGACTACATCTTCCGCCGCCTGGCGCTGGACTTCCTGCCCTTCGAGACGCGCTCCGCCCTCGGCATCCACTCCGCCGAGGAGCGCCAGCGCCACCTGGAGACGGGCTCCTACGAGTCCAGCGAGGACGACGTCGACGTCGAGGGCCTGGCCCAGTCGGCGCCTCGGCAGACCGACCTGAAGGCCGTCGAGGCCCCGCGCGCCGAGGCGGTCAAGGCCGTCCCGCAGCAGGTCCACACCAGCGCGGAGCTGGTGGAGATGCAGCTGGGCATCCAGGCCGACGCCCCGCTCTGCTTCTCGTGCGGCACCAAGATGCAGCGCGCCGGCTCCTGCTACATCTGCGAGGGCTGCGGCTCGACCAGCGGTTGCAGCTGACGGACCGGAACTGAGGAAGAGGGGCCCCGACACGCGTCGGGGCCCCTCCTCCTTCGTGCGGCGCCTCGTGTCGCGCCGGCGGTCCGAGGTGTCAGGAGCGCCGGGTCCGCCCCATGATGCGGGCGAAGTCGGCGGGGTCGTCCTCGAAGCCCTGCACACCGGGACGGAACGTCCAGGCGCCGGAGCCGTCGCGCACGAACTCCGCGACGGTGGCCGCCGTCGACCGCGGGACGTGCGCGAAGTCGTCCTCCGCGAGGACGTCGTAGCCCTCACGGATGCGCAGCGCCGGTCCTGCCACCCGGGCGAACGTGCGCTCCCCGGCCCGCTGCTGGATGACGACACCGACCAGCACGCGCGCGTAACGGTCGCTCAGCCGGTCCAGTTCCAGCGACATGACCTCGTCCCAGCCGAAGCCCTTGCCGTCCTTGCTGTCACGGCTGAGGGAGATGGTGCCGTCGGGGGAGCGGCTGTCGAAGTAGACGAGATACTCGGGATCGCTCTGCGGATCGTTCCCCTGATAGGTGGCGGCGACGAGGTCGAGATCGGTGGGTGGCTCTCCCGCCGGACTGGGATCCCATTTCACCGCGACCTCGACCTTGCCGATTCCCTTGTTGAGGCCGTTCACCAGACTTCCCCTTCCCCGTTCCCCTGCGCGCCGATCGGCCCGAACTGCCCTGTGGACAAGGCCGATTGTCCATCCTCCCACGCACCTGCGGCCCTGCGCTGCGCAGTTGTCCGCCAGAGGGTGACCGGCGCCACGTTCGGGGGCCGTACGATGGCGCGGTGCTGGTCAAGTGGATGCGTTGCACCGTGGTTGACCGCCGCGGCTTCGAGCGCGGGCAGCGGAAATGGGCGGGGCTTCTGGGGGAGCCGGGGTTCAGGGGACAGGGCGGGGGCTGGAGCCGGCAGCGTCCTGGGGTGGCGCATGTCTTCGCGTTCTGGGAGAGCCGCGCCTTCTACGACTCCTTCATGGCCCGTTCCCACGACCGGTTGGCCTCGACGCAGGCGGGAACCTTCAAGGACGCCCAGGTCAGGCTCTTCGACTACCGCTTCGACGTGAAGACCGGCTTCGAGCCGCGCTTCACCGACGCCGACCTGGTCCGGGTGGCCCTCTGCCGGATCCACGAGGAGCGCGTCGAGCACTTCACCCTGATGCAGGAGAAGGTCTGGAATCCGGCCATGGCCGGATCGCCCGGCATGATCCGCGGTCTGTTCGGTGAGGCGCCGGGACACGAGTTCATGGTCCTGTCGATGTGGCGGGCCGCCGCCGAACACGGTAAGTACCGCACCGAACGCGTGGAGCGACTCGGTCTGCGGGCCCAGACGGAGGCCGACGTCGCGGCCATGACCGGCGACATCGTGGAGCTGGAGCCCTCCTGGACGGTGTGAGAAACGGCCTGTGCGGCGAGTGACCGATGTGGTCCGTGGGGCAGGAAATGTGTGACCTCCGCCGTACGGACCCCCCAGGAGTCTTCGATCCGGGCTCCCACGATCTACTGTTTTGGCATGGCACGACCACGGCGCATCGTTCTTGTCCGGCACGGAGAGTCAACGGGCAATGTTGATGACACCGTGTACGAACGCGAACCCGACCACGCACTCGCCCTCACCGACCGGGGCTGGCAGCAGGCCGAGGAGACCGGGAAGCGGCTGCGCGAGGTCTTCGGGCGCGAGCGTGTCAGCGTGTACGTCTCCCCGTACCGCCGCACCCACCAGACCCTGCGGGCCTTCCACCTCGACCCCGAGCTGATACGGGTGCGCGAGGAACCCAGGCTGCGTGAGCAGGACTGGGGCAACTGGCAGGAGCGCGAGGACGTACGCCTCCAGAAGAGCTACCGGGACGCGTACGGGCACTTCTTCTACCGCTTCGCCCAGGGCGAGTCGGGTGCCGACGTGTACGACCGGGTCGGCGGCTTCCTGGAGAGCCTCTACCGCAGCTTCGAGGCCCCCGACCACCCGTCGAACGTGCTGCTGGTGACCCACGGGCTGGCGATGCGGCTGTTCTGCATGCGCTGGTTCCACTGGACGGTCGACGAGTTCGAGTCGCTGTCCAACCCCGGCAACGCCGAGATGCGGATGCTCGTCCTCGGCGACGACGACAAGTACGCGCTCGACCGTCCCTTCGACCAGTGGAGGGACCCGGAGCCGTACGGGATCACTGGATAGGCTGATTCGACGACGGCGACGCTGACGCCGGCCGATCGACCCGCTGGCGGCGCCCGACGCGGGCTCGGCGGGCACCGCCCTCGACGCCGTACACCCTGCCCGACCTCGGTAGAACGGGCGAAGGTCTCCTCGCGTTCTGCCGGGCCGCGCGTGAGGACTCCCGCCCTGGCTTCGCTGTCCGGGCGGTCATTCGCGAACGCGATCAGGATCGGGCGGGACACCTTCGCGGCGTGATCTTCGACGGGGTCGTGGAGCCCGCCGTCAGGCTTCCGCGCGCGGTCGTCACTCGTGGCGCAGAGAGGAACGGGATTCGATCCGACGCGGCCAACGGCTCTGCCCGTGACGCCCTTTCGGCCATCCGGACGGACCGCGCCACGGTGCGCGGAAGCGAACGAAAGGGCCGTGAACCGGCGGAGACGGTCGGCCGGTTCGCCCTTCCGCCGCTGCCACCGGGCGTCCGCCGGGCGCGCGTCGCGACGGCGATGACGACGGACGGGGAGGCGGGGTGTCGCGGGGCGATCCAGGCGGCGTAGGCTAAGGACGCCATGCCGTACGAACCACCCACCCACACCGTCGAGCGCTCACTGCGCGCCACGACCGGGGCGAAGATCATTGCCGGTGTCGACGAGGTGGGGCGCGGCGCTTGGGCCGGACCCGTCACCGTCTGCGCGGCGGTCACCGGACTGCGTCGACCCCCCGAAGGTCTCACCGACTCCAAGCTGCTGACTGTGAGGCGCCGCGACGCGCTGAACCTTCAACTGCGCGAGTGGGTGACGTCGTTCGCCCTCGGACACGCTTCCCCCGAGGAGATCGACGAACGGGGTATGACCGCGGCGCTGCGTCTGGCGGCCGTGCGAGCCCTGGAGGCGCTGCCGGTCCGTCCGGACGCGGTCATCCTCGACGGGAAGCACGACTACCTCGGTGCGCCTTGGAAGGTCCGCACGGTCATCAAGGGCGACCAGTCGTGCGTGGCCGTCGCGGCGGCCTCGGTGATCGCCAAGGTTCAGCGCGACAAAATGATGGCCGAACTGGGTGTCGACCATGCAGACTTCGGTTTTGCGGACAACGCCGGGTATCCGTCACCCGTGCACAAGGCCGCACTGGAGGAACGGGGGCCCACCCCGTACCACCGCTTGTCATGGGCGTATCTTGATGCGCTGCCCCAGTGGCGGCACCTCAAGAAGGCCCGCAGCTGGGCGGACGGAAGCGCTCCGGAGATCGAGGGCCAGCTCGGCTTCGATTTCTGACGATTCCGTTCGCACTCATGTGCCACCCGCTGACGCGATCCGCACCAGCGTTTGATAGATATCAGCTCATGCCTCTCATTCCCGAGGAGCCTCAGATTCACGAGAGTGCCCAGGGTCCCCGCACTGCGCCGACCCCTCGCCCTGTACCCGGCCCCCGCCCCGCGGCTCCGCCGCGTCCCGGTCGTCCTGGTCCGCTCCGGCCCACCCCGCCGGTGCAGCGCACGTCGCGAGACGCGACGGCGGCCACCCCCGGACCCTCGGGTCCGGCGGCCGCTTCCGTCACGGCTTCGGCCACCCCGCAGATCCAGCTGATCCCGGCCTCGGCGGACGGCGCGCTCGACGCCGCCGAGGAGGCCGTGGACCTGCTGCTCGAGTCCGGGCGTGCCCCCGGCGACGTCCTGGTCGTCACCACCGGCGAACAGCACCCGTGGGCCACCCACGAGCTGTCCTTCGGTGAAGCCTCCTACTGGACGCAGCACGACGCGGGCGACGACGTCTTCTACGCGGACGCCGCCGTCATCGAGCGCGCTGCCACCCGCCCCGTCGTCGTGGTCGCCGTCAACGGCGGTCCCGACACGGTCGCCGCCACCGTCCTGCCGCTCGCCCGTACGCGGGCCGGCGCCTTGCTGATCGTCTGCGGAGACGCGCAGCGGATCAACTCGGTGCTGAACGCGGGCGCCTGAGCCCTCTCCGGTCGACCCGCGAGGGCGTCGGAGCGGCTGAGGCGGCTGTCACGGCGACGTCGAGCACGGTGGGCGTCCCGTCATGCTCGCGGGCATGCGCGGGAGGCTCCCCGAAGGAGACGGAACCGTTTCCCGCTGTGGCTGTGGCTGTGGCTGTGGCTGTGGACGGTGGTGTCGCTGTCGCTGTCGGCGAGCTTGCCACGCCGGGATTCCCGGCGGGCGAGTTCGCCGGATCCCGCGCGGCGAACCCTTGGTGCTGATATCGGGGCAGCGTCCCAGGGGACGGCGTCGAGACCGGGCTGCTGTGCGGCCGGGGCTTTCTCGGGTGTCCCGCGCTCCGTGCTGATCAGGGGCGCCGCGCGTCGATGCCGCAGCACATCGGCGGTGCGTTCAGCGGGCCGCCGCGCGGCGCAGGACGTCCGAGGCGGCGCCGCCCGTGCGGGGCGACGGGGGCGGCGACTCGGACAGTTCGAAAGGCTCCGGCGTCGAGTCCAGGTTCGGACGACGCCCGCCCCGCCCCTCGCCGAGGACCTGCCAGCCGTCCCGGGTCAGAGTGATGTACGCCCCGCAGCGCAGACCGTGCAGCGTGCAGGCGTCCCGCAGGCCCCACATCCACGCGCCGTCCTCCTCGGTCCACCGCGCGTCACCGTCACGGCAGTAGACCAGCACGGCGGTCCTTACCGGGGTACGGCGGCGCAGGTCGTGCGGGATGACCCGGCGCAACTGCGCGAGCAGCGCGTTGCGGAACATCCAGCCGTCGGCCGGAACCTGGCGGCGCGTGAACGAGGCGCTCGCGCGCAGCCGTTCGTCCTGATCCAGTACGGCCACGATCGCGGTCGCCGGACCGGGTCGGTGCCGCGAATGGAGCCCGCTGACGACCTCACGGGGGTTGCGCAGCAGCGGGATTCCGGCGGCGGCCCACTCCGCGGGCTCGAGCATCCGGGCCAAGGGGGTGGATGAAGCGGCAGACGTCGACATGGATGCCGCGGAGGACGGAGCAAGTCCGAAAGTCACGGTCCTCCCTTCGGCTACGCGCCCACACTGCGGGCGGGGTCGGATTCGGGGGAAGCGCACGCCGCAGCAGAGCCCTACCGGACCACGGACGAGCCGTGCGGGGAGCGGAGTTCAATTCTTCCTGTCGAACTTGGATGCGGCAACGAGCAATTGGGGTCGGCGACCGAAATGTGAGGGTCCGCGGGTTATATCCCTACCCGACGTGTCCTGGTGCGACGCCTGGGATGGTCGTTCACCTCCCGTTCGGACACCGTTGGGACGCCCGTCGTCCGGAGCGCCATGGGCGGACCGCGGAGAGCGCTTGCGCAAAGGTCGGTTCCGGCCGACGGGAGGACGGTGCGTGAGTGGCCCGGGGGGCGGACGGGACAGGTGGGACGGGCGATCCGTACGGTGCGTGGGTGTGCGGGTGCGGGTGCGGGTGGGCGCGTGGGCGCGTGCCAGGTTCGCCGGTGCGTTCAGCCCTGTACGGCCAGCACGAGGGGCAGCACCCCCTGCGCGCCGGCCCTGCGGAGCATCCTGGCCGCGACCGCGAGCGTCCACCCCGTCTCGGTGAAGTCGTCCACCAGCAGCACCGGCCCCTGGGCTTCGGCGAGAGCGGAGGCCAGCGCGGGCGGCACGCTCAACGCCCCGTCGAGCGCCTTGAGACGCTGCGCGCTGTTGCTGCGCGAGACATGAGTGGTGTCGCCCGTGTACTCAAGGGAGCCCAGCAACGGCAGCCTGCCGACCTCCGCGATGCGCGCGCCCAGCGAACCGACCAGCTGAGGACGCGTGCGTGAGGCGACCGTGACGACCCCCACCGGCCGCTGCTGCGCGCCCGCCGCCCCCGACGCCCAGCCACCGGGCCCCTTGGCCCAGTCGACGAGGACCCCGACGACGGCGTGCGCCACGTCGTCCGGCAGGGGGCCGTCGGGGGCCGTGGGCGCGAGCATGGGGCGCAGCCGGTTGCCCCAGCCGATGTCCGAGAGCCGTCCCAGCGCGCGCCCCTCGGCGGCCTGCTCGCCCGCCGGGATCCGGCCCTTGAGGTCCACGCCGACCGCGGGCAGCCCGGTCGGCCACATGCGGCGCGGCTCCACCTCGACACCGGCCCGGCCGAGGTCGACACGCGCCGCGTCCAGCGCGGCGGGAGACATGTCCACGGTGAACCGGGCCCCCGCGCAGTTGTCGCAGCGGCCACAGGGCTTGGCGCCCTCGTCGTCCAACTGCCGCTGGAGGAACTCCATCCGGCAGCCGCTCGTCGACGCGTAGTCGCGCATGGCCTGCTGCTCGGCCCCGCGCTGGCGCGCCACCCAGGCGTACCGCTCGGCGTCGTAGGCCCACGGCTGCCCGGTGGAGATCCAGCCGCCCTTGACCCGCTTGACCGCGCCGTCGACGTCGAGAACCTTCAGCATCGACTCAAGGCGGGAGCGCCGCAGCTCCACCAGCGGTTCCAGGGCGGGCAGCGACAGGGGGCGCTCCGCGCGGGCGAGGACGTCCAGGGTGCGCCGCACCAGCTCCTCGGAGGGGAAGGCGAGCGAGGCGAAGTACTCCCAGATCGCCTCGTCCTCCCGGCCGGGCAGCAGCAGTACTTCGGCGTGCTCGACACCGCGCCCCGCACGGCCCACCTGCTGGTAGTAGGCGATCGGCGACGACGGCGACCCGAGGTGCACCACGAATCCGAGGTCCGGCTTGTCGAAGCCCATGCCGAGCGCGGACGTGGCGACCAGCGCCTTCACCTTGTTGGCGAGCAGATCGTCCTCGGCCTGCTGCCGATCGGCGTTCTCCGTCTTCCCCGTGTACGAGGCGACGGTGTGCCCCCGGTGCCGCAGGAAGGCGGTGACCTCCTCGGCGGCGGCCACGGTCAGCGTGTAGATGATCCCGGAGCCCGGCAACTCGTCGAGGTGGTCGGCGAGCCAGGCCATCCGGTGCGCCGCGTCGGGCAGGCGCAGCACACCGAGGCTCAGGCTCTCCCGGTCCAGCGGACCGCGCAGCACCAGGGCGTCGGACGAGCCTCCGGTGCCCAGCTGTTCCGCCACGTCGGCCGTCACGCGCGCGTTGGCGGTCGCCGTGGTCGCGAGGACCGGAACGCCGGACGGGAGGTCGCCCAGCATGGTGCGCAGCCGCCGGTAGTCGGGGCGGAAGTCGTGTCCCCAGTCGGAGATGCAGTGCGCCTCGTCCACCACGAGGAGCCCGGTGGCCGCGGCGAGCGCGGGCAGCACCTCGTCGCGGAAGTCGGGGTTGTTGAGCCGCTCGGGCGAGACCAGGAGAACGTCCACCTGACCGGCCGCGATCTCGGCCTGGACCGTGCCCCACTCCTCGATGTTGGAGGAGTTGATGGTCCGCGCGTGGATACCGGCCCGCGCGGCGGCCTCGACCTGGTTGCGCATGAGCGCGAGGAGGGGGGACACGATCACCGTCGGCCCGCTGCCCCGCGCCCGCAGCAGCGAGGTCGCCACGAAGTAGACGGCGGACTTGCCCCATCCGGTGCGCTGCACGACGAGCGCCCGGCGGCCGTGCGCGACCAGCGCCTCGATCGCCCGCCACTGGTCCTCGCGCAGCCGGGCCGTCCCGGTCGCGTCCCCGACGAGGCGGGCGAGGACGGTGTCGGCCGCCGCCCGGAGTTCCGTGCTGCTCGTGTGCTCCATGCCCTCCATCCAACAGGACGGGACTGACAATCCGGGCCGCGGTGGTCGTGGGGCGGGGGCCGGCCGGTGGGGTTAGCGGTGCCGGACTCGCGGGGCCGGCAGCGCGGTATGACTAACGGCGGACCTGCGAAACGGGTATCTGTGCAGGTCAGGTGAGTGCGTCGATCGCGGGTTGTCGTGTCCCTGATCCGACTTATCCACAAGCGGAAATGGATTTCCCCGGTTCGCGAGACGGTCGGCGCATGACGAATCACGGCGAAACCACTGGATCCTCCGAGAACGGCAAGGCGATCGGACGCGAGGCGCACGGCCCCCGCGCCGGACAGGGCGGCCATGGGGGCTCGGCCCGACCCGGCAGGCACCCCGAGCCGACCGCCTACGTCGGGCGGGGGACCGCGCACGGGGTCACCCTGCGCACCCCCGCGGAACTGGCCGACGCCCTGCCCTACCTTCTCGGCTACCGCCCCGAGGACAGCATCGTCCTGCTCGCCCTGGACGGCGACGACACCGGCGGCAGGTTCGGCGGCCGGGCCCGGCTCGGTATTCCGCCGACGCGAGCCGACTGGAAGTGCGCCGCCCGCGAACTGGTCCGAGGACTGGTGACGGGGGGCGAGCGCCGGGGAGCCCGACCGAGGCAGATGGTCATCTACCTGTGCCAGGAACCCGCACCAGGGGAGACCGCGCAGGAGGTCATGCGACGACTGGCACCCCTCGCCGCCGAGCTGCACGAGGCCTGCGGCGATCTGAGGGTGTCGGTCGCCGAGGCACTCTGCATCGCGGACGGCCGCTTCTGGTCCTACAACTGCGGTGAGCCGCTCTGCTGCCCGCCCGAAGGCACGCCGATGGGCCTGCCCGGCACGTCCGTGCTGGCCGCCGCCGCGACCTACGCGGGACTCCAGGTGCGAGGCACCCTGCGCGAGCTGCGGGCCCGGCTCCAGCCCTGGGAGACGGCCGCCGCGCGGGAGCAGGAGACCGCTCTGGACACGGCCGCCATGGCGCTGATCCCCAAGATCCTGGACGACACCGAGTGCGTCCGCGTGGCCACCGAGACCCTGGAGCTGGCCGAGCGCCTCATGCGCCGCCTCTCCGGCGCCCGACCCGTGTCAGGGATGCTCCCGGCCGACCTCCGCGACGACGACCTGATCGGCTACGACGAGGCCGCCACCCTGATCCTCGGCCTCCAGGACCGCGTCACCCGCGACCACGCGGCCGAATGGATGGAGGGCGACGAGGCAGGACCCGCCCTTCGCCTCTGGCGAGCCCTGGCCCGCCGCTGTGTCGGCCCCTACAACGAGCACGCGGCGGCGCCGCTGACCCTCGCCGGATGGGTCGCCTGGTCCACCGGCGACGAACTGGAAGCCCGCGAAGCCTTCGCCATGGCCCTCGGAGTCGACCCCGAGTACCTCTTCGCCCGCCTCCTGCACCAGGCCTGCAACGAGGGTCTGGACCCGGAGTCCGTCCGCCGCTGCCTCCGCACGGAACGGCGGGACCGCCGGCGCCCGGTCGACCAGGGTTCGTCGGCCGCCGGGCCACGACGCCCCCGCGACCGGCAGGAACCGGGACCCGAGGAGAACTCGACGCACGTGGACACGACGACCGGCGACTCCCCGACGCCGGAACCCTCCCGCGGCCGACGCAGGGTCCGCACCGGCACCGGCACCGGCACCGGCACCGGCACGTCCCGTCCGGCGCGGACGAACGCACGGGGGAGCGGCGCGACCGTCCCACGCCCCCGCACGCCCGCCACCTCGGGGCCCGGGGGCACACACCCCGGCAGCGAACGAGCCGACGGTTCGCGCCCCCGTCCCGCCCGCAAGGACACCGCACAGCGCCGCGACGACCGCAGCGGCGACGCCCTCCCGGCGGGCGACGGGGTGGAGGAGGGGACGTGAGCCTGAGCCCGACGGGCACGACATCTCGGTCTGATCGCGCCGACGCCCTACGCGCTGCCGACGTCTTACTCTCTGCCGGCGGCTACGGCGGCTACGGCGGCTACGGCGGCTACAGAGGTCCCGGCGGTCCCGGCGGCTTGAGCAACCTGTGTGACCTCGCCGATTCCTGTCTGCCCGCGCGCACGGCGCGTTCGAGTAATGACGGGAGCCGTGCGCGCCGTGCGCGCTGCTCGGCCTCGTGGTCCCGGCAGGGGCGTGACCCGGAGGAGGCGAGCTCCGTTCACGTGGGTGGCGGGACTCCTGGCTGGGCTCCGCTACCGCACCGCCCTTGTCCGACCGGACTCCTCCACCCGGCGCCGCGACCGCACGAGGCGCAGAGAGCGCAGAAGAAGCCCCCTCATGCATCAGCCGACTTCGCCCTCCGCCGACGACGCCCCCGGCACCGGCCCCCGCACCGACGGATCACCGCCCTCCTACGGACGTGTGGGCGACTGGGATCCCGCCTGGTCCGCCGCACATCGAGAGACCGGCCCGGCGGCCTCCGAGCCGAGCGGACCCTCCATGCCCCCGGCACGCCAGGCCCCCGCGCCACCGCCACCGCCATCAGCTCCGCTCCCGCCACCGCCCCCGCCACCGCTGTCCCCTCCGGTCCCGCCCTCGGCGGTGCCCCGCACCCCGTACGGCACCGCACCCCGGGTGCCGACGCCTCCAACCCGCACGACCGCCCGTCCACCTCGTGCCGCAGCACCCGCCGGTCCGGTCCCGCCGCCGCTACAGCCCGTCGGTCTGCCGGCCACCCACACCGCCCTGATCTGCGTCGCCCTTCCGGCCCTCGCGATCTCCACGGACCAGGGGCAACTGAACGGGCAGGGGCTGGAGGGCTTCTACCGGGCGGGACGGCGGACGCTGTCCCGGTGCCGGCTCCGGGTGGCGGGGCGCGAACCGGTCGCCGTGCAGGCCCGGATGACGGCCGCCGACCGGGCCCGCTTCGTCGGCACCTTGTGCACCTCCCCGCACGGTGGCCCGGATCCGGACGTGATCGTCGAACGCGTCCGGCACGCGGACGGGACGGAGCGGATCACCCTGCGCAGCGCGGCCCCACGGCCGCTGCGGCTGCCGGTCGAGGTGGCGCTCGGCACGGATCTGGCCGACCTGGGCGCGATCGCGGCGGGCACCCAGGGGCCCGAACTGCCCGCCGACGTGCACGACTCCGGGCTGCGCTGGTCCGGTGCCACCGGGGCCGTGACCGTCACGACGGACCCACCGCCCTCGGACATGCTGGCCTCCGCAGGGCTGCTGCGCTGGGAGATCGAGCTGCCCGCGGGCGCCAGCCGCACCCTCGAACTACGGGCGAGGTCCGAGGCGACACCGCCCCTCCGTACCGTCGCCCGCCCGGCCACCAGCCCCTTCGCGACAGCCCAGGTGTCCGGCGACGACCCCGGTATCCAGCAGCTGCTGCGGACCAGCATCGAGGATCTCCAGGCACTGCTGCTGCGGGACCCCGCACACCCCGCGGACAGCTGGCTCGCGGCGGGGGCGCCCTGGCGCTGCGGCCTGGCCCCGGCCGAGGCGCTCACCGCGGCCCGGATGACCCTGCCCCTCGGCACCAGGCTCGCCGCCGGGACGCTGCGCGCTCTCGTGCGCGCCCAACTCGGCGGCCCGGAGGACAGGTCCGGCATGATCCCCGGGCCGAGGCGCGACGCGGGCACCCGCCTGCCACCGGGCTGCACCGGGACGGAGGCCACCCTGCTCTTCCCCACGCTCCTCGCGGAGGCGTACCGGTGGGGTCTGCCCGAGCGGGAGACGGCGGAACTGCTGCCGGCCGCCGAGCGCTGTCTTTCCTGGCTCCTGGCGACCGTCGACGACCGCACCTATCTGTGCGACCCGCAGCCGGGCGGGCCCGTCCGCTGCGAGACCCAGGCACACGCCCACCGCGCCGCGCTGCTGGGCGCCGAACTCCTGGAGACCTACGACAGACCGGGCGCGGCCGAGCTGCGGCAGTGGGCCCGGGAGCTACGGCGGGCCTTCCAGGCGGAGTTCTGGATCGACGACCCGAGCGGAGGGCGACCCGCGGCGGCCCGGATGCCCGACGGAACGACGGTGCCGCAGTTGGCCGGGAGCGCCGCCCACCTCCTGGACACCGGGCTGCTGGGAGGCGGCCTACGAGCGCCGGGCCTGCTGGACCGGGTGCAGACCGAGCAGCTCGCGAGGCTGCTGGGCGGCCCGGCCATGGACTCCGGCTGGGGACTGCGAGGACTCGGCACGAAGGAGCCAGGACACAACCCCTTCGGCCACCGGGGCGGTGCCGTGCGAGTGCACGAGACGGCGGTCGCGGCCGCCGGGCTGGCGGCAGCCGGCTACGAGAAGGAGGCGTCCTCCCTGCTGCGCGGCACACTGGCCGCCTCCGCCGCCTTCGGCCACCGGCTCCCCGAGATGTACGCGGGCGAACAGCGCGGCGAGGGCAGCGCGCCCCTCCCGCACCCCGCGGCCTGCCGTCCCGCCGCCACGGCCGCCGCGGCCGGCGTGCTGCTGACCACCACCCTCGCCGGAATCCGACCGGACGCCCCGGCCGGGACGGTCACGCTCCGCCCCTGGCACAGCGCGCCCCTCGGCGAGATCGTCCTGACGGGCCTGCGCGTCGCCGGCGCCCCGTTCTCGGTACGGGTCAGCAGACTCGGCCTCGCCATGGTCGAGGAAGCGGCCGAAGGGCTCCAACTGGGGATGTGAACAGGGACGACAGGGGCAGGACCGAGGCCACGGGCCTGCCCGTGCCGAAGTGCGAGGCTCACACCGGACCGAAGTGGATCAGCCATCGAAGGGCCGACGAAGGGAGTGTTTATCGTCAGGCAGACGACTAAGATCGTCGCATGCCCTACGACCCGTCAGCTTTCCCGCCGTTCGCCGTCACCGTGGATCTGGTCGTGCTGACCGTGCGCCGTCACGCTCTGTGCGCGCTGGCGGTGCGCAGGGGGGAGTCACCCTTCAAGGGGCGCTGGGCACTGCCCGGCGGCTTCGTACGGGCCGACGAGGATCTGGCGCAGGCCGCGGCGCGCGAACTGGCCGAGGAGACCGGACTGCACGCGCACGACCCCGCCGTCCCCGCCCGGGACAACGGCGCGCATCTCGAACAGCTGGCGACCTACGGCGATCCCGAGCGGGACCCCCGGATGCGCGTGGTGAGCGTCGCCCACCTGGCACTCGCCCCCGACCTGCCCGCACCCCGGGCCGGAGGCGACGCCAGCAACGCCCGCTGGGCGCCGGTCGAGGAACTCCTCCAGCAGGACGGATACGGCCGTGACGGCGAAGCCGCCGCGCCCCTCGCCTTCGACCACACGCGGATCCTGTCCGACGGCGTGGAACGCGCCCGCTCCAAGATCGAGTACTCGTCGCTCGCCACGGCGTTCTGCCCCACCGAGTTCACGGTCGGTGAGCTGCGCCGCGTCTACGAAGCGGTGTGGGCCGTCGCGCTCGACCCGCGCAACTTCCACCGCAAGGTGACCGGCACGCCGGGCTTCCTCGTCCCGACCGGCGGCACCACCACCCGGCAGGGCGGTCGCCCCGCCCAACTCTTCCGGGCCGGCGGCGCCACGCTCCTCAACCCGCCGATGCTGCGCCCCGAAGTGTGATCGACCGGCTCGGGCCGCGGCGCGTACCGAGCCCGGAAGCGAATGCCGTCCGAACACGGTGGCGTCCACGCCGATCACCGTGCGCGGAGCGGGCCTCGCGTGACCGAAAATACCGACATAGCGCGCTATCTTGCTGCGGGTGATCCAGGCCTTCGGACTGACCAGCAACCCCCGCAAGGACCTTCCGCCCGCCGTCGACGACATCTCCTTCGAGGCGCGCGCGGGGCAGGTCACCGCCCTCCTCGGAAGCGCGGGCGCGGGGAAGACCACAGCGCTCAGACTCATGCTCGAACTCCAACAGGGCCGCGGCATCACCTACTTCAGAGGCCGCCCCCTGCACCGCATCTCCCACCCCTCCCGCGAGGTCGGCGTGCTCCTGGGCGGGGTGCCGGGCCACCCCGCCCGCACGGTCCGTGGACATCTGCGGATGCTGTGCGCCGCCGCCGGTGTCGCGGTGCGCCGCGCCGACGAGGTCCTGGAGGTCGTCGGCCTGGTCAGCCTGCGCGACGAAAGGCTCGGCACCCTCTCCCGGGGCATGGACCGCCGCCTCGGTCTGGCCTGCGTCCTGCTGTCCGACCCGCACACCCTCGTCCTCGACGAGCCCGCCGACGGCCTCTCCGCCCGCGAGACCCGCTGGCTGCACGGCATGCTGCGCGCCCACGCGGCCCAGGGCGGCACGGTCCTGATCACCGCGGCCGACCCCAAGGAGGTGGCACGCAGCGCCGACCGGGTCGTCTCCCTCGACCAGGGCAGAGTCGTCGCCGATCAGCCGGCCGCCGACTTCGCCCGCACCCGGCTGCGCCCGCGCGTCGCCGTCCGCAGCCCGCACGCGGCCCGGCTCGCCGCCCTGCTCGCCAAGGAGGCGCGCGCCACGCACCGCTCCGTCGAGGTGGTCAGGGAGGGCGGCAACCGGCTCTCCGTGTACGGCGGCACCTGCGCCGACGTCGGCGAGACCGCGTTCCGGCACGGCATCCTCGTCCACCAACTCGCCGACGAGATCGGCGACATGGGACCCGGCGCAGGAGCGGAGCCCGACGACGCCGAGACCCCTGAAGGGACGCCCGGGACGGAGCCGTCGCGAGGGGCCGTGGACGCCCGCGGGACGGGCACGGAGCAGGAGCGTTCCGCCCCGGACGGCTCGCCCGAGCGGCCCGTCGCGGACCGTGAGGCGCCGTCCACGGACGGAACCGCCGCCGCCCGCCCCGAGTCCGCCCCGGCCGCGCGGACCGCCGTCAGCGCCTCCCGCGCCCCGCGCACCCTCGACGCCCTGCCGTCCCTCCCGCCTCCCATCTCCGTGCGGTCCGCGCCCAGTCCGCTCCGCCCCCTGCGCTACGAGATCCGCCGGGCCGCCGGGATCAGCACCGGGTTCCTCATCGCGGCCGCCGTGCTCGTCGTGTCCGCCGTCACCGCCGTGCTGCTGGCCAGGATCGGGCACACCCCGCAGGCCCGGCTGCTGGCCGCCTGGCCGCAGCAGGTGCCCCTGCCGCCCGCGGCGCTCGGAGCGGGGCTGATCGGGGCCCTGGCCTTCGGCGACGAGTTCCGCCACCCCGCGCTGGCGGCGGACCGCGGCACCGTGCCCCGCCGGCTCGGGCTGCTCGTCGCCAAACTGGTCGTCACCGCCGCCACCGCCGTGGCGCTGGCCTTCCTCACCGTCGGCTGCGACGCCGAACTGCTCTACCTCGTCTACGGACGGGAGCTCACCCAAGTTCCCGCCGACTGGTTCTCGTCGAGCGCGAGTTGGCTCGGGCTCGTCATCGGGTGCGCCTGGGCCGGTGTGCTGGCCGCCGGCATCTTCCGGTCCACCACCGCCGGGCTCGCGGCCGTGGTCGCCGTACCGGTGATCGTCGTTCCGCTCGTGCACAAGGCCCTTGAGGGGCCGTCGGCGCGGACCGCGGCGGGCTTCCCGCTGCGGGTGCGTGAGGTGCTCCTGATGCAGTGGCCGTTCGGCGGGGAGCGGTACCTCGTCGCCGTCGCCCGGGTCCTCGCCCAACCCGTCGGCAGCGCGCTGGCGTTGTCGGTGACGGTGCTGCTGTGCGCATACCTGTTCACGACCCTGCGCGCCAGGGTCCGCTGAGGTGGGTCCGGACCCGCGGGAGCCCCGCTTGCGCGCAACTCCCCTGGGAAAGCCCATTTCTGTCCGATAAGTCGTCAATTGCGACGGGGTGAGCGATCACCCTTTCGTGTGCTTTTCACCAAAGACCTCAAGGGAGTTGGGAGCAGCGCCGACAAATGATCCGTGAGTACCCTTGCGCACACCATGATGACCGCCGCCCGCTCCGCAGACTCAGGTCTGGTCGGTCCGGGCGAACTCGACCGCTACCCCTACGCCGACACCCCTGGCCCCGACCGGGTCGGAATCCCCTCCTGGGAGGGCACGGAATCCGATCTCGGCCGCGTCGGCAGGCGGGCCTCAGGCAGCCGCGGACGCGGGCTGCACGGCCAACTCGTCCAACAGCTCGGCCAGATGATCGTCTCGGGCGACCTGGGCGCCGACCGCCCGCTGGTGCCCGAGGAGATCGGCCAGCGCTTCGAGGTGTCCCGCACCGTCGTCCGCGAGTCGCTCCGCGTCCTTGAGGCCAAGGGCCTGGTCAGCGCCCGCCCGAACGTCGGCACGCGCGTGCGTCCCGTCAGCGACTGGAACCTCCTCGACCCCGACATCATCGAGTGGCGCGCGTTCGGGCCGCAGCGCGACGACCAGCGCCGTGAGCTGGGCGAGCTGCGCTGGACCATCGAACCGCTGGCCGCGCGCCTGGCCGCCGGGCACGGCCGTGAGGACGTCCAGCAGCGGCTCGGCGACATGGTCGAGATCATGGGACACGCGATGGGCCAGGGTGACGCCCTGACCTTCTCCCGCGCGGACGCCGAGTTCCACGCGCTGCTCATCCAGCTCGCGGGCAACCGGATGCTGGAGCACCTCTCCGGGATCGTCTCGGCCGCCCTCCAGGTCTCCGGAAGCCCGGTCACCGGCTGCGACCGCCCGAACGAGGTGTCCCTCGGGCACCACGGCAGGATCGTCGACGCGCTCGCCGCGGCCGACGGCTGCGCGGCCGAGGTCGCCATGCGCCAACTGCTCACCGTTCACCCCGAGGTGGAGCGCGTGGTGCCCGCCCCGCGCGAGCACTGACCCGCACCGTGGGCGGCGCGCTCGAAGTCGTCCTGCGGCGCCGCGCGGACGGTGCCGCGTGTCCCGTCGGATCCCGCAGGCCCTCCTCGGGTTCTGCGGGGTCCGACGCCGCCATGAGGCGGTAGAACCGTCCGGGATGCCCCAGGCACGGCACCGCACGACCTCCTCTGCCCGTATCTGACCGTTTTTGCGCGCTTACGGGGTGTGACTCGGGCCACGCAGATTGGGCGTAACACTCGTCGAACCTGCGCGATGACCTAAGAGGTGACCGCCGAGGAGGGAATACGGACGCCGGTTTCGGCGCTGTGCATCCTCCCGGCACCCGCCCGCACCGTCGGCCCATCCCCAAGCCGGTGGTCGGCTCCTGTCCGCGTGGACGGGGCCGGAAGCCGTTATCCAACGTTCCGAGAGGTTGTTCGTGTCGGCCAGCACATCCCGTACGCTCCCGCCGGAGATCGCCGAGTCCGTCTCTGTCATGGCTCTGATTGAGCGGGGAAAGGCTGAGGGGCAGATCGCCGGCGACGATGTGCGTCGGGCCTTCGAAGCTGACCAGATTCCGGCCACTCAGTGGAAGAACGTACTGCGCAGCCTCAACCAGATCCTCGAGGAAGAGGGTGTGACGCTGATGGTCAGTGCCGCGGAGCCCAAGCGCACCCGAAAGAGCGTCGCAGCGAAGAGTCCGGCCAAGCGCACCGCCACCAAGACGGTCGCGGCCAAGACGGTGACCACCAAGAAGGCCACCGCCACCGCCACCCCGGGGGCGTCCGCCGCCGACGCCTCGGACGAGGGCGACGCGTCCGCCAGGAAGGCCGTCGCCAAGAAGGCGGCCGCCAAGAAGACCGCGGCGCCCGCGAAGAAGACCGCCGCCAAGAAGACCGCGGCGAAGAAGACCAGCGCCAAGAAGGACGACGCCGAGGTCATCGAGGAGGAGGTGCTCGAGGAGACCCCCAAGACCGGTGACGAACCCGAGGGCACCGAGAGCGCGGGCTTCGTGCTCTCCGACGAGGACGAGGACGACGCGCCGGCCCAGCAGGTCGCCGCCGCGGGCGCCACCGCCGACCCGGTCAAGGACTACCTCAAGCAGATCGGCAAGGTCCCCCTGCTCAACGCGGAGCAGGAGGTCGAACTCGCCAAACGCATCGAGGCGGGTCTCTTCGCCGAGGACAAGCTCTCCAACGCCGACAAGCTCGCGCCGAAGCTCAAGCGCGAGCTGGAGATCATCGCCGAGGACGGCCGCCGCGCCAAGAACCACCTGCTGGAGGCCAACCTCCGTCTGGTGGTCTCCCTGGCCAAGCGTTACACCGGTCGCGGCATGCTCTTCCTGGACCTCATCCAGGAGGGCAACCTCGGTCTGATCCGCGCGGTGGAGAAGTTCGACTACACCAAGGGCTACAAGTTCTCCACGTACGCAACCTGGTGGATCCGGCAGGCCATCACGCGCGCGATGGCCGACCAGGCCCGCACCATCCGTATCCCGGTGCACATGGTCGAGGTCATCAACAAGCTCGCGCGCGTGCAGCGCCAGATGCTCCAGGACCTGGGCCGTGAGCCCACCCCGGAGGAGCTGGCCAAGGAACTCGACATGACCCCCGAGAAGGTCATCGAGGTCCAGAAGTACGGCCGCGAGCCGATCTCCCTGCACACCCCGCTGGGTGAAGACGGCGACAGTGAGTTCGGTGACCTCATCGAGGACTCCGAGGCGGTCGTCCCGGCCGACGCGGTCAGCTTCACGCTGCTCCAGGAGCAGCTGCACTCGGTCCTCGACACCCTCTCCGAGCGCGAGGCGGGCGTCGTCTCGATGCGTTTCGGTCTCACCGACGGTCAGCCGAAGACCCTCGACGAGATCGGCAAGGTGTACGGAGTCACCCGGGAGCGGATTCGTCAGATCGAGTCGAAGACGATGTCGAAGCTGCGGCACCCGTCGCGTTCGCAGGTTCTGCGCGACTACCTCGACTGACCCGTCCCGACAGGCCGCGCAAGGCCCGGTTCCCCGTGGGGAGCCGGGCCTTCGCGCGCCCGGCGAGGGTGCGCGGCGCGGCGGACTGGACCACTCTGGGTGTCTCATGACCACCCCAGAGTGAGGAGCGTGCATGCGCCGTCCGTCTGTCCGGGCCCTGGCCCGGCCGCTGGCCCTGGTGGCCGCGGTGACCGCCATACCGTTGCTTTCGGCCGCCCCCGTCTCCGCCGACGTGGTGGTCGGCGGGTTCGCGATCGACGTCTCGCAAGCCCCGTGGACGGTCGCCCTCTCCAGCCGTGACCGATTCGGGGGTACGCGAGCGGGACAGTTCTGCGGGGGAGTGGTGGTGGGCCGTACGACGGTGCTCACCGCGGCCCACTGCATGGGTGACGACGTCCTGGGGGCGCCCCCGAACAAGGTGAAGGACCTCAAGGTCATCACGGGGCGTACCGACCTGGTCTCCGATCAGGGACAGGAGATCCCGGTGCGCGACGTCCGGGTGAATCCCGGCTACGACAGCGAGAGCAACGCCGGGGACTTCGCCGTGCTCACCCTCGCCGAGCCGGTCCCGCAGAACGCCGTCATCGGGATGGCGGCGTCCGGCGACGCCGCGTACGAGCCCGGGACCAGGGCCCAGGTCACCGGGTGGGGCGATGTCAGCGGGGGCGGCGACTACGCGCGCACCCTGCACGCCGCGCACGTGCACGTGCTGCCCGACGACCGCTGCCGCACGGCGTACCCGGGCAGCGCCGACGGTACCTACCGGCCCGACAGCATGGTCTGTGCCGGGGAGGCGTCAGGGGGCCGGGACGCCTGCCAGGGGGACAGCGGTGGGCCGCTGGTCGCCGACGGCAAGCTGATCGGCCTGGTGTCCTGGGGGAGCGGCTGCGGCCGCGCCGGCAGCCCAGGCGTCTACACGCGCGTCTCCGTCGCCGTGGAAGCGGTGGAGACGCAGACGCGTGCGGCAGGCGCCGCGAGAGCCTCTGGGGGCCGCTGACGGCGTCTGAGAGGCATCCGGAACGAGCGCGGGCGGCGCGGTCCCTGAAAGCAGGGGCCGCGCCGCCCGTGTCGCCGGCCTGGGCCGGTGCTGGCTCGTCGTGGATGCGAGTGTCAGCGCTCTTCTTCTGCGGAGGAGGAGGACGGAACGGTCGTCAGGCGTTCCGATTCGTCCTGTATCTCAGCGGCGATCTTCTTGAGTTCCGGCTCGAACTTGCGACCGTGGTGGGCGCAGAAGAGCAGTTCGCCACCGCTGAGCAAGACGACGCGCAGGTATGCCTGGGCGCCGCAGCGGTCGCAGCGGTCTGCCGCGGTCAGCGGGCTCGCGGGGGTCAGAACAGTAGTCACGTCGCCTCTTCTCTAGCTCGACGAGCTGTCGTACCAGGGTCAACATCCAACCAGCCCCCAAACGTTCCCGCTCGGGGCTTTTCCTCGAAAAAATCTTTCGAGGCCGGCTGACTGCTGCCGGTGGCGGCGAATGTGCCGTGTTGCGTGTCCATGTGTCTTACGGGGTGGTGCTGTCTGTCTTCGTCCGTCCTCCCGGCCGGCTTGCCGGTTTGTTGATGAGGACGTGCCCGGAGCCTAAATGGTTCATGCCCCGAAGGGAACGTGATATGTACTTCACCCCAACGAGGGATCGAACAGGTATGCGACGCTGGACTAGTCTCTTGACGGGACGAGGGTGGCGTTACAACGGCTCTACCAGGCCTCGGTACCCTCTTGGCGGCGATCCAAGCCGCGCCCTTACCCAGAAGGGCCCCACCTGAAATTCAGCGAGGAGCGAACCGCGTGACCGCCGACACGTCCGTGCCGTCCACTGCGCTGCTGGCAGGAGCAGACCGGGACGGTTCCAACTACACCGCGCGGCACCTTCTCGTCCTCGAAGGACTAGAGGCCGTACGCAAGCGACCGGGTATGTACATCGGGTCGACCGACAGTCGCGGTCTGATGCACTGCCTGTGGGAGATCATCGACAACGCCGTGGACGAGGCCCTCGGCGGCTACTGCGACCACATCGACGTGATCCTCCACGACGACGGCTCGGTCGAGGTGCGGGACAACGGCCGGGGCATCCCCGTCGACGTCGAGCCCAAGACCGGACTGTCCGGCGTCGAGGTCGTCATGACCAAGCTGCACGCGGGCGGCAAGTTCGGCGGCGGCTCCTACGCCGCCTCCGGCGGCCTCCACGGCGTCGGCGCCTCCGTGGTGAACGCCCTGTCCGCCCGGCTCGACGTGGAGGTGGACCGCAGCGGACACACCCACGCCATCAGCTTCCGGCGCGGCGTGCCCGGCGCCTTCGTCACCGACGGCCCGGACGGAAAGTTCGATGCCACGAGCGGGCTGCGCAAGGTCAAGAAGATCACCAAGACGCGCACCGGCACCCGGGTGCGCTACTGGGCCGACCGCCAGATCTTCCTCAAGGACGCCAAGCTCTCCCTGGACACGCTGCACCAGCGCGCCCGCCAGACCGCCTTCCTGGTGCCCGGCCTCACCATCGTCGTCCGCGACGAACTCGGGCTCGGCGAGGGCGGCAGCAAGGGTGAGGAGTCGTTCCGCTTCGACGGCGGCATCAGCGAGTTCTGCGAGTACCTGGCCACCGACAAGCCGGTCTGCGACGTGCTCCGCTTCTCCGGGCAGGGCACCTTCAAGGAGACCGTCCCCGTTCTCGACGACCACGGCCAGATGACCCCCACCGAGGTGACCCGCGAACTCGGCGTGGACGTCGCGATGCGCTGGGGCACCGGCTACGACACGACCCTCAGGTCGTTCGTCAACATCATCGCGACACCCAAGGGCGGCACCCATGTCGCCGGCTTCGAGCAGGCCATCGCCAAGACGATGAACGAGGTGCTGCGCGCCAAGAAGCTGCTGCGGGTCGCCGAGGACGACGTCGTCAAGGACGACGCTCTCGAGGGCCTCACCGCCGTCGTCACCGTCCGGCTCGCCGAACCCCAGTTCGAGGGCCAGACCAAGGAGGTGCTTGGCACATCGGCGGCCCGCCGGATCGTGAACACCGTGATCTCCAAGGAGTTCAAGGCGTTCCTGACGTCCACCAAGCGGGACGCCGCCGCACAGGCCCGGGTCGTCATGGAGAAGGCGGTCGCCGCCGCCCGTACCCGGATCGCGGCCAGGCAGCACAAGGACGCCCAGCGCAGGAAGACCGCCCTGGAGTCCTCGTCGCTGCCCGCGAAGCTCGCGGACTGCCGCAGCGACGACGTGGACCGCAGCGAGCTGTTCATCGTCGAGGGCGACTCCGCGCTCGGCACCGCCAAGCTCGCCCGCAACTCCGAGTTCCAGGCTCTGCTGCCGATCCGCGGCAAGATCCTGAACGTCCAGAAGTCGTCCGTGACCGACATGCTGAAGAACGCCGAGTGCGGCGCGATCATCCAGGTCATAGGAGCCGGCTCCGGGCGTACGTTCGACATCGACGCGGCCCGCTACGGCAAGATCATCATGATGACCGACGCCGATGTCGACGGCTCCCACATCCGCACCCTGCTGCTGACGCTGTTCCACCGCTACATGCGGCCCATGGTGGAGGCGGGCCGGGTGTTCGCGGCGGTCCCGCCGCTTCACCGGGTGGAGCTGGTCCAGCCGAAGAAGGGCCAGGACAAGTACGTCTACACGTACTCGGACCGCGAGCTGCGCGACAAGCTCCTCGAGTTCCAGCGGAAGAACGTCCGGTACAAGGACTCCATCCAGCGCTACAAGGGTCTCGGCGAGATGGACGCCGACCAGCTGGCGGAGACCACCATGGACCCGCGGCACCGCACGCTGCGCCGGATCAACCTCGCCGACCTGGACTCCGCCGAGCAGGTGTTCGACCTGCTGATGGGCAACGACGTCGCGCCGCGCAAGGAGTTCATCTCCAGCTCGGCGGCGACGCTGGACCGGTCGCGCATCGACGCGTAGGCGCGGTGCGACCCTTGGTGATCGGTCCTTGACCTTGGTCGAGGATGTCGCCGAGGGGCGAGGGGTCGAATGCCGAGCGCTGGGTGCCGAGTGCTGGGTGCCCGGCCTGAGTGGTACTCGGCCTGATGCGGAAGCGGTCCTGGAGGCCGGGCCGTCCGACGGTCTGGAAGGGCCCGGGGAGCCCGGGAGCAGTGGTCAGGAGTGGGGCGGGACGCCGAGTCCCGCCCCACTCCCGTCTCCCCCCGTTCCTCGCTCCCGTCCCGCGATCTCGCCTGGTCAAAGCCGTCGTCCGTCCGCACCCGCGGCTGATCCGACCCGGTGATCTCCACCCGCGGGTGGAGATCACCGAGGCGTGGGATCCACCCACGATCCACCCCAGCGCCGATCTCCCGGCCCGCGCGGCTCCGTAGCGTCTGTGGTGTCGGCAGCACCCGCCGCCGACACCACTCCCTCTCGCTCACGGAGGCTCTGATGTCCGGGCTTGTCAACGCGCTCGTGATAGCGGCCGTCGTCGTTCTGGTGATTGTGCGGCAGTTCCGCGCGCAGCCGATCGGCACCGGGCGGCGCTGGTGGCTCCTGCCCGTGATCCTCGGTTTCGTGGCGCTGCGCGAACCGGGTCTCGTCGACAGCCACCACCCCACGACCTCCGTGACCCTCCTCGCCGTGGAACTGCTGGTGGGCCTCGCTATCGGAGCGGGCTGGGCCTGGACCACCCGCATATGGACCGAGCCCGACGGCACGGTCTGGAGCAAGAGCACGAAGACGAGCGTGGCCGTCTGGACCGTCGGCATCGCCGTGCGCGTCGGCCTCTACGCCCTCGGCTCGGCCCTCGGCGTGCACCAGCACAGCTCGGCCCTGCTCGTCGCCCTCGCCGCGACCCTCCTGGTCCGCTCCGGAATCCTGTACTGGCGGTCCCAGTCCCTCACCACGGCGACCGGTGCCGGCCCGGCGTACGGTGACCGCATGGCCCGCCCTGCCCGGAAGGAGCGTGTGTGACGCGGAACGCGTGGACGCGCTGGCCCTCACCTGAGGCGCTGGGACGGGCGGGAGTCACCCCGCCCAGGCGCCTGCTCGCCTGGGTCGTGCGGCTCCTTGTCCTCGGCGTGCTGCTGGGAGGCGTCTTCAGCAGCAGCCGTGCCCACGGCTGGGACGCCCTCATCGGCGTCGGCGTGGTCCTCCTGGCGGCGGCGACCGGCTGGTCGTTCTTCCGGACCACGCTCCAGCACCGCCTGTGGCCGTCCCTGGCGGCCGTACTGCTGCTCGAGGCCGTCGCCATCCCTGCCCACAGCTCCGGATTCCGGCTGCTGGCCCTGGCCGTCTGGTGCGGCTGCGTCGTCATCGCACTGGAACGGCTGCCGCTCGTCGCCGGTCTGCCGGTCGTCGCGGTGGGGCTCGGTCTGTACGGCGCCGTCAACAACGACAGCCCGTTGACCACCGTCATCACCGGAGTGGCGCTCGCCCTCGGCGGGTACACGCTGCGCCTGGACGCCGAGGCCAGGGGCGGGGCGCAGCGGCTGCTCGCCCAGGAGCGGGCGGCGCGGGCGGCGGAGGCGGAGTCGGCGGCGCTCGCGGAGCGGGCCAGGATCGCCCGCGAGATCCACGACGTCCTGGCCCACAGCCTCTCGGCGCAGCTCGTGCACCTGGAGGCGGCCAGGCTGCTGATCGAGCGGGGCGCCGGCCGGGAGCAGGTCCTCGACCGGGTGGTGGCGGCGCGCGGCATGGCGAGGGACGGTCTGGAGGAGACCCGGCAGGCGCTCTCCGCGCTCCGCGGTGAGCTGACCCCGCTGGAGGAGTTTTTGACGCAGTTGGTCGGTACGGCGGCGGCCGAGGTCGCCGTCACGGGGGAACGCAGACCCCTGACGGCCGAGGCGTCGCAGGCCGTTCGCAGGGTCGCCCAGGAGGCGCTGACCAACGTCCGCAAGCACGCGCCGGGGGCCAAGGTGCGGCTGCGGCTCGACTACGGCGAGCAGCAAGTCACGCTCGACGTGCGGGACTCCGGAGGGCCGCCGGGCGAACTGGCGGTGGCCGGCGCCGGGTACGGTCTGCTGGGCATGCGGGAGCGTGCCGAGTTGCTGGGCGGTTCGCTGGAGGCCGGCCCGGGTGAGGAGGGGTTCGTGGTGACGCTGAAGGTGCCCGCGTGACGGAAGCCGCGGAGAAGTCGGCCCGGGTGGTGGTCGCCGACGACCAGACCATCGTCCGCGAGGGCATCGTGATGCTGCTGGGGCTGCTGCCCGGCATCGAGGTCGTGGGCGCCGCGGGCGACGGCATCGAGGCCGTCCGGCTGGTCGCCGAACTGGCCCCGGACGTCGTGCTGATGGACCTGCGCATGCCCCGCTGCGACGGGGTCGAGGCGACCAGGCGCATCCGCGCGGAGTACCCGGGGACGCAGGTCGTGGTGCTGACCACGTTCGGGGACGACGACTCGCTGTTCTCGGCGCTGCGCGCGGGAGCACGCGGATATCTCACCAAGGACGCGGGCGGGGATGAGATCGTGCGGGCGGTGCGCAGCGTGCTCTCCGGGGAGGCCGGTCTGTCGCCGAGCATCCAACTCCGGCTGCTGGAGCGGCTGTCGGAGCCGGAACCGCCCACGGTGACGGTGGTGGCCGAGCCGCCCGACGGGCTGACCACGCGCGAGATCGAGGTGCTGGTGCTGATCGCCGAGGGCCTCAGCAACCAGGAGATCGCCCGCCAACTGCACGTCTCCACCGCGACGGTGAAGACCCACATCAACAACCTGTTCGCGAAGACGGGGCTCAAGGACCGTGCGCAGGCGGTGCGTTACGCGTACGCGAAACGACTCGCCCGCCCACCAGTGAATTGAGTCACCTGATGGGGTGAAGAGGCCCGGGAAGATGTGTCGGGGATCTTCCCGTTCTGTCCATCCTTGGGTATGCAGTCAAGTAACGGTCGCTCCCGCGGAGGCGGGAGCGCCGAGAGTTCGGCGAGTCAGGCCCAGCAGCAGGTGGGCCGCCAGCGCAGCCCCATCGAACCATCCGAAGGAGCCGGGTACGACGACCCCTGGTACGACGCACTCGCCTCCGGCTGGGGCGAGTTGGCCGGAACCGGCGGTCCCGCGCCGCTGCCCACACCCGAGGTCGTGCCACCCCGCCCGACGGCCGCCGAGCAGGCCGCCGCCACGGCCGACATCTACCTGGAAGTCCAGCGCAGCGCGGCCTTCCGTGAAGTCCGCAGCAGGTACCGGAGGTTCGTGGTGCCGGCCTGCGCGATCTTCTTCTCCTGGTACGTGGCGTACGTGGTGACGGCGACGGCGGCGCCCGGTCTGATGGCGGTGCGCGTGGTCGGTTCGGTGAACGTGGCGATGGTCGCGGGCCTCGGGCAGTTCCTCAGCACCTTCGTGCTCGCCTGGGCCTACGCCCGGCACGCGCGGCTGCGCCGGGACCGGGCCGCGCTCGAACTGCGGTGGGACACACAGGAAATGACGCGCGGCCTGCGGGGCGGTGCCTGATGACCGGTCATCACCAGACGCTGGCACTCGCCCTGTTCAGCGCTTTCGTCGCCGTCACTCTCGGTATCACGACCTGGGTGAGTCGCAAACGGCACGGCTCGGCCGAGGAGTTCTACGCGGGCGGGCGTCTCTTCTCGCCCATGGAGAACGGTTTTGCCATCGCGGGCGACTACGTGTCCGCCGCGTCGTTCCTGGGGATCTCCGGGCTCATCGCGCTCTTCGGGTACGACGGCCTGCTGTACGCGGTCGGCTTCCTGGTGGCGTGGCTGGTCGTGCTGTTCCTCGTGGCGGAACTGGTGCGCAACTGCGGGCGGTTCACCCTCGCCGACGTCGTCGCGGCCCGGATGAGCGAGCGGCCGGTGCGGATCGCGGCGGGAACGTCCTCGGTCACCGTGTCCGTCCTCTACCTGGTGGCGCAGATGGTCGGCGCGGGCAGTCTGGTCGCGTTGCTGCTCGGCGGCACGAGCGGCGCCGCGCGGGACTGGACGGTCGTCGGTGTCGGGGCGCTCATGGTGATCTACGTGTCGTTGGGAGGGATGCGGGCCACCACCTGGATCCAGATCGTGAAGGCGGTCCTGCTGCTCGGCGGCACCGTGGCGCTCACCGCGCTCGTCCTGGTGCGGTTCCACGGCGACTTCGGGCGGCTGCTGTTCACGGCGGCGGAGCGCAGCGGGCACGGGGACGCCTTCCTGGTGCCCGGCCTGAAGTACGGCGGGGACTGGACGGCCCGTCTCGACTTCATCAGCCTCGGGCTCGCGCTGGTGCTCGGCACGGCGGGTCTGCCGCACATCCTGTCGCGCTTCTACACCGTGCCGACGGCGCGGGCAGCGCGTCGTTCCGTGCTCTGGTCGATCGGGCTCATCGGCGGCTTCTACCTGATGTCGATCGTGGTCGGCTTCGGCGCGGCGGCGATCGTGGGACCTGACGCGGTGCGCGAGTCCAACGCGGCGGGCAACACCGCGGTGCCGCTGCTCGCCCTCGACCTCGGAGGCGGCGCCAACTCCACCGGCGGCACCGTGCTGTTCGCGGTCGTCGCCGCCGTGGCGTTCGCGACGATCCTGGCGGTGGTGGCCGGCATCACGCTCGCCTCCTCGGCGTCCGTCGCGCACGACCTGTACGCGTCACTGCGGCGCTCTCACGCCAAGCAGCGCAGCGAGGTGGCCGTCGCGCGGGTCGCGGCGGTCGGTGTCGGCCTGGTCGCCATCGCCCTCGGGCTGCTCGCGCGGGATCTCAACGTCGCCTTCCTGGTCGGCCTCGCCTTCGCGGTCGCCGCCTCCGCGAACCTGCCGGTGCTGCTCTACTCGCTGTTCTGGCGCGGCTTCACCACCCGGGGCGCGGTGTGGTCCGTATACGGCGGGCTCGTTCCCGCGCTGCTGCTCGTGGTGCTGTCGCCGGTGGTCTCGGGCAGCCCCGAATCGCTGTTCCCCGGCGCCGACTTCCAGTACTTCCCGCTCCAGAACCCCGGCCTCGTCTCGATTCCGCTGGGCTTCCTCGCGGGCTGGCTCGGCACCGTCACCTCCGCCGACGCCCCCGACGAGGCCAAGCACGCCGAGACCGAGGTGCGTTCGCTGACGGGGGCCGGCGCCGTCTGACAGTGGAGTGACCGGCGCGTCCGGTGCGCGTCGACGTCGACGTCGGGTGATCGACGTCGGCCGGCGTGCCGGGCGCCGGGCACCTCGTTCCGAACGGTGTGGGTGGCTTCCGTGGGTCTACGGGGCCACCCACGCGTACAGGTGCTCCGGGCGGCCCGTGTCGCCGTACTTGAGCGACAGGCGCAGCCGGCCGGCCTGTTCCAGGTGGCGCAGATAGCGCTGGGCGGTGGAACGGCTCAGGCCGGTCTCCGCTGCGACCTCGTGGGCCGAGAGCGGATGCGGGGCATGGTGCAGGACGCGGCAGATCAAGTCCGTCGTCGGCTCCGAGTGCCCACTGGGCAGGCCAGGTGAGGACGGCGCCTGCGTGGTGCGCAGCGCGCCGAAGATGCGGTCCACCTGCTCCTGGCCCGCGACACCCCGGCCGCCGACCCGTTCGACGGTGCGGCGCAGGGCCGCGTACGAGTCGAGACGGGTGCGCAGCGCGGCGAACGTGAACGGCTTGACCAGATAGTGCAGCGCGCCCAGCCGCATCGCGGCCTGGACGGTCGTCACGTCGTCGGCCGCCGTGATCATGATGACGTCGGTGCCGTGCCCCTGTTCCCGCATGTCGTGGACGAGTTCGAGGCCCGTCCTGTCCGGCAGATAGTGGTCGAGGAGGACGAGGTCGATCGTTCCCCGTTGCACGCTGGCCAGTGCCTGGGCAGCACTGTGCGCGCGGGCGGCGACCCGGAAACCGGGAACCTTTCCCACGTACCTCGCGTTGATCTCGGCGACGCGGAAATCGTCGTCCACGACCAGGACGTCAATCATCGGGCCTCTTTCTCTCAAGGCCATGCGGGCGTTAAGCCCATGTTTCGGCTCCGCTGTTGTAGCGCGAGCAAAACGAGCACAACAGGTTGCTGCAGGCAAAAGAACGGCATGTGCCCACAAGGCTGCTGCTGTGGCCCACGCCACTCCTACCGTCCCGGCCATGAGCGCAGACACCAGCCCCGCCATCGAGCTGCGGGGCGCGAGCAAAACGTTCAGGACCCCGTCCGGGGGACTGCACACGGCCGTCAGGGGCCTGGACCTCACGGTCGGGCGCGGCGAGTTCGTGGCGGTCGTCGGCCCCACCGGCTGCGGCAAGTCGACGACGCTGACGCTGGTCAGCGGGTTGGAGGAGCCCACCGAGGGCGAGGTGCTGGTCGCCGGTGAGCCGGTGAACGGGGTCGGCGACAAGGTCGGCTTCGTCTTCCAGCAGGACGCCACCTTCCCCTGGCGCACGGTCCTGTCCAACGTCATGGCCGGGCCGCGGTTCCGCGGGGTGCCCAAGGCGGAGGCGAAGCAGCGGGCCCGTGAGTGGCTGGCCCGGGTCGGGCTCTCCGCGTTCGAGGACCGCTACCCGCACCAGCTCTCCGGCGGCCAGCGCAAGCGCGTCGCCCTCGCCGCGACCTTCGTCAACGACCCCGAGATCCTGCTGATGGACGAGCCGTTCTCCGCGCTCGACGTGCAGACCAGGGCCCTGATGTCGGACGAACTCCTCGAACTGTGGGAGGGCACCCGCGCCTCGGTCGTGTTCGTCACCCACGACCTGGAGGAGTCGATCGCGCTGGCCGACCGGGTCGTCGTGATGACCGCCGGGCCCGCCACCGTCAAGCAGGTCTTCGACATCGACCTGCCCCGTCCGCGCCGCGTCGAGGAAGTACGTCTGGAGGCGCGGTTCATCGAGATCTACCGCGAGATCTGGGAGTCCCTCGGCGAAGAGGTCCGCATCACCCGTGAGAGGGGCGCCGCCCATGTCGCCTGACACCCTGCCCCAGACCGCGGCCGCGCCGGCCGCCGCGGGGCCCGAGAAGACGGACCGCGCGCACTCACGCGCGCGTGCCGCACGCAGACGCAAGATCATCGTGGGCAGCGCCCGCGCCCTGCTCCTGGTCCTCGTCCTCGGCCTCTGGGAGGTGCTCTCCCGGGCCAAGGTGATCGACACGTTCAACTTCTCCATGCCGTCGAAGATCTGGGACCAGATCTACACCTGGGTGACGCACGGCACCGCCCTCGGCTCCCTGGGCGAGCAGATCTGGTACACGCTGTACGAGGCGCTGCTCGGCTGGATCATCGGTGTGGTCGCCGGTGTCGTCTTCGGTATCGCGCTGGGGCGGATCACCTTCCTCGCCGATGTCCTTGGTCCATACATCAAGGTGCTCAACTCGATCCCCAGGATCGTCCTCGCGCCCATCTTCGTCATCTGGTTCGGCCTGGGACCCGCCTCCAAGGTGGCGTCCGCCGTCGTCCTGGTCTTCTTCCCGGTGTTCTTCAACGCCTTCCAGGGCGCCCGCGAGGTCGACCGCAACCTGGTCGCCAACGCGCGGATCCTCGGCGCGAGCGATCGCAGGGTGACCCTTCAGGTCGTCATCCCCTCCGCCACCTCATGGATCTTCACCAGCCTCCATGTGAGCTTCGGCTTCGCCCTCATCGGCGCCATCGTCGGCGAGTACATCGGCGCGACCAAGGGCATCGGCCTGCTCGTCGCGCAGTCCCAGGGCACCTTCAACGCGGCCGGTGTGTACGCCGCGATGGTCATCCTGGCGGTCGTCGCCCTGGTCGCCGAAGGGCTGCTGACCTTCGCCGAGAGCCGCATCTTCCGGTGGAAGCCGTCGGACTCCGACAGCTGACCCCGCCCCGCCGCCGCTTCCCCCCTCCCGCATCGCCTTCTCACAAGGACGTGAACGTCATGCGCACCATCGCCAGACACGGCGCCCTGGCCGCCGCCGGCCTGCTCTGCCTCTCCGCCCTCACCGCCTGCGCCAACGAGGCGTCCAGCACCGCGTCGAGCGGCAAGGGCGACGGCAAGGGGACGAAGGTCAAGATCATGGTCGGTGGCCTGGACAAGGTCATCTACCTGCCCGCCATGCTCACCCAGCGGCTCGGCTACTTCGACTCCGAGGGCCTCGACGTGGAGCTGCTGAGCGAGCCTGCCGGTGTCCAGGCGGAGACCGCGCTCGTCTCCGGCCAGGTGCAGGGCGCCGTCGGCTTCTACGACCACACCCTCGACCTCCAGACCAAGGGCAAGATCGTCGAGTCCGTGGTGCAGTTCTCGCACGCCCCCGGCGAGGTCGAGATCGTCTCCAACAAGGCGTCACAGAAGATCACTTCGGCCAAGGACTTCAAGGGCAAGAAGCTCGGGGTCACCGGGCTCGGCTCGTCCACCGACTTCCTCACCAAGTACCTCGCGGTCAAGAACGGCGTGAAGGTCAGCGACTTCACGCCGGTCGCCGTCGGCGCGGGGCCGACGTTCATCGCCGCGCTGGAGAAGGGCGCCATCGACGGCGGGATGACGACCGACCCGACCGTCGCGACGATCCTCGACAAGAAGGCCGGGAAGGTCCTGCTGGACATGCGGACGCCCGAGGGGTCGCAGGAGGCGCTCGGCGGACCGTATCCGTCGTCAAGTCTGTACATGCAGACGGACTGGGTGAACGGACACAAGGACACCGTCCAGAAGTTGGTCAATGCATTCGTCAAGACGCTCAACTGGATGTCCACCCACAGCGCCTCCGAGATCGCCGACAAGATGCCCGCCGACTACAAGCAGGGCAACGGCATCCTCTACGCCAAGGCCATCGGCAGCACCCTGCCGATGTTCACCAAGGACGGCGTGATGCCGGAGAACGGTCCCGAGACCGTCGAGAGGGTGCTCAAGGCGTTCAACCCCAACATCAAGAACGCCAAGGTCGACCTCGCCAAGACCTACACCAGCGAGTTCGTCGAGAAGGCCAAGGGCTGAGGTCCGCGCGGGAGGCGAGCCACGCTCCCGCCGGTCGGCGAGCCACGCTCCCGCCGGTCTCTCCCGCCGGCCCCGCCCTCAGACGCGGGTCGCCCACACGTAACGGTGTTCCGGGCGGCCCGCTTCGCCGTACTTGAGCGTCAGCCGGGCCCGTCCGGTCCGCTCCAGCAGCTTCAGATAGCGCTGGGCGGTCTGCCGGCTCACGCCCGTGCGCTCGGCGATCTCCTGGGCGGACAGCGGCCCTTCGGCGTTCATCAGGGAGCGCCGCACCAGCTCCGCCGTGGTCGGCGAGTGCCCCTTGGGCAGCCCCGGCTCCGAGGACGCGGACAGCGCCCCGAAGATGCGGTCCACCTCGGCCTGTTCGGCCTCGCCGCCGCCGTCCAGCGTGCGGCGCAGCTCCCCGTACGCCTCCAGCTTCGCGCGCAGCCCCGCGAACGCGAACGGTTTGACGAGGTACTGCAGGGCGCCCTGCCGCATGGCGGCCTGCACCGTCGACACGTCACGGGCCGCCGTCACCATGATCACGTCGGTCTGATGGCCGCGCCTGCGCATCTCCTGGACGACGGCGAGACCCGTGTCGTCGGGCAGGTAGTGGTCCATGAGGACGAGATCGAGGCCGGGCAGCGCCTCCAGCTCGCGCAGCGCCTCGGCCGCGCTGTGCGCCTGTCCGGCGACATGGAAGCCAGGCACCTTCTCCACATAGGCGGCGTTGACCCGGGCGACCCGGGTGTCGTCGTCCACGACCAGGACCTGGATCATCGCGACTCCTCTTCGAGCGGAAGGCCGGCACGTGCGGTCAGGACCGGCTCGGGCGCCGCGTCGGTCAGCGCCTCGGGGAGGACGACGGTGAACTCGGCGCCGCCGCCCGGAGCGTCGCCGACCGTCGCGCTGCCGCCCTGGCGTTCGGCGAGCCTGCGCACCAGGGAGAGGCCGATGCCCCGCTCGCGGTGGGCGGGCGGCTCCTTGGTCGACCAGCCCTCGGTGAAGATCAACTCATGCTGCGCGGCCGGAATCCCGGGCCCGGTGTCGCGCACGCGGAGGACGGCGGTGCGGCCCTCGGCGCGCAGTTCGACCTCCACGCGCGCGTGCGGTGTCGCCGCCACCGCGTCCAGCGCGTTGTCCACCAGGTTGCCGACGATCGTGACGAGCCCCCGGGGATCGACGAGCCGGTCGGGCAGCCGGGTGCGGTCGGACACCCACAGGGCGACCCCGCGCTCGGCGGCGACGGTGGCCTTGCCGACCAACAGGGCGGCCAGCAGCGGGTCCTGGATCTTCTCGGTGACCTGTTCCGCGGTCGCGCGATGGTCGCCGACCACCTCGCCGACGAACTCCACGGCGTCGTCGAACATCTCCAGTTCGAGCAGCCCCAGCAGCGTGTGCATACGGTTGGCGTGCTCGTGGTCCTGGGCGCGCAGGGCGTCGATCAGGCCGCGCGTGGAGTCGAGTTCACGGCCGAGCTGCTCCAGTTCGGTGCGGTCGCGCAGGGTGGCGACGGCGCCGCCGTCGTCGGTGGGCATCCGGTTGGCGACCAGGACGCGCTGGCCGCGCACGGTCAGCAGGTCCGTGCCGGTCACCCGCCCGGCCAGGATGTCGGCGGTGCGTCCCGCGCCGAGCGCCTCGTCGGGCGGGGTGCCGACGACCGTGTCGTCGATGCCGAGGAGACGGTGCGCCTCGTCGTTGAGGAGCCGGATGCGGCCGCCGCGGTCGAGCGCGACGACGCCTTCGCGGATGCCGTGCAGCATCGCCTCGCGCTCCGAGAGCAGCCCCGAGATGTCGGAGAAGGCCAGGTCGCGGGTCTGCCGCTGGACCCGGCGGGAGATCAGCCAGGCGGCCAGGGCACCGACCGCGAGGGCGCCGCCCGCGTAGGCGAGCAGCCCCGGGATGGCGCTCAGCAGCCGGGCCCGGACGCCGTCGTAGGCGATACCGACCGAGACCGCTCCGACGAGAGTGCCGTCGGAGGCCCTCAGCGGCACCTTGCCGCGCGCGGAGCGGCCCAGGGTGCCGCTGTCGATCTCCATGACCTCCCGGCCGGCCAGAGCCTCGCTGGGGTCGGTGGAGACGGTCCTGCCGATCTGCCGGACGTCCGTGTGCGACCAGCGCACTCCCCGCCAGTCCAGCACCACGATGTACTCGGCCCTGGTGGCTTTCCTGATCCGCTCGGCCGCCCGCTGCACCGGTCCGCCGACGGTCGGCGCGGTGGTCTCCAGGTCCCGCGCGATCTGCGGGTCCTCCGCCGTCGTCTGCGCGATGGCGAGGGCGCGCTGCATCGCCTCGTGGTCCAGCTGCCTGCTGAGCGGTTCGAGGAAGAGCCCGGTCACGAGCACGGCGACCCCCGCGGCGATCGCCACCTGCATCAGCAGCACCTGCGAGAACGCCCGTCTCGGCAGTCCGAGGCGCATCCGGCGCGCGGGGGGAGTGGTGCTCATACCCATGACGGTACGTGCAGGTGTGCGAGGTGCCGTAGGGGTGTGGCGTGGATCTCTTGATCAATATATTGCGTTGCCGTGATCAACACTTGATGTGGTGGTTGACGGATCGGTTGACAGATTGATGTGGCGGGTGACGGATCATGCGGTGGTTGACGCGTTGATCCGCTCAACCCGTCTGATCCGTCAAGCAATCCGTCTGATCCGCCAAGCGGCTGTCCATGGTCAGCGGCCCGCGCTTCCCGCCGGGACCAGTTCCCGCACCGACACGACGTCCATGCGCGCGGGCGACCCGAGGACCGACGTCCCGCAGGTCTCCTGCCTGGGCGGCAGCGACGCCCCCTGGGCCACCACGACCCGCCAGTGGCGCCCGTCGGTGTGGGCGACGGTGACGTCCCAGCGCGGCGCCGCGCCCTCCGTGCGGACGACGCTCAGTACGTCCGCCGTGTCCTCCCGCAGCGCGGTCCGCACCGCCAGCTCGGCGGCCTGCCCCGGCCGCTCCCAGGCCGAGCATCCGCGGCAGCCCTCGGTGACGATCCGTCCCTCCTGGACGCTGTGCAGGATCTGCTTCACGGCGTGCGCCTCGGCGCGCCCGTAGGCGTAGCCGTACGGCAGGACCAGCAGCGTCGGCGAGAAGCGGTGTCCACCCAGATGGGTGACCTCCCAGGCGCCCTCCACCCCGGAGGCGGCGAGTTCGGCGGCGAGCGGACGGCCGAGCAGGGCGCAGCAGCGGTCCCGCTTGCCGTTGGTGCAGACGAGCGCGAGCGGGTCGCCCGGGTGCGGGCCGCCGCCGAGGACCGTGTCGAAGCCGTGGTGGTCGCCCTCGCCGAGCGCGCGGAAGTCGAGGGAGAGCAGTTCGCGCGGGTCGCGGGTGGTGGCGGAGTGCAGCCAGACCCGGCCGGGGACGGTGTGCGCGGCGTACACCCGGCGCTCCGAGGGACCACCGGGGTCGGCGTGCCGGCCCGGCCTGCGGATGAGGGCGACCCGGACACCCGTGCCCTCGGCGGCGGCCTCCAGGGCGCGGCCGACCTCGGGGTCGAGGCGGCTCGACGTGAGCGCCTTCGCACCCCAGGGACCTGGCTGTTCCACCAGCAGCCAGGTGCTCGCGGTGGCCGCGGTTCCCGACAGGGGCTCGTCGAGCGCCTGGGAGACAGTTGCGCACGTACTCACAGAGGTGAGCCTAACCTGACTTGCCCTGCGGCGACTTCCGGTGGGCTCGTCGCCTGGTCCGGAAGGGTGGCCTTCCGAGGACAGGACGTCCGCTACTGCGCAGGCCGCAGGGGTGGAGCGAGGCAGAGGCCGTGGCCTTCCGAGGGCAGGACGTCCACTACGCCTACGGCCTCGGCGGGCAGCGCCGTCCACGGTGACCTACCGGGGCGGGACGGCTGCTAGGGGAGCGGCTGGGGCGGCCTCGGGCCCACGTAGTGCCCGCTCGGCCGCATGCGCAGCGGGCGTTCCTGGTACTCCTCCAGGGCGTGCGCGATCCAGCCCGCCGTTCGGGCGACGGCGAAGATCGTCTCGCTGGCCGTGGCCGGCATGCCGCTGGACGCGGTGAACACCGCGAGGGCCAGGTCCACATTGGCGTGCAGAGGGGTGTGGCGGGCGGCGGTGGCCACGATGTCGCGGGCCGCCGCGAGGGCGGGAGCGGCGTCCGGGACCTCCTCCAGCAGCGAGAACAGCACCCGCGCGCGGGGATCCTCGCCCGTGTAGAGACGGTGGCCGAGCCCCGGGACCCGGCGTCCCGCGCGCAGCGCCTCCGCGATCACCGGGGCGGCGTCGCCCTGGTCGAGGAGCGTCCGGTGGGCGAGTCCGCCGGCCGCTCCGTGCAGCGGGCCCTCCAGGACGCCGAGTCCCGCGGAGACGGCCGCGTACGCGTGCGCGCGGGCCGACGCGGCGACCCGCACGGCGAGCGTCGAGGCGGCGAGGTCGTGGTCGACGAGCAGGGCGAGCGCGGTGTCCAGCACCCGCAGGGAGACCGCGTCGGCGTCCCGCCCGGTCAGCCGCGCCCACAGCCTGCGGGCCAGCGGGCCGGTGTCCCGGTGGCCGCGGCGGGCCGGCGGCAGGGCGGCGACGAGGGTGGGGATGAGCGTGCGCGCGGTGCCGAGCACGGCGTCCTCGGAGAGGTCGAAGCGCAGCGGGTCGGCGGCCGCGGCCGCGATCGCGGCGACCCTCAACCGGTCGGTGGGGCCGGTGTGTTCGGGCAGCGCGTCGACGGCGCGACGGGCGACGGCGACCGAGGCGGCCGGGGCTCTGAACTCGACGCCTGGCTCCATCCGGCCGGTCCACAGCCACTCGGCGACCTCTTCGTAGGAGTGCCGCAGGGCGAGTTCGGTGGCGTCGATCCCCCGGAAGTAGTAACGATCCGCTTCGATGAGGGTGACGCGGGTGCGTACGGACAGCTCGCCGCCGGTGTGCTGACTCCCCGCGCTCTCCCGCTTGTTGCGTCGGGCGAGCGCCGTCACCTCCGCGGTGTCGAAGGTGCTGCCCCGGCCGCCCGGGACGCGGTGGCTGCTGAGCTGGCCGCGGCTCACGTACGCGTACACGGTCTCGGGCTTCACGCCCAGCAGTTCGGCGGTCTCCCGGGTGGTCAGCCGCCGCTCGGCGAGGCTCGGGGAGGGCTCTGGATCGCGCATGGCCACACCGTATCGGCAGGCGGACAGGTGGATTCGCGCATTGAGCGAGTCAATGTTGATGGAATCCGAGTCAAGTATGGACCGGTGCCTCAAGCCCATCCGCGCCGCGAAACCTGGCCCATCCGCGCCGCGAAACCCGGCCCATCGGCCCGCGGAGCCTCGGCCCATCGGCCCATCGGCCCGCGCAACCCCGACCCATCGGCACCGCGAACCCGCCCCGTCCGGCCGCCGGTGAGACCCTGCCCCCGCAGCCCGCAGCCCGCAGCCCGCAGCCCGCAGCCCGCAGCCCGCAGCCCGCAGCCCGCAGCCCGCAGCCCGCAGCCCGCAGCCCGCAGCCCCATGGCGGACGCGGCGGACGCGGCGGACGCGGTGGGCGCGGGGGACACCGTGAACGCGGTGGGACCGGCGCGAGGCTCGCTCAAGGCAGGGCTCGCTCAGGGCGGCGCGGGCGAGGCGTGGCGCCGGTCGCGGAAAGCCGCGGAAAGCCGCGGAAAGGGGCTTCAGGCGCGCGGAATGTCCTTGCGGGCGCGGATCAGCGTCTCGCGGGTGATGACGACGATGCTCTCGTCGTCGGCCCTGGCGGCGTCGGCGGGGAGTTTCGCGTCGAGCTGTGCCGTGGCTTCCGTCCCGATCACGGCGAAGTTGCCGTCACTGAGTTCGAAGATGTCGGGGCAGGTCTGTCCCGATGTGCTGCCTCGCGCGAACGGAGAATCACCGATCCGCCGTACGATGTCCACCATTGTCTCGACCTTTCAGACTGGGACCTTCGGCTCAAGGTCGTGCCGCCCGCCGGCGTCCCGCCGATGAGTGGGGGACACCGGGGCCGTCGATGTGCGAACGAACGAAAACCGCAAACGAACGAAAATCCCGAACGTGCGAAAACCGGAAACGAACCAATACAGACTGACGGAACAGGCGCCTGTGCGGAGGGAAATGCCTTCCGTCGCCTATGCGTCGGGGATGTCAGCCTTCGCGTGCATCAAGGTCTCGCGGGTGACCACGACAATGCGTTCGTAGTCGGCCCGTGAGGCATCGGAAGGGAGATGGGCGTCGAGTTCGTCGGTGACGTCCGTGCCGATGACAGCGAACCTTCCGTCGGACAGCTCGAAAATATCGGGGCAATTGGCGCCTGTCGCGCTTCCCCGGGCGCTGGGCGGTGTACCGATCCGGCGGGTGATCTTGCTCACTGTTCTGGTGTTCCTTCGTGCGTCGAGGCAGATTGCGCGGTGGTGCAGCGCGGTGCGATGCGACCCGGTAGGGCCACGGCCTCGGCAACCGGGCGGCGGGGGACAGCGGTTCGGCGGGGATCGGCCCGTTCCGCAGGGTGCGGAGAAGTCAACCTTGTCGGCATCTGGGGAAACGCGGCGGTTTACAGGTTCGTTATCGCCCAATCGCGTGATGTGCGCGGCAACACGGCTCCCGGATCGTACGCGGTGTGGCAGGGGGCGGGGAACGGCCACCGTTACTCGGACGGTGGGTCGCCGACCACCCACCACTCGTCGGAGTCCGTTTCCTCCAGTTTGGCGAGAAGGTCGTCGACCATACGTCCGAGTTTGGCTTCCTCGGATCTGTGGGTCAAAGTCGCCCGGTGCGGATGAGTCGCGTACCAATACTCTCGGAACACGGGATTCTGGAGCATGCTCCGGGCGAATCCGAAGAACTCCTCGCGGGTCATGTTACCCATGCGGTAGTAGCAGAGCGCATTGGTGTACAAGGCGTTCGCGAAGAGGAACTGGCGCTGCTTTCTGGGGCTGACGGTGCCGTTGTAGGCGTCCAGGACCTCGGCGAGTTCCGGGTCGTCCATGGCTTTGCTCAGCAGTTCCCAGTGGAGACGCTGTTGGTGGGCGAAGTTGCTCTGCCGCCGGGCCTTGGAGGCGTCCTCCAGATGCTCGATCCAGCTGTGCAGGGCGCGGAGCGCGGGTCGCTGGCAGGCGAGGGTGGCGGCGGCACCTGCCACCAGACCGACGCCCGCCGAGGCGACGACCCTCAACCTCCGAAGGCCCATGTTCCGTGTTGCCATGTCACTCCCCGTTTTTCAGGCGGCCGTCCGCCGGTCGTCGGGGTGCGGGGTCGACTGAGGGGGGACCGGCGAGCGGTGGGCGGCGCATGCCGCCTCCCAGGGTGCCGATCGAGCGGAGCCTCGGGGAGGCGGAGAAGAGGCGCACGGAGGGAAGCGAGGGTCGCACGAACCGGCGCCCTGCCCTGGGTCCGCTCCGTCACGGCCGTCGGGGAGCGCGCGCCGCACGGTGCTCCGTCCGGCTCGTATCCTGGGTCCGCATTCCGTTTCCGCGGGTGCGCCGGGACCGTGGCCCGGCGCACGCATCGGCGTGAGAGAGGCAGGGCGCGGTATGACGTCGGGTCGGAGTCCCCGCCAGATCCCGGTGGTCGTGCTCGCCGGATTCCTGGGTTCCGGCAAGACCACCCTGCTCAACCACCTCCTGCACCACAGTGGTGGCAGCCGGATCGGCGCGATCGTCAACGACTTCGGGGCCATCGAGATCGACGCCATGGCCGTCGCGGGGGCGCTCGGTGACTCCACCGTCTCGCTCGGCAACGGCTGTCTCTGCTGCGCCGTCGACGTCGCCGAACTCGACACGTACCTCGACCGGCTCGCCCGGCCCGCCGCCGGCATCGACGTCATCGTCATCGAGGCGAGCGGCCTCGCCGAGCCGCAGGAACTGGTCCGCATGGTCCTCGCGAGCGAGCAGCCGGGGATCGTGTACGGGGGGCTCGTGGAGGTCGTGGACGCCGTCGAGTTCGACGGCACGCGCGCGAAGCACCCCGAGATCGACCGGCATCTCGCCCTCGCCGACCTGGTCGTCGTCAACAAGCTGGACCGGACCTCCGACGCCGAACGGGTGCTCGCCCTGGTCGGCTCGCTGGTCGACGGCGCGGCCGTCGTCCCCGCCTCCTGGGGCCGTGTCGACCCGGAGTTCCTCTTCGACTGCCGGCCCCGCACGGAGCGTGTCGGGCAGCTCTCCTTCGACGACCTCCACGACCGCGGCGCGCACGACCACGCGGGCCATCTGCACGCCTCCTACGACAGCGTGTCCTTCACCTCGGGCACCGACCTCGACCCGCGCCGGCTGATGGCGTTCCTCGACAGCAGGCCCGAGGGGCTCTACCGGATCAAGGGGTACGTCGATCTCGGCGCCCACGACCCGCGCAACCGCTACGCCGTGCACGCCGTCGGACGGTTCCTGCGCTTCTACCCCGAGCCGTGGGGCGCGGCCGACGACCGGCTCACCCAGCTCGTCCTCATCGGTTCCGGCATCGACGCGCCCGCCCTGCGCAAGGAGTTGGAGGCGTGCGAGAGCGACGGCCCGCAGACCGCCGACGAGCGCGCCATGTGGGGCGTGCTGCGCTATGTGCCCGACTCCGAGGCGGAGCCGAGCGAAGCGGCGTGGGCCGACCCGGCCGATCCCGCCCACCCCGCCGCACGCGCGTAGCCCGGCAGGACCACCGGCCCGTGGAGGCGTCCTCCACCAGGAAGGACCCGGCGAGGCCGGGCCTGGAAGCGCTGCCCTGCGGACCCGGCCGAGTCGGTGCGGTCGACGACGCCCGAACGGTCCTGTCGGAGCCATGTGAACCGGTGCGGGGGAGACAGCCACCATGGCCGCTCCGCCCGAACCGGTGCGGCGGAGACAGCCACCGTGGCCGCTCCGCCCGCCCCACCGACTACAGCGGCCCCGCCACCACCGACACCGTCTTCGGCAGCGAGATCCCCGAGCCGTCGCGGCGCGGGTCGATCTCCGGGAGGTCGACCGGAGTGCCGTTCTTCTGCGCCGCCTTGGCCGGTACGGCACCGGCCCAGGCCAGCGACAGGCAGTCCTCGCCCTTCAGGAACCGCTGGCAGCGCACGCCCCCGGTGGCCCGGCCCTTGCGCGGATACTGGTCGAACGGCGTCAACTTGGCCGTCGTCTGCACCGAGTCGTCCAGGGTGCCGCGCGAGCCCGCGACGGTGAACACCACGGCGTCCGCCGCCGGGTCGACGGCCGTGAAGGAGATGACCTTCGCGCCGTCGGTCAGCTTGACGCCCGCCATACCGCCCGCCGGACGGCCCTGCGGGCGCACCTGCGCCGCCTGGTAGCGCAGCAACTGGGCGTCGTCCGTGATGAAGACGAGATCCTCCTCGCCGGTGCGCAGCTCCACCGCGCCGACGATCCGGTCACCGTCCTTGAGGGTGATGACCTCCAACTCGCCCTTGTTGGACGGGTAGTCGGGGACCACCCGCTTGACGATGCCCTGCTCGGTGCCGAGGGCGAGACCGGGGGAGGACTCGTCGAGCGTCGTCAGGCAGACCACCGTCTCGCGGTCCTCCAGGGTGACGAACTCGGCGAGCGGCGCCCCGCCCGAGACGTTGGGCGCGCTCGCCGTCTCCGGCAGCTGCGGCAGGTCCACGACGTTGATCCGCAGCAGCCGCCCCGACGACGTGACCGCGCCGATCTCACCGCGGGTCGTGGCCGGCGCCGCCGACACGATCACGTCGTGCTTGGCACGCCGTGCCTCGCCGTCGTCCTCGGGGAACGGCTCGCCGTTCGCCGTGCGGGCCAGCAGCCCCGTCGAGGAGAGGAGCACCCGGCAGGGGGCGTCGGCGACCTGGAGCGGCACGGTGGCCGCCGGGGTGCCGGACGCCTCCAGCAGGACCGTGCGCCGCTCGGTGCCGAACTTCTTGGCCACCGAGGCCAGTTCGGCCGAGACCAGCTTGCGCAGCTCCGCGTCCGAGTCCAGGATCCGGGTCAGCTCGGCGATCTCCGCGTTCAGCCGCTCCTTCTCCGACTCCAGCTCGATGCGGTCGAACTTGGTGAGCCGGCGCAGCGGCGTGTCGAGGATGTACTGGGTCTGGATGTCCGACAGGCCGAAGCGCTCCATCAGGCGCTCCTTGGCCTGCGCGGAGTTCTCGCTCGACCGGATCAGCCGGATGACCTCGTCGATGTCGACGAGCGCGGTGAGCAGGCCCTCGACCAGGTGCAGGCGGTCGCGCCGCTTCTTGCGGCGGTACTCGCTGCGCCGCCTGACGACCTCGAAGCGGTGGTCGAGGTAGACCTCGAGCAGCTCCTTGAGACCCAGCGTCAGCGGCTGGCCGTCCACCAGCGCCACGTTGTTGATGCCGAAGGACTCCTCCATCGGCGTCAGCTTGTAGAGCTGCTCCAGGACGGCTTCCGGCACGAAGCCGTTCTTGATCTCGATGACCAGGCGCAGGCCGTGCGCGCGGTCGGTGAGGTCCTTGACGTCGGCGATGCCCTGGATCTTCTTCGCGCCGACCAGGTCCTTGATCTTCGCGATCACCTTCTCCGGGCCGACCGTGAAGGGCAGTTCGGTGACGACCAGGCCTTTGCGGCGGGCGGTGACGGTCTCGATCTCGACCGTGGCGCGGATCTTGAAGGTGCCGCGGCCCGTCGCGTACGCGTCCCTGATGCCGGACAGGCCGACGATCCGGCCGCCGGTGGGCAGGTCGGGACCCGGCACGTGCTTCATCAGGGTGTCCAGATCCGCGTTCGGGTAGCGGATCAGGTGGCGGGCGGCCGAGACGACCTCGGCGAGGTTGTGCGGCGCCATGTTCGTCGCCATACCGACGGCGATGCCCGAGGCGCCGTTCACCAGGAGGTTCGGGAACGCGGCGGGCAGGGCCACCGGCTCCTGCTCCTGGCCGTCGTAGTTCGGCGCGAAGTCGACGGTGTCCTCGTCGATCGACTCCGTCATCAGGCTCGTCGCCTCGGCCTGGCGGCACTCGGTGTACCGCATGGCGGCCGGCGGGTCGTCGTTGCCGAGCGAGCCGAAGTTGCCGTGGCCGTCGACCAGCGGCAGCCGCATCGAGAACGGCTGGGCCATCCGCACCAGGGCGTCGTAGATCGACGCGTCGCCGTGCGGGTGGAGCTTGCCCATCACCTCGCCGACGACGCGCGCGCACTTCACGTAGCCGCGGTCGGGGCGCAGGCCCATCTCGTTCATCTGGTAGACGATGCGGCGGTGGACCGGCTTGAGGCCGTCGCGCGCGTCGGGCAGGGCTCGGGAGTAGATGACCGAGTACGCGTACTCAAGGAAGGAGCCCTGCATCTCGTCGACGACGTCGATGTCGAGGATCTTCTCCTCGTACGAGTCGTCGGGCGGCGGGGTCTTCGTGCTGCGGCGGGCCATCGCTGCCGGCTCCTCCTGTGTTCTGGTGGCTGGGGCGTGGGCAAGATCTGCCACGGACCATTGTGGACCGAACCACTGACAACGCTGACAGCGGCGGCGGCGCCGGGCGGCGCCCAACACGCTGAGCACGCCGAAAGCGCGGCCGGGCGCTGTGACCACCCGACCTCGGCTCGGCTGCCCGCAGGCTACGCGATCCGCTGTGGGCGTATGTCGTCCGGGAACTTCGCCGCCGGTCCGCACGCTTGCATACAGTGGCGGGACCGGCGGGGGAACCGCGGTTCCGACCACCGCATCCGCGATCGAAGGGACGTACATGCCGATGGGTCACACGGCCACCAACCAGGCCGGCTCCGGGGGCCTGACAGCGACCGAGCACCGCCTGGCCAACGGTCTGCGCGTGGTGCTCTCCGAGGACCACCTGACCCCGGTCGCGGCGGTGTGCCTCTGGTACGACGTGGGCTCACGCCACGAAGTCAAGGGGCGTACCGGTCTGGCTCACCTCTTCGAGCACCTGATGTTCCAGGGCTCGGGCCAGGTCAAGGGCAACGGACACGCCGAGATGGTGCAGGGCGCCGGCGGATCGTTCAACGGCACCACCAGCTTCGAGCGGACCAACTACTTCGAGACCATGCCGGCCCACCAGTTGGAGCTGGCGCTCTGGCTCGAGGCGGACCGGATGGGCTCGCTGCTCGTCGCCCTGGACGAGGAGTCGCTGCAGAACCAGCGCGACGTCGTCAAGAACGAGCGCAGGCAGCGCTACGACAACGTGCCCTACGGCACCGCGATCGAGAAGCTGGCCGCCCTCGCCTTCCCCGACGGCCACCCCTTCCACCACACGCCGATCGGCTCGATGGCCGACCTGGACGCGGCGACGCTCGACGACGCGCGCGCGTTCTTCCGGACGTACTACGCGCCCAACAACGCGGTCCTCTCGATCGTCGGCGACATCGACCCGGAGCAGACGCTCGCCTGGGTCGAGAAGTACTTCGGCTCCATCGCGTCCTACGACGGCAAGCCCGCACCCCGGGACGGCTCGCTGCCCGACATCATCGGCGGCGAACTGCGCGAGGTCGTCGAGGAGAAGGTCCCCTCGCGCGCGCTGACGGCCGCCTACCGGCTGCCGGAGGACGGCACGCGCGCGTGCGACGCCGCGGACCTCGCGCTGACCATCCTGATCGGCGGCGAGTCGTCGCGGATCTACAACCGGCTGGTGCGCCGCGACCGTACGGCCGTCACCGCCTGGGGCGGGCTGTGGCGGTTCGCCGGTGCCCCCTCCCTCGGCATCGTCGACGTGAAGACGTCGGGCGAGGCGGAGGTCGCCGCCGTGGAGCGCGCGGTCGACGAGGAGCTGGCCCGGTTCGCCGCCGAGGGTCCGACGGACGAGGAGATGGAGCGCGCCCAGGCCCAGTTGGAGCGCGAGTGGCTCGACCGGCTGGGCACGGTCCACGGCCGCGCCGACGAACTGTGCAAGTACGCCGTCCTGTTCGGCGACCCGCAGCTCGCCCTCAGCGCCGTCGGACGCGTCCTCGACGTGACCGCGGCCGAGGTCAAGCAGATCGCCGAGGAGCGGCTGCACCCGCGCAATCGCGCCGTCCTGGTCTACGAGCCCACCGAACCGACCGGGGACGACGCCGACGAGGCCGCGGCCGCGGCGACCGACGAGACCGAGGAGGCGGCCCGGTGACCGAGCTCGCGACGATGGAATTCCACCCCCAGCCGCAGGGCGGCGAACCCAAGGTCTGGGCGTTCCCCGCACCCGAGCGCGGCACCCTCGCCAACGGCCTGACGGTGCTGCGCTGCCACCGCCCCGGCCAGCAGGTCGTCGCCGTCGAGATCTCCCTCGACGCGCCCCTGGACGCCGAGCCGGCCGCGCTCGAAGGCGTCGCCACGATCATGGCGCGGGCGTTCTCCGAGGGCACCGACAAGCACTCCGCCGAGGAGTTCGCGGCCGAACTGGAGCGCTGCGGCGCCACGTTGGACGCGCACGCCGACCACCCCGGGGTCCGGATCGCCCTCGAGGTGCCCGCCTCCCGGCTCTCCAGGGCGCTCGGGCTGCTCGCCGACGCGCTGCGGGCGCCCGCCTTCGCCGACAGCGAGATCGAGCGGCTGGTCGACAACCGGCTCGACGAGATCCCGCACGAGACGGCGAACCCGTCCCGGCGCGCCGCCAAGGAGCTGGCCAAGGAGCTGTTCCCGGCCGACTCCCGGATGTCCAGGCCCCGGCAGGGCACCGAGGAGACGGTCCGCGCCATCGACTCGGCGGCCGTCCGCGCCTTCTACGAGCGCAACGTCCGCCCGGCGACCGCCACCGCGGTGGTCGTCGGCGACCTCACCGGCATCGACCTCGACGCCCTGCTCGCCGACACCCTGGGCGCCTGGACGGGCGCCGCGGGCGAGCCGAGGCGGATGCCGCCGGTGACCGCGGACGACCGGGGGCGCGTCGTCATCGTCGACCGGCCCGGAGCCGTCCAGACGCAGCTGCTCATCGGGCGTCTGGGCGCCGACCGGCACGACCGGGTGTGGGCACCCCAGGTGGTCGGCACCTACTGCCTCGGCGGCACCCTCACGTCCCGTCTCGACCGCGTCCTGCGCGAGGAGAAGGGCTACACCTACGGAGTGCGGGCGTTCAGCCAGGTGCTGCGGTCGTCGGCGGACGGCACCGGGGTCGCGATGCTCGCCATCAGCGGCTCGGTCGACACGCCGAACACGGGGCCGGCTCTCGACGACCTCTGGAAGGTGCTGCGCGGGGTCGCCGCCGAGGGGCTGACGGACGCCGAGCGGGACGCCGCCGTGCAGTTCCTGGTCGGTGTCGCGCCGCTCAAGTACGAGACCGCGGCGGCCGTCGCGGGCACGCTGGCCGACCAGGTCGAGCAGCATCTGCCCGACGACCACCAGGCCACCCTGTACCGGCAGTTGGCGGCCACCGGCACCGTGGAGGCGACCGCGGCGGTCGTCAACGCGTTCCCGGTCGACCGGCTGGTGACGGTCCTGGTCGGTGACGCCGCCGCGATCGAGGAGTCCGTCGCGGCGCTCGGCATCGGCGAAGTGAGCGTCGTCGCGGCCGAGTAGCGGGCGCGGCGCGCACGCGCGCGCGTGCCGGGGCCCCGGTGACGGAGACGTCATCGGGGCCCTTTCGTGTCCGAATTGGGGGAGAGGCTGCCTGTCTGCCCTGTGGGATGCGCAACAAAAACAGTGATCTGTTTGAGGATCGAAAGTGGGCCCGTCTACGGTCTCCCCGACTGTTCGTCAGCCACCGCGCCGCATCCGCGGCACCGGGCAGTCATCGCCGAGTCCCCGTACGGCGCGAGCCAGGGGAGCCGGGGACCCACCTGTGTCCCTGGGGTGAATCGGACGCCCATGCCCGTCGTGGGGGCCCGTAGGAGACCTTCCTGCTCCGAACCCGTCAGCTAACCCGGTAGGCGAGAGGGAAGGAAAGGAACACCCACCACATGGCGTTCAGTCACGCCGTAGGGAAGCACCGCCGGCCCAGCCGGATGCAGCGCGGCACCGCCCGCGCCGCGGGTGTCGCGGCCCTCGCCACCACCGGAGTGGTCGGCACCCTGGCCGCGCCGGCGATGGCGGCGGAGAACGCGGTCGAGCAGACCGGACTGACCCCCGTCATCTCCCTCGGCGACACCGTGGCCGACCAGATCGACGCCCAGGCCGCCGCGCAGCAGCAGGCCGCCGAGGTGGCCGCCCGCAAGCAGGCCGCCCAGGAGGCCGCGCGCAAGCTGGCCCAGGAGAAGGCCGAGCGGGAGCGGGCCGACCGGCAGCGCGCCGCCCGTGAGGCCGAGCGCAAGCGCCTCAACACCTTCGTGCTGCCGATCAGCGGCTCCTACGTCTCCACGAGCTACCAGGCGGGCAGCTCCCTGTGGTCGTCGGGCAGCCACACCGGTGTCGACTTCCACGCCTCGACCGGCACCTCCGTGCACGCGGTCGGCTCCGGCACCGTCGTCGAGACCGGCTGGGGCGGCGCCTACGGCAACCAGATCGTCCTCAAGATGGCCGACGGCACGTACACGCAGTACGGGCACCTGTCGTCGATCGGCGTCTCGGTGGGCCAGACCGTCACCCCCGGGCAGCAGATCGGCCTCTCGGGCGACACCGGCAACGTCACCGGGGCGCATCTGCACTTCGAGGCCAGGACCACCGCGGAGTACGGCTCCGACCTGGACCCGGTCGCCTACCTCCGGGCACACGACGTGAACATCTGAGGACGCACCGCAGGACCGTGAGAAGCCCCGGCTCGGACGAGCCGGGGTTTTCGTCGTTTCCGGCACCCTGCTGTCCAAAAAATATCCATGGATTCCGGCCCCCCATCGGAAATTCCCGCTCATTGCAATAGAGTCACGGAACACGCGTCAATCGGCGACGTTTCACGGGCATTAAGGCGGAGGTCGGTCATGCGTATTCCGGCGCACTCGGTGTGCACGGCCATCCGGGACGACATCGTCGCCGGTGTCTACGAGCGCGGCGGCCGGCTCACCGAGGAACTGCTCGCCCGCCGCTACGGCGTCTCCCGGGTCCCGGTGCGCGAGGCGCTGCGCACCCTGGAGGCCGAGGGGTTCGTCGTCACCCGCAGGCACGCGGGCGCGTGCGTGGCCGAACCGACCGAGCAGGAGGCCGCCGACCTCCTGGAGATGCGCATGCTCCTGGAGCCGCTGGGCGCCTCCCGGGCCGCGCAGCGCCGCACGGAGGCCCACCTCAAGGTGTTGCGCGGCCTGGTCAGGCTGGGCCAGGAGCGGGCCAGGAGGGGCAACAGCGAGGATCTGCGCTCCCTGGGGGGATGGTTCCACGAGACCCTCGCCCAGGCCGCGGGCAGCCCCGCGCTGGCCTCCGTGCTGACCCAGCTGCGGCACAAGATCGCCTGGATGTACGCCGTGGACGCGCCGCTCAGCCCGGTGGAGTCCTGGGCTGAGCACGGCGCGATCGTGGACGCCGTGACCCGTGGCGACGCCGAGCGGGCCCGCTCGATCACGGCCGGGCACACCGAGCGCTCGACCGCGGCCCACCGGCTGCGCTTCGGCACCCAGGAGCGCGCCGACCGTGTGAGGAACTCGCAACATCCCGTAAACATGTCGGGCCTCCGGCATTAACACGGGCACCGTATACAAAGAAGAGTAATTCGGTGGACGGGTAATTCGGCTGCCCGAATTCGCGCCCGCGGGAATTCTCGACGGCGCGTCACGGGCGTGCCCGGAATCGAGAACGCCGGTGTGCGCCCCGAACACCGCAATACCACCGGCGCGCGCCGAGCGGAGAAACGGCGAAGCCGCGCCACCCGGGAAGGGCGGACGCGGCTCCGGCGTTTCGCGCGGCTGCTCAGACCGTCTCCGGCAGCTCCTCCAGGCCCTCGGCGACCAGCTTCGCCAGCCGGTCGAGAGCGGCGTCCGCGCCCTCGGCGTCGGAGGCCAGGACGATCTCCTCGCCCCCCTGGGCGCCCAGGCCCAGGACGGCCAGCATGGACGCGGCATTGACGGGGTTGCCGTCGGCCTTGGCGATCGTCACCGGGACGCCGGTGGCCGTGGCGGCTCGGACGAAGAGGGAGGCGGGACGGGCGTGGAGGCCCTCGGCCCAGCCGACGTTGACGCGGCGCTCAGCCATGTGATGCTGCCCTTCATATCTCAGGGTTGTCTAGACCAGTTTCCCACACGTGAGCGACCCCGGAGCGGACACACGTCCCTCAGGAGCCGGTCGCCGGGCCGCGGCCTCGGCCCGCCGTCCGTCCTGTCCGCCCCCGGAGCGGCCCGCCGCGGTCCCCGGCAGGCGCCGCACCCCCACTGTCGGAGGCGAGCCGTACGCTGGGGCCCATGCAGACCGCGTCGGACCGGCACGAGTACCCCGCTCACTGGGAGGCCGACGTGGTGCTGCGCGACGGCGGTACCGCGCGCGTCAGACCGATCACCGTCGACGACGCCGATCGCCTGGTCAGCTTCTACGAGCAGGTCTCGGACGAGTCGAAGTACTACCGCTTCTTCGCGCCCTACCCTCGCCTGTCCGCCAAGGACGTCCACCGCTTCACGCACCACGACTTCGTGGACCGGGTGGGACTCGCGGCCACGGTCGGCGGCGAGTTCATCGCCACCGTACGCTACGACCGCATCGACGCCGACGGCATGGCCGCCACCGCGCCCTCGGACGAGGCCGAGGTCGCCTTCCTCGTCCAGGACGCCCACCAGGGGCGCGGCGTCGCCTCCGCCCTCCTGGAGCACATCGCCGCCGTCGCCCGCGAGCGCGGCATCCGCCGCTTCGCCGCCGAGGTGCTGCCCGCCAACACCAAGATGATCAAGGTGTTCACGGACGCCGGCTACACCCAGAAGCGCAGCTTCGAGGACGGCGTCGTCCGCCTGGAGTTCGACCTCGAACCCACCGACCGCTCGCTCGACGTCCAGCGCGCCAGGGAACAGCGCGCCGAGGGCCGCTCCGTACGACGGCTGCTGAAGCCCGGCTCGGTCGCCGTCATCGGCGTGGGCCGCACCCCCGGGGGAGTGGGCCGCGCCCTCCTCGACAACATCAGGGAAGCCGGCTACACCGGCCGGCTGCACGCCGTGAACAGCGGCTTCCCCGCAGACCTGACGGACCTCGACGGCGTCCCCGCGCACCGCTCCGTGCGCGACATCGAGGACCCCGTGGACCTCGCCGTCGTCGCCGTCCCCGCCGACCGGGTCCCCGACGTCGTCACCGAGTGCGGCGAGCACGGCGTGCAGGGCGTGGTCGTCGTCTCCGCCGGATACGCCGAGAGCGGCTCCGAAGGGCGCGAGCGCCAGCGCGCCCTGGTCCGCCGCGCCCGCACCTACGGCATGCGCATCGTCGGACCCAACGCCTTCGGCCTCATCAACACCGCCGCCGACGTACGCCTCAACGCCTCGCTCGCCCCCGAGATGCCCCGCCCGGGACGGATCGGCCTGTTCGCCCAGTCGGGCGCCATCGGCATCGCCCTCCTCTCCCGGCTGCACCGGCGCGGCGGCGGCGTCACCGGCGACACCGGCGTCTCCACCTTCGTCTCCGCAGGCAACCGCGCGGACGTCTCGGGCAACGACGTCCTCCAGTACTGGTACGACGACCCCGACACCGACGTCGTCCTCATGTACCTGGAGTCCATCGGCAACGCCCGCAAGTTCACCCGCCTCGCCCGCCGCACCGCCGCCGCCAAACCCCTCGTCGTCGTGCAGAGCGCGGGCTCCGCGCCCCAGGGCCACGCCGTGCGCGCCACCCGGCTCCCGCCCGCCACCGTCACCGAACTCCTCCGCCAGGCCGGCGTGATCCGGGTCGACACCATCACCGAACTCGTCGACACCGGCCTGCTGCTCGCCCGCCAGCCCCTGCCGCCCGGCCCCCGGGTCGCCATCCTCGGCAACTCCGAGTCCCTCGGACTGCTCACCTACGACGCCTGCCTCTCCGAGGGGCTGCGCCCCGCCCGCCCCCTCGACCTGACCACCGCCGCGAGCGCCGCCGACTTCCACGCCGCCCTGCTGCGCGCCCTCGACGACGACTCCTGCGACGCCGTGATCGTCACCGCGATCCCGGCGATCGGCGAGGTCCCGGTCGCCGACGCCGAACTGGCCGAGGCCCTGCGGTCCGCCGCCGCGCGGGTCCCCGGCAAGCCCGTCCTCGTCGTCCACGTCGAACTCGGCGGCCTCGCCGAGGCGCTCTCCGCCGCCGCCAGCACCGCCCCCGCGCCCGACCCGAGGGCCCCGGGCGCCCGCAGGCTGCGCCCCTCCCAGCAGCTCCCGCCGCCCGCCCCCGCCCCGCAGCCGCCCGCCGAGACCGTCCCCCGCCTCATCCCCGCCTTCCCGGCCGCCGAACGCGCCGTCCGCGCCCTCGCCGAAGCCGTGAAGTACGCCCAGTGGCGGCGCGACACCGCCGAGCCCGGCAAGGTCCCCGAGCACGACGACATCGACGAGAAGGGCGCCGCCCGCCTGATCGACCGGCTGCTCGCCCGCGGCCAGGGCCTCACCCTCGGCACCGAGGAGACCCGCGAACTGCTCGGCCGCTACGGCATCGCCGTCCGCTCCGCCACCCCCGCCTTCACCCCGGACGACGCCGCCAGGGCCGCCGCCGCCCTCGGCTACCCCGTCGCCCTCAAGGCCACCGCACCCCATCTGCGCCACCGCGCCGACCTGGGCGGCGTCCGGCTCGACCTCACCGACGAGGAGCAACTGCGCCGGGCCTACGCCGAGTTGTGCGGGCTGTTCGGGAAGCCTGAGGAGCTGCGGCCGGTCGTGCAGGCGATGGCGCCCCGCGGCGTGGACACCGTGGTGCGGGCCGTCATCGACCCGGCCGCGGGCGCCGTCCTCTCCTTCGGCCTCTCCGGAGCCGCCTCCCAGCTCCTCGGCGACACCGCCCACCGCCTGGTCCCGGTGACCGACCGGGAGGCCGCCTCCCTGATCCGCTCGATCCGCACGGCCCCGCTGCTGTTCGGCTGGCGCGGCTCGACGCCCGTCGACACACCCGCCCTGGAGGAACTGCTCCTGCGGGTCTCCCGGCTCGTCCACGACCACCCCGAGATCGTCGCCGTCACCCTGGAACCCGTGGTCGTCGCCCCGCACGCGCTCACCGTGCTGGGCGCCTCGGTCCGGCTCGCACCGCCGCCTGCCCGCGACGACCTCGGACCCCGCACCCTGCCGGCCTACTGACCCGCGCCCGCCCCGAACACCCGCCCATGACCGCCGTGTTCGAGCCCGCGGCGGCCGACCGCACCCGACGCACCGCACCCGCCCGGTCACTCCCAGGCATCCCCCGCCCCTGACTTGGCAGGGCCGCCCCCACCCACGGATTAGGATGGACACCATGGCCAAGACCAGTACGACGACCCAGGGGCTGCGTGCGGCGATCGAGCGCAGTGGCTACTACCCGGCCCTCGTGGCCGAGGCGGTGGAGGCCGCCGTGGGCGGCGAGCCCATCCGGTCGTACCTGGTCCACCAGGAGACGACGTTCGACCAGAACGAGGTGCGCAGGCACGTCACGGTGCTGGTCCTCACCGGCAACCGCTTCATCGTCAGCCACACCGACGAACAGGCCGCCGACAGCACCTCACCGACCCCGTACGCCACCACCTCCACCGAGTCCGTGACGATCGGCCGGATCTCGTCCGTCGTCCTCAGCCGGGTGGTCGCCAACCCCGAGCAGTACGTGCCGGGCACCCTGCCGCGCGAGGTGGTCCTCACCATCGGCTGGGGCGCCGTCTCCCGCATCGACCTCGAACCGGCCGCCTGCGGCGACCCCAACTGCGAGGCGGACCACGGCTACACCGGCAGTTCCACGGCCGACGACCTCAGCCTGCGCGTCAGCGAGGCGGGCGACGGCCCCGACACCGTCCGCGAGGCCCTCACCTTCGCCCAGTCGCTCTCCGAGGCGACCGCGGACGTCACCCGCTGATGGCCCAGCCCGCCTGGGACGACGACCCGCAGCCCCTCGCCCCCGACTCCGCCCCGCTGCCCCAGTACGGCAGCGGCTCCCTCGCCGACCTGCTCCCCACCCTCGCCACCGGCATGGGCGTCCCCGGCCTGCCCGCCGGCATCCGCGAGCTGACCCCCGTCGACCGCGCCTGCGTCTTCCTGATCGACGGGCTCGGCTGGGAGCAGCTGACGGCGCACCCCGACGAGGCGCCGTTCATGACGTCGCTCCTCGCCGGCTCCCGCGGCGGCACCGGCACCCCGCTCACCGCCGGCTTCCCGGCGACCACCGCGACCTCGCTCGCCTCCGTCGGCACCGGACTGCCGCCCGGCGCGCACGGACTGCCCGGCTACACCGTCCGCGACCCGGCCACCGGCGCCCTGATGAACCAGCTCCGCTGGCAGCCGTGGACGGCGCCCGAGGTCTGGCAGCCCTACCCCACCGTCTTCCGGCTCGCCGAGGACGCGGGCGTGCACGCCGCCCAGGTGTCGTCGCCGACCTTCCAGAACACCCCGCTCACCAAGGTCGCGCTCAGCGGCGGCATCTTCCGCGGCAGGCTCACCGGCGAGGAGCGCATGGACCTCGCCGCCGAGGAACTGGCCGCGGGCGACCGCTCCCTCGTCTACACGTACTACGCCGAACTGGACGGCGCGGGACACCGCTTCGGCGTCGCCTCCGACACCTGGCGCGGCCAGCTCATGTACGTCGACCGGCTGGTCCAGCGGCTCGCCGAGCAACTGCCGCCGCGCAGCGCCCTGTACGTCACCGCCGACCACGGCATGATCGACGTCCCGTTCGACGAGGACCACCGCATCGACTTCGACGCCGACTGGGAACTGCGCGCGGGCGTCGCCCTGCTGGGCGGCGAGGGCAGGGCCCGGCACGTCTACGCGGTGCCCGGTGCCCAGGGCGACGTCCTCGCCTGCTGGCGCGAGGTGCTCGGCGAGCAGTTCTGGGTGGCGTCGAGGGACGAGGCGATCGACGCGGGCTGGTTCGGCCCGCGCGTCGACGAGCGGGTCCGCGGACGGCTCGGCGACGTCGTCGCGGCGGCCAGGGACGACGTGCTGATCATCGCCTCCGAGCGGGAGCCGAAGGAGTCCGCGATGGTCGGCAACCACGGTTCGATGACCCCCGCCGAGCAGTTCGTGCCGCTGCTCGAAGTACGCTCCTGACCCCTCCCTCACCCCTGCCGAAAGGTGCTCACCCCGCCATGCCCGAGCTGGTGTTCTTCTCCGGAACGATGGACTGCGGGAAGTCGACGCTGGCCCTCCAGATAGAGCACAACCGCTCCGCGCGCGGCCTGGTCGGCATGATCCTCACCCGCGACGACCGGGCGGGGGAGGGCAAACTCTCCTCCCGCCTCGGCCTGGTCACCGACGCCGTGGAGGTCAGGGACGACCAGGACCTGTACGTCCATCTCGTCGACCACCTCTCGCAGGGCGGCCGGGCCGACTACGTGATCGCCGACGAGGCGCAGTTCCTCGCCCCGGGACAGGTCGACCAGCTCGCCCGGGTCGTCGACGAGCTGGGCCTCGACGTGTACGCCTTCGGCATCACCACCGACTTCCGCACCAAGCTGTTCCCCGGCTCCCAGCGCCTGGTGGAGCTGGCCGACCGGGTCGAGGTGCTCCAGGTGGAGGCGCTGTGCTGGTGCGGCGCCCGCGCCACCCACAACGCCCGCACGATAGGCGGCCGGATGGTCGTCGAGGGCGCCCAGGTGGTGGTCGGGGACGTCAACCAGCCCGAGGACGTCGGCTACGAGGTGCTGTGCCGCAGGCACCACCGCCGCCGGATGACCGCCGCCGCCTCCCGGGCCGCCGCACTCTCCCCCGACGTCCTGCCCGTCTCGTCCGGCTGATCCGCGCGACCCCGCGTCAGCGCGGGCTCTCCATCAGCGAGAACCGCGCCCCGTCCGGATCGGCGACCAGGGCCACCCGCCCGTGCGCGGAGTCGGCGGCCGGGGTGAGCACCCGCCCGCCCAGCTCCCGCACCCGCGCGACGGACGCGTCCAGGTCCGCCGTCTCGAAGTACGTCATCCAGTGCGGACCGCGCTCCCGGGGCAGCGCGCCGCCCACGCCGTGCAGCCCGGCCACCGGACGCCCCGCCACCTGGAGGGTCACGTAGTCGAGGCCGGCCGGGGCGGCCTCCTCGCGGCTGTAGCCGAAGACCGTCTCGTAGAACTTCACCACGCTCACCGTCTCGAAGGTCACCAGCTCGTTCCAGACCGGGGTGCCCGGCACGCCCGCGAGGTCCGCGCCCAGATGCCGGGCCGCCTGCCAGACGCCGAACACCGCGCCCGCCGGATCGGAGGCGATGGCGAGCCGCCCCGCCTCCGCCGCGTCCAGCGGCCCCACCCCGACCGTGCCACCGCACAGCCGTACCGTCTCCGCCGTCAGATCCACGTCGTCGGAGGCGAGATACGGCGTCCAGGCCACCGGCAGCTGCCGGTCGGGCGGGAGCTGCCCGATGCCGGCCACCTCACGGCCGTCGAGCAGCGCCCGTACGTACGGGCCGAGCTGCTGCGGTCCGGGGCGGAACTCCCAGCCGAACAGCGCCCCGTAGAACTCCTGGGTCGCGGCGATCCCGTGCACCATCAGACTCACCCAGCAGGGCGTGCCGGGCACATGCCCGGCGTGCTGCTCGCCGTTCGGGCCTGACGACCCCCGTGCCTCCGTCATGTCTCTCTCCTCGAACCCCTCGCGGTGGCCGTGTCGCTGCCGCTCTGCGGATCCCCGTGCCGATGCTCGCACTCCCGACCCCACCGCGCCCCCCGGGCACGCCGCTCTCACCACCCCGCGCGCGGTGAACTCCCGGTCCGCGCCCCACCGTACGGTCGCGCGCCCCCGCCGAAAGTGATCGTCTTAGGTACAACAACTGCCCGATTTCGTACACCGTATGACCGGTCCTGTTCGGCGTCGCTGAGTAGCCGGATGACGACGACGCGGCCGTCACCGTGCGCGAGGATGGCGGACATGAACGCCATCCTTTCCGCGACCGAACTCGCGGCTCTGCTCGCGGGTCCGAACCCGCCGGTCCTGCTCGACGTCCGCTGGCAGCTCAGTGGGGCGAAGGCGGCGGGCGAACCACCCTTCGACGGCCGGGCCGCGTACGCCGAGGGACATCTGCCGGGCGCCGTCTACGTCGACCTGGACACGGAACTGGCCTCCGCGCCCGGCGCCGCGGGCCGCCACCCGCTGCCCGACCTCGACGTGTTCGGCGCCGCGATGCGCCGGGCCGGCGTCGCGGTGCGCCGCCCGGTCGTCGTCTACGACGGCGGACAGGGCTGGGCGGCGGCCCGCGCCTGGTGGCTGCTGCGCTGGACCGGCCACCAGGACGTGCGGGTCCTCGACGGCGGGCTGCCCGCCTGGCAGGGGGCGCGCGAGACCTCCACGCCCGCCCCGGCGGAGGGCGACTTCCGGCCGGTTCCGGGCCCCGAAGGGCTCCTGGACGCCGACGCGGCCGCCTCCCTGGCCCGCTCCGGGGTGCTCTTCGACGCGCGCGCGGGGGAGCGGTACCGGGGGGACGTCGAGCCCATCGACCGGGTCGGCGGGCACATCCCCGGCGCGGTGTCGGCGCCGACCGCCGACAACGTGGACCCGGACGGCAGGTTCAGGCCCGCCAGGGAACTCGCCGACCAGTTCAAGGCGCTGGGCGCGACCGACGGCACGCCGGTCGGCGTGTACTGCGGCTCCGGGGTCTCGGGCGCCCACGAGGTGCTCGCCCTGGCGGTCGCGGGCATCCCGGCCGCCCTCTACGTCGGTTCCTGGTCGGAGTGGTCGGCCGACCCGGACCGCCCGGTCGCGACGGGCCCCGACCCGCAGTGAGGAGCAGGCCGTCCCCGTGACCGGCGAACCGGCCCGGGGCGGGTCCCCGGGCTGACGCCGTGCGAGGGCGGCCCCGACGGCCGGTTGCCGGCGGAGCGGAGGGGGAGCGGGTGCTCCGTTGCCGGGCCGTCCTGCTCGTGTGGCGAGCGTGCGGGAGGGGCCCGCGCCACGGATGGCGCGGGCCCCTCCCGGCTGCGACGCGGGGTGTTACTCCTGCTTCTTGCGGCGGGTGCCGAAGACGATCTCGTCCCAGCTCGGGACCGCGGCGCGGCGGCCCGGCCGGACGCCGTCCGCCTCGGCCTGCCGGTCGGTCGAGCCGATCAGCCGGTCGCGGTGGCCGCCGACCGACCGGGGCATCAGGACGTCCGCGTACGCGGAGCCCGCCGACGCGGCGGGCGCCTGGGGCTCCTCCTCGCCGGGCTCGTCCTCAAGTTCCTCGCCCGGCGGGTCGGTCGGGCGCTCGGGCACCACGAGGTCGCCGCGGAAGCTGGGCACCGCTTCCAACAGGCTGGTCAGGGAGTCCCGTTCACTCACGCCCTCCTCGGACGCGTCCGACGGCGCCGGCGGCAGACCCGGCCGGTCGAGGGGCCGGTCACGCGGCAGCCGGGCGATGCGCGGCACGAACGGGAAGCTGGGCTCCGGCGCGGCGAGGTCGTCGGACTCGCCGATCAGCGAGCGCGCCTCCTCGTCCACGGCCTGCACGAGCCGTCGCGGCGGGTCGTACGTCCAGCTCGCGGTGTGGTGTTCGCCCGCGACCTGGTAGGCCAGCATGACCTCCCAGGTGCCGTCGTCACGGCGCCACGAGTCCCACACGGCGGTGTCCTTGTCGGCGCCGCGCAGCACCAGCCGCTCCTGGACGGCCTCGCCGAGCTGGGGTCCCGCGGCGTTCTCGCCGGGACGGCGGACGGGGGTCTTGCGGGCGCGTTCGGCCATGAAGGCCCGCTCCGCGAGCACCGGGCCCTCGAAACGGCGCACCCGGTCGACGGGGATGCCGGCGTGCTGGGCGACCTCTTCCGCGGTGGCTCCCGCACGTATACGCGCCTGGATGTCACGGGGGCGGAGGTGGCTCTCCACCTCGATCTCGATCTGGCCGAGGCGTGGCCGGTCACCACGGACGGCCGCGCGCAGCCGCTCGTCGATGGGGAGGGTGTACTCCGTTGAATCGGCAGCCTTGAGCACCAGCCGTGTGCCGTCATTGGAGACGGCCACGACACGCAGTTCGGGCATGGGGACCTCCCGGGTGGTGCCTGCCGACGTCACGTGCGTCGCTGCTTCCGCTAGTCGAGTGTGGCCTGCCCGGGTGCAGCCTGCCACAACCTTGCCGAGTTGCCCGGCGTGTCGGGCGTGGGCCCGGGAACGCCGTTATGGCACGGTTACCTATTCGCAACGCTAAGTGACTAACTCCGTCACCCTGTGCAACAAGCCTCCTCCCGGCGGTCCGTCAAGGCCCCGTACGCCCTGGCGGGAGGCTTGACCCAGGGCTCGCAACAGTACTCCATTCGGACCACGTGCGTGGATTGGCGCGCCCTCAACTTCTGGTGAGGGCGGGGACTTGGGCGCCCGCCGCCGGGGTTCGGGGATCTTGAACGTGGCGTACTTCACGCAATCACCAGAAACGGAACTATTGGTTTCGTCCGTACGTCCCTTTCTCGTGCAGTTGGTTGACGAGGTACGTGAAAGGTAGGCAAGGTCCCGGAATGCGTGAAAGGCCCGATACGAGCGAGGAGTCGGAGCAGGGGACCGGAAGGAAACTGGACTTGAGCCTGCCCCAGGTGGCGGGCAGCGCCGTCGCCGCGGTGATCGCGGCCAAGCTCGCCTCGTCCTTCGGGGTCTACGGCACGATCCTCGGCGCCGGCGTCGTCAGCGTGATCGCCACCTGCGGCGGCAGCGTCTTCCAGCACTTCTTCCGGCACACCGGCCGGCAGATCAGAGAGGTCGGCGTCCCGGCCCGCGCCCCGCACCAGCCGTCGCCCGCGCCGGGCGAGTTCACCGAGGGCACCGTCTACCGCGCCCGGGTCAGGAGCTGGCGGCGCCCGGTGGTCGCGGCCGCCGTCGTCTTCGGCGTGACGATGGCCGGGATCACCACCTACGAGCTGGTGTCGGGCAGCAGCTTCAGCGGCCGGGGCGGGACGACGGTCAGTGACGCCGTCACCGGCAGGACCTCGTCCTCGGACCCGACGCCCGAGCCCTCGAACCCCTCGTCGGAGCCCGGCTCGGGCGACGGCGGCGCCGAAGGACCGGCCTCCGGATCGCCGACCCCGTCCTCCGACGCTGGCCAGGGCGGTTCCGACGGCTCCCCGACCCCCGGCGGGGACGGCGGCACGCCCGGCAGCTCCACCCCGGCCCCCACCCCGAGCGCCTCCGGCGACGGCACGGTCCTCACCCCCGCGCCCAGCGCGTCGGCTACGGCCCCAGAACCCTCCGCAGGTAGTCGTTCCGGAACAGCCGATCAGGGTCGAGCCGGTCCCGCAACGCCGTGAACTCCCCGAAGCGCGGATAGACCTCGGCGAAGTACTCCGCGTCCCTGGTGTGCACCTTGCCCCAGTGCGGACGGCCCTCGTGCGCGGTGAAGACGCGCTCGGCGGCGGTGAAGTAGGCGTGGTAGGGCGTGCCGCGGAACATGTGGACGGCGATGTACGCGCTCTCCCGACCCGAGGCGGTGGAGAGCGTGATGTCGTCGGCGGGCGCGGTCCGCACCTCGACCGGGAAGCTGATCCGCAGCCCGGACCGCTCGATCACGGTGCGCAGTTCGCGCAGCACCTCGGTGACGGCCGCGCGCGGGACGCAGTACTCCATCTCCACGAAGCGCACCCGGCGCGGTGAGGTGAACACCTTGTAGGGGATGTCCGTGTAGGTGCGCGCGGACAGCGCCCGGCTGGAGACCCGGGCGATGGTCGGCACGGAGGCGGGCGCGGCGCGGCCGACCCACTGGGCGACCTGGAAGACGCCGTTGGAGAGCAGTTCGTCGTCGATCCAGCCCCTGACCGGGCTCACCGGCCGCTCGGGACCCGCGCTGCGGTTGTTGCGCTTGGTGTTGGTGGAGCCGGTGTGCGGGAACCAGTAGAACTCGAAGTGCTCGTTCTCCGCCCACAGCGCGTCGAACTCGGCGAGGACCCGGTCGAACGGCATCGGCTCCTCGCGCGCGGTGAGCAGGAAGACCGGCTCGACGGCGAACGTGATGGCCGTGACGACGCCCAGCGCGCCCAGGCCGATCCGGGCGGCGGCGAAGACGTCCGGGTTCTCCTCGGCGGAGCAGCGCAGCACCCCGCCGTCGGCGGTGACGAGTTCGAGTCCCCTGATCTGCGCGGCGATCGAGGCCGACTCGCGGCCGGTGCCGTGGGTGCCGGTGCTGGTGGCGCCCGAGACGGTCTGCTCCATGATGTCGCCCATGTTGGTGAGCGACAGGCCCTCGCGCGCCAGGGCCAGGTTGAGTCTCTTGAGCGGAGTACCCGCCTCGACCGTGACGGTCATGTTGTCGCGATCAATGTCGCGTATCCCGGTCAACAGTTGAGGGCGTATCAATACACCGTCGGTGGCCGCTATGGACGTGAACGAGTGCCCGCTGCCCACCGCCTTCACCGTGAGGCCGTCCTCGGCCGCCCCGCGCACGGCCGCCGCCAGCTCCTCGACGGAGGCCGGGGTCACCTCCCGCGCCGGCCGCGCGGCGACGGTACCGCCCCAGTTACGCCACGTTCCGTTCCTGCCGCTCGCTGTGCTGCCCAACGGTGCCTCCCCGACCCGGAGCCGGCTTGTTGAGCCGGCGGTACCCGAGGAAACCGACCGCGACCGCGACGGCCCCGGACACCGCCGGAACCCCGTACCCGGCCCGCGCCCCGGCCGCGTCGATGACCCAGCCGGCCACGGAGGAACCGACCGCGACCCCGACCGCGAGGCCGGTGCTCACCCAGGTCATGCCCTCGGTCAACTGCGCGCGTGGTACGTGCTCTTCGATGAGGGACATCGTCGTGATCATCGTGGGAGCGACGGACAGGCCCGCGACGAAGAGCGCCACGGCCAGAAACGGCAGGTTCCCGACCAGTAGGAGGGGGATCATACTCACGGCCGTCGCACAGATGCCCAGGAGCCAGCGGCGCCCCGGCGCCCCCGTGAAGCGCAGCAGCCCGAAGACCACCCCGGCCAGACACGAACCCGCCGCGTACAGGGCCAGCACGACGCTCGCCGCGCTCTTGTGGCCGCGCTCGTCGGCGAAGGCCACGGTGACCACGTCCACCGCCCCGAAGATCGTGCCGGTCGCCACGAAGGTGGCCACCAGCACCTGGAGCCCCCGGGAGCGCATCGCGCTGCCGCCGCCCCGATCTTCGCGCGGATGCGGCACGGGCTCGGTGGCCCGCTGCGACGTCAGCCAGAAGACGCCGACCGCGAGGAAGCAGGCGGCGAGCAGCGGACCCGCCTCCGGGAACCACGCGGTCGACAGGCCGATGGAGATGATCGGCCCGAAGATGAAGCACACCTCGTCGATCACGGACTCGAAGGAGTACGCGGTGTGCAGTTGGGGCGTGCCCCGGTACAGCGCGGCCCACCGCGCCCGGACCATCGCGCCGAGGCTCGGCACCGCGCCGATCCCGGCCGCGCACACGAACAGCACCCAGTCGGGGCTCCCGAAGTGCGCCGCGCACAGCAGCCCCGCTGCCGCGACGAGCGCCACCAGGGTCGCCGGGCGCAGCACCCGGGCCTGCCCGTGCCGGTCCACCAGCCGGGAGATCTGCGGCCCGAGGGCGGCGGCGGAGAGCGCGATGGTCGCCGAGAGGCCGCCCGCCAGCCCGTACCGCCCGGTGACCTGGGAGATCATCGTGACGACGCCGATGCCCATCATCGACAGGGGCATCCGGCCGAGAAGCCCCGCGGCGGAGAACCCCTTGGAGCCTGGGGCGGCGAACAGGGCGCGGTAGGGGCTGGGCACGGGGTCTCCGAAGGGGTACGGGCACGCGCGCGTACGGCGGCTCCGGCGCGGCGTGGACGAGACAGCTCAGTAAGGTGCCAAAGCGGCTGATACAGCTTACGAGTGAGGTCACCCTAATGCACCCGGTCATTCGGGCCGATCCCCGACCCACCCCCCCGCCGTTTCCGGGCTGTCAGAGCCGGGTGGCAGGATCGAGGCATGCCAGAAGCGCGCGATGCCACCCCCTACGACGCCCTGCTCCTGCTCTCCTTCGGCGGCCCCGAAGGCCCGGACGACGTGGTCCCGTTCCTGGAGAACGTGACACGCGGGCGAGGCATCCCCACGGAACGCCTGAAGGAAGTCGGCAGCCACTACTTCCTGTTCGGCGGAGTCAGCCCGATCAACGCCCAGAACCGCGCCCTGCTCCAGGCCCTCCGCGAGGACTTCGCGGACCACGGTCTCGACCTGCCGGTCTACTGGGGCAACCGCAACTGGGCGCCCTACCTGACCGACACCCTGCGCGAGATGACCGCCGACGGCCGCCGCCGCGTCCTGGTCCTCACCACCAGCGCCTACGCCTCCTACTCGGGCTGCCGCCAGTACCGCGAGAACCTCGCCGAGTCGCTGGCCGCCCTCGAGGCCGAGGGCCTGGTCCCGCCGAGGATCGACAAGCTGCGGCACTACTTCAACCACGAGGGCTTCGTCGAGCCCATGACCGAAGGCGTCCTCGCCTCCCTGGCCGACCTCCCCGACGAGGTCAGGGACGGCGCCCACATCGCGTTCACGACCCACTCCATCCCCACCGCCGCGGCCGACACCTCGGGCCCCGCCGAGGACCACGGGGACGGCGGCGCCTACGTCCGCCAGCACCTGGAGGTGGCCCGGCTGATCGCCGACGCGGTGACCGCCCGCACCGGCGTCGAACACCCCTGGCAGCTCGTCTACCAGTCCCGCTCGGGCGCCCCGCACATCCCCTGGCTCGAGCCCGACATCTGCGACCACCTGGAGGAGCGCCGGGCGGCCGGCGTCCCGGCCGTCGTCATGGCCCCCATCGGCTTCGTCTCCGACCACATGGAGGTCCTCTACGACCTCGACACGGAGGCCACCGCCAGAGCCGCCGAACTGGGCCTGCCGGTACGGCGCTCCGCCACCGTCGGCGCCGACCCGCGCTTCGCCGCCGCCGTCCGCGACCTCGTCGTGGAGCGCGCGGCCGTGGAACGCGGCCTGACGGTCACCCCGTGCGCCCTCGGCGCCCTCGGGCCGAGCCACAACGTCTGCCCGGCCGGCTGCTGCCCGGCCAGGAACCCACGCCCCGCGGCCGCGGGCGCCGACAGCCCGTACGCGTGAGGAGCCCCGTGACCGACCCCCTGCACTCGGACCTGCTCGCCCTCGCCCAGGAGGCCGCCCGGCGCGCGGGCACCCTGCTGCGCGACGGCCGCCCGGCCGACCTGGCCGTGGCGAAGACCAAGTCGAGCCCCATCGACGTCGTCACCGAGATGGACATCGCGGCGGAGAAGCTGATCACCGACCTGATCGCAGGAGACCGCCCCGACGACGGCTTCCTCGGCGAGGAGGGCGCGTCGAGCGAGGGCACCAGCGGCATCCGCTGGGTCGTCGACCCCCTCGACGGCACCGTCAACTACCTCTACGGGCTGCCCACCTGGTCGGTCTCCATCGCCGCCGAACAGGACGGCGAACGGGTCGTCGCAGTGGTGGCGGCCCCGATGCGCGGCGAGACGTACCACGCGGTGCGCGGCGCGGGCGCCTGGGCCACCGGCGCGTGGGAGGGCGAACGGCGCCTCGCCTGCCGCCCGGCACCGCCCCTGGACCAGGCCCTGGTCTCCACGGGCTTCAACTACGTCACCGAGGTCCGCACCCACCAGGCCGAGGTGGCCCACCGCCTCATCCCGCTGCTGCGCGACATCCGCCGGGGCGGCTCGGCCGCCGTCGACCTCTGCGACGTGGCCGCCGGACGCCTGGACGGCTACTACGAACGCGGCCTGCACCCCTGGGACCTCGCGGCGGGCGACCTGATCGCCAGGGAAGCGGGCGCCAGGACCGGCGGCCGCCCCGGAGAACGCCCGGGACACGATCTGACGATCGCCGCCACCCCCGGCGTCTTCGAACCCCTCCAGCAGCACCTGGAAGCCCTCGGCGCCTGGCACGACTGAGACGTCTGATCCCCGGGACGGGCGCCTGCTCCCCGGGACAGACCCCTGACCCCGGGGCAAACGGAAGGGCCTCCGGTGCTGGATTCACCGGAGGCCCTCCGCCCTGCGACAAGCTCAACGCGCCCGCGAGCGACGATCCCCGCGGTTCCTGCCGGTCAGACGCTAGGCGCTGACCTCCACACCGTGTTCGGCGGCCAGGCGGCGCAGGTCGTCGAGCTCACCCTGCTCCACCTCGACGAGGAAGTCGTCGCCCTCGTCACGAGCCCGCGTCAGATCGGTCTCGGTCGCCCTTATGCGCTGCAGAAGTCCTGCGGTGAATGCGTCCATGCTGCGCCCCCTCGTCCTGGGTCGTGGGTCTGTGGCACGGGGGTGTGCCGTTAGGAAGGGGCGATCACGTCTCCACAGGTGCCCGGCGCAGCCGCGCCGGGCGGCGACGGTGCCGGACACCCGCGCCCACTCTGCGGAAAGCGGATTGCGCCGTGCCGCATGGTGTTGCGGCACTAGCAGAGCGTGATCGCGGGGTATGAACGGTCCTCCCCGCCGTCCCTTCCACGGAAACCTCAACCCGACGAGAAAATCTCGCATTCCCGGGCCTCACACCCGTTCTTCATGCTCCGTACCCCGCCTTACCGCCGACTTATGGCCGAAAAGGGCAGGATGGAGCCCGACACCCGGGAAGACCCCTGCCAGCGGGCGCCGACCGGCGCTACGCGGGTGGACATCAGGAAGGACAACGGACGTGCGTGTACTCGTCGTCGAGGACGAGCAGCTGCTCGCCGATGCGGTGGCCACCGGACTGCGCCGGGAGGCCATGGCCGTCGACGTCGTGTACGACGGCGCGGCCGCCCTGGAGCGCATCGGGGTCAACGACTACGACGTGGTCGTCCTCGACCGCGACCTCCCGCTCGTCCACGGCGACGACGTCTGCCGCCGCATCGTCGAACTGGGCATGCCCACCCGCGTGCTGATGCTGACCGCCTCCGGCGACGTCAGCGACCGCGTCGAGGGCCTGGAGATCGGCGCCGACGACTACCTCCCCAAGCCCTTCGCCTTCAGCGAGCTGATCGCCCGGGTGCGCGCCCTCGGCCGGCGCACCAGCGTGCCGCTGCCGCCCGTCCTGGAGCGCGCCGGGATCAAGCTCGACCCCAACCGCCGCGAGGTCTTCCGCGACGGCAAGGAGGTCCAGCTCGCGCCGAAGGAGTTCGCCGTCCTCGAGGTGCTGATGCGCTCCGAGGGCGCCGTGGTCTCCGCGGAGCAGCTCCTGGAGAAGGCCTGGGACGAGAACACCGACCCGTTCACCAACGTCGTGCGGGTGACCGTGATGACGCTGCGCCGCAAGCTGGGCGAGCCGCCCGTCATCGTCACCGTGCCCGGCTCCGGCTACCGGATCTGATCCCCGATGGCAGCAACACCCGCGCTCCCCACCGCGCCGCCCAAGCCCACCTGGGACCCCAAGAAGCCCGAACCGCCCTTCCCGTGGCTGCGCCCGACCATCCGGATACGGCTGACGCTGCTGTACGGCGGCATGTTCCTGATCGCCGGCATCCTGCTGCTGTCGATCATCTACCTGCTGGCCGCGCAGGCGATCAACACCGGCAACCAGCCGCCGTTCAAGATCGTCAGCGGCACCCTGATCAAGGTCACCAGCGACGACTGCCCGGCGATCAACAGCTCCTCGCTGCCGCTGTCCGACTTCAACGACGTGATCGCCCAGTGCGTCGACCAGCAGCGCCAGGTGGCCCTCGACCACCTCCTCAGCCGCTCCCTGCTGGCCCTCCTGGGCCTCGCGGTGATCGCCTTCGCCTTCGGATACGCGATGGCGGGCCGGGTCCTCTCGCCGCTCGGCCGGATCACCCGCACCGCCCGCGCGGTGGCCGGCTCGGACCTCTCCCGCCGGATCGAGCTCGACGGCCCGGACGACGAGCTGAAGGAGCTGGCCGACACCTTCGACGAGATGCTGGAGCGCCTCCAGCGGGCCTTCACCGCGCAGCAGCGCTTCGTCGGCAACGCCTCGCACGAGCTGCGCACCCCGCTCGCGATCAACCGCACGCTCCTGGAGGTGCACCTCTCCGACCCCAACGCGCCGGTGGAGCTGCAACAGCTCGGCAAGACCCTGCTGGCCACCAACGAACGCAGCGAGCAGCTCGTCGAGGGCCTGCTGCTGCTCGCCCGCAGCGACAACCAGATCGTCGAGCGCAAACCGGTCGACATCGCGGAGGTCGCCGAGCAGGCGATCGACCAGGTGCACGCGGAGGCGGCCGCCAAGGGCGTGGTGATCCGCGGGGAGCAGAAACCCGCGGTGGTCCAGGGCAACGGTGTGCTGCTGGAGCGGATCGCGCTGAACCTCGTGCAGAACGCGGTGCGCTACAACGTCCCGCAGGACGGCTGGGTGGAGGTCACCACCGACGTGCAGCACGGTCAGGCGGTCCTGGTCGTCTCCAACACGGGTCCGGTCGTCCCGGCCTACGAGGTCGACAACATCTTCGAGCCGTTCCGGCGGTTGCGCACCGAGCGCACGGGCAGTGACAAGGGGGTCGGGTTGGGCCTGTCCATCGTGCGGTCCGTGGCACGGGCGCACGGAGGGCACATCGCGGCACAGCCGCGTGAGGGAGGTGGGCTCGTGATGCGGGTCACCCTGCCGATCTGAGATCATGGCCGCCGACACACGGGGGATGTTCGCTTTGCGCGGAATTTTCTGGGCACGAGAAAAGCGGTTCCGTGTGTGATCGATCACAAGGGCGATTTTCCGGCCATCTACTCTCAGTGATCTTCCACCCCCCCGGAAAGCCTGGATAATCCGGGTTTTCGTGGGTCTTGTTCACGGGAAGTACACGGTGAGACGCCTTTGAAGTGCGGCATTGGGACCGTGTACGGTCCCGTTCGCCATCCAAGCCGATCACTCTTGAGGAGTCCGGTTGGGTGTCGATTGAGTAACAGACCTTGATGTGAGGCAAAATCTCCGCCTCAGGTCGGGCACAAGTCCGGCCTCTCACGCGTTACGTGCGCTGGAGACACCGCAGACACCCAGAGGGGGAGAGCGACATGGCAACGGATTACGACACCCCACGCAAGACCGACGACGACGTCGACTCGGACAGCCTTGAAGAACTCAAGGCCAGGCGAAACGACAAGTCGACGTCGGCGGTCGACGTCGACGAGTTCGAGGCCGCAGAGGGCCTCGAACTTCCCGGCGCGGACCTCTCGAACGAAGAGTTGGCCGTCCGGGTCCTGCCCAAGCAGCAGGACGAGTTCACCTGCATGAGTTGCTTCCTCGTGCACCACCGCAGCCAGCTGGCCCGAGAGAAGAACGGCCAGCCGATCTGCCGCGACTGCGACTGAGGGCGGGTCGGCCGTGACTGGCTCGACCCCTCCCCGGAAGCGCCGCTTCCCCCTGTCGGGAGCGGACAAGGAGCCGTCCGACGGCTCCCGAGGCGCACGTGACGACAACGGGCGGGGCTCATCCGACGGATCGGCCTCGCTCGAACCGACGGCCGGCGGGGCTGACCTCCCGGCGCCGTCCCACGAGGCACCCGCACCCGTCGCCAGGCGACGGGCGGCGGTGCTGCGTGACAAGGTCCGGGAGGGCGCCCGCAAGGGCGGCAGCCGCGCCAGGGCGGGCCTCGGCTACCTGGCGGACCGGATCATCGACAACGCCCCGCGGATCCCCGTACGCGACCTCGCGACGCTCCGCGGACAGTTCCCCGGACTCGGCCCCGAGGAACTCGCCGACAAACTCGTGACGGGCGCCGCGAGCGCCACCGCCACCGTCGGCGCGGGCATCGGAGCGGCCGCCATGATGCCGGTACCGCCGGCCATGCCCGCCGAACTGGCCGCCGAGATCACCGGCGTCGCCGCGATCGAGCTGAAACTGATCGCCGAGCTGTACGAGGTCTACGGCGTCAGACCGCCGGGCAATCTGAAGCAGCGCAGCACCGCGTATCTGAGCGCCTGGTCGGGGCAGCGCGGTATCCAGGTGACCAGACCGTCGACGGTGAAGTCGGCGATGAACGGTCACATGAAGCAGCAGATGCGCCAGCAGATCATGAAGCGCATGGTGCGCGACCTGCCGAACCTGATGCCGTTCATGGTCGGGGCCGCCGTCGGCGCGCTCATGAACCGCAGGGACACCAGAAAGCTCGCCGCCCGGGTCCGCACCGACCTCCGCGCCGCCCAGGTGCCGTGGGAGGAGCTGCCGGAGCTGCCGCCCCTGGAGACCCCGCCCGACCCGCTGGACGCGGGTCTGCTGCCCCCCAAGGAACTCGGGAGCTGACCCGCCCCGACCGTCCGGCCTCCGCGATGCCGGGTGCCGGCCGCTCCAGGGCCCGCGCAGTGACCGTCGTCCCGGAAAAAGCTCGGGCGCTGATGTGTGTCAGCGCCCGCGTGGTCGGTCCTGCCCGTCGGTCGCCGTCTACCCGGCGGCCTCGCGGCCCGCGCGCAGCGCCTCGGCCAGCTTCTCGGGCTCGCGCGTCGACAGGTACAGGTAGGGCGTCGGGTCCTGGGGGTCGGTGACCTCCACCCGCAGCGCGGTGGGGATGTACGCCCGCAGCAGCAGGAAGGCGCGGGTGTCCGCCTTGTGGGTCCGCCAGGCGCGGGCCTCATCGGCGTCCAGGATCTCGGAGGGGCCCAGCGCCGACAGCGGGATCTTCGCCTCGCCCGCGATCAGCGAGCCGCCCACCACGCGGATCCGCACCGAGCCGTACGCGCTCGCCATCACCGCGGCCACCGCGGTGCCGCCGACCAGGCCGCCGAGCAGCGGAAGCGTGCCGAACGGCAGCATGATCAGGGCCAGGGCGACCCCGACCATGAGGGAGATCAGCCACCAGGACCTGGGGGCCGTGAGGCGTTCTTCGTACGGGGCGGCGGAGAGCTGCATGGAGCCAAGCTTGGCACGGTGTCCTGAACCGGCCGACGCGCGGGTAAGGTCTGCGGCTGTGAGTCGTACATCCGCAGCTCTTGAGCCTCCCGCCGACGCGGTGAAACCCGTGCGGCACCCCGACGCTCCCGCGCCCGGTGAGCTGCTCGGCGCGCACTACGAACACTGTTTCGGATGCGGCGGCGGACAGCCCCACGGGCTGCGCCTCGAGGCACGGGCCGGTGAGGGGGTCACCCTCACCGCGGAGTTCACCGTGCGCCCCGCCCACCAGGGCGCCCCGGGACTCGCGCACGGCGGGGTGCTGGCCACCGCCCTCGACGAGACGCTCGGCTCGCTGAACTGGCTGCTGCGGAAGATCGCCGTCACCGGACGCCTGGAGACCGACTTCGTGCGGCCGGTGCCGGTGGACACCGTGCTGCACCTGACGGCCGAGGTGACGGCCGTGGCCGGACGGAAGATCTACTCGACCGCGACCGGACGGATCGGCGGCCCCGAGGGCCCCGTCGCCGTGCGCGCCGACGCCCTCTTCGTCGAGGTGAAGGTCGAGCACTTCATCGACAACGGCCGCCCGGCGGAGATCAGGGCCGCCATGAACGACCCGGACCAGAGCCGGCGCGCCCGCGCCTTCGAGGTGAACCCGTGAGTCCTGTGCGCCGCGAGCCGCTGTCCGTGCTGATCAGGCGCGTCGACCCGGACGTACCGCTTCCGTCGTACGCGCTCCCCGGTGACGCCGGAGCCGATCTGCGGACCACCGAGGACTGCTCCCTGGCACCCGGTGAGCGCGCCGTCCTGCCCACCGGGGTGTCTGTGGCGCTCCCGGAGGGGTACGCGGCCTTCGTGCACCCTCGTTCGGGGCTCGCCGCCCGGTGCGGCGTCGCCCTGGTGAATGCCCCGGGGACGGTTGATGCCGGGTACCGTGGGGAGATCAAGGTGATCGTGGTGAATCTCGATCCGCGCGAGACGGTGCGGTTCGAGCGCTTCGACCGGATCGCCCAACTGGTGGTCCAGCAGGTCGAAAGGGTCCGCTTCCAGGAGGTCGCGGAGCTTCCCGGCTCGGTACGGGCCGAAGGGGGCTTCGGGTCCACCGGCGGTCACGCCGCGGTGGACCCGACGGGCAGCACAATCGGTGAGGTCGCCGACGGCGGCCCAACGGGTGGGAATCGATACGCTTCGGTCGTATCCGACCGGGAAGGACAGTGACGTGTTCGGACGTCGCAACAAGAAGGGTGCCGCCGAGGACGCGGCCGGCGAGGCCGAGCAGGTCGTCGACAGTGTCGACACTGAGGCGGGCGGCACGGAGGCCGAGCGCGAGCGCGCGCGGCTGGAGCCGGAGCCCCGGCCGGACGGACCGTGGGACGACACCGAGGTCCGTGACCCCGCCGAGGGCCGCGTCGACCTGGGCGGTCTGTTCGTACCCGGTGTCGACGGCATGGAGCTGCGGGTCGAGGTCGCGGGCGACGCGATCGTCGCGGCCACCGTCGTGCTGCGCGACAGCGCCGTCCAGCTCCAGGCCTTCGCCGCTCCCAAGCGCGAGGGCATCTGGGGCGAGGTGCGGGACGAGATCGCGGGCGGCATCACCCAGCAGGGTGGCATCGTCGACGAGGTCGAGGGCCCGCTCGGCTGGGAGCTGCGCGCCCAGGTGCCGGTGCAGCTGCCGGACGGCACGGGCGGCTTCCAGGTCGTGCGGTTCGTCGGCGTGGACGGTCCCCGCTGGTTCCTGCGCGGAGTGATCTCCGGGCAGGGCGCGGTGCAGCCGCAGGCGGCCGGTCTGCTGGAGAACATCTTCCGGGACACCGTGGTGGTCCGCGGCGAGGGCCCGATGGCCCCCCGTGACCCGATCGTCCTGAAGCTCCCGAACGACGCGCAGATGGTCCCCGAGGGCGTCCAGCAGGAGGAGAACTCCCGCTTCTCCGGCGGCATGGGCCAGCTCCAGCGCGGTCCGGAGATCACCGAGGTCCGCTGACCGAAGGGGCCGTCGAGGCCGCCGTCCCGGGTCCGACGCGGTCTGCGCCGTGGCGACCGGGGCGCACAGAGGCACAGCACACAGAAGAACGCACACAGAAGAACGCGGAAGCACGCGGAAGGGCCGCACCCACGGGTGCGGCCCTTCCGCGTGTCCGTGCCCGCACTCTTGACGGCCCATTGGTCCGGACCTACGGTCTGCGCTCAACGCCTCTGTTCATAAAGGCGCTTGTCGTTCACATACGAGAACGAAAGGCCCCCCACGCATGCGCAGAACCGCTCTCCTCGCCGGTGTCGCCGCCCTCCTCGCCGGCGCCCTCTCCTGGCCCGCCCAGGCAGCCCCCACCACGTTCGCCCACCCCGGCGTCACGGTCTCCCGGAGCCAGCTCGACTTCGTCCGCGACCGGGTCGGCGCCGGAGCCCAGCCCTGGAAGGGCGCCTTCGACCAGATGATGGCGAGCAAGTACGCCGACCTGAACCGCACCCCCAAGCCGCGGGCCACCGTCGAGTGCGGCTCGTACTCCAACCCCAACTACGGCTGCACCGACGAGCGCGAGGACGCGATAGCCGCCTACACCGACGCCCTCGCCTGGTACCTCACCCGCGACGAGCGGTACGCGAAGAAGTCCATCGCCCTCATGGACGCCTGGTCGGCGGTGATCAAGGACCACACCAACAGCAACGCGCCCCTGCAGACCGGCTGGGCCGGCTCCTCCTGGCCCAAGGCCGCCGAGATCATCAAGTACACGTACACCGGCGGCTGGGCCAACTCCGGCCGGTTCGCGACCATGCTCCGCGACGTCTACCTGCCCGAGGTCATCGGCGGCTCCAACTCCAACGGCAACTGGGAGCTGTCGATGATGGAGGCCGCCGTCGGCATCTCCGTCTTCCTGGAGGACAGGACCTCCTACGACAAGGCGCTGGCGAAGTTCCGCACCCGCGCCGCCGCCTACGTCTATCTCGCCTCCGACGGCGACCTCCCCAAGACCGTCCCCAGCCAGAACCTCACCACCCGGGACAAGATCGTCAGCTACTGGCAGGGCCAGTCGACGTTCGTCACCGGACTCACCCAGGAGACCTGCCGCGACTTCACCCATACGGGGTACGGCATCTCCGCGATCTCGCACATCGCCGAGACCAGCCGCATCCAGGGCCAGGACCTCTACGGCACCGACGTCGGCGAGCGGCTGCGCCAGGCGCTCGGCTTCCAGGCCAAGTACCAGCTCGGCACGGCCGCCCCGAGCTGGCTGTGCGGAGGCTCCCTGAACCTGGGGCTCGGGCCCGTCACCGAGGTCGGCTACAACGCCCTGCACAACCGCCTCGGCATCGCCATGACCAACACCGAGGCCCTCACCCGGCAGAACCGCCCGGCCGGCAGCGACAACCTCTTCGTCGCCTGGGAGACCCTCACCCACGGCGACAACCCCAACTGAACCGCGCTCCCGCGCCGCACCCCCGACAGAGCCCCGGGTCGGGGGTGCGGCGCGGCCTCGGCCGTGGCCCCGGGCCGGGGTGCGGCGCGGCCTCGGCGGCGGCCCGCGCGTCAGAGTTGCGTCAAAGACGTCTCCCCGGCAGGTCCCGGCCCCTTTTGTCGCGAAAGCTGGCCGTAAGGTCGACGCTGCGTAGGCGGCAGTGACCGGAAGACAATGGAGCCATGGGACGCGGCAAGCTTCGGATATACCTCGGCGCGGCACCGGGCGTGGGCAAGACGTACGCCATGCTCTCCGAGGCCCACCGCCGGGTGGAGCGCGGCACCGACTGCGTCGTCGCCTTCGTGGAGCACCACGACAGGCCCCGCACCGAGGTCATGCTGCACGGCCTCGAACAGGTGCCCCGCCGCGACCTCGAACACCGCGGGGCCGCCTTCACCGAGATGGACATCGACGCCGTCCTCGCCCGCGCCCCCCAGGTCGCCCTGGTGGACGAACTCGCCCACACCAACGTCCCCGGCTCCCGCAACGCCAAGCGCTGGCAGGACGTCGAGGAACTCCTCGCGGCGGGCGTCGACGTCGTCTCCACCGTCAACATCCAGCACCTGGAATCACTCGGCGACGTCGTCGAGTCGATCACCGGGGTGCGGCAGCGGGAGACCGTGCCGGACGAGGTGGTGCGGCGGGCCGACCAGATCGAACTGGTCGACATGTCGCCCGAGGCGCTGCGCCGCCGGATGGCGCACGGCAACGTCTACCAGCCGGACAAGGTCGACGCGGCCCTGTCCAACTACTTCCGTCCGGGCAACCTCACCGCCCTGCGGGAACTGGCGCTGCTGTGGGTGGCCGACCGGGTCGACGCCTACCTCCAGCGGTACCGCAGCGAACACCGCGTCTCGCGGATCTGGGGCTCGCGGGAGCGGATCGTCGTCGGACTGACCGGCGGACCCGAGGGCCGCACCCTGATCAGGCGGGCCGCCCGGCTCGCCGAGAAGGGCGCGGGCGGCGAGGTGCTCGCCGTCTACATAGCCAGCAGCGACGGCCTCACCGCGGCCTCGCCCAAGGAACTGGCCGTCCAGCGGACCCTGGTCGAGGACCTCGGCGGAACGTTCCACCATGTCGTCGGCGACGACATACCGGCCGCCCTCCTCGCCTTCGCGCGCGGAGTCAACGCCACCCAGATCATGCTGGGCGTCTCCCGCCGCAAGACCTGGCAGTACGTCTTCGGACCGGGCGTCGGCGCGACCGTCGCCCGCGACTCGGGACCCGACCTCGACGTCCACCTGATCACCCACCCCGAGGCGGGCAAGGGCCGCGGCCTCCCGGTGGCCAGGGGCGCCAGGCTCGGCCGGGCCCGCATCCTGTGGGGCTGGCTGGTCGGCGTCGGCGGCCCGGTCGCCCTCGCGCTGCTGCTCAACACCGTCCACCTCGGCCTCGCCAACGACATGCTGCTGTTCCTGGCCGTGACGGTGGCCGCCGCCCTGCTCGGCGGACTGCTCCCCGCGCTCGCCTCGGCCGCCGTCGGCTCGCTGCTGCTGAACTACTTCTACACACCGCCCCTGCACCGCTGGACCGTCGCCGACCCCAAGAACATCGTCGCCATCGCGATCTTCGTCGGCGTCGGGGTCTCGGTGGCCTCCGTGGTGGACCTGGCCGCCCGCCGCACCCACCAGGCGGCCAGGCTGCGCGCCGAGTCCGAGATCCTCTCCTTCCTCGCGGGCAACGTGCTGCGCGGCGAGACCGGCCTCGAAGACCTCCTGGAACGGGTCAGGGAGACCTTCGGCATGGAGTCGGCCGCCCTCCTCGAACGGGCGAGCGACGTCGAGCCCTGGACCTGCGCGGGCCGCTCGGGCACCGGACCACCGGTCCAGCGCCCCGAGGAGGCCGACGTGGACGTGCCCGTCGGCGACCACATGGCGCTCGCCCTCACCGGCCGGGTGCTGCCCGCCGAGGACCGCAGGGTGCTCGCCGCGTTCGCCGCCCAGGCCGCCGTCGTCCTGGACCGCAGACGGCTGCGCGAGGAGGCCGACCGGGCCCGCGCACTGGCCGAGGGCAACCGCATCCGCACCGCGCTGCTGGCCGCCGTCAGCCATGACCTGCGCACTCCGCTGGCCGGCATCAAGGCCGCCGTGACGTCGCTGCGCTCGGACGACGTGGCCTGGTCGGACGAGGACCAGGCGGAGCTGCTCGAAGGCATTGAGGAGGGCGCCGACCGGCTCGACCACCTGGTCGGCAATCTCCTCGACATGTCCAGGCTCCAGACCGGCACCGTCACCCCGCTGATCCGCGAGATCGACCTCGACGAGGTGGTGCCGATGGCGCTCGTCGGGGTGCCCGAGGACGGCGTCGCCCTCGACGTCCCGGAGACGCTGCCGATGGTCGCCGTCGACCCGGGGCTGCTGGAGCGGTCGGTCGCCAACCTCGTGGAGAACGCCGTCAAGTACAGCCCGCGCGACAGCGACGTCCTGGTGGCCGCCAGCGCCATCGCGGACCGGGTGGAGGTCCGGGTGGTCGACCGCGGGCCCGGCGTCCCCGACGACGCCAAGGAGCGCATCTTCGAGCCCTTCCAGCGGTACGGCGACGCCCCGCGCGGCGCGGGCGTCGGCCTCGGGCTCGCGGTGGCGCGCGGCTTCGCCGAGGCCATGGGCGGCAGCCTCACCGCCGAGGACACGCCCGGCGGCGGCCTGACCATGGTCCTCTCCCTGCGGGCGGCAGGATCACGTCCGGAGGATCTCCACCCCGTACGACCGGAAGAACCGGAAAGGCAGGCCTCATGACCAGGGTGCTCGTGATCGACGACGAGCCGCAGATCGTGCGCGCCCTCGTGATCAACCTCAGAGCCCGCAAGTACGAGGTCGACGCCGCCCACGACGGCGCCACCGCCCTCCAGCTGGCCGCCGCCCGCCACCCCGACGTGATCGTCCTCGACCTCGGCCTGCCCGACATGGACGGCGTCGAGGTCATCCGCGGCCTGCGCGGCTGGACCCGGGTGCCGATCCTGGTGCTCTCCGCCCGGCACTCGTCCGACGAGAAGGTCGAGGCCCTGGACGCCGGCGCCGACGACTACGTCACCAAGCCGTTCGGCATGGACGAACTCCTCGCCCGGCTGCGCGCCGCCGTCCGCAGGGCCGAACCCGTCGGCGCGGGCGAGGACGACGTGACGACGGTGGAGACCGAGGGGTTCACCGTCGACCTCGCCGCGAAGAAGGTCAACCGCGGCGGCAGGGACGTCCGCCTCACCCCCACCGAGTGGCACCTCCTGGAGGTGCTGGTCCGCAACACCGGGCGGCTGGTCAGCCAGAAGCAGCTCCTCCAGGAGGTGTGGGGCCCCTCGTACGGCACGGAGACGAACTACCTGCGGGTCTACATGGCCCAGCTGCGCAGGAAGCTGGAGACCGACCCGTCGCATCCGCGGCACTTCATCACCGAACCGGGCATGGGGTACCGGTTCGAACGGTAGAGCGGTCGGTACGGCGCTGTCGGTGGGCCCCGGTACGCTTTCGGTATGAGTGGTGTCCCTCGTTCGGAGAAGCCGGTGGGCCGGTTCCGACGCATGCTCGACCGGCTCTCCACGTCCCAGGAGGAGCTGGAGTCGGAGGAGCTGCGGGAGGAGACCGAGACCTCCGGATGCACCCGGATCGGTGACTGCCACGACCGCCAGGTCGTCACCGTTACTGGTACCTTGCGCACGGTCACCCTGCGACCGCGTGCCGGGGTCCCGGCCCTGGAGGCCGAGCTGTTCGACGGCTCCGCCGCGCTGGACGTGGTGTGGCTCGGCCGGCGTTCCATCGTCGGCATAGAACCGGGGCGCAGGCTCATCGCGTCCGGCCGGATCGCGATGAGCAGAGGCCGCCGGGTGCTGTTCAACCCGAAATACGAACTGAAACCCCTCGGACGGGAGTAGCCGGTGACGTCGCTCGACAAGCCGACCGAAGACACTCAGGCCGACGACGCCAGGGCGGTGACCGAGGCCGCGCTGTTCGAGGCGTTCGGCGGGGTGCGGGGCATGGTCGAGACGGTCCTGCCCGGCCTCCTCTTCGTCACCATCTTCACCATCAACAAGAACCTCCACTGGTCGGCCATCGCCGCCCTGGTGGTGTCCCTGGCGCTGGTGGTGGTCCGCCTCGCGATGCGGGACACCGTGAAGCACGCCTTCAGCGGGGTCTTCGGCGTCGCCTTCGGTGTCGTCTTCGCGATGATGACCGGCAACGCCAAGGACTTCTACCTGCCGGGCATGCTCTACACCCTCGGCCTGGCGCTCGCCTACATCATCACCACCCTGTGCGGGGTGCCGCTGATGGGCCTGGTGCTCGGCCCGGTCTTCAAGGAGAACCTCTCCTGGCGCACCCGCAACCCCGGGCGCAAGAAGGCGTACGCGAAGGCCAGTTGGGCCTGGGGCCTGATCCTGCTCGCCAAGTGCGCGATCCTCTTCCCGCTGTACCTGTGGGCCGACACCGCCCAGCTCGGCTGGGTCCTGGTCGCCCTCAAGATCCCGCCGTTCCTGCTCGCCGTCTGGCTGACCTGGGTCTTCCTCGCGAAGGCGCCGGCCCCCATCGACGTGTTCGCGGAGATGGAGGCGCAGGAGAAGGCCGAGGAGGAGCGCAAGGCCGCCCTGGCCGCCGAGCGCGCCGAGACCGGCGACCTGACGGGCGACCCGACCGGCGGACGGCACCGCCGGGACCTGTAGCTCCGTAGCCCCGCAGCGCTGGAGCGAGGGGGTCACCCGTCCTTGCCCCGGGCGGGCGAGGACGGCCCCTCGCACCGGACGAGCAAGGACGGCACCCTCGCACCGGACGGACGACGGAAGGGCGCCCCTCATGTCGAGGGGCGCCCTTCGTCACACGGTCCGTGCCGCGGCCGTCACGTCTCGCGGCGCACCGACAGCAGGTCCTCCAACTGCTCCTCACGGGCCTGCGCCGCCACGAACAGCAGCTCGTCACCGGCCTCGAGGGAGTCGTCCTGGCTCGGCGTGAGGACACGGGTGCCGCGGATGATCGTCACCAGCGAGGTGTCCTCCGGCCACTCCACGTCACCGACCTGCGTCCCGGCGAGCGCCGACTCCTCCGGCAGGGTCAGCTCGACGAGGTTGGCGTCACCGTGGCTGAAGCGCAGCAGCCGGACCAGATCGCCGACGCTCACCGCCTCCTCGACCAGCGCCGACATCAGCCGCGGGGTGGAGACGGCGACGTCGACCCCCCAGGACTCGTTGAACAGCCACTCGTTCTTGGGGTTGTTGACGCGCGCGACGACCCGCGGGACGCCGTACTCCGTCTTCGCGAGCAGCGAGACGACCAGGTTCACCTTGTCGTCGCCGGTCGCGGCGATGACGACGTTGCAGCGCTGGAGCGCCGCCTCGTCGAGGGACGTGATCTCGCAGGCGTCGGCGAGCAGCCACTCCGCCCGCGGGACGCGCTCGACCGAGATCGCGGTCGGCGCCTTGTCGATGAGCAGGATCTCGTGACCGTTCTCCAGCAGCTCGCCCGCGATCGAGCGGCCCACCGCACCGGCACCGGCAATGGCGACCCTCATCAGTGACCGCCCTCCTCATCGGGACCCTTGGCGAACGACGCCTCGACCTTGTGGACCTCGTCCGTACGCATCATCACGTGCACCAGGTCGCCTTCCTGGAGCACCGTCTGCGACGACGGCAGGATCGCCTCGCCCAGCCGGGTCACGAACGCCACCCGCACGCCCGTCTCCTCCTGGAGCCTGCTGATCTTGTGACCGACCCAGGCCGACGACGTGTGCACCTCGGCGAGCTGCACCCCGCCCGTCGGGTCGCGCCACAGCGGCTCGGCCCCCGACGGGAGCAGCCGGCGCAGCATCTGGTCGGCGGTCCAGCGGACCGTGGCCACCGTGGGGATGCCGAGGCGCTGGTAGACCTCGGCGCGACGGGGGTCGTAGATCCGGGCCGCGACGTTCTCCACGCCGAACATCTCGCGGGCGACCCGCGCCGAGATGATGTTCGAGTTGTCACCGCTGGAGACGGCGGCGAAGGCACCGGCCTCCTCGATACCGGCCTCGCGGAGGGTGTCCTGGTCGAAACCGACACCGGTGACCCGACGGCCGCCGAACCCGGGACCCAGACGGCGGAAGGCGGTGGGGTCCCGGTCGATCACTGCGACCGTGTGCCCCTGTTGCTCCAGGGTCTGGGCGAGAGCGGAACCCACTCTGCCGCAGCCCATGATGACGATGTGCACGACCGTCCTTCCGGTGTCAAGAGATACTGCTCAGCCACATCAGGGTCTCAGACCGACGCCCAAGCTACACACGCGCGGTAAGACGTGGGCACCCCTGTGCGCGGTTGCCCCGGGGCCCCGGTGACGTCAGCGCCTGCTGATGCTGCGGACACTCGCCCGCGCGAGGAATCCGAGGCCGATGAGCGCCGCCACGGCACCGATCAACTCAGCTGGTGCGGGCATGGGGCCTCCGGGAGCGGTGAACGGGAAACGACGGCCGGGGGAGAACGCGGGAAACGACGGCCGGGGGACGCCGGAAACGACGGCTGGGGGGAACGCGGGAAACGACGGCCGGGGGGAACGCGCAGAACACAGGGAACCAGGGGACACAGGGAACTCGGGGAACTCGGGGAGTGCGGGGAACGCGGGGAGTGCGGGGAACGCGGGAGAACAGCGGGGGTCAGCCATCTAGGCACGGCCTCTGGCACGGGCGTCGGCGACCTGCGGAATCCGCGGCCGGGGCGGGCCCGATTTCACCCGGAGGGCAGATCTGGGGTGGCGGGTGGTTGGGCACCCGTTCGAACGCCTACCATGCTGCGTTGTGTCCAAACTGACCGACGTGCCCAAACGGATCTTGATCGGGCGCGCACTGCGCAGCGACCGGCTGGGGGAGACCCTCCTGCCGAAGCGCATCGCCCTCCCGGTCTTCGCCTCCGACCCGCTGTCCTCCGTCGCGTACGCGCCAGGAGAGGTGCTGCTGGTCCTGTCCATCGCGGGCGTGTCGGCGTACCACTTCAGCCCCTGGATCGCCCTCGCGGTGGTCGTCCTCATGTTCACGGTGGTGGCGTCCTACCGGCAGAACGTGCACGCCTACCCGAGCGGCGGCGGCGACTACGAGGTGGCCACCACCAACCTCGGCCCCCGGGCCGGCCTCACCGTGGCCAGCGCCCTGCTCGTCGACTACGTCCTCACGGTCGCCGTCTCCATCGCCTCAGGCATCGAGAACCTCGGCTCAGCGATCCCGTTCGTCGTCGAGCACAAGGTGCTCTGCGCCGTCGCCGTCATCGTGCTGCTCACGCTGATGAACCTGCGCGGGGTCAAGGAGTCCGGGAAACTCTTCGCGATCCCGACGTACGTCTTCGTCAGCGGCGTCTTCATCATGATCGCGTGGGGCGCGTTCCGCGGCCTGGCCCTCGGGGACACCATGCGGGCACCGACCGCCGAGTACACGATCAAGCCCGAACACCAGGGCCTGGCCGGTTTCGCGCTCGTCTTCCTGCTGCTGCGCGCCTTCTCCTCCGGCTGCGCGGCGCTCACCGGCGTCGAGGCGATCTCCAACGGCGTCCCGGCCTTTCGCAAGCCCAAGTCGAAGAACGCGGCGACCACGCTCGCCATGATGGGCCTGCTCGCCGTCACCATGTTCTGCGGCATCATCGTGCTGGCCCTGGTCACCAAGGTCAGGATGGCCGAGAACCCGGCGACCGACCTGCTCAGCCACGGGGTCGGCGTCGGCTCCGGATACGTCCAGAACCCGGTCATCACCCAGGTCGCCGAGGCCGTCTTCGGCAAGGGCAGCTTCCTGTTCGTGGTGCTGGCCGCGGCCACCGCGCTCGTCCTGTTCCTCGCCGCGAACACCGCGTACAACGGCTTCCCGGTGCTCGGCTCGATCCTCGCCCAGGACCGCTACCTGCCCCGCCAGCTGCACACCCGCGGCGACCGCCTCGCGTTCTCCAACGGCATCGTGCTGCTGGCCGGCGCGGCGATGCTGCTGGTCGTCATCTACGGCGCCGACTCGACCCGGCTGATCCAGCTGTACATCGTCGGCGTCTTCGTGTCCTTCACGCTCAGCCAGATCGGCATGGTCCGGCACTGGAACCGGCACCTGGCCTCCGAGCGCGACGCCGCGACCCGCCGCCACATGGTCCGCTCCCGGGCGATCAACACCTTCGGCGCGTTCTTCACCGGCCTGGTGCTGGTCGTCGTCCTGGTCACCAAGTTCACCCACGGCGCCTGGGTCGCCCTGCTCGGCATGGTCATCTTCTACGCGACGATGACGGCGATCCGTAAGCACTACGACCGGGTGGCCGCCGAGATCGTCGCCCCCGAGGAGCCGGGCGACGACAGCGTCAGGCCCTCCCGGATCCACTCGGTCGTCCTCATCTCCCGGATCCACCGCCCGACCCTGCGCGCCCTCGCCTACGCCAAGCTGATGCGCTCCGACACCCTGGAGGCGCTCACCGTCAACGTCGACCAGGCGGAGACGAAGGTGCTGCGCGCGGAGTGGGAACGGCGCGGGATAGACGTCCCGCTGAAGGTCCTCGACTCGCCCTACCGCGAGATCACGCGGCCGATCATCGAGTACGTCAAGAGCCTGCGCAAGGAGTCGCCGCGCGACGCGGTCTCCGTGATCATCCCCGAGTACGTGGTCGGCCACTGGTACGAACACCTGCTGCACAACCAGAGCGCGCTGCGCCTCAAGGGCCGGCTGCTCTTCACCCCGGGCGTCATGGTGACGTCCGTGCCGTACCAGCTCCAGTCCTCGGAGGCGGCCCGCAACCGGGCCCGCCGCCGCCAGGACTGGAACGCACCGGGTTCGGTACGGAGGGGACCTGCGGGGGAGCGGGGCGCGGGGGCGAGGGTTGGAGGTGCGGCGGGGCCTGCGGGTGCTGCGGGTGGTGCGGCGACATCGGGGCCTGCGGGTGCTGCGGGGATGTCGGGTAGCTCGGGGACCGCGGGTGGCGCGGGTGCCGGTGAGCGGGAGACGGAGAGCGGGGTCCGGGGGTAGGCGGAAGGGGGTGTCTCCTGGGCCGGGCGGGACGGGGGTACTACCGGGTCCGGGCGGATGGGGGAGTTGTCTCGGGGGCAGGGCAGGGCAGGGCAGGGGCGGGGCGGAGGCCGACGGTCCTGCGTGCCCCCTGTGCCCCCTGTGCCCCCTGCCCCCTGCCCCCTGCCCTCCCCCCTGCCCCTCTCCCGTGAGCGGGCGGGGGAGCTGGAGGCAGGAACTAGACTGGTGGGCTGTTGCCGCCGGGCCCGCCGAGCGGCCCGTCCCCCCTCTTGATCTGGAGTCACCCCGCCATGCAGGCAGAACCGAAGAAATCGCAGGCGGGGACAGCGCAGACGGCGTCCCTCGTGGGGCAGGAGTACGAGGTCGAGGTCGGGCCCGTCGCGCACGGCGGGCACTGCATCGCCAGGACCGACGAGGGGCAGGTCCTCTTCGTCCGGCACGCGCTGCCCGACGAGCGGGTCGTGGCGCGGGTGACCGAGGGCGAGGAAGGTGCCAGGTTCCTGCGCGCCGACGCCGTCGAGATCCTCACGCCGTCCAAGGACCGCGTCGAGGCGCCCTGCCCGTACGCGGGCCCCGGCCGCTGCGGCGGCTGCGACTGGCAGCACGCCAAGCCGGGAGCGCAGCGCAGGCTGAAGGGCGAGGTCGTCGCCGAGCAGCTGCGCCGGCTCGCGGGCCTGACGCCCGAGGAGGCCGGCTGGGACGGCACGGTCATGCCCGCCGAGGGCGACAAGCTGCCGGCCGGCCAGGTGCCGCAGTGGCGGACGCGGGTGCAGTACGCCGTGGACGCGGACGGCAACGCCGGTCTGCGCCGGCACCGCTCGCACGAGGTGGAGCCCGTCGAGCACTGCATGATCGCGGCGCCCGGTGTCAGCGAGCTGGGTGTCGAGGACCGCGACTGGTCCGGCATGGCCTCGGTGGAGGCGATCTCCGCGACCGGCTCGCAGGACCGCATGGTCATCCTCGAACCCCGCCCCGGCGCCCGCCTGCCCCTGGTGGAACTGGACCGTCCGGTCTCCGTGATGCGCGTCGAGGAGCACGACGGCGGTATCCACCGCGTCCACGGCCGCGCGTTCGTGCGTGAGCGGGCCGACGGCCGCACCTACCGGGTCGGCAGCGGCGGCTTCTGGCAGGTCCATCCCCAGGCCGCCGACACCCTCGTCAAGGCGGTCATGCAGGGGCTGCTGCCGCGCAAGGGTGACATGGCGCTCGACCTGTACTGCGGTGTCGGGCTCTTCGCCGGTGCCCTCGCCGACCGCATCGGCGACCAGGGCGCGGTCCTGGGCATCGAGTCGGGCAAGCGCGCGGTCGAGGACGCGCGGCACAACCTGTCCGGATTCGACCGCGTCCGCATCGAACAGGGCAAGGTCGAGACGGTCCTGCCGCGCACGGGCATCAGCGAGGTCGACCTCATCGTCCTCGACCCGCCGCGCGCGGGAGCGGGCAAGCGGACGGTGGAACACCTGGCGTCACTGCGGGCACGGAAGATCGCGTACGTGGCGTGCGATCCCGCCGCGCTGGCACGGGACTTGGGGTACTTCAGGGACGGGGGGTACCGGGTGCGGACTCTTCGGGCGTTCGATCTGTTTCCTATGACGCATCACGTGGAGTGCGTCGCCATCCTTGAACCGATCGCGAAGGGCGCCTGACCTGCGTTTTTGTGCTTGCGCATTGTGGGTGGTGCGGGCGTCGTGGGCGATATCTTGACGCTCGTGACGCTCAAATGACGCTCGTTCTGATGGGGCGTCAGGTGTGCTGCGTCGCTGGTCGACTGGCCGGATAGAGGGGCCCGTGAGGCAGAGGCGCCGGAGACTTTGGTGTCCATCAGTCTGGTGTGTGCCGGGACTCTACGCGGTGCGTCGTTCGAGGTAGATGGACGTGAACACGGCGACCTTGGCGCGCAGGGCCCAGGGGTCGAAGGGCTTGCTGATGTAGTCGACGGCGCCGGCCGCGTATCCGCGGGCGGAGTGTTCGGAGTCCACGCCCATGGCGGTCAGGAAGATGATGGGGACGTCCCGGGTCCGAGGCCGACGCTTGATGTGAGCGCAGGTCTCGTAGCCGTCCATCTCCGGCATCTGCACGTCCATGATGATGACCGCGAAGTCGTCGTGGTCGAGCAGTGCCTTGAGCGCCTCCCGGCCGGAAGAGACGGTCACGAGCTCCTGGTCGAGCGTCGCGAGAACCGCGGTCATGGCGAGCAGGTTGTCCGGCTGATCGTCCACGACGAGGATCTTGGGCATGCTCTGTGACACGGTGGGCAGCCCGGCCGTTGTGGTTGCCTGCTCGACGGCGGTCAGCTGGCGTTCGAGCAGATCGCAGCGGTCCTCCGCCGCGGCACGTTGTGCCTGGGCCTCCCGAAGGTCCGCTCCAAGTCGTTCGACTTCCTGCTGTAGTTCGTCGCGTTCGGCGATGAGGTCGGAAACGTCCGGGTGTGCCGACGCCAGCTCGTCCGCTCGCTTGCGTGCCGCAACGCGGTCCGCCTTCAACTGGTTGAGCCGTGTCTCAAGGTCGGCGATCCGCTGCGTCCGGTCCAGCAGCGCGTCGCCCAGGACGTCACCGCGGACGCTTGACCGCCTGGAGACCCGGTCGGCGTCGGCCAACTGCTGCTCCAGAATCTGCACGGCGTGCTTGGGGGAGGACGCAGCGTCCACTGCCTTTCCGTACAGACCACGCACCAGTTCAATGGCCTCGGTGGTGACCGCCGTCCCGCGGTACTCGGCTACGTCCGCGAACAGGTCACTGATCACTTGCCAGGGAGGTAACCGGGTACCGTTCAGGTAGCGCGAGACAGTGCCCGGGTCGAGCCTGCGCCGCGCCGCGTATCGCCGCACGGAGACGTGCAAGCCTTCGAACAGTTTCCGCAAGGCCAGGGCGAGTGCGCGTGAGGCGTCGTGGAGGTCGTCCCCCAGCGGCCGCAGCTCAGCCATTGTTCTCTCCCTCTCCCATGCCGGGGCTCGAAGGTCCCGAGGGCCGCATCGCGGTGGCGTCGGAGTCGATGAGGCGGTTGAAGAACGGGACCGCCATCCCCGCAGCGGCGAGCCCGGCGAGCAGGCTGTGCGGTGTGTTCTCCCCCGCCAGTGACGTCAGCGCGCCGACCACCACGCCGGCCAGCGTGGCGAGGAGGAACACCAGAGTCGATCTCAGCGACAGCAGAGGACGGTCCACCACGGACTCCATTCGTTCAACCCAATGCGGGGGTACGGGTTTTGTCACCGACCCACCCACCCAGCGGATTGCGGAAGGGGGAGTCCAGAATGAACGAGCTTTGGGGTGTTGCAGCCGCGATCGGAGAAAGAGGGCGATGCAGCCTTCCGCTGCAACGTTCCGGCACTCCGTTCCTGCGATGTACTGGCTGGTCAAGAGGTTGGTGCTACCGCACGTTGCCGAATGTTGCTCTGCAACGCTGCTGGGATGCGCTGCAACGCGGCGGGTGCCTCCACTCCGCCCGGACGGGTGGCCGGTGCCCCGTCTGATCGGAACGGCTCGCGCAGTGGGCAGTTGGGGGCGTGGCCTGGTCGAGGGCTGGTCCAACTGCCGCTGGCGGCCCTGGTCGTTGCAGTGGCCCTCGACGCGCTGTGCGAACTTCTTCAGCGCCATGCTCTGCTGGCCGGACCTGGTACTCCCGCACGGGGACCGGTCGTGCGGCACGGTGTCGATCCCGTGCCTCGTGGAAGTGCTCTCCACCACCGGTGATCCGCTTGAAGGCTTACGCAGCGGCGTAGTTGAGTGTCGGTGTTGGCAGCGGAGACGCCGATCAAAAGGGGCAGACCGGTCCGCTCGGTGATCAAGTGCAGCTTCGAGTGCGCGGTTCTGGCGCGGGCCTCGTCGGCGACGACCCGCCAAGCTCCACGGCGACAGAGGGCACGACTACGGCCACCCGCGCCGATGGCCGCGCTCGCGGAACATCGCCCCCGCGCATCGCTCGCAAGGGCATCGAACCCTCCCGGCGGCTGAGCCGTCACCGCTGGACTGTGGAGAGAACGGTGGCCTGGCTTCCGGACGCCGCCGCTACGAGCGCGAGGCGGCCCGCTTCCTCGCCTTCGTCGGCATCGCGGTCGGCCTCATCTGCTGTCGCAGGCTCGGCGGCCTTGCCCCGCGGTAATTCGATGGCGCGTGCGGAACGGTGTGTCCACTCTGGTCACCGTGGCAGAACCCAAATACCAGATTCGAGCCCTGCACACGGACTCCACGGTCACTGTCTACCAGGCGTACACCCCGGAGATTGGCCTCTCGGCGGCCCAGGAAGGCCGTTTCCCCGCCCTGTGGCAGCGGGACCGGATGACATGGATCAAGCCGTCGTTCCTGTGGATGATGTACCGCTGCGGGTGGGGCACCAAAGAAGGACAGGAGACCGTCCTCGCCGTCGAGATCTCCCGTGACGGCTTCGAGTGGGCACTCGAACACGCCTGCCTGTCCCATTACGAGCATGGGCTCCACGCCGACCGTGCCACGTGGAAGCGCCTGTCGAAGCGGGCTCCGGCCCGGGTGCAGTGGGACCCCGAACGCGACCTGAGCCTTCGGCCACTCGCCTACCGGTCGCTCCAACTCGGCCTCGCCGGCGAAGCCGCACGACTCTACGCCGATGAATGGACCGTCTCCATCACCGACGTCACATCGCTCGCCCACACGATCCACGCGCAGATACGAGACGGAGACCTGGACACCGCACGGCAACTCCTGCCCCGTGAACGTCCCTACCCCGTGAGCGACGGAGCCCTGACTCATCTACGTCAATGAGCCCGTTTGCCGATCGAGGTGACCTCTACGTCGAGGCCGGACCGGAATGACCCGGTGGGTCTTGTGGCGCGGTCGGCAGGTTCGTGTTCCTTGTCGTCATCCTGTAGGCCGTGTCGCAGATGGAGGTGCGACCACGGATGGGTTGAGGCGGGCGAAGCCCTCCTGGCGTTGGTAGGGGAAGTAGGGGTAGGGCGCTGTTCTGTCGCTCGCCGCGTCGAGTTTGGCCGTCTGGTCGGGTGTGAGTGTCCAGCCGACGGCGCCGAGGTTCTGGCGGAGCTGGTGCTCGTCACGGGCGCCGATGATGACGGAGGAGACGGTCGGCCGCTGGAGCAGCCAGTTGAGGGCGATCTGCGGAATGGTCTTGCCGGTCTCCTGGGCGATCTCGTCGAGGGCGTCGACCACGCGGTAGAGGTGTTCGTCCTCGACCGGCGGGCCGTAGTCCGCGGTGCGGTGCAGGCGGCTGTTGGCCGGGAGCGGTTGGCCGCGACGGACTTTGCCGGTGAGCCGTCCCCAGCCGAGCGGGCTCCAGACGAGGGCTCCGAGTCCCTGGTCGAGCCCGAGGGGCATCAGCTCCCACTCGTAGTCGCGGCCGATGAGCGAGTAGTAGACCTGATGGGCGACATAGCGCGGGTGACCGTATCTCTCCGAGATCGAGAGGGACTTCATCGCCTGCCAGCCGGAGAAGTTGGAGATGCCGAGGTAGCGGACCTTCCCCGCGCGTACGAGGTCGTCGAGTGTGGCCAGGACTTCCTCGATCGGCGTGTCGGCGTCGAAAGCGTGCAACTGGAACAGGTCGATGTGGTCGGTGCCGAGCCGGCGCAGGGCGTCCTCGCACGCGGTGATCAGGCGCGAACGGGAGGAGCCCGCGTCGCCCGGTCCGTCACCCATCGGCAGGCTGGTCTTGGTGGACACGATCACCTGGTCCCTGCGCCCTTTGATCGCTTCGCCCAGCACCTCCTCGGAGGCCCCGCCGGAGTAGACGTCGGCGGTGTCGAACATGGTGATCCCGGCGTCCAGGCAGATGTCCACGAGACGGCGTGCTTCGCGCGCGTCGGTGGTGCCCCAGGCACCGAACAGCGGTCCTTGGCCGCCGAAGGTGCCGGCGCCGAAGCTCAGTGCTGGGACCTTGAGGCCGGATGCGCCAAGCCGTCTGTACTCCATGGCTGTTCCTCTCTCGCCGCCCGACTGGCTAATGGGCTTGCAGTTCCGTTAGTGTTTCCTCAACGTAGCAGGTGTGAGCGATTAATGAAACTGGAGTCCCGTTATGGGGTTTGAGGGTGCGGATCCCGGGACCGTCCGTCCTGGCGGGCGTACGGCGCGGGTGCGGGAGTCGGTGCTGCGAGCGGCTGGGGACGCCCTGGCGGAGCAGGGCTTCGCCCGACTGGACCTCGCTGACGTCGCGCGCCGCGCCGAGGTGGGCAAGACCACCGTCTACCGCCGCTGGGGAACGGTGACCGGCCTGGTGGCCGATCTGCTGCTGGACATGGCCGAGCAGTCGCTGCCGCGCACCGAGACCGGCTCACTGCTCGGTGACCTCACGGCCAACGCCCGGCTCGTGCAGCGCACGTTGGCCGATCCGCGGCAGGGAGCGCTGTTCAAGGCGGTGATCGCCGCCGCCACCTGCGAGGCGAAGACCGCCGAGGCCCTGCACCGCTTCTACGACATCCGCGTCAACGAGTGGGCGCCCTGCGTCCAGCAGGCCATCGACCGGGGCGAGGTGCCCGAAGGCACCGATGTCCACGAGGTCGTCCGCGCCGTCTCCGCCCCCCTCTACTACCGTCTGCTGACCAGCGGCGACCGCCTCGACGAAGCCGCCGCGGACCGAGCCGCCACGGCCGCCGCGGCTGCGGCGCGGGCGGGAGCGTATCTGCGGGGCGACGCAGGTCGCGCTTGACCGGCTTTCCACGGCCGTCGCTGCGCGCGGCCCGTTGTCACCGTCACCGTCACCGTCACCGTGCCCGTCACCGTCCCCGTGCTCGTCTCCGTCCCCCACCCCGTCCGTGATCTCCGGGGGCGTGGTCCCACCGGAGGGGAGCGCAGGCTGGCCGGGCCCGCCGGCGTGGGGAATTGGCTGTGTGTCAGATGGGCCGATGATCTAGCGTTGCGCTGTTCTCTGGGGAGGGGATGTGCGCATGGTGCGTGGGGGTCGCTGGGCTGTGCTGGGCATAGCGGCGGTGTTGACGGTGGCGGGGTGTGGGCATCGGGCGGCGGAGCACAAGCCCAGGTTCGAGAGCGCGGAGGAGTTGCCGGAGTCGCTGCACAAGGACGGCACCACCATCCTGGTGGGCGATCCGGGCTCGGCGGTGGTCGTACGCCTGTACGAGGATCCGCGCTGCCCGGCCTGCGAGATGTTCGAGACGGCCGGAGGCTCCCCGGATCTGCGGGAAGCGATGCTGGTCCGCCGAGCGAGAACCGAGTACACCCTGGCGTCTTTCCTCGACGACAAGGTCGGGGGCAGCGGCTCGAAGAGGGCTGTCAACGCCCTGCGCGCGGCCCTGGAGGAGGGGAAGTTCGTCGAGTACCACGAGGTGCTCTACGCCCACCAGCCCGAGGAGAGCGACGACGGTTACACCGACGCCTATCTGCTGGAGTTGGCCAGCGAGGTAGACGGTTTGCGCGGCCCGGAGTTCGACTCGGCCGTGAAGAGCATGAAGTACCGCTCCTTCGTGGCGGCCTCCGAGCAGGCGTACGAACAGGCCGGAGGCGCCCAGGACCCCAGGGGGCCGGGGACGCCCACCGCTGTGATCAACGGCAAGCGGATTCCGCTCGAGTACAACGGCCTTCTTGACGGTGGGATCTTCGCCAGGCTGCTGCAACAGATCCATGACAAGCCCGGTGAGTGGGACCGGACCTTTCTGCCTCGCCGTAGTGAGTAACCGTCGTGCCGTCAGCGGGTGTTGGCGGGCCTGATGCTCTGCCCGCCGGCTCGGCCCGGCCCGGCTGTGTGCCGGACGTGGGCGCGCGGATGGGTCGGCTGGTCAGTCGAACGGCTCAAGCGGGCCCTGCGGCGGCATCGCCGCCAAGCTGCCACATCTCGTAGTTCCCGCATTCCGCCGTGATCTCGGCCGCTGACCGGGCCGCAGTGACGAAGTCGTCCACCACCGGCGAGGTGCGCGATGCCGCCACCGCGAGGCACACCTGTTCGTGCGCCAGTTCCGGGATGGGCACATAGGCGATGTCCGGATGCGAGTAGAACACGGACGCCGAACGGGCCAGGAAGGAGATGCCCCGCCCGGCCGCGACATGCTCAAGCGTCTCGTCCACCCCGCGCACCGGGTACCCGGCGTCAGGGTGCGGGCGCCTGGTGGGCTGTGTGCTCGGGTCACCGTGCCAGACCAGCGGTTCGCCGGCCAGGTCGGCCTCCGTGACCTCCTCCTTGTCGGCGAAACGGTGTCCTGCGGGCAGTACCGCTACCCGCGGCTCGGCGTACAGCGGGGTGACGCGCAGACCGGCCTCGTCGATGGGCAGCCGCACATAGCCGACGTCGATGCGGCCGTCGAGCAGCATCGCGGCCTGGTCCTCCGCCTCGATCCGCTGTACGTCCACGACGACGTCCGGGTGCCGGTCCTCGAACCTCCGCGCCGCCGGGGTGACCGGGACGCCGGCCCGGAAACCGACCATCAGCCGCCGGTTGCCGCGGGCGGCCGCCGACACCCGGCGTCGGACCGCGTGCGTCGAGGCGAGCAGCGGACCGGCGTCGGCCAGCAGTTGCCGGCCCGCGTCTGTCAGCTCCACTCCGTGGCGATCCCTGGTGAACAGCGAGGCGCCGAGATCCTGTTCGAGCGCGCGAATCTGCCGGCTGAGCACCGGCTGCGCGATGTGGAGTTCATCCGCGGCACGGCCGAAATGCAGCTGTTCGGCCACGGTGACGAAGTAACGCAGTTTGCGCAGATCCAGATCCATCGCTACTCCCGGCCTGGTGATGCCTTCAGGGTATCACCGCGACTTCAAGAGGTCTTGGACACCCACTCGGGCCGATGGCAGGCTGAGACAGAAGATTGAAGGCGTCCAAGCGAATTGGATTCACCGGATCGACCTGTGCAATCCACCTCTGAAATCGATTCATGGGTTCGGCCCGTGAATTCGAGTCAAGATTTGATCATAGATACTCACGGTAGATTCGAGCTCGGAAAGCAGGAAACCGATGAGCGGCATCAGCATTGTCGGAACGGGGAACATGGCCCGCGCACTGGCCGGCCGGGCGCTCGCCGGCGGTAACGCCGTCGAGATCATCGGACGCGATCCCGCCAGGGCCGAGGAGTCGGCCGCCTCGCTCGGCGGCGCCACAGTCGGGGCGGTCGGGACCGCTCCGGCCGGGGACATCGTCGTCCTCGCCGTGCCCTACGCCGGAGCTGCGGCGTTGGTGAGGGAGTACGGGGACGCGCTGCGCGGCAAGGTCATCGTCGACGTCACCAACCCCGTAGCCGCCGACCTGCGGGGATTCGTCGTCCCCGACGGCAGTTCCGGCGCGCAGGAGATCGCCGGGGCGGCTCCCGAGGACGCGCGTGTCGTCAAGGCGTTCAACACCGTGTTCTCGCACGTTCTGGCGGCAGGGCCGGCCGAGGGTCGCCCCCTGGACGTCTTCATCGCCGGCGACGACGCCCAGGCGAAAGCGCGCGTGTCGGTGTTCGTCGAGAGCATGGGGCTGCGCCCCTGGGATATCGGGGAGCTGTTCATGGCGCGGGCGCTGGAGAACGTCGGCCTGCTGGAGTTGGGTCTCATGAACCACTCCGTCAAGCACACCAATTTCTCCCTCGGCGTCACTCTTCTCGGCTGAGCGACACTCCCTAGCACTACCTTTTCCGTGCCGCATCTGTGTCAGTTCGCGCACGGCGGGAAAGGGTTCATCACCTACCCTCACAAGGACCATCACATGCGCGTTTTCGTCACTGGAGGGACCGGTCATTCCGGTTCGTACCTCATTCCCGAACTCATAGCCGCCGGGCACGAGGTCACCGGCCTGGCCCGGTCGGACGCCGCCGCGGCGGCCGTCTCCGCGCTCGGTGCGAAGGCGCGTCGCGGCGACCTCCAGGATCTCGACGGGCTCAAGGAGGCAGCCGCCGACTCCGACGGCGTCATCCACCTCGCGCACAGGCAGGATCTGCTTCCCTCCGGCGGACTCGACGCCGTGGCCGCCGCGGAGCTCCCGATCATGCTCGCGTACGGCGAGGCACTCGCGGGAACCGGGAAGCCGCTGGTCACGGCGGGAAGCATCGGCTCACCCGGGAACCTGGGGCGGCCGGTCACCGAGGAGGACCCGGCCCTCCCCGCGGGCGATGAGCACAGGGGCACGCTGCGGGTCCGCAACGTCGTGGAAAGGGCCGTCGTGGGCCTCGCCGAGCAGGGGGTGCGGTCCTCCGTCGTGCGGATCGCCACCATCGCGCACAGCACGACCGATCGGGCCGGCTTCCTCCCCACGCTGATCGCGCTCGCCAAGGAGAAGGGGTTCGTCGGCTACCCCGGAGACGGCGCGAACCTCTGGAACGCCGTGCACATCCGCGACGCCGCCACCTTGTTCCGGCTGGCCCTTGAGGCGGGGCCGGGCGGCGCGTACTGGCACGCGGTCGAGGACGGGGGCATCCCGTTCCGCGGCCTCGCCGAGGCCATCGCGAGCCGTCTCGGCCTGCCCGCCGTGAGCGTTCCCCGCGATGCCCTGATGACGCCGGGGTACTTCGGGTTCCTCACGAACATCGTCACGCAGAGCTACCCGGCGTCCAACCTCATCACCCGCAGGACCCTCGGCTGGGAACCCACCAGACCCGGCCTGCTCGCCGACCTGGACAACGGCCATTACTTTGCGGCCGGTTGACGGCGTGAAACCGGATCGTGGCGGGCTCAGTAGCGGCAAGTTCCGGACGCCCTGCTCGTGAAGGCCGCGGTAGCCGAATTCATCCAATCCGTCGGCTACGGCGTGGTGGAAGCGGGGACGCTGACCGACAGTTGGCGGCAGGCGACGGGCACGCCGGTGTGGGGAACACCGTACGGGCCGTACGCGGACAAGAGGGGCCGGCCGGTCGGTGAGGGCACCGTCCGCGCGGCGCTGGCCACCGCGGCGCTGGCCACCGCGACGCTGGCCACCGCGGCGCTGGCCACCGCGACGCGGTGACCGTCAGTGGGCGGGGGCCGTGGTGCGGGTCGGCCGGATCGGAATCCGGGGCACGGCCGTCCAGTGCCTCAGCCCTCCGCCGGGTCGGCGGCTCGCGGTACGGACAGGTGGAAGCATGCCCCGAGGGTTCTCGGGGCCAGGGTCAGGGTGCCCTGGTGGCGGTGGGCCAGGTCTCGGGCTATGGCGAGGCCAAGGCCGGTGCCGCCTTGGTCGCGGGAGCGGGCGTCGTCGAGTCGGACGAAGCGCTCGAAGACGCGTTCGGCGTCCGCGGCGGGTATGCCCGGTCCGTCGTCGTGCACCGTGAGGACGACCCGGTCGTCCTCGTTCCGGACGGTGATCTGGATGCGGTGTGCGGCGTGGCGGGCCGCGTTGTCGACGAGGTTGCGCAGCAGCCGTTCGTACGCGTCGGGGTTGCCGCGGGTGTACGCGGGGGCGGTGCTGTCGCAGGTCAGGGTCAACTGCGAGTCGGGCAAGGGGTATTGCTCGGTCAGTCGGGAGGCTGTGGCCGTGAGGTCCACGAGTTCGGCCTCGGCTCTGCCCGGGGCGCGGGTGTCGAGGCGGGCCAGGAGCAGCAGGTCCTCGGCGAGAGCCTGGAGGCGGCGGGTCTGGCGGGCGGCGGTGGTCGCCGTGGCGGGCCAGTCGGCGCGTTCCGGGTAGGCGAGCGCCACTTCCAGGCTGGCCAGCAAGGTGGTGAGGGGGCTGCGCAGTTCGTGGGCGGCGTCCGCGACGAACCGGCGCTGGCGGGCCGCCGCGTCGTCGAGGCGTTGCAGGGTGGCGTTGATGGTCGTCGCGAGGGCGGTGATCTCGTGTCCGGTGGCGGGGACGGTGACGCGTTCGCGGGGGTCGCTCGCGGTGACCGAGGCGGTGAGGGCGCGGATGGCCTCGACCGGCCGGAGCGCGACACGGACGGTGAAGTAGGCGGCGGCCGCGATCAGTACGAGGCTGACCAGCCCGGCCCGCAGGAGCACGCCGTCGGTGGTCTCGGTGATCTTCTCGGCTGTGCGCGGGAGCACCACCACGTAGACCCGCAGCCTGGCGTCGGCGGCCACGCCCAGCTCGGCGGCCTTCTCGCCGCCCAGTGCGGCGGCGCCGATGTCGGCGAACATGACCGTGTGGGTCCCGCCGGCCAGTCCGAGCCAGTCCCCGTTCGACGGGGACTTGTGGTCCCCGCGGTCCGGTATGCGGAGGGGGCGGATCGTCAGGAGTCCGGGCTCCCGGGTCTCCGACGGGACGGGCAGCACATGGCGGGTGCCGGGATCGAGGCCGTCCATGCCGCCGCCGTAGGCGACAGCGGAGCGTCGGCCGCTCGCGACGACCTCGTACGGCAGGGTGCCTGTGGGGTCGGGAACGGCACCCTGGCGCAACTGCGCGCAGAGGGACCAGAGTTGCCGCTCGGCCTGTTCCTCGGCGATCCGCGTGCCCTGACGGTGGACGTCGTGGTGCACCCACCAGCCGGTGCCGGCCAGGATGACGGCGGCGGTCGAGGCGACGGCCAGCGCCGTGCGGGCCCGTACCGAACGCGGCCACCAACGGCGGTGCGGCTCAGTCGCGTTCACGGTCGTCCACCAGTCGGTAGCCGGTACCCCGTACGGTCTGAAGGGACTGCCGGTGGAACGCCGCGTCGACCTTCTTGCGCAGGGCGCTGACGCGCGCCTCCACCAGGTTGGGGTCCAATGCCTCGTCGGGCCAGGCGTGGTAGAGCAGGTCCGCCTTGGAGACCGCCTGCCCTGCCCGGCGGGCCAGCAGCTCCAGGACGGCGAACTCCCTTGGGGTGAGTTCCACCCGGGTCCCGGCCCGGCGGCAGACCCGGGCCGCGACGTCGAGTGAGAGGTCGCCCACGGCGAGGACGGGCGGGGCGACCGGGGCGGCTCGTCTGACCAGGGCCCGCAGCCGTGCGACGAGCACCAGGTAGGAGAAGGGTTTGGCCAGGTAGTCGTCGGCCCCCGTGTCCAGGGCCTCCGCCTGGTCCCAGTCCCCGTCCTTGGCGGTGAGTACCAGGATGGGGGTCGCGTTGCCCTCCCGGCGCAGCTGGGCGCAGACCTTGTAGCCGTTGAGCCCCGGCAGCATCAAGTCCAGTACGACCAGGGCGTATTCGCCGGTCCTGGCCATCCACAGGCCCTGCCGGCCGTCGTGGGCGAGGTCGACGCTGTAGCCCTCGGCGGTCAGGCCGGTGTGCAGGGTGCGGGCGAGGTCCTTCTCGTCCTCCACGACCAGGATGCGCATGGGAGGCAGCCTCGCACAGCGCCTGGCCGCCTTCCTGATCGGCCGGTCAGGTCGGGTCAGCGGACCGTCAACTCGGTGCGGGCACGGTGGCGGAGTCCCTCGCCGCCGCTGAAAGGCCCTGCTGCCGATGTCCGTTGACGTACGTGGTCCCGCCGTCGCCGAGACGGCCTCCCCTCCCGCGTCCGCCCGTCGACCGTCGCCGGGTCGGGCCACAGCCGTCGTCGTCATCGCGCCCGCGGTGCTGACCGTCGCTCTGGGGCTCTGGGGCATCCGCAGGCAGAACACGATGTGGGGCGACGAGTCCGTCACCTACCAGCTCGCGCGCCGCGACCTCGCGCAGATATGGCTCACCGCCCAGCACGTCGATCTGGTCCACGCGCTCCACTACGCCGTGATGCACGGGATCTTCGGACTCTTCGGCGGCGGGCTGTTGACGTTGCGGCTGCCGTCCGTGCTGGCGATGGCCGTGGCAGCGGCCGGAGTCGGCCTTCTGGGGCTGCGGCTGGCGGGGGCCCGTGCCGGGCTGTCGGCCGGGCTGGTGTTCGCGCTCCTTCCCCAGGTGCAGAAGTACGCGCAGGAGGGCCGCTCCTACGCCATGGTCTGCGCCCTGGTCACCTGGGCCACCTACGCGCTCGTGGTCAGCGTCGCGCGGCGCGCCCGGTGACGGTGGGCGGTCTACGGCTTCACGATGCTGCTGGCCTGCCTGCTCCATGAGTTCGCGGTCCTCGCCCTGGTCGCACACGGCGTCACCCTGGTCGTCTCGCGGGTTCCGCGACCGGTGCTGGCGGCGTGGAGCGTGGCCGCCGCCTGCGTCGTGGCCGGGCTGCTGCCGCTGGCGATCCGCAGTGCGGGGCAGTCGGGGCAGGTGTCCTGGATCGGCGGCCCGGTGCGGCTTCCGGGGTTCCTGGCCGCGGTCGTCGTGGGCCTGGCGTGTGCCCGACCGCACCTGGGGGCGCGGGGGCCTGTGCGGCTCGCCGCGCTCGCGGTGCCGATCGTGGTGCTCCCGGGCCTTCTGCTGCTGGTCGCCTCGCTTGTCAAGCCGCTTTTCGTCGACCGGTACGTGCTCTACAGCAGTATCGGGATCGCCTTGCTGGTGGGCGCCTGGACGGATCACTTCCACCGGCTGCGACGGTCCTCCCGCATCCCGTCGGTCGCGGTGGTCGCCGTACTGGCCGCGCTCGTCCCGCCGAGCCTCGCGCTGCGGACGCCCCAGAGCCGGAGCAACGACGTCACCGCCCTCGGCGCCGCCGTGCGCGAGGCGGGTCGGCCCGGCGACGGGCTGCTCTATCTCTCCGGCCGGTACCGGTTCCTGACCGCGGCCGACCCCGAGGACACGCGTTCTCTGACAGACCTCGCCCTGGCGCGGGACGCCGTCTCCTCCCACACGCTCGCGGGGGTCGAGCTTCCCGCCGACGTCATCGCGGCCCGCATGCTGCGATTCGACCGGATCGTCGTGGTCCGTGGCCCGGCGGGCGCCGACGCGCTCACCGGGCCACAGGAGGAAGCGAAGACCGGCACCCTGCGACGGTACTTCCGCGAGCGCACCACAACTCAGGTCACCGGCCTACGAGTTACCGTCTACGTCCGCGACCGCGGCCCGTCCCGGAGGGGCGGCCCTGGATCAGGCGACGGGGGAGGGCACGGGTAGCGTCTCGCCGCTCCTGCTGGCCAGGAGCGGCGCGCCGGGCCGTGGGGCGTTGACGTTCCGCGCGCGAGAAGCAAGGGCGCTGGCCCCGCCGAGGGAGCCGGGCTCGCGCGGCCGGCGGCCGGGCTGTGCCGTGCCGCACGCGACAGGCCCCGCCCCCGCCTCTGGCGTCACGGTGTGAGCAGGACCTTGAGGGCCTCGCGCCGGTCCATCGCGCGGTAGCCTTCGGCCGCCTGTTCCAGGGGCAGGGTGCGGTCGAAGACCCGGCCGGGGTCGACGGTGCCGTCCAGGACGGCGGGCAGTAGCTCCTCTAGGTAGGCGCGGACGGGGGCCGGGCCGCCGGTGAGCGTGATGTTCGGGCCGAAGAGGCTGCCGAAGCCGACGGGGGCCTCCTCGTACTGGGGGACTCCGACCCGGCTGATGACGCCGCCAGGGCGTACCGTCCCGACGGCCATCTCGTAGGCGGGCAGATGGCCGACGGCCTCCAGGACGGCGCGGGTGCCGTGGCCGCCGGTGAGGTCGCGGACCCTGGCGATGCCCTCCTCGCCGCGTTCGGCGACGACGTCGGTGGCGCCGAAGTACCGTCCCAGGTCGGTGCGTTGCCGGTGACGGCCCATCAGGATGATCCGCTCGGCGCCGAGTTGCTTCGCGGAGAGCGCGGCGAGCAGTCCGACGGCGCCGTCCCCGATGACGGTGACCCAGTCGCCCGGCCGCACCCTGGCCTGGTGGGCGGCGTGGTAGCCGGTGCCGTAGACGTCGGCGAGGGTGAGCAGGGACGGCAGGAGCGCCTCGTCCACGTCGTTCGGGAGCTTGACCAGGGTGCCCTGCGCCTGCGGGACGCGGATCGCCTCGGCCTGGGCGCCGCCGACGCCCGCGGCGAAGAAGCCGCCGTCGGGGCACGACGTGTGCAGGCCCGCGCGGCAGAACTCGCAGGTGTTGTCGGCGAACGCGAAGGGCGCCACGACCAGGTCGCCACGGCGGAAGCCGGAGACCTCGGACCCGGTCTCCTCGACGGTGCCGAGGAACTCGTGCCCCATCGGCACCGGCCCCTCGGCGGCCGTCAGGGAGTGGTACGGGTGCAGGTCGCTGCCGCACACGCAGGAACGCAGCACGCGGACGATCGCGTCGGTGGGCTGCTCGATGACCGGGTCCGTGGCGTCCTGGACGCGGACGTCGCCTGCTTCGTACATGAAGGTGGCCCGCATGGGACAACTCGCTCTCTAATCAGGGGTGTTCGCCGCTCCGCCGCCCTGACTGGCGGTGCCGGGGCGCGGCTCTCTCTGCCCCGGCGCCCGGTGCTGCTCGCCCGTGCCGCCGGACGGGTCAGTGGCGACGGGTGCGCGGGGCGTTGTACTGCTCGTCGGTGATGTGCTCGAGCCAACTCGTCTCGGGCCGGTCGTCGCCCGGCGCGGTGCCCTCCCAGAGGGCGAGGTGCTGCATGAAGCGGTCCTCGGTGGCGCCGTGCCAGTGCTCCTCACCGGGCGGGCAGGTCACCGTCTCGCCGGGGTGGGCCTCGTACACGACGCCGTCGCGGGTGCCGATCAGGGCGACACCGGCGGTGACGTGGAGTGTCTGGCCGACGGCGTGGTGGTGCCAGGCGGTGCGGGCGCCGGGCGCGAAGCGCACCATGTTGGCCCGGATGCGGGAGGGCTCCTGACCGGCGTGGACGACGTCGAACCAGACGTCCCCCGCGAAGCAGTCGGCGGGTCCCTTGCCGGTGGGCACGGGCTTGACGAATCTCATGCGGTTCTCTCCTCGGAGTGGGTGGAGCCGGCCGGGTCAGGCGTGCGGGCGGTCACGGGCGCACCAGCGTCTTCAGGGCCTCGCGGTCGTTCATGGCGCGGTAGCCGTCGGCGATGTCCTCCAGGGCGACGGTGCGGTCGAAGACGCGTCCCGGCGCGATGGCACCGTCGAGGATGTGCGGCATCAGCTCCTCGATGTACGCGCGGGCCGGGGCGACCCCGCCGGTGAGGGTGATGTTGCGCAGGAAGTCGGCGAAGCCGAACGGCACGTCGGTGAACTGCGGCGCGCCGACGCGGCTGACGGTGCCGCCGTCGCGGACCACGCCGAAGCCCTGCACCAGCGCGTCCTTCAGGCCGACGCACTCCAGGACCCTGCGGGTGCCCTCGCCGCCGGTCAGCTCGCGGACCCGGGCGACGCCCTCGTCGCCGCGTTCGGCGACGACGTCGGTGGCGCCGAACGTCAGGCCCAGGTCGGTACGGGAGCGGTGGCGGCCCATCAAAATGATCCGCTCGGCGCCCAGCAGCCTGGCGGAGATCACGGCGGAGAGGCCGACCGCGCCGTCCCCGATGACGGTGACCGTGTCACCGCGGCCGACGCCCGCGGTGCGGGCCGCGTGGTAGCCGGTGCACAGCACGTCCGACAGGGTCAGCAGGTCGGGCAGCAGCTCGGAGTCCTCCGCGACGGGCAGCTTCACCAGCGTTCCGTCGGCGAGCGGCACCCGGGCGGCCTGCCCCTGCCCGCCGTCGACTCCGTCCACGCCCCACTGGCCGCCGTGCGGGCAGGAGGTCTGCAGGCCCTCGCGGCAGTAGGCGCAGGTGTTGTCGGCCCAGACGAACGGGGCGACGGCCACGTCGCCGCGCTTGAGGGTGCGCACGTCGGCGCCGGTGTCCTCGACGACGCCGAGGAACTCGTGGCCCATGTGACGGGGCGTGTCGGTGGGCGCGAGCGACTTGTAGGGCCACAGGTCGCTGCCGCACACGCAGGACAGCACGATCCGCACGACCGCGTCGGTGGGCTGCTGGATCGTCGGGTCGGCGACGTCTTCGACGCGCACGTCTTCAGCCGCGTACATCAGAGTGGCTCGCACGGCGGTGCTCCTTGACGGGGGAGGGGGCGGGGCGGTTCAGCGCGGTTCGAGACGGAGGGTGGAGGCGCGGGCCCGGTCGGTCAGGACGTGCTCGACGATGCTGGTGTACCGGCCGTACTTCTCCCGGTACGCGGCGTCGACGTCCCCGTACTCGTCCGGGTCGGCGTCGCGGAAGGCGACGTCGGCCCGGACACCGCCGGCCGCCACCCGCCCTCGGTCACGGGAGCGGGCACCCCGGTACCAGGGGCCGTCGACGCCCTTGACCGAGCGGACGTAGAGCCGGTCACCGGCCCGCACCACCCACATCGTCACGGGGGCGCGGAGCGTGCCGTCGCCGCGCTCGGACTCCAGGGCGAGTTCCTCCGCCGCGCCGATGCCGTTCAGGTCGGAGTCGTTCCAGCTGGTCATGGGGGTCACCTTCGGTGGACGGGAGTGCGACGGCACTCCGTGGGCGGGGGAGGGCGTCAGGCTTCCGGGATGGCGCGGCCGAAGTCCGCGAGGGTGACGGCGGTCGGCTCGGGCCCGCCGCGGTGGCCGGTCTCCAGCGCGTCGAGGGCGGCCAGCTCGTCCGCGGTCAGCGTGAAGTCGAAGACGTCGATGTTCTCGGCGATGCGCTCCCGCTTGGTCGACTTCGGGATGACCGAGCGGCCCTGCTGGAGCCCCCACCGCAGCAGCACCTGGGCCGGGCTCTTGCCGTGCGCCTCGGCGATCCGGGTGACGGCCGGGTCCGCCAGGACGCTCCTGCGGTGCTCGCCGTAGCCCGGGTAGAAGGTGATGCCGCCGATGGGGGACCACGCCTGGTTGAGGATGCCGTGGGCGTCGTCGAAGTCGAGGACCGCGCGCTGCTGGAAGTAGGGGTGGATCTCCAGCTGGTTGACGGCCGGGACGACGGTGGTGGCGTCGAGCAGGGCGGTCAGGTGGTCGACCATGAAGTTGCTGACGCCGATCGCGCGGACCCTGCCGTCGGCGAGGAGCTTCTCCAGGGCGCGGTAGGCGTCGAGCGTCCGGTCGAACTCCGACGGCAGCGCCTGGTGGAGGATGAGCAGGTCGATACGGTCGAGGCCGAGCTTGGCGGCGCTCTTGTCGAAGCCGTGCAGGGTCTCGTCGTAGCCGTAGTCGCTGATCCAGATCTTCGTCTCGACGAAGACGTCCTCGCGGGGCACCCCGGAGTCGCGCAGCGCCTCGCCGACCTCGCGTTCGTTGCCGTAGGCGGCGGCGGTGTCGATGTGCCGGTACCCGAGGTCGAGGGCGGCCGTGACGGCGGCCTTGGTCTCGTCCGGCGGGGTCTGGAAGACCCCGAGCCCGAGGGCGGGCATCTCGACGCCGTTGTTGAGGGTGAGGGTCTGCATCGGAGGGCCTTTCTCGTCCTTGTGCGTCCTGGTAGGTGATCGCCGTGCCCGCGGGTCCGGGTGGTCCCGTGGAGCTGCTCCGTCCGGGGGAACGGCGGACCGCCCGCGGCGGCGTCCGGTGGCGGTCCCGCCCCGCGAACCGTGCGGGCACGGTGCCTCCTCGCGTCGGCGGCCGGCGGTCCTGACCCGGTCCCGGGCCGCCAGTCTCCGGCTCTCCCCAGGTAACTGCATGTCGGAGGCGGTGTGGGAGTCACTGATCTTCCAGGTACTGGCAGTACCTCGCAGGCTCGCCCCGGCGGACCTACGGTGGAGAGGCCGCCGTCACGCGCGGCCGACCGGAAGGAGCCCTTGTGCCCGAGAACCCGGTGACGCCGCCGGACCCACGGCCGAGCCGGTGCCGGGGACACCGCCCCGAGGACGCCCCGCCCACCGCCGCACGGCCCCGGCCGGACACGAGCCCGCCCCGCACCTGCCCCGTCCCCGCCCGCACCCGCCCGCTCCCGGCCGAGTCCGATCCGGGCGTGGCCGAGTCCGATCCGGGCGTGGCCCACGACGACACCAGGACCTGAGCATGGCCGACGACATCAAGAAGGACGTGGCCGCCGAGGTGCGCGAGTTCCTGAGCACCCGGCGCGCCCGGATCACCCCGCGGCAGGCCGGGCTCCCCTTCCACGGCGGGAACCGGCGCGTCGCGGGGCTGCGCCGGGAGGAGGTCGCCCTGCTCGCGGGGATGAGCGTGGACTACTACGTCCGGCTGGAGCGCGGGAACCTCGGCGGCGCGTCGGACTCCGTTCTCGAAGCCCTCGCACACGCCCTGCGACTCGACGAGGCCGAGCGCACCCACCTCTACGACCTCGCCCGCGCGGCCACACCGTCCGGACGGCGGCCCACCGCGACCTCGTCACGGATCAGGCCGACGATCATGCGCCTGCTCGACTCCATGCCCGAGGTGCCGGCCTACGTCCGCAACGCCCGCTTCGACGTCCTGGCCGCCAACACACTCGGCCGGGCCCTGTACGCGCCGGTCTTCGACTCGCCGCTGTTCGCGCAGCGCGGGCCCGTCAACACCGCCCGCTTCATGTTCCTCGACCCCGCGAGCAGGGACTTCTGGTCCGACTGGGACAAGGGGGCCGACGACGCGGTCGCCTTCCTGCGCACCGAGACGGGACGCTCGCCCCACGACCGGCTCCTGACCGATCTGGTCGGCGAACTGACCACGCGCAGCGACGACTTCGCGCGGCGCTGGGCCCGGCACGACGTGAAGTTCCACCGCTCGGGGGTGAAGCGGCTCCACCACCCGCTCGTCGGCGAACTCGCGCTGCCCTACGAGGCGATGGAGCTGCCGTCCGACCCGGGCCTGCGGCTGAACTTCTACACCCCCGAACCGGACTCCCCGGAGCGGCAGGCGCTCGGCCTGTTGGCCAGCTGGACCGGTGCGGGCACCGCCGTCCCCGCGGTGGACGACTGACCACCACACGATCGAGGAGAACCCCCCGCCATGCAGTACCGACCGCTCGGCCGCACCGGAGTCCAGGTCAGCCCGCTCTGCCTGGGCGCGATGATGTTCGGACCCTGGGGCAACCAGGACGAGGCCGACTCCGTCCGGGTCATCCACCGCGCCCTCGACGCGGGCGTCAACTTCGTCGACACCGCCGACGTCTACTCCGCGGGCGTCTCCGAGGAGATCGTCGGCAAGGCGCTCAAGGGGCGCCGCGACGACGTGTTCCTGGCGACCAAGTTCTTCATGCCCATGGACCAGGACGACCCCAACCAGCGGGGCGGCTCACGGCGGTGGATCATCCGCGAGGTGGAGAACTCCCTGCGCCGCCTGGGAACCGACCACATCGACCTCTACCAGGTCCACCGGCCGAGCCCCGACACGGACGTCGCCGAGACCCTCGGCGCCCTCTCCGACCTCGTCCACCAGGGCAAGATCCGCTACCTCGGCTCCTCGTCGTACTCCGGCTCGCAGATCGTCGAGGCCCAGTGGACCGCGCGCGAACGGCACCTGGAGCGGTTCGTGACCGAGCAGCCGCCGTACTCGATCCTGGTCCGCGGCGTCGAGGAGGACGTGCTCCCCACCGTGCGGCGCCACGGCATGGGCACCCTCACCTACAGCCCGCTCTGCGGCGGCTGGCTCTCCGGCCGCTACCGCAAGAACGCCACCGAGGGCCCCGCCTCCGCCGCCCGCCCCCAGGCCCGCTTCGACATGAGCACCCCGGCCAACCAGCGCAAGCTGGACGCCGTCGAACAACTCGCCGCGCTGGCCGCGAAGTCCGGCCTCTCCCTGATCGAACTGGCCGTCGCCTTCGTCCTCAACCACCCCGGCGTCACCTCGGCGATCATCGGCCCGCGCACGATGGACCAACTGGAGGCGTTCCTGCCGGCCGCCGACGTGACCCTCCCGACGGACGTACTCGACGCCATCGACGAGATCGTGGCCCCCGGGGTGACGGTCAACCCCGTCGACAACAGCTACGGGGACTTCGAGCTGCGGGGGGATCAGCGGCGGCGGTGAGGGGGGCGTCCTGCGGCGATGTGGGGCATCGTGGAGGTAGCGGTTGTCGACGGGGGGTGTCGGACCGGCCGCCCGCGCGGCACCGACCGGCACCGTCAAGGCGCCCCGCCCTCACTCACCCCCGAACCAGGCCGAGTTGGGTGGTGGCCGCGGTGACCGTCTGTGCGAGCAGGACCGCGATGGTCATGGGGCCGACTCCGCCCGGGACCGGTGTGATGAGGCGGGCGCGGAGGCGGGCGGTGTCGAAGTCGACGTCGCCGATGTTGCCCGGGTTGTACCCGGCGTCGATCACGACGGCCCCCGGCTTGATGTCCTCGCCCCGGATGAGCCGGGGACGGCCGACGGCCGCCACGACGATGTCCGCCTCCCGCACGGTCGCCGCCAGATCGCTCGTGCGGGAGTGGCAGTAGGTGACGGTGGCGTCCCGGGCGAGCAGGAGCATCCCGACGGGCTTGCCGAGGATGGCGCTCCGGCCCACGACCACGGCGTGCCGGCCCGCGGGATCGACGTCGTACTCGTCCAGCAGCCGCATGATCCCGCCCGGCGTGCACGACGCGAAACCGGGCAGTCCGAAGCTCATCGCCCCGAAGGAACTCATGGTGACCCCGTCGACGTCCTTCTCCGGGGCGATGGCCTCGAACGCCGCCCGCTCGTCGATGTGCGGGCCGCAGGGGTGCTGAAGCAGGATGCCGTGCACTCCGGTGTCCCGCGAGAGCGACCTGAGGGTCTCCACCAGCTCGGCCGTCGTCGTGGCGGCGGGCAGGCTGACGAGCCGGGACTCGATGCCCGCCTTCGCGCAACGGGCCCGCTTCATCCGCACGTAGGTGACGGATGCCGGGTCCTCACCCACCAGCACCGTCGCCAGGCAGGGCGTCGCACCGGACCGCCGGGTGACCTCCGCCGCTCGGTCCGACGCTTCCTCGACGACGCGTCGGGCGAGGCCGGCGCCGTCCATGAGCTGTGCGGTCCGTGTCCGGGACATGGTCGCCTCCAGGCGTCGTTGACCACTCGCCCAGGCGCACGGCATCGACCGGTTCGGCGGGCCGCTCCCCGGTGGTGCTCCACCTCAGCGCCAGTCACGGCCCGCACGCCACTCTAGTGGGGTGTCCCCGCCGAGCGGCGGCTCGCTCCGCCGGCCTTGATCACCCCCCGGTCCGCTGATTGGCTGGGCGGCATGACCGACCTCGGAACCGTCGCCTGGCCGCCCGCATCGATCAGGACCGGGCGGCTCGTCGTCCGTGAGCCCGAGGCCCGGGACCGGGCGGCGGTCGTCGAGCTGTTCGCCTCGCCCGAGGTGCACACCTACCTCGGTGGCCCCCGGGGACGGGACGACATCGAGCGGGAGATGCCCGCGGCGCCCGAGCGGCGCCCAGGACGTTTCGTCGTCGAACGTGACGGAGCGATGATCGGACAGGTCACGCTCACCGAGAACACCCGGCACCGCTGCCCGGTCGCCGTCGGGAAGGCCGATCTCGGCTATCTGTTCCTGCCGCGGGCGTGGGGATTCGGCTACGCGGCCGAGGCGTGCGCCGCCGTGCTCGGATGGTTCGACGGTGTCCTCCCCGATGAGCCGGTGGTGCTCGCCACCCAGACCGCCAACCTCCGCTCGATGCGCCTCGCCGCGAAGCTGGGATTCGGCGAGCTGGAACGGTTCCACGCCTGGGACGCCGAACAGTGGCTCGGCCTGCGCTCCCCGGTCACGCCCGCCGGGTCAGGGGACGTCGAGGGTGACCGGGGCCGCCATGGCGGGTGAGCGTGTGGTGGCGCCGACCGCCTGGCCGTTGACGCGCGCCGTGATCACGAGGCGCCGGGCGGAGACCGCCCGGGAGCCGACGGTGAGCAGGGAGAGGTCCACCGGCGACACGGGCGGCCCGGGAGCGGGCGGGCTCCCGCTTCCACACGCGGCCACCGCGGCGAGCGCCGCGAGAACGGCCGCCAGCCGTGCGTGCCTCAACATCTCTTATCCGTACGGTAGTTCGTCGGGATTCCAGGCAACGGCGCTACGGCACACCGCTTCGGGGCCCTGGCGTGCGGTCGAGGACCCCTCGCCGGTCCCTCACGTCGGCTCAACGACGTCCTCCGGTCCTGGCGACCGCTGTTGCGCTGTTTCGCGCGCCCGCGCACAGGGGCGCGCGGAACCCGTCCCGCCCCCGCCCCCGACCCTCCAAGCCACAGAGCCTCGCGGTATCGGTCATTCCGGCGGCGTCTTCCCCTGGGGTCTCCCGCCTTGCCGGATTTCTGCCACGCTGGAATCGGGGCGACAAGCCGGGCGACAAGGCATATGTGGCCCCGATCGCGGCATTCATCTCAGGCCGAGAGAGTCAGCCGAGAGAGTCAGCCGAGAGCCAGCCGAGAGCCGGCCGAGAGCCAGCCAAGACGCAGCCAAGCCAAGACGCAGCCATGACGCAGTCAAGAGTCAGGGGAGCAGCACATGTTCGTGTCAGAGGTCAGGAAACAGGTCGAGGGTTCCCTCGACGAGGTGCGGAACCATCCGCTGGTGGCCTCCGCCGCGGCGGGCACGCTGCCCCGGGACGCCGCGCACCGGTGGGTCTTCTGCGCCGGGCGCGAGTCCCGTAGCTTCCCCTGGATCCTGCGGGAGTTACTGGCCTGGACGGACGACGACAAGGTGCGTCGCATCCTCCAGGAGAACCTCGACGACGAGCTGGGTTCGGGCGACCCCAGGCACGCGCACTTCCTGCACTACCTGCACCTCCTCGACGGTCTCGGGGTGGCGCGCGAGGAGTTCGACACCTACACCGAGCGCGCCGGCATCACCCTGGCGCTGAGCCTCGCCTTCAACGTGGCGAAGTCCCGCAGCACCGGCCGCGCCATCGGCTACATGCTCGTCAACGAGGCGATGACCCCCGTCACGTACAACGCGGCGCGGCAGGCGCTCACCCGGCACCACCCGGAGCTGCGCACGGACTTCTTCGACCTGCACATCGAGGTCGACGACCAGCACGTCGCGGCCCTGTACGAAGCCGTCGAGGCGCTGCCCGACGACGAGGAGCGGGACCTGCGGTTCGGCATCGCGCTCGGGCGGCGCGGCATGGAGATCCTGCTGGACGAGGCGTACGGCGTCTTCGACGCGCACGTCGAACCGCTGCGGATCACCGATGAGCGGTGGAATCCGCTGAGCGGTCTTCGGTGACCGGTTCCCGGCCTCTTCCGTCGGTTCCCGGTGGCGGAGCGACCGTCTCGGCCGGAGTGCCCCGCGCGGCCGCCGCCAGTGGATAGCCTGTCGAACTCACCTGGCGGACAAGACAGTTCGGCGAAGGAACCTCGCGTGACCTACGACTACCGCGCCAAGAAGTCGGTGCTCGTGCTGGCCTCCCACCTGGAACCCGGTGTGGCACTGAACGTCGCCGGGCATCTGTCCGTCGCCCTCGGCGCGCACGGCGACGACGGCGACCTGATGGGGCGGGACGTCCTCAAGGACGCCTCCGGTGTCCCGCACACCGGGATCTCCAAGTACCCGGTCATCGTGACCAAGGTCAAGCAGAACCGGTTGCGGCGGCTCGTCGCCGAGGCCAGGGAGCGCGACGACGTGTTCTGGGCCGACTATCCGGAGCAGATGCTCACCACGGGCCACGACGACGAACTCGCGGACGCCGTCGCGGGCACCGCCGAGGAGGACATCGCGTATCTCGGAGTGATGGTCTACGGGCCCCTTGACGCCGTGACCGCCCTGACCGGACGCTTCAGTCTCTGGCAGTAGCTGCGGGCGTCGCGCCGGGAACGGCCGGCGGTGCCCGCCCGCGCGGCGGATCGGGGGAACGTGAGCAGTCAGCGTCTGACACTGTCCGACGGGTCCGTCGTGTGGGTGGAGACAGTCCCGGGCGACGTCGAGGAAGAGGTGGCGTTCCGGCGCGGGACCACCCCGTTCTCCGCCGTCATGCCCTCGGTGGTCACCCTCTGCCAGGACCTCGGCGACGCCTTGAAGGCGGCGGCCCCGCACCGCACCCAGGTGCAGTTCGGGGTGGCGTTCAAGGCGGAGAGCACCGGACTGTCGGCGCTCGTCGCCAAGGCCGGTGTCGAGGCCAACTTCCTGATCACACTGGAGTGGTCGCGTGACGGGCGCCCGGAGCCTGACCTCCTGAGCGGCCCGGACGCCGCGCCCGACTCCGACGCCGGCTGACGGGCACGCGGGACCAGGGGCGGCGACCGTGTTCCTCAACGGCCATGAACTCGTGGACATCCCCGCGGGCATGTCCTGCCTGGGCAGTTCGGAGCTCGACCCGTACGCGGGCGACCTGGAGTTCCCGATGCGCGAGGTGTACATCTCGGAGTTCCGTATCGCCCGCCACCCCACCACCCGCCGTCAGATGACGGCGTTCCGGCGGGCGGTCGGCTGGGAACTGGCGTCCGACACCTGGCAGTCGGAAGGCCGGGCGGGCCCCGGCGGCGACTCCGCCCTCGACCTGCCCGCCGTCAACGTCTCCTGGGAACTGGCCGTGGCCTACTGCGGCTGGCTGAGCGAACGCTCCGGGCTGGCCTTCGCGCTGCCCACCGAGGCCGAGTGGGAGAAGGCGGCCCGCGGCGGCGACGACCGGATCTGGCCGTGGGGAAACGAGTTCAGGCCCGACCTGTGCAACTCCGCCGAGGACGGCAGGAACGCGTTCCGCTCCGTGTACCAGGTGGCGGAGGGCGCCTCGCCCTACGGGTGCCTGCACATGGCGGGCGGCGTATGGGAGTGGTGCGAGGACTACTACCACAGCCGCGCGCATCAAGAGGCCCAGTTCATCGACCCGTTCGCGGCCCGGCCCGCCTCGCGCCGCGTCGTCAAGGGCGGTTCCGCCTACTGCACCAAGGAGATCGTCCGCCCCGCCTGCCGGGACTGGACGAACTCGTACAACCAGGGAGGTGCCGATGACGGCTTCCGCGTGTGCGTGCGCTCCTGGCGCTGACCACGTCCATCGAGCAACATCCGCAGGATCGCTGACACCGGCAGGATCGCGGGCACCGGCAGGATCGCTGACACCGGCAGGATCGCGGGCACTCGCCGGACCGAGGGCATCCGTCGGCACGCGGTGGCCCGCAGGACCGCCATCGCAAGCCGGACCGAAATCGCCCGCCGGACCGCACCCGCCCGCCGGACCGCGCGCCCCGTACGGCAGCGCGCCCCGTACGCACCGCGCGGGCGCCCCACGCGCCCGTACCGTTCCCGTCGTCCCTGCGGCTCACCGTGAACACCGGTATCAGGAGACCCTCCGACGGCGCGGTCCCCGGGGCGGCCGTCGCCGCCGTCGACGCGGCCGTCGTCCGGATCACCCAGGGTCCCGACGCCGTCGGCACCGGGTTCTTCGTCCTGCCCGGCTGGGTCCTGACCTGCGGCCACGTCCACGACCCCGCCGACCCCCGGCCGCTGCGCGTGCACTGGCAGGGCCGCGAACTCCCCGTACGGGCGACGGTCGGCCCCGCTCCCGGGACGCCTCCCGATCTGCTCCTGCTCAACGTCGGTCACACCGACCACCCGGTGCTGCCCCTCGGACCCAGCGGATACGGCATCTTCGGCTTCTACGCGTACGGCCACCAGTGGGAGGACCGGGGCTACCGCGGCTATCCGACGTCCGGCCGGGTGACCGGCGCCACGACCTACCACGGCCGGCCGGGCAGCCCCGAGCCACCGCAGCGGCTGCTGGTGCTGAACGACGCGGCCATCAGACCCGGGATCAGCGGCGGACCCGTCCACTCGCTCGTCGACGACCGCGTCGTCGGGGTGGTGAAGCGTTCGAACCCCGACGGCGGCGGCTACGCGGTCCCCGTCGAGGAGGCCGAGGCGCTCCGCCCGGGGCTCCTGGAGGAGAACGCCGCCGCCGTCGACCGGGCGGGCGGCGGCGGCCGTCGGTCCGCGGCCGTCAGCGGCTATCTGATGAACCTTCAGCGCGAGCACTCCTACGTGACGTTCGCCAACCTGGAGCGGGACGTACGCCTGGACGAGGTGTACGTGACCCTGACCCTCGCCTCGGACACCCTGGACGGCACCGCCTTCTCCCGGCGCTCCGGCGGCGACGTCCAGTTCACGCCCGACGGCGCCCAGGAGAAACGCGACTCCCGGCGCGACCGGGGCAGCCCGCAGCCGCGCACCCGGCAGCCCAACGCCCCCCTGGGCGAGCTGCTCGCCGCCCCCTGCGCGACGGTCCTCGGCGAACCCGGCGCGGGCAAGACCACCCTGCTGCGCCATCTGCTCGTCAGGACCTGCCGGGGCGAGCTGTTCGGCGGCGACCTGCCGGTCTTCGTGCGCATCGCGTCGCTGACCGAGGAACCCGAGTGCCTGCGCGCCTACCTGCGCGGCGCGTACCCCGCCGTCGCCGACGAACTGCTCACCGCCTGCGCCACCGGCCGCGCGGTCTTCTTCCTCGACGGTCTCGACGAGGCGCCCGCCCCGCTCCAGCGCAGGGTCGCGGAGGAGATCCGCCGCCTGCTCGCCGCGCAGAACCGCTTCTACGTCTCCTGCCGGACCGTGGCCTTCCCGCGCGGCCTGCTGCCCGGCACGTTCCGCACCTTCGAGTGCGTCGGCTTCAGCCGCGGCCAGCGGGCGCGCTTCCTGGCCCGCTGGTTCGAGGACCGGCCCGCCGTCGCACACGACATCGAACGGCAGATCGACGTCAACCCCGCGCTGACCAAGTTCGGGCAGAACCCGCTGATGCTGTCCCTGCTGTCGGCGGCGCAGCGCGACGGCGACGAGGTGTACGTGCCCCGGCAGCGCACCGAGCTGTACGCGGTGCTCCTCGACGTCCTGCTGACCGGCAGGGAGTCCGTCGACGGCGGCTGCCCGCCGCTCCTCAAGCGGTCCTTCCTCAGCTGGCTCGCCCTGGAACTGATGCACCTGCGGCGGGAGTCGTTCGGCGAGGAGGAGTTCTACGCGCTCTGGGGCCGCTTCGTCGCCGGGCGGCCCGCGGGAGCCGCCCCGGCGACCACCCCCTACCAGCTGCTGAGCACGCTCACCGAGCGGGACGCGGTCCTGCTGCGCGGTCCCGGTGGCCGCTACGGCTTCCTCCATCTGACGTTCCAGGAGTACTTCGCCGCGCGCGCCCTCAGCGGCCGTCCCGACGGATCCGACCTGGCCCTCGGGAGATGTCACGACCCGCGCTGGGAGGAGGTGGTCAGGCTGTACACCGGCATGCTCGGACCGGACGACGCCGAACGGTTCGTCACGCGGATCGCGTTCGCGCCCGACGGCGAACCGCGTTCCGTCGAGGCGCTCACCCTCGCCGCCCGCTGCGCCTCGGACGGACTGCCCGAGGCCGCGCCGGTCTGCGACGACCTGGTCGACGCGCTCCTGCCGGTCGCGTTCGGACCCGGATCACCCCTCGCCGTCGAGGCCGCGCACGCCCTCGCCGCACTCGCCGCGGCCTTCCCCGAGTACGTGGGGGCGGTCGCCGACCGCCTCTACGGCGCGCACCGGCCGCCCCGGCACCTCTTCCTGCGGTACGTGGACTTCCTCGGGCTCGTCGCCGGTGAGGTCGCGGGCGAGGTGCTCGCGGAGATGCTGCGCAGGCTGACGGAGACCGACCCCACCACCTCCGGCCGGCCCGTCGGCGCCGCCTTCGACCTGGAGGGCCACGTCCTGTGCGCCGTCGAGGTCATCGAGGCGCTCGGCCGGTGCGGGCGCCCGGAGTCGGTGCCGCTGCTCGCCCCGCTGCTCGACCATCCGATGAGCGCGGTCTCCGGCGCCGCCGGCCAGGCCCTCACGGAGATCCCCCTCGGCCCGGAGACCGGCCCCCTGCTCGCCGGACCCGACGGCACCCTGCGAGGGCGCCTGCGGGCACCGCTGGCCATGCGCGTCACCTCGCCCGCCTCCGTGCGGGAGACGATGCGCGGGCTGTTCGTCGACGCGCCCGACCCGGTCGGCCAGCTCGCGATCCGGCACGCCGTCGACCCCGAGTGGGTGGAGGGCGACGGACCGTTCCACGCCCGCCTCCTGCACGACGCGACCGACGACCACGCCCGAGCCAACCTGCTCTCCCTGACCTCGCTCGGCGTGTACGCCGAGGACACCGAACCCCTGCTGGAGACGGCCCTGGACGGCGGAGCGCAGGAGCGGCTGCGCGTCGCGGCCCTCGCCTTCCTGCTGCGCTGCCGGCCCGCCCGCACCCAGCCGCTGATCGCCGGCCTGCTCGACGAGGGCGACCCCACCCTGGTCAGGGCGGCCTTCGCCGCGCTCGGCCGCACCGGCAACACGCAGGCGCACGCCCTGCTCCTGGAGCGCTCCCTGCGGCCCGGCCACGACTGGCTGATCGACCTGTGCCTGCGCCTGTTCTGCCAGGTGCCCGCGCCCGTCTGCCGCGGCTGGCTGCGCACCGTCCGCACCTCGCGCTGCGGCCCCGACGACGGCGAACGGCTCCGACTCGCGCTGCTCTGCTCGTCGGCGCTGCGCGACCCGTCCGTGCTGCCGTCGCTCGCCGCCCTGCTGCGGACGCCGGGACCCGCCGGCCTCGTCGACCGGGTCACCGCCTACCGGGCCCTGGCCAGACTCGAGCACCCACGGGCGGAGGGGCTGCTGCTGCGGGCCCTGTCCGAGGAGGACGATCCCACCGCCACCGTCCAGGGCATCGAGGCGCTCGGCACGCTGCGCACCCCAGGAGCCGAGGAGGCGCTGCTCGGCTACCTCGACCCGGCGACCTGGCCGCCGAGCTGGCCGGCCCGCACCCCCGACCCGGGCCAGGGCGAGCAACGCCCGTCCGACCAGCGGGTGCTGGCCGCCGCCGTCGCGCTGGCCCGCACCGGCACCCCGCGCGCGATCGGCCTGCTCGAGGCGCTCAGCGGGCGCCGCACGGAGAGCGCCGGTCTGCGCCGGGTGGCCTACGAGGCGGTGCGCACCATCCGCTACTCCGCGCAGGAGGAGTAGGGCGGGCGGCGGGCGCGGGTCGGCGTGTACGGCGCCGACCGCGCCCGTCGGCCCGACCGCGCCCGTCGGCCCGGCCGCGGGCGGTCCCGGCGGCGCCTACGCGCGCGTCGGCGGGAGGTGGCTCGTCGCGGTCGCGGCGAGGGCGGTGGCCAGCCTCCGGGTCTCGGCCCGGTGCGCGGTGCCCGCTCCCGCGAGGGTGAGGACCAGGCTCTCCGACACCGGCTGGTGCTGGTCGCCGAGGTAACTCCGTTGCGGGAGGGTGACCATGACGTCGCCGTTGCCCTCCGACAGGACGAACGCGTGGCGGCCCCCGATCAGGGTGGGCGTGCCGTCGCGGGCGTCGGGCGGGTCACCGCGGTCGAAGGCCACACCGACCCGCGTCGGGCCGCTGTCGCTCGCGTAGTCGCACTGCCAGTTCCCGAACTGCGGTGTGGCGCCGCCGGCCACCAGGCCGGGCACCGCCGCCAGGGCCTTGCCGTCCAGGAGCGCGCACGCGTCGCTGCCGAACAGCGAGTTCCGCGGGAAGGCCGTCGTCCGCGCGGGCACCTTCCCCCGGTTCAGCACCTGGACCGCGGTGGTCGTGGCGGCGTCGGCGATCGCGCACAGCGACGCGGGCGCCCTGTCGTCGGTCTTCGCGAGGACGGCGACGGTGACGTCGTCATGGGCGGGCAGCAGCAGCCGGACGCACGCCGAGCCCTCCTCGGCCTTGCGCACCACGGTGACCCGGCCCTCGGTGGTCGCGCGGCCGGTCTCCTCCTCCCGCCCGGCGTCGAAGTCGACGACGACATCGACCTGTTGGCCGCCGCCCGCGGGGTCGACGAGGACGTCGCACCGGTCGAAGCCGCCGTAGCCGCTGTCCTGCCGGGCATCTCCGAACCGGCGCAGCGCGGCCGGGGCGGTCAGCGCGCAGGGGTCCGCCTGCCGGAGATCCCCGAAGGCGGACCCGGTGCCGGGTGCGGCGTCGGAGTGGGCGGCGGGTGGGAGGTCGGCGGAGACGACGGCCGCCACGGCGGCGGCGACGACCGACCACCGCCACCCGGTCCCCAGCAGGGCCCGCCGCCGACGGCGCCGCTTCGGCCGAGCCGGCCCGACGGACACGACCGGCGCGACCGGACCGCCGGACGTGACCGGTGCGGTGGACGTGACCGGTGCGGCGGGGGCGGCTCCCGCCGCGCGGTTGCGGACGAGGGCTATCTCGTCGCCGAGACCGCTGGAACCGTCCTGCGGCAGTGGCAGGTTCCGCCCGGTCAGGGAGTTCCTGACGGTGACGAAGACGTCCCGCATGGGCAGCGGATCGGGGGCGCCCGGCACGCCCCTCTCCAGCGCGTCGATCAACGCGCCGGTGAAGGCCGGGTACTTCTCGTCGCGCGGGGCGCGGGAGAGCTGCTGCTTCCCGCACGCCGTGATCACGTACGTCCGCTCGATCACCGTCCGCTGGGCGAGGTCCAGCGGGCCCATGTGGTCGGTGACGACGGCTCCCGAGTGGCAGCAGTCGACGATCAGGACCTGGTTGTCGGCCCGGCGGTGGTTCAGCAGCATCTGCCGCAGGTCGCTGTAGGGCACCACGGCGTAGGGGCCTTCGAGCGCGGCGCCCGGCAGCATGAGGAGCAGATCGCCGCCCGGCCCGATGCGGCCGTGACCGGCGAAGTAGATCAGCAGGGTGTCGGTCGCGGCCTCCGCGGCGACCTGCACGGCCCTCAGCACCCTGTTCGGGGTGTCCGGGTTGGACAGCACGACACAGTCCTTGCCGGCCAGCCCCCACAGCGCGGGATCGGTGAGCAGCGACCTGAGTCGCCGCGCCCCGGGCACCGCCGTGGGCAACCGCTCCACCGCCGGGTCCGTGTACGCGCTCACACCGATGAGGACGGCGCGGGACGCCGAGGGGTCGGCGCGCGGCATCAGTCCGACTCCGGGCGGGTCCCGGGCAGCGAGGGCGCGTCCCGGTCCGGCTCCTGGCGCGTCCCGGGCCGGGCGGGGTCGTCCGTGCCCTGGGCGGGGTCGAGCAGTTCCACCATCCGCTGGATCACCGCGTCGTCGCAGCGGCCCTCCAGGGTGATCGACCTGCCGCCCACGGTGACGGTCACCGCGGGGGCGGAGGGCCGCGTCGCGCGCCACGCGGCGTAGGAGAGCGCCAGGTTCAGGGCGGCGATGCCCTGCTCCAGCACGACGGTGACGATGTCGAAGGTCCCCATCGTCGTCAGGTCGGGCCGCGAGGAGCCCGCGCTCACCTCGGCCCGCCGCCGGATCACGGGGTCCTGCCGCAGCCAGCGGTACAACTCCGCCGCCGCGAGGCCGCCCCCGTCGTCCACCCGCATCTCCACCCGCATGGCCGTCCCCGTCCGCTCGGTTTCTCGGACACCCCACCGTAGGGTCAACGCCCTTGCCGCGCCGCGGAGTTCGCGTTCATCACCCGAAGGTGCGAGGCCGGCCGTGGCACGGTCACGCGTCCGCGCTGTCACCCGCGGCGGCGGCGTCCTCGTCGAGGCTCACGGCGATGTCCACGGTGACGTCCGTCAGCGGGCGGCCCACGCACGTCAGCGCCCAGCCGGCCGCCCGCTGCCCGGCGGTGAGGCAGTTCGGCCCGTCCTGGGCGACCTCCCCCGCGCGCAGCCGCACCGCGCAGTCGCCGCAGGCGCCGACCGTGCACGAGTACGGCATCGGCAGCCCCGCCGCGAGCCCGGCGTCGAGCAGGGTCGCGCCGGGTCCGACCGCCGCGGTGCCGACGGGGTGCCCGTCCTCCTCGACGGCCATCGTCCGGGGCTCGGTCGCGGTCGTCGCGGGGTCCGCTCCGCCGCCGAACCGCTCGTGGTGGACCCGGTCGTCCGCGATCCCGAGCCCGGCCAGGGTGGCCAGGACGGTGTCCGTCAGGGGCTGCGGGCCGCAGACGTAGTAGTGGGCGTCGGCGGCCGGGGCGAGGTCCGTGACCCAGCGGCGCACCCCGGCCGCGTCGAGGCGTCCGTCCCGGCCGGTCAGCACCTGCGTGACCGAGAGCCGGTCGGGATCGTCCGCCGCCCGCCGGGCCAGCTCGTCGGCGAAGATGACCTCGTCGGGGCCGCGGCTGCTGTAGAGCAGGGAGATCCGGCAGCGGTCCGTCCGCACGGCGAGCCGGGCGCGGATCATGCTCATCATCGGCGTGACGCCGCTGCCCGCCGCGATGAGCACCACCTCGGCCGGGGGCCGCCCGCCCGCGTGGAAGGAACCCGAGGGGCCGCGCACCGCGAGCACGTCACCGGCGCGCAGGCTCCGGTGCGCGTGGCCGGAGAACCGGCCGCCCTCGATGTGCTTGACGGTGACGTCGAGCCGCGAGGACCCCGGCGCCGACGACGCCGAGTAGGCCCGCCGCACCTCGCGCCCCTCCACCTCGGCGACCAGTGTGAAGAACTGACCGGGCAGGAAGTCGAAGACGCCGTCGCCGCCGTCCGCGTCCGCCAGGACGAGCGTGACCGCGCTCGGTGTCTCCCGGCGCACCTCGACGACCCGCACCGCGCGCGCCGGGCTCACCTCACCGCCACCGCCGGACGGCACCGCGCGGGCCGGGGCGGGCGCCACCTCGTCGTAGCCCTCCTTGCGCAGGCCGGAACGGTAGGCGCGGTCCATCGCCAGCCGCAGCAGCCGGTTCAGCCCCGGCACCGCCCCGAGGGCCCGCAGCAGGAACGCGGCGGACCGCCCGCCGCCCGTGAGGTACCGGCCGCGAGGTGTTCCCCCGCTATCGCCAGCAGGTCGGGCGCCTTCCCGCGGCCGAGGTGCGCGCCCGGCGCCCACAGCCGCGCGCGGGTCACCGCGTCGTTGGCGGTCACCTCGGCGTCCTCGACGTCGATGAGCAGCGCCAGATGAGGGGGCGTCCCGCGCAGCGCCATCGTCGCGAGCAGGTCGGGATCGTCGGTGATCGTGCCGCGCCCCCGCAGATGCAGCACCCCGCCCCGGCCCGGCACCAGCGCCGCCAGCGAGAGCCCGTCGTCGCACAGCAGGTTGTGGAGCGTGTCGGCGCGGCGGTTGCCCCTGCGGTCGGGGACGACGAGGGTGCGGCCGTCCAGGATGCGGGCCGCCGCGCCCCGGTCCCCGCGCGGGGAGGTGTCGCTGCCGCCCGACGAGTCCCAGGTGGACAGCGCGAGGAACGGCGCGGCGGCCAGGAACGCGGCGACACCGGGCCCGCGCAGGGGGCCGTCACCGGGGAACTCGCCGGGGGCCTCGGCGGGCGGTCCCGCCGGGTCCCGTGGCCGCCACAGGCCGGAGCGCAGGACGGCCTGCGCGCAGTGCACGTACGCCTCGGTGATCTCGACGGTGGTGGCGGCGCCCTTGCGCGCGCCCACCGTGCCGTTGACGCGGAGGACCTCCCCGACGCCGGGCAGCAGGAAGAAGAACGAGACCGGACCGCGCGGGTCCGCGGGCCCCGGCAGGGTGAACGAGATCCGGGTGGGGGAGTGGACGCGGGTGAACCCCGGCCGGCCGCCGATGAACGTCGTCCTGCTGACGCCGGCGCCGTCCCGGTAGCCGAAGGCCGCGACCGGGCACCGGGCGAGGACGGTCCGGCACCCCTCGTCGAGCGCGTCGATCTGCTTGAGCATGATCATCGGAGCCGGCCGGCCGAGGGTCGCCTCGATCTGCTCCATAGTGGTCAGCCGGTGCGGGGCGGCCGGGGGACGCGGAGGGCTCTGGGGGTCCGGGTGACGCGGGGCGCTCGCGGGGTCCTGGGGGCCTGACCGGCGTGGCTGCCGCACAAGGATTCCTCTCGTCCGGGCCGCCGGGCACGGCGTCCACGAAGGCGGGCGCCGTCCGGCGCTGGTCGTCGGCCGGGAGTGTTCTCCCAGCTCATGGCAGTATTCTGAGTAATCGCTCAGCTCTTTGGCTACTCGCTTTCCGCGCCGTGAGGAGACCCCCGGATGCCGTCGGCCGATCGCCGCCTTCAACCACGTCGCACGCCCCGCCAGGTGCGCGCCGAGCTGACCAGGGAGCGCGTCCTCACCGCCGCTGCTCACGTTTTCGCCGAGTACGGCTACGCGGCGGGCACCACCAACCGCATCGCGGAACGCGCCCGTGTCTCCATCGGCTCGCTGTACCAGTACTTCCCGAACAAGGACGCGATCCTCGCCGAGCTGCTGGTGCGCCACATCGACCGCGGCACCTGGACCAGGACCGACCGGCTCGACCTGTCCCCTGGCAGTCTGGAGGCGGCGGTGCGGATCCTGGTACGGGACGCGATCGACAACCACCGCGACGATCCGCAGCTGCTCCGCATCATGATCGAACAGGCCCCGGTCTCACGGGAGTTGCTCGACACGATGGACCGGCACTCCAGGATCAGGGGCGGCGAGGTCCGCGACTTCCTCGCCCGGCACCCGGATGTGCGGGTGCGCGATCTCGACACGGCGGCCGAGCTGATCCTCTTCACCGTGGAGACGAACACCCACAAGCTGATGGCGGACCCGCGGGGCGTCCCGGTGGAGACGTTCGAGAGCGAACTGGTCGACATGGTGACCCGCTATCTGAGCGGCTCCCCGTAGCCGCCGGACGTCGGGCCCGGGTGCGCTAGCGGTTCCCGGCCGCGCGGCGCAGACGGCCGTCGTGGACCTCGACGACCCGGTCGGCCGCGGTGAGGTGCGCGCGGTCGTGGGTGACGAGGACGGTGGCGGTCGCCCGCTGGTGGGTGAGGCGGGTGAGGAGATCGAGGACGGCGGCACCGCGTTCGTGGTCGAGGGCGCTGGTCGGCTCGTCGACGAGGAGCACGGTGGGGTCGTTCATCAGCGCGCGGGCGATGTTGACGCGCTGGCGCTGGCCGCCGGAGAGCTGGTGGGGGCGCCGGCCCGCCTGGTCGGCGAGGCCGACGGCGTCGAGGAGTTCGCCCGCCAGGACCCGGGCCGAACGGGGTGCGCGGCCGTCGATCTGCGCCATGACCTGGAGCTGTTCGGCCGCGGTGAGGGACGGCAGCAGGTTGGGCTGCTGGAAGACGATGCCGATCCCGCGGCGGCGCAGCCGGGCGAGTTCGCCGCGGCTCAGCCCGCTGGTGGCCACACCGTCGATGGTGACCGTGCCGGTGTCGGGGGTGACCAGGGTGGCGGCGACCGCGAGCAGGCTGGACTTGCCCGAGCCCGAGGGTCCGACCACGGCGGTCAGGGTGCCTCGGGGAACGTCGAGGCAGACCCGGTCGAGGGCGGTCAGCCGGGTGTCGCCGTCGGGGTAGGTGAGGGTGACGTCGGTCAGGCACAGGCTCATCGGGCGCTCCCCAGAGCGGTCAGCGGGTCGACGGAGGTGATGCGGCGGACGGAGAGGGCGGCGCCGAGCACGCCGAGGAGGATGATCACGACCGCCGGGACCAGGACGGTCCCCGGGGTGAGGACGAACGGCACGGCACCGCCGGACAGGACGGCCCCGACGGCGGCGGCGGTGCCGGTGCCGATCAGGGTGCCGCCGACGAGCAGGACCACGGCCTGGCCGAGGGCGTCCTTGAGCAGCCCGCCGGTGGAGGCGCCCAGCGCTTTGAGGACGGCGACGTCGCCGCTCCGCTGGATGGTCCAGACGGTGAAGAAGGCCCCGATGACCAGGGCGGAGATGGCGAACAGGAAGCCCCGCATCAACTGGAGGGAGCCGTTCTCGGAGGCGTAGGAGCCGATCGCGGACAGCGAGTCGCCGGTGGCGACCGTCCTGGTGCCCGCCCGGTCGTCGACGGCCGCCGTGTCGGCCGACGCGGTGGTGTCCAGGGCGATGACGGTCGCGGTCGGGCCCGTCCCGCCACCGGGCGGCGCGGTCCTCCTCCAGGTGTCGAGGCTGGTCCAGATCACCGGGGTGTGGCTGAAGTGGGCGTCGCCCTGGACGGCGGCCACCGTCAGCCGCCTGCCCGCCAGGGTGACGGAGTCGCCGGCCCGCACGCCGAGCCCTTCGGCGGCCGCCGTCGACAGCACCACCGCGCGGTCGGTGATCGCGTCGCCGTGCGGGGCGAGGCGGGAGCCGGGCTCGACGCCGAAGGCCGAGACCCCGGTGCTCCGGGCGCCCGCCGTGGCCCGGGTCGTGGTGATCCCCAGCGGCTCGGCGCTCTCGACGCCCGGCGCCGCGGACCACAGCCGCCACTGCCGCTCGGTGACCGTGGAGTCCGCGAACGACAGGGACTGGCCGCCGCCGGGCGCCTGGAAGGCGATCGCGTCGGCGGGCAGGGAGGTGATCGCGGAGACGTTCTGCCGGCCGAGGCCGGCCGTCAGCCCGGACAGCAGCCCGACCAGCAGGGTGATCAGCACGATGACGGTCCCCATCAGGGCGAACCGCCCCTTGGCGAATCTCAGGTCTCTCCAGGCGACAAACACGGCCTCGGCCCGTCCTCTCCAGCGGTTCAAACGGCTACCACCCCACCCTCGCCGCGGGACCCCCGTCCGCGCGTCCGGCACAGGAGGGCACCCGGCGGGCCGAAAGACGGCGCGCGGGTTCCCACTTTCGACAGAGGCCGCCGGGCGCCCGCCTCCGTAACCTGGGACGCACTGTGACGACCGCCGCCCCCGCCCTGACCCCGACCACCCGAGCCCTCGCCTGGTGCCTGCACCTGCTGGTCATCGGCCTGCTCGCGCTGGCCGCGGGCCGGGCCGTGGCCGACGGCCGGCCGCACGCCGGATGGATCGTCGCCGCGTCGGCCGTCTGCGCACTGGTGTACGCGGTCGGGCCCGCGCTGCCCCGGGTACGCCGCTCGCGGCAGGCCGCCGCGCTGTGGCTGGCCGCCGTGGGCGCCTGCTGGCTGGTGCTGCTCGCCCTCTCCCCGGACGCCGTGTGGGTCGCCTTCCCGCTGTACTTCCTCCAGCTGCACCTGCTGCCCCGCCGCGCGGGACCGGTGGCCGTGGCCGTCACCGCCGCCGCGGCCGTCGCGGGCTTCGCCGCGCACCAGCACTCCCTCACCCCCGCCGTGGTCATCGGGCCCGCGCTCGGCGCCGCCGTGGCCGTCGCCGTGGTGCGGGGCTACCAGGCCCTCTACCGGGAGAGCGAACAGCGCCGCCGGCTGATCGAGGAACTCACCGCCACCCGCGCCGACCTGGCCGCCGCCCAGCACACCGCCGGTGTGCTCGCCGAACGCGACCGCCTGGCGCGCGAGATCCACGACACCCTCGCCCAGGGCCTGTCCAGCATCCAACTGCTGCTGCGCGCCGCCGAACGCGCCCTGCCCCAGGCGCCGCGGAGCGCCGCCGGCTACGTCGACCAGGCGCGGCAGGCCGCCGTCGACAACCTCGCCGAGGCCCGCCGTTTCGTCGCCGCCCTCGTCCCGCCCACGCTGGAAGGCACCACCCTGGCCGACGCCCTCGACCGCCTGTGCGCCACCACCTCCGCCAGGCACCGGCTCACCGCGCGCTTCCACCTCGCCGGCGACCCCGCCCCGCTCGCCACCGCCCACGAGGTCGCGCTGCTGCGCATCGCCCAGTCCGCGCTGGCGAACACCGTTCACCACGCCGGGGCCACCACCGCCGACGTCACCCTCACCCACCTCGGTGACCACGTCGCCCTCGACGTCGTCGACGACGGGCGCGGCTTCGACCCCGCCCGGCTGCCCGCCCCCGACCCCGGGAGCGGCGGCTTCGGACTGGCCGCCATGCGGGCCCGCGCCGACGCCCTCGGCGGCACCCTCACCATCGAATCAGCCTCCGGCCACGGCACCGCCCTGGCCGTCCGACTGCCCCTCACCCAGCCCGAGGCCCGCCCGTGACCGACGACACCCCCATCCGCCTGCTCCTGGCCGACGACCACCCCGTCGTCCGGGCAGGACTGCGCGCCGTGCTCGAAACCGAACCCGGCCTCGTCGTGACGGCCGAGGCCGCCACCGCCGAGGACGCCGTGGCCCGCGCCGCCGAGGGCGACATCGACGTCGTCCTCATGGACCTGCGGTTCGGCCGGGGCATGGGCGGCGCCGAGGCCACCGCCCGGATCACCGCCAGGCCCGGAGCCCCCCGGGTGCTGATCGTCACCACCTACGACACCGACGCCGACACCCTGCACGCCATCGAGGCAGGCGCCACCGGCTACCTCCTCAAGGACGCGCCGCCCGAGGAGCTGGCCGCCGCCGTCCGCACCGCGGCCGCCGGACGCACCACCCTCGCGCCCACCGTCGCCGACCGGCTGATGAACCGGCTGCGCACCCCCGGCACGTCGTTGACCCGACGCGAGGTCGAGGTCCTGACGCTGGTCGCGGACGGCCTGTCCAACCAGGCCGTCGGCGCCCGCCTCCATCTGACCGAAGGCACCGTCAAGTCCCACCTCGCCCGCGTCTTCACCAAACTCGACGTCGACTCCCGCACCGCCGCCGTCGCCGCCGCCACCGACCTCGGCCTCATCCGCCGCTGACCCGAGCGCGCGGCGGCGCGCAGGACACCGGCCGGCGGTGCTACCAGCGGACCGTCCGCCCCTGGTGGTCGAGGTACTGGAGTCCGCCCTTGCCCGACTGCGCCTCGATCGTGTCGACCACGCGCGGGATGCTCTGGTCGACCGTCAGGGGCGCGGCCGGGCCGCCCAGGCCGGTGCGCACCCAGCCGGGCGCGATGAGCAGCAGGGTGCGCGGGTCGTCGGCGCGGCGGGCGGCGAAGCTGCGCATCAACTGGTTCAGCGCGGACTTGCTCGCCCGGTAGACCTCGAAGCCGCCGCGCTCGTTGTCGGCGACGCTGCCCTGACCCGACGACATCACCCCGATCGTGCCGCGCGGCGCGACGAGGTCGCGCAGCGCCTCGACGACCCGCATCGGGCTCAGCGCGTTGGTCACCATGAGATGCGTGAAGGTGTCCGTGGAGACGTCGGCGACCGTCTCCTCGGGGCCGTTGGTCACCCCCGCGTTGACGAACAGCAGGTCGAACACCGTCCCCGCGAGCCGGTCGTGGAGCACCGCGACCTCCTCGGGGACGGTGATGTCGACGGACTCCACCCGCAGCCTGCCGTCCGAGGAGTCGGCCAGGTCGTGCAGGCCGGTGCGGCCAAAACCGCGCACGGTGCCGGTCACCCGCCACCCCCTGGCCAGGTACTCGGCGGCCAGCGCGAGGCCGAGACCGCGGGACGCGCCGATGATGAGGGCGGACCTGTCGGTGGTGGGGGTGCTGGTCATCGTCGATCCTCGCTCCCGGGGACGCGGCTGAGAGCGAGCGTAGTGGGAGGGGGCGTCCCGCGCAGGCCCGCGGGTTCCGCTGGCGCCCGGCCCTGGTGCGGCGCCTCGCGCGCCCCCGCGCACGCTCTGCCGGTCGCCGTCGGCCGCGCACGACAGTGGGGACAGCCGTCGTCGGAGGACGCCGACGACGCGACAAGCGACAAGCGACAAGGGAACGATCTCCATGCGCCGTGTCACCTCACTCGTCATCACCTCGCTCGCCCTCGTGGCGGCCCTCGGCACCGCCCCCGCCGTCTCCGCCGCCCCGGCCCCCGCGCCCGCCCCCGCGGCCCGAGCCGCCGCCGCGGTCTTCCGCTGCGATCCCGGGCACTTCTGCATCTACAGCGGCTGGGGCGGCGCGGGCAGCCGCTGCCAGTGGACGTCGGCGCGGGTGGCGAACACCGCCGACGGGTGCGCCTTCATCCGGCGCGGCAAGAAGGTGCTGTCCCTCTGGAACGGCACCGGACACCGCATCCAGTACTACAAGCAGACCAACTTCCAGGCGCGTGTCGGTTCGACGGCCGCCGGCCACGGCGGCAACCTCCAGGGCAGCTACCAGATCCGCTCCTTCAAGAAGCAGTAGCCGCCGCCGGGTTCGGGTGCGGGGCGGGCGCGGGATTGTCGGGCACCGCGCCCGTCGAGCGGCCTCCGACAGGCGACGGCGGACGGAAGAACACCCGTCCGGCTCACCAGCGCGCGCGGTCGGGCGTGGCGGGCGGTGTGATGGGAACGTCCCCGCAAGCAGTTCCACGGAGGTACTCCATGCGCATGCGTTCCCTGGCCACGACCGCCGCTCTGGCGGGCGCCCTGACACTGCTCGGTGCCACGGCGGCCCAGGCCGACCCCGACCCCACCGTCGGCACGGCGGTCGGCAGCCCCGGCGTCCTGTCCGGAGACGTCATCCAGGTCCCGATCGAGATCCCGGTCAACCTGTGCGGCAACAGCATCGACATCGTCGGTCTGCTGAACCCCACCGCGGGCAACGCCTGCGTCAACGGCTGACCCGTCGGCTGTCACAGCCGGGCTCGGACAGGCCCCGTCGCGCCAGGTGCGCGACGGGGCCCTCGTCCGCGGTGGATGCGCCGCACGGTCCGGGGCAGTCTTGAGGGGTCCGCCCCAGACCCCGGCAGGAAACGTCCATGGACTGCTCACGTACGCCCGACCCGCTCCCCCCGGACCCGCGTCCCGCCCCCGACGCCGAAGTACGGCGGCTGGAGACGGAGGTCGCGCACCTGCACGAGGCGGTCGCCTCGCACGCCGTCGTCGACCAGGCGATCGGCGTCGTCGTCGCACTGGCGAAGACCACGCCCGCCAGGGGGTTCGAGGTGCTCCGTGAGATCTGCTGGCACACCGACGTCGAGCTGCGCGCGGTCGCCGCGCACCTCATCGGCTGGACCCAGGGCGAACCCCTGCCCGCCGAGGTCGCCCGCGCCCTCGACACCGCCGTCGAACGCCTCGGCTCCGACGGCGACGGCACGCCCCCGCACACCGTCGTCTGACGGCACGCCCCCGCACACCGCCGGCTGACGGCACCGCCCGGCTCAGCCGATCCCGGAGGGTTCCCGCTCCGCCCGGTCGCCCCGGCCGACCGTCGCCGCCCAGATGACGGCGGACGGCGCCGTCACCACCACGGATCCCGGCCGGTGGGACGCCCTGAGGGAGATCTCGTGGTACGCCACCTCCGGCACGACGCCACCGCACCGCAGCCGGTAGGAAACCGCCACGGTCGGCACGTCGACGGAGACCGAGCCCTCACCCTGGCAACTCACCGCCACGATGAGGGCCTTGCCCCGTGCGCCGCCCGTGTACCCCAGCCGCCCGTCACCCCGAACCGCCTCCTGCCGCCCGGCGACCGTCTCCCCCGCACCGTCGAGACGCGGCGGCTCGACGGTGCGTTGGACGGCGGCGGGGCGCGGAACGTCGGCGGAACGGCGAACTTCGGCGGAACGGGGCTGCCGCGCACCGGTCGCGGCGGTGGCCGGGGGGTCTTCGCCGGGGGTGGAGGGGGCGTGGGTCGGCGTGCAGGCCGTCGCCGCCAGGAGCGTCAGGAACGTCAGAAGTGGCAGAAGTGGCAGAGGTGTCCGGTGTGGCACCGGTGCCAGGACGCGGGCCACGGGTCGGGCGGCCGGGGGTCCTGTCGGGCGGGCGATGTCCATGGCGCGGCCTCCGGGTGCCGGACCGCCCCCCTGGCGATCACGCACCAGGGACTGTACGGACCGATCCCGGGTGCCACCAGGGAGCGGGCCCTCCGCCGCCACGGTCGACCACGGGTGGCGGGGAGGAGAGGCCCGGTCGGCGGCCCGGCTCCCAGCCCGGTCAGCGGCCTGACGCCTGGCCCGTGGGACCGCCCGGCTCCCGGCCCGGTTGCCGCAACCCTGTCGTCGGGCCGGCCCGGGTCCGGCGGCGTCGTCCGGCGGGCGCTCCTCGCCGAGGACGACGACGGACGGGCCCCGCCGGCCGGTCTGTCCGTGGCCCACCGGGCTCCGCGAGGGCGGCTCCCGGGAGCGGGAAGCGGGCCCGGCTCCCGCTCCCGGGGGCCGGGCCCGCCCGCTGCGGAAGCCGTCAGTCCTTGGTGGCGCCGAGCTTTCCGATGTAGTCCTGCGCCTTGTCGACGGCGGTGTCGATCTTGTCGGAGTGCTTGCCCTCGGTCTTGTCGTCGATGAAGTCGCCGACCTTCTCCAGACCGTCGGAGATCTTGTCGCCGTGGTCCTCGGCGATGTCCTCGATCTTGTCCTTGAGGTTCTTGAGGTGCTCAAGCATGCGAACCGGTTCCTCTACAAGGGTGTAGTAGCGTGGCTCGCAATGATCGCACCGCCTCCCCCGAGGCTGTCCAGTCCGCTTGGGCCGTACGGGAGTTGACCCGTCCCGCCGGCGGTGTCAGCGGCGGGCCAGCCGGCGTTCACCGCCCGCGCCCGTCGTGTACTCCAGCGCGTAGTGGGCGAAGACGGCCGGTTCGTCCGTGGCCAGCAGCTCGCCGTCGGTGTCGATCGACGGGGCCTGTTTCACCGTGTCCTTGTCGTGGATCACGATCAGCTGGTCCGGGGCGACGGTCGCGCCCGCGAGCGGCACGAAGACCAGCCTGCGGCGGCCGAGCAGTCCTACCGTCACGGTGGCGAACGAGGGCTCGTCCGTCGCCGTGTCGACATAGACGGACTCCAGGGTGCCGATCTTGGAACCGCTGGGGTCGACCACGTCGTGGCCTCGCCATTCACGGATATCGCCTGCTTCGAACATGGTGGACCTCCTCCCCCACCGAGTACCCCTGATCCCGTCCTTGATGCCTGGGCGGGCCGAGGCCCGAGGCGGCATTAAGGGCGCGTAAAGATTGCCGGGATCAGGCAATGTCGTTGACCCCTTACCCATGTGAACATGCTCATGCCGACGGGGGAGAGCAAGGAAGGGCGGGTGGGCGCACATGACCTGGTTTCTCGGTCTGGGCATCGCGGGGGTCGTCCTCCTTGCTCTGTCGGTCGTCCTCGACGGGTTGCTCGAAGGTTTCTTCGACGGCCTGCTTGATGGAATGTTCGACGGGCTGCTGTCGCTTCCGGTGATCTCCGGGTTCATCTCGATGCTCGGGTTCTCCGGAGCGATCGTGCTGGGCACCACCGGCCTCGGCACCCTGGGCGCCGTCGCCGTGGGGGTGCCCGCGGGGGCCGCCGCCGGCTGGGCCGCGTACCGGCTCAGCAGGGCGCTGATCGACGACAGCTCGGGAGCGGCGCCGAGCGGTGCCGACCTGATCGGCGTGGCCGGCTCCGTGGTGACCGCCATTCCCGCCGGGGGGTACGGCGAGGTGCTGGTGCGGCTGGCCGGGCAACCGGTCAAGTTCGCCGCCCGCAGCGAGTCGCCGGTGGCGCGCGGGACCGAGATCTGGGTCGACCGCACGCTCTCGCATACCGCCGTCTCCGTCCGCCCGGTCGATCACTGACCGACGACGGGGACCCGGCCGGGACCGACCTGACAGGGCCCCGGCCGGCCATGGACTCCACGCCGCCGGGGCCCCGGCCGGCCGGAGCCCCGACCGGAACCGCCCGGTCAGCCGCAGACTCCGACCGCTTCATAGCCGGTCGGCCGCATAGCCCGACCGCTTCATGACCGGTCGGCCGCAGACTCCGACCGTCTCGCGACCGGTCGGCCGCAGACTCCGACCGTCTCGCGACCGGTCGGCCGCAGACTCCGACCGTCTCGCGACCGGTCGGCCGCAGACTCCGACCGGGACCGCCCGGTCGACCACCGACCCGACCCGACCGGGCCCGACCGCCACCGCCGCGCGCGGTGCCGCGCGCCCGCCAGGTCCGTACGTCCGCAGTACCTAGGTGCCGTCCCCAGGGAGGGCCGAGGGGAGACCACATGAGTCCAGTCATCATCGCCGTCGTGGGAGTCGTCGTACTCCTCGTCCTGATGGCGCTCGTCGTCGCCAGCCGCTACAAGGTGGCAGGGCCGAGCGAGGCGTTCATCGTGACCGGCCGACGCGGCAAGAAGTCCACCGACCCGGAGACCGGGCGGGTGTTCACCGACAACAGCGGCCAGAAGGTCGTGGTCGGCGGTGGCGTGTTCGTCGTGCCGTTCGTGCAGCAGAAGTTCACCCTCGACCTGTCCTCCCGGCACATCCCGGTCGCGGTGCGCGGCGCGGTCACCCTGCGCGGGGTGAAGTCCAACCTGGACGGCGTCGCCATCGTCAAGGTCGGCGGCACCGAGGACTCGATCAGGGCCGCGGCCCAGCGGTTTCTGATGCAGCAGGACGGCATCGTCGGCTTCACCCAGGAAGTGCTCTCCGGCGCGCTGCGGGCCATCGTCGGCCGGATGTCCGTCGAGGACGTCATCCGGGACCGGGCCGCGTTCGCCGGGCAGGTCGCCGAGGAGGCCGAGGCGAGTCTGTCGGGGCAGGGCCTGGTGCTCGACGCCTTCCAGATCCAGGACATCACCACCGAGGGCTCCTATCTGGAGGACCTCGGCCGCCCCGAGGCCGCCCGCGCCAAGCAGGAGGCCGACATCGCCGAGGCCGTCGCCCGGCGGGCCGCCGAGCAGGCGCGGCTGAAGGCCGAGGAGGAGATCGCCATCGCCCAGCGCACGTTCGCGCTGAAGCAGTCGGAGATCAAGGCCGAGACCGACGAGGCGTACGCCCGTGCCGCCGCCGCGGGACCGCTCGCCGACGCGGCCAGGCAGCAGGAGATCCTCGCCGAGCAGGAGAAGGTCGCCGCGGGCCAGGCGGCCTTGACGGACCGTCAGCTCGACACCCAGGTCCGCAAGCCCGCCGACGCCAAGCGCTACGCCGCCGAACAGGAGGCGGAGGCCCGCAGGGTGGCCCGCGTCAAGCAGGCCGAGGCCGAGCGGCTCGCCGAGATCGCCTCGGCGCAGGCCGACGCGGAGCGGGCCAGGCTGACCGGTGAGGGTGAGAAGTCCCGCCGCAGCGCGCTCGCCGAGGCGGACGCCATCGAGGGCCTCAAGCAGGGTGAGGCCGAGCGGGCCAGGCGCGCGGCCATCGCGGAGGCGGTCAGGCTTGAGGGCGAGGCGGAGGCCGCCGCGATCGGCGCCAAGGGCGCGGCCGAGGCCGAGGCCATGCGCAAGAAGGCGGAGGCGTTCGGGCAGTACGGCGACGCGGCGGTCCTCCAGATGCTGATCGAGGTGCTCCCGCAGGTCGTCGCGAAGGCGTCCGAGCCGCTCAGCGCCATCGACAAGCTGACGGTCATCTCCACCGACGGCGCGGGACGGCTGCCGCGCGCGGTCGCCGACAACGTCAGCCAGGGCGTCGAACTCCTCAACGCCACCACGGGGATCGACCTCGCGCAGCTCCTGAAGGGCGTCACCAACCGCCCGGAGGCGGCCACGGCCACGCCGGCACCGGCCGCGGCCAACGGGAAGGTCGAGATCTCGGGCTGAGCCTCGGGGGCGCCCACGGGGATCGGGAGATCGGGGGAACCCGGGGCGCCCACGGGAAACGGGGGGAACGGGGGAACTGCCCAGAAGGGAAGGGGAGTTCGGGGGACCCCCGGAAGGAAAAAGGGGGAGCGGGGGAACTCCCGCGGCGGCCACGGGAATCGGGGGAGTCCCGGGGCTGCCACGGGGGACGGGGGCGGGCAGGACGGGGGAGAGCCGGGCGCACCGGGGACGGGGGAACGGGGGAAGCCCGGGGCGCCTACGGGGGAACGGGGGAAGGGGGGAGCCCGAGGGGGAGCGGGGGAACTCCGGGGACCGGGAGCGGGGGAAACCGGGGATCGGGGGAGGCCGGGGGGAGTCCGGAAGGCGGTCAGCACCGCCTTCCGGACTCCCCCCGGCCATCAGGCAGTATGGGCGAAGGGCAGGTCGCAGGTGGTCGCGGCGCCGCACCGGGACGTGCGGGGAGGAACCGTGAACCAGCCGGAGGCGGCCGTGGGGAGAGAACCGTGAACGAGCTGGAGGCAGCCGTGGGGGAGGACGTGTGAACGGGCCGGAGGCAGCCGACGCCCACACCTACGCCGAAACCGGCACCGGCACCGGCAGCGGCACCGGCACCGGCAGTGGCAGCGTCACCGGCACTGTCGCCGGCACCGGCGGTTATCTGACCGGATACGACCAGATACTCGCCGAGGTCTGCGCGACCGGACGTCGGCTCACCCGCGCCGAGTTGGAGTCGCGGCGGCTGCTGGGGGAGCGGGCCGCCGAGACCGGCGTCGGGCTGCGGGTGCTCGTCCGACAGCACCTCGCGGCGACCCGCACGATCTGGCCGACGCTCGGCTCCGTCGACGCCGACCGGGTCCTGGCCGCCGTCGAGCAGTCGATCGACGCCTTCGCCGAGGGGCACGAGCGGGCCCAGAAACTCGCCGTGCGCCGCGAGGAGGCCGCCCGCCGGGAGTTCATCGACGACCTCCTCTACGGCCGCAGCGACCTCGGCAGGCTGGCCGAGCGCGCCGTCAGGTTCGGGCTGCTGCTGACCCGCGCGCACGCCGTCGCCGTCTGCCAGGGCGGGACGCCCCTCGACGACACCGACCCGGCCACCCGCCAGGTGGAGAGCGCGCTGGTCGCGCGGTTCAGCGAGCGGCGCGTGCTGCTCGCCACCAAGGGCGGCCTGCTGATCTGCATCGCGCCCGCCGACCAGGAGGAGATCCTGGCCCACTTCGCCAAGCTGGCGCACGCGGCCACCGACGGCGGCCGGGTCGCCGTCGGCCGCGCCCACCCGGGGCCCGGTGGCATCGTCCACTCGTACGAGGAGGCGCTGCACACCCTCGACCTGGCCGAGCGCCTCGCCCTCGACGGCCCGGTGCTGCACGCCGTCGACCTGCTCGTCTACCCCGTGCTCACCCGTGACCGGCAGGCCATGGCGGACCTCGTGCGCAACACCCTGGGCCCGCTGGAGAGCGCCCGCGGCGGCCCGCAGCCGCTGATCGACACGTTGACGGTGTACTTCGACTCCGGCTGCGTGGCCGCCGAGTCGGCCCGCCGGCTGAAGCTGAGCGTGCGGGCCCTGACCTACCGCCTCGAACGCGTCCACACCCTCACCGGCGTGAATCCGGCCGACCCCACGCACCGCTTCACCCTCCAGACCGCGGTGATCGGCGCCCGGCTGCTCGGCTGGCCGCAGACCGAGCTGTAGGCCGTCCGGGTGGTGGACCGGGGATGGGCTTCACCTGGGCCGATGTGTATGCTTGGCGGTCGCGAAGGGGAGTAGCCCCGCAATACCGGTCGTCGACACACTGGAAACCTCTCACGGGGAATCCCGGTGGCCGGGCCCGCAGAGGTCGTGTGCGGGCGGGCGAGACCTTCGGCCCATGAGTCGATGACGTATGCGCGTCGGCGGGGCCGAAGCTGCCGCCGTCCCCTCGCGCGGTCGTCCTCGGAGCCCCCGCCCGTGCGGGAAGGCTGGTCCGGGACCGTGCATCCGCTTCCGCTGTCTCCGATCGTCCGTGTCGGTGCCGTCCTGCGTGCTCTGAGGTCCGCGGGCACCGGCCGGGAGCCCGCCGTCAAAACCCGCACTCCGCCCGCCCTGACCAGGAGCGCCGCTCCGTTCGGGGACCCGCGCGCGCATCCGCCGTCCAACGCCTTCGTGCCGGTGCCCGGCTGCTGGGTCTGTCTCCTCCTCGACGACGTCGCCCACGCGGCGTGGCGCGGTGACGACGGGCTGCGGCTCGCGGACTGGCTGTCGGTCACCGCGAGCGGCATGGGCCACCGCGTCAGGGACCACGGCGATCCGCCGACCCCCTGAACCAACCCCGGCCTCCCCCCGGGCCGTGCGGTCACCCGTGCCCGCGGCCCTCTACAGAAAGCAGCTCAAGGAATGTCTCTCGACCCCCTGGCGATCCTCACCGCCTTCGGGCTGATCTTCCTCGCGGAACTCCCCGACAAGACCATGTTCGCGTCGCTCGCCATGGGCACCCGCATGCGTCCGCTGTACGTGTGGTTCGGCACGTCCACGGCGTTCATCGTGCACGTCGTGATCGCCGTCGGCGCGGGCAGCCTGCTCGGGCTGCTCCCCGGCATGCTGGTCAAACTGGTCTCGGCGGCCCTCTTCGCGTTCGGCGCGTTCGTGCTGCTGCGCTCCGGGGGCGACGACGAGGACGAGGAGGGCGGCGGCAAGACCGTCACCGGCTTCTGGCCCGTCTACGGCACCGCCTTCACCGCCGTCTTCATCAGCGAGTGGGGCGACCTGACCCAGATCACCACCGCCAACCTCGCCGCCACCAACGGCTGGCTCTCCACCGCCATCGGCTCCGCGGCGGCCCTCATGTCGGTGTCCGCCCTCGCCCTGCTGGTCGGCCGGTTCATCGCGCAGCGCGTGCCGCTCAAGACGGTGCAGCGGATCGGCGCCGTCTGCATGGCGGGCCTCGCCATCTGGACCCTCGTGGAGGCCTTCACCGGCTGACCGCCCGCCCGCACCTCCGCCTCGAAGGCCCTGACCCGGCAGCCGATCACCGGCTGTGACCCACATCACCGCGGCGCGGTGCAGCGTGGGGACGGGGTCAGGGCCTTTCCCCAGGTGTAAGGAGTCAGCGAGATCAGGGACGGTACGGATGGGACAGACTCGGACCGGTGAGTTCGAGGAGTTCGTGGCGGCCCGCTGGCCTGGTCTGATCCACCTGGCCCGGCTGCTCACCGGTGGCGATCGGCACCGGGCCGAGGACCTCGTCCAGGAGTCCCTGGTCAAGCTCTGGTTCGCCTGGCCGAAGGTGGCCGACGAGGCGCCCGAGGCCTACGCGCGCAAGGTGATGGTGCGGTCGGCCGCGCGGTCGGCGCGACGGCGCTGGTGGGGCGAGCGGCCCGTCGAGCAACTGCCCGACGTGGCGGCCCTCGGCGACGTCTCGACGGCGGTCGCCGAACGGTCCCGGCTGGAGAACGCGCTCGCCCAGCTGCCGGCCAGGCAGCGGGCCGCCGTCGTGCTGCGCTACTACCAGGATCTGCCGGAGGCGCAGGTGGCCCAGCTGCTCGGCTGCCCGGTCGGAACCGCCCGCTCGCACGCGTCACGCGGGGTGGCCAGGCTGCGCCGGCTCCTGGCCGACGTCATCGAGCCGGTGGGGTGAAGGGGAAGTCATGGATCACTTCGAACGGCAGTTGGCGCAGCTCATGCGCACCACCGAGGAACGCGTCTCCTTTGACTCCGGGCAGCGCGCGCGGCTCCGGGCGGGCGTGAAGGCCCGGCGGCGGATGCGGGCCGCGCGGCTCGGCGTCGGCACCCTGCTGGCCGTCGGCGGGCTCGGGCTCGGCCTGTTCCTGCTGCCCGCGGGCCACGACCGGGTCGAACCCAGCGCGCCGGGACCGGGCCAGGTGACCGGCCCGTCGTCGGTCCAGGACCCGACCCCCGGGCCGACCGTCGGCACCGGGCCCTCTCCCGGTACGTCGCCCTCGCAGCCCCCGTCGACGACGGGTGTCACCGACCTCCCGCCGACGTCCGCGAGCCCCCCTCCCACCGGAAGCGCGACCTCGTCCGCCCCCTCGTCCGCGACCTCGTCCCCCTCGGGGACCTCCGCTCCCACGGAGACGGGCCGGTCGAGCCCGGACGCCACGTCCTCCTCGTCCTACGGGACCGGGACCGGGACCGGGACCGGGACCGGCGAGATCACCACCCCGCCGTCGGGAACGGTGAGCGCCGGCTAGCCGCACCGGCCCCTCCCTCCCCTCACCCCCGCTGCACCTGACCCCGCCGCATCGCCCCCGCGCCACGGGTGCCTTCGGCATGCCCTCTCCCTCCGGACGGACAAGGACGAAACATGACACAACCCGGAACGGTGGTCCCCGCCCGCGCGGAGTCGCTGCCGAGGCCCGCCCCACTGGCGGCCAGGCCGACGGCCCTCGTCCTGGACGTCGTCGTACCGGTGTTCAACGAGGAAGCCGATCTGGAGGCCGGGGTGCGGCGCCTGCACGCGCATCTGCGGGAGACGTTCCCCTACCCGTTCCTGATCACCGTCGCCGACAACGCGAGCACCGACGACACCCCGCTGATCGCCGCGCGACTGGCCGCCGAACTGCCCGAGTTGGAGTGGCTGCGGCTCACGGAGAAGGGGCGCGGCCGGGCCCTGCGCGCGGCCTGGTCGCGGTCGCGGGCCCCGGTGCTCGCCTATGTCGACGTGGACCTCTCCACCGACCTCGCCGCGCTGCTGCCGCTGGTCGCCCCGCTGATCTCAGGACACTCCGACCTCGCCATCGGCAGCCGCCTCGCGCCCGGCTCCCGGGTGGTGCGCGGCCCCCGCAGGGAGGTGATCTCCCGGTGCTACAACCTGCTGCTGCGCTCCACCCTCGCCGTGGGGTTCTCCGACGCGCAGTGCGGCTTCAAGGCGATCAGACGCGATGCCGCCGGACGCCTGCTGCCCCAGGTGCGGGACTCCGGCTGGTTCTTCGACACCGAACTCCTGGTGCTCGCCGAACGCGCCGGGCTGCGCATCCACGAGGTGCCGGTGGACTGGGTCGACGACCCCGACAGCAGCGTCGACGTCGTCGCCACCGCCGTCGCGGACCTGCGCGGGATCGCCCGGGTGGGCCGGGCACTGGCCGCCGGGACCCTGAGCGGCAACGGCGGCGGGACCGGGCGGGGTGTGGCCCCGCCCGGCGTGCCGGGGGCGCTCTCCCGGGCGGTGCGTTTCGCCGCCGTCGGCGCCGTGAGCACCGTCGCCCACCTGCTCCTCTTCGCGCTGCTGCGCCCCTCCGCGGGTGCCCAAGTCGCCAACGCCGTCGCCCTGTTGCTCTGCGCCGTAGCCAACACGGCCGCCAACCGGCGGTTCACCTTCGGGGTGCGCGGGCGCGACGGTGTGCTGCGCCACCAGTCGCGCGGGCTCGCCGTGTTCGGGATCGGCCTCGCTCTCACCGCCGGCGCCCTCGCCGCCCTGCACGCGCTCGCGCCCGACGCGGGCCACCGCACCGAACTCACCGTGCTGGTCGGCGCCAACCTCGCCGCGACCCTGCTGCGGTTCCTCCTCTTCCAGGTCTGGGTCTTCGGGGCCAGGCGCGACGGGCGGGCGGCCCGATGAGCACCGTCGAAGTCAGCCCGCCCGCAACGGAGTTCGCGGACGCACCCACCGAAGGGCGGCTGCGGCGGGCGGTCCGCGCGTACGGTCCCGTCCTCGCGCTCTACGGCACGCTCAAGCTCGTCGGCTTCCTCGTCTTCATGCAACTGCTCGACTCCGCGGGGGACTTCCGCCGCAAGAACCCGCGGTTCGGGGGCGGCGCCCACACCTGGGACGTGCTGGCCAGTTGGGACGGCTGGTGGTACCAGCAGATCGCCGCGCTCGGCTACCGCCCCGCGCTGATCCCGATCCCGGACGCCACGGGACCGCTCACCCTCCAGGGCAACTCGGCCGCCTTCTTCCCCCTCTACCCGGCCCTGATGCGGCTGGTCTCCGAGGTGACGGGCCTCGGTCTGTACGGCGCCGGGATGCTGGTGTCGGTCGTCGCCTCGTTCGTCGCCGCGCTCGGCATCCACCGGGTGACCGCCAGGCTCCGCGGTCCCTCCGCCGGGCTGATGGCGGCCGGACTGTGGGCGGTGTGGCCGGGCTCCGGCATCGAATGGGCGGTCTACTCCGACTCCCTGTACGTGGCGCTCACCGCCTGGACCTGCCATGCCGTCCTGACCCGCCACTGGCTCACCGCCGGGTTCCTCGCCTGCGCGGCGGGCCTCAACCGGCCGACCGCCGTCACGCTGATCGCCGCTGTGACGGTCGCGGCGCTGCCGGCGGTGCGGGAACGGAACGCCGGCCGGGCGCGCCCGCTCGTCGCCGTGGCCGTCGCACCCCTGGGGCTGCTCGGGTACCTCGGCTGGGTCGGGTACAGGACCGGTGAACCCGGCGGCTACTTCGCGCTCCAATCCGGCGCCTGGCAGCACGAGTTCGACTTCGGCCGGTACACCGCGACGGTCTTCACGTCGGTGCCCGTGGGCCACTTCGACTACCCCTACGCCTGGCCCTTCGCGGACGTCATCGGCGTCGGGGTCGTCCTGCTGGCGCTCGCCCTGATCCCGCTGCTGATCCGGCTGCGGCTGCCCGCGGTGCTGGTCGTGCACACCGTCCTGACGGTCCTCCTGGTCCTCGGCAGCCAGCAGATCTTCGGCAACGTCTCCCGCTATCTGCTGCCCGCCTTCCCGCTGTTCGTGCCGGTCGCCCTCGCGCTGCGCCGCCTCCCGGTGGCGCTGCGGCTCGGCCTGCTCACCCTCGCGGCCACCGCCTCCGGCTCCTACGCGGGCTACGTCCTCTTCGAACTCGGCGTCCCGTGACCGGGCAGGGACACCGGTCGGGCGGTGCGCGCGGGAGCCATCCGGAAGGGGGCGAGGCATCTTGGATGCGAGGCCGTGAGGTCGATCCTCCTCGCACCAGCGGCCATTCACTCCCTCTCCTGCTCGCATCCGCGTTTGTGCGCCTCGGTGTCGCGGGTACCGTCATCCGGGAGGTGGTGGCCCGTGAGCCAGTCGCTGATCCAGCCGCTCGCCCGGCTCGCGCTGAGCGGGGACCTCGCCCGTCCCGCCCTGCTGTCCGTGGCTGACCTGCTGCGCTGGCCGCAGCACCGAGTGCGGGCCACCTTCGAGTGCGCCACCAGCGGGCGGCGCCGCCACCGGTTCAGCGGGCCCCTGCTGCACGACGTGCTGGCCGACGCGGGACCCGGCTTCGACCCCGAAAGGCGCAAGGACCGGCTGCGCTTCCTGATCGCGGTCACCGGCACCGACGGGCACCACGCGCTGCTGTCCTGGGCCGAGATCGACCCCGACTTCGCGCACGCGCCGGTGCTGCTCGCCACCCGGATCGACGACACCCCGCTCGACGGCGCGGGACCCCAACTGGTGCTGCCGCAGGACCGGTGCGGTGCCCGCTACATCAGCGGCATCACGGCGATCCGGGTGGACGGGGGCTACCGGTCGTGGAGTTGAGCCCGAGCCACACTCGGTCCCTGGTCAGCGGCAGCTCCGTGAAGCGGACCCCGGTGGCGTCCCGCAGCGCGTTGGCGAACGCGGGCGCGACCGGGTTGAACGGGCTCTCGCTCATCGACTTGGCGCCCAGCGGCCCGATCGCGTCGGCGGTCTCCATGAAGTGCACCTCGGTGCGCGGCACGTCCGCGTACTGCGGGAGCCGGTAGCGGCGGAACGCGGCCGTCTCCACCGCGCCCCGCCCGTCGAGCCGCACGTTCTCGAAGAGGGTCGCGCCCAGCGCCTGCGCCACCCCGCCCTCGACCTGCCCCCTGCACTGCATCGGGTTCATCACCGTGCCCGCGTCGGCCGCGTGCACGCTGCGCAGGACACGGATCTCACCGGTGCCGGGGTCCACGGCGAGCAGGAACCACTGCGCGTTGAAGGCGACCGAGCGCGGGGTGCCGCCGAAGTGGCCGTCGGCCGCGCACGTGACGCCGACCGCGCGGGCCGCCTCGTACAGCTCCTTCAGCGGGAGCCTGCCGCCCGGGTGCAGGACCGCCTCCTCGGCCAGCCGGCAGCCGGCCAGGTCCGTGCCCAGGTGCGCGGCGGCGAAGTCCAGGAGCTGGTCGGCGAGGGCGCGACAGGCGCGCAGGGTCGCCTTGCCCGCGACGACGGTCCCGGTGGAGGCGAAGGCGCCGGTGTCGTGCCGTACGACGTCCGTGTCGGACTGGCGGACGGTGATCCGGTCGACGGTGGTGGCGAGTTCGCCCGCCGCGATCTGCCGGTGCACGGTGGTGGTGCCGTTGCCGAACTCCGCGGTGCCGACGGCGAGATCGAAGGTGCCGTCGGGCAGCAGCGTGGCGCGCGCGTCGGCGAAGTGGCCGCCGGGCGGTCCCGTCGCGATCATCCCCAGCGCCGTGCCCTCGCCCACCAGCCAGCCCTCGGGCACCTCGGCCCGCGGTTCGGCCCTGGCCCGGCGCAGCACCGCGAGGCACTGGTCGAGGCCGTAGCTGGCGATGTGCAGGTCCTCCTCCTCGCCGCCCGGCGTGACCATCGCCTCGCCGGGGCCGATGAGGTTGCGGGCCTTGAACTCCACAGGGTCCAGGCCGAGTCGGCGGGCGAGTTCGTCGAGCGCCGATTCGAGCGCGAACATCACCTGGCCGAGCCCGTACCCGCGGAAGGCGCCCGCCGGGACGGTGTGCGTGTAGACGGCGTACGCGTCGACCTTCTTGTGCGGTGCCCGGTAGACGGCCATGGACTCGCCGACGCTGTGGAACAGCACGGCGGGCCCGTGGTTGCCGTACGCGCCGGTGTCGGAGACCACCCGCAGGCGCAGCGCGGTCAGGGTGCCGTCGCGGCGGGCGCCCGCGGTGACGTCGACGGTGAACGGGTGCCGGGTGGTGGCCCCGAAGAACTGCTCGGCCCGCGTGTACTCCAGCTTCACCGGCCGCCGCAGCCGCAGCACGGCGAGCGCCACGATGTCCTCGACGAGCATCTCCTGCTTGCCGCCGAAGCCGCCGCCGACCCGGCCCGCGACCACCCGCACGCCGTCGGGCGGCAGGTCGTACAGGGCGCACAGGGCGCGCCGGGTGAGGAACGGGGTCTGGGTGCTGGAGCGGACCACGAGCCGTCCCTCGTCGTCGAGCCAGGCCACCGCGCCGTGCGTCTCCAGGCTGGCGTGCTGCACCCGCTGGGTGCGGTAGCTGCCCCGGTACACCTCGTCGGCCTGCGCGAACCCGGCCTCGACGTCGCCGATCTCGCCGTGCGCCTCGCCCACCACGTTCTCCAGGGGCCGGGAGATCCTGGCGGTCGCCGGGTCCTCTTCGTGCACCACGGGGGCGCCGGGGCGCATCGCCTCCTCCGGGTCGAGGACGGCGGGCAGCACCTCGTACGTCACCTCGATCCGCCGGCAGCCCTCCTCGGCGGCGGCCTCGCTGTCGGCGACGACGGCGGCGACCCGCTGGCCGACGTGGCGGACCGTGTCGTCGAGGACCCGGGTGTCGGCGGGGTCCTCCGTCGGATGCTCGTGGCGGGCGGTGGAGAAGTGCCGTGCGGGGGCGTCCCGGTGGGTGAGGACCGCGTGCACGCCGGGCACCCGCAGCGCGGCCGAGGTGTCCATCGCGACGATCCTGGCGTGCGGGTGCGGGGAGCGCAGCAGCTTCATGTGCAGCAGGCCGGGCACCTCGATGTCGAAGGTGTAGCGGGCGGTGCCGGTGACGACCTGCGGGCCCGCGGGGGCGGGCAGGTTGCGGCCCACCGACTCGCCCGCGCGCGGCGCCTCCACATGGCTGACGCCACGGACCGCGTCCTCGATCGCCCGGTAGCCGGTGCACCGGCACAGATTGCCCTTGAACGCCCTCGGCAGGTCGGCGAGTTGCTCGTCGTCGAGGGCCACGGCTGTCATCAGGAACCCGGCCGTGCAGAAGCCGCACTGGAAGCCCTGCGCGTCGAGGAACCTCCGCTGCACCGGGTGGAGTTCGCCGTCGGCGGTGGCGAGTCCCTCCACGGTGGTGACTGTACGGCCGTCGGCGCGGAACGCCGGATAGAGGCAGCTGTGCACCGGTTCGCCGTCGACGTGGACCGTGCAGGCCCCGCAGTCGCCCGCGTCGCAGCCCTTCTTCACCCCGAACCAGCCGCGCTCGCGCAGATAGGTGCGCAGGCACTGCCCGGCCCGCGGCTCCTCCTCGAAGGACCGCCCGTTGACCTCGACCCTCATCGGACCGCCTCCCTCAACTCGCCCCGGATCTCATCCGCCAGACGGAACGTCATGTGCCGTCGCCACACAGCCAGTCCGTGGATGTCGTCGAACCACTCGTCGTCGCCGACCGCCGCCGCGAGCGCGGCCCGCAGCGCGGACGCCGTCGGCGCCGACCCGAACCGCAGCCGTACCGGCCGCACGGTGGCCGCCGTCACCGAGACCGTCACCAGGCCGCCCCGCGGCTCGGCGGTGCCGATCACCAGCACCCCGGAGCGGCCGAGTCCGTAAAGGGACGCCTGCCGGAACGCGGTGCGGCGGCCGAGCGCGCCGGCCGGCAGGGTCACCGAGCGCAGCAGCTCGCCCTCGGCGAGGTCCGCGCGGCCCGCGCCGGTCACGAAGTCGGCGACCGGGGCCTCGCGCCGTCCGCCGTCCTGGGCGATCAGCAGGCAGGTGCCGTCCAGGGCGGCGGTGAGCGAGATCATCGGTCCCGCGGGCAGCGCGTTGCACAGGTTGCCGCCGACCGTCGCCATGTTCCAGATCTTGAACGAGGCGAGGAAGGCGCGGCAGCACTGCTCGAACAGCGGCGCGGCCGGGACGTCCAGCTCCTTCGCGAACCGGGAGAGCGCGGCGATGGTGCAGGTGGCGGCCAGCTCCACCGAACCGTCGGGCCGCCGCTCGGCGGGTGTCCAGCCGGTGCGGCTCAGGTCCACCAGGCGGCGCAGGTGCGGTTGCGGCTCGGAGAACAGAAAGGTGCCGCCGCCAAGCCAGGCGTCGCCAGGGCGCCAGGGCGCCGGTGTCCGCGCGTCCCGGATCTCCACCACCGTGTTCAGGTCCATGACCGCCAGTCAAGCAACAGATACCCGTCCGGGACGACTGGTCCCTGGTACGGAAAACACGGCACCCCGCGGGCCCGCGCTGGAGGATCCACCAAGGGATGTTCCCCCAGGATGCCCTTGCATTTACGATGCTGAAACCCACGTTCACCTGGTGAATGCGAGGACGGCGCGAGGAGTCTGAGCACATGCACGTCGAACACCTGCTGGGGGACGAGTCCCTGGGCCTGCGCCTGCTGTGGGCCGACAGCACCCTGCTGCGGCGGGAGATCAGCGGGGTGACCGTCACCGATCTGGCGGACCCGTCCCGGTTCGTACGGCCGGGTGAGGCGGTGCTCAGCGGGCTCGTGTGGTGGCGCCGGGACGACGGCGCCCAACGGGCGGAACGATTCGTCGCCGCGCTCAGGGACGCGGGCGCCGCCGTGCTGCTGGCCGGCGAGGAGACCCACGGCACGGTCCCCGCCGACCTCGTGGCCGCCTGCGAACGGCACCGGATGCCCCTGGCCGCCGTCCCCGCCCCGGTGCTGTTCCGCGCCATCACCGACACCGTCTACCTGCGCCGATGGGGTGAGCTGAGCCGCCACCACGCGCTGCCCGAGCAGATACGCGGCGGCCTGAGCCGGCTGCTCGCCAGGGACGCGGGCCCCGACGCCCTGCTCGCCGCCGCCTTCGCCCACCTCGACAGGGCCACCGCCTACGTCCTCACCCCGTCCGGACGGACCGTCGCCGCCACCGAGGACGCGCCCGCCATCCCGGCCGAAGAGGCCGCCGCGCTGGTCGGGACGGACGCCGTGCCGGTCGACGCGGAGGCGGTCTCACCGTACGAGCACTGGCATCTGTACCTGCCCGACCCCGCGGCCGTGCCGCCGCGCATGCTGCACGACGTCGCCGCCGTCCTCGGCCGCTGCCAGGAGTCGGCCGCCAGGCGCCGGGCCGCCGACCACCAGGCCGCCGGCGAACTCGGCGCCCTCCTCGCCGCCCCCGACGCCGAACCGGCCGCGATCGGGGCCGCCCTGCGCGCCTGCGGCCTGCCGCCCGCGGGCCGCTACCGCGTCCTGGTCGCCGAGGCCCGCCAGGAGGGCCACGCGGAAGCCGCCCTCACCGAGGCGACGGCCCACACCACCGGCCCGTCGGCGGTCGGCCGCCTGCCCGATGGAGCCGCCTTCGCCCTGGTGCCCGCCGATTCCGCGACCGACCTCGCCCGCACCTGGGCCCTGGTGACCGCCCGCGCCCCCGAGGTGACCGTGCACGCCGGCGCCGGCACGGAACCGGCCCCCGCACCCGTGGCCCCGCCCCGCCGCGGCAGGCAGATCCGCGGCGACGGCGACGAGACCCCGCCGACCGCGACCTCCCCGCACGGAACCTCCCCGCACGGCACCTCCCCGCGCACCACCGCAGCCGACCGCCCGGAGGCCGAGCCGCCGGACACCGGGGCCCGCGGGCTCAGCGGGGCCCTCGCCGAGGCCCGCTGGGCGCTCGCCTCCGTGCGCGCCACCTCACCCGGCGTCTCCGCCGTCGCCGACTCCACCGCCCTCGACAGCCTCGGCGCGCTGCTCACCGGCATCCCCGCCGAGGTCCGCGCCCTCTTCAGCCGCACCGTCCTCGGGCCACTGCTGCGCCCGCGCACCGCCTCCACCGCCGCCCTCCTGGAGACGCTGGAGACCTTCCTCGCCCACGACGGCTCCTGGGCCCGCACCGCCGACGCCCTCCACCTGCACGTCAACACCGTCCACTACCGCGTCGGCCGCATCGAACACCTCACCGGACGCGACCTCTCCCGCCTCTCCGACCGCCTCGACCTCTGGGCCGCGCTGCTGTGCCGCCCCGACCATGGGACGGGCACCACACCCTGACCCCTCGTGAGCGGAGGCCGCGCATGCTGCTGCGCCAACTGGAGTACCTCGTCGCGCTCGCCAGGGAACGGCACTTCGCCCGCGCCGCCGCGGCCTGCCACGTCTCCCAGCCGTCCCTGTCCGCCGCCGTCCGCCGCCTCGAACACGAACTGCGGGTCCCGATCGTGCGGCGCGGCAACCGCTACGAGGGCCTCACCCCCGAGGGCGAGGTCGTCCTCGCCTGGGCGCACCGCATCCTCGCCGAACGCGACAGCCTGCGACAGGAGTTGTCGAGTCTGCGGGACGGCCTCACCGGCACCCTGCGGCTCGGTGTCGTGCCCACCGCGCTGCCCGCCGCGACCCTCCTCACCACCCCGTTCTGCGACCGCCACCCGCGCGCGGGCGTCAGCGTCGAGTCCCTGTCGTCCGCCGACATCACCTTGCAACTCACCGAGTTCGCACTCGACGTCGCGATGACCTACCTCGACGACGACACCCCGCGCCAGGCCCGCCGCTTCCCCCTCTACGAGGAGCGGTACGTGCTGCTCACCCCCGTCGACGGACCCCTCGCCCACGCCGCGCGGGCCCGCTGGTCCGAGGCCGCCGCGCTGCCGCTGTGCCTGCTCAACCCGCGGATGCGCAACCGCCGCATCATGGACGAGTGCTTCGCCGCCGACGGCGCCACCGCCCGGCCCGCCATCGAGTCCGACAGCGTCGCGGGACTCTACGCGCACCTGCCCGGCGGACGCTGGTCGAGCGTCATCTCCCACGCCTGGCTGCACCTGTTCGGGGTGCCCGACGGCATGCGCGTCGTCCCCCTCGAAGGCCCCGCGCACGGACCGCGCGTCGGACTCGTCGTCACCCGCGGCGAACCCGGCTCGGTCCTCGCCGAGGCCTTCCTCACCGTCGCCCGCGAGGCAGGCGTCCGCGACGCCCTCGACACCCTCCTGCGCACCTACCTCACCGACGTCGGCTGATAGCCGCCCGCTATCCCGGCATAAACAAGAACGCTTTGACCCGGGCGACCCATCCCAGGATCGTGAACGGCACGCCACGAAAAGCCAGTTGAGGAGCCGTGTCATGGCCAAGGTGCTCTGCGTCCTGTACGACGACCCCACCGACGGATTCCCCACCACGTACGCCCGCGACGACCTCCCCGTCATCGACCGCTATCCCGGCGGCCAGACCACCCCGACCCCCGAGGCGCTCGACTTCACCCCCGGCCACCTGCTCGGCAGCGTCTCCGGCGGACTCGGCCTGCGCGGCTACCTGGAGAAGGCCGGCCACACCCTCGTCGTCACCTCCGACAAGGAGGGCCCCGACTCCGTCTTCGACCGCGAACTGCCCGACGCGGACGTTGTCATCTCGCAGCCCTTCTGGCCTGCCTACCTCACCCCCGAACGCATCGCCGCCGCGACCCGCCTCAAGCTCGCCGTCACCGCGGGCATCGGCTCCGACCACGTCGACCTCGACGCGGCCGTCGCCCACGGCGTGACGGTCGCCGAGGTCACGTACTCCAACAGCGTCAGCGTCGCCGAGCACGTCGTCATGACGATCCTCTCCCTGGTGCGCGACTACCTGCCCGCGCACCAGGTCGTCCTCGACGGCGGCTGGAACATCGCGGACCGCGTGGCCCGTTCGTACGACCTGGAGGGCATGCACGTCGGCACGGTCGCCGCCGGACGCATCGGCCTCGCCGTGCTGCGCCGCCTCGCGCCCTTCGACGTGCGGCTGCACTACACCGACCGGCACCGGCTGCCGCGCGCCCAGGAGGAGGAGTTGGGCCTCACCTTCCACGAGAGCGCCGCCGCGATGGTCCCGCACTGCGACGTCGTCACCGTCAACGCGCCCCTGCACCCCGAGACCGAGGGCCTCTTCGACGACGAGCTGATCTCCACCATGAAGCGCGGCGCCTACCTCGTCAACACCGCCCGCGCCCGCATCGCCGACCGTGACGCCGTCGAACGGGCCCTGCGTTCAGGCCAGTTGGCGGGCTACGGCGGTGACGTCTGGTATCCGCAGCCGGCCCCGGCCGACCACCCCTGGCGAACCATGCCGCACCACGGCATGACCCCGCACATCTCCGGCTCCTCCCTCTCCGCGCAGGCCCGTTACGCGGCCGGCACCCGGGAGATCCTGGAGTCCTTCTTCGCGGGCCGCCCGATCCGCGACGAGTACCTGATCGTGGACGGCGGCCGGCTCGCCGGCACCGGGGCGCACTCCTACTCCGTGACCGGCTGACCCGCCGGGAGCGACGCACGCGGGCCCGGCCGGTCACCTCCGACCTGCCGGGCCCGCGCGCGTCCCGCCCCGCCTACTCCGTGCCGAGCAGCCCCTTCATCTCGGCGATCTCGGCGCTCTGGGCGTCGGCGATGTCACCCGCGAGCACGGTGGCGGGTTGGTAGGCGCCCTTCCGGCGCTCGGCCGCGGCCATCTCGACGGCGCCCCTGTGGTGGTCGACCATCATGGTCAAAAACCGGGTGTCGAAGGCCGCCCCCGATGCCTTCTCCAACTCCGCCATGTCGTCCCCGCCCATCATGCCGGGCATGCCGGTGTGCCCCATGTGCCGCGCCGTGCCGGAGCCCGGCACGTCCTCGCCCCAGGCCCGCAGCCAGCCGGACAGGGTGCGGATCTCCGGGTCCTGGGCCTTCTCGATCCGCGCCGCGAGGTCCCGCACCCGCGCGGACGCGGCCCGGTCCGCGGCCAGCCCGGCCATCTCCAGGGCCTGCCGGTGGTGCGGGATCATGCCCTGCGCGAAGGCGACGTCCTGCGCGTTGTGGGCGCCGGTGACCGACGGGGACGCCGTCGCGCCGTGCCCGCTGTGGCCGCCGCCGTCACCGTCGCCGCCGGTACCGCAGGCGGACAGGGCGAGGACGGCGGCGAGGGCGACCGCCGTCAGCAGCGGGGATGTCGTGCCCGGACGCGAGGTGCCCCGGGTCGTGGCACGGATGCCGGTTCGGGTGATGCGCATGCTGAACTCCGTTGCTGTACAAGGGGAACGCGAGGGCGCGCGGCAGTGCGCGACGGCTCGCGGGAATCGGACACGTCGGCACTCCGCGCCTGGCCTGACCGAGGCGCGGGGTGCGGTCGGGTGCCTATATCCGCAGCAGTTGGAGTTCGGCGAGGGACGGCGGGGCGCGGGCGCCGTCCGGGGCCGCGGCCCGGCGGCCGGGTACCGCGCCCGCGGGGGCGGCGTCGACGACGGGCCCGACGGCGAGGCCGGGCAGCGAGGGCCCGCCGTTCACCGCGCCCGACGCGCAGCTCTGGTCGGCGTGCCGGAGATGCCCGCCGCCGTGGCGCCCCGCGTCCGCGCGGGTGCCCGCGTCGGCGACGGCTGTCATCGTCCGGGACGCGTCGGCGACGGCCGTCATCGGCTGGTGCGCGTCTGCGACCGCCGTCATCGTCCGGTGTGCGGGGGCGACGGCCGACGTGTGTCCCGCGCCGCCGCCGGGGGCGAGCGCGTGCATCGCGAACACCCCGGCCAGCAGCGCGAGCACCAGCACCGACCGCCACCGCACGGCGGGCGGCGGCACGGCGGTTCGCTGGGCGCGGGCTGTCACGCGCCCATGCTACGCAGCCCGTCCCGCACTCCTGCTCCGCCGTCCAGGTGACCCCCGAAGGCGCCGGGGGGGCGGCGCGGGGCCGTCCACAGGGCGCGGCCGTGACGCCTGGGCGGTGTGGACGGGCCGGTGCGCGGTGCCGGTGCGCGGTCTGCCGGGACCGGCGGCGCCGCCCGGCGACCGCGTGGCAGTATCGGGCGGCATGACGGCCTCTTCGTCGGTACGCGGGCTGCGCGCGGCGGTCTTCGCCGTGCTGTGCGTCCTGCTCGCCACCGCGGGCCACGCGCTGGCGACCGGAACGGCACCGCCGGCCCTGGTCCAGGTCGCGGGATGCGTACCGGTGTGCGCGGCCGGCTGGCTGCTGGGCGGCCGTGAACGGTCGCTGCCGGCGATCGGCGCGGCGACCCTCACCGCGCAGGGCGCGCTGCACGCCCTGTTCGGAGCGGCCGGGCGGGACGCGATGACGTCCATGGGGATGCCGACGCCGGGCCCCCACCCGGCTCGCCCCTCCCCGCGACCCAGGATTCCCCATCCGCACCGGTCGCTCCCCCACCTCCCGCACCCGCTCACCCCGCACGCGCACGCGTTCACCCCGCACCCGCTTGTCGCGCACGCCACCGCCGCCCATGTCCTGGCCGCCCTGCTGCTCACCTGGTGGCTGCGGCGCGGCGAGGCCGCGCTCTGGGCGCTGCTGCGGTGGGCCGTCGCGCTGGTGCCTGGCCTGGTGGCCTGGTGGCGGGCGGGGGAGTGGGACGGGCCTGTGCCGCCGGACGCGGTGCGCCGAGGCGCCGAAGGGCCGCGAGCCCCGCGAGGGTCGCCGCTGCGGCACGTGGTGCGGCGGCGCGGGCCGCCGTCCGGGGTCAGTCCCGCGCTCTGACCCCAACGCCCGCCTCCCGTACGGAGATCGAGTCACACATGTCCGCACACCGTTTCCTCCCGCGCCGCGCAGGCGCCGTGGTCGTCCTGGCCGCCGCGGCGGTCGTCGCCGCGGCGGGTGCCGCCTCCGCGCATGTCACCGTCCACCCCGAGAGCTACCCCGAGGGCGCCACCGACGGCGTCCTCACCTTCCGGATCCCCAACGAGGAGGACACCGCGAGCACCACCGAGGTACGGGTCTTCCTGCCCACCGACCACCCCGTACTCGGCGTGCTCGTCTCGCCCCAGGACGGCTGGCGGGCGAAGGTCACCACCAGCAAGCTCAGGACGCCGGTCAAGACCGACGACGGCACCCTCACCGACGCCGTCTCCGAGATCACCTGGACCGGCGGGAGGATCGGCGCCGGCCGGTACGAGGACTTCGACGTGGCGTTCGGGGAACTCCCGGACAACGCGCGCCAGTTGACGTTCAAGACGCTCCAGACGTACTCCGACGGCAGGACCGTCCGCTGGATCGAGGAAGCGGCGCCGGGCGACGACGAGCCGGAGAACCCGGCGCCCGTGCTCCGACTGACCGCGAAGTCGGGAGCGCCAGGCGGCACTTCGGCCGCCGGGACCACGGCAGACGGGACCGCGACCGCCTCCGGCGCCCGTTCGGGCGCGAGCGACTCCACCGCCCGCGGCCTGGGCGTCGCCGGACTGGTGGTCGGCGTCCTCGGTCTCGTGGCCGCCGGCTTCGCGGTCCTGCGCGGTCGCCGCCCGGCGTGACGGACACCCGCCGTGGGGCGGGCGGCCTGGGCCACCGGCTGTGCGGTGAGGGCGTCCACCGGTGGACGCCACCACGCGCCGCTCCAGAGTCTCCCGGGCCCGCGTGACCCTCGTCGGCCGGTCGGCCTAGCCGGGCGCCCGCTCCTCGACCTCCGCGCGGGGCCGGGGAGCGGGTGGGCGTCCGGTCGTCCAGATCCGCATGACCCGCAGGACCGGGGAGAGGTCCTGGGAGAGGTCAGGACCGTCATCGTGACAGCCCGACGGCGGTGACTGGGAGGCGGAGTTCACGGGTGCGGGCGCCGAACTCCGCCGGGTGGGGCGCAGGTCGGCCCGCGTCGCCCGCGCATCCGCTCGTCGTCGTCACGTCAACCGGGCGTGGGCGAGGCGAAGTCGAGCCGGAGGTAGGTGCTCGTGAGGGTCTGGGGTGCGGGGGTGAAGACGCGGAGCCTGACCCGGGTGCCGGGGCGGCTCGGCAGGTCGAAGCGTCCTTCGGGCGGCCGGACGGCCACCGTCACCGTGCCGTGCGCGGGCACCACCGTGGGGCCCCGCACCACCGACCAGAACTTGGACATGCCCTGGCTCGTGGTCAGCATGTAGTGCGGAGTGAGCGTGGCCGCACCGGAGTTGGTGACCCGCAGCGTCAGCCGCGACACCGCGTGCGCGCCGTCCCTGCGCACGCCGGTGACCGCGAGCCGAAGCGGCGGCGACCCGGTGACCGCGACCCCCGCGCTCACCAGCGCGGGACAGAGCACCAGGACGGCCGCCGCGATCCTGGCCGCCCGCCGGTGCGGTCCGGCCAGCGGCCGGGGGCGCGGCTGCCAGGCGCCCGCGAACTCGGCGGGCGGCGCGGTCACCGCCGCGGCCAGCCACAGCGGCGTCATCATCAGGTAGTAGCCGTCCTGCGAGCGGGTCGCGAGGAAGAAGGCGCACCACGGCAGGACGGTCGCCGCGGGGCCGAGCCTGCGCGGGAACAGCACCAGCAGCGCGAGCAGCCCGGCCGCCAGCAGCAGACTCGCGTGCCCGTACCAGTCGAGCCGGTCGCTGCCGCCGGTGAGGTACAGGGAGACGCCCACCAGGCCCTGGCCGTGCAGCACCGCGCCCTGCGTCAGCGGCAGCGCGATCCCGCGCAGCCAGGCGCCTTCCTCGCTCACCAGGAAGTACGTGTTGATCAGCAGCCAGACGGTGACGGCGACCCCGACGATCCGCAGGACCACCAGCGCTGCGGCCCGCCCGCCCAGTTCGCCCCTGCGCACCGCGTAGACGCCGGCCAGCAGGAACGGCGCCAGGAACCAGGGGAGTTGCTGTGCCGCGCAGGCCGCGCCCAGGCAGGCCGCCCGTGCCAGTCCCGCGGCGCCGAGCCGGCCGCCCCGCCCGATCCGCGGCCAGCCCACCACCACCGGGATCAGCAGGGCGAGCCCGGTGATCGCCGGGTAGCCGAGGCGGCCGTACGTCGGCAGGAAGCCGAAGCCGAGGCAGGCCATGGTCGCCGCGGACCGCCAGGGCGCGGGCAGCATCCGCCACAGCACGACGGCGGCGACGACCAGCGCGCCGGTGCTCAGCGCCGTCGCGGGGGCGCCGCCGTGGCCGAGCCACAGCAGCGGCGCGGTCAGCAGCGGGGCCAGCGGGGGATAGCCGTAGGTGAAGTCGTAGCCGCCGGTGACGGTCGGGGTGAGGGCGACGCCGTGCCGGAACAGCCAGGGCCACGGCTGCCCGTAGACGGCGTGGCCCGCGACGAGTTCCCTGGCGGCCTGGGTGGTGAGCAGCGCCTCGTCGGACCCCGTGTGGTTCATCACCCAGCCGCAGAGCGCGAGGGCGACGGCGGTGACCAGCACGGCGAGGTCCACGCGGGCCAGCGAGCGGGCTCCGCGGACCACCAGGGCCAGCACCCCGCACACCAGGATCGAGGCATAGCAGACGGAGATGACGACGGCGACGGGCAGGCGGTGTCCCGCCGCCTGCGTCCACACCGAGCGGGTGCCGATGAAGAGGCTGACGTCGGCGAGGAGGGTGAGGACCCGGTGCCACTGCGCGGGGGGTTCCGGTGCGGCGGACACCGCCGACAGTGTCCGCCGTCCGGGTGCCACCAGCTGCGTTTCTGCCAAGTGCACGACACAGGACCGTAGTGCGGCCCGGTGAGGGGGGCGTCTTCGGAGGTGAAGAGTCCGGTGTGAGCCGAGTAAGAAGCCCCGATCCATAAGAAAACAGTCGAAGTCGCGCTCTTTCGTGCGAACTGTGGGCGATAGCTCTGATGTCGGCGGTCGCGCCGTGTCGTTGTTGGGCCGAACGGGTGACTTGGCGTAAGAATTGACTGGTGCAGGAAACGAGTGCGAGTCAGGTCGGGGGGAGCCGGTGAACAGCCACGACGTCACCGATGAACAGTGGGAAGGGCTCGCCCAGGTCGTGCCGCTGCGGGGCCGGGACGCCTGGCCGTCCGCGGTGGGCCACCGGTCGCTGCCGGACGACGAGACAGAGGTCAGGCGCCGGTTCGTCGTCCTGAGAGTCAATGTGTTCGCCGACGCGCGCGAGGTCGCCGAGACGCTGATGGCGGGCATCCCCGTGCTGCTCGACCTCAGCGGCGCGGAGGGCGAGACGGCCAAGCGGGTGCTGGACTTCAGCACCGGCGTCGTCTTCGGTCTGGGCAGCGGGATGCACCGGGTGGACCGCAATGTGTTCCTCCTGACGCCGTCCGGCACCCAGGTCACGGACCGGATGGGGGGCGGGGAGGCGACGGGCGTCTGACCGGGGCCGCGGGAGGGGTGGTGATACACCTGGAGCCGTGACCGAACCTCTCCCCGGCCCCCAGGACGCACCGCTCGACGTGGCGGGACTCCAGCGCAGGCTCGCCGACTTCGCCGCCGCCCGCGACTGGCAGCAGTACCACACCCCCAAGAACCTCGTCGCCGCCCTCAGTGTGGAGGCGTCCGAACTCGTCGAGATCTTCCAGTGGTTGACCCCGCAGGAGTCGACCCGGGTGATGGCCGACCCGGACACCGCCCACCGGGTCAGGGACGAGGTCGCCGACGTCCTCGCCTATCTGCTCCAACTCTGCGAGGTGCTCGGCGTCGACGCGCTCGCGGCCCTCGACGCGAAGATCGACCGCAACGAACGACGCTTCCCGGCCCCCTGAACCGGGCCCCGGTGAAGGGAGTTGCGAAGAGTTGCCTCCTCCGTTTTCACTCTTCGTAGTCGAAATCGCGCCTGAAATCGATTTGTTGTCCACAGATTTCGGTCGTACCCTGGCGTTCTTCCCTTCGAGCCCTCACTCTGGGTAGTGAACAGCGGTGTTCGGGCGGGCGCGCGCAGAGATCGCGTCACAGACGGACGGGCAGGGACAGCGCATGGATGCGGTGCGGCTCATCGTGAAGAGCAGACGTGCTCTGGCGGGGACCGGCGGCACGCCGGACATTCTGACGGAGGTGTGGCAGGCGCAGGCCCTGGCACAGGCGATAGGAAGTCGCCTCGCGGTGACGGGTCCGCCCGAACTGCGCGGCGAGGCACTGGGATTGACGGAGCTGGCGGGCCGGGGCTGCGGAGTCCTCGAAGCACCCGACCTCACCCTGGAGGAACTGCGCGCGGCCCAGCTGACCGAGCTGGGCGACGCGGGCCGTACCCTCCGCTGCCTCGGCGGCCTCCTCGGCGAGGTCGGCATCGCCCTGGTCGGCATCGCCTGCTCGGTGGCCGACGAAGCCACCTACTGGCAGTGCATGGAGGCCATCGACGCGGCCGACGAAGCCAGGGACCGGGTCAGGGAGATGCTCCGCAAACTCGCGGACCGGGAGTCACTGCTGCCGGAACGGGAGGCGGGATAGCGACGGGACAGACCCGGGACAGGGGCAGACTCCGGGGACATGGACAGCCCCGGGAACATGGACAGCCCCGGGAACATGGACACCCCCAGGGACGGCACCGCGCCCCGCCCCGGCTCAGGCGCGGCCACGGCACCCCACGACGGACGCGACCCGCACGGCGTCCAAGGCGGCCGGAGCGCACGAGGCGCACGAGACGTCCACGCCACGGACGCGACCCGCACGGCGTAAGGCATCCGGGCGGCCAAGGCATCCAGGACACACGTGGCATCCAGGGCACACGCGGCGTCCACGACGGACGCGGCGCCCACGGCCCGCACCGGGTTTCACCCGACCGGTGAGGCCCTGCCCGGCGGCACCGGTGCGGCCGACCGGCACCCGACCGTGCAGGATGGACGCATGGATCTTCGCATCTTCACCGAGCCCCAGCAGGGGGCCACCTACGACACACTCCTGACCGTGGCGAAGGCCACCGAGGACCTCGGGTTCGACGCCTTCTTCCGCTCCGACCACTATCTCCACATGGGGGACGTGGACGGCCTGCCGGGACCCACCGACGCCTGGATCACCCTCGCCGGGCTCGCCCGTGAGACCCGCCGCATCCGCCTCGGCACCCTGATGACCGCCGGCACCTTCCGGCTCCCCGGCGTCCTCGCCATCCAGGTCGCCCAGGTCGACCAGATGTCCGGTGGCCGGGTCGAACTCGGCCTCGGCGCGGGCTGGTTCGAGCAGGAGCACACGGCGTACGGCATCCCCTTCCCGAAGGAGAAGTTCGGCCGCTTGGAGGAGCAGCTCGACATCGTCACCGGCCTGTGGGCCACCGAGCCCGGCGAGACCTTCGACTTCCACGGCACGTACTACGACCTCACCGACTCGCCCGCGCTGCCCAAGCCGGCCCAGGCGAAGATCCCGGTCCTGATCGGCGGCCACGGCGCGACCCGCACCCCGAAGCTCGCCGCCCGCTTCGCCGACGAGTTCAACATCCCGTTCGCCTCCGTCGAGGACAGCGCCCGCCAGTTCGGCCGGGTCCGCGCCGCCGCCGAGGAGGCCGGACGCGCCGAAGGCGACCTCGTCTACTCCGCCGCCCTCGTCGCCTGCGTCGGCAAGGACGACCAGGAGCTGGCCCGCCGCGCCGCCGCCATCGGCCGCGAGGTCGACGAGCTGAAGGCCAACGGACTCGCCGGTTCCCCCGCCGAGGTCGTCGACAAGATCGGCCGCTACGCCGAGACCGGCGCGAGCCGCCTCTACCTCCAGATCCTCGACCTCGACGACCTGGACCACCTGGAGCTGATCTCCGCCGAGGTCCAGTCGCAGCTGTCGTAACGGCGCACGTCAGCCGCCCGCGCAATAAAGGAGGGCGCGGGTCCGCCACCCTGTGCGAAGGTGACAGCGCCGTCCTGCCGAGCCCCCGGGATCAGCGTCCCGGGGGCTTTCGCGCGCACGGCTCCCGAAACCGTCCGCCCGTCGGAGAGGCCCTCCGCATGTTCCTGACCCTCACCACCACCGGCACGCCCGAACGTCCCGCCACCGATCTGGGACATCTGCTGCACAAGCATCCCGACCGCGCGCAGACGTTCTCGACCTCCTACGGCACCGCGCACGTCCTCTACCCCGAGGCCGGTCCCGCGCGCTGCACGGCGGCCCTGCTGCTGGAGGTCGACGCGGTGGCCCTGGTCAGGCGCGGCAAGGGCAAGGGGCGCGGCGGCGCCCCCGACGCGGCACTCGCCCAGTACGTCAACGACCGTCCCTACGCGGCCTCCTCGCTGCTCGCGGTGGCCCTGAGCACCGTCTTCTCCACCGCCATGCGCGGCGTCTGCAAGGCCCTGCCCGAGCGTGCGGCCGAGCCGCTGCCGCTGCGCGTCGAGGTGCCCGCGCTGCCCGCGCGCGGCGGCCCCGACCTGGTCCGGCGGATCTTCGCGCCGCTCGGCTGGACGGTCACCGCCGAACCCGTCGCCCTGGACGGCGAGTTCCCCGAGTGGGGCGACTCGCGCTACGTACGGCTCGTCCTGGAGTCGGAGCGGCTCACCGTCGCCGAGGCGCTGCGCCACCTCTACGTCCTGCTGCCGGTCCTCGACGACGCCAAGCACTACTGGGTCGCCCCCGACGAGGTCGACAAGCTGCTGCGGGCCGGCGAGGGCTGGCTGCCGGCCCACCCCGAACAGAAGCTCATCACCAGCCGCTACCTGGCCCGCCGCTGGTCGCTGACCCAGCAGGCGAGGGAGCGCCTCGAACTGGTCAGGCTCGCGGAGAGCGACGACAGCCAGGTCACCGAGATCGACAACGCGGTCGCCGCCGACACCGGGACCGAGGAGCGGCCCACCCCGCTCGCTGTGCGGCGCAGGGACGCGATCCTGGCCGCCCTGCGGCAGGCGGGGGCCGCCCGCGTCCTCGACCTCGGCTGCGGCCAGGGCGAGTTGGTGCAGGCGCTGCTCAAGGACGTCAGGTTCACCGAGATCGTCGGCGTCGACGTGTCGATGCGGGCGCTCACCATCGCGGGCCGGCGGCTCAGGCTGGACCGGCTGGGGGAGCGGCAGGCGTCCCGGGTCACCCTGCTCCAGGGCTCCCTCGCCTACACCGACAAGCGGCTGGCGGGCTACGACGCGGCCGTCCTCAGCGAGGTCGTCGAACACGTCGACCTGCCCAGGCTGCCGGCCGTCGAGTACGCGGTGTTCGGCGCCGCGCGCCCCAGGACCGTCCTGGTGACCACCCCGAACGTCGAGTACAACGTCCGCTGGGACTCCCTCCCGGCCGGGCATGTCCGGCACGGCGACCACCGGTTCGAGTGGACCCGCGAGGAGTTCCGCGCCTGGGCCGCCGCCGTCGCCGAACGGCACGGCTACACCGTGGAGTTCACACCCGTCGGCCCCGACGACCCCGAGGTGGGCCCGCCCACCCAGATGGCCGTGTTCACCATGAGGACGACGCACGGGACCGACCAGGACGACCGCGACGGCCAGAACGACGCGACCCACGACCGGCGCGACAGGCGCGCGAAGGAGGCGGAGGCGGCATGACCGAGCACCGGGAACCACGACAGCCAGGGCGCGCCCTGCCCGTCACCGACCTCTCCCTCGTCGTCCTCGTCGGCGCCTCGGGCTCCGGCAAGTCGACCTTCGCCCGCAAGCACTTCAAGCCGACCGAGGTGCTCTCCTCCGACTTCTGCCGGGGCCTGGTCGCCGACGACGAGAACGACCAGAGCGCGAGCAAGGACGCCTTCGACGTCCTGCACCACATCGCCGGCAAGCGGCTCGCGGCCGGCCGCCGTACCGTCGTCGACGCCACCAGCGTGCAGTCCGACTCCCGCAAGCAACTGATCGAGCTGGCACGGCAGTACGACGTGCTGCCCATCGCCGTCGTCCTCGACGTGCCGGAGGAGGTGTGCGTCGCGCGCAACGCGACCCGCGCCGACCGGGCGGAGCTGCCGCGCCGGGTCGTGCAGCGCCACATCCGCGAACTCCGCCGCTCCCTGCTCCACCTGGAGCGCGAGGGCTTCCGCAAGGTGCACGTCCTGCGCGGGGTGGAGGAGGTGGAGCACGCCACCGTCGTCACCGAGAAGCGCTTCAACGACCTGACCCACCGCACAGGGCCCTTCGACATCATCGGCGACATCCACGGCTGCGCCCGCGAACTGGAGTCGCTGCTCGCGAAGTTGGGGTACGCCGACGGCGTCCACCCCGAGGGGCGGACGGCCGTCTTCGTCGGCGACCTCGTCGACCGCGGCCCCGACAGCCCCGCGGTGCTGCGCCGGGTGATGGGCATGGTGCGGTCGGGCGCCGCGCTCTGCGTGCCCGGCAACCACGAGAACAAGTACGGCCGCCACCTGAGGGGCCGCACGGTCAAGGCCACCCACGGACTCGCCGAGACCATCGCGCAGATGGACGGCGAGAGCGACGAGTTCCGCACCGAGGTGAGGGAGTTCATCGACGGCCTGGTCAGCCACTACGTCCTCGACGGCGGCCGTCTCGTCGTCTGCCACGCCGGGCTGCCCGAGAAGTACCACGGCCGCACCTCAGGACGGGTCCGCTCGCACGCCCTCTACGGCGACACCACGGGCGAGACCGACGAGTTCGGGCTGCCGGTGCGCTACCCGTGGGCCGAGGACTACCGGGGCCGCGCGGCGGTCGTCTACGGCCACACCCCGGTACCGGAGGCGACCTGGCTCAACAACACCATCTGCCTGGACACCGGCGCCGTCTTCGGCGGCAAGCTGACCGCGCTGCGCTGGCCGGAGCGCGAACTGGTCGACGTACCCGCCGAGCGGGTCTGGTACGAACCGGCGAGACCGCTGCGCACCGAGGCGCCCGGCGGCCACGACGGCCGCCCGCTCGACCTCGCGGACGTGCGCGGACGCCGGACCGTGGAGACCAGGCACCAGGGCCGGATCGCCGTCAGGGAGGAGAACGCGGCGGCCGCCCTGGAGGTCATGAGCCGCTTCGCCGTCGACCCGCGGCTGCTGCCGTACCTCCCGCCGACCATGGCGCCGACCGCGACCAGCGGGCAGGACGGCTACCTGGAGCACCCGGTGGAGGCGTTCGCGCAGTACGCCAAGGACGGCGTCGAGCGGGTCGTGTGCGAGGAGAAGCACATGGGCTCCCGGGCCGTCGCCCTGGTCTGCCGGGACGCCGACGCGGCCCGCGCGCGGTTCGGCGTCGACGGCCCGACCGGGTCCCTCTACACCAGGACCGGCCGGCCGTTCTTCGACGACGCCTCCGTCACCGAGGAGATCCTCGGACGGCTGCGCACCGCGATCGGCGCGGCCGGGCTGTGGGACGAACTCGACACCGACTGGCTCCTGTTGGACGCCGAGCTGATGCCGTGGTCGCTGAAGGCTGCGGGCCTGCTGCGCAGCCAGTACGCGGCCGTGGGCGCCGCCTCGGGGGCCGTCTTCCCCGGCGTGCTCGCCGCCCTCGAAGGCGCCGCCGCCCGCGGTGTCGACGTCGCCGACCTGCACGACCGGCAGCGCCGACGCGCCTCGGACGCCGCGAGGTTCACCGACGCCTACCGCCGCTACTGCTGGCCGACGGACGGCCTCGACGGCGTCCGCCTGGCGCCCTTCCAGATCCTCGCCGCGCGCGGACGCAGCCTCGCCGCCCTGCCGCACGACGAGCAACTCGCCCTGCTCGACCGGATGGTGGAGCACGACGGCACCGGACTGCTCAGGACCACCCGGCGCCTGCACGTCGACACCGGGGACCCGGAGTCGGTGCGGGCGGGCGTCGACTGGTGGCTGGAGATGACCGGCGGGGGCGGCGAGGGCATGGTCGTCAAGCCGCTCGGCGCGCTGCCGCGCGACGGGCAGAACCGCCTGGTCCAGCCCGGCATCAAGTGCCGGGGCCGGGAGTACCTGCGGATCATCTACGGTCCCGAGTACACCCGCCCCGACCACCTCACCGCGCTGCGCGGACGCTCCCTCAACCACAAGCGTTCGCTGGCGATCCGTGAGTACGCCCTGGGGCTCGAGGCCCTGGACCGGCTCGCGGACGGCGAGCCGCTGTGGCGGGTGCACGAGGCGGTGTTCGGGGTGCTGGCCCTGGAGTCGGAGCCGGTCGACCCCCGGCTGTGACGCCCGGCGCCGGGGTCGGTCGACCCCGGCCGGCGCGCTCCGCGTCGGGGTCGGTGAACGCGGCCTGGACGTTCCGCGTCGGGGGGTTGGTCGAACTCGGCCTGGACGTTCCGCGTCGGGGTCGGTCGAACTCGGCCCGGAGGTTGGGCGTCGGGGCCGGTCATCGCCTGCCGCGACGCTCAGCCCACCAGCCGCAGGGCGGTGCCCGCCACCCCGACCCTGACCGTCTGCCCCCAGGTCAGCTCCAGGGCGTCCGCCTCCATGCCGTCCCCGAAGGCGATGAGCCGTTCGGACTCGACGGTGACGTGGAGGCGGGCGGCGGCGGCCAGTTGACCGGCGACCAGGGAGGTGCCGGTCGCCGGTGACGGCCAGGCCTCGCGGACGAACCAGAGCAGCCTGGCCTCGTCGCGTCCTGGCAGCGGCAGCCCGCCGCCGCGCTCCTGCCAGACCGAGCGGATCCAGCCGGTGGCGCCGGTGCCGGTGCCCACCAGCACCCCGGACGAGGCCTGGGCCTCGGCGGCACCCCTGTCGCCGTCGAGGCCCAGGCGGTACCTGGCCGTCTGGTGCCCGGCCGCGCCCAGATAGATCTCGTTGAGGGCGAGCAGCCGCTGGGTGTCGTCGGCCACCGCCTCCACCATGGTCAGTTCGTCGACCGCGCCGGTGAACGCCGACGGCAGCAGCGCCGCCGCGTCCGCCGGGCGGTGCCTGACCAGCACCCCCGGGTTGCGGCCCGGGTCGGTGTCGATGCCCAACACCGGCTGCCCGGCCAGGTACTTGGCGACGTTCGCCACCAGTCCGTCCTGTCCGACGACCACGACCGCGTCCTCCGGCGCGAACAGGAACCGGTCCAGATCGGCCCGCTCCACCCGGGTCTGACGCCACGTCAGCGGAATCGCCGAGGTCACCTCGGCCAGTGCCCGCCGGGTGCGGTGGTGCCGCTCGGCGATCTCGGCGATGTCCCGGCCCCGGGAGGAGAGGAAGAACGCGGCCTGCCCGTGCGTACCGTGGTGGGCCACCAACTCCTCGTACTCCGTCCTGCGGTGGACGATCACCACCCGGGGCGCCAGGCTCATTCCCGCTCCCCGCCGCCCAGCTTGGCGAGCAGCCCGGTCAGCACATCGGGCGAGACCGTGAGGTTCTCGATGTGCGGCAGGTTGTCCGCGAGCCGGGTCCCGGTGAGCGCGTGCAGGGTCGCCACGTCGACGTCGGCGTGCACCCGCAGCCAGGCGGCCTGCGCCTGAGCGCGCGCCTCGCCGGTCTCGCGGGCGGCCTCCGCCTCCGCGCGGGCCAGCCGCACCGTGCGGACGGCCTCGGCCTCGGAGAGCTTCACCGACCGCGCGGCCTCCGCCTCCGTCAGCCGCTGCGAGCGCTGTGCCTCCGCGTCGGCCATCCTGACCTGGTTGTCGGCCTCCGCCTCGGCGAGCTTCACCGAACGGGCCGCCTCGGCCTCGGCGAGCCGGACCGTCCTGGCCGCCTCGGCGCCCGCCGTCACCGCGTCCGCCGCCGCCCGCTCCTCCGCCTCACGCCGTGCGTTGGTGCCACGCTGGTCGACCAACTGCTCCTCGCGGCGGGCCAGTTCGATCTGGCTGGCGAGTTCGTTCTCGGCGATGGCGCGCTCCCGCTCGACGGCCACCGCGCGCCGCTCGTAGGTCGCCCGGTCGGCCTCCTGCTGGATCTGCTCCCTGGCCGGGGTGCGCAGCGCCCGCTCCACCTCGGGCTCCGGGCGCAGCGCCACCACCCGCACGGCCACCACCTCGATGCCGGTGGCCGGCAGCCTGGGCTCCGCGGTGAGGCCCGCCGCGACCCGCTCGCGCACCGCGGCCACCCCGTCGACCAGCGCGGCCGACAGCGTCGTACGGGCGAGGACGTCCAGCGCGTGCTGCTGGGCCGTCTCGGTCAGCAGGGTGCCGAGCTGTTCCAGCGGGGCGCCCCGCCACACCCCGGTGTCCGGGTCGACGGAGAAGTCGAGGCGGGCGGCGGCGAGCGCCGGGTCGCTGATCCGGTAGGTGACCGTGGCCTGGACCGCGACGTCCTGGAAGTCGGAGGTGCGGGCGTGGAAGGTCATCGCCAGCTCGCGGTCGTCCACCGGGACTTCGGAGAGCGCGGCGGTCAGCGAGCGGAACCAGAAGCTCAGCCCCGGTCCGTCGTGCACCAGTTCGCCCGCGCGGTGGTGGCGGATGTGCGCGGTCGGCGCGCCGCGCAGATGGCGCCAGCCAAGGCGCCTGGTGATGTCGGCCATGTGGTGCGACCCCTCCCTCTTTCTCGTCACCACGACGATAATAGGGATGCCTGCTAATCGTCAAGAGGACGAGAACGAGGGATCGGGGGCGGGGCGCGAAGCCGGAGCCAAGGGCGAGGCGGGCGGGGGAGAAGGGCGGGAATCCCGCGGACCCGGGCGGCGGATCGAGGGAATGAGCACAAGAGGGTGCCTAAACGGTCGACCGGTGGGTGAACGCGGTCGGCGATGGTCAGGATGGAGTCATGGGATTCCATGTCGACTCCGAGGCCGGGCGGCTGCGCCGCGTCATCCTCCACCGGCCCGACCTAGAGCTCAAAAGGCTCACCCCCAGCAACAAGGACGCCCTCCTCTTCGACGACCTGCTCTGGGTGCGCCGGGCGCGCGCCGAGCACGACGGCTTCGCGGACGTCCTGCGCGACCGGGGGGTCACCGTCCACCTCTTCGGCGACCTGCTCACCGAGGCCCTGGCGATCCCGGCGGCCCGCACCCTCGTCCTCGACCGGGTCTTCGACGAGAAGGAGTACGGCGTCCTCGCCACCGACCACCTCAGGGCCGCCTTCGAGAACCTCCCCGCGGCCGACCTGGCGGAGGTGCTGATCGGCGGCATGACCAAACGGGAGTTCCTGGCCGCCCACCCGGAACCGACGTCCGTGCGCTTCCACGTCATGGACCTCGACGACTTCCTCCTCGGCCCGCTGCCCAACCACCTCTTCACCCGCGACACCTCCGCCTGGATCTACGACGGCGTCTCCATCAACGCGATGCGCTGGCCGGCCAGGCAGCGCGAGACCGTGCACTTCGAGGCGATCTACCAACACCACCCCCTCTTCCGTGCCGAGACCTTCCAGGTCTGGTCGCAGGGCCAGGCCGACTACCCGTCCACCATCGAGGGCGGCGACGTCCTGGTCATCGGCGGCGGCGCCGTCCTCATCGGGATGAGCGAGCGCACCACGCCGCAGGCCGTCGAGATGCTCGCGCACAAGCTGTTCGCGGCCGGCTCCGCGCGGACCATCGTCGCCCTCGACATGCCGAAGCGCCGCGCCTTCATGCACCTGGACACCGTGATGACGATGGTCGACGGCGACACCTTCACCCAGTACGCGGGCCTCGGCATGCTCCGCTCCTACACCATCGAACCGGGCGTCGGCGAGAAGGAGTTGAAGGTCACCGACCATCCGCCCGAGCACATGCACCGCGCGATCGCCGCCGCCCTCGGGCTGGACGAGATCCGGGTCCTCACCGCCACCCAGGACGTGCACGCGGCCGAGCGCGAGCAGTGGGACGACGGCTGCAACGTGCTCGCCGTCGAGCCGGGTGTGGTCGTCGCCTACGAGCGCAACGCGACCACAAACACCCACCTGCGCAAACAAGGCATCGAGGTGATCGAGATCCCGGGCAGCGAGCTGGGCCGGGGCAGGGGCGGCCCCCGCTGCATGAGCTGCCCGGTCGTGCGGGACGCCGTATAGGGGCGCTGGGGGCGCTGGGGGCGCTGGGGTGCGCGGGAAGCAGGGGGTGGGCGGCGGCCGTCTTCGAACATGGGGCCGTATAGAAATGTAGGGCATCGTATAGACTTCCATTTCATTCCCGTCACCGCATCTCTGGAGCGCCCCATGGCGACAGCCCCGACCGCCCTCGCCGGGCGCCACTTCCTCAAGGAGCTCGACTTCACCGGGCCGGAGCTGCGCGGTCTGATCGAGCTGGCCGCGGAGCTGAAGGCCGCGAAGCGGGCCGGGACCGAGACGCGCCGGCTGACCGGGAAGAACATCGCGCTGATCTTCGAGAAGACCTCGACGCGCACCCGCTGCGCGTTCGAGGTCGCCGCGGCCGACCAGGGCGCCTCCACGACCTACCTGGACCCCGCGGGGTCGCAGATCGGCCACAAGGAGTCCGTGAAGGACACCGCCCGGGTCCTGGGCCGGATGTACGACGGCATCGAGTACCGGGGCGACAGCCAGGCCAAGGTCGAGGAGCTGGCCGCGCACGCCGGTGTGCCCGTCTTCAACGGCCTCACCGACGACTGGCACCCCACCCAGATGCTGGCCGACGTGCTCACCATGACCGAGCACACCGCCAAGCCCCTCACCGGCATCGCCTTCGCCTACCTCGGCGACGCCCGCTTCAACATGGGCAACTCGTACCTGATCACCGGCGCGCTGCTGGGCATGGACGTCAGGATCGTCGCCCCGAAGGCGTACTGGCCGGCCCAGGAGATCGTGGACCGGGCGCACGCGCTGGCGGAGGGGAGCGGCGCCCGCGTCACCCTCACCGAGTCCGTCGCGGACGGCGTGCGGGGCGCGGACTTCGTCGCCACCGACGTCTGGGTCTCCATGGGCGAGCCGAAGGACGTGTGGGACGAGCGGATCGCCGCGCTGTCGCCGTACGCCGTGACGATGGACGTCCTGCGGGCCACCGGCAACCCCGACGTGAAGTTCCTGCACTGCCTGCCGGCCTTCCACGACCTCGGCACCAAGGTCGGCCGGGAGATCCACGAGAGCCACGGCCTCACCTCGCTCGAAGTGACCGACGAGGTGTTCGAGTCGGACCGCTCGGTCGTCTTCGACGAGGCGGAGAACCGGATGCACACCATCAAGGCCGTCCTCGTCGCCACCCTCGCCTGACCCGCCCGGCTGCGGCGGGGACCCGCGCCCCCGGCCCGCCGCGCCTCCGGGCAGGCCGGGGCCCGGGGCGCCGGGTCACGCCTGACGGGCCCCTCCCGGCGTGAGCGCCGGCAGCCGGAACCACACCGCCTTGCCCGACTCCGTCGGCCGGTGCCCGCAGGACGAACTGAGCGTGCGGATCAGCAGCAGCCCCCGCCCGTGCTCCTGCCACGGGTCGGGCACCTTGCCCACCGGCACGGTCAGATCACCGGGCGGCGCCGGGTCGGGATCGTGCACCTCGACCCGGCAGCCGGACGGCAGCAGCTCCACCACCAGCTCTATCGGGCTGTCCCCGACGGTGTGCTCCACCGCGTTGGCGACCAGCTCGGCCGTCAGCAGCTCCGCCGTGTCGCTGTCGGCGCCGTGCTCCAGTTCGGCGAGCGCCGTGCGCACCAGGGCGCGGGCCAGCGGCACGGCCGCGGTGGAGTGCGGCAGCGCGATGCGCCAGGAGGCGGAGGCGGCGGGGAGTTCGTGCACAGCGAGTCCGTTCATGAGCAGGCTGTCCTGCTTTCAACCATATGTAGCGTACGGCGCCGTCCGGCAGGGCCGTCCGACGGGCACCGAGCGGGACCTTCGGCCCTGCTGGATGCGCCATACCCGCAGAGGCCGCTCGCCTCCCGCGCCCGCTCCCGCTGTTACGCCCCCGTCGACGAGCCGTGACGACCCGGCCGTGTCCGAAAGGCCGCACCCCGTCCGGACCGGCCTATCGCGCACTCGTGACGACAGTCACGAACCGGTGATAGCTTCGGGAGGCAGACGGCCCGTGAGGCCGCGTTGGCACTCCCCGAGGAGGCCGCACCATGAGTCCCTTCACCGGCTCCGCCGCCCGCACCTCCCCCTGGCGCCACCTGGACGTCACCTACGCCGACGGCGTCGCCACCGTCACCCTGGCCCGCCCCGAGCGCCTCAACGCGCTGACCTTCGGCGCCTACGCCGACCTGCGCGACCTGCTCGCCGAGCTGTCGAGGGAGCGGTCCGTGCGCGCCCTGGTGCTCGCCGGGCGGGGCCGCGGCTTCTGCTCGGGCGGCGACGTCGACGAGATCATCGGCGCCACCCTCGACCTGGACACCGCCCAGCTCCTCGACTTCAACCGGATGACGGGGCAGGTGGTGCGGGCGGTACGGGAGTGCCCGTTCCCGGTGATCGCGGCCGTGCACGGGGTGGCGGCCGGCGCGGGCGCGGTACTGGCCCTCGCCGCCGACTTCCGGGTGGCCGACCCCAGCGCCCGCTTCGCGTTCCTGTTCACCCGGGTCGGCCTGTCCGGCGGCGACATGGGCGCCGCCTACCTGCTGCCCCGGGTGGTCGGCCTCGGCCACGCCACCCGGCTGCTGATGCTGGGCGACCAGGTCCGCGCCCCCGAGGCCGAACGTATCGGCCTGATCAGCGAACTCACCGACGAGGGCGGGGCCGACGAGGCGGCGGCGGCCCTCGCCCGCCGCCTCGCACAGGGCCCGGCCCTCGCCCTGGCCCAGACCAAGGCGCTGCTCACCTCCGAACTGGACATGCCGCTCTCCGCCGCCATCGAACTCGACGCCGCCACCCAGGCGTTGCTGATGACCGGCCGTGACTACGCCGAGTTCCACGCCGCCTTCACCGAGAAACGCCCGCCGAAGTGGCAGGGCCGGTGAACCCGCCCGCCGCAGCGCAGGCAACGGCCGGCACCCACCCCCTGCGGGTGGCCGTCATCGGCGGCGGACCGGCCGGCCTCTACGCCGCCGTCCTGCTCAAACGCCTCGACCCCGCCCGCGAGATCACCGTCTGGGAACGCAACACCCCCGACGACACCTTCGGCTTCGGCGTGGTCCTCTCCGACGAGACCCTCGGCGGCATCGAACACGCCGACCCCGCCGTCCACGACGCCCTGCAAGACCACTTCGTCCGCTGGGACGACATCGACATCGTCCACCGCGGCACCCGCCAGACCTCCACGGGACACGGCTTCGCCGCCCTGGGCAGAAAACGCCTCCTGCGCATCCTGCACGACCGCTGCCACGACCTCGGCGTCGACCTCCGCCCGCGCACCGAGGCACCACCCCCCGGTGAACTGGCCGCCCGCCACGACCTGGTCATCGCCGCCGACGGCGTCCACAGCGCCACCCGCGCCCACTACGCGCAGGTCTTCCGCCCCCGGATCACCAGCCACCGCTGCCGCTACATCTGGCTCGCCGCCGACTTCGCCTTCGACGCCTTCCGCTTCGAGATCGCCGAGACCGAGCACGGCGTGATGCAACTCCACGGCTACCCCTACGCCCCCGACGCCTCCACCGTCATCGTCGAGATGCGCGAGGAGGTCTGGCGCGCGGCGGGACTCGACACGGCCGACGAGAAGGACTCCGCCGCCCGCTGCGCCGCGATCTTCGCCGACGCGCTCGGCGGCAGGCCGCTGCGCTCCAACCGGTCGGCGTGGAGCGTCTTCCGCACCGTCGTCAACGAGCGCTGGTCGCACGGCAACATCGTCCTGCTCGGCGACGCCGCCCACACCGCGCACTTCTCCATCGGCTCCGGCACCAAACTGGCCGTCGAGGACGCCCTCGCCCTCGCCGCCTGCCTCGGTGAACACCCCACCCTGGACGAGGCGTTGACCGCCTACGAGGAGGAGAGGCGGCCCGTCGTCGCCTCCACCCAGCGCGCCGCCCGCGCCAGCCTCGAATGGTTCGAGGATCTCGCGCTCCATGTCGCGCGGCCACCACGCCAGTTCGCCTTCGACCTCCTCACCCGCAGCCGCCGCGTCACCCACGACAACCTGCGGCTGCGCGACGCCCGCTTCACCGGCGCCGTGGAGCGGGAGTTCGGCTGCCCGCCCGGCACACCCCCGATGTTCACCCCGTTCAGGCTGCGCGGCCTGACCCTGCGCAACCGGGTCGTCGTCTCGCCCATGGACCTCTACTCCGCCACCGACGGCGTCCCCGGCGACTTCCACCTCGTCCACCTCGGCGCCCGCGCGCTCGGCGGCGCCGGCCTGGTGATGACCGAGATGGTGTGCGTCAGCCCGGAGGGCCGCATCACCCCGGGCTGCGCGGGCCTCTACACCGGCCCGCAGGCCGACGCCTGGAGGCGGATCACCGACTTCGTGCACACCCGCGCACCCGGCACCGCGATCGGCGTGCAACTGGGCCACTCCGGCCGCAAGGGCTCGACCAGGCTGATGTGGGAGGGCATGGACGAACCGCTGCCCGCCGGCAACTGGCCCGTGGTGGCCGCCTCCCCGCTGCCCTACCGCCCCGGCAGCCAGATACCGCGCCAACTCGGCCGCGCCCAACTCACCGACCTACGAGGCAAGTTCATGTCGGCCGCCCGGCGGGCCGCCCGCGCCGGGTTCGATCTCCTCGAACTGCACTGCGCGCACGGCTATCTGCTCTCCGGTTTCCTCTCCCCGCTGACCAACCTGCGCACCGACGCCTACGGCGGCCCCCTCGCCAACCGGCTCCGGTTCCCGCTGGAGGTCTTCGACGCGGTCCGCGGGGTCTGGCCCGAGGAGCGGCCCATGACGGTCCGCATCTCCGCGACCGACTGGGCCGAGGGCGGCACGACCGTCGAGGACGCCGTCGAGATCGCCCGCGCCTTCACGGCCCACGGCGCCGACGCCGTCGACGTGTCGACCGGGCAGGTGGTGGCCGGGGAACGCCCGGAGTTCGGACGGTCCTACCAGACGCCGTTCGCCGAACGGATACGGCACGCGGCCCGCGTCCCGGTCATCGCGGTCGGCGCGATCTCCTCCTGGGACGACGTCAACTCACTGATCCTGGCCGGGCGTACCGACCTGTGCGCGCTGGCCCGACCGCACCTGTACGACCCGCAGTGGACCCTGCACGCGGCGGCCGAACAGGGCTACCAGGGCCCCGGCGCGCAGTGGCCCGACCCCTATCTGGCGGGCCGCCGCCCACCCCGCACCGGACGCACGGACGCCCCCAAGCCCCGCCTGACCCTGGGGACATGAGGACACCCTGCCGGGGAGGCGGGCCGTACGCGGTCTCAGAGCGCGACCATGCCCGCGGTGAGCGTCGTCCCGTCCGCCGGGTCGATCAGCAGGAGGGCGCCGGTGCGCCGGGAGACCGCGTAGTCGTCGAGGGCCAGCGGCTCGGCGGTGCGCAGCGCGATCCGGCCCAGATCGTTCGCGGTCAACTCGGCCGCGCCACCCAGGTCCTTGACGACCGCCTGCACGGTCCTGGTGGTGTGCCGCACCAGCACCCGGTCGCCGACCCGCAGCGGACGGTCCGTCAGATGGCAGACAGCCGCGCGGACCTCCTGGGTGAGCGCGGGCACGTCGACGCCGGAGGTGATCAGATCGCCGCGCGCGACGTCCCGTTGGTCGGCGAGCCGTACGCTGACCGACTGCGGGGCGTACGCCGCCTGGACCGGGGTGCCCAGCGCGTCGATGCCGGTGATCTCGGAGGTCGCGCCCGAGGGGTGCACGGTGACCCGGTCGCCGACCCGCAGCGTGCCCGAGGCCAACTGGCCCGCGTAGTAACGGGCGTCACCGTGCCGGATGACGTACTGCACCGGGAACCTGGCGGGCGCGTCGGCGGCCTCGACACCGGCCGGAACCCGCTCCAGGAAGTCCAGCAGGGCGGGCCCCCGGTACCAGTCCATGCGCGTCGAACGCTGAACGACGTTGTCGCCGACCAGCGCGGAGACCGGGATCGGCGTGAAACCGGGCAGCCCCGACGCGGCGGCGTGGCCGGCGAACTCCTCGACGATCCGCTCGAACTCCCGCTCCCCGTACCCGACCAGGTCCATCTTGTTGACGGCGAGCACGACGTGCGGCACCCGCAGCAGCGCGGTCACGGCCGCGTGCCGGAGCGTCTGCTCGACCACCCCGTTGCGGGCGTCGACCAGGATGATCGCGAGGTCGGCGGTGGAGGCGCCGGTGACCATGTTGCGGGTGTACTGCACGTGGCCGGGGGTGTCGGCGAGGATGAAGCGGCGTCGGGGGGTGGCGAAGTAGCGGTAGGCGACGTCGATGGTGATGCCCTGTTCGCGTTCGGCGCGGAGGCCGTCGGTGAGGAGGGCGAGGTCGGGGGTGTCCTGGCCGCGGTTGCGTGAGGCGTGGGCGACGGCTTCGAGCTGGTCGGTGAGGACGGATTTGGAGTCGTGGAGGAGGCGTCCGACGAGGGTGGATTTGCCGTCGTCGACGGAGCCTGCGGTGGCGAAGCGCAGGAGGGTGGTCTCGGCGAGCGGGCCGGTGGTGGTGGGTGTCGTCATGGCTAGAAGTACCCCTCGCGCTTGCGGTCTTCCATCGCGGCCTCGGACATCTTGTCGTCGGCGCGGGTCGCGCCGCGCTCGGTGAGGCGGGAGGCGGCGATCTCGACGATCACCTTCTCGATGCTGTCGGCGTCCGAGTCGACGGCACCCGTGCAGGACATGTCTCCGACCGTCCGATATCTGACCTGCCGTTTCTCCACGGTCTCGCTGTCCTTGGGGCCGCCCCACTCGCCTGCGGTCAGCCACATCCCGGCCCGCTGGAACACCTCGCGTTCGTGGGCGAAGTAGATGTCGGGGAGTGCGATGGCTTCGCGGGCTATGTACTGCCAGACGTCGAGTTCGGTCCAGTTGGAGAGGGGGAAGACGCGGACGTGTTCGCCGGGGGCGTGGCGTCCGTTGTAGAGGTTCCAGAGTTCGGGGCGCTGGCGGCGGGGGTCCCACTGGGAGAATTCGTCGCGCAGGGAGAAGACGCGTTCTTTGGCGCGGGCTTTCTCCTCGTCGCGTCGTCCGCCGCCGAAGACGGCGTCGAAGCGTTCGGTCTGGATCTTCTCGGTGAGGGGGAGGGTCTGGAGGGGGTTGCGGGTGCCGTCGGGTCGTTCGCGCAGGGTGCCGCGGTCGATGTAGTCCTGGACGGAGGCGATGTGCAGGCGCAGGCCGTGGTGTTCGACGGTGCGGTCGCGGTGGTCGAGGACTTCGGGGAAGTTGTGGCCGGTGTCGACGTGGAGGAGGGAGAAGGGGACGGCGGCGGGGGTGAAGGCTTTGAGGGCGAGGTGCAGCATGACGATGGAGTCCTTGCCGCCGGAGAAGAGGATCACCGGCCGTTCGAACTCGCCCGCGACCTCGCGGAAGATGTGGACGGCCTCCGACTCCAGCGCGTCCAGATGCGACAGCGTGAACGGGTTCACAGCAGCCCCCGCTCCGCCAGCAGCGCGTACACCGCGTCCGCCGACTCCCGGGGCGTCTGGTCCTGCGTCGGCAGTACCAGCGCGGGGTCGACCGGCGGTTCGTACGGATCGTCGACCCCGGTCAGGCCGGTCAGCCGGCCCGCGGCCTGCCGGGCGTACAGCCCCTTCACGTCCCGCTCGCCGCACACCTCGACCGGCGTCGCCACATGCACCTCCAGATACGGGGTGCCGCTCTGGCCGTGCCGCTCCCGCACCGCCTCGCGGCTGTCCGCGTACGGCGCGATGACGGGGACGAGGGACAGCACGCCGTTGCGCGCGAGGACCTCGGAGACCAGGCCGACGCGCTGCACGTTGGTGAACCGGTCGGCCCGGGAGAACCCCAGCCCCGCCGAGAGGAAACGGCGGATCTCGTCGCCGTCGAGCACCTCCACGCGGCGGCCCTCGGCCTTCAGCCGGTCGCCGAGCAGGCGGGCGATGGTCGTCTTGCCCGCGCTCGGCAGCCCCGTCAGCCAGACCGTGGCCCCCTGGGCCCTTGACGTGCTGGTCATGCGCAAAGTCCTCTTTCCCTTCCGGCCTCCGACCCGTCGAACGGTAGGTAAGAAGTCTGAGAGGAGAGGTTGAGGAGTCTGAGGTTTGGCTTAGTGACTCCTGGTACGCACGGGGCGACGACAGCCGACAGCCGACAGCCAGCGGACAGCGGAGGCGCAGGGCGGTCGACGTCGCCCCTCCCGCCCGACGGCCGGACGTGTCACAGCCCCACGAAGACACCGCCCGCGTCCCTGAGCCGCTCGTGCAGTGCCCGGAACACCGCAGCCGACCGCTCGCCCGGCCACTCCGCCGGCAGCAGCCTGGCCGGCAGACCCGGGTCGGTGTACGGCAGGTGGCGCCAGGAGTCGAGGGCGAGCAGGTAGTCCCGGTAGGCGTCCTCGGGCGGGGTGTCCGCGCGCCGCTCCCAGGCGTGCAGCACCGGGGCGTGCCGGTCGAGGAACGCCTCGTGCTCCTTGGCGATCGCGGCCAGGTCCCACCAGCGGGCGACCGCGTCGACCGTCGGCGCGAAGCCGAGATGCTCGCCCCTGAAGAAGTCGACGTACGGTTCCAGACGCAGCCGCTCCAGGGTGTGCCTGCACTCCTCGTACAGCCGGGCCGGCGCGATCCACACGCCGGGTGCCGCGGCGCCGAAGCCGAGACCGGCCAGCCGGGAGCGCAGCACATGCCGCTTCTGCCGCTCCGACTCCGGGACCGAGAAGACGGCGAGCACCCACCCCTCGTCCTCGGCGGCGCCGTCCGGATAGACGCGCCGGTCGCCGTCGTCGAGCAACTGTTGGGCCTGCGACGACAGTTCGTACCCGGCGGCGCCCCGCGCGGTGCGGGCGGGCAGCAGCAGCCCGCGCCGTTTGAGGCGGGACACCGAGGAACGCACCGAGGGCGCGTCCACGCCGACCGCCGCCAGGAGCCGGATCAGCTCGGCGACGGGTACCGGGCCGGGCACGAAGCGGCCGTATGCGCCGTAGAGCGTGACGATGAGAGACCGTGGTGCATGCTGGTCGGACACGTTGATCATCTTAGGTCGTCGGTATCAGCGCTGGTCACCATCGGTGCGCAATCGGAATCGCTGGAGTTTGCCGGTCGCCGTGCGCGGCAGCGTCCGCACGAGGACGATCTCGCGCGGACACTTGTAGGGGACCAGTTCGGACGTGACGAAGGCGCGCAGCGCCTCGGTGTCCGGCTCGGCGCCCTCCCTGAGGACCGCGTACGCCACCACCACCTGCCCCCTGGCCTCGTCGGGCCGCCCCACGACGGCCGCCTCGACGACGTCCGGATGGCGCAGCAGCGCGTCCTCCACCTCGGGGCCCGCGATGTTGTACCCGGCGGAGACGATCATGTCGTCGGCGCGGGCCACATAGCGGAAGTACCCGTCGGCGTCCCGGACATAGGTGTCGCCCGTAACGTTCCAGCCGCCGCGCACGTACTCCCGCTGCCGCGGGTCGGCGAGGTAGCGGCAGCCGACCGGACCGCGCACCGCGAGCAGCCCCGGCCGGCCGTCGGGCACCGGCTCGCCCCGCTCGTCCTGCACCCGAGCCTGCCACCCGGGCACCGGTATCCCGGTCGTCCCCGGCCTGATCCGGTCGTCCGCCGCGGAGACGAAGATGTGCAACAGCTCGGTGGCGCCTATGCCGTTGACGATCCGCAGCCCGGTCAGCTCCCGCCAGGCGTGCCACGTCGCGGCGGGCAGGTTCTCGCCGGCGGACACACAGCGGCGCAGCGACGACAGATCGTGCCCGTCCGCCTCGGCGAGCATCGCGCGGTAGGCCGTCGGCGCGGTGAACAGCACCGACACCCGGTGCGCGGCTATCGCGGGCAACAGCTGCCTGGGGCCCGCCTGTTCGAGGAGCAGTGCGCTGGCGCCGGCCCGCATCGGGAACACCACGAGCCCGCCGAGCCCGAAGGTGAACCCGAGCGGGGGGCTCCCGGCGAACACGTCGTCCGCGCGCGGTCGCAGCACATGCCGGGAGAAGGTGTCCGCGACGGCGAGCACATCCCGGTGGAAGTGCATGCATCCCTTCGGCCGGCCGGTGGTGCCGGAGGTGAACGCGATCAGCGCGACGTCGTCGGCCGCCGTGTCGACGGCACGGTACGGGGTGTCGGGCGCGGCCCTGCGCAGCAGATCGCCCGGCTCCTCGCCGCCGTACGCGGTGATCCGCAGGCCGGGGACCTCCGCCCGCGCCAGGTCGTCGACGCACCGGGCGTCGCACAGCGCGTGCGACACCTCGGCGATGGCGCAGACCGTGCTCAGCTCGTGCGGCCGTGACTGCGCCAGTACGGTGACGGCGACCGCGCCCGCCTTCAGCACCGCGAGCCAACAGGCCACCAGCCAGGGCGTGGTGGGGCCGCGCAGCAGCACCCGGTTGCCGGGGACGACCCCGAGGTCACCGGTGAGGACGTGGGCGAGCCGGTCGACGTGGGCGCTCAACTCCCGGTAGCTCCAGCGGACACCGGCCGGAGTGCGGAACGCGGGCCGGTCGGGGTCCGGCCCCGACAGCAGCTCGGCGGCGCAGTTCAGCCGGTCCGGGTAGCGCAGCTCGGGCAGGTCGAACCGGAGGTCGGGCCACTCGTCGGGCGGCGGGAGATGGTCGCGCGCGAAGGTGTCCACATGAGCCGAGACGTTCATGGCGGTGCGCCCCCTTGGCTTCGTGGGCGTCGACGCGGGCGTGGGCCGTGCGGTCCGCGCACCGAGCGTATCGTGTTGGTGACGACAGTCAATGGTGCGCGATACCGTCGGGAGAGCGGCCGCGCCGGCCGCGCGGAGAGAGGACGGCGATGCCCGCATTCTCGCTCGAACCGGCACAGGAGAACTGGTGCGCCGAACTGCGCGCGCTCGCCGCCGACCGGCTGAGACCGCTCGCGGAGCGGGGCGGACCGGGCCGCGTCAACCGCCCGCTCCTCGCCGAACTGGGCCGACTCGGCCTGCTGCGGCGGCTGTTCACCTCCGGCGCGCTCGACCTCTGTCTGATGCGGGAGTCGCTGGGCTACGCCTGCACCGAGGCGGAGACGGCCCTCGCCCTCCAGGGCCTCGGCGCGCGTCCCGTCCACACCCACGGCACCCCGGCGCAACGCTCCCGCTGGCTGCCGGCCGTCACCGACGGCACGGCGGTCGCGGCCTTCGCCCTGACCGAGCCGGGCGCGGGCTCGGACGCCGGGGCGCTCGAACTGGGCGCGTGGCGGCGGGAAGTGTCAGACGCGGACAGGGCGGACCCAGAGGTCGGGTCCGCGGTCGGGTCCGAGTCCGGTGTCGGTGTCGAGTCCGGTGTCGGTGCTGACGCCGACGGCCTGGCGGGCTGGCGGCTCACCGGCACCAAGTGCTGGATCTCCAACGCGCCGGAGGCCGACTTCTACACCGTCTTCGCCCGTACGGGACCAGGCACCGGCTCCCGCGGTGTGACCGCCTTCCTGGTGCCCGCCGACCGCCCCGGCCTCACCGGCACGGCCCTGGACATGCTGTCGCCGCACCCGATCGGCACCCTCGACTTCGACGCGGTCCCGGTCACCTCCGACGACGTCCTCGGCGAGGTCGGCGGCGGCTTCCGGGTCGCGATGGCCACCCTCAACCTGTTCCGCCCCAGCGTCGGCGCCTTCGCCGTCGGCATGGCGCAGGCGGCCCTCGACGCCACTCTCACCCACACCGCCGAACGCGACGCCTTCGGTGGCAAGTTGCGGGACCTTCAGACGGTCGCCCACCAGGTCGCCGAGATGTCCCTGCGCACCGAGGCGGCCCGCCTCGTGGTGTACGCGGCGGCGACGGCCTACGACCGACAGGCGCCGGACGTGCCCGGCCGGGCGGCCATGGCGAAACTGCTCGCCACCGAGACGGCGCAGTATGTCGTCGACAGCGCCGTCCAGTTGCACGGCGCCCGCGCCCTGCGCCGCGGCCACCTCCTGGAACACCTCTACCGCGAGGTGCGCGCACCGCGCGTCTACGAGGGTGCGAGCGAGGTCCAACGGGGCATCATCGCCAAGGAGTTGTACAGGAACCTGCCCGAGAAGGAGGCCGAGAGATGAGCACCGAGCGCGTCAACCCGCCCGCCCTGTCCCCGCCGACCGGCTTCTCGCACGCCGTCGTCGCCACCGGCACCCGGATCGTCTTCCTGGCCGGCCAGACCGCCCTCGACCAGGACGGCAAGGTCGTCGGCGACACCCTCCCCGCGCAGTTCGAGCGGGCGCTCGGCAACCTGCTGACCGCGCTCACCGCGGCCGGCGGCGCACCCGTCGACCTCGCCCGGGTCACCGTCTACACCACGGACCTCGCCGCCTACCGCGAGCACGCGGCGGAACTGGGGCGCCGCTGGCGGGAGTTGATGGGGCGGGACTATCCGGCGATGGCCGTCGTCGAGGTCGTCCGCCTGTGGGACGACAGGGCGCTGATCGAACTGGACGGCTTCGCGGTGCTCCCGTAACGCGCCAGGCCCGCCGCCCGCCGCTGGCCCCCGCCTCCGGCTCAGACGGCCGTCGTCAGCCGCGCGCCGGGCGTCCTGCGAGGTGCCACGGGGCGCCCCTCGGCCGTCAGCGCGCCGGTGTCGTCGAACACGATCGCGCCGTCGCACAGCAGACTCCAGCCCTGCTCGGGGTGGGCGGCGACGACGTGCGGGAGGCCCTGGTCGGCGGACGGGCACGAAGATCGGTGGGAACACATGGCGCACCTCCACATCGGTGGGGGCCCGGCCGGGCCCCGTACCCAGACCATGCTCCGGTCGCGAACGCACCGCAGCGGCGGGACGGGAAGCGTGACAACACGAGGACAACACGCGGACAACTCGCGGAACGTTCACGAGCGCCCCGACACTTTCACGACCGTCACCCCGGACTCGCCACCGACAGGGTGACGATCACCGCCCTCGACCGGCCCGGCCGGTACCAGTGGAACCTCCCCCATCCTCCCGGAGGTGTTCCATGTCCCTGCGCCCCGCACTCGGCGCCGCCGCGCTGCTCCTGCTGGCCGCCCTGCCCGTCGTCCCCGCCGCCGCGGACCCCGGCGAGAGCGTGACCGTCGACCCGACCGGCCGGATCGCCGCGGACGGCACCGTCACCCTCTCCGGCACCTACCGCTGCCTCGCCGGGAAGGGCCCGGTCTTCGTCAGCTCGTCGGTCTCCCAGAGCACCCGCGAGATCCGGTACGGCATCGGCGGCAGCCGGGCCGTCTGCGACGGCGCGGAGCACCGCTGGCAGAACTCGGGGAAGCCGTCGCCCGACGCGCTCAAGGCGGGCACCGCGCAGGTCGACACGACCGTCATGGAACTGTGCCCGCAGGGCCTGCTCCCGCTGCCCTACTTCCACGCGACCCGCACCCAGGACATCACCCTGACCGCGAGCTGAGCCGCGCCCGGACGGGAGGCGGGCGTCAGCCCGCCTCCAGCTCCCGCTTCAGGTTGCGCAGGGTCTTCTCGATGTTGCGGGCCTGGAAGTCGGCGAAGGTCCGCCCGGAGGTGGCGATCCGGTCGAAGACGTTCGCGACGGGCGCAGGCCACGAGCGCCGGTCGTCCGTCCAGGTCTCCGTGACGCGGGTGCCGCCGTCGGCCGCCTCGAATCGGTACTCCCAGCTCGCGATCGGCCCGCGCAGCCGCGGGGTGCGGACCCCGATGGCGTGCACCCGGAACGCGAACCGCCGGCCGGGCTCGGCCGCGGTGACGGTGCACCGCGTCACCCAGCGGACCCGCCCCCGCTTGTTCCGCCCGACGAAACTGCTCCCGAGCCCGGCAGGGCCGTCCGCCGAACCCGCCGTCGTCCCGAGGTTCTCGGGACTCCAGCGCCCCATGTCGGCGGGGCGGCTCACGGCCCGGTAGGCCACCTCGGGCGGGACCGCTACGACGATGCTGCCGCTCACGGTGAAGACTCGGCCCACTGCACTGCCTCTCGCCGGAAACCCGAAGCTACTGTCGGGTAGTAATCATGGCACGCGGCGATGTTCCCCTGAACTGCTCCCGCGCCCCCGGCCGTTCCCCGCGTCGTGCGCGGCAGCACCGGAGAGGGCCCGCGGCTCCCTGGTGAACAGTGAGCGAATTCCCTCGGGGGAGGGAATGTGCAATTGATCGAGTGGCGCGAATTCGCCCATCCGTCGACGGCGTGAGGGGGAATGCGGCAGACGGCGCGTTTTCGTCCTGAACCGGCGCCCGGATTCGGGTCTGTCTCGCGATGTGGAGGCGATGTGGAGCGGACCGTCGCCGCGGTGACTCGTGTCCCCTGCGAAAGGTCCGCACCATTGAAAGGTGATCTTCCGGTCACTCTCGCCACCGAGTCGGGCCTGCGTCTTTCACGTGGAAACGGGACAAGCGCGCGGGGGGCTCAGAGGATTTTGTTTCCAGCTGCGCACTGGCTAATCTTCTGATCTTCCGATGATCGACTCTTCATTGCGCAAGGAGCTCGGTGAACCGTTACCGCATGCTGTCCATAGCCTTGTCGGCCCTTTCTGTCGCCTACATGGCTCCGGTGGTGCTCCGCTGGATGTGGTGATCGCGCACCGGCTCCGGGGAAGCTCAGGAGCCGGTCGATCCATGGCATGCCAGGAACCGCAGCAACTTCTCCGCCTCCGCCTCGGCGCCCAGGCTGCGGTACAGGGCCACCGCGCGTTCGCCGTGGTCGCGCGGCCCCTCCAGCGGGCGCGGTGACAAGGAGGCGGTCCGCGCGAGTCCCGCCAGGGCGTGCGCCGAACCCATCGGGAAGTTGATGCGCTCGGCGACTTCGAGGGCCTGCCGGTAGCCCTTGACCGCGCTGTCGAGCCGCCCGGACTCGCGTTGGACGTCCGCCGCTCCGATCAACGCGCGCAGTCTCTCGTACGGGTTGTCGATGCCGGTGGCCACCTGCTCGGCCATGGTCAGATGCAGCAGCGCCTCGCCCCGGCGCCCCGACTGGGCGTAGGTCGTGCCGAGCCTGATCAGCACGTCCGCCTCGCCCAGGGCGTCCCCGCTGGCCCGGTGCGCGGTGAGCGCACGCTGGAAGCAGGCGAGCGCCTCGTCCGTCCGCCCGGTCGCCTGGTGCACCGCGCCCAGGTTCGTCGACAGGATCGCCAGGTCGACACGGCCGCCGTGCTGCCGCATCAGGATCTGGGACCGCTCGTAGCAGTCCCGGGCCTGCTCGAACTGGCCCTGGAGGAAGTGGATTTCACCGCGGTTGTTGAGCGCCTGGGCGAGCCCGTGCGGATCGGGAAGCTCCTCGTAGATCGCCTCCATCAGCTGGACCTTCTCCAGTGCCTCGCCGTGCCGCCCCGCGTAGTACAGGACCACCCCCTCGACATTGAGGCAGTCCGCCTCTCCACGGCGGTCCCCGACCTCCCGGTACAGCGCCGACGACCGGGCGAGCAGCCCCAGCGCGATGTCGCCGTGGCCCGCCGCGACCTGGGCGCGGCCCGCTTGGAAGAGGGCGTCGGCGCTGCCGTGGGCATCGCGCAGCCGCTCGTAGATCGCACGGGCCTCGGTCGCGAGGCGCAGGGCCTCGACGTGGTCCCGCTGCGCCAGCAGATCGGCGTGGTCCGTGAGGGTCCGGGCCAGCACGGATGACTGGCCGGACGCGCGCAGTACGGCGATGGCGGCGTCGAAGAGTTCTCCCGCGAGGTCCCAGGCGCCCCACAGTTTGAGGGACCTCGCGAGGACCCCGGGGAACAGCGCGGCGTACTCGGGGTGTTCGGCGGTCGCCGTGCGCGCCAGCGCGACGAGATTGGCGCGCTCCACGGTCAGCCACACCGAGCCCTCGTCCTGGTCGGCGAAGGCCGGCGCGTGGACGGGCTCCTTCTCCGGTGGCAGCGGCATGGCCCTGCGATGCGGATGCGCCAGCCGGTCCGCTCGGTGCGCGGCCGTGACGTAGTGGCCGACGAGGCGGCCGACAGCGGCGTGCCGTGCCTCCTCCGGGTCCGTCCGCAGACCGGCGCGCAGGGCGAAGGCCCGGGTCAGATCGTGCAGCCGGTAGCGGCCGCGCACGGGCTCCTCCAGCAGGCTGGAGTCGAGCAGTTCCTCGACGCAGCGGCCCAGCAGCCCCGGCTCGTCCGCGAAGCCGGGTCCGGTCAGCGCGGCGGCGGCCCTGAGGGTGATGTCGGGCCCCGGGTGCAGGGCGAGCAGGCGCAGCAGGTTCTGGGCCGGCCCGCTGAGTTCGGTGTAGGAGAACTCATGGACCGAGGTGATCAGACCGTCGAACTCCTGGAGCGGGTCGGCGGCGCTGTCCAGCCGGTCCAGGAGGTACTGGAGGTCCCATGAGCTTCGATGGCGGAAGCGGCTGGCCAGCACCTGGAGGGCCAGCGGGTGGCACGCGCACGCGTCGACGATCCGCTCCAGGCAGTCGGGCTCGGCCGACACCCGTGACGCCCCCACGATCCGGGTGAAGAGGGCCGCCGCCTCCGCCCTGGACAGCGTGTCCAGGGAGAGGGAGGTGGCGCCGTCGAGGCCGGACAGCCTGTTCCTGGTGGTGACGAGGACGCGGCAGGTGTGCGAACCGGGCAGCAGCGGGCCGATCTGCGCCGCGTCCCTGACGTTGTCGAGGATGACCAGCGCGTGTCGTCGAGCCGTCCACTCGCGCCATCGGGCGGTCCGCTCGTCGAGGGTGGCCGGGAGTTCGGACGGCGGGCCGGCCGCGTGCAGCAAGGTGGCCAGCGCGTCTGCCGGGTCGAGGGGCCGCTGACCGCTGTAACCGCGTACGTCGACGTAGAACTGGCCGTCCGGATAGCGGGCGGTCAGCTGGTGGGCGGCGTGCACGGCCAGGGTGGTCTTGCCTATACCGGGCATTCCGTTTATCACGGTCACCGGCAGGGCGGTCGGGGAGCTGTCGTCGGCGCCGGAATCGGCCTTGAGGATGCGCAGTTCGCCGGTGCGGCCGGTGAAGTCCGGGATGTCGCGGGGCAGGAAGTTCCGCACCTCGGGGGCGGGTGACCCAGCCGTGGTCCTGGCCTCGGTCCGCAGGAGGGCGGGGTCCTGTTCGAGCATGCGGAGATGAAGCCGCTGAAGATCAGGGGCGGGCTCGATCCCCTGGTCCTCCTGTAATCGCGCGCGGGTTCTGCGGTACACCTCCAGCGCTTCGTCATGGCGCCCCGAGCGGTACAGGGCCAGCATCAGGGAACCGATCCCCTGTTGAGCGAAAGGATTCTGCGAGGCGAACTCGCGCAGCTCGCCCACGAGATCCGCGTGGCGGCCCGATTCGAGCTCAAGCCCGATCCGCTCCTCGCGCACCCTGCGCAGTTCCTCGACCAGCCGGGCGCGTGCGGCCAGCGCCCAGGAACTGGCACCGAACTCGGCGAGGGGCTCACTCCGCCAGAGAGCCTCGGCGGTGCGCAACAGGCCGATACCCAGCTCGCGTTCGCCCCGCGCCAGCGCCGCCGCCGCGTCCGAGCGCAGCCGCCCGAAACGCGACAGGTCGATGCTCTCCGGGTCGGCGCGCAGCCGGTACAGACGCGGCGACGGCCGCTCCACCTGCACCCCGTCGTCACCGACCGCCTGCCGCAGCCTGCCGCGCAGCCTGGAGAGATACGTGTGCAGGGTGTCCAGGGCGGTCGGAGGCGGGTCCCCGTCCCAGACCCGGTCCAGCAGGGTGTCCACCGTGACCGGCTCGCCCCGCGCATGGACCAGGACGCCCAGCACCTGGCGCTCCTTGGGCGACCCGAGCGGGTGCTGCCGCTGGTCGTGCCAGAGTTCAAGAGGTCCCAGAGCAAGAAGTTCCACCACTACCCCCGACGGGTGTGCTTCTTCCCACGGCCTTCACTGAGGTCTGTGCGTGTGACGCGTACCACTCTTCTGCGCGACCGAGGGGGGAGGCAGGGGCGCACGGGAGCGCGGCAGGCGCACGGCGTCGATGGCGTTCGACGGAGTGCAGGATTCATGCAAGTCGGCCGTCCAGACCTCCGGGCATCCCCACCTCATCGGCCGTGAAAGCCCGCGGCCGCGAAGGCGACGAAGGAAGAACCGGGGGGATCTCCACCATGAGTCTCACTGTGCCGGAGGCGAACTGGCGGCATGTGCCGGTACGTCTGGACGTCGAACGCTGGGCCACCCGCCGTACCCGCAGGAGGGTGCTGGTCGTCGTGCACACCGTGATCGCGGGCCGGCGACTGCTCGACGTGACGCGCCTGCTGGAGGGCGACATCAGGGTGCAGCTCATCTTCACCCAGGCGCCCGACGTGTTCAGCAACGGAGTGCCCGAGTTCCTGGAACGGCTGGGCGCCCTCGTACTGCCGTGGAGCCAGGCGGTGCAGACGGAGTTCGACCTCGCGCTGGCCGCGGGCCACGGCAGTCTCCACGACCTGACGGCGCCGGTCGTCGTGCTGCCGCACGGCGCGGGACACAACAAGCTCGCCCCCGCCGCGAGCCACGGCCGCACCGCCTCGCCGCCCGGGGTGTACGGGCTCAGCAGGCAGCGGCTGATCCGCGACGGCGCCGTGGTGCCCGAGGCGATCGTGCTCGCGCACCACGAGGAGCTGACCAGGCTCGGCAGGGAGTGCCCGGAGGCGCTGCCCGTCGCGGAAGTCGTGGGCGACCCCTGCTTCGACCGCGTCATGGCGAGCCTGCCGTCCCGGGCGCTCTACCGGCAGTCGCTGACGGTCGAGGCCCGGCAGCGGCTGATCCTCGTCTGCTCGACCTGGGGGCCCGACTCCCTGCTCGGACAGGGGTGGGAGACCCTGGAGAGGCTGGTCGCCGAACTGCCCGGCGACGACTACCGGATCGCCGCCCTCCTGCACCCTCATATCTGGAACGCGCACGGCGAGTTGCAGGTCCGCACCTGGCTCGCCGGACTGGCGCGCTCGGGCCTGATCCTGATCAGCCCGCACGGGGAGTGGGCCGGCGCGGTCGTCGCGGCGGACCAGATCGTGGCCGATCACGGGTCGGTCTCGCTCTACGGCGCGATGACGGGCGCGCCGATGCTGATGGCGGGACGTCCCGACGCCAAGGTGGACCCCTCCTCGCCGATGGCGGAGCTGATGTCCTTCACACCGCGACTGCGTCCGGAGCGGCCGATGTGCCCACAGATCAAGCGGAGTTCGACGAACCGTCACGCGGTTCGGTACGAGCGGGTCGCCGCGCGCATCACCTCGGAGCCCGGCAGGTTCGCCCGCAGGATGCGGGCACTGCTCTACCGGAAACTCCGTCTGCGGGCACCCGCCCTGCGGACGGCCACGGAACCGGCACGTCTTCCGCTGACGGTCCGTTTCGACGAACCGGGCAGCGGGGTGCCCCGGTGATCCCCCGGGTCGCGGTGTCGCAGACCGCCCTGCCCGGCTGGTTCGGCGCCGCGGGCTCCCACGGCCCCGCGCAGCGCGTCCGCGTCGTGCTGCTCGACCGGCGGCCACGGGAACCGGTCGTGGACGAGCACGTCAGGGTCCGGCTCTGCGAGGAGGAGACGACGGAGATACCGCAGACGCCAGAGACGCCAGAGACGCCAGAGACGCCAGAGACGCCAGAGACGCCGGAGGCGACGGCTGCCTGGGGCGATGTGCTGATCAAGCACGGCACGGGTCCGCGCCAGGCCCTGCATCTGGCGCGGTGCTGGCCGGGTGCCCTGGTCGTGGCGGTGCACGACCACGACCGCTGCTGGCTGCGTCTCGGCCCGGAGGAGCACCTGCTCGAACTCCGGGCCGACGGGGTGCGCAGGCCGGAGAGGGAGTGGGAGTTCGTCGCGTCGCTCGCCCACTCCTGTCTGGTGGCCGGGCTGCCGGTCGCGGTCCTGGTGTCCGCGGCGGGCGGCGCCCGGCGCCGCTCAGGTCCCGGGCTCCTCGGACTCCAGACGGCGGAGCCGGCCGAGCAGGGTCTCGGCCTCGCCCGACCCTGACCGGCCCACGGCCGCGTACAGGTCGAGGGCCTCTCGGTAGAGGTCACGGGCGACGCGCGTCCGTCCGCGTCGCTCGGTGACCTCCCCGAGTCCCCCGAGCGCACGAGCGGTCTCGTAGTCGGCCGTCATCCCGCGCAACGGGGTCAGCGCCTCGGTGAACAGCCGCTCCGCCAGGTCGAGTTGGTCCAGACGGAGATGCGCCTGACCGAGGAGCGTGGCCACCCGTGCGGCGTTGTAGGTGTCGCCCGCGTCCAGGAGCGTGGTGCGGGCGGCACCGGCGTGGTGGATCGCGGTCTCGGCCTGCCCCAGGGCGAGGGCGACATCGGCGAGATTGAGCCTGGCCAGTCCGCCCGCCCGATGGTCCCCGTTGGCCGGCAACTGGTCAGCGGCCTCCTGGAAGTACGCGGTGGCTTCGCTCAGCCGTCCGAGCCGGAAGAGCGCGAGGCCGCGGTAGTTGAGGGTGCGGGCGTGGCCCAGACGGTCGTCGCTCTCCAGGAACAGTTCGGCCGCCTGCTCGAACATCTCCAGGGCGCCGGTCACGTTCGCACGGCCGAGTTCCCCCACGCCACCGGAGGTGAGCATCCGGCACGCGGCGGCCGTGTCCCCGATGCTCCGGGCGGCGGCCAGTCCCTCCGCGTGCGCGGCGCTCCAGTCGTCGTAGAACTTGCGGCGCAGGAAGAGCGGCCACAGGGCGTCGGCCAACTGCCAGCAGACGGTGGGCAGTCCGGCGGACCGCGCGCCACGGATCACGGCCATCAGGTTGGCCAACTCGCTCTCGAGCCAGTCCAGCGCGGATTCGGGGTCGGCGCCCACGTCGACCCGCACCACGGGTCCGGGCCCGTAGTCCCGGGCCGCGGTGCGGTGCTGCGGGTCGATGATCGCCTCCGCGCGGGTGGCGTTCGCGAGGTAGTGGTCGGCGATGCGGCGCAGGGCCAGCGCGCGTTCCTGCGGTGTCTCGTCCTCCACCGCCTTCGCGGCGGCGTGCAGCCGTACGAGGTCGTGGAAGCGGTGGCGTTCTCCCGGTGCGTCGACGAGCAGACTCGCGTCGTGAAGCTCGTCGAGCAGCGGGCTCGCCTCCCTCTCCTCCTCCGCGGCCGAGGCCGCCGCGGCCACCGCGCCGCTGAACTCCCGGCCCGGGTGCAGGCCGAGCAGCCGGTAGAGCCGAGCCGCGGGAGGACGCAGTGCCCGGTAGGACAGGTCGAGGGCCGCGCGGACGTTGTGGTCGTCGTCGATGGCCAGTGCCTCCAGCCGTTGGTGTTCCTCGGTGAGCAGCCGGACCATGGTGGTGATGCTCCGTTCGGGGCGGGCCGCGAGCCGGGCGCCGGCGACGCGGACCGCCAACGGCAGCCCCGCGCACAGCTCCACCAGGGAGCGGGCGTCGTCCGGATTCTCCGTCACCCGTCCGTCGGAGAGGGTGTCGGCGAGCAGTTCGACGGCCGCCTCGGGGGCGAGCGGCCCCAGCTGGACGGAGTAGCAGCCGTCCACGGTGAGCCCCGACAGCCGGCTGCGGCTCGTGACCGCCGTGACGCTCCCGCCCGCCGGCAGCAGCGGGCGTACCTGGGCGGCGGACGCCGCGTCGTCGAGCAGCACCACCAGTCGCTGGTTCGCGGTCAGCGAGCGGTACAGCGCCGTCCGCTCGGCGAGCGATGACGGGACCTGCTGCGCGGGTACCCCGAGGGCGCGCAGGAAGCGCGCCAGCACATCGCCCGGGTGCTGCGGGCCGTCCGGCGACTGGGCCCCGAGATCCGCGTGCAGTTGGCCGGCCGGGAACCGGGGGCGCAGGGTGTGCAGCCAGCGCAGGGCGACCGTGGTCTTGCCCACCCCGCCGAGGCCGCTCACGGCGACCAGCACCGACCGCCCCTCCTCGGTGGCCCGCACCCGGTGACGTTCCAGGGCCGCCAGCTCCGAGGCCCGGTCGACCACCCTGACGAGCGGTGGAAGCTGCCACGGCGTCCAGGTCGCGGAGACCGGCTGCGCATCGATGTGGATGCCGCCGTGCACGACCCCCGCCTGGACCGCGACGCCGTGCACGGCCCCACTCAGCTCGTTGTGTGACTCAGGTCCCTCCGGCCGCACTTCGCACCCCCGACTCCGTGCAGGTTCCGGCTTTCGGACGGATTCTTTCCGTGGGAGCGATGGATACCCGCGGATCATGGAGAAGGGCGCTAGGGCGTCTCGCCACGACGTCCATCGGCGCCGTCACCGCCGGTGTTGAACGTCAGACCCGAGAACGTGTGTCCCTGGATCACCTGACCGTGCACCGTGCCGCCGATGACGCTGTTGTGCACCGTGCCGATCGCAAAGGTGTCCGCGGCGGGCCCGAACTCCGCCACCAGCGACCGGAGTTCGGGCGCCGCGTCGGGACGTTCCTCCAGGAGGCGGCGCAGCAGGAGCCGCACGTTCGCCGTGACGTCGGAGGTGAGCGCGTCCTGGTCGGGAGCCCCGACGGCCGCGACCAGGGCCGAACGGGACCGTTCCAGCTCGCTGCCCAGGGCAGCCGGGTCGCCGCCGCGCGAGAAGATGCGTACCAGGCGCTGTTTCGCCTGTTCCCAGGTTTCGGTGACCATGAGGCCGACCGCTGTCGTCGCCCCGGTCGCGACAAGTGCCGCCAACTCCGCTTCCACAGTGCTCCCTTGGGATTCGGGCCTGGTATGGAGCTTTGCTCGTTCACGGTAAAGGGAGGGCGGCGAGGCCGCCAGGGTGGGCTGTCGCCGTGGCCGTGGACATCGAGCTGCGGAGACGGCCGGAGGCCGCCGCCCGGAGCCCTCCCGGATCGGCGGCCGCCGGCCCCTCTCGCCCTGTCCCTAGCGGTCCGTCCCGAAGTACCGGTCCCCGAAGTCCCCGATGCCCGGCATCATGAACGCGTTCTCGTTGAGGCCCTCCTCGATGGCCGACGTCACGATCCGCACGCCGGGGAAGCGGTCGCCGACCGCCGCGAGGCCCTCCGGGCAGGTGATGAAGGTGACGAAGACGATGTTCCGCTCCGGGACGCCGAGGTCGCGCAGCACCTCGATGGCCGCGAGGGCGGTGCCGCCGGTCGCCAGCATCGGGTCGAGGAGGAGGACCTGCCGGGTGGCGATGTCCTCGGGGAACGCCGTGTAGTACAGGCGCGGCTGCTTGGTCGTCCTGTCGCGCTGGATGAGGATCTTGCCGATCCTGACACCGGGGACGACGGCGCGCAGTTCGGCCTCCATGCTCTCGCCGGCCCGCACGATCGGCACCCCGACCAGGTCGTCGGCGAAGCGCAGACCGCGGTAGGTGCGGCCGACGGGTGTGGTGACGTCGTACGGCTCGAAGGGCAGGAGGTCGAGCGCCGCCTCGGTGAGCATCCGGATGATCCGGCCGGTGTAGAAGACGAAGTCCTCGCGGCGGGCGTCCCGGTCACGGACGGCCGTGTGCAGTGCGCGTAACTGGTTGGTCTGCGGCAGGAGGTGGACCTCGGGGCCGGTGCGGGGACGGGACGCGCCCGGGGCGTCGGCCGGCTGCGGCAGCGTCGTCGCGGTGGTGGTCCTGGGGTGCGTGGCGGTGGTCATGGGAACTCCTTGGTCAAGGGGAGCGGGGGAGCGGGGGAGTGACGGAGGGGCTGCGGGGGTCAGTCCGTCGGGGGGTGGTCGAACGTCGGCGGGAGCTCCGGGGTCGTCGTGAACTGGCTCGCCGCCACCCGGAACACCGACCTGCCGCCGGAGCCGCGCCACAACTCCCGCATCACGTACACGAGTTTGGCGTTGTGCTCCTCTTCCTCCTCAACGGCCCGCGCGATGTGCCACTCCCATTCCCGGCTCCAGCGCGGGTCGTCGACGTCGTCCGTGGCGGTGGCGAAGAGGCCGTCGATCGCCGTCAGCTTGGCGGGGGCCACGAAGTGGCCCCGGGAGAACAGCACACCGAGGATGCCGGTCCAGTAGCAGGCGACCGCGCGCCGGCGCTCCTCGGCGGGCAGGGCGTCCGCGATGTGCCGCATCGCGTGCAGCGCGGTGATCAGGTGCAGCAGCAGGAAGTCGCCCGGTTCGGTCAGATACAGGACGGTGACGAGGTGGGCGAGCTGGTTCCAGCTGGTGTCGGGATCCTGGTCGGCGATCCACGCGGGCGTCTCGTACATCAGCGGGTGGCCCTCGCCGAGCATCCGGGCGATCCGGTACTGAAGGCCCGAGCGCATCAGCTCGGGGTGGATGTCGGGGCCGCGTCCTGCCACCAACTCCTCGATGCGGGCGCCCAGTCCTGGCTGGTTCTCCTCCCAGTGGCGGGCGATCCGCAGCAGCGAGTCCTGGGGCCGGCCGGCGTCGGACGCGGGCGCGGTCGCGGCGCGCTCGGGGTGGCAGTCGACGTACGCGAAGGCCAGGTAGGCGATGCCTTCGATGGCCATCCGCCGGTTGCCCGCGTCCAGCGCCCACCCCAGGTGGATGGTCGCGTGCTGGAGGGCGCCGGCCCAGCCCGCGAGCAGCCGCGGCACATACCGCCGTACCAGCCCCGCCATGCCCAACTCCCGCTCCTGGCGGTCGAAGAAGGCACAGTACGCAGCGAAGTCCGTCCGCTTGCACAGGAGTTCGAGCCAGTTGTCCTCGTCGATCACTCGCTGGGGCTGCCTGGCGGGCTCCACCCGGCAGCCGTACGGGGTGAGGGCGATGTAGTTGTCGTGGTACGCCCTGATCCGGTCCGGGGCGACACCGAGGCCCGCGAGGGCGACGACGGCGTGCTTGATGTGGTTGGTGAGATGGCCGTTGAACTCGATGTGGTACGTGCTGTCGTCCAGGAGGTCCTCGACGCTGCGGCTGTCACCGGGGGCGCCGTCGACCGCGAGCACGGCGAGGATCTGCTCGACGGCCTGCGGGAACGTGTCGGCGACATGGGTCGGGGCGGCCGACTCCAACTCCGCCCGCCCGTGCACCCCGTAGGTGACCGCGACGGACGCGACTCCGGCCGCCGTCGCCATCTTCAGGTCGTGGGTGGTGTCACCGACCATCACCGCGTGCTCGGGGCGCGCGTCGAGCCGTCCGAGGATCAACTGCCCCGATTCCGGGTGCGGTTTGGGGCGGCTGACGTCGTCGGCGCCGACCAGCGTGGTGATGTGCTCCCGCAGACCCGCGGCGCTGAGCAGGGCGTCGGCGCTGGCGTGGAACTTGCTCGTCGCCACCGTCACCACGATGCCCTGCCCGCGCAGCCGGGCCAGGCCCTCGGCGACACCGGGGAAGACCAGCGATCTGGCCCGGGGGAGGACGACGGTGCGGAACGCCTCCTGGTAGCGGGCCACGCCCTCGGCGACCGACGGATCGTCCCGCTCCACCTCCAGCAGATCCGCGAAGGCCCGTTCGAGCGGCAGTCCGATGGTGGCCCGGACGGCCGCCGGGTCACGCGGCGCGCGGCCCATCGCCTCGAACGCGGCGGTGAACGCCTCCACGATCGCCCGGGGCGAGTCGACGAGCGTTCCGTCCAGGTCGAACATGGCGACCCGGGTGGGCGCGGTCCTCGACGTCGCGGACGCGGCCGTCGGAGCCGAGGGGTCCGCCGACGTCGTCGTCGAAGTCGCCGTCGGGGCGGTGGTGTTGGTCGTGGCCGTGGTCACTGGTTCACCTCTCGTCGGAGCTGGGCGTGGGCCGCGGCGAGCGTGCCGCCGATCTGCGCGGTGTGGACGAGCACGGCGGTGTTGGCCCGCGCCGAGCGCCCCTCGGTGGCGCGGTCCACCGCGCGCATCACGTACTTGGTGACGGCGCCGCCCCGCACCCCGTCCGCCGCCGCGCCGCGCAGCGCGTCGGCGATGGCCGCCTCGACGTCGTCCTCGTCGATGGCGTCCTCCGGCCGGGTCGGGCTGGTGATCAGGACACCGCCCGGGTTGCCCAGCGCCCAATGGGTCTCGACGGCGCGGGCGATGAGGGCCGGGTCGTCGAGGCGCTGCGGCGCGCGCAGCCCGCTGGAGCGGCAGTAGAAGGCGGGGAAGTCGTCGCAGCCGTGGGCGATCACGGGCACGCAGTGGGTCTCGAGGAACTCCATGGTCAGGCCGAGGTCCAGGATCTTCTTCGCGCCGGCGCAGACCACCGCCACCCGGGAGCGGGTGAACTGGACCAGGTCGGAGGAGATGTCCATGGTGGTCTCGGCGCCCCGGTGCACCCCGCCGATCCCGGCGGAGGAGAAGAACGGGATGCCGGCCAGTTCCGCGGCGACCAGCGAGGACGCCACCGTGGTGGCGCCGGTGCCGCCCGAGGCGAGGACGGCCGCCAGGTCCCTGCTGCTGACCTTGGGGATGCCCGGGGTCGAGGCGAAGCGTTCGATGTCGCCGTCGGTCATCCCGACCAGGACGCGGCCGTCGTCGATGCCGATGGTGGCGGGCACGGCGCCGCCCGCCCGTACCGCGTCCTCCACCTTGCGGGCGGTGGCGGCGTTGTCGGGGTAGGGGAGACCGTGGGTGATGACGTTCGACTCCAGGGCGACCACGGGGTCGCCCGCGGCGAGCGCGGTGGCCACTTCGTCGGTGAACACCAGCGGAACCGGGGAGTGTTGGCGGGAGGGGATGGTCATGGCGGGAGTCCTTCTTGTCGGCTGCGGGAGGCGGTCAGTAGTTGGGCGTCTTGCGCAGCAACTCCTGCCGGGCGACGATCTCCGGGATGTAGACCCGCTCGTTCCACACGTCCTGGGCGACGGGCTCCAGGGCGATGGAGACGACGTCCTCGGCGCACCCGAACGCGTTGCGCACGGCCGTGGTGACCGCGGCGACCAGCTCCAGCTCCTTCTCCTCGGTGATCGACACCGGGAAGTGCTTGATGTTGATGTGGGGCATTCCGACCTCCTGGACCACGGCTCGCGCCGGCTGGGGGTGAACGGGGGACGTGCCGGTACCGGCGGGCAGCCGGTCGTTCAGTACGGCGGCGAGATCGGCGACATGCGGCTCGCGCAGCAACTCGTAGTGGCCGGACCGCAGTTGGTGGACGACGGGCGGCCGGGCCGAGAACCCGCCCTCGTGCTCGATGAACGAGTAGTTGTCGTCCACCGCCTTGACGAGGGTCACGGGGGCGTCGAGACGACGTCCGCGCAACTCGTGGAACTCGTAGGTGAGGGAGTACGTGCGGCGCACGATGTCGGTGACCGCACGGACCAGATCGGCGCCGAGACCGGGGTAGGACCTGGTGACGAACGCGGTGAAGGAGTCCTCGTCGGTGACCGTGGCCAGGCACTGGTCGAGGAGCGGGCCGCTGAGCCTGCCGGCGAACACCGAGTGGAGCAGGGCGAGGAAGGCGCGGTCGGAGAAGTCGGCCCGGCCGGTCGCGCCGACGGCGTCCTCGGGGCGCAGCCGCGGCTGGCCGGGAGCCACCAGGAACAGCTGCTCCACCCGCTCGCCCGCCTCCTCCAACTGGCGGGCCGCCTCGAAGGCGACCCGCGCCCCGAAGGAGTAACCGCACAGCAGATAGGGGCCGTTGGGCTGGACCTCGCGGATCGCCTCGACGTCGGCCGCCGCCATCGCCCGGACGTCGTCGTAGGGCCGCTCACCGGGGTTGATGCCGTGGGCCTGGACACCGTGGACGGGCCGCTCGGTGCCGAGGGCCGCGGCCAGCGGGCGCAGGTTCATGGGGTAGCCGCCCAGTCCGGGCCAGCAGTACAGCGGGGTGCCCCGGCCCTCGGGCTGGAGCGGCACCAGGCGGGACGCGGGCCGCGGTGAGGTGGCGTCGAGAGCGCGGGCGAGCCGCTCCACGGTGGGCGCCTCGAACAGGATCTGCAGCGGGACCGCGCCGTCGAAGTCCGCGTTGAGACGGCTGACCAGGGCCACGGCGAGCAGGGAGTTGCCGCCCAGCTCGAAGAAGTCGTCGGTGACGGAGACCTGGTCCCGCTTGAGCACCGCCTGCCAGACATCGCGGATCCGCCGCTCCAGCGCGGTGCGAGGAGCCACGAACGCCCGATCGCTGACGGCCAGTTGGTTCTCCTGGGTGGCTTGCAGGGCCTTCAGGTCGATCTTCCCGTTGGCGGTCTGGGGCAGCCGGTCGAGGACGACGATCCGGTTGGGCAGCATGTAGCGGGGCAGCAGCGCGGCCAGATCCTCCTTGATCAGCTCGGCGGGCCCCTGCATGTGGACCACGTCCTCCTTCATGTCCTCGCCGCGCCACTGCTCGTCGCTGACCCGGCCGCCGACGCAGAAGTAGGAAGGCCCGGAGGGCAGTTCGCGGTCGGCGAGGATCCGGCCGAGCCGCTTGGCCGACGGCAGGTCGTTGCCGGACTTCGAGCTGTAGCCCGAGGACATGAAGCCGAGGTGCTGGTCGTTCAGCTGGAGCCGCTGGAGTCCGCGGCCCAGGTCGAGGTAGTGGCGCCAGGGCGCGGAGCCGGTGGCGACCAGGCTGATGCCGAAGTCGGAGCGCTCGTAGACCCGTTGGTTGATGGCGATGACGTGCTTCTTCAGGATCACGTCGTCACTGACCCGCACCAGGTCGGCGCCCGTGCCGTCGCCGCCGGTGTACCGGTACTGTCCGGGCGGCAGCCCCTCGACCCGGGCGGAGTGGGTCTGCACGTAGAGGTCCAGGGAGCCGGACTCCGGGTCGGCGGCGGTGTGCGTGCCGTGGCCTGCCGGGAGGAGGTCGAAGCTGCCCAGGTAGTGGTCCTCGGGGGCGCAGTCGAGACGTCGTGCGGTCCCGGGCCGGTAGGGGGCGGCGGCGACGCGCAGACCGTGGGCCGGCAGCACCTCGTCGAAGAGGCCGAGCATGTGCCCCGCCTCGATCTCCAGGACCTCGCGGATGTTGTTGCGGTAGACCGGCTCGATGGCACTGTGCTTGCCGAGGAAGTGGATCCGTATCCCGGAGGAGCCGGAGTCGGAGCCAAAGCCGGAGTCGGAGGCGGCTTCGGTGGCGGAGGCGGCTTCGGTGGCGGAGGCGGGTCTGACGAGCACCAGCCGGTGGTGGAGCGGGTGGTGGTAGTAGACGCCCGCGGGGATCTCGTGCCCGGCGCCGATCTCCAGGTACAGCTGCGTGGCGTACAGGGAGCCGGGTGAGGCGTACGCGTACTTGGGCAGCAGCCGCTGGTCGCTGACGTGGCGGCCGAAGTCCCGCAGGATCGTGCCGAGTTCGTCGAGCCCGATGACTGCGGAGGTCCGGGGCGAGGGCCGCGGTCCCGGTGCCTGGCGGGCGCCGAGCAGCTTCAGGATGTCGTCCCGGGTCACCGCGCCGCCCTCGTAGAAGCGGTACGTCTTGCGGGAGAAGGCGCGGGCCCGCTGCTCGGGGGTGGCCTCGGCGCCGGGCAGCTCCACCACGGGACGGCCGGCCAGATCGTCGTCGTCGCGGCAGCCGGGGTGCGCCAGTTGGGCCCTGACCTGGAGGCGGCTGCTCTTGGACTGGTGGTGGGAGCCGTGGTTGCCCTGGTCCATCAGGGCGGCTTCCTTGGGGTTGAGTTCGACGAAGGCGACGAGGTTCTGGAAGCCGGTGGCCTCGTCGTCGCGGAGCAGGACGGCGGCGCCGCGGACCCAGTCGTGCGTCTCGACGGTCTGGCGTATCTCGTCCAGTTCCACCCGGTAGCCGCGCAACTTGACCTGGTTGTCGGCGCGTCCGACGAACTGGACCGTGCCGTCCGCGTTGACGTGGGCGAGGTCGCCCGTCCGGTAGAGGCGGGCGCCCGGCACCTCGGAGAAGGGGTCGGTCACGAACCGTTCGCCGGTCAGGTCAGGGCGGCCGAGGTAGCCGCGGGCCACCTGCGTCCCGCCGATGTACAGCTCGCCCACCTCCCCGACGGGGACCGGTGCGCCGTCCGGGCTCAGGACGTGCAGGGAGGTGTCGCGCACCGGGGTGCCGATCGGCATCACGAGCGGGCCGTCGACGAGGGCGGTCCGGTCCACCGTGAACGACGACGCGTTGATGGTGCACTCGGTGGGCCCGTAGAGGTTGACCAGACCGGCGTCGGGCATGGTGTCGAGGCACTGCGCCGCGAGGCTCCGGGAGAGCGCCTCGCCGCCGCTGAAGATGCGGCGCAGGGACCGGCAGCCGGGGAACTTCTCGGTGTCGAGGAGTGCCTGGAGCAGGGTGGGCACGCACTGGAGGGTGGTCACGCCGTGCCGCTGGACGGTGGCGATGATCGCCTCGGGGTCGCGGTAGATCCCGGGGGCTCCCATCACCACGGTGCTCCCGCAGGCGACGGCGAGTAACTCCCACTGCGCGGCGTCGAAACTCATGGGGGTTTTCTGGAGCACTGTCTCGTGCTCGTCGATACCGCATTCGTCGTGCAGCCAGCGCATCTGGCTGACGATGCTCCGGTGCTCGACCATCACGCCCTTCGGCTTTCCGGTGCTGCCCGAGGTGTAGATGACGTAGGCGAGATCGTCCGGGCGCACCTCGGGCCCGGAGAGAAGCGGTATCCGGGCCTCCGGAATGTTCTGCGCCCGGCCCGCCGGGACGACCGGTTCCCAGGACTCCGTGATGGCAGGTTCCGGGACCCGCGAAATGCCGCCGGTCTCGTCCGGTTTCCCCACCCCGTCGAGGGTGAGGACACGTATTCCGGACGGCGCGAGATCCTGGAGCGCCGACCGCAGGAATTCCTGGGTGATAACGATGTCGACGCCGGCGTCGGCGAGCATGTACGCGATCCTCTCCTCCGGGTATTCCGGGGAGAGGGGCACGTAGCATCCGCCGGCCCAGAGGGTTCCCCAGACGCCCGTCAGGAGGTCGAGCGACGGCTCCATGAACACGCCGACCCGGCTGTCCCGGCGCACTCCCGCCTGCCGCAGGAGCGCCCCCACGAGCGCGCTGCGCTCGGTCAACTGGGCGAAGGTCAGGGTCTGTTGCTCATGGACGGCGGCGATCCGGTGGGGGGCGGCCTGCGCCTGTTCGCGCAGCAGATCGGGCAGACCGACTGCGGCGCGACGAGAGCAGGGGGCGGTTTCAACGCTCATGAGAGGGGCTTCCTTTTTCCGCGTCTTGGGAGGGCGGCGTCCGTTTCGAAAAGGACACCGCGCCGAACTCAACGTTCTTTCCTGGTGCGGTACTCGGAATTGCTCGTCGGCCAGTGCGGGTGGCGACCTGTGCGGTGTACGAGCGGAATTCAACGGACTGGCCAGGAATTCTTTCGAAATCCTGATCAGGTGCCGCACAGTTCGGCGGAGAATTTAGCACGAAGGGCCGATGTGCGCTAGATCCGTGCGATACCGCATGCTATCTCCCTAAGCCATTCCCTGCCGGATGCCATGAGAAAGGAATGGTGAATTGTGGGAGATGGTTCGTTTCTGTGAAGCACTTTTCTGCCGAGCTGGTCCGGGGCAGCGGAACTGACCCCGGGTCAGCGGGTCCGGTCCGGGTGGGCCGGGGGTGGGGAGGGGCGTGCGGGGGGAGGGGAGGCCGGCGCGGGTGGGGAGGGGGGGGAGCCGCCGGCCTCCGGGGAGGTCGAGAAGGCGCGCGGGTCGGCCGAATCGGAGGTCGCGGGTCGGCCGAATCGGAGGCCGTGGGTCAGCCGAATCGGAGGCCGTGGGTCAGCCGTTCCGCAGGGTGGTGGTTCAGCCGATCTGCCGGTCGCGCCCGGCGGGGACGGCGACCGCGATCTGGACCAGGATCAGCAGCAGGACGAAGGTGAGGGGGAGGCGCCAGCCGTCCGCGTGGTCGTAGAGGACCCCGACGACGAGCGGCCCGGGAATGGACAGGGCGTAGCCGATGCTCTGCACGAATCCGGAGAGCCGGGCGACGGTGGTGCTGTCGCGGCCCCGCATGCCGATCATCGTCAGGGCGAGCGGGAAGGAGCAGTTGGCGATGCCCAGCAGGACCGCCCAGAGCCAGGGCGCCGCCGCGGGGTCGAACCACAGCCCGCCGAACCCGGCGAAGCCGCACGCCCCGATCGCCACGGCGAGCCCGCTCTGGTGGCGCAGTCTGCCGGCCACGGCCGACAGTGCGAGCGACAACGGCACGCCGAGCAGGGACGAGACGGAGAACAGCAGCCCGGCCGTACCGGCGGACAGTCCCGCGTCCCGGAAGATCTGCGGCAGCCAGCCGATGATGATGTAGGCCGCGCTCGCCTGGAGCCCGAAGTACAGGGTGAGCGCCCAGGCCGTGGGGTCGCGGGAGAGCCGGCCGCCGGTCGCGGGCGGTGGACCGGCCGCGCCGCCCGTCGAACCCGCCGGACGGTCGGTCCGGCGTCTGGCCAGGATCAGCCAGGGCGGCACCGCCATCACGGCCAGCACCGACCAGGCGCCGAGGCCGTACCGCCAGTCGCCGCCGAAGGCCTGCGCCAACGGCACCGTGAGGGCCGCCGCCGACGAGGCTCCGACGTTGAGCGCCATGGAGTACAGGCCGGTCATCGCGCCGACCCGGTCGGGGAAGCGCTGTTTGACGACCATCGGCAGCAGGACGTTGGCGACGGCGATGCCGGCCAGCGACAGCGCCGTCAGGACGACGAAGAGGATCGGGTCGAAGGCGAACGACCGCAGGACGAGACCCACCGCGAGGACCGCGCCGGCGACGGCGATGACGCCGCTCGCCCCGAAGCGCCGGGCCAGCAGGGGGGCCGTCGAGCCGACGACCGCGAAACACACGGCGGGGATGGAGGTCACGAGACCGGTGACCGAGCCGCTCATGTCCAGGCTGTCCCGGACCTCTTCCAGGACCGGCCCGAGGCTGGTGACCCCGGGCCGCAGGTTGAGAGCGGCCAGGACCAGCGCCACCACGGCCGTGCGCCGCACTCCGCGCAGCGGGGCGCGGGGTGGGTCCGTGGGGGAACGAGGAGCGCTTTCGTTGACCTCATCCGTCGTCATAGGACCCATCATAGAGTCATCCCATGACTCGATGTCCAGTGATTCTCATCAAGTCATGGGATGACTCTATGATGGGGTCTGCCGCTAGTCTGGTCGACATGAACATGGATCCCGTCCGCCGCCAGGCACTGGGCGACCAAGTGATCGCGCGGCTGCGCGAGCAGATCACGTCAGGCGCCTGGCCTGTCGGCAGCCGCATCCCCACCGAGACCGAACTCGTCGAACAGCTCGGCGTCGCCCGCAACACCGTGCGCGAGGCCATCCGCGCCCTGGCGCACACCGGGCTGCTGGACATCCGCCACGGCTCAGGCTCCTACGTCCAGGCCACCAGTGAACTCGCCGGCATGATGCGCAACCGTTTCGACAAGGCCAAGACGGAGGACATCGCCGACGTCCGCAGCGCACTCGAGGTGCGCGCCGCCCGTCTCGCCTGCCAACGCCGCACCGACGACGACCTGGAACGGCTCGACCACGCGCTCCAGCAACGCCAGGACGCGTGGGCGGCGGGCGACCGGGTCGCCTTCGTCAACGCCGATGTGGCCTTCCACCTCGCCGTCGTCACCGCGTCCCGCAACACGGTCCTCGCGGGCCTCCACGCCGACCTCGGCGAGGTCATCCGCGACTCCCTCCTGGACCACTTCGGCGACGCGCTGCGCTCCGAACAGTTCCAGGACCACGCGACGCTGGTGGACGCGATCAGGGCCCGCGACCCCGACTGGGCGGCCCGGGAGGCGGGGTCGTACATGGACTGAGACGTCACGGTGCGCGGCCGTCCCCCGACCCGGGCGAGGGTCCGGTGCGCGGCCGTCGAGGAGCGCCGCGCCCCGGCCGGCGCCCGCCAGGGCCGTCGGGGCGCCGCCGGGGCCGGGGAGAGGGACGGACCGCGACCTGCCCGCCCGATTCCCTAGGCCGGACCCAGTTCCGCCCAGACCGTCTTGCCCGGTGCGTCCACGCGGAGCGCGACGCCCCAGCGGGTCGCCAGGGCGGCCACGATCAGCAGACCACGCCCGGACTCGGCGTCGCCGGGCGGTTCCTGACCTGACGGCGACGGAAGCCGTTCCGTCCGGGTGTCGGTGACCTCGATCCGCAGGGTCTCGGCGTCCTCGACGAGCCGGACGTGGAAGTCCCGCCCACGGACATGCCCATGGCGTACGGCGTTGGCGGCCAGCTCGGCCGCGATGAGCGTGACGGTGTGGTTGACCTCGCCCCGGTACGGGTGGCCCCACGCGTGGAGCCGATGACCGACCATCCGCCGGGCCAGGCGCGCGCCACGGGTCGAGGAGACGAAGGCCATCGCGAACTCGCGCGGAGGCCGGGGGACGGCGTCCACCCCCTGGGTGGAGATTCGGCTGTTCATGTGGCTCAAGCTGCCCGCGCCGCCCTAGCGTGACCAGACACGACGCGCACACGGAGCGTAGCTGTCGGCGGGATGCGCGCGGGTGTAGGCGGGACGGAGCGTGACGGGTGACGCGTGGGCGCGTTGGCCGGGGGAGGTGGTACGGCGATGAGTGAACCGACGGAGCTGGTCCACGAGGGGGCGGCCGGCGGTGACGAACGGCAGCCCGAGCCGGAGCCGGGCTCGGGCGTACTGCGGGTCTTCGGACGGCAGTTGAAGAGGTTCCGGGTGCGGGCGGGGTTGGAGCGGCCCGAGTTCGGTTCGCTGACGGGGTATTCGGTGTCGACGATCGCGGCGTACGAGCAGGGTCGCCGGGTCCCGCCACCGAAGTTCATCGACCGGGCGGACGAGGTGCTGGACGCGGGCGGGGTCCTCCAGGAGATGAAGGAGGAGGTGGCGAGGGCACAGTATCCGGCGTTCTTCCGGGACGCGGCCATGTTGGAGGGGGAGGCGGTGGAACTGTGGGTGTACGCGACACAGGCGGTGCCCGGACTGCTTCAGACGGAGGAGTACATGCGGGCGGTGTTCGGGATGTGGCGCCCCATGCTGGACGAAGAGACCGTCGAGCAGCGGGTGTTGGCCCGCCGCGCGCGACAGGACATCCTCGATCGAAGGCCCCCGCCTCTGATCAGCTTCGTGATCGACGAGGCTGTGGTGCGGCGGCCGCTGGGCGGTTGGCCGGTCATGCGGGGCCAACTGGAACAGTTGATGCTGGTCGGCGCCTTGCGGCACGTCGAGATCCAGATCATGCCGCTCGACCGTGAGGACAACGCGGGCGTGGACGGGCCGTTCACTGTGCTGTACCGCTCCGGAGGCGATCAAGTGGCCTACCTGGAAGCGCAGGGACGCAGCACAATGGTCAGCGATCGGCGGGAAGTTCAGGGCATCGCGTCGCGCTACGGCATCATCCGCGCGCAGGCTCTCTCCCCGCGTGAGTCGCTGGACTTCATCGAGAAGCTGCTTCGAGAGGTGTAGACGTGAACGAGACTTCGGGTACGGCGAGCGGACTGTCCTGGCGCAGGAGCAGCTACAGCGGTGGAGCGGGCGGCGAGTGTGTCGAGGTCGCCGACTGCCTCCAAGCCGTCCGTGTGCGTGACTCCAAGGACCCGAACCGTCCCGCGATACCCGTCACCGCCGCCGCCTGGACGGCGTTCCTCGGGTTCGCGGGGCGGTAGGCGACGCCTCCGGTCCCGCCGTCGTGCCGGCTCCGCCGACAGCCCCCACTGGAACAAGACCTGGAGACGACCTCCTCGTCCTCTACGAGATCCCGCTCTTCCGGCGGGACGAGCCGATCCTCCCGTGGGAGATGGTCGGCCGGGTACGGCGGCGGCAGGAGGCGGGCGAGGTGCGGGTCCGCTCGGCGGCCCAGGTGGACCAGGTCCTCGGCGCACCGCTGGTCCGGCTCCCGGACGCCGTCCCCGTGGAGGAACTGCCTGAGGACCGGGCCCACACGTTGCTGACCACGCTGAACCGCCCGGAACCCGGTGACGAGGAGCGGGCGGAAGCCGAGTCCCTGCTGGTCGGGTTCCTGTACCTGCGCGAGGGGAGGATGCGGCTGTACGTGCGCCATCGGGACGAGCCCGAGGTGGTGGCCTGCGACGTCCGACTGGCGGAGGCGGGGCCTGCCGTGATCGCGGAGGTGTTCTCCCGGTCACAGGAACGGGAGTTGTACGCGGATCCGGGCGACGATCCGCACTGCGCGGCCGTGGTGGATCTGACGCACTGAGCGTTGAGCGGGGTGCGGGGACCGGTCCGTGGGCGGCGGCATCCGCGTATTGGATGCCCCGGAAGGCAACGGGTGGCCCTGTGACCTGGCACGCTGGGAGGATTCGCGACGTTGAACCGCGCAGATCACCTTTCGCTTGTTTCACATCCAGGCCACGGCAGAGCACAGTCACCTGCGTCGGCGGCTCGCCGACCGTCATGCGGTCGTGCGCGTGCTGCCGGCGAAGACGCCGCCCGCCAGGTAGCCGGTCAGCTGCCGCAGGCACACCCGGCGGCCGACTTCGCCGCGGCCGGGGTCTGCGCGGAGTCGAGGGCCTGCTCCTCGGGAGTGCAGCACGCGGTGGTGCCGCAGCAGGCGTCCGGGGCGCCTTCGGCGCTCTTGCCCAGGGTGTCGGCATCGGCCTTGACCACGTACACCTCCCACGGCTCCTTGCCCGGTCCGGTCACCCAGACCTTGTCCTGCAACGCGTAGCAGCAGGAGGTGTCGTCCTCCTCGAACGTGGCCAGGCCCGCGTCCTTCAGCCGGGTCGTGGCGGCGGTGACGTCCTCGGTGCCGGCCACCTCGACACCGAGGTGGTCCAGGCGGGTTCCCTCGCCGGCCTCGCCCTCGATGAGGACGAGCTTGAGCGGCGGCTCGGTGACGGCGAAGTTGGCGTAGCCCTCGCGCCGCTTGGCAGGCCCGGTGCCGAAGAGCTTGGAGTAGAAGGCGATCGAGCCTTCCAAGTCGGCGACGCGCAGGGCGAGCTGGACTCGGGACATGACGGTCTCCCAACGGCTTGTTTCGACTGCTGTCGATACAGTCGACCTTGCCGTCGGAATTGACGGCTGTCAATATTGAGGAATGTCGAAACAAGCTGGTCTGTCGGTGCGGGGACAGGACGACGCGGCATGCTGCGCGCCGATGGTCCGCGAGCCGCTCGGCGAGGAAGCCGCCGCAGAGCTGTCGCGGATGTTCAAGGCCCTGTCGGACCCGATCCGGCTGCGGCTGCTGTCGCTGATCGCCTCCCACGAGGGCGGCGAGGCGTGCGTGTGCGACCTCATCGGCCCCTTCGACGTGTCCCAGCCGACGATCTCCCACCACCTGAAGGTGCTGCGCGAGGCCGGGCTGGTCGGCTCCGAGCGACGCGGCACCTGGGTGTATTACTGGGTGCTTCCGGAGGCCCTGGCGAAGCTGTCCGCCCTACTGGAGATCCCCGCCACAGCCGCGAAGGCCTCCGCGTGAGCGCGCCCGCGCCGCTGATACGACGGGCCGCCGTCGAAGGGCTGGGGACAGCCGCACTGGTCGCCGTGGTGGTCGGGTCCGGGATCCAGGCCACCGAACTGACCCACGACGTCGGGACGCAACTGCTGGCCAACTCGCTCGCCACGGTCTTCGGCCTGGGCGTGCTCATCGCGTTCCTGGGCCCGGTCTCCGGGGCGCACTTCAACCCCGCGGTCACCTTGGCCGCCTGGTTCACCGGCCGGCGTGACGGCGACGGCCCTGGCCTGCGCGACGTCGCCGCGTACCTGCCTGCGCAGGTCGCCGGGGCGATCGGCGGGGCGGTGCTGGCCGACGCCATGTTCGGCAAGCCTCTGGTCGCCTTCTCCACGCACGAGCGGTGGGCCGGGCAGCTGTGGCTGGCGGAGGTCGTGGCCACCGCCGGACTCGTCTGGCTCATCCTCGGCCTCGCCCGCGCCGGCCGCGCGCACCTCGCGCCCCTGCTGGTCGCCGCCTACATCGGCGCCGCGTACTGGTTCACCTCCTCCACCTCCTTCGCCAACCCCGCCGTCACGATCGGCCGGGCGTTCACCGACACCTTCGCCGGCATCGCCCCCACCTCCGTGCTGCCCTTCCTCACCGCCCAGCTGATCGGCGCCGCCGCCGGTCTCTGCCTGGTCGCCGTCTGCTTCGGCCGCCCGGTCGGCGCGGGTGAAGACGCGGTGGTCGTCCCCCACGCCGGGCAGCGGCCCACCGCCCGTTCCACCGAAGAAAGCGCCCTGGCCTGATGAGCACCTCCACCACCCCGTCCGTGCTGTTCGTCTGCGTGCACAACGCCGGCCGCTCCCAGATGGCCGCCGCGTTCCTCACCCACCTTGGCGGTCCCCGCGTCCAGGTCCGCTCGGCCGGCTCCGCCCCCGCTGACACGGTGAACCCCGCCGTCGTGGAGGCCTTGGCCGAGGTCGGCGTCGACATCTCTGCCGAGACCCCAAAGGTCCTCACCACCGAGGCGGTGCAGGCCTCCGACGTGGTGATCACCATGGGCTGCGGCGACGCCTGCCCCTACTTCCCCGGCAAGCGCTACCTGGACTGGCAACTGGAAGATCCGGCCGGGCAGGGCGTCGCGGCCGTCCGGCCGATCCGCGACGAGATCGAGCAGCGCATCCGCGGCCTGCTCGCCGAACTCGGCATTGAGCCTGCGGCATGACGGCCACCGACACCGGCGTGCGCATCGCGCCCATGGGGCCGGAGCATGCCGGGCAGGTCCTGGCGATCTATCAGCTCGGCATCGACGAGGGCGACGCCACCTTCGAGACCACCGCCCCGACCTGGGAGGCGTTCGACAGCTCCAAGCTGCCCGACCACCGCCTGGTCGCGCTCGACGACGGCCGGGTGCTGGGCTGGGCCGCCGTGGTGCCCGTCTCAGACCGGTGCGCGTACGCCGGCGTCGTCGAGCACTCCGTCTACGTCCACCCCGAGGCCCGCGGCCGCGGTACCGGCCTGGCCCTGTTGACCGCTCTCGTCGCCTCCACCGAGGCCGCGGGCACCTGGACGATCCAGTCCGGCGTCTTCCCCGAGAACACCATCAGCCTCGCCTTGCATCAGCGGGCCGGCTTCCGGGTGATCGGGACCCGCGAGCGAATCGGTCAGCACAACGGCCAGTGGCGCGACGTGGTCCTGATCGAACGCCGCAGCCCGGTCATCACCTGAGTTGCAGGGCGGGCTACTTCACCAGACGGGTGGCGGCCGGGTAGCCATGCCGGCCGCGGGCCTGCCACCAGCGGCGGATCGAGGCAACAGCGAACGCGGCGGTGTCCTGATCCGTGCCGACACCGATCTACCCGGTGTTCGCGGCGATGTCGTAGTTCCCGTACGGGACCGCCTTGCCCGGTCCCTGCCGGTCCAGGAAATCGTGCGTGTTGACCAGCACCGGTTCACCGGCAGGCCGCCACTGCTGCCCCGCGTTCTTGTAGTCGCCCACGAGTTCCTTCTTGCCTCACGCTCCTGGGCGACTTCACCGTCCAGCGCAGCGGCGACATGGGATCGCCCCGCTCGACGCGGACGGCCTCGACGAGTACGACAGCAGGTCCGGGATCACAGCCGAACAGCCGTCTTCGAGTGGGCAGGTCGTGATCCGGAGCAGCTGGCCTCTGACGGGTTTGAGGATGTCTGGAACTCTGCCCGTCGGCAGATCGCAGCGCGGCCGTCGTGAGATCGCACCGGTGGAGGAGGAGCTAAAAAAGTTGTTGATCGCCGGCGGTGCCGGCGACTGCTGGTCCGCAGTTCGCCGGAAGCCCCGCTATCACCAAAGTGATCGCGTGCTCAGCGGTCTCCGTCTCACCGATCACGGTTCCTCGTGAGGGGCCGCAGACTCGATATCGTCCGTCGCTCATCGGGTCGATGAACGGCACGTCCCATGAGTACGGGAACCCAGTGCAGGTCGAGAAATGAAGCGACCAGTGGCTGGTGAGAGGAAGCAGCCGGCGCAGCTGTGGTTCGGCATGGGCAAGCTCGGCAACCTTCAGCGTCCGTCGGGCGAGCTCCAGGCGCTCCGACTCCTGGCGCAGGTCCTCAAGGAGCAAGCGCCACTTCACTGCGACTGCCTCGGCCGGACCCTTTTCATGGGCTTCGGCCAGTTCGGTGACCTCGACGAATGGGCTCACCTCGCGGATCTCCTTGAGCCTCAGGCCGTTCCGCCATGCCTCCAGGGCTCGCGCCATCTCGCCCAAGTCCTGAGTCGCACCAGAGACCAACTGCACTCCCCTGGACCAACCGCTGAAGAAGAACCACCGCTCCACAGACCCCAGGCTGATCCAGCACACGTCACGATCAGCCACCGTGTTCTCGACACCTGCTGACCGGTACGGGTCCGAACCATCTACGAGAATCCCGCCCAGGGAGAGACCCAGCTCAGCAGCCACGGTCTCCAGCGCTCCGGCGAAGCTGCCGGCGGACGCCAGATCTGGATACAGGGAAGCGTCGGCCCGGAGTGGCTCTTGCCGGCCAGGGGGAGCCGTGTCTGAGGTCATCGAGGCAGTCTGCCCCTCGTACTGAGGAGCCGTCATGTCCCGTGAGACTGATCAAGCGTCGATCGCAGTGAACTTCCTGTCGCAGCGACTGGCGGATTCTCACTGCGTAGCGGTTGGCCGCCGGCGGTTCGTACAGGGGCACTTCGGCCGGCGCTGTGGTGGCGGCCGAGGCCCCGATCCTCACGGAAGACGGAGAGTGTCCCGGCGAGATCCTGGTCTTCGCGCAGGGAGGCTACCTGGCGTGGTTGGAGGTCTGCTCCTGGAGCGACGACATCGAGGTAACCCTGGGCACGGCTCAACGGTCGCTGTGCCCTTGATGCCGGAGCCCTTCGGCGATGGCCGGCTTCGTCTCTGACCTGGGCGGTCGACGCGCAGCCCACGCGGGATTCCCCAGAAGCCAGATGCACCGCGAATCCCGAGCCGAGTGTTCTCATGCGACCTGGCAATCCAGCAGCTCAGCCAAGATCCACAGACAGGTTCGACTCGACGGGTCAGCCACCCTCGTCGCCGTCGCCGACGGCCCCTGGCCGGTCGTCGGGTTCGTCGTCGTCTGCCAGGCGCTGACGCTGCTGGGGCTCGCCCTGGCCCGCTCGCCCCGTACCCGCGCGGAGCGGGCGGACAGCGGCGCACCCGACAGCGAGAGCGACCCGGCAACCGCCCGGCCGGACCTCGGTCGGACGACTCGCGTCCGCCTCGCGCGGTCCCGCCGGCGACGCGGCTGAAGCGGGTGTCAGGGGCTGTGGTCGCGTCCGTCCCGTGGGGCGAAGGCCGCGAGGGCGTCGGCGTCGGTCGCGCGGGCGTGCAGGAAGTAGTCGGCCCACGCGGCGATGTCCGGGTAGGTCGAGTCCTGGCGGAGCCTGGTGGCCGCGGCGTGGAGGTCGAAGTGTGTGGTGCGGAGTTCGACGCCCGGACCCAGGAGGGCCCAGTGTGCCCCGGTCCGTCCGTAGGGCATGCCGATGCTGCCGGGGTTGATCACGAGTCGGCCGTGGGCGAGGCGGACGAACGGCATGTGGGTGTGGCCGCAGACCACGGTGCGCAGGTCGGCGTCGAGTCCGTCGAAGACCTCCCGCCAGCGGTCGAGGCGGGAGTCGACCAGGACGACCTCCTCGTCGTCGCGAGGGGTGGCATGGCAGAACAGCACCTTCCCCAGGCCGTCCACGGACAGCGAGAGCGATCGTGGGAGCGAGTCGAGAAGGTCGAGGTGGTCGTCGCGGAGCTGTTCGGCTGCCCAGGGGGCGATCGGATCGGGGATCGTTCCGCGGTGTCCCCGGCGGTATTCGAGGAGTTCGCGGTCGGCGTTGCCGCTGATCCAGCTGACGCGGTCGCCGAGACTCGTCAACAGGTCGAGAACCTGGGCCGGTTGCGGGCCGGCGGTGATGTCGCCGGTGAGCACGATGCGATCGGCGTCGCTGACGTCTGGTTCGGCGAGTACCGCCTCCAGGGCCGGCAGGACTCCGTGGATGTCGGACAGGACGGCTACGCGGTTCAGCATGGTCACCACTGTGGGGCGAAGACAGCTGAGCGGCGTGATCTTTCGCCCGGCGCGTACTTCGAGGAGGGGTTCGACGCGGGTGTCGGGCGTGGTGGATGCTCCACAGGTGACTCACGCCGAGGCGAAGGACCGGCGCATCGCGGCCGCGGTGTCCGTCGCGACGGCGAGGGGGTCGGTGAGCGGTCGGCCGAGCAGTCGGGCGAGGTCGGGGCTGGTGGCACCGAGGAACCCGTGGCGGACGCTGGTCGCGATCGAGACGAGCATCGACGGCTGGAACGGCAGCAGCGTGTCGTCGGCGAGGAGCCGGGCCCGGTACTCCCCGAGCCCCATGGTCCGGTGCGCGACTCCGAGGGATTCGGCGATGCCGACGGCGGTGATCGGTTCGCCGACCAGTTCATAGGTCTCGCCGGCATGCGCGGTCGGATCGCCGGCCACGACGGCTGCCGCCGCGGCCAGGTCCGCCCGCGCCACGGCGGCGAGCGCTCCGTCGCCGAACGCCGATTCGACGCCGTCAGCGGTCCAGGTCAGGAGCGCCCCGAAGAGTTCGGCGTAGAGCCCGTTGCGCAGGACCGTCCACGCGAGTCCACTGGACGTGACCAACCGCTCGGTGGCCCGATGGGCGAGGGCGAAGCCGAGGTGGTCACCGTCGCCGGCCAGGCTGGTGTACACCACGTGGCGCACGCCGTCGCGCACCGCGGCGTCCAGCGCCGCCCGGTGCCGGGTGACGACCTGGTCGTCCTCGGCGTACCCCGCCGAGACCAGGACCAGCGTGGAGACGCCGGTGAGGTCGAGGCTCGCGGGGTCGTCGAAGTCGAGTCGCCGCTGCCCTGGTGCGGGCGATCGCGTGCCGCCCAGCGCGGGCACGTTGCGCTCAGCCAACTCCTGGAGCGTGAGAGAGGCGAGCTGCCCGTTCGCGCCGGTGACCATGATCATGGTGGCTCTGTCTCCTACCGTGGTTCTCTTCAGTGACTACGGTGCGATCTTCAACCGGCCCCGATCGCCCCACAAGGAGGCAGTTTCGTGTCAGTGAGGCACACCGAGGTAACCGCTGAACTCGAACCCTGCGGGCAGCGGGACCACCCCGACTGCGGGATCCGCGACGTCCTCGACCGGGTCGGTGACAAGTGGTCGGTCCTCGTCATCGTCGAGCTCGCCAACGGCCCGCGACGATTCCGGCAGGTGCAGCGCGCCATCGACGGGATCTCCCAGCGCATGCTGACCCTCACGGTGCGCCGGCTGGAGCGGGACGGCCTGGTCCTGCGGACCGTCTATCCGACCGTGCCGGCCCAGGTCGACTACCGGCTCACCGAAACGGGCGCGAGCCTGACACACCTGGTCAAGGCCCTCGCCGACTGGTCACTCGAACACCGGGGCCACATCGCCCGCGCCCGTGAGACCTACGACAGCGAGCACCCCGACAACGAGATCCGCTGATCGGCGGCCCGTCGTCGTCCTTCGCGGTCCGGCGGTGCGGCGGTGCGGCGGTCCGGCGGTCAGGGGCCGGTCGGGCCGCTCGGGTCGCTCGGGTCGCGCGGGCCGTTCTGGCCGTTCGGGTCGCTCGGGTCGCTCGGGTCGAGAAGCTCCGCCACGAGTCGGCGCGCGTACGCGGCGTCGAGTCCGTCCGGACGGAAGAGGATGCGGTACATCATGGGCGCGACGACGCGGTCGACGACCGTCTCGACATCGGGCGTCCTCTCCCCACGTTCAGCTGCTCGGGTGAGGATGAAGGTGATCTGGTCGGCGGCGTAGGCCGAGCACTGGCCGGCGTTGCTGCCGTCCGGGTCGCCGAGCAGGGCGTCGCGGATGTACGCGCGACCGGCGGGATGGGCCATCTCGTCGAGGAACTGCTCGGCCCAGGCCGTCAGGTCGGATGCCAGGGAGCCGTGGTCCCCCGGCGCGGTATCGGGCCGCAGACGCATGACCGCCACGTCCGACAGCAGCTCCTGCAGGTCCCCCCAACGGCGGTAGATCGTCGACGGCGTCACCCCCGCGCGCTGGGCGACCAGCGGCACGGTCAGGGCGGCCCGGCCCACTTCCGAGGCGAGTTCGTGCACGGCGGCGTGGACCGATGCCTGCACCCGGGCGCTGCGCCCACCGGGGCGCACCATCTGCCTGCTCATGGAACCCACCTTAAGGCGAAATCGTTGCGTCTAGCGACCGTCCGTCTCCGTACGAAGAACCGGTCGCTCGTGCGACGACCTTCCCACCACGCGCCGTGTACGCACTGCCACCTCCCGCAGACCGTGCCAGGAGCGGCGCCTTCGGCCCGGACGGTACGGTTCGGCCGGGCCGGAAGCACCCGTTCAGGCCGCGCGTGCGAGCTGGCGGGCCGGTTGGCTCTGCTCGTAGGCGTGGCCGACTCGCAGGAGCACCTTCTCTCCGAGCGGTCGCCCGAGCAGCTGCATGCCGATCGGCAGCCCCGCCGCGTCGTGGCCGACCGGCACCGACAGGGACGGCAATCCGGTGATGTTGGCAGGGGCCGAAAGGCGCACGTAGGCGTCGGAGACCCCCTCGACCGTGCCGTCGGCCCAGGTGATCGTCTCCTGACCGGCCTTGACCGCGGTCGCCGGGACGGTGGGGGCGGCGACCAGGTCGACGTCCCGCAACAGGCGCGCCCATTCCCGCCGCATGAGGGTCCGGGCGCGCTGGGCCCGGAGGTAGTCCCCGGCGGGCATCAGTTCGCCGGCCTCTAGGAGGATTCGGACGTCGGCCTGGTACAGCTCGGGGACCGTGCGCAGACTGGTCTCGTGGTAGGCGGTCGCCTCGGGCACCATCAGGCCCCACTGAGTGGCGCGGATGTAGCGGGTCATGGGGATCTCGACGTCGACGAGGTGTGCGCCGAGGGCCCGAAGCCGGTCGATCGCGCGCCGTACGGCGGCTTCCACCTCGGCATCGACGTGGTCGAAGAAGTAGGTGCGGGGCACGCCCACGCGCAGGCCCGTCAGGTCCGCGCCGGCGACCGGCCGGTACTCCGTGCCGGGTGCGGTCAGGGAGGCGGGATCGCGGGGGTCGTGTCCTGCCAGGGCCGCCAGGACCAGGGCCGCGTCCTCGACGGTGCGGGTGATCGGGCCGACGTGGTCCAGTGACCAGGACAGCGACGTGACGCCGTGCCGGGGGACGAGGCCGTACGTCGGCTTGAAGCCGACCACCCCGTTCAGCGCGGCGGGCACCCGGATCGATCCGCCGGTGTCGGTGCCCAGGGTGAAGGTGGCGGTGCCCGCGGCGACGGCGACGGAGGATCCGCCGCTGGAGCCGCCGGCGACCCGGCCGGTGTCCCAGGCGTTGTTGGTCTGCGGGGTGGTCAGCCCGTAGGCGAACTCGTGGGTGTGGGTCTTGCCGACCAGGACGGCTCCGGCCGCCGACAGGCGTGCGGCGACGGTGCTGTCGGCCTCCGCGCGGTGGTCGGCCCGGACCCGGGAGCCGGCCGACGTCGCCTCGCCGGCGACGTCGATCACATCCTTGAGACCCATCGGGATGCCGTGCAGCGGACCGCGGTAGCGGCCGGCCGCGATGTCGTTCTCGGCCTCGCGCGCGGCCCGGCGGGCGCGCTCCGCGGTGACGGTGACATAGGCCCGAAGGTGCGGGTCCACCTGTTCGACGCGCTCCAGGACCGAGTCGGCCAGCTCGACGGGGGAGAGCCGCCGAGCCCGGATCGCGTCGGCGGCCGCGCTCAGGGACAGTTCATACGGCCGCATCGTGCGTCCCCTGTTCGGCGCGGTAGGCAGGGGCGGGCGGCGTGTCCCCGAAGTCCAGCTCCCGCAGGACCGCGACGACCGAGTGGATGTGGTTGGCGGTGGCCGCGACCGCGGCGTGGCGGTCGGCCGGCAGCGGGAGCCCGGTACGGGCGGCCCAGCGGGCGGCTTCCGGCGGGGTGAGTTCAGCGGAGGACATGGACTTCTCTCTCCTCGGTCGGGGCCGGAGGGACGAGGCAACCGGCCAAAAGCTAAAAGTTGGCGTTAGTCGACGGTAGGACCTACCGTGACTTAAAGCAAACTGATTGCGTTTAGCGCTGAGGAATCCCATGTCCCGCTGTCACCCCGCCCGCGCACAGTCACATTCCAGCCACCCGGGAGCCCACGGCCGAACCGCCGAGCGCAAGGCGCCCTTCGCCCTGGACGCCTCGATCCTGGCGGCCCTCCGCACGGGCCCTCCGTGCGGCATCAGCGCGCCGACGCCGCTGCACCCCCGCTACCGGGACGCCCGCTCGCCGCCCCAGCCCCGGCAGCACTCGCCCTGTCGAGACGCACGGCGGCCCGCAACGCACACGACAACCGTCCGTATCAAGACCCGAGGGAACGACCGACCATGAGCGCTCCATCGAGCACGGGACCGACCGCCGACCCGGCCACCGAACCGACCACCGACGCGACCGCCGACCCGACCGCCGCCCCCTGCTGGACCGTGGGCGACGTCACCGTTCACCGCGTCGACGAGGTCCTGCTGCCGCCCGCCACCGGACCGTGGCTGCTGCCCGGCGCCACCCCGGACGTCGTCGCCGGGCAGGATTGGTTGCGCCCCCACTTCGCCGACGACGAGGGCGTCCTGCGCATCGACAGCCACAGCTTCGCGTTCACCGTCGGCGGGCTGCGCGTCCTGGCGGACACCGGCATCGGCAACGGCAAGGAGCGGGCCAACCCCGCCTGGCACAACCTGAACACCGACTACCTACAGCGCCTCACGGCGGCCGGCTTCCCCCCGGACTCCGTCGACCTGGTGATCCTCACCCACCTGCACGCCGACCACGTCGGCTGGAACACCCGCGAGGTGAACGGAGAGTGGGTTCCCACCTTCCCCAACGCCCGCTACATCACCTCGCGCGTCGAGCGAGAGTTCTGGGCCGGGTACGACATGGAGGAGGCGCGCGAGCAGATGTTCCGCGACTCCGTGATCCCGGTGGAGGACGCGGGGCTGCTCGACCTCATCGACGTCCCGGCAGACGGCGTCGAAGTCGTCCCGGGCCTGCGACTGATCCCCACCCCCGGGCACACCCCCGGCCACATCGCCCTTGAGCTGACCAGCCGCGGAGACACGGCACTGATCACCGGTGACTGCATCCACCACCCCGTACAGCTCGCCCACCCGACCATCGGCGCCTGCGTCGACATAGAGCCTGAGCGGTCCGAGACCTCGCGCCGCAAGCTGCTCGGTCGGCTCGCCGGCACGGACACCCTCGTCCTGGGCACCCACTTCGCGCCGCCCACCGCCGGCCGGGTCGTCACTCATGAGGGCGCCTACCGGCTCTCACCGGCCCCCGCCGACTCGCCCTGACCGGCGAGGTCCAGCCCTCACATGAAGTTCGTCACCAGAACCGGCGGCGACGGTCCGACCGCACACTCCGGACCCGGCAAATGGACCGGCTCGCCGCAGGAGCGCAGCGTGGCTCGTCACCCGTCGCGGTCCCAAAGTCCCTGAAATGTCGCAGAGTTGCCGCCGCACCCTTTCCCTACCCTCGGCTCAGCGGGTCGGGAAAGGGCGCGGCGGCACTCGCGCATCAAATGTCCCGGAAGAGACCAGGGAGTGCGGTGACCTGCCGCGATGAGTAGCTGATGGTGGCTGACCTGGGCGAATGGCCTTTCAGCTGTTTCACGTTCGTGCCGGTTGATGGGGCCGGAAGTCCCAGAAAAGTCCCAGAGGGCTCCCACCGCTGACGGCCGCCCTTTCAGCTCTGTACGCCACTGCGAGCTCGACGAACGCCCTGTTACCGACGAGGGTGCTGCACCTTGTCGTCGGGTGACTGGCGCTCGGTAGATGCCTTGCGGGATCGTAGGTTCCTGATGATCGACAATGACTGTGTGGTCGCTGGCGGCAGTGAGCCGGCGGTGTCCGCCAAGCCTGGGGCACCCTACAGCGAGGGGCCCGTCGCGCTGGCCCGGCGTGCCAAGGCGCAGGAACTGGTTAAGCGGCTCATCACTGAGGGACGCATCCGGATCACTGCTCCCGATGACAACGCGGTCGCGGAGTGGCGGCGTGTCGTCAACTATGCGAAGCGGCACGGCCTGGAACCGGAAGGCAAGCGCATCGAGAAGCTCCCGTACGGCGGGCCGGGGCTGGAGTTGTTCCTCGCGGAGGGACCGCATCCCAACGCACGGAGTCAGAGGCCGAAGGAAGACGGGGGTCTGGTGCCTGTCCCCACGCGACTGGGGCACTTGCACCCGATGGTGACAGCGCTCAAAGAGGATCAGCGCCGACTGGTCATGCCGTCTGCGCTGCGCCGTAGGTCGCTCCTGCTGTTGCAGGGACTGGCGGCTGAGGCGGTCCGGCGAGGATACGAGGTGCGGAAGGCCGGGTCGTGTTGCTACCCGCGCGAGGGCGGAGTGGACGTCGCTGTCGACGGCTTCGCGTATACCGTCACCGTCAGACAGGAGTTCCCGGAGTCCAAAGATCCGGAGCGCTCCGTTCGTCTCGTCGTGGAGCTAGTCCATGGCCTGACTGGTCGGCCCGGTCGCTGGCGGGATCGGAAGACCCGGAAGCTCGAAGAAGCCCTGGGCGTGATCCTTGGAGAGATCGAGGCGCGGGCGGTAGAGGACGCTCGGCGTAGACAGGAGGGGCAGCAGGCCGACGTAGAACGCGAACTTCGTTGGCAAGCGGCCATGGATGTGGCGAAGGAACGAGCTGTTCGTGAACAGCTTGCCCAGGCGCTGCGGGAAGAGGCCGCGCGCTGGCAAGAGGCCGCTGCCCTCAGTGCGTACTGCATGGCATTGGAACGTCGCATCGGCGAGTTGAACGGTGTTGTGGACGAGTCGGCTCTGGGCTCGGCTCGACTGTGGTTGGAGTGGGCAAGGGAGTACGTGAGGTCAATCGACCCCTTGACCCCGCTTCCTGAACTGCCGCACACCCGTGAGCCCACGCGTGAGGAACTCAAGCCATTTCTCAGGGGTTGGAGTCCCGATGGACCGGAGCGTCTAGGCGGACGGTGACGCCCGCGTGAGCAGCGGGCCGACGTGTTGCCGATGACGCATCATGTGGAGTGCGTGGCGATTCCTGAACGGGCGGTTAAAGGGACCGCGATGATGTTCTTGAAGGCCGTGACGATGATAGAGGCGAAGCTGTCCACGGGGCTGTCCCCGGTGGCTAGGGTCGGCCAGCGGGTGCTGCTGCCGGGCCCCGTTCGTCCAGCCGAAGCCGGGGACGGGGTCATGCCTTCGGCACCGTCAGCGTACGCACGGCCGGAACGAACGCACGAGGATTCCGTGAGCCCTCGGAGCACCAGGCCACCAGAGGCTTGGTGGCGGAGTAGCCGGGGATCCACGCAATGACCTGGGCGTCGGGAATGACAGCGGTGCGTGCGGCTCTGCTGGGCACGGCTCTCGTACACCCCTGGGCCTGAGTACATTGACAGAGTCAACGCGTAGGCTTCGCTCGTCGGCTGCACCGTGCCTCAGGTGCGTCGTTGCCCGCCATTTTCAGCTAGACCATCCCTGAAACGAGAGACCATGGAGCAGCACGATGAACCGGTCACGCTCAGCCTTGCAGGGATCGCGCGGCTTGCCGGAGTCGGTCGTGCCGCCGTGAGCAACTGGAGGCGGCGGCACAGTGACTTCCCGGAGCCGGTCGGCGGCACGGACGCCAGCCCTTTGTTCTCCCTGGCGGATGCGGAGTCCTGGCTTCTTCGGCACGGCAAGATCGACGAGTCCTCCAGTGGCTGGGACCGTCTCTGGCCGCGGATCGAGGACCTCGGCGACCGGGACGGGATGGCCCATCTACTGGCCTCGGCGGGGGAGCGCCTGGCGATCCCGGCGATGAACCCGCCGCGCGGAGCCCCGGAACTCAGTGCTGCCGACCGGAGGGTGGCGGACGAGGTTGTGCGGCTGGCCCTTCGTCAGTCGCCGAAGGAAGCCTTCGCCGTGCTGCTGGATCGTTGGCACGCTGTCCACGTACGTCAGTTGATCGTCAGTCCCCGCCAACTGGCGGACACCATGGTGGCTCTGGCGGCCGAACTCCGTGACGGCAGTGCGCCGGTGCGGCGGGTGCTGGACCCTGCGTGCGGAATGGGTTCGCTCCTGGCTGCGTCCGGTCGCCGGTGGTCGGGGCAGGTACCTCCGCCTGCGCTGGCAGGTGTCGACAACGATGCTGCTGTGGCTCGCCTGACCCGAGCCAGGTTGGCGCTGGAGTTCCCGGGCTGTGAGCGACACGTGCAGTCTGGGGACACACTGCTTGATGCCCCCCTGCGGCATGCCTCCCGCGCCGACGTGGTTCTGAGCTATCCACCGTCCAACGAGCGTGCCTGGGGCCACGACGAACTGGCGACCGATCCTCGCTGGACGTATGGCACGCCACCACGGACCGAGCCTGAGCTGGCGTGGGTGCAGCACTGTCTGTCCGTGCTGGAACCTGGGGGAGTAGCAGTGCTGGTCCTACCACCGGGTGTCGCTTCGCGTCGGGCCGGACGGCGAATTCGGGCGGGGTTGGTGCGCACCGGAGCCGTGCGAGCCGTAGTCGCGCTGCCGCCCGGGAGCGCGCCGCCGCATGGGGTGGGATTGCATCTGTGGCTGCTGGCGACGCCCCGTGAACACTCCGCGGAGGAGGTAACCTTCGTGGACGCTGCGGATTGCCGGACGACCGCACTCACAGGTCGCGGCATGGCCGTCGACTGGGACGGTTTGCGTGAGCGCACCGTAGCGGCCCTGCGTGGCAGTGACCTACCTGGCGTCACACGGGTGCCGACCGCGGAACTGCTCAGCGACGAGACCGAGCTGACACCCTCTCGCCGTACTGTGACCGAGCGGTCCGTGGGGCCGGTGGAACTGCGCCGCGCCTGGACCGGCTGGGACAAGGCGCTGATGGACATGGACGATGCGGCCAAGGCCGTTCGCGAACACGAGGCGAGTGCCGCAGTGCCGGACGACTTCGGCTACACCTTCGTGGGTGATCTGGAGCGTTCCGGTGCTCTGGACGTGACGCCCGGCAAGGTTCTCGCTGACGATCTGATCCGGCAGGGAGCGCATGCCGAGGATTCTCTGCCCGTCGTCACCCCGTGGGCCGTATGGGGTGAGGAGCCATGGGTTGCCGCGGCGCAGGCCGCCGAGTTGGAGGCTGAGGGGCAGGGGGTTCTGACGTCCTTCGGCGATGTCGTGGTCGTGACCGCGGCCGGCGGATTCGACGTCTGGGTCGAGACGGCCGGACCGCGACTGCTGGGTGCCCACACCGTCCGGCTGCGGACCGACCCTGCACTGCTCGACCCGTTCTTCCTCGCTGCGTGTCTGAGCGCGCCAGGCAACGACCAGCGGGCAGGGACACGTGCCTCCTCGACCTCTCGGGTCGACGTGCGCCGACTGCGCGTCCTGCGCGCGCCGGCGACGCAGCAGCGGCGGATCGGGGAGGTTCACCGCCGACTCGTCCGGTTCCGGGAGGCGGTGGCCGACCTGGGCAGGCACGGTGATGTGCTCTCCGCCATGTTGTCGGGGCTGCTGGCCCAGGGCAGGCTGACGGAGGAGTGAGGGGCGGGGCTCAGGCAGAGGCAGGGCCCCGGTTTCCGCGGAGTTCGTCAAGCTGGCCCTCGCAGGCGATCTAGCAGCTTGCAGATTGCCTCGGGCAGCGCCGGGGGCACTTCACCTTGCCTCGCGTCCAGAACAAGTTCCTTCACTTCGACTCCTACTTCCCGGCAGAGTTCCAGGGTCTGGCGGGAAGGTCCTGGCCCGGGCCAGGACGCGAGTTCCTCGGCCAGCTCCAGCCAGATGTCGGCCACCGCCTGGACCGGGCTCCTTTCCGCAGTCATCACCTGGACCGCGCCGAGCCGTGCCCGTGCTCGCAGTTCACCGGTATCCGTGCCGGTCGATGCGTCCGCGAGCCGCCTGGCGACATCCCGGCAGATGCGGCCCGCGGAGGCAGTCTCTCCGCGCAGCATCTGAGCACGGGCCACGACGAGGCGCGCGCTCTGCACCTCGCGGACCGCCCCAGGAAGGCACTGCTCGGCGCGCAGCAGCATGGTGGCCAGCTCGTCGACGGCCTTGTCCGGTTCGCCGCGTTCGATTTCCATCTCGGCCTCGGCGCACAGATTTCGGAGCGCAGACCGGGTGGGACCGCCGACGGGTCGGCGATGCACCCGAGGGCGGCGCGGACCCGTCGGCGGTGCTTCTGAGAGCGGGGCCGCAGCGGTCTCCGGGGCGCGATGGGGCAGGGTCGGGTCCGGGTCGAGGACGGGGCGTGGAGAGGGGGCGCCCGGCGAGGGCAGCAGAGGCCGCCAGATCTCAAGCGCCAGTTCCAGGGGCGGCCGATTGGCGGGCGACTTGGCGAGCATACGGTCCGTGATGTCCACGATCTCGGAGGGCAAGCCGGGGACGTCGTCGCTGAGCAGCGGCGGCCGCTCCTCGCAGTGCAGGCGGGCCAAGTCGTAGTCGGAGTGGCCTGCCTCGAAAACCAGCCGTCCGGTTACCATCTGGAACGCGATGCAGGCGACACTGTAGAGGTCGGCCTCCGAGCCCGGGTTGCGTTCGCCGCGGTGGATCTCCGGGGCCATGTAGCCGATCGTGCCGGGCGTCCGTCCGTTGGTGTACCGGGTGGCCGCCGGATCTTTCGGCAGGGCGATGCCGAAGTCGGTGAGGTATACGACGCCGTCGCGTCGGGCCAGCAGGATGTTGGCTGGCTTGACGTCTCGGTGCACCACGCCCGCGCCGTGCACCCGACCGAGTACTTCCAGCAGCGGGACGATCACACACGCCGCAGCCGAGAGGGTGGGCCTGTTTCGGGTCAGGAAAGCATGCAGGTCATCGCCGTCGACGTACTCTGTGACGAGGTACGGGCGCGGCGGGGAGAGATCGGCGTGGACGAAGGCTGGTACGCCGCGGCCACCGAAGCGTTGGTGCATTTCGCACTCGCGGTCGAAACGCCGTAGTTCTTGTGGGGTGGGAGTCCGGTACCCGCGCAGAGTGGCCTCCGGATCTCGAGGCCACAGGAACTTCACCGCGACCGGCCGCTCGGCATGCCTGTCGTCGGTCGCCCGATAGACGACCCCCATGCCACCCCAGGCGCCTTCGCCAGCGCGGCTGAATCTGCCCGCGAGCTTCTTCCCCGCCGGCCATGGCTCCACCACGCACACTCCCTGCCTCTCCTGGCGAACCGTCAGACATCAAGCTACAGGAGATTCTTGCGTGCCTTGACTTTGTTCACAGAGCTCTGTCACGGTGATGCTCTCACCGTCGAGACTGCAAGGAGTCGGCACCGTGCAGCCCTGGGACAACCCTCCCGGTACGGTCGGCGTCGGGCGCCTGGCCCGCATCCCGGTCCGCCATCTGCGCGACGAGGAGCCCGGTTGTCCGATGAACCGTGCTCTCAGTGTTCGCCGCGACGTGTTCGCTGCGGAACGGGTTTCGTCCAAGACTCCACGCGAGGAGTTCCCGTTCGCGCTTGTGCAGGAACTGCTCGATCAACTGGAGTCCGGCGCGGCGCAGAGCATCGAAGAGGCCATGGAGCGGTGTAGCCGGACGCGGTCTCGGTGCCTGCCGCAGCACGTGACCTGGTCGGCGGCGGCCGCGGAGCGTTACCTCGACGCCCGCCGCAGGGACCAGGAAAGCCGCGACGGCGCCGACGTTCCGCGCACGTTCCGCGCTCCGGACGCATGGATCGCATTCCGCACGCTTGAGGAGCCCGACGAGCGCGGCATCACCGACTACGAGCGCACTGTCTGGGGGAGGCAGTACGTCTCGGACGACGCGACGCTGCGCGAACTCGTGATTCCCGCCAAAGGAGGCGCCAAAGAGCGACTCCCGCTGCCCGAACTCGCCGCTGTCGCCTCTGTGCTGTATTACGGGACTCCGGCCCGCATCCCTTCCTTCGAGCATCACTCCCCAGCCCTCAGGCACCCGGCGCCGCCGCCGCGGCCAGAACGTGTCCGGGTCTACTCCGCCGGACTCACCGAAGGCCGGGTCCGTCTTCTGCGCACAACGGAGACTGACGTCTTCGCGGACTGGACCGCTGAAGAGATCATGGACTTGCACGAGCAGCACGTTGTGCCCCGGCTCGGCCGTGTCCTCGACAGCCGTGAACGCATCGCCGGTGCCCATTGCGCGGGTTGCAAGGCGTTACCCGAGTGCTCCGTCGTACCGCGGGTGCCCGCTCTCCTCGTGTTCCCACCTCCCACGCGGCCTCGTAAGCGGCGCACGGTATCGGTCAGCGACTTGAGAGCACACCACGACTGTCCCGCCCGCTACCACCTGACCCGCGTACTCAAGCTCCCGAGCTCCGTGCAGGAGAACGAGGCCGTGCGCAGAGGCCGGGCCGTCGACAGATGGCTCAACGTCCGACACGCCTCGGCGGATGCCCCGCCGTGCCGCGAAGTGCCTCTGCCCGCAGACCTGCCCGGCCTCACAGACGACGAGCTGGCCCCCGCCCTCGGCATGCTCCGGGCCCACCGGGCCAGGTGCCCGCTCGATAATCCGGCGGCGACGCGGTTCCGCCCGCAGCATCGAGTGATGGCCCACGACCCGCAGTCCGACGTTATGGTCATCGCCTCGTGCGATCTTGTCTACGAGGAACGCGGTGGCGTAGTCGTTCGCGAGACCAAGACCAGCGCGTTTCCACCGGGCGGCCGGTCCGTTCTGCTGGAGAAGCATCCGCAACTCGCCCTCTCGGTACTGCTTCTGGAGGCCGGCGTGCTCGGCGGCGATTCGCGACGGTCCCGGGTGGAACTGGAGATCCTGCGCCCGGACGGGGTGTCTCTTGAGGAGTTCGATCCGGGCGATGAGGGCACGGTCGAGCACGCCCGTACCGTCCTTGCCTCGTACACCGTGCCCTGGTCCGTCGAGACCCGCTACGACGCGGTGCCCCGGCCCGGTTACGACTGCACGGGCTGCGAGGCGCTGTCCTGGTGTGCCACTGGTAAAGAGCGCGCGACTGCCGCAGGTTGAGCAAAGTTGACGTTTTCTCCGTCATGTCGCTTGTCGCACCACCTGGAGTGAAACCCGTGCACGCGAGTCCCGTTGCCACCTTCGATTCGTCCGCCGAAACGCTCGATGCCTGGGCTGCCCATGACGGCGTGCCGCTGCTGGCCACCGTGGCCCGGGCCCTGTGTGTCCTGGACCACACCACTGGGTTGGATGCCTTCTGTCTTCCGTACCCTCCCGTCGTCCAACTCGCCCTGGACCGGGCGGTCGTCGCCTGGCTGCGCGGCGGACTCCGGCCACCCGCCTCACTTGCCGAACTCGTCCAACGGTGTGCCGACATCCCGTTGGAGGACTGGCCGCTGTCGCTGCCGTCGGACGCTGTCGGCCCGGACGACGTTCTGCTCGACCCGTACTCGCATCGCCCCACCCAGTTGTGCCATGAGTGGAGCGACTGGGAACGTTCGGCGCCCGACCCGGCTGTGCGGCATCGCGACCAGCAGGTGATGCGGACCGCTCTGGACCGCTGCCGCAGCCACGGAGAGGAGGACGCATACACCGAGTTCCGCAGCCTGCTGGTGCGGCGGCCGGTGCTGACTGCCCAGGAACTCTTTGCCCTGCACGGCGACTTCACGCTGGAGCCGGTCTGGGAGCTCATCGACCTGATCTACCCGGAGGTCCCTCTTTCCTGGAGCCGGGACGGTTGCTACGCGGTGTGCGGCCGCTGCGGAACACTGCTGACGCCGCTTGCGGGCGGAGAATGGTGGTGCGAGCGGGATCGCTGCCGACGGCAGGGAGACCCGCCGGTCGGCCGTCTGATCGAAGCGGCTCACGCCGGCACGGTGTACCAGCTGGAGCGCCCGCTGCGCCGACACGTCACCGGGCCCGGACTGGCCGAGGTGGAACTGGAGCACCGGCTTACCGGTCTGGGCCTCGACGTCACCATGTGGCCCGGTTTCGACGCCTACGACTTGCTGGTGGTCTTCCCCGACGGCCACCGCTGGGCCGTCGACGTCAAAGACTGGGCGCACCCGGCCTTCCTCGGCCGAGCCGCCCGCCCCGTGCGGCCTGAGCCTCCGTATGACGAGGCGTTCTGGGTAGTACCTGTCTACCGGGTACGCGAGCGCCCCGGCTATCAGCAGGCGTTTCAGCGAGCCCGACCCGCGGCGGCGGCTGCCGTACGCCTGCTCACCGACGACGAATTGACTCGGGCTGCCCGGATGCGACTGGCCGAGCCGCGCCGTGGCACCCGCGCTGACAGCCAGGAGGGCACAGATGCGTGACGAGAAAGCCTGGTGCGAGGCGGTAGCGGGGGAGTTGAGGGACGAATGGCCGGAGGCCGGTGCCCCGGACGGGTTCGGGCCGGTCGAGTTGTGCCGCGTCGAGCTGGGGCTGCGACTGCTCGAACGGCTTGCCCCTACGGCGGATGCCGTGGACGCCTATGCGCTGTTCGGCGGTTATCCGTTCGCGCATCGCGCCGGGCTGGCGCAACATCCGTGGCAGCGCATGGCCCTCGCCGCCGCCCGGCACCTCCTGTGGCCGCTGCGGCGGCGCGCCTGGCGGCAGGCTCTGGACGCCTACCGGTCGGTCGCCAACAGGCTGCGGGCTTACGAGCTGCCGCCGGCCGGAACCACTGGCAGTCCCCGTCCCGTGGTGCCGATGGTGGCCGGGCGCCGGATGGACGTCTACGACCAGGCCCTCAGCCGGCTGCCGGACCTGGTCACCCGTGCCCTCAAACCGGCCCCCGCAGGGACGAGTTCCTTTCAGGAACGCCGCCGCAACGCCTCGGTCACCATTCCCGAGGAACTCGTCCGTGCCAATCCACCCGGCCATGACCTCGCCGCAGGACGGCCCGGGGGCGGCGAGCCACTCAGCGTGTGTCGCGCCGAACTGCGCGCAGCGGCCCGGTGGATGGACGAGCGCGAGCGCGAGGCGGGGGTCCAGCATCCCGGTCACTGGGAACAGCGGCTGGAGGGGGTCAGGTTCGCGCCCCGCGATGCCGCGGGAAAGGACTACACCGAGGCTGACGAGGTCGAACTGGCCGGCATGGTGCACCTAGCCGGCATGGTCGGTGCTGGCAAGAGCACGTTCATGATTGTGGTGGCCGTCTGGGCCGCCCGGCGTGAGATCCCGCTGCGCACCACGCTCGTCGTCGGAGACGTCGCCGAACAGCTACGATTGTGCGGTTTTTTCGAGGCACTCGACATCGCCGTCGCGCCGGTGCTCGGCACCACTACACGCGAGCAACACGTCCAGCGGCTGCACCGGCGGCTCTCCGCCCGAGGGTTCGACAACCTCCTCGACCACGACGACTCCGGCTTCGACCTGCTGAGCACCGCCTGTGGAGTGAGCGGACTGCGCGGCGTGGACGGCGATCCACTGCAATACCGCGACGCACCATGCACCCGGCTGCATCCCGAGCCACAGCGCGGCCCGGTGGAACCGGAATCGGTCGTTCTGGAGCAATGGAATCCCGACCGGAGGAACACCGCACCCCGCCAGGCCCACGCCCCGGACCGCCTGCCCGGCCGCCCGCACGGTTGCCCTCTGTGGGCCGAATGCCCGCGCCACGCGGCTGCCCGCGCGCAGGTCGACGCTCTAATCTGGGTGGCCAACCCGGCCAGCCTGGTGCAGAGCCAGGTGCCCGCGCACCTTAACGACGAGCGGCTGCGTCAGCTGGAACTGGCCTGTTTGCGCAGCGACCTGATTTTCGTGGACGAGGCGGACAGCGTGCAGATGGCACTGGACCGCCTCTTCACCCCATCCGGCACGCTGGTTCGCCCCGACACCGACTCCTGGCTCGACCAGCTGAACCGCTACAAGATCGAGGAGCTGAGCAGGCGCGCCCGCCTGCCGCTGACCGACGGCCAGGTCGCCCAGTGGAACCGGGCCCTGGGGACCGTCACCCTTGCCGTCGATCCGCTCTGCGCTCTGCTGATCAAGGATGAGGACCTCCGGGAGTGGGCTGATCCCGCGTACTTCAGCCCGTGGACCCTTCAGCAGAGCCTGCTCGACGACCTGTTCCGCGATGTGACCCGGCACCACCGCGAAGGCGTGCAGTGCCAGGCGGAACGGGGGTCGTCCGCCGTGGACGACATGGTCGACGACAGCGCTGAACTCTACGAAGGCTATGACGACGTGGTGCATGAGCCCGGTCACTCCCCGAACCTCGCGCTCTCCCCGGCCCGCCGCCTGCTCGAGGAAGCCTGGGATGCCTTCCGCGACGATCCGTTCGGAGAAGGCGACGCCCCTGACCCGCTCACAGGCGTTCTCGCCGACACGGCCGACGCCCTCCTGCACCACATGGCAGCGGGCCGCACGAGGGATCGGGTGCGTGAACTGGCCGGTCAGCTCGTCGACCGGGTGACGGAGGAGGTACGGGCCGAACAGCCCGCATCCGCCACGCCCCCGCCCGAGCCGACGAAGGACTGGTGGGACGTCCTGTGCCTGCGGCTCTCCTTCCTCCTGCTGCTCAGCACCCTCCATCACAGGCTGGAGCGGCTTACCTTCCTGTGGCCGCACGTGGAGGCTGCCCTGCGACTGGATTCCCAGGGCAGGGAGCTGGCTCGGCGCGTCCCGCTGGACTACGCCCCGTTGGTGCCCGAGGCGCCCATGGGCAACATCCTCGGCTACCAGTACCTCCCGGACGGCGAGGAACGCGACGACGCCGGTCGCCGCGGCGGCACTCTGCGCTTCTTCCGGTGTGCCGGAGTTGGGCGCGAGCTGCTGCTGAACCTGAACAGCCTCGGCGCCGACCCGGCCACCGGCCTTGGTGGCCCGCACGTCGTGTTGATGTCCGGTACCAGTTGGGCCGGCGAGTCCAGCCGCGCCCACGTCCGCGTCCCTGTGAGTCTCGTCCTCAAGCCCACCGACGCGTCCCTGGCTGCCGTGGCCCGAACCTCGTTCGCCACCCGTTTCCTCTATGACCAGGACGGCCGCCCGATGAGCCTCTCCGGCACACCGCCGCGCGACCGGCTTGCCCAGGCGGTCGCGATGGCCCGGCGGCTTGGCGAACCGGGGCCGGGCGGCACGTCGGTGCTGGGGCAGGAGATCAGTCGTATCCCCGAGACGACCCGGCGCCGAGCGCTGATCCTCGTGGGCAGTTACCGGGAAGCCGCTGCGGTGGCCGAGGCACTCCAGCGGTTCGACGCCTGGCGCGGCAAGGTGAGTGCGCTTATCCCGGACGACGAGGCCCGTGGCAGCGACAGACCGGCCGGCACCGCCCCGGGGCAGCGGGACGACACTCCGGCGACGCTACGGCGTGGCGACGTCGCCCGCTTCGCCGACGATCACACCGCAGAAGTCCTAGTTGCTCCGCTTCTGGCCGTCGAGCGCGGGCACAACATCCTCAACGAGGAGGGCAAAGCGGCCTTCGGCACGGCCCTGTTCCTGGTTCGCCCGCATCCCCGCCCCGACGACCTTGACCTGTCCGTCTTCGCCGTCAACGACTGGCTGAGCGGCATGCTGCGCGACCAGCCGCGCCGCGACAGCCTCGACGGCCCGCACACGCTCACCGAACTCATGGAGAAAGAGGGATCGCTGGACGAAGCGGCCGGAGCCCTGCGCCAGCAGGGCCGCCGCGAATGGCGCCGGCTGCTCAACCGCAGGTATGCCTACAGCTCACTGCCCGCCTGGGAAAAGCGCGCTTTCGCCTGGGACCAACTCGTCACGCTCTGGCAGGTCATCGGCCGTCTGGTGCGCGGTGGAGTACCCGCCCGGGTGGTGTTCGTCGATGCCGCCTTCTCGCCTCGCCTGGCGAGACAGCTCGCACCCGGCAGCACTGGTCAGCCGTCCTCCGGGACCGATGTGCCGGGCACCGACGGCCTGCTCCACGCCCTCGCCGGCATCCTCGACCCCTACCTGACGGACCGGCCCGACACCGCCCCGCCCCACCCCGACCCGGCGGCTCGCTCTCTGGTCCGTCTCCTGTACCAGCCCTTCTACAACGCCCTGCGCACGATGACCCATCGCTGACCCCCCAACTCCGCTTGCGAGGAGCCGTCCCATGCCGCCCGTCTACCGCTCCGCCCGCACCACGGCCTGGCGTCCGGCCGACGCCTTGGCCTCTCATGCCGCGCCTTACCGCGTCCTGCCCTTCCCCGAGCAGTGGCGGGACGCCGTCCTGACCCTGTGCAACGCGCCCCGGGTGGCAGCGGGCAAGGAGCCGTGGAAGACAGCACCGACCTGGCGCCTGGAACAGGTCCTGCAGGCTTTCGCACCCGACGTCCTCGCGCTGCCACGCCCCTTCCACGACCGCGACCCGGGGGCGCCGGCCCACTGGCTGTGTGCGCCCGCCGACCTCCCCGACCCGCTCCCCGGCCCGGTCCTGGACACCGTGCTCAAGCACTGGCTGCGTGACCTGCGGCCCGAGCCCGAGTACCGCGGCCTGCTGAAGGAGACCATCGCAGAACTGGCCGCCCATCCGCCGCGCTGGGAGACCGTTCACCATGAACTCATGCCGCGTGACGCCCCGACCGATGGCGGCACCGCACGTCCGTCACCGCACCAGTACAGCCTCAGCCCCGACTGGTTGGCCCGCCGGATCCTCGCCTTGGGCCCATACCTGTACGACGGTGGGCAGCTCACGTTCCGGGCCATGCCACGTGGACCGCGTGACCAGGGTGCCCAACTTGTCTCCGAGCCAATCCGGTTCCCCGGGCCGGACGAGAAGCAGGACTCCTGGTGGTCGGTGACGCTGTCGATCACGCTCCAGACCGTGCCGTTCGACCCGCTGCCGCGCTTCAACCTCCGCTGGTCGGTTCGCCGCTGGGCCACTCGTACCAGTGCCAAGACGGGCCGCTTGCGCCTCCCGTGGGGTGCGAGCACCACCGTCCTGCTGCGTCCGCGCAGGCCGTTCCTGCCGGGCACCCCCCGCAGCGAGCGGTTCGCCGTCGCCGCTCTGGAGCGCTACTGGGACAAGGACCTGGGCGAGAAGGGCGAGTTCGCCGACCGGTGGCGCGCGGGCGGCCCCGCAGCGATGCTCGCCGGGCTACCCCTGGGCGAGCCCTTCCCGGACGCCGACGCGATTTTGACCGACCCCGCGTCTTGGCTGCGCGACGATGCCCGAGCCGGCATTCTGTACCGCACCGCGATGGGCCGGCATGATGTGGGTCCCGGCTTCATGGCACACCAGCTCTCGCAGCTCACAGCCTGGGCGGAAGGCGCCCTCACGTCCGAACTGCGCCGCGCCCCGGACCTCTCGCTGATCGACCGGGGCACACCCGCGAACATCCCCAAGGGCGACAATGAGACGGTCGAAGCGGAACGGTGCGCTCAGCGCCGGCTGGCGACGGCCTACGCGCTGGACGCTCTCGACGGCGTGGCGCGCCAGGGTGGCGCTCCCGTGCTTGAGGCACGGCTGCTGTGGCAGTCGCCGCGGCTGCGCGACGCCGCCTTGGCCTCCCTTGCCGAGCTTCTGGGTCTCAAGGGCGACGGCGGGTCCTTCACCGCACAGCAGTACGACGACGCCACGGCTGGCGCATCGGTCGTGCACGAATGGTCCGCTCCGGAGCTGACCGTGCGGGTCCACTGCCTGCGCCCGCTCGTCCCGCTCACTGAGCGTACCGCCGACAGCCTCCTTGCCCCCCTCGACCTGCCCACCGGCACCCATATCAAGGACGCCCAGGTGACAGCTGCGACAGTGGCCCGCCGCGACAGTGCCGCACAGTGGCTGGCCGCGGAACGCACCACAGAAGCTCCGGCCCTCGCCCTCGTGGAGATCGGCCGCGCTGCGTCCTATCCGAGCAGACTGCACGACCCGAAGTTCGCCATGCGACTCGGCTTCGCCAAGGCGGGCTTCGTCACACAGTTCACCACGGTGCCCGTAGCGGGCGACGAGAACGGCAAGGGGGCGGAGACAGCGTCCAGCCTGCGGCACCGCACGCTAAGTGCCTGGAACGACGGTCTGCGGCAGCTTGGCGCGCGCACTCTCCCCCGGCTCGCCGAGGACGATGGACTGCCCGACGGACTGCGGCATGCCGCACTGTGGATGGTCCGCAAGAACCGTACGACCCGGAATCGCTGGGCTGCGTACCTTCCGGTCGGCGTCATGGTCACCCCCGATCCGGCCGGCACCGGCGCGGCCCGTGTCGAAGGCTGGGACCCCGAGGCGCGCTCCGGCGCAGGCGCCTGGGTCCCCTACCCTGAACTACTGCTGAGGCTGACCACAAAAGCTGAGGTCAAGCCCGTTCTGCCCAGCCAGCGCGGCTCACTGGACGACGAGGCCGACACCTCGGAGGTGCAGACGGAAAGTGGAACCGAGCGCCCGAAACGCTACAAAGAACGCGAACGGCAGCGCCGTGAGGCCGCCGAGTGGCTCCAGGGCCTGCGTGGCTCCCTGCGCACCGCACCAACCGTCTTGTTCGCCGAGGCCCACAACGCCCGCTCGCACTGGACCTGGCTCCAGGACGGCCGGATCGAACGGGATCGACTGCAGGACGGCCTCGCTCCCGCTCGTCGCCTCGACCCCGACCTGCGGATGGTCCGGGTCCGCGCAGGCGCCCGGAACGAGACTCCGCAGTGGTGGGGGAGAGCCCCGGAGGGCAAGGCGAACGGCATCCAACAGGGCTTGTGGGTGGCAGAGGATGCCGCTGAAGACGCCCGCGTGTTCTTCAGTACGACGGCCAAGCCCGTGCAGTTCAAGCACGCGGCGGTGACCGCCGACAAGCTCTCGCCCCGGCCGATCGCTCAGGGCAAGCGCAAGGGTGAGCCCACCATCGACACCGGCCAGGCGGCCTGGATGCCGGGGCTGCTGGAGATCGCCGTCGTCGGTTGCCATCGGGACGACGGCGACGACCCGAGGTCCCTCGCGCTTCTCACCCATGTCCTGCGCCAGCCCTCGGACTACGACCAGGCCCTTGCCCTGCCTCTGCCACTCCACCTGGCCGGTCTGGCGCAGGAGTACGTCCTGCCGACACCGAAGGACGACGAGGCGGAAACGGGAGACGCAGGGGCCGCGGGCCAATCCGGTGCTTCGGACGATTTGGATGACGCGCAGGACGCATCGCCGGTGGAACAGCCTGTGCCGAACTTGGAGTTGGAGGCACCCGACGTCGACGCTGAAGGGCAGCTGCAACTGTTTGAGATGTAGGTCTGACCCGGCGGTAACGGTGGGTAACCATTATCGATCAGTCGCTGTGTCATACGGCCGGTGGCCGCCGCGCCCAGGTCAGCTGCCACGCGAGCCCGGCGCCCGGACTGCCACGCCCGCAGCAGGCCCACGGCCACGCTCACGCGGCAGCCGCCCTCACAGACCAGATTTTGCTGGGTAGGGTGATCCGTGTTGCCGCAGGGCTCGGCACCGAGTCAAGAGCGGGGGTGGGGACGGGTGTCGATACCCGCACTGCGGGCCATGGAGCGCGCCCGGGCGGCCGGAGGCCGCCTCGTGGACTTCACTCAGCGGGAGAGCCGCGGCATCGGACAGGTGTGCCCGTGGGACTTGCTGGTAACCATCGGGCCGGAGCCCGAGGACCGTGATGCGGCAGCCTGGATCATCGCCGACGAGATCATGCGGGCCCGCACCGACCTGGACGACCTCGCATACCGGCTCTGGAGTGACAGTGCCCTGGCCGGCACCCCGCTGGCCGGCCCCGATCGCGCGCACGTCCTGCTCTACGCCGGCCCGGTATTCGAGGCCAACGACCCCACCGGCGTCACCGGCTACGTGGGCGAGTGGCTCTGGTACCTCTCCACCCGCGACCTTCCCCCCGAGCCGGGGCGCAGCGTGGAGATCCTGGACCCGCCCTCATCGACGGTGACGGACAGCGGGCCGGACGGGCTGGTGATCCACCGAGTGCCCGGTAGCGAGCTGGGGTTTGTCTTCCGGTTGTGGGAGATGAAGAAATTCACCGCGGAAAAGACGAAGCCGAGCGACACGATCCGCAAGGCATGGCAGCAGTTGAACACCTGGGGGGCGCGGTACCTGGGCCAGGTCTCGTGGGGCGGCCGGGAGCTGGCCCCTGACATCCGGGAGTTCGTCGCCTCAATGGCTCGGCAATGGGTGGACGCGAAGGCGTCGGGGAACGGCGGGGTCAGCATCGCGCTCGACGCCGCATACACCCCGGACACGGCCTTCGAGCGCTCGCACCAGCACTTCACCACCCACACCCACCCGGGCGCGCTGCAGGGCGTGGTGGTGGCGATTGATGATCTTGAAGACTTCGCGAAGGACGTGAGGAGGTACGTGTGGAGCGCACTCTAGACCCGGAGGTGCTCGCGTCCGCGCTCGGTGAGTACCGGGTGGGCGGGGTGCTGCCCAGCGCACAGAACCTGCTCGCGGCCATGACCGAACTGGAGATCGCGGCCTTCCGCGGTGAGCGGGAGATCGAGGACGACACTCTTGCCACCGCGTGGTACCTGCACGGGCTCGCCGCGCTCGCCCCGGAGTCTCCTGGCTACGACGCGGTGCGGGTGCGACGAGCCTTCGCCACAAGCGCGCACCTGATGGACCTCGCCCTGGGCGACGAACGCCGACCCGAGGCTGAGCGGCTCCAGATCGCCTTCGCCGCCCAAGCCGGGTACCGGCGCAGCGAGCAGGACCCGAACGCCACCGCCGTCTACCGGCAGATTCGCGCTCTCGTCGACATCGCTGGTGAACTGCGCGGGCACATCGGCACCCTGGCGGTGGAGGCCGGCGTGGTCTTCCTCGGTTTCGACCGCCCGGAGCTGGGCCGGGCGCTGCGTGCGTGGCGGCGGCAGCTACACGGGGTGCGGGCAGTGATGCGCCGCGGAACCCTGGCGGGGACGATGTACGGGCCCGCAGAGGCCGTCGTGGAGGCCGTATTCCATCTGGACCAGTTCCTGGGGATTGGCGAGGAGCGGGATCTGCTGGCAGCGCAGCGGCTGCTGCGGGACGTGATGACCGAAAGGGCGGGCCGGGGCGACCGGTTGGCGCGGTGGGTTGCCGCGCATCTGTTCCAGCTGAGCGGGGAGATGGCGGCCAGCAGTCTGTACCAACTGCTTCCCCCGGGAACTCCTGCGGCAGTGGCGCGGAGCTTCGCGCTGTCGAAGCCGCCGGTGATGACGCTCTGGCCGCCGCAGCGCCAGCTCCTGAGGCTTGCGCGTGGCAACCCGCTCGACCCGGCGACGTCACGAAGCCTGATCAGTGTGCCGACCAGCGCGGGCAAGACGTTGATGGCCCAGCTGGTGATCTGCTCGCACCTGGCGCAGCGCCCCGGGCGCGTGGTGTACGTGTCGCCAATGCGCAGCCTGGGGCGGGAGATGCGCGGGACGCTGCGGGGCCGACTTCGGGTGCTCGGGCGGCGCCTAGCTGCGGAGCAGCCGGAGTTCCCGCTGGGCCCCTGGGCGTCCTCGGCGGAGCCGGACGGCGCGGACGTGGAGATCGTCACCCCCGAGCGGCTCATGCACATGATCCGCAACAACCCCGGCGAAGTACTGGCGGAGGTCGGGCTGGTCGTCGTCGACGAGGCCCACCACCTGGGCCAGGGGCGGCGCGGCTTCGTGCTGGAGAGCCTGCTCACGCTGCTGCAGGCCCGCAGCGACATCCGACTCGTGCTGCTGTCCGCCGCAGTCGGCAACAAGGGCGACATCGCCTCGTGGCTCGACCCGCATCGCCCCGAACGGGAGGTCTACTTCACCGACACCTGGCGGGGTCCGCGCCGGATGCACGGGCTCATGTATCCGAACCTCATGACGGAGCAGGCCGAGCTGGCAGAGCGGCGGCCGACGGCGAAGCATGCCTCGCCGGTGCTGGCCACCGTGCCCGTCGAGACCCTCCTCGATGTCCGGCCGACTGCCTCGTCCGCCATCGCCCGGCTGACTACCGGCGAGGTGGGCACGCGGCGCTTCGCCGGCACCGCAGGCCGGTGGACTGCACGGACCCGTCTGCCAGGCGGGATCGCCGACTATCAGGTCTTCGCCGCCGGCGCCGCGGAACTCACCGCGAACGGTAGCGTGTTGATGGTCGTCGGCACCCGGCGGGCAGCTCGTGACGCGGCCCTCGCCATCGCCGAACGCCTGCCCGAGCGGCCCGAGTCTGCGGCCCTGACCGACTACCTCGCCGACACCCTCGGCGCGGAACATCCTCTGGTGCGCTGCACCCTGCACGGCGTCGCCTACCACCACGGCGCCCTGCCCGAGGACGTCCTCCACGCTGTCGAGGGCGCGCTGCGCCGGGACGAGCTCCTGGCCATCGCCAGCACCAGTACCCTCACCGACGGCGTCAACCTGCCCGTCCGCACCGTCATCGTCCACCACAAGGTCGACGGCGACCCGCTCACCTACGACGGCCAGCGCGCCCTGTCCCCCGCTGAACTCCTCAACGCCATCGGCCGCGCTGGGCGGGCCGGCCGGGAGAGCGAGGGATGGATCTTCCTGACCCGCCCCTACCCGCCCCGCCCCGCCGAATTCAACACCCTCAACCCCGACCCGGAGCAGTTGCGCGTCGTCTCCGCACTGCTGACCGGCGAGGCCCTGGCCGAACTCGCCGCCGCCGAGGACACCCTGCGGCAGAACGCTGACGGAGTCTTCGCGCTGGCGGACGGCATCGCCGCGGACTTCGCCTCGTTCGTCTGGCTCGTCCTGCAGCTCCATGCCTCCTCAGCGGCGCCCCAGGGCAATCCCATCGACGCCCTGGACGCACTGTTCGCCCTGTCCCAGAGAGGCAACGGGCGGCACACCAGCAGGTGGCTCACCCTCGCGGACAAGGTCGCCACCGTGTTCGATACCACCGACCCGGCCCAGGCCGGCCGGTGGGCTGCCACCGGCACCAGCCTGGGGTCAGCCCGCTACCTTGACTGGCTCGCGAACCACCTGGCCGTGCTGCTCGACCAGCACACGGTGGACGACGCGACCGGAGGCGACCGCCTCGCCGAGCCCGAAGAATGGCCGCTGCGCCGCACCCTCGACTTCCTCACCGAGCACCAGGTCTTCGACCGCCTGCTCGACCACGTCCCGGAGGTCACCAAGACCTGGAGCTTCAAGGACAAGGAGACGCGGGGCACGCAGATGAACGTCCCGATCGCCCCCGCGCTCTGCGAATGGATCTCCGGCGCCCCGATCCCACACCTCGCGCGTTCCTGGCAGCCCGGCATCGCTGCTGGGTGGGCGCTCGAACAGGCGGTACGCAACATCAGCACCGCCTTCGGGCACGCCCTGAGCTGGACCGTCGGCGCCCTGATCAACCTGGTCAACACTAGCCCCGCGCTCTCTCCCGGCGCGCCCAGGCTCAACACATACACTGCCTGGCACATCCGCCACGGCGTCGACACGGAGCAGGCCCTGACCCTGCTCACCTCCGGCATCACCTCCCGACGCATCGCCCACCTACTTGGTCGCGACGCCGCCCGTCTCGGGCACCGGTCGGCTGGCCTGCGGCAGTGGACCGCCCAGCATCACGTCGACGGCTGGACGCAGCAGTATGGGGCGAGCGACTACGAGATCCAGGATCTCCTCGACTACGTCCGTACTCCCTCCGACCCGATCAACCAGCTCCTCGAGAACCGCGCCGCCACCACTCCGCTGACCCGGCTGATAGCAGGGACACTCGATGGCCCGGTCAACGTCGCACGGCCCAGCGAGCGTCACCCGGCCATCCGCGTCGCCCGCGACCGCCGTCGGGTGGCGACCGTGCCGGCCGACCGCCACCTCGATGTCCTCGCGATGCTCGACAGCGGACTCGACCTCGACCACCGTCTTCACAACGGCCAACTCGTCACCACCCGGCGCAGCCGGTAGCGCCTGGCCCTGTCGCAGGGAACCAAGCGCGGGACTGCGGCTCAAGAGGAGGGCGGTGCACCGCAGAGTCACCGACTTGCCGCCGCCCGTGGAGGCGTTGACACGGAAGCACGGGGGCTCCGCGCCCAGGTGGACTGAGACGACCCGCCCGGCGGAGACGATCCCGGTGATGGGCGCGGACTCCTTGGCGGCGGCCACCATCTCGCGCACCTTGGGGTTCTACCTTCGCCGGTCTCACCGGGTTCGGCATCGCCCGGGGGCGGGTTCCAACCGGGCGGCGGCCGAGCGCCGCCCGGCTCGAGCGCCGCCCAAGGCCCCGGTGGACGAGGCGATCGGCTGGGGCAGCATCGCGGCCCTCAGCTTCATGACGCTGTGCATCGCGCTGTTGGACGGGGTCATCATGCCGCTGGCGACGTGATCCGCTGGAGGCACGGCCCTCTCATCGATCGCAGGGCCCGCTGACCGTGCCGCACAAGCTGGGCCCGGCCCTTCCGTCGGAGGGCCGGACCCAGCAATCTGCGAGTGTCCGACAGGCATCCGGGACGGCGTCGAGTACGGACGGCCAATGTGTGCGCAGCCGCTTGAGCAACGTACTGACCAGGGCGTCCAACTCAGAGTCCTTGGCCGTTTCTTCCACCAAGATTCGTTCGATGTGAACGAACCCGCTTTTCCGCCAGTGCCGATCCCTGGTCCCGTCAGCCGCCAGTCGGCCGCGGCGATGGGGTCCGTCGACCTCGATCAGGCCCGCCTTGCCTTCGCGAACGACTAGGAAGTCGGGCGGCCATGTGTTGCCGACTCCTACGCGTCCCAGCGGCAGAGGAAAGATGGAGATGGTGGCATCGGCGGGGAGAGCAGCCTGGGCGCTCAAGCGCGCCCCGCCGCCGTGGAGCAGATCACGACTTCCGTTCGTTGCCCATCGGCGACGGCACAGAGTGTCGAAGCGCTGTCTGGACGGCGGTCTGTGCCGCCCCGATCACTGAAGGCGGAAGGAGCAGGTGCTTAGAAGGCGCCTGCTCTATCCACTGAGCTACGGGGGCTGACCTGCGAAAACGCAGCCTCCGAGCGCTGTCCCCTGAAGCGCGGGGGACACATGGGGGAATCGTAGGTCCCTGGTGACTGGGGGACGCAAGCGCTCCCCAGTCAGGCCGAACGCAGGATCTCACACATTCTTCACGGCACCGAAGCCCTCCGCGGAAACATTCCTGCACCTGCCCGGCGTTGGTGATCTCCGAGCCGAGGAGGGGAAGGTGTCGGGCCTGAAGCTGTTCCACACGACAAACAGCGGCGTGACCGAGGTCGCGCCGCGTCTTGCTCAGGTCGAGGCGGATGTGCAGGACCTCATTGAGGCGCACATGGAGACCATGCTCGGGGTACGGTTCCTGGCGAGCGAGTACAGCACCGGCCCCGTCCACGGCGGGCGCATCGATTCGCTGGGCATTGATGAGAACAACGCGCCCGCGATCGTGGAATACAAGCGCGGTACCGACGCAGGCGTGATCCATCAGGGCCTCTTCTACATGGCGTGGCTGATGGACCACAAGGACGCGTTCCGGCACCTGGTCCGCGACAGGCTCGGGGCTGCGGTCGCGGCCCAGGTGCTGTGGAGCGCACCGAGGCTGATCTGCGTGGCCGGCGACTTCACTCGCTATGACGTTCATGCCGTGCGCGAGCACCGCCGCTCGATCGACCTGGTCCGTTACCGGTTCTTCGGCAACGAACACATCGGCCTTGAGACGGTCGCCTCCGTCACCGGCCAGACCGCCGTCTCCACAGCAGGCCGGCGTCGCCACGGGGTGGAGGCGCTGCGCGGCCGTCGGGAACACGGGGCGATAACGGAGTTGGCCGCTGCGGTCGACGAGGTACTGCTCGGGCTCGGTGACGACATCACCAAGGTCGAGAACCGGACCTACCGGGCGTATCAGCGGCTGCGGAACTTCGCCTGCGTCTGCCCGCCGCAGAAGACCAAGCTGCTCGTCTACCTCAAGGCCGACCCCAAGGAGGTCGACTTGGTCCCCGGGTTCACTCGGGACGTGACGGGGCTCGGGCACCACGGAACCGGCGACCTAGAGGTGCAGCTGCGCACGGACCGGGACCTGGAGCGCGCCCAGGACCTGTTCCGCCTCAGCTACACCGCGGCGTAGAAGCGTCACAGCCGGGAGGATTGCAAGGCGAGTTTTCGGTTGTCAGTTGTCGTCGTGTGCTGTCCTACCAAGGCGGCGGTCAGGGACGGCGGTGGACTACCAATGGTGCGGCGGAGTCCCGGTTTCGGTAACCGGGACTCCGTCGCTATATTGCGCGCCTGAATCTGGCACGCCAGTACGGCGCGATCGACGGCATGAATCTCCGACCTGTAGCGGGGGTCGGTCGGTACGCGCTGACACTGCAGGTCGTGCCGCTGATGAAGCTTTCGCCCTCAAAGTCGCTGGAGGGCGGCGGAGAATACTTCGCGGTGGGCCATTGTGTAGGCGTGCTCCTGCTCCGACCAGAGGATCCGGTTGCTGATCACATCGTGCTCGGCGGTTTCTGCGGACAGCCCCTGTAGGCGGCTGCTCCACCACTGGGCGTTGCGGGCTTGGCGCTCGAGCATGGCGTCTACCAGATGTGAGCGTGAAGCGGCGTCCGCTCCGTAGGCATCTGCGAGGACGCGGACTTGTGCCGCTTGGGCGCGTGCGGTGGGGTCTGCGGTTTTGGACGAGACGCACCACGTCCAGCACATGTAGCCGAGGTCTTCAAGCGGGTCGCCCGGAGCGGCGGTGTCGAAGTCGATGAAGGCCACCGGTACCGCGTCGACGAAGACGGTGTTATTCGGTCCCACGTCGTGATGGCAGACCACGGAGTGTGGACCGGTCAGGCGGCAACCACGGGTGGCGTCGTGGAAGGCGCGAAGCAGCGCACCGGCGGCGGCGACCTGAGCGTCGCCCCAGCGCTGAAAGCGCGCCGGCACCCAGCCTGGCAGGTAGCTGAAGACGTCCCGGCCGGCAGCATCGCGCCCGAAGTGACGCGGCGCGCCATTGAAGCCGCGCTGCTGTAGGTGGTCGAGCAGCTCCGCGACGAACCCAGATGCTGCTGAGGCGGGACGGCGGACCGTGTTGCCAGCCCTGACCACGCCGGACGTAATACGTCCGCCCGACAACGGAATCTCAGTTATGAAGCCATGGTCCAGGACATCCTCGGGCGCTTCCAGCGCACCCGTTGTGGTCGAGCTAGAGGGTGTACCCAACCACGGTGACCCGGGTACAGCCTTTTGTAGGCACCGGAGCCACGCCCGCCGCCTGGACGGACACGACTTCACTGCTTGATCGCCTTGGTCACTCTGGAAGAGCAGCAGCCATCTGATTACTTGTTGCAGCTGCATTTGACGCCCTTCTATCCTGGATCGCAACGCGTCGAAGGAGACGAGTAGCCGCGGGATCACGCGAGCAGAGAGAGCTGCCCATAGCTGTGAAGGCGGTCTCGCGCCCTTTGGTGAAGACCCTCCTGAGCGCGGGGAGGAACGGCCCCTGTGGCCTAATGCCCCGCCGGCTGGCCCCCGTCATCGGGCATGAATGAGGCCGCCTCTGTCTGGTGGTGGCAAAGGCGTGGTGGCACCGCGAGTACCCTTCTCGCCCACGCTCCCAAGGGATCATGACGACGCCCCTTGGAGGGCTGCGATGATCCACACGACTAGCCGTGTATTGGTCGCCGAGCTGCGGCAACACGTAGGCGAGACCGTTTCTGTCTCCGGTTGGGTGAACACGCTCCGGCTGCAGGCCAAGATGCAATTCGTAGTCGTACGCGACCACACCGGCATGGTGCAGGTCACCCATCGGCGTGGCGGTGAGGGCGACGAAACCGAGGCCGCCCTGGAGAGTCTGACCGCCGAGTCCGCAGTCCGCATCACTGGGCGGGTGGTCGACAACGCGATCGTGAAACTCGGCGGCCTGGAGCTCATCCCCGAAAGCGTTGAGGTGCTGAACCGGGCTGAGACGCCGCTCCCGATCGACGAGCAGACCGGCCTCGAGCACCGTCTGGACTGGCGGTTCCTCGACGTACGGATCCGCCCCGAGGCACAGCTGCTGTTCGCGACGCAGACCACCTTCGAGCAGGGCATGCGCGAGTACGCCTACAGCCAGGGCTGCACAGAGATGCACACCCCCAAGCTCATGGACACCGCCTCCGAGTCAGGCGCTGAGGTATTCGAGCTCGGCTACTTCGGCCGCTCCGCCTACCTGGCGCAATCGCCGCAGTTCTTCAAGCAGATGGCGATCGCCGCCGGCATCGACAAGGTCTTCGAGATCGGCCCTGTGTTCCGCGCGGAGCCGTCGTTCACGTCCCGGCACGCGACGGAGTTCACCGGCGTGGACGTGGAGCTGGCATGGATCACAGACGTCGAGGACGTCATGCGCTTCGAGGAGCACATGCTCGCTCACGGCATGGCCAAAGTCGCCGAGCAACACGGTGAAGCGATCCGCGAGGTGTTCGGGGTCGAGGTGGCCGCACCTCAGGTGCCGTTCCCACGCATCACCATGGCCGAGGCTCAGGAGATCTTGCGCGGCAAGGGCTGGGACCCGGAGGGGAGGAAGGAGGACCTTGACCCCGAGGGCGAGCGTGGCGTTGCGGCGCACATCAAGGAGCAGACCGGCCACGAGTTCGTGTTCATCACGCACTACCCGACGAGCATCCGGCCCTTCTACCACATGCGTCCCGCGGACCGGCCTGACCTGACGCTGAGCTTCGACCTTCTGTGGAAGGGCCTGGAGATCACCACCGGCGCGCAACGCGAGCACCGCTACGACGTGCTGGTCAAGCAGGCCGCTGGGAAGGGCATGAGCACCGAGCCGCTGCAGGACTATCTGAACGCCTTCCGCTACGGCTGCCCACCGCATGGCGGTCTGGGCATGGGGCTGGGCCGAGTGCTGATGGTGATGCTCGGCCTTGACTCGATCCGTGAGGCCACGTTCTTGTTCCGCGGCCCGAACCGCCTGACCCCGTAGGCGCGTTCACGTAAGAGTGAGGTGCTCGGGTGGTTGGGGTAGTCAGGTATACACCGCCACCCGGGCAGTTCTATGCGGTGTCCGCCTCCAGTGCCGACGGACTTCTGCATGTCCCCGCTGGGGACGTACCGGTGGCCGATCAGCGGGCGTTCGTGCCACGAAAAGTCGAGGCGAACCGCGCGGCTTCTGCGGCAGACTGACGGGTCTGCTGCGTTGGGTATCGCTCCCACGCTTTGAGATCGTTTGGAGGCAGGCGATTTGGCTGAGTCCGATCCGCCGGCGGCCCGGTGGAAGAGCGAACCGATGACGACACGGCTCATCGCTGCTGCTCTCGTCACGGATCCGGACAGCGGCAGACTCCTCATCCTGCGGCGGGGCCGCCACTTGGATTTCGCGCCTGGCGAGTGGGATGTTCCCAGCGGCAAGGGGGAGCCCCGGGAACCGATCACCGCGACGGCGGTACGGGAACTGAAGGAGGAGACTGGCGTCGTGGTTGCCGAGGCGGACCTGCGCCTCGTCCACGTGGTCCATGGCTCCTGGGGAGCGGAGGTTCCGGGGATGTTTATGGCCCTGATCTTCCATACCGACCGGTGGAGCGGAACTCCCCACAATGCGGAACCGCACAAGCACGACACCATCGCCTGGGTGTCTCCGGACGACCTTCCGCAGCCCTTCACGAACACGACGCTGGTCGCCGTGCAGCGGTACCTGGACGGGGGCCCGATCCTTTCGTTCGACGGTTGGCCAGAGGCCGGATGACGGTCAGTGCGGGCGGCTGCCGCGGGGGCGTTGCCCGGCGTCGCCAAGCTCAGCAATGAGCCGCGCAGCTTCCTTCCTGGCCGGCTCCAGCCGGGGATCCTCGGGGTGCGCGTGCGGCCCTGCGACCTTCGCGCAGAAGAACAGAGCCATCAGCAGGCCGGACCTGCTCTCCAAGTCCGGCCGACGCTCGCTCCACACACGCTCCGCCAGGGCCGGGACGACGAGGGAATGGCCCCATAGCGTTGCCGCGTCCAGTCCGCGTGGCGCCATGCCCCAGTCCTCCCAGTCGATCATGCAGAACTCCGGGCCGGTCACGTTCGCCCACGTCAGGTCGGCATGGGCCGGCCGCCACTCCTCCAGCGTGGTGTCGGTCACCTCGGGAAAGACCTCCCCGAGAGTTCTTGTCACTAGCTCCTGCGTGATGGTTTCGGTGTCCGGCGTGGCGACACGGGGTGCGGACTGGGTAGCGAGCGCGTCTAGGGAAGCGCTCAGCGCGGACCACCACGCATCCTGGAGACCAGGATCTTCGATCACAAGAGCGGCTTGCCCGACAGGCGCGGCGTTCACCAGTTCCATCTCATCCGCCCGCCACATCACCGGTTCACCCGGCTCGCGCCACGAGAACCCTGCGTACCACGAGGGCATGACGACCCCGCTCAGGACAGCAGCGGATTCAGGGCCATTCCACCCCTGGGCCCCGATCCGGTCGAACCCCCGCCGCTCGACGCGCACCCAGCTGTCGCGGTCCGTCCGAGCCCCGACCGTACGGCGCTTGCACACGACCGTCTCCCGATCGAGACGCACCTGCAGCGACCGCTCCACACGGTCCAGCACTCCATCGAGCGATTCCCTGCGCAGATCAACAGCACGAGTCACCGGCAGCGTCATATACGGGACCGTAGCAACCACACAGGGTCGGCTCCCGAAATATTCGGGCACCTCGCTCTGTCCGGCTGCGTCAGGTGTTGACGTCGTCCGTGCGGCCGGGCTGCACGCACCTGCCCACGCACTCGCGCCCTTCCCGGCAAGAGATCAGAACACCGTGTGAGTGGGGGACCGTCTCGTCGAGAGAGGGTCTGAACGCCACAATGGGCGGCATGATCAGCCCACCCTTGCGGGAAGCCGCCCGCGTCGTCGCCCTCGACGATGCCCAGCGGGTCCTGCTGCTGCACCACCACGACGACGGCGGAAGCTACTGGGCCACCCCCGGCGGCGCCCTGGAGGCAGGGGAGGACCACGCTGCTGCCGCGCTCCGCGAACTGCGCGAAGAACTCGGCGTCGATGAAAAGAACGTCGCGCTAGGCACACAGCTGGCCCAGCGCAGCCAGGAGCAAACCGTCGGCGGGCGGGCAGTCCGGCAGGTTGAGCGGTACTTTCTAGCCCACCTTGAGCCCGCGGATGTCGACCCTGCCCGAGCCACTCAGCCCGACAACATCCAGGCCCACCGCTGGTGGACGCTGCAAGAACTGCGGGAGACGCCGGAGACGATCTATCCCGACGGCCTCCTCGGCCTGATTGCCGGGCTACTCGCCAACGGCGTGCCCAAGTGCCTCATCATCCTGCGCTGAAGCGAGCGGCACACCTCCTTGGAGATCCGGGTCACCTGCGTGGCAGTCGCGCCCTCCTGTCGGCTTCAGGCGTAATTCGGGCCGACCCCTCGGCGTCGTCACGTGGACGACCCGCCACGCCCGCAATCGTGACGAGAGCAGCGTCATCCGAGGTCAGCCGGGAGGTGCGACTCCGCGTAAGCCGGGTCGCCGGATCGGGTGTCAGTTAAGGTTCGGTGCTGTCGCATGCTGGCCTGTCCGTGGAATCAGGGGACGCCGATGACACAGCAGCTGTGGAGCAGCCAGAGGCATCAGACCGCGATCGGCCGAGTTGGCCTCTCGCTGCCGGCTCGTCGCGCCGTCGGCGACCTCCAGCTGGAACCCGACACGGGAGTACTGGACTACGGGTGCGGACGTGGCGGCGATGTACGGGCACTGCAGCACCTCGGTCTCGACGCCGCGGGGTGGGACCCGGTCCACTTCCCGGACGGGCGGCGTGAGCCGGCCGAGGTGGTCCTTCTCACCTACGTCCTGAACGTCATTGAGAATCCCGCCGAACGACGCGAGACGCTCCTACGAGCCTGGGACCTCGCTAAATCGGTGCTGGTCGTGTCCGCGCGGCTGAGGTGGGAGCGCAACCAGATCAAAGGCGCGGAGTACGGCGACGGCATTCTCACGCAGCGCCGCACCTTCCAGCGCCTCTACGCCGCTGGCGAGCTGCGCGACTACGTCGAGGAGGCCACCGGCGTCCGCTGCGTGTCGGCGGCGCCCGGCATCGTTTACGCGTTCAAGGACGATGCGGCCCGCCTGAGCTACCTCGCCCGACAGGTCGCTCCTGACGGGGGGTGGCTGGCGTCCGAGGACACCGCCTCGGCGATCACCTCGGTCGTCGATCATCTCGAACAGCGCGGCAGGATGCCTCAGCTGGAGGAAATGCCGCAGCCCATCATCAGCCTCCTTGGCCACCTGCGCCCCGCTGAACTCAAGCGCCTTGCCGAGCAGGAAGCCGACCCCGCGAAGGTAGAACGAAGCGCCGAGCGCGGAGCCCTCGACACACTGCAGTTCCTCGCGCTGGAGCTGTTTCACGGCCGAGGCCCGGTCAGCAGTCTGCCCCTGCCAGTTCAACTGGACATCCGTGCCTTCTTCCCGTCGTACGCCGAGGCGTGCCACCGAGCGGATCGGCTGCTGTTCAAACTGCGCGACGACGCCTACGTCCGCCGGGCGATGAACGGATCGATCGCGGGCAAGTTCACCGCGACCGCCCTATACGTTCACCGCCGCGCACTCCATCGGATCCCGGCCGTGCTGCGCCTGTACGAGCAGTGCGCGAGCATTGCCGCCGGCCGTCCTGGCGAGTGGTCTGTCGTCAAGCTCCGTCATCAGGGCCGCGGGGTCAGCTGGCTCGACTATCCCGAGTTCGACGCGGATCCCCACCCGCGAATTGCGGCCTCGTACGCCGTCGACCTGAAGACCCTCAAGTCCTCCTTTACCTCGTACGCGGACTCCACCAACCGTCCCCTGCTGCACCGCAAGCACGAGTTCCTTGCCGAGGATGATCCCGACGCTCCCAAGTACCGGAGGCTCACGGACGCCGAAGTCCGCGCCGGTCTTTACGAGAGCCCGCACCTGATCGGCACGGAAGAGGGATGGGAGCGCGAACTCGTTCGCTGCGAGCGGGAGTTGCGAGGCCACAGGCTCGTACGGCGTACCACCAGTACCTGAGCCTCGCTCCGGCTCTCGGCACCGCAGTGATTGTCAGTGCCGTGTGCCACGCTCCACCCATGACCACCACCCGGATGGAGGGCTCCTGCCTGCCCTCATACCGAACGCTGTCCATCCTCGCGCTGTCCGAGCCTGAGGACCATGTCCGTGAACTCACTGACTGGGTGGAGCATGCCTCCGCCGTCACAGGAGTCCCCGGTACGCAGAACGGCTGGGATACGGCCTACAAGTGGCTGCGTCTCGCCCAGGGCCTGCGCACGGTGACGTTCGACATGTCCTACGACGACGGCGGCATGTGCTCAGCGGGCCTCGACTTCGACGCCGTCTGGACCGAGATGATGGAGGAGTGGCAGCAGCACCAGGTCCGTCTCGGCTACCTGCGCGCAGCCCTCGAAGGATTCGTCCGTCTGCTGCACCCAGACACCACGGAGCCTGGCCTGGCCGTCGAGGCCGCTGAGCAGCGGCTGCAACAACATCCCGACACATGGCCTGTGCACTCGCATGCGGTCGCCGAGCATCTGCGGACGCATGCCCCGGACGGCGTGCCGGGCGCTGGCACGCCGGTGGCGGCAGCGGTGACTCAGGCGATTGCCCTGCACGAGATGGCGGTGCGGGGCCATGCGTCCATCCCTGAGCCGGGCAGCGACGCGGAGGGGAAGGTCTTTCCCACAGGGCACATCGAGGTCTGCGCGGTCAAGGAAGCCTCCACGGTGCTGCTGCTGGGGATGCAGCTGCTGATGGCGGCAGCGGTGAAGGAAGACCGCGTCGCTGTCTTCGACGACAAGTACCTTCTCGACGGCATGTGGATTCCCGACCCCGCAGGCGGCAGCCGATGGGTGGACGAAGAAATGCCCTACGGCGAATATCTCGCCGTCCTCCACCTCCAGCCCGGCGAGCCGCCCGAGCTCTGATTCCGCGAACAGTGCCCTCGGGCGGCCACGTCGGCATCCCAGGGGGCAAAACGATGGGTGGGGCCCGAAGCCATGGCTTCGGGCCCCACCCATCGTGGCCTGCTCGGTACGTATCAGGTCATGCACCAGCCGGAGTCACACGCTCCCTCATCCTCATCGACGTCACCTTCCCCGGGGCTCTCATCGGGGATGGCCTGTGTGAGCGGGATGCCGTACCTCGTGAGATAAACGTCATCTCGGCCGAGCGCAGCCCGTCGGCGGTTGATTGTCTCCTCCAGCCGGACCGACCGAGCGAACAGCTCTGGCTCGTGTCTGCGCTGGTGACGCCAGGCATCGACGGTACGGAAGGGGCAGAAGAAGCAGGAGCTCTTGGGCGGTACCGGCAGGCCCGCCTCGGTGATGATGCGCTCGCAGTCGTCTCGGCGCAGCCCGAGGTCGAGGAGGGGGTACTCGATGACCTCGTGGGCTTCCCTCCGCCGACGGTTGGCGCGATGGATTTCGTCGAGCGAAATGCCGATGCCGACCGCCGCCGGTGCCTTCGCGGTGGCGCCATGCTCCCGAAGCCACCGCCCGACCACCTTGATCTTGAAGTCTGCGGTGCAGTTGCGGCGGCCAGGAGCGCCATTGGCCATACGGACCGGGATGGGGATCGACCGGGTATCTGGCCGGTTTAGCCGCTGCATGAGGGTTTCCGTCGCCCCGTCACGGCGGCGTCGCTTGAGCTCGTGGATGTCCAGTTCCGCACTCTTGGCATACGGGATGGCGATCTCGCGAACGTATGCGAGGGTCGCCGGGTGCTCGCTGTCATCCCCGACATTGGCGAAGAGGAAGGTGGAGAAGTTGATCTCGCGCTGGGCGGCCAGCACCAGCAGCGCGGTCGACTGGACGCCGCCTCCGTAGGAGATGACCCTCATCGGGCGTTCACTTGACTGGTGAGCGGCCAGGTCGAGGACGGCCCGTGGGCCCGTTTCCGTCGAGTTGTCGTGGTGGGCTCCGGGGGTGCGTGACAAGATCGGCATGTGAGAGACAGTATGGATGAAAGTTCGAGGTATCAAGTGTTTCTCTCACAGCTGTCGGCGAACACCGCCTAGTGGCGACATCGCGTCCTGGGGATCCGTCCCAGTCAGGACGGGAAAGGCCGACTAAGGGCGCGGCTCGATGACCACAGAGTGTCCCTCTGCCATGACTGCTGCCAGGAACTCGGCCGCGGCAGCCTGATCGGCACCGGTGAATATCCGCGCTGCGGGCGGGACCTTGCGTGACGGCTGCGAGAGGGGCGCTCTCTGCCTTCGCCCACGTGGTTTCTGCGGGGCGCGGTGACCTGTACGCAGCAGCTCGACCTCGGACGGGAGGATGTTGCGCTGCCGCTGTTGCGCATCATCCAGGATGTTCTCCAGCAGCCAGAGAGGGGAGCCGGAGAGGGTCAGGTCGGCCTCGGCGATCTGTCGCCGGTTACGCCATCGGGAGATCGCCTGCGCGTCCCGCGCGAGGACGCGGGCGACCTCCTGGATGCCGAGGATGACGGGCAGGTCCCGCTTGTCCTGGACCTCGTAGCCGCGAGGGACGCTGGTCTTGTAGGCCGTGAGCCGGTCTTGCGCCACGTGGCGGTCGCCGACGCCGTCGAGCCGCATTACCGTCGCCAGCAGCCAGTACGGGTTGCCGGATGCGACCAGGTCAGGTGCGGCGAGGGCGCCCTCTGTCCGCCATTTCTGCGATGTCTGGCGCTCTACTCGATAGAGGGAGGCGATTTCCGCATGCCCCAGCAGGAACGGGACCCGCACCTGTGCCATGAGGGGGCCTTCCCATCACCTTCGTCTCGGCGGGGTGGCGATGAGCGGGGGAGTTGCTCCGCCGCTCTACGCCGTGCACGGAGATCTTAGGTGTGCTCCCGTCCTGGCCGCAGCTCCCACGATCCCACCTCGGTGTAATAGCGGCCGAAGTGCTGCAGCCAGGCCGCGAGTGTCTCGGTCGTCCTCCGTGCCTGGTCTTCTGGGTCTCCTGTGCGTTCCACGATGGCCGTCTGGAGCTCGATGTTGCTGAGGCGCTCGCCGACGAGCAGCTTGTGGAGTTCTGGGATGGCGTGCAGCCGAGCTTCGACCGCCGCATTGAAGTCGTGCTCCGCCAAACCTGCCGGGACATCGAGCATGGCAAGGTCCTGGATGATGCCGGCCTCAACCGGCGAGGTGAATCGCGTGCGCCCGCTGTACAGCGCGAACACGTTCCCCGGGCGCCTCGTCTCCGGGTACCAGAGCGGGGCGGGTCCACCCTCGGCCGGGGACGTGATGCGTTCCTCCCTCAGAAGTTCTGCCTGCTGCCGGACAAGGGCGGCCACCACGGGTGTGGCCGCTGCCGAGCGGGACTCGATCAGGCTGAGAACGCGCTGCACTTCGGGATGCGTGAGGGGTACATCCAGCAAGAGCTCCACGTTGGCGTTGGGGACTCGACCGGTGGCCTTGCCGGTCAGGTTCGCGGATCCGACCAGGCATCGGTCATCGGCGACGTAGATCTTGGCATGCAGCGACGGGCAGAGAGTGATCTGCACGCGCTCGTCCCGCTCCGCCGCCTCGATGATCTCGGGATCGGAGACTCCGGCGGCTACCTCCGCCGGAGTCCAGCGCGTGACGCATTCGATCTTCTCCACCGAGGCCGGCACCGAGGCGAGGGTCTCCTCGAAGACGGCCTTCTTGATGAAGGGCGCTACGAGGATCACTCGCGTGGTGGCGCCCTTCATCAGGTCGGCTATCTGCTGCCAGACGTGGTCCGGCTGCGTCACTCGTCATCGCTCCCGTCTTCGATGAAGTCGCGGGCGTAGCGGCCCCAGTCGCGCCGGGCGTCCGAGATCCTGGCGCGGTCCCGCTTGTTGGGGATCTCGTCCTCCATGCGGGCCCAGGAGAAGACGAGGAGTTTGAAGGTGTCGGAGGCGCGGGCCAAGCGTTGGCGGAGTTCGGTCTCGCTCGCGTCTTCGGGTACGTCTTCAAGGACGGTCATCAGCTCGCTGTGCAGCGGGTGTTCGGTGTTGAAGATCACCTGCAGCATGCCGGCCATGAGGTCGATGTTGAAGAACGCCGTGGAGTCCTGCGGGCTGGAGATCCAGCGGACACGCCAGTCTTTCTCCAGTGCCTCGTCGACCATGGACTGGGCGGTGTCCTCGTCGAGGTGGTGCCGCTCGGTGAGCGCCGCGAACTGCTCCTGGCGCTTGTCGTTCTCGGTGGCCTCCTCTGCCAGGCGGTCGGTCGTTCCCGTGTGACCGTCCTCCTGTCGGCGCTTCACCGCGTCCGTGGCCTTGGACGTGACGACGTCGTCGTGGCGCTTCTTACCTCCCCGGTTGCCCAGCGTGTGCTGCTTCAGCTTCCGCCGCATTTTGGGCAGGAGATTCTTCTCCAGGTAGAGCGCGAGATCGATCAGGGGCAGGCGCGGATCGCCGAATTCGGCGATGCGGTCCTTGAACGCCTTGGGCGTCTCGTCCCCCTCGGCCTCGGCCGTCCAGTCGAAGTGCGCGAGAGACGAGAAGACCGTGGCGGTCTGCTTGTTGTTCGTGACGCCGAAGATGTCGTCGAGCTCCGGGGGGAATTCCACCTCGATGCCCCACCAGCGCTCGACGGGGTCGTACCCGATGGCCCACTTGGAATCGAGGTCGAGTTCGCGCCCCTGCCGGACCAGGGAAATCCCGATGTTCCGTCGAGCATGCTGACCCCACGGGTGGAAACCTGCGTCGCGGTTGGGGTTCGCGTTGTCGGGCCACGGGTGACCTTCGACGTCGGCACGGCGGGCCTCGGGCCGGGCGATAGATGCCCGCACCTTCACGTTGTACTTCGTCCCGTCGACCGTGATCGGGAAGTAGGCGACCCCGGGTTCCTTCTCGTTGCCCATGTCGAAGGGTTCGAACATGGGCTTGTTCCCGAACGGGGGCGGCGTCCCGGTTGAGCCCATGAGGTACAGGGGATCGTTGGGCTCGGCGAAGTACGCCCCGTTGTCTCCTTCGAGGACCTTTCCTTCGCGGACCGGCGCCATCTTGATCTCCACCCTGCCGTCGTGGAGGTAGTGCCGGTACACACGGCCGATCAGCTCGGCAGTGTTGCGCAGGGTGGCGCCGGCGCCGTGCCATTTGACCCGGTCAAGGTCCGACCAGACCACGAGGGTGCCGGTGGTGCCCAGGGGCGCCTCGCTGAGGTCGCTCCAGTACTCCGGTACAGGGCGGTGTACGGGGCTGGGGACGTCGTCCAGTCCGCCGTTGATCTCCTCAAGATCGAGGTAGGTGTACATGGCGTTCGGGGACCCATTGGTCCAGGACCAGACCTCGACCTTGGTGCACTGCGACATACTGGAGTTGGGCAGCCCCATGCCGAATCGCCCGATGCGGTTGCGGTCGCCGCCGAGGCCGTCGCCGTACTTCAGGGCGCGCCGCAGGAGTTCGGCGTCCATGCCCTTGCCGTTGTCGAGGACGGCTATGGCGTCCACCCGGTGCCTCGTCTGGGTGGCGCCCTGCACCGGGCTCTCACAGGCGAAGACCTGAACCAGTGTGGCTTCCGCGTCGATGCTGTTGTCGATCAGCTCGGCGAGCGCGTAGGCGGTGTTCTTGTAGCCGCTGTCGCGCATGGCCTTGACGGTCAGCGAAGGGCTGACGATCCGGTATTTGCTTCCCTCGCCGGTCACGCGGTCTCCCATACGTCTTCCCAGTTGGTGAATGCCTCGGCCACGTCCCCGAACCCGGGCAGCTCCGGGTCGACGACGGTGACGATCTCGCAGGTTGCGGTTCCTCCGGCCTTGGGGCCGCGGATGACCCGGCCGACCATCTGGCTGTACAGGACCAGCGACTTGGTCGGTCGGGCGATGATGGCAGCACTGGCCGCCGGGGCATCGAAGCCTGTGGTCAGGACCCCGAAGTTGCACAGAATCATGGGGCGTCGGCCGGCGCCCTTGAAGCGTCTGATGGCATCGTTGCGGTGCCGGGGCGAGGACTCGCCGGTGACGAAGTCGGCATCGAGGCCGAGCGCCGACAGGACGGCGGCGATCAGGCGGCAATGGTCAACGGAGGCCGCGAATACCAGGATCCTGCGGTGCTGGCGTTCCAGTAGCTCCAGCACGGTCTGGACGACTTTGAGGTTCCACTGCTCGTCGCTGGCCAGCGACGCGATGATCTCCGACGGGATGTCGAAGGACTTCGCGAGCAGCTGCTGATCACGCGCGGACAGATGCAGGCCGGCTTCGGAGGCGACGGTCTTCATGATGGGCTTGGCCAGGTAGCCCTGTTCGATGAGGGCGGTTACCGGGTTGCTGTATCCGTCGATCTGCAGCATGACCTTCTGGCGGGCGAAGAAGTCCGACAGCCGCTCATCTTGCGTGACGTCCGCCCAGGTCCGGCCGGGGGTGGCCGTCAGGCCCAGCAAGCTGGCATCGGGGCGGACGGTGAGGGCGTCCACCACTCGCTGGTAGGTCGGCGCGATGATCTGATGAGCCTCGTCGAAGACTGTGAGGGTGCTGCGCGATGCGAGTTTGCGGAGAAGCTCCGGATCGCTCTTGTCCGCGGAGACGGCCTTCTCCAGCCCCAGGATGACAAGGCCGTCTGTCAGCGCCTCCACATCGGTGGGCGCCTCACCCCACATCCGGACGACCGCAAGCGGACGGTCGCCGAGCTTGGACCACGCGCGCTCGAACTCCACAGCCGCCTGCTCCAGCAGCTCCTGCCCACGCGCCAGCCAGACCACGAGCGTGGGCTCGTGCTGCCGCAGATGGTCGGCGATCAGGTTCATTCCGGTACGGGTCTTGCCCACGCCTGTCGGCAGGTGGAGGACAACCCGCCGCGGTCCGTCGTACAGCAGCTCCTTCACGCGTGCGGCTGCGCGCCGTTGGTGGGGGAACAGCCCGTACTCGGGTTCGGAGTCCTGCCGAAAGAGCGGGGGCAGCGCAGGCGCCCTGTCGACGCTGAAGCCGAAGAACTCCAGCAGTTCCCGCTGCTGCTCACTCGCCCACTTCAGACCGTTCAGGTAGACCAGGGCATCGGTGCCCGCGCCATCCGCTCCAAGGCGTTGGGCAAGCTCTGTCTGCTTGTCGGCGGGGAGGAGCCGCAGCAGCTCCTCGCGGTCTGTCTGATTGGACACGAGCTTCTCGGCGTCCACCGCCACGGCGGCGACTGCCCGGAGCCGCTCATCGCCGGTGCTTCCGCCGTCGATGAGGTCGAGCAGAGCGCACATGTGCTTGCCGAGCCGCTCTCGGATGTACGGCATGGGAGCGCTGTCCAGTACGGCTTGGAAGGACAGGCCGGGCGACCACGCTGTCATCGATTCACCACCCCTGCGGAACCGGGGAGATTTCCCCTCGATGTCTGAATGACCGTCAACTTGCGGAGCCCCCGCCTCAGTTCTTTGCATGCAGAGCTGCCCGCAACTCTGAGTCGCCCCAGGGTTACAGTGCCTGATCACCATAAACCCACGCACTGACACTCGGGTCTCAGCGATTGATATTCGCAGCTCAGAGGTGTTGATGAGGGTTCGGCAGGCTCCACCGAGGATCCCGTACGGCCTCTGCGCCGATGCCCTCTCCCGATATGGGTTGCAGGCGCCCAAGTAATAGGGAACATTAGTTCGAGTTGCAGTTTGCGTTCCGGGCTGAGTGTCGGTTTCGCGGACTGATCGATCTCGATCGCTACGATCGCGACTCATTCCTGGTGGTGCCCCCGGTGCGCACGTCCGGGTTCCACCAGGAGTAGATTGTCTGCGGTGCTGAGCGAGACGAGGTGGGGCATGAGGGACGAGTCTGATGGGCCGGTTTCGGCGTATCTCGACTACAATGCGACAGCGCCAATTCGGTCCGAGGCGTTGGCGGCCGTTGTGGACGCCCTGCAGGCCGTCGGTAACGCGTCGAGTGTGCATCACCCCGGCCGGGACGCCGCCCATCGTGTGGAGGTCGCTCGTCGGCACCTTGCTGACCTGCTGAACTGCTCGCCCGGGGAGATCATCTTCACGTCGGGGGCAACCGAAGCGAACAATCTCGCGCTGCGCGCGGCTCACCGCCGTGGGGCCCGGATCGTGACGAGTGGTGCAGAGCACCCCGCGGTGTTGGAGACCGCCCGGGATCTGGCCCAAAACGAGCCGGGATCGCTGGCCGTCTTGCCGATGCGGGCGGACGGCCTGGTGGAAACCGCGGCCCTGGAGCAAGAGCTCGGCCGGGGCGACGTCGGTCTCGTCTCCCTGATGGCGGCCAACAATGAAACCGGGGTTCTCACCGACCTCACGCCGGTCGTCAAGGCGGCGCATGCCGCAGGCGCGCTGGTCCACACGGACGCCACACAGATGATCGGCCGATTGCCCCTGGATCTTTCCGAAGTGGACGTCGACCTTCTGTCCCTGTCGGCCCACAAGTTCGGCGGCCCTCAAGGCGTTGGCGCACTATTCGTACGCCGCGGCACACCCCTGCCGTTCAGGCCGCTGATCACCGGTGGCGGGCAGGAGAAGGGGTGGAGGGCCGGCACCCTCAACGTGCCCGGGATCTCCGGCGCCGGAGCTGCCGCTGCAGCCGTCAGCCGTGAACTTGCCGACGACGTCGCCCGCGTGACCCAACTGCGCGATCAGCTCGAACACATGGTGACCACGGCTGTGGACGGCTGCCGCATCAACGGGCAACAAGCCCCCCGCCTGCCCGGCGTGGCGAGCATCACCTTCGCGGGTGCCCCCGCTGACGCAGTCATGGCCGCCATGCCGCACATAGCCGCGTCCGACGGAAGCGCCTGCGCCTCGGGAGCCCCAACTCCCAGCCACGTCTTGCTCGCCATGGGGCTGAGCCGGGAGGAAGCGGAGTGCACTGTGCGCTTCTCCCTCGGCTACGCCACCACCGCAGACGAGATCGCCGCAGCTGCCGAGGCGGTGGTCCGCGCGGTCCACCAGGTGCGCGCCGCCATGGCAGCGACAGCTGGCGCCGCTGCTCACTGACTTCAGCAGTTCCCTTTATCTCTTCTTGTATTGAGAGGCCCTTCGTATGGCAGACAGCAGGCTCGCGGAAGCCGCACATTCCAGCTTCGCGCGCCATGAGACCTTCGCCCCCCGCTTCGGCTGGCTGCATAAGGCATACATGCAGGTCAAGGACAATCCGGCTGCTTTCCTTGCCGAAGATGCTCCGGTCCTGCTCGGCGTGGGTAAGAACATGGTCCATGCCATGCGGTACTGGTCAAAGGCGTTCAAGCTCACCCGCGAGCACGCCGACCCGGCGGGTAAGACGAAGGCCCAGTACGCGTCCCCGACTTGGGAAGCGCGGTGGCTACTCGACGAGAAGGATGGCGCCGATCCCTACCTTGAGGAACCCGGCAGCCTGTGGCTGTTGCACTGGTGGCTCGTGTCGTCGCGGCCGGGCGCCAAATGCTGGGCCCCCGCTTGGTACACGGCGTTTCACCTTGCCCCGTTCTCTCGCTTCACCATCGCGGATATGACGCAGGTCGTGACGCGGCACGTCAACTTCTCCTTCAGCGATGGACCGGTGGAGGCGTCCATCACCCGGGATGTCGAGTGCCTGACCAAGATGTACGCGCGCACGCCGGTCGAACAAAGCGGTTCCCGCGCCACCTATGAAGACCTCTTGGCCTGCCCTTTCCGTGAGCTGGACTTGCTGACCTCCGTGGGCACGCGGGGAAAGCAGGAGTGGCAGTTCACCACTGGCACGCGCACCTCTCTCCCGGCCCACGTTCTGGTCTACGCCTGCCTCGACTACGCCGCCCGCGACACCCAGGGGCCCGGCTCCATCTCTCTGGCGCGGCTTGCCAACGAGCCCGGAGCGCCTGGCCGGGCCTTCCGGGTCCGGGAGCCTGAGATCGTCGCCGCCCTGGACAAGGTCGCCGTGGGCCGTCCGGAACTCAACCGGGTGGATGCCGTCGGCCAGCGGACCATGTCCTTCTCCAGCGATCCGATGGCGCTCGCCTGGGAGATCCTCGACGAGCAGTACGACCACGTCACCCGGCGCCCCGGCTTTCCCACCCGGGACGAATGGAGCGCGCAGTACCCGCAGTTGGCCGAAGCAGAGGAGGCCGAGAAGGCCGAGAAGGCCGAGAAGGCCGAGCGCAAGTCCCAGGACCACCAGCAGCAGTTCACGACTAAGGAGAACGCGTGACCACCGCAGCTCCCACGCGGACCTCCCGCACCCCGCAGGACGAGGCAACCCCTCAGTTCCCGGCCGGAATCGAACTGGTCGGCTCTCAGATGCGGTCGACCAACCTCGAACGCGACGTCGAGGACGAACTGCACGGACCGTATGTCGGCGCGAAGGCAGTTGACGTACTGGAGCGCATCGCCAACGCCGTCAGCGACCTGCGGCGTCCCCGAGCCTGGTCCTTCACGGGACCCTACGGCTCCGGGAAGTCCACGCTGGCTAACCTGATCGACGCGCTTCTCGGCCGTGACGAGGCCCGCCGCGACGAGGCTCACCGGATCCTTGCGGACACCAGCCCAGCCCTCGCCGAGCGTCTCGCCACAGCTCGGGCTGAGCGGACGGGAACCGGGTTCCTCGGGGCCGTGGCCACTGCGCGGCGGGAACCTCTGGTGGCCACCGTGACCCGTGCGCTGGACACCGCGGCAAGGCGCCGCTGGGGCAAGCGCATCCCGAAGAACGTCGTCGCAGCACTCGCGGCCTGCGAAGACCCGACGACGACCGGGCCGAAGACGAAGCAGGTCATGGCCGCCATCAAGGCCCTGACCGACAATCAGCAGCCGCTCTTGCTGATCATCGACGAGTTCGGCAAGACCCTGGAGCACCTTGCCGGACACAACGAATTCTCCGGCGCCGAGAACGATCTCTTCCTCCTGCAGGAGCTCGCCGAGCACAGCGCCGGGCCCAACGGCCTGCCCGTCTTCCTGGTCACCCTGCAGCACCTGTCGTTCATGGACTACGCGTCGCGTTCCAGTGAGCTCAAGATCCGCGAATGGGCAAAGATCCAGGGCCGCTTCGAAGACGTCACCTTCGTCCCGCACCACGGCGACTCCCTGGAGCTCCTGCGCCGGCGTCTGGACCACTCCGCTGTCGACGCAGCGGGCCAGGACCTCATCCGCGCCTCGGCCCAAGCATCGGCCCTCGCGTGGAAGAACCACGGCCTGAACGTTCTTACCGAGCTTGCCAGTGACGACTTTGCCAACCTGTACCCGCTGCACCCTCTGACGGCGATCGCTGCGCCTATCTTGGCAGCGCAAATCGGCCAGCACGACCGCAGCCTGTCGGGCTTCCTCAACAGCGGAGAGCCCAACACCGTCCGCGACTCGCTGGCCGCACACTCCCGGCCGGATGCCGAACGTGCCAGCACGGTGCAGCTGCCACAGCTGTACGACTACTTCCTCAACTCCGGCCGGACCTCTCTGCTCGCGGCCTCAAACGCCGGCCGCTGGATCGAAGTCGACGCGCGCATCAAGGAAGCCAACGGGCTGCCCGACGCCGACCAGGCACTGCTGAAGACCATCGGCGTTCTGAACCTCATCGACGCCGACGGCGCGCTCAGCGCCACCAGCGACATGATCCACCTTGCGCTCCACGACCCCACCGACCTGGACGACGCAAGCGCCTTCGCCCGCCTTGAGGAGGAGCTCGCCGACCTCGTCCGCCGCGGCTTCCTCGTCCACCGGGAATTCAGCGGTGAATACCGCGTCTGGCAGGGCACAGACTTCGACATCGACGCCCGCCTGAAGGAGATCATCAGTCACCTCGACGATGCCTCCATCGTTCAGCGCCTGGGCGCACACCTCCCCAGCGCCGTGGTCGCCGGCCGCCACAGCCAGGTCACCGGGATGATGCGGGTGTTCCTCACCGCCGTCAGCGGCCCAGAGACCCGCGAAATCCAGGCGCCGGACGAGCTGAAGGACCCGGCCGACGGCCTCCTCGTCTTCCACCTCGGCCCCCGGGACCAGCTGCCTACCGTCAACTCGACGCTGCCGGTGATCCTCGGAACAACCACCCACCCCGACGTGGTACTCAGCTCCGCCACGCACCTCATCGCCCTGAAAGAGCTGCTCGAAGACAAGGAACTCGATCACGTCGCCCGGCGCGAGGTCACCGACCGAGCCGTCCAGGCGGAGGCCGAGCTGCGGGAGGTCATCCAGACGGCCTTCTACCCGCCGACCCAGGACGCCACCTGGGACCTGTGGAACGCCGGCCTGGCCCCCGAGGCGTCCCCCGACAGCTCGAGCCTGCCGGCCCGCAGCCTCAGCGGCCTCGTCTCCCTCGCCTGCGAAAATGTCTTCCCGCACACCCCGCACATTCGCAACGAGATGCTCGGACGGCACTCACTCACCAGCAACGCCGCCCGTGCCCGAAGCGATGTGCTGGATGCGATGCTCACCCGCTCCGGCGAGCAATACCTGGGCTTTGACGCGACGGCCGGAAGATACGGTCCAGAGCGAGCCATCTACAGCGGCGCGCTGGCCTACCTCGGCCTGCACCGGGCCAACAGCACCATCCAGGCAGAGAATTCTCCCAACAGCCTGTTGCCGTACGGCTTCTCCGCTCCAGGCGAGGGCCATGAGCACGCCCAGCCCGTCTGGGAGGCGCTGCAGGAGGCGCTGGACGCAGCAACCCGGCGTACCAGCCTAGACCAGATCATCCGGGTCCTGATGAGCCCGCCCTACGGGGTGAAGGCCGGTGTCTGGCCTCTGCTGGTCGTCACCGCCCTGGTGATCCGCCGACACGATGTCGCCCTCTTCGAAGAAGGCTCCTACCTGCCCCGGCTGACGCCGGACGTCGTCGACCGCATCCTCGCCGCCCCCGCCCGTTTCGACGTGAAATACACGCCGGTCGGACAGGGGCAGCGCGCCAGCGTGATCAAGAAGCTCCTGGTGTCTTTGAAGGTCGAACCACCACGCTCACAGGCACTGCGCAACCCTGATCTGCTGTCCGTAGCCAGGGCGTTGCTCGAACGCGTCATGGTTTTGAACAACTACGCTCGCAAGACCAAGCGCATCTCGCCGGATGCACTCGCCGTGCGCAACGCCCTGGCAGACTCCCAGGATCCGGACGACCTGCTCTTCAGGGCTCTGCCCAAGGCGCTGGGCCTCGCCCCCATCGAAGCCGGCACCCGCGCGAACGCGGCAGCCGCCACGGAGTATGCCGACCGACTGACCGCAGCGGCAGACGAGATCACCGGAATCGACCGCACGCTGCGAGAAGAAGTCGTCGCGGTTCTCGCCGAAGAGTTCCGTCTGCCCACGACTCTTCCCGAGCTGCGGTCGACACTCGCGGCGCGGCTGAGTGGCTTCGCCACGGTGTCACTGAACCCGGAGCTGCGGGGCTTCGTCGACTTCGCGCTCAGCGAGAGCCTCGCTGACGAGGACTGGCTCGACCCGATCGTCGTCCGCCTCACCAACAAGGCACTCGGAGACTGGGATGACCGGGACGCAGGCATCTTCCCTCGCCTTGCACGGGAGATGTCCGCATCCCTCGACCGCGTCGCCCACCTCTACCAGGACAGCAGCGAGCCCCGCGAGCAGGAAGTAAATCTGGAGACGCGGCTGTTGACCCTGACGGACAAGACAGGAGCGGAACGACGGACGCTGATCTACGTGCCGGAACAGTCCCGCGGCCAGGCCGACCAGCTCGCGGCCGACGTACTGCAGCAGGCTGAGCAGGCCCTCGGACCCGACGGTGCACGGATCCTGCTCGCCGCTCTTGCACAACGCGTTGCCGATGGGCCGGCTGTCACAGCAACTGAAACGAAGGAGGGGGCATGACGGATCCAGTCACCCAGGAGAAGGTTCGCCACGTCCTGGGGATCTCAGGCGGCAAGGACTCGTCGGCGCTTGCCATCTACATGCGCGATCGCGTGCCGGAGATGGAGTACTTCTTCTGCGACACCGGTGCTGAACTGCCAGAGACGTACGAGTACCTCAACCGGCTGGAAGCGGCCCTCGGCAAGCCCATCGAGCGACTCAACGCCGACCGGGACTTCGATCACTGGATGGAGGTCTACCAGGGCACCCTGCCCAGCCCCCAGATGCGCTGGTGCACCAAGAACCTCAAGATCAAGCCGCTGGAGGAGTGGGTCGGCGACGACAAGGTCATCTCCTACGTCGCGATCCGGGCCGACGAGAACCGCCTCGGCTACGTCAGCACCAAGCCGAACATCGATGCCGTCTTCCCCTTCCGCGAGGATGGCATCGACAAGGACGGCGTGATGCGCATCCTCGATGAAGCCGGCATTGGTCTCCCCGGCTACTACGAGTGGCGCACGCGTTCGGGCTGCTACTTCTGCTTCTTCCAGCGCAAGCACGAGTGGGTCGGCCTCAAGGAGCGCCACCCCGACCTGTACGACAAGGCCGTCGAGTACGAGGACAAGGTCCGGTTCCGCCACACGGCCATGAAGGGCCGCAACTACACCTGGTCACAGGGCGAGTCGCTCCCGGAGCTCATAGAGCGCAAGGACGAGATCGAGGCCAAGCATGAGGCGGCCCTTGAACGCGCAGCCAAGCGCATCAAGCCCAACCGCCCCTTGCTAGAGGTTCTTTCCGACGCGCTCGACTCAGACGACGACGAGGCCGGCTGCTCCGTCTGCCACCTCTGACGCGCAACCACACACAGCGGCCCCAGCAGCTCGAGCTGGGGCCGCTGTTGCTTTCCCGGCTTCCAATCAAGCTTGTCCCCCTTGCGGTTGTGACCTCGCCCAGACTCTGTCCCTGACCTCTCGAAGGAACGCAGTGCACTCGCCACGACAAGTCGAGTCTCTCTGCGATGGAGTGACGTAGCGTCACATGTGGGGCATGATGGGCGCATGGCGCCCCTGCTACCTCTGTCGACCACTCATATGCCACCATGAGTGACGACTCGCTCACAGGTGCGGAACGGTGACGGAGGGAAACCGGGATATGCATACTCGCAAGTATTTGATGCGACACGGATGTCAGCTTCTCAGTTCCTCAGTGAGCCCAGTCAGGGGCTCTACGTTCCTTCGTATCAGAGCGCGTACACCTGGGGCTGCCCGAAGTCTGGCGCCTTCTCGGTGGCGTTGTGCGCGGCGTTGAAGAGCTTGCCGAGCTCGAGGGATCGATCTGTTTCCTCGGTACTGTCATCGCGCTTCGCGACATCAACTGCACGATCGTTGAGACGAAATGCAGGTCGCAGGTCCCTTCCACGGTGATGCCGCATATGATCTCGAACCTGCTGAACGAAAAAGGGAATACGCATGCCTACGCAGGCCAAGGAAATATTCGAGGCGCAGAGCAAGAGTGTTCGCGAGCTACTTTCTGACAATGGCCTGGGCCTCTACCTGCCGCCCTACCAGCGTCCGTACGGCTGGGGCAAAGACAAGGTCGAGAAGTTGCTCGACGACACACTGCACGGTCTCAAGAATCTAGGTAAGGCGCCGGACAGCTTCACCTTCTTGGGGACCGTCATCACCATCCATGATGTCAACCACGTCACAGTGAAGCCCATTGTCAAGTCCGAGGTCCCGTCCAAGGTCCTTACCGTAATCGATGGGCAGCAGCGTTTGTCGAGCCTGTTGATCCTGCTGGTTGGGCTGCATAACCTCATTCGTCAGCGTGCATGGAAGGTCTTCAAGGGCAAGACGCCGGATCCGACCGACGCTGCTCGGACTCACCTCTACTCGGAAACGAGCGACATCCTGCAGATGCTCGGGGCGGCGTTCTATGAGAGAAAGAACTTCGGAACTACGCCGATCTACCCGCGCCTCATTCGAGCCTTCGATGATCAGTGGGCCAGAGATGAGAAGCTCAAGAAGTATGAGTCGCCGATCGCTAACCTGATCTACCAGTACTCATTGCTAGTCGACAGCGAGCCGGCAACTTCTAATCCCACGGACTTCAAGCCGGCGGCGCGACAGAACGCGGGTGACGGCGAAGGCGACCTCATCAAGAGGTACAACGAGATCCGTACGGGGTTGACCAAGCTGTCGCAGCGAAAGTCCATCGAGGAGCTGGAGGATCTGCCGCCGCTAGCAACCCTTGCCACCAACATCGAGTTCCAGCGTGCGCTCTTCAATCACGAACTCGACTCCGAACTCTGCACTTGGCTGGGAGAGTTGCAAGACGAGCCCGAGGCCGAGCTGATGCGACTCGTCATGTTTGCCGCCTACAGCTTGAACCGCATCGCTCTGACGGTCGTCCAAGGTAAGGACGAGGACTACGCCTTCACGATCTTCGAGTCGTTGAATACCACGGGCGAGCCTCTGACTGCCTTCGAGACCTTCCTCCCTCGGGTGGTGATGGCAGAGAAGATTCAGGACTACCAGGACTCGGACGCATACGAATACATGAAGGCGGTTCAGGGCTACCTGGACCGTTTCGCCGTCGGCGACAGGCTTCAGAACGCAACGCGAGACCTGCTGGTCACTTTCGCGCTGGCAGAGACTGGAGAGAAGCTCTCCAAGCGCCTCCCGGATCAGCGGGTCTACATGCGCGATACCTTTGAGCGCCACAAAGACTCGGCTGATGATCGAATCGCGTACCTGCGCCACCTACGTGACACTGCGGCCTTTATTGGGAATGCCTGGGAACCCGCGAACAATTCTCCTCGCTCGCTACCCGGGCTAGAGGCGACCGCCATGACGGACACCGTGAAGTTGTGTCTGGCCTTCCTCAATTCACTCAAACATACGATTGTCATCGCGCCGCTCGTGCGCTTCTATTCCGAGGCTGTCCACGCGGACGAAGGGGAAGTGAGGGCCGAGCGCATCGCCGAATTCGAGAAGGCCATCAAGGCAATCACTGCCTTCACGGTCTTCTGGCGAGCAACCCGCCGCGGCACGGGCAACATCGACAGCCAGTACCGGGCGGTCATGGCCGGGGTGGAATCACAAACGGGCATTGCGCCCCTCGCCCGGCAGTGGGCAGAGCCCGATGCGACGAAGCCTGATCCGATCGTCGACGCCGAGGCGCTAAAGAAGGAACTTGCGGCACGCTTGTCGGGCCCTAAGGGTGGCGTCCCAAACTTGGCGTCGTTCCTAGCAGATGCTTCCGCACTGCCGCTCTACAAAATTAGCCCTCCGCTGGCTCGGTTCCTTCTTCTGGCTGCGTATCACGACACAATTGAGGACCCGGAGAATCCGGGACTGATCATCCAAGGTAAGACGGGGGTCGCCCCGTGCTTCACCGCAGACGGTTGGGAGGACGAGACGCACCTCACGATCGAACACATCGCACCCCAATCGGCCACGGGTGGATGGGATGAGGAGTTCTACAGCGAGAAGGAGACCGTCCACAAGCTGGGTAATCTGGTCCTGGCGCCGGGAGCTGCCAACACGTCCCTCAGCTCGCGGCCTTGGACCGAGAAGAAGGTCCTGTATGCGGCACTCGGTGCCCCGACGGCCGACGACGCCAAGTCAACCCTCAACAGTTCTGGCTTCACGTTCGCGCAGACGACTGAAGACCTAGCGGCCATGTCGCGCTACCTCCCGCACCTGCGCGCACTGGGTCAGCGTGAGGACAAGTGGAATCCGACGTTCATGGATCAGCGTGCTGACGTCCTCCTTCGTCTGGCCTACACACGACTCAAGGGGTGGCTCGGCCTGGAGCTGTCTGACTCCAGCAGTGATCCGGTGGTCAAGGTCGACGATGGGGAGATCGAGAACGGTGAGCTCGACGAGAGTGAGGATGCCGGTGCAGCGGTCGGAACGGCGTAGCTCCACGGGCCAGTTGGGCGGCGTCACTGTAGTTCTCACTTGGGACGCCCTGGCGTTGTGCCTTGGGTTCGAACAGTAGACATCTCCGCCGCCTCCCTGTCTGTGAAATGAACCATGGTCCGCAGTTCAGCGTGTTGTTTGAGCTGCGGACCAGGATTGTCAAACCGTCCCGGATCGCGGCGATGTTAGTGAAGTCGGTCTATTGCCTGCCCTGTTCACCCGTTTTGATGGCGGTTATGCATCGATTCGGCGTGTCTGCGGCTGAGGTGGGCAGGGACCGGCTGGTAGAGCTGCCGGCGCTTCTCGTACTCCGTCGGGTTGGTCTTGTAGAAGTGCGCCCGGTCGCCAGATCTGCGGGAGAAGCGGACTTGGAGTGCGCCGGGCTGACCGGTGCTGCTTCGAGCGTAGAACCGGCAGCCCCAGTACGACTCGGGCGGCAGACCGCAGCAGCAGTCCAGTTCTGTCCCGGCGAGCGGCAGGCCGCAGTCCGGGTCGGTCAGCAGGTTGGTGAAGCCCTCGTGGTAGCAGAGAGCGTCCGCGAGAGGCTCGTTGATGTACTCGATGATCCATTCCGAGCCGCCGTCTTCGGTGAGGTTGGTCCACGCCGTGGTGCTTAGAGGTAGGCCGATGGTCCGCATCAGCGGCGCGCGGCGCAGCAAGCCGCTGGCGAGCCAGGCTGAGGGCCTCTTGCGGTGGTGGTGTCGGCCCAGGACGGTGCTGGTAGCTGGTTCACGGAAGGCCGCTTCGCTGCGGTGCCACCGATGAGGGCTCGGCTCATGACAGTAGTGCCTCCCGACCGCCGCGTTCTCTTCTCGCTGAAGGGGTAGTGCGGCGAGCCAGTCTTCGGCGGGAATGCCCAGGACCGTGATCGAGCCGGGAATGCCGAGGCGTCGGATCTGGATGCCGTCGGTGTTGGCGGTGAAGCGGGCTCCCGGGATGCCGCGCACCTCGCCGTGTTCGTCGTAGCAGGGGACGAGATTGCGGATCAGTTCCCTGGCCATGGATTCCGAGGCGAGGGATTGGGTGACGTCGTTCTCGAAGGTCAGGGTCAGGCTGTCGGGGCGGGGGTCGGCGGATCGAATACCCCACGGGTTGCGGGTGTCGATCAGCGGCCAGGCGTGGCCCGAAAGGATGTAGCTCTCAAGGACGGCCTGACTTGGCTGCGCCTCGGGGATCAATGGCGATGCGGGTGGGAGGGACTTCACGCGCTTGAGTGCGTCGGTCCAGCCCATCCCGGTCGCCAGGTGGAGCTTTTGGGCGCGTCGTTCCACACGGGTGCTCTTCACGGAAGGCTTTCCGCCGCGTTGCCTGTCCCGACCCAGGATGCGCGGCTGTCCTCCGCGGTACACGAATCCGTACTGAGACGCGACGCCAGCCGAGTTGGCTCCTCTCGGCACACCCTGTCGGGTGGGCGCACCGTACGTCGGGCCTCGCCAGGCCCGTGCGACGCACCCTATGCATACGGCAGCTACCCAGCCCCGTCCTCGGGAGCGAGGCGGTGGACATTTCACGCCGACGGCCCAGCGCGGCTCGCGCTGGGCCGTCGGCGGGGCGGCGTGTTCTTACGCGGCGCCGAGGCTGCAGAAGCCGGCGAGGACGCTCGGGGACAGGCCGCTCGTGAACCCCGAGCGGGGCATGCGGCGCACGATGGCCTGCCAGAGTTCGGGCGCAAGGAGGGAGGGAGGCCGCTCCACCGCGGCCCGGAGATCGAGCACGGCCGTCTTGCCGGCGTCTTCGAGGACGAACTGCTGGTCGCTGCCGTAGTTTTCGTCCGTGTCGCCGCGGTACCTCTTAAGTTCGAGGGGCAGGCCGCATACGGGGTCCAGCAGGGCCGCCACGACGTTGTGCGGTCCCGGCCCCTGTGCCCGGGCGTGGGAGGACTGCAGGACCAGGCGTGCCATACCGAAGGCCGCAGAGTGGTGTCCGTCGGCCATGAATGTGTTCGCGACGGTGTGCAGGAGCGCAGCCCGCCGGAGTAGGCCGCTGCCCAGCCAAGCTCCACGCCGCTTCACCTGCACGTACTGGTCATCGGGGTTCTCCCACCGAGCGTGGTGTTCCCGCTCTTCCGCGGTCCAGGCGCGCGGCGAGGAACGCCAGCACAGGTGCATGCTGTCCGCGTCGACCCAGTTGGAGAGTGCTCGTTCTTCGGCGCTTCGCCAGAGAGTGGACGGCAGCCCGGTCAGCCGCAGGCGGGCGGACTCGCCCAGAACCTGCAGTTCGATCGCGGTTTGATGCCGTCGGGTGATGCGAAGGCCGGGTACGCCATGCACCTCGTTGTGGGCAGGGACATAGGAGGGCAAGAGGTTGAAGAGGATTTCAGCCGCTCGTTCTTCACTCTCGATGCCGAGCCCGATGACGTCGGGCCGGGGCTGGACCGCGCTGATTCCCAGGGGGAAGCGGGTGTAGAGGTTGCGGAACTCCAGGAGCCCGACCAGGACGCGGGCTTCGAGGAACTGCTGGGCTGGCGAGGCGGTCTCTGGAATGGCGGTCTGGCTGTTCTGCAGGCCATCGACTGCCCGACGGGCCTGCTGGACGCTTTCGCCCGTGTAGAGCCGTCGGAGCAGGGAAACGTCTTGGTGCTGTGCGCGCATGGGTCTCCAGCACGTCTCGGCCCAGGACGTACGGAATCGAGATCCGGTGGGATGCGTGTAATTCGTTGGATGACCGGTTCACCCGAGCGTGGAGGAACAGGGCCGAAAGGGTCTCCGGGGAGCGGTGGTCACGCCGCAGACGCACCGTAGATCGCGTGTCGGCCCAGGGTAGGCAACCCGGCGGACTTCCGACCTCACAGCCACCCGAAAGGGGGAAGAAACCCCTGGGTCGACACACTCTGGCGTTGCCACCATGTGAGCGCCTCAACCGCCCGGGTGTCCCAGGGGCGTTGGTGAACTGCCGGTCCGTCGGGGCGTGTGCGAGGTCTGCAGGTACATAGACTGCGCCCTCGATCACGCTGCCGCTGGCCGTCAGATGAATGTGGTGGGTGGGATTGTTGCGCCGCGAGGTTCAGTGGACGGAGTCGCACGTCACGCTCGCGACGCAAGAGGCGAGGGCGACCTGGGCCTAACTCCAGGGATCCGCCGACGGGATCAAGCACGGTTCAACCGCCCGCAGGGCGAGATGAATCGGCGTGCACGCCTTTACGTACGCCGCCCGGGAGGCGTCGTCGACTGCGTCCAGCACGGTGGGAGACGGGTCTCCTAGGGCAACGTGAGGAGCTTCGGGCAGGCGGGTTAGAACCGGGATCCCGAACCGCGCGAGCTCTGCATCCACCTGCGCGGTGAAGTTCGGTGACGGGGTGCTGCCGGCGCTGGGGGAGGACTGGCGCAGGACGAGGCCGGACATGGGGACACGGTCCAGGGGAATCCCGGTGAGGTGTTGCTGGCGCCAGGCCATGGCCGATGCGGCCGGGGTGACGGCCACTTCATGGTGCTCAGCGACGCCGTTGCGTGCCTGCGCAGTAACGAAGCTCTCGGGGTATCCGGAGGAATCGACCACGATGAAGTGGCTGTCCACTGATCGTTCGATGTAGGGGCCCATACCGAGGTTGTCGTTGCAGTCCACAAAGATGGTCCAGTCGAAATGGGCGCGTGCCTGCTGGAGCAGGGCGCCCACGTCCGCACGGGAACCGCACACGGTGTGGGTGAAGAGCGCGCCGCCGCCGGGAACCAGCCTGCCTCTGCGCCAGGGCAGGGACGGAACAAAGGTCGGGCGGTCCGGGATGGACCATCCGAACACGTCATGTTCGTACAGGCGGCGCACCTCACGGTCGGCGTCGAATGAGTGGGTCACGACGAGGACCGCGCAGCCGTCCAAGGCCCACGCCGCACCGATTTTCATGGCCATACCCGTCAGTTCCCACTGGCTTCTGCTGAGTCGAGGAGCTAGCAGCTGGGTGGAGCGGCCTTCCGTCGGCTTGTTGTCGTCGGAGCGGGTGCGTTGAGGACAGTGGCGCTCGGCGGGTGAGGTGTGAGGAAGGCCGCCGTGGCTGGGGAAGGCGGTCTCGTCGAGTGCGGTGAAATGGCGTGGCCGCTGCGGCACTGGCGGTACCGGGGTGCTCGCTGTAACGGTTTCCACCCGCAGGAGGCCGCGCCAGCCGCTCGTGCGGTCGGCTGGCGCGGTGAACTCCATGACACAGCGGTCGCCATCACAGTGGTGGCCTTCCCCATCGGTGACCAGACCTGGCCCGGCCACGGGGTCGCTGAGAATCGCGGCGAGCCGGTCGTCATGGAGGGAGACGCCCTGGTGGACCTCGCGCACGATGTGCCAGTCCAGGCCATGGTCCGCGGATGTGGCCGACACCTTCAGACCTGCGTGGCCGGACAGCCGGTCCCATAGCCGGATCCGGCGTAGCACGGCGCTGGGCAGCGCGACCGCTGGGCGGTGGTCGTCGATGATCGTCCGGGGCTGGGGCTTGCGGCGCCGACCCCCAGTGCGGAGTTTTTCGGGCGGAAGCGCGCCGGGGGCAGCGGTCCACAGGGGTACACGCCGCTGCGCAGAAAGGGAAGCTTCGTACGTGGAGAGGAGTCCTTCGATATGGTCGGCCCGGTCCAGTGTGGTGAGAGCGATGACGCCTGCGGCAGGGTGACGTGCGAACGCGATCTCGATGCTGCGGCCGACCGTACGCGCCCACAGCCCGGGAGTGCCGTGAATCGTCCGCTGGCCCCGTTCACGGTAGGGGAGCATCTCCAGGGCGGGACGCACCAAGTCGGAGTGCTCGAAGCGGATGTCCAGGCGGCTCGATGTGGGAACGACTTCGGCGATCCCGAGTGGGAAGCGGCTGGAGCGCTGCGGGTTGCCGATGTGCTGCAACAGGACGGATTCCAGAAGCAGTTGGGTATCCGTACCGCTCGGAATGAGCGACCTCCAGCTCCGCATTTCCTTGACGCGCAGCCGTACGGCACGCAGTGATTCTCCCGTCAGCTGCTGCCTGGCGGCGGCGACTTGCTCCTCGATCAACATCATGCTCCTTCTGGTACGTGCCCCGACCTGGCACAGAAGGCTCATGAAAGCGTTCGATGAAGTGGTTGATTTTTAGATCGTTGGAGAGGGTTGTCCGGCAGTGCCAGGGTCGGTTCAACGGCACTCGGAGCTGGCCGCGTCCAGGGGCCAGGTAGTCCCACTCCAGCTCATGTGGGGCCTCGGTGTCAAACACCGCGAGCGCAGCCGGAGCGTCGTCACTCCATCGGGGGAAGGGGGCCCGAGGGCGGGGTCATCGGTGGGCCCGTGAGGCAGGCAGCGCGGGCTGGAGCGGCGGACTGGTCGCCCGGGGCGGTTGCCCGGCGCGTGCCGACGGCCTGCCTACAGGTGCCGGTGCCGTTGTGGTGGCACGGTTCCAGCGGGTGCGCAGGGCGTTGAGGTCGGCCAGGGCGCGACGGCTGCCGGTGATGAGCTGGTGGGGGGTGTTGGCGGGGTCGTCGGTGTAGGCGGTGATCCGTGCCGCGACTGTCTGGGCGCGGGCGAGGAGGGCGCGTTTGACGATCTTCTCGCCCCAGTACTCGGGGGAGCCGGCGGGCGTGGAAACCAGGGCCATCACGTCCTTGGGGGAGAGGGAGCCGGTGAGAAGACCGCGGTGCTGGGCCTCACCGAGGACGGTGACCGGATCGACCATGTCACCGCGGTGGACCAGCGCCGTGATGGACCGCCACAGCGCGGCGTGCAGCGGCAGCAGGAAGTCCGCCTCGGCCAGCCACCGCATCTGCCGGGCCTCCGCCGGATAGGCGGTGGCGGTCGCCAGGAGGAGGCGTTCTTCGTTGAGGTCCTCCTCGCCAGCCTGCCGTGGGAACTCGGAGGGGAGTGCTGTGCGGGGGAAGGAGCCGGGGTGCGGGGCGAACTGTTCGGTGAGGGCGTCCAGGACGCGGCCGATATCGTCGGCCAGGCCGAGAGTCGAGGCGGCCGGGTTGGGCAGGCCCGGGTCGGTGGCGGTGGACGCGAGGCGCTCGGCGTGCCCGCGCAGGACCCGGCGGGCGTTGTCTTCGCGGATCATCCTGGCGTACGCCGCCGCGTGCTTCGGCTGCGGGCAGAACTGAATGAGGGCGTGAATGTAGGAGGCGCTCAGGCCGGGAGCGTGCGGACGCGCCTGGTCCAGCACGGCGTTGAGCCAGGCGGTGTCCTTTGCGTGGTCGTCGGGGTCGGGCGCCGGCAGCACGCGGATCGCGGTGAACAGCGCGGCATGGGTGTGGTTGTCGAAGTGGTGGGCGATCAGCGGCTCGGTGTCCGCCAGACGTACAGGTTCGAGGAGGAGGGCGCCGAGCAGGGCCTGCTCGGCATAGTGGACCGGCCTCGGCGCCGGCGCGAGGTCGCTGTCCTCGTCGGGTTCTGGGGTGTGGGTCATCAGGCGGCGAGGGTGAAGTCGTCGGGGTTGAAGGGCTTGTTGAGGTTCGGGGCGAGCAGGTGTGCTGCCAAGCGCGGGGGGACAGCGTTGCCGATCTGCGAGAACGTTTGACCTTTGTTGCCCTGCCACGGATAGTCGGCGGGGAAGCTTTGCAGCACGCCCGCTTCCTGTGCGGTGATCTTGATCGGGGCTGGCACCCATCGGTGCTCGCCGTCCGGCACGCCGGAGGTGGTGTCGGCGACCCAGGTGCACTCGTTGGCCCGGTGGCCGAAGAACAGCGTGCCGGCAGGCTCGTCGGCACGGCGCACGGTCGCGTTGGACTGGTTGTTGCTGCGCAGTGACCATGACCAGCGATGCGCCTCGGCGGTGAACGTGGGGGCCGGTGCGTCTGCGGGGCGGTTCTCGCGGGCACCGTGCCGGGCAGCCCAGCCGGAGCCCTCCCGGCGGGAGGCCAGGACGATCTCGGAGTCGGGGTGAGGTGTCCAGGCGCCGCGGTCGCGGGCGTCGGTTAGGGTCTTACGAGAACCGGAGGGGAAGGGTTCCGGGCCGCCTCCAGGTCCGCCGCCGGCGCACACGGTGGGCACGGGCCGGTCAGTGGCGCCCCAGCCCAGAGCCTCAGCCATGGACACCCACCGGTCACGGCCCGGTCCGAACAGCGACTCCGGCTCGGCGGCCGTCGCGTGGGTGGGCGGCGGGGGCTGGGCGGTGCGTACGCGGGAGGCGAGCAAGATCGCTCGCCTCCGGGTCTGCGGGACGCCGTAGTCGGCGGCATTTAGGATGCCAGTCCAGACGGAGAATCCCCAGGCTCGCAGGATGGCCGCGTACTGCCTCCACAGCGGCAGGACGTCGGGTACCTCCTCCATGACCACCCACTCGGGCTCGCCCACCAGGTTCAGGGCGTGCAGATAGCGCATGGGTTCGGCCGCGAGGAGAGACCGTTCGTCCGCGCACGCGCCGAGCAGCTGCTCACGGGTGTCGCGTCCGGCGGCGAGGTCGGCGACGGCCTGGTGGACGAGCGGCTGGTCGACCAGACCAAGGCGCTTGCCCGCCATGCTCCATGCCTGACAGGGAGGGGAGGCGATCAGCCCGAGGATCCGGCCGGAGAAGATCCACGCCGGATAGCGGGCGACATCGGTCCGGATCGTCAACTGACCAGCTCGGGCACGGGTTTTGCAGGCCCACTCGTCCCACTCAAGGCCGATGTCTCGCGCGCCGAGGACGGTGAGCGCGTGGCTCCAGCCGCCGGGCCCGGCGAACAGGTCGAGGATGATCCGCCTCAAGAAGCCAGCCCGAAGTCGTCCTGCACCAGATCGACTTCACCCCGGCAGGCCCAGGGAGAACAGCTGTCGACCACGCCGAACTCCATCTCCTCGACCGCGAGGGCCCGGTTGCCGCTGTGCAGCAGGCCGGAGAATGCGTCGTGGTGGTGGGTGTATGCGGTGCCGAGGGCCAGCAGGCGTTCAGTCGCGCCGTAAGACGTCACCGGCGTGCTCCCTGCGCCACGGCGGCCTTGGGCGCAGTGGCCGCTGCGGTCGTCAGCGCGGCCCGGTGACGCGGCTGCGTCAGGGCCCGGTGCCCGTCCTCGGTGACGGTGATCTTCTGGCCGTGGTACAGCGAGGTGCTGGTGTCGGCAGTGACGAGTCCGCGCTTGGCCAGAGCCCGGTAGGTGGCGATGGAGACGCGGGTGCCGTCGTCGGTGGCGACGCGGGTGACGCCCAGCCCGCGTTGTGAACTCTCATGCAGCCGTCCGCCTTCCAGAAGGGACTTGAGGGCGTCGTACTGGGCGGCGGTGAGTGCGAGGCCGGTCGTCTGCTGTGCGGATGCCGCCGTGTGATCCTGCCTGGATGCCAGGTCTTCGGTGATGCCGTGGGCGAGGTAGTGGCACCCAGTCGCGCTCCGGTCGAGCTGGTGGGCGGCATCGTCGAGGTGCCTGGTCATACGCGGAATGGCCTCGGCGTGCCGTGCAGTGCGCACCGCGTCGTCGTCGGCCACGTAGCCAGAGAACTGCGCGCCCTCGTACGGGTTGGCGAACAGCGCGTTGGCGATGTCGTTGCCGGCGAGCGAAGAAGCGGACACGACCGAGGCCAGCAGCTCCAGGCCGGCGCGGCTGCCGGCGATGTTGGTATACATGCTGTTATCGAGGGCAGTCAGGCGCAGCAGGGCGGTGGCCGTGAGGTTCTGTGCCTTGAGCAGGAGCGGGCTGATTCGGTGCAGCGCGTCCGTGCCGGGGGTGTAGGAGACGTCGCGTACGCGTGCGCGGAGGACTTCGAAGTCTCGGGCCAGTTGACGGAGCTGGCGGACTTGTTCATTCAGGTCGAGCGGGGGCGTGGAGATGGGATGGCTCCTGGGACGGCGGTTCAGCGGCTTCGGGTGGTTGCCTGCGTGGCGGTGGGGATCGGGCGTGGCGTCGTGCCGGGGGCGGTGCCTGGCCCTGTCGGGGGTAGTCCGATGACGGAGGCGAGGGCCGTGATGCCTGCTGGTGTGAGGCGCACGCGGTCCTGTGGCGGGCTGCCGATGTAGGCACCGAGAGCGGAGTTCGGGGTCCGTTCGGCAAGGTCCTTCGACTCCAGGGCCCGCAGCGTGCTCATCAGGACCTTGGGCTCCCGGGAACTCGTGAACTCCCGCCCCAGGGAGCTGCTGGCCACGACATGCCCGCAGGCGATCTCCGTGAGGGCAGTGTGCTGGGCGGCAGTGAGCCGTTCATCCGGTGCGATGACGGTCGACCAGTGACGTCGCCGTGTCTCTGCGGCGAGAGCTGCGGCGCAGCTGACCGCGACTTCGGGAGCCAGGGCGGTCAACTCACGAGCGGCCCGGACGCCGTAGTTGGCTGACGCGGTGCTGAGAAAGGCGAGCTGCTTCAGCCGCAGCACACACTCTGTCAACTCCGTGCTCCCGTAAAGCCGTTCATCGTGGACGGTTTTGACGGCGATGCGGGTGTCGGACGCCAGGCGCAGTGCGGAGGCGACGTGGGCCTGCGGCTCGGCCTCCGTCGCAGTGCGAAGGAGGATGTCGAGCGCGTCGTTGTGCCGGGTGTATTGATCGGCGAGGTGGAGCAGGCGCTCGACGGGTGTCGGTGGTGGTGGCACGTCGAACAATAGGGATTCGATGGGCGGCGTGGTCATGAGCGGCGCAGTACGGTCGGGGCTGGCACGGATACGGAGGCGGTTGTGCTCGGTGTCGCGGGACGGCTGGGCACACCGAGGCAGACACGGGCCGCTGCCAGGGCCAGACCGGCGTCGTCGAGGTGGACGCGCAGGCGGCCGTGCTGGTCGATCGCGTCGAGCTGTTTCTGGAGCGTGCCCTGTGCGCCGGGCCGGGAGAGGGTGACGAGCGGGGAGAGGGCCTGGGTGTAGTGGGCGATGGCCCGTCCCAGGTGTCCGGTCGTGTGCCCCAGGGCCTCGGCCGGAGGGAGGTCGGCGATGTTCGGAGCGAGCTGGTACTCGGCGTCGGCGGCCATGCGGGCGGCCAGATGGCAGAGCAGGCCGATGTGCCAGGTGGCGGTGAACAGGCCGCTTCCGTCACCGGTGATGGGGTGGTCGCGTAGGTCGGCGATGACGGCATCTACGGCTTCGCGTGGCTCCATGTCGTCCAGGTCGGTGGGCTCGTAGGTGTGAATGGGTGCCTCCGTGGGCGAGTTGAGTGGGGAGAAGGGGCGCGGGGACTAGGCGGCGGTGCTGAAGTCGGTCTGCTTCGGGGCGGTCTTGGCGACGGCGCGTTCGGTGATGTCCTTGGACGCGCGGGCGGAGGCGGCGGAGAATGAGTCGGCGCCGGGTTCGAGATACCAGGGGCGCAGGTCGAGCATGGCCGCGCGCATGCCGGTGGCGAATGCGAGCGCGGTGCCCTTGGGCAGGGCGCGGATGGCGTCGGCGGCCAGGATGCGTTCTTGCCGCATGCTGACGGACGTGGACTTGCCGGACTCGGAGGTCGAGGTGGAGGTGGTCTGGACGTCGTGGTCACCGATCAGACGGGACAGCTTGTCGGCGAAGTCGGGGTCGTCGATGCCGGACCCGATGACCTTGATCGTGGAGGCGGACCACATGGCGTCCATGCCGGCGTCGCCCCAGACTTTCTGGCCCTGCCGGTAGCTCTGCAGGATCGTGATGGGGATGATCCCGCGGCTGCCGAGGTGGGAGTACAGGTCCGGCAGGTCCGAGATTTTGCAGACGTTGGCGGCCTCGTCGAGGATCGCCAGCATGGGCGGGTCGAGGCGTCCTCCGGCGCGTTCGGCCTGGGCGGTCGCGGCCCGCATGACTGAGTCCGCGCACGCGGCGATGAGCGCCGAGGCGCCGCCACCGCCGTCCTTCGACAGCAGATAGAGCGTGTCCTTCGAGGTGACGAACTCGCTCGGCTTGAACTCCGCCACGTTCTTCTGCGGGGTCACCCATGCGGCGATCTCGCTGTTGAGCAGGGCGGCGGCGTACTGGCGGGCGGTCTCGTAGATCCCGTCGCGGGTCTCTGGCGGGCCCTCCACAGTGCCCTTCAACTGCGCGGCGACAGCGGCGAACCCGTGATCGCGCAGGAGGTCCAGCGGAGTCCGGTCGGCGGGGAAGGCCAGCCACTGCATCACGTCCGTGATCGGCCGCTCGGCGAGCGCGGCGGCCAGGAACAGCTGCGAGAGGATGTTGGAGCCCGCCTTAGACCAGAAGTCGCCCTGCTGGGAGGCGTCCACGGAGGCGGCGAGGAAGTGGCCGGCGAGGCGGCCGGCGCCGTCGAGGGTCTTGGCGTCGGACAAGGGGTTCCACCACATGGCCCGTTCGGCGTGGGCGATCTGCTGCGGGTCCATCGACCAGGTCCGGCCGACGGCCGCCCGCGCCTCCAGCGTGGCCGTGTAGGCGTCGCCCGCGGCCTTGTTGGAGGTGAGCAGGACCGGGCCGGGCGCGTTGAGGATGGAGGGGATCGCCAGCGACGTGGTCTTGCCGGACCGCGGTGCCATGATCGCGACGGCGACGTCCTCGTACCCCATGCGCACTTCGTGCTTCGTGCCCTGGAGGTTGCCGAGCAGGATGCCGGTGTCGGCCGGGTTGAGGTGCTTGGCGTCCTTCAGGCTCGGGCGCAGGGAGCGGGCTTTGGCGGTGATGGCCTTGGACAGCAGCGGCTCGATGTCCCGCTGCTTTGCCATCCCGGCGACGCGTTTCCTGCGTCCGCCGTTGCCGTCCTTGTGCCGCTTGTACAGCACGGCGGCCGTGATCCCGAGTGCGAGCAGCACGGTGCCGGGCAGGATGCGGGTGCCCAGCAGCAGGGACGTGTCGCCGAGGCGGGGCCACAGCTGATCGGGATGGAGCAGGGCCTGGACGGGCTGATACGGCGCACAGGGACCGGTGTCGGTGGCCCAGGAGGTGAGGTTGCCGCCCAGCCACGCCAGGTTCGACAGGGGGACAGCGATGGCGAGGACGACGCCCAGGACGCAGAAGGCTATGTCGTAGCCGTCGGTGGACGAGGTGGAGGAGAGCTGGGGCAAGGGCTGTTCCAGGTACGTGGGTGAGGAGCGCGGCGCGGGCGGGGCCGGTCAGCGGGTGCGGCGCGGCGAAGGGCCGTGTGGCGGGGGCGGGGCAGTGGTCGCTGGGCGGTGCCGGGCGGCGAGGGTGCTGACGCGTCGCTCCAGGGCGAAGGCGATGTCCGGCGCGGGGAGGTGATGGGTGTGCACGGTCATGCGGTCGCGGGCCAGGCCCGGGATCCGGCTCGGATCGCGGGGGATGGGGGTGCGGTCGGCGAGCGACTGCGTCACGGCGGCGATCAGGTGCAGCGGGGTGGTGCCGGTGAACACGGCCCGCCAGATCGTCGGGTCCTGGATCACTGCGGTCTCGATGCTCCACAGATCCCGGCCGCCGATCCGCCAGACGTGCGCGATGTTGTCGGGGGAGGCGAGGCCACCGAGGTGGGGCGGCGTGTGCCAGCCTGCGTCGCGCAGCGGGGCGCAGGGATCGGGCGCTGCGGTGGGCGGGCCGGATGGATCGGTCAGGGCGTCGGTGAAGGTGGCGATGATCTCGACGGGGGTGCGGGCTTCGAAGGTGGCCGTCCAGCCGGGGTGATCCGCGGTACGCGCGTGCCGGATGGTCCACCAGCCCGGATCGTCCGGGTCGGGGTCCAGACGCAGCTGGATGAGTTGGTCCGGGCTGGTGAGCAGGACGCGCGGCATCAGCGGGTCGTGTCCGTAGCTCCAGCCGGCGGCGCGATGCAGCGGCACGGTGATCCACCCCGGGTCTCCGCCGCCCGCGAGATAGCGCGGGGTGATGAGTGCCTGCTCGACGGTGTCGCTCACGCGCACCACCGCCGGGCCGCAGACGACGCTGCGGCGGCCTTGGGCACGGGTGGCGCCGTGACCAGTGCTGGCGCGGATGCCTTCGGTCGCTTCTGCGCCAGCGCGTTGATGGCGAAGAGCGACTGGCCGTGGATCGCCCACTGGTCGAGGTAGTGCCAGGCTTCCGCGTAGCTTTCGGCGAGCGGTTCATCGAACGCCTCGGTCCCGGGCCGGGCACTCGCGGGCAGTGCGCGGCGCACGGCGAGCCAGTCGTCGTGGACGGCGTACAGCCCCTTGGTGCTGTCGCGCAGTTCTCGCACCTGCCAGGCGTAGCGCCGGGTCCGGGCGGAGGTGGGCAGCTGGGCGAGCTGCTGTTCGGCGACGTGCACCAGTTCGTCGGCGTGGTCATATACCCGGCCGAAAGAGACCAAAGTATCGGAGTCACGCTGGCGCTGGCGCAGGCCGTAGGCGTCCTCGTCGTAGGGCTGGTGCGTGTCGGGGTCGGAGTGCTGGTCGGAGTAGGCGTCCCAGGCGGCGAGGATCTGCCTGCTTTCCCGCAGGTAGATGGCGAGTTGGCTCAGATGGAGGCGGTGCTCTGGGCTCGCGGGTTCCAGTGGAATGGTCAAGAAGGGCCTTCGGGCGTACAGGTGTGACGGCGAGGGGGTGCGGCGCGGCCGGGGCCGCGCCGCGTGGTTCAGCGGCCCCGTGCCGCAGCAGCGGCCAACTCGGCGGCGGGTGCCGGGACGGTGTGCGTGGTCGGCGCGCTACTGCGGCGGGCCTTGCGGGCAGCGGCCCGGATGGCCTTCAGGCGCGCCTCGTGGGCGGCGGCCAGTTGCTCGCCCTGGGCGCCGCGTTCCACCTGGGTGACCAGGTGGGAGTGCGGGACGTCGTAGTGGCCGCGCGGCACGGGCGCGGGGTCGGTGAGGGCGGTGGCGAAGGCGGCGAGCAGGTGGCGGGGTGTGCGGTCGTCGAAGTACGCGTGCCACAGCCGCTGGTGGCCGCCGAGACCGGTGGGGAGCGCGACGTCGGCGCTCCAGCTGAAGTAGTCGCTCGTCAGCGTTGCCCGCCGCTCGATGGTGGTGATGCCGTCCGGATGGCGCGCACTCTCATTGCCCCGCTCGTCGCGCTCGTAGGTCCAGTTCGCCACTTGCAGGGTCGGCCACACGTCTGGCTCCGTGGCCGGGGCGGGGTGCAGGAGGGCGTCGGTGAATCCGGCGATGATCTCGGCGGGTGTGTTGCCGCCGAACGACGCGTGCCAGCGCTGTGAGGAGATCCGCCACCAGGCGGAGTATGTGTCCGCAGCGGGTTCGAGTACGAGCGTGTGGCGGAAGTCGGGGCTGGCCAGGACGACATGGGGAAAGTCGGGGTCGGCGTAGTTTTTCCAGCCGCCGGCCCGCAGCGCCTGGGTGACATGGCGCGGGTCGCCGGGCCCGGCGAGATGACGGGGACTGGTGTCGAACCAGATACGAGACCAGGGGTCGTCGGCCTTGCTGACGATGTAGGGGCGGGTCACGGAGTCGTCGGCGGACCTGCGGGCGCGAACGCCTGGCCGCCCAGGCGCTGGATGTCCCAGTGCAGGACGTGCCAGTCCGTGGCTTCCTGGGCGGCGTCCCGGAGCCCGTCGATGATCAGGCGGATCTCGTCGGTCTGGGGGCTGGCGGCCTGCTGGGAGACGAGGTGCGCGGCGTTGCGCAGGACGTCGCCGAGCAGGATGGGGACGCCGGTGTCCTCGTCGAGGAGGCGAGCCAGCAGCGGCAGCACGTCGGTGACGGGCGGGTCGGTGCGTAGATAGTCCTTGAGCTGGGTCAGGGTTGCGGTCGCCTGCGCGATCTGGTCGGAGCTGGGGTGTGAGGGGTTGGGCATCAGCGTCCTTGAGTGAAACGTGGTGGTGAGCGGGGCCAGGCTGTGGACAGCCCTGTGGATATCCCCTGTGGTGAGGGTGTCGTCGCAGTTCAGATCGGTGATGAACCTCCTTGCCATCGAGGGAAGTTGGGGACAGGGCGGCGGGCGTGTCCACCCGAGGCCGGTCAGCGGCGTCGGCCGTCGGACGTCGCGTACGGGCGAGCGCCGGGGCTGGAGCGGGCCCGGTTGGTGGCGAAGGAGTGACGGGCCCATGTGGCCGCTCTGGCGGCGGTGATCCGGGCCTGCTGCCAGGCGCTGAGTTGGGACGGTAGGACGGACACGGAAGTGGTGCGGATCCGCTGGGAGGGCGGGATGTGGCCGAGGGGCCGCAGCACGGGCTGCGGGTCCGCGAGCGCCGTGCTGAATGCCTGCACCAGATGCATCGGCGTGGTCGGGGTGAACATGGCCTCCCACACTCGGCCGTGTTCGTTGCGGGCGCCGGCCCACCAGTGCGCCTGCCCGGGGCTGGACTGGTGGAAGCGGACGAAGGCGTCGCCGTCCGGGCTGCGGGCGGTGAAGTGCTGGCCGCGCTCGGTCTCCCAGCCCTGTTGCTGCAGGGGCTCCCACACGTTGGGGGCGTGCGCCTTGCGCTCCTTGCACAGGGCGTCGGTGATACCGGCGACGATTTCGACGGGCGTCTGCCGGCCGAAGGTGGCGTGCCATGCGTCCTGGTGCGTGGTCTGCTTCCCGCTGACGGTCCAGCCGCCGGGCTGGGTGAACGGGTCGTATCCGATGCGCACGGACTTGTCCGGGCTGTCGAAGACGATGGGGCCGCCGGTCTTGGACTTGTCCTTCCACCCGGAGGCGCGCAGGTACGCGGTGACGTGGCGCAGGTCGCCGCCGCCGGCGAGATAGCGGGGCTCGACGAGGTAGTGCTGCTGGGCCTGCTGACCGGTGGCGCCCCAGCCGGTCCACTGCTTGTTCTGTCTCACCGGTGCCGCCTGACGACCATCGCCGATCCGGCGGGCCGCGCAGTCGGGCTGGTGGATGGGGTGGTGGGCGTGGTGAGCTGTTTGATCGTGCCGGTGTGCTCGTTGAGGTCCTCGCCCACGCTGTCGAGTTCGTTGGCCGCGCGGCCCAGGGCCAGCCACACCTCGGGGTGCAGGATGCCGCGCTGGGAGTTGTCCTGGGCGAAGCGTGATCCGGTGGCGACCAGGTCGGTGACTCGTCCGAGCAGGCCCTCGTCGTAGTCGAGGACCTTGCCGAGAATCTGGGCGGCCTCGTGCGGCGGCGACTGGGCCAAGAGCTGTGTGAGCTGGCTGAGCTGGCGTGCGATGTCGTCAGCGAGCTGTACCGAGGTGAGGGGCGGGGGGTTGGTCATGGGCCTCCTGAACGGGCCAGGTCGGGCTGCTAGTTGTGGTGGCGGATGTGGTGGCTGTCGACGAGAGGGAACATGTCCCGGCGACGGGCTTCGTCGAGGGCCGCTTCGGGGTGCCCGCCGGCCAGCAGGTTGGTCCATGTGCGGCTGTCGGCGGTGACGGCACGCAGGTAGCGGCGGAAGAGGGCGGTGACCAGGCGGGGCTTGCGGTCGGCTGTGATGGGTGGTGGGGTGCGGTCGGGTTCGTGGGTGACAGGTACTCCAGGTGAGGGCTGGGCCGGCCCCGTTGGGGGTCGGCGCGGTGGGTGGTCAGCGCGTACGGCGAGGGTGCGACGCGCTTGGGGCAGGTGCTGCGGGCGCCGGTGCCGGCCGGTGTGCTGGGGATGCGTCGAGGGCGGCGCGGTAGGCGGTGCCGCCGAAGAGGCCCCCATCGATGGAGACCTGGAAGCTGTGGCGGGTCAGCAGCCACACAGCTCGATCGGCCATGTCCTTCATGGCGATCTCGTCCATCTGGTCGGGGACTTGATGCCAGATCTCGCCCTGGGCGCCGTGGCGTTCGAGGCCGAGGCCGTCGAGCAGGATGAGCAGCTGCTCCGGGGCGCTGGTGCGGGTATCGACGTAGATCGTTCCGTCGCGGTGATAGAACTCGACGTCGACCTCGTGCTCGTCCGCCAGGCTCACGAGCGGGACTCCTTTCGATCGTGGCTCACCGCCGACGAGGTGTCGCCGGACTGCCGTGGGCCTGGATGACGGAGGTGGTCGCGGTGTGCGGCGCGGCTGCGGCGCCGGGCTGGTGGCGCAGTGCCTCTGCGGCCTCCTGATAGGCGGCGGCGTCCCAGACGGCGTTGGTGATGTTGACCAGGTATCCGGCCACGAGCAGCGTGGGAACGGCGCTGGTGGCGAGCCTCTTCTTCTCGGCCTTGGTGAGGCGGTCGGGGACCTCGTGCCAGACATAGACGGGCCCGGCTGTCGTCAGGGTCTTGCGTTCGAAGCCGAGGCTGTCGAGCAGGGCCAGGAGTTTCTCGGGCGCATCGGTGGGGGTGTCGGCGTGGACCGTGTCGGTCAGCGGTTTGATGTAGATCTCGACGTCGGTGCCTTCGTCGTCGGCGCGGTTTCCCACGTACGGCATGCTCCTGTTCGGGGATCGGGTCAGCGCTGTCGAACGGCGGGCGCAGCCAGTGGCGAGGGCGCTGTGGACACTGGGCGGGGGTGGGTCTGTAGTGCGGGGCCGGTCCGGTCGACGTCGTTGCGGACCTGCTCGATCTGCCAGGTGAGGGTGGACAGTTTGTTGGCGATGGCCCCCAGCTGCATCGCCACCTGCGGGTCACGGCCGGCGTCCTTGAGACGCCGGCCCCACGATGCCCAGGTCGCAAGCAGCGACTGCGTAAGGCGGGGTATCAGGCCGTCGTCGGGTGCCGCGATCTCGGTTAGGACCGCCGCGACCTGCCGGTCACTGTCGGCATCGCTGCCGAGTGAGGTGAGCTGTTCGAGATGGCGGTGGGCGGCTTGCCGGTCGCTGTCCTGGGTGGCCAGGGTGTTGAGCGTGGGGTCGAGATGGACGCTGTACCCAGCCAGAAGCAGGGCATGGGCTGCGCCGGTGGCACCCTGACGCTGCTCCTCGACGGACAGGGCGTGTGGCAGGCGGTGGTAGTCGCCGCGGGGGCCTGGGGCGGAACGGAAGCCGCCGGCGGTCTGCAGGAGGCCGGCCGCGCGCTGGTCGCCCCCGATGGCAACGACCAGCGCGGTCTTCGGGTCCCGGGTGATGGTCACGTAGTCCAGGACGAGGAACGTCGGCTCGTCCCCGTGGGCGAGAGTCACCGGCCCCGGTGCGGAGAGGTGACCGGCGGGCTCGGAGGCGCTACCGCGGTGGTGCCCAGGGCGGGCCGGGCGGGCGGATTACGTAGAACGACGCCGACGCCCAGCTCGGACAAGCGGTGGCCGACGGCTCGTACGGACGCGGCCTGGTGCGCGGAGTCGTCACCGGACAGGACGAAGACCTCGTTTTCCACGTCGAGGGCGAAGCCGGCCTCGGTCAGGGCCTGGGCGATGTCGTCGCGGTAGGGCTTGTCGACGACGAGGGCGTCGCCGGACCAGGTCATCACCACCTGTTCCGGCTCGGCGGCCGGCGGCATCGTGAGGCGGGCGGCGTTGGTGCGGACCTGGGCGAGGGCCTTGTCGTACCGGGGCAACAGGTCGTAATGGATGTCCTCGGCGGCGCTGAACGGATCGGCGTCCACCGCGATTCCGTCGGGCTCGCGGACGCCACGGAACGCTTCGGCCGGTGCGTCGGTGGGGGCCATAGCGGCGATCAGGTAGCCCTCGCCGTGCCCGAGCGGGTCCGCGACGAACAGTCGGCTGCCGTCGTCGCGGGTCAGCACGGCGCAGTGGTCCACGGTGTGCTTGGCCAGGGTGTCCGCGACATCGTTCATGTCCCACACGTGGTCGGTGAGGGCGTCGTGGTCGTTGTTGCCGCCGCGGTCCGGGTGGTACGTGCTGGTCCAGGCGCCGGGCAGTTCGCCGGCGAGTACGGCAGCGAACGAGCCGAGAGTGGCGTCGGGGGTGGGGTCGTGCATGGTCTCCTCGAAGGAAGTAGGGGGCGGGGGTCAGCGCCGCCTGTTTGCTGGGGCCGCTGCGGTGGGTGCGGCGGCGTGGCTGGTGGGCAGGCGCGGCGGGGGTGCAGGACAGGCGCAGATGGCGGAGGCTTCGCGTTCGCCCGGCCCGACGTCGGCGGTGCACGTGCGGCGCTGGGGGTGGTTCTGGTGCCGGTCGGCGAGGTCGTTGCGCATGTGGGTCAGGTCGGACCGGATGACGCCGAGCCGGTGCTCGCCGAGGTACTGCAGCCGCTTCGCGGTGTGCGGATCCGGAGCCTGGCCCAGGCCCTGATAGAAGGCGGCGGTCGCGGTGAGGACTTCACCCAGCGCGATGAGCACTCCGTCGTGGGAGGCGGTCAGTTCGGTCAGTGCGTCGGCGACCAACGAGCCGAGTGGCTGGTAGTGCGCCTCGCGCGTCTCGGTGTCGAAGGCGTCATCGGCGTCGACGTGGTAGCGCACAGCGCGCAGCCGGGCCACGGCGCGAGTGGCGAGACGTTCCTCCTCGGCTATGTCGAGACCGATGGGCAGGCGGTGATGAGTCTCGTGGAGGCGGACGACGGGGACAAAGCCGGTGCGCTGAAGGATGCTGTGAGCTTCCGGATCGCCACCGCGGGCGAGGACTTCTCCGGAGTGCACGTCGCGCCCCAGGGTCAGGAAGCGATCGGCAAAGGCCAAGAAGCTGTTCTTTCTGTCGGGTCAGCGGGGCAGCCGGGCCCCGGGCGTGGGGGGCGCGGCGGTCCTCCGGTTCGAGAGGGGCACCGGCCGTGCGGTAGCGGGCAGGGCGGCGGCGGTGGCGTCGAGGTCCTGCTGTATGCCGTGCAAGCGGCGGGCGATCAGCTCCAGTTGGTGTCCGGCGGCTGGACCGTAAGCTTGCGGGAGGCGGTCGAGACGGTGGGCCGCGTGCTCGACGAGGCCGCGCACGGAGGCGAGCGGACCGGTGTTCTCGTCGGCGAGCTGCCGTAGCAGTCCTGCGAGGTGTGTGGTGGCGTCGGTAGTGCCTGGTGAAGCGCCGTTGGCAGGTTCGGTGGACCGCTCCGCGAAGCGGGAGGTCTGCTCGGGATCAAGGTCGGGCCGGGGAGAGCGGAGAGCCAGCTCGGCCTCGATGCGCCGGCACTCGACTCCCAGGAGCGGAAGAAGCTGGCGATGCTGCGTGATCCAGGTGCCATCCGGCCGGATGAGGTTGGCGAGCAGGTCGAGGCGACCGGGCTGTGCCTGGACGGCGATCCAGCGGCAGCCCTGGTCGTCCCCCGGCCGCTGGATGCCCGCCATGCGGGCAATCCGGTGGGCGATCTCGGACCACTCGGGGCCGGTGAGGTCGCGATCGCTGGGGTGCAGGCGCACATCCGCGTGCCAGATGGCGCGGCGGTCGTCCTGCGGACTGGCCGCGAAGGGGTGCTGCCAGCTGGGGTCGTCCAGGTGCTCGGCCCACTCGGCGGAGGTCCAGGTCTTCTGCTCGTCATCGAGCGTGTAATAGTCCAGCCCCGGCCAGTGGGCGACCACGGTGTGCTCGGTCAGGCCCTCTTGGCTGCTGGCCGGGCGGTCGAGGGCTTCGGCGAGCGGCGCGCTGGAGCTGATGTTGCGTGGATGGATACGGATGATCATTGTGAGGTGAGCTTCCGACGCCGATGGGCGAGTTGGGTCAGGTCGTACGCGGCGGTGATCAGGGTGAAGCCGCGCAGGCCAGGTCCGCGTTGCGCTCCGGGCTGGGGGTCATCGCCCGCCTCGGGCGTCGGCGACGTGGACCACCTGATTGAGGTGGTTGACCGAGTACCAGCCGCAGTCGACGTCCTGTTCGGCGCCGGCCAGGCGCGGAACGAGGTAAGTGCGCAGCGCCTGCTGGTAGATGAGGCAGTCCGGGCAGCGGCTGGAGAGATGGACGAGGTAGCGCGGGTGAGCGGTGAGGTACGTGCGCTCGCCGCCGAGCGGGTCGTACAGCCGCCACCCGTCCTCGTCGGTCGGCGTGTGCCACGAGGGCGTGACGACCTTGTAGGAGTCTCCCCACAGTTCGCTGCTGGCAACGCCCTTGAGGATGACGACCTGGTCGCCGGGCCGGAAGTGCTGGTGGGTGATGTCCCGTTCGGGGGTGACGACGTCACCTGGAGCATGCGGATGGCGGGAAACGGCGTCGGGCACAGCGGGGGGGGGTTCCTTCCACGATCAGGCGCAGGGGAGGCGGTGGGAGGAACAAGGATCCGGACGATCCCCGGTTTCGGTAACCGGGGATCGTCGGGTATAAGATCCCGCGTCTACCGGAACGGATTCTCGGTTCCGATGTCGTTGCTGGTGGCGGCGTCCAGGAGTTCGGGCAGGTCAGTGCCCTCGGCGCTGCGCTGATCGATCCACCACCCAACGCGGGTGACGGTGCGGATCGTGTCCTCCAGGACAGCCCAGTCGGCCTCGTCCCAGCTGCCTTCGGTCACCAGCGCGCTGTACGCAGTCGTGACGAGCTGGTGGCGGGAGCGCTCACCCCAGGCGAGGGCCTTCTCGGGTCCTTCGAGCGGCGGCATGTCGAACTTCTCGGCCCACTCGGTGGCGGCCTGCTGTTCCTCCGCGCGCTTGGCGGCCAGCCACTCTTCCTTGCCCGCGCTGTCCTCGTCGCGGGCGGCCTTCCAGCAATCGGTGCAGTCGCGTCCCTCCAGCCAGCGGGCGAATCCGGCCCGCCGGTCGGCGGGGCGGTTGGAAAGATCATGCGAGATTTCGTGTCCACAGCTGTGGACGATGTTCCACGTCGTTCGGACGGTCATATAGGGGCGAATCTCCTTATTGCCGTGGGTGGTTCGGTGTGTTCCGGGCGTTCGACGCGACCTGGGCGTGGTGCTAGCACGGGCAGTGGCCCCTGGTTGATGACCTTGTCCTGGCAGTCGCGGGCCGTCTGGTGGAGCTTGGTGAGCGCCTCACATGCTGGGGAGTGGTTGTCGACAGCGGGTGGACCTCGTCCTGGTGCCGGGTGAATCCCGGCGGTTCCAGAGCGGGGGTGGTCCACCGGTGCCGCTCCCCGCTGGGGCGCGCGACCATCGTGTTGCCGGCGGCGAGGGTGCAGGGTGATCTCGCCGGAGGAAGTCAGGGCAGCGGGCTTTCGTCTTCGGACGCTGGGTCAGCGCCGTGGCCGCCGCGGGGTGCCGGCTGGCGAGGGCTGCGCGGTCATGGCGGTCTTCGTGCGGTGCAGCGTCGGCGGTGCGGAGGCTGCGGCCGGAGTGGGGCACAGGTCAGGGTCGAGGTCGACGCTGTAACGGGCTGCGGTGAGCATCTCCGCAGCCCAGGTGGCGTGTTCGTTCTCCCAGGTGCGGCCCAGGTCGAACGGCAACCGGATCCACACGCCGCGCAGCGTGGGATAGGTGTCGAATCCGGCACGGGCCAGGACGCTCGCGGCGAAGGCATCGACCGGGCCATTGACTTCGACTTCGCCGCCCAGGCCGCGGGTGATGTGGATCGCTTCGTCGCTCATCGGCTCCGCCCCTTTCCGGCTGTCTGTGCTCGGCCGCCCACGGGTACGGCGGCGGTCTGCGGCACAAACTCAGGGAGGGCGGCTGTCGGGGCGGTGAGCCTTTGCGGGGAGCGGGTGGCCGCTGCCCGCGCGATGGGATGGCGCCGCTCCATCAGCTTGTTGCGCACGGTCGGTTGCGGTGGGCCGGCGGTGAAGGCGGGGTCGAGGGGGTAGTCGGCCTGCACCTCGTAGCCGTGTCGGCGAAGGTCGAGGACGGCCTGGCGAGTACGGCGGACCCCGTCCTGCTGGGGGTGGGTGAGCCGGTACAGGCCCGGGGTCTCGGGGACCGGCTCGAACTGTTCACGGACCAGGAACCAGTCGGCCAGGTGCGCGGGGATGTTCGCGGTGGCGGCAGCCACGAAGCCGTGGTCGGGATGGGCGCCGAAGCGGAAGTGGTCAGACAGAGGCGAATCCTTTCTTTGAGCGGTCAGCGGTGCGCTGCCGCGGAGCGCGGGGCGGGCAGCGGCGCGGGGCGGGTGGTGAGCAGTCGCGGGCTGGGCGCGGACAGCGCGGCCGGCCCGCCTGGTACGGCGGCGCGGGCCTGGCGCTCGAACGCTTCGCTGTCGGCGAGCCACGTTTCGATCGCGGGCAGGACAGCGAGGCCGAGCTGCCCGCGGACCTGGCTCCATTCGTGGGCCGGCAGCGTGCGGGGGATCGAGTACAGGTCGTGGCGCAGGTCGTTCCATTCGTTCCAGGCGTCCTGGCTGTGGTCGAGTGCCTCGCGCAGGCGGGTCAGGGCCGCGGCGTCTTCGGGCCAGGGGGTGGCGGCGGGACGGCAGCGGGTGAGCAGGATCGGCGCGTGTTCGAGCACGTCGCGGTAGGACAGCCAGGCGTGGTCGGCGAAGTCCCGTTCCAGTCCTGAGATCAGGCGGGAATTGCCAAGCGGAACGCCGTCGCTGTACCGGCCGCAATCCTTGATCGCCTGGAGGGTCTGGTGATCTTCCCGGATGCGCTCCAGGGCGCGCAGGACGTTGTTCAGGTCCTGGTTGTGTAGGGCGCGATGGTAGGCGGGCAGGAACGTGCGCGTGACGGCGTGGGCGGCGAGGCCGGGATCGGCGGGCAGCGCGATGCTGCGAGGCGTGGTGGGATCGTCGTGGGGGTCCTCTTGCTCCCGGTCGGTGAGAGCGCCGAGGAGGTATCCGCTGCGGTGACCGGGGCGCTCGATCAGCAGCAGCTCGGTGCCGGTGCCGTTCTTCAGGACGGACGCGAACGGGATGCGGTGGTCTTCGAGGGCCCGGTATATCTCGCCGGCTTCCCACAGCATGGGCCAGAGGTCTTCCTGCCACAGCGGGTGGCTATAGATCTCCAGCGCGGCGCTCCAGGTGCCGGGCAGCCGGGCGGCGATCTCAGTGCCGATGTCGCCGAGGTAGGGCCGGCTGCTGGTGATGATGGTGGCGCCGTGTTCGTGGGCGTGATGCACCAGGGCGCTGGCGGTGGCCCGGGCAGCCTGCGCGTCGGCCAGCGGAGCGGTGAACACACCGTTGGGCCGGCGCCTGAATCCGGCGTCTTCCAGCGCTTGATGGGCCTGCGGGTACTTCTTGCCGGAGGCGATGGCGACGAGTCCCAGGGGGCGGCTGGTGGTGAGGGTGATCTCGGCGGAGGGGATGGGCATCAAGGTCCTGGTGGGTCGAGACCGCGGGCGAGTTCGTCCAGACGGACCGGGCTCAGCGGGTCTTCGGGGCGCGCTTGGGCTCGGGGGTGCGCGGTGGTTCGGCGTACGGAGGCTGCGCCGAGGGGCGGCGGGACGGCGATGAGACCCGTTCGATGGTCACCAGCGGGGCGACGGCGGCGGGGAAAGGGAAGGACGTGGAGCGCAGGGTGGGCCGGGGATCGAGTGTCTCGGCGACGACCGCGTGCATGAGGAAGGGCGGCGTCTTGTCCGTGAACGAGATGTCCCACAAATGGCCGAGGTCTTCCGGGGAGGCGGCCAGGTGCCAGGTGATGGATGCGTCTCCGTGGATGGGCGGCGCTGGCGAGTCCACGGGGCGGCCGACCACGGCGGCGTGTCCGTCATGCGAGATGAATCCGGAGAGCCCGAAGTCGTCGAAGTGGGTCCAAGAGCCGACGTCGACGTAGAGTTCCAGCAGGCCGGGCTCGACGCCGATGCCGTAGACGACGTGATCCGGATCGGCGGCCAGTTCGCCTGCCAGGGTGCCAATGAGCCTGGCGACGAACTCGATCGGCACACCGCCCGAGATATCCGCACGCCAGCGCTCAGCAGCTTCTTCGTCGGTGCGGGCTGAGATCACCATATGAGGGCCTCGGCCCACCACTGCTTGGTCGTGGCGGATCGTGATGCGTCGGCATGGGCTGGTCACGGTCAACGACGACGCGTCGGCGTGTGCGCTCCACGCGGTTTCCTCGGCGAAGATGTCCAGGAGCTGTTGGTGGTCATTGGGGAGGCTGGCGGCCAGGTAGCGGGGAGAGATGAGGATCTTCTCTCGGGGACTGTCCTGGTCGAGGTCGTTGGGCATGGTTCTTCCGGTGGGATCGGGGAGCGGGCGACGAAACGGGGCGCCTCAACTACGCGGCGGAGGAGGCGGAATCGCGGAGAGCGCGGGCTGCGGCGTGCAGGCTGGCACCGAACCGGTGGGCGAAGACCCGCGCCTTTCCCTCCAACTCGTCGTAGGAGTCCTGCGAGGTCATCTGCGCGGCGTGCTTGCGGTACCGGTAGACCGGAACGGGCAACAGGATTCCCGGGGCGAGGCAGGTGATCGCGAGAGCGCAGTAATCCTCGCCCTGTACGAGACCGCCCATGGGGGCCGCGCGCACCAGGTCGGTTCGGGCCAGGAGGGTGGTCGGGCCGAGCGGGATGGTGTCGGCCGGGTCCTTCCAGTACCGCCATACGTCCCCGGCCTCATGCCGGCCGGGCGGCGTCGGGCACCGCCACAGGGTCGTGGACCCGTCCGCGTGCAGGTCCTGGCTGTATCCGGCACACCAGCCCACCCCGGTCTCCTCCAGCGTGCGCAGCCGCAGCGCCATGGCCCAGTCGGTGAACTCGTCATCGTCGTCAGCCCATTGGACGTAATCGGTGCGCACCTCGTTGAGGGCGAAGTTGCGGGCGCAGGCCGCGCCGACCGGGCGCGGCAGGGCGAGGGTGCGGATGCGCGGGTCGGCGGCGAGCGAGGCGGGCAGCCGGGTGGGGTCGGCTCCGTCGAGGGCGACGACGGCCTCCCACGGGACGCTCTGGCGGCACAGGCTCGCGTGCATGGCGGCGAGGAACGCCAGCCGCTCCGGGCGGAGTTGGGTGGCAATGACCACGGTGATCTTCGAGTGAGGGTGCGGCGACAGGGGCTTCTCCGGGCGGGCTTCGGTAGGGACGGTGCGGGCTGCCGGGGCTATCGGCGGGCGGCCTTGCGGGGCGCCGGCGCCGATGCAGGAGCAGTGGCGGACAGGCGCGGGGCGGTACGCGGCGGCACGACCGGCGCCGGAGAATCCGGGTTCCATGCACCGGGATCGGCGATGATGCAGCTGCGCGGGTCGGTGTCCCACTCGACGACGGGTCCGCGGTCGTACGCCAGCAGGCCGATCACTTCGATGCCGGACTCGTGCAGGACATAGGCCCACTCCAGGTCCTCGGTGCCGTCCTGCGTGATCAGTTCACGCTCGGCCGGGGTGCCGTCGGTGTTGTACACGTTGGTGAGCTGGCGGCTGGGGTACTCCTCGCCCCGGTCAGGGAGCGGCGCAGGCCGGCGGGAGCACCGTCGAGGAGGTCCGTGCCCAGTTCCTCCCAGCCGTGGTGCACCTCGTCGATCAGGTGCCGGGCCATCGCCTCCACGTCACCGGCGAACCGGTGCTGGTAGGTGGCCAGGAGCAGCGGCAGGTGATGGCTGGGGTAGCCGTCGAAGTGGACGTACATGCCGGCGTAGCCGGTGGCGGTGGGGCGGGCGATGACCGCACGGGTGGACAGACAAGTCTCCTGGGGGATGGGTCGGGTCAGTGCGAGCGGGCGAGCGGCGCCGGAGCCGAGGTGGGGGCCGGCCGGGCTGCGGCTGGGGCGGGTGTGCAGGTCCGCGCGGTGGTCTGGGGCGGTGTGGTGGCCGGGATCGGCTGGTCGGGCTTCCACAGGCCGGGGGTGTCGCGGAGCCGGACGCGGGGGTCGGTGCTCCACGCGACGAGGGGACCGCGCTCCACGCCGGGCGCGCTGATCACTTCGATGCCGTGTGGGTGGAGGACGTATCCCCAGTTCAGGCGGGACGCCGTCCGCTCCGTGTAGATCAGAGGCGGCACGGTCAGCCGGGCCGGGTAGCGCTTGCCGGGCCGGTCGCGGCCGGCGGCGAGGCGGTCGCGCAGGGCGTCGGGCGCTCCGTCGAGGAGGTCGGTGCCGAGGGAGGACCAGCCTTGTGGCGCGTCGTCGATGAGGTACGCGGCCAGGGCCTCGGTGTCGTCGGCGAACCGGTGCTGGTGCGCGGTGAGCAGCAGCGGCAGGTGATGGCTGGGGTAGCCGTCCCAGTGGACGTACGTCCCGGCGTAGCCGGTGGCGGTGGGGCGGGCGATGACAGAACGAGTGGACAGAGAGATTTCCTGTCGACGGGGCGGGTCAGCGGGAGGGGCGGCGTGCGGGCGCGGCCGGTGGCGCGGGTGCCGCCGCGGGGCCGCTCGTGGGCTGTGCCGGGGCTGACGGGTGCGTGCGCCGGTAGGTGTCGGCGAGGTGGTCGTCGGTCAAGTAGCTGAGCTCGTACCCGAGTTCGGACAGCTGCTCGGCGTGCCGGCGGTACCGTTCGGCGATCTTCGGCTCGTGGCTGCGCTCGCACCACTCGGCTGCCGTCTCCAGGAACTGGTGCAGCTCGCTCAGAGCGCTGTGTCCGTCGCCGAGGACGGCGGTGGCGACGGCCTGGAACTCGGCGGTCGTGCGCACTTGGTACAGCCGGCGGGTCCAGGCGATGACGCTCTGCCCGGCGTCCTCGATCGTGAGGCTGTCGGTGAACTGCTTGGCGTCGTGGGCGGCCCAGCGGTGCAGGTCGTCGGTGGTGGGCCGGTTGCCGCGGTGGTCTTTGATCTGCTCGCCGGTACGACCGACGTTGTCGTACAACTCGAAGTCGGGGTGGGACAGGGACAAGGAACTCCTCGGGGCGTGGAGCCGGGCCGCGGTGCTACGCGTGGGTCGTCCGTCCGGAGGCGACGGGCGGCCCGGAGGCGTCGGTGCGGGCGCACGTGTAGCCGCTGGCGTCCCAGACCCGGTCGGCGATGGGGAACGGCTCCTCGTAGGTGAGATGGCGGTAGCACTCGCTCCTCCGGGCGCCGGGCAGGCGGCTGGCGAGCGCGGTGGCGAAGGCGGACAAGCAGGTGGTGCTGGGCGTGGACAACGATTCCTGAAGTGCGGTTCGGCAGACATTAGTTGGTCCCTCGGCCTTGGCGCGGGGTCCGGGGCGGGCCAGCCGGGCGCGGCTGGGGTTCCTGTGCGCGTCGGAGGATCGGGGGTCTCGGGAAGGGTGCAGTGGCGGCCATCGGTCTCGTTCGTGACGGGTGGGTGCCCGAGGCACGCCACTGCCCTCGTGTGCGTTGATCGCAACCGTGTACGGTGCAAGGGGTGTTAGGGCAGGTGCGGCGAGGGAAACGTTGGATATTCGGCATCAGACGGAGAACTTCGTCAACGCGTCATGGTCCCTGGTGGAGCTGCGTGACCTGATCTTCGACATGCTCAGCCTGTTGTCCGCAGAACTCGGCGAGAGCGGGGGCATGGCGGGCGACGACGAGGCGGGCCGGGCCTTCGCCGCCGTGTACAGGCAAGCGGTGAAGACGGTCTTCGACCAGGCTGGCTTCGCCCACCGGGTGATGGCCAACGGTGCGAATGCGCTGATGAGGTCCGCCGAGGAGTTCCTGAAGACGGAGAGCCGGATCGCCGAGGAGCTCTTGGCCCAGAGCCCGCAGGGCCCGGAGATCGGATCACAGCCGTCCGGCCCGGACTGCAGCCCGCGCGCCAGTCACCACGCCGAGGACCTCCCCGAGGTGGTCGGCGAGACCAGCGGCGTGGACCAGTACCTGTTCAACGAGCGTTTCCTCGGCCAGCCGGGCAAACTGCGGGCCTCGGCCGGGTCCTGGCGCAACGCGGGCAAGATCCTTGAGAGCGCGTACTGGGACTGTGAGGCGGCGTGGAAGACCGCCACCCTCGACGAGGTGGGTACGACGGCGGATGCGGTCGAGGAGTTCTTCACCAGGTTCGTGGGCAAGCGGTCGCCGTCCAGTGCGGTGAGCGAGGACGAGACCCTGATGGCGAACCTGCCGTCGGCGTGCAAGATGCTCGCCGATGCCTGCGAGGCGTACGCCGATCACATCGAGACCGCCCAGCGGCGGCTGCCGTACGAGCAGACCTCGCCCACCAGCGAAGTGCTGATGCCGTGGGAGCAGCCGAGATTTGGTGGGGATGGTTACGACGGCGGCCTGCACGACCTGATCTCCGCCGACACGAGGATCACTTCGCTGGGCCAGATCCCGCCCGCGCTGGACAGCTCCCACGCCCGGGTGAAGATGCCGCAGCCGGACCAGCACAGCCTGCTGCCCGCTCTGCCGCCGTTCCTGGCTCCGCTCATCCGGGTCCCGACGCTGGTCCCGGTGGCCTATCGGCCGGCCAATGGCCCCCGCGTCCAGCCGATCCCGCCGGCCACCCCGGCCGACCCGCGCTTCCCGCCGCTCTCGCCGGGCGAGCGCACGAAGTTCCAGACCTGGCTGAGCTCGCTGCGTGAGGGCGACTTCTCCGGGGGGCGGCCGGCCGAGATCGCCTACCAGCGGCGGGTGGCCGGCTATCCCGAGTTCGAGGTCCCCATCCCGTCCGGGCTGAGTGCGAAGAGCACCCTGATGGTGGACGGCTTCCGCGACAGCGACGGCATGGCGGTCGAGGCCAAATACGTCAACAAGCCCGATCAGCGCTGCTACCGCTCCCTCGACGAGCTGCGCGAAAACCATGCGTCGGGGAAGAAGGACTTCCTCTACCGGTCGGACCGCGACGAGCTGAAGAAGTACGCCGCCGCGCTCCACGACCCCCGGAATGCGCAGATGCGGGGCGTCGAGACCGTTACCAACAATCAGGACGCCGTCCAGTACTGGCGCGTCATGATGGCCGCCTACGGAGTCCAAGGCCACGCCCGCTACGTTCCCTGACCACCCTCCGCGCCGCCCGCAGCCCAGGAAGCAGCCTGTCACGATGGAACCGGAAGAGATCGCAGCACTTCGCACCATGTACGTCTTCACCCCGCCGGAAGGCGAGAGCTGGGGCCTGACGTACGAGGACCTGGCTGCCAGACTGCGCGAGCGCAACCCCGAGGAGTTCGTCCGCATCGACGACGGCACGGACGGGCCGGTCACCGGTTCCTCGATGCACTTCGGCGTCACAGTGGACGGCGAACAGTTGGAGGGCATGGCCCTGCTGTCGCCCGAGGGGGTGTCGGTCATGGACTGCACCGTCGGCTTGGCGTCCGGCTTCGTCACCTGGCTCAGGTCGGACGTGGTGCCGGAGGACATGACCGTCACGTTCAACACGGAGTGGGGGCTCGAAGCCGATCTTCCCGACGGGCCTGTCCCAGACGCCGATCGCCTGCACATCGCCGCCGTCTTCGCCGAACATCTCGTGGAGACGGGCGACCTGGACTGACCGTGTAGAGACGCCTCTTGCGTAACCGGGCTGGCCCACATTTCGCCCTTTCAATGCATGCGGGCGTCGGTGTCGAAGAGCGCCAGTTCGTGGGGGTGCAGGAGGTGCTGCACGATGAAGCTGCGCCCCGCGACCTTCCACAAGCCGCGGCCCCGGTTGAGGTGGGAGATCGCGCCGGTCTCCACCGAGGTCAGGCCCAGCAGGGCTGCTGCGGCATGGAGTTGGTCGGTCTCCTGCCGGTAGATGATGCGGGTGGAGCAGTCGGCGAGCAGACCTTCGGCCAGGGCCCGGCCGCGGGATCCGGCGTCGCCCGCGCTGAGCAGGTCGGACAGCCGGTGGATGACCATCAGGTTCGCGATGCCGAGTCCGCGGCTCAGCTTCCACTGGGACTGCATGCGCTGCAGGAGGCCGGGGTGGCGCATCAGGCGCCAGGCTTCGTCGTAGACGATCCAGCGTCGGCCGCCGTTCGGGTCGGACAGTGCGGATTCCATCCAGGCGGACGCGCAGGTCATCGCCAGGACCAGGGCGGTGTCGTCGCCGGATCCGCCCAGGCGGGACAGGTCGATGGTGAGCATCGGCGAGTTGGGATCGAAGGCCACCGTGCTTGGGGCGTCGAACATCCCGGCGAGGTCGCCGTGGACCAGCCTGCGCATGGCGTGGGCCAGGTCGCGGGAGGCGTCGCCGAGGTGGCCGGACATGATGCCGCCGGCCCTGTCGAGTTCGTCGGGGTTGTTGAGGGTGGCGGCGATGTCGCCGAGCAGCGGGGTGCGACCGGTGGCGGCGGCGCGGGTGACGACGGCATCCAGCGCGACGTCGAGGCCGGTGTGCTCCATCGGCAGCAGGTCCCGCCCGAGCACGGTGCGGGCCAGCGAGCCGAGCAGCAGCAGGCGGCGCTTGCGGATCTCGCCGGCCCAGTCGGCCTCGGAGACGCTGTTGGGCCGCGGCGCCGCGTCCAAGGGGTTGAGCTTTCCGGGCAGGCCCGGCCCCAGAGCGATGGAGGTACCGCCCAGCGCCTGCGCCACGGGCGTCCATTCCCCCTTCGGATCACACGGGACGTAGACCCGGTACCCGAATGCGATCGACCTCAATGCGAAGCTCTTCGCCAGCGCCGACTTGCCCTGCCCGATCACCCCGGCCAACAGCACGTTGGGGTTGGTGAAGCCCTCGATTCGGCCGTACAGCGCGAACGGGTCGAAGCAGAAGGAGGCTTCGGCGTGGACGTCGCGACCGATGTAGATGCCCTCGGCGCCCAGGCCGCCTTCGGCGAGAAACGGGTATGCCCCGCTCGCGGTGGCGGTGGTCATGCGGTGAGCGGGCAGCCTGAGCCTGTTGTTGCGGGAGGACGCGGGGCCGGGTCGCCCGGCGGGCGGGAACGGGGGCTGCGGCATCTCCTGTTCCGCTACGCCGACGCCGCTGGTGTGGGCGGCTGCTTCGACGCGGGCCTTCGCGGCGGCCTCGGCGAGCTGCCGACGGGCAGCCTTGCGGGACGCGCGATCGGTGCCGTGCGGGGTGAACAGGGGGCTGGCGCTGGCGCGGCGGACGCGGCGCGCGGGCCGGTGGCTCATGACGGGGCGGCTTTCACGGGACAGCGGTCTGGACGCGGCGCGGGGTCAGACGACCGGCGAAGCGGTGAACAGAATCGGGCTGCGATAGCTCTTGCCGTCGCCCGACCAATCCAGCTGGATGTAGCCGTCGGCGAGGAGGCGTGGATCTCCACAGCGATCTCAGCCCGGGGCACGGGCAGCAGCGGTTCGGTGTGGTGGGCGGTCAGGTCGGCAATCGTCGCCCGGGTGAGGACCAGTTCACGCCTCCCACCGAGCATCGCCCCCTGGAGCAGGCGCAGGATCTTCTCGTCCCGGTCGGTCACCTCATATGGCGGGCGGGCGCGCTCGGAGCCCAGGAAGCCCGCGGGCAGGCCGAGGCCGCTGTCCGCGACCAAATCCAGTACGGGCACGAGGGCCTCGTCGCCGTACCGGTCCAGGAACTGCTGGTGGTAGTCGCACCAATGCCGATACCCGTACGGATGAGGCGACAGCTGGTGCATGACCTGGGCTGCCTCGGCGGCTTCGGCCAGGAGGGCTTCGGGGATGTAGGCGGTGCAGTCCAGTGCGGCGTCGACCAGCAGCGGGACGCGGCCGGTGGAACTCACGCGCTGCATGCTCTGCGTCAGCGGGTCGCCGAGCGTCCAAGGGGCGACGGTGTCAGGGTGATTCAAGCCACCCCGGATCGAAGCGAGCTGGGAGGCCAGCTCTGCGATATCGGGTATGCCGGTGGCGTCTGCTTTCTCCAGCTCATCGCATATGTGGGCGAGCGTGTCGACGGACGTCATCGGGGGCCACAGACTGCTGATCAGGATGTGCTTGCTCAATAGGTCGGAGATCAGGCCGACGAGCTGCTCAGGGCGTGCGGTGGGGAACTGCCCGGACAGACGGTGCACAAGCAGCTCGTACGGGATCGGGGCGCGGGCAGCCTCCAGCACGGCAGCCACGGGCCGGGTCAGGCGGACCGACAGCTCGATGGGGGCGTAACCGGAGGTGTGCGCGTCAGTCGGCATCCCGTCCACCACGTGCCGGTTGCCGCGGGAGCGGCCGGTGTTGTTGGCCACGACCGTCAGCCGGGCCAGCAGAGCGGGGTGGCTCTCCAGGCGGGTAATGACGTCCGTCAGCCAGTCGGAATCAGGCCGCAGAACAGTCCGGTACCCCTCACCCCACAGAATGTGGGCGGCTTGAGCGGACTCAGCGGGGGCGACGCCGGCGAATACCCCGAACGGGGTGGGCCGGTGGTTCCACCGCAGGAGGTACGCGGCAACAGACCGGACGGCCCGCCTGATACGGCGGCCGTCGGTGACGGTGCCGTTCAGGATCTCGGCGACGCGCTGACACAGGACGGGGCTGGCTGCGGACAGCGCCGTCGGCACTGGAGCGCGCCATACCTCCTCCAGCCACTGCCGACCACGGATCGTGGCGTCGTCGCCGTGCAGGTCAAAGTCCGGCACAGGGATCGGCCGGGAAGCGGTGGAGGCGCGCAGCAGCATTCCAGGCTGCCACTGATACGTGAGGGGTACTCCGTGGGCCACCGGTGTCCCTTCCTGTTGTGGGGTGCGCGGACGGGGGGTGCCGGGGCGGCAGCGATGAGTCGGCTGTCGCCCCGGCGGACGCCACGTGTCAGGCGGCGTCCTCGATGGAGGACTGGCAGGCGCTGGCCCCGTTCACGCAGGTGTTGCCGCAGCCGTCGCTGGTGGGGCACATGAAGACAGTGAGGGGGCTCTCGGAGATGACGACCTTGATGTCCAGCTCGAAGTCGTCGTCGGCGAGGCCGTCGACCGGCAGCACGGCCGGGGCGGTGGGGTGGTCGAGTACGGCAGTGGTCATGCGATCACTCTCTTTGTCCGATGGGATGGTGCAGAACGCCCTGGCCTAGCGCCGCGGTTCAGACGGCTGGCCAGGAGATCGAAATCCGGCTGTGCCTCTTGTCGATGATCCGGTCGCCGGTGATCCGGTCATCGGGCGTGCCCGCCGGGTAGACGGCGATGCGCGGGCCGTCAGCGCCGCGGACCTTTTCGCCCCAGGTGCGGACGATGTCGGCGATTCGCTCAGCGAACTCGGCCGCGTCGGGCCCGAAGGCGTGGACGCCGTACTCTGCGGTCTTCTTCTCGGTGTCGCGGCGCACGACGGTGTAGGCGAAGTGCGGCCCGTCGATGGCGACCATGGACCAGCTGCTGCCCGTGGGGCCGATCTTGCCCGTGGCCAACTCGGGGTTGGTGGACATGAAGCAGTACGTCGGGACCTGCGTGGACAGGTACATCTGGAGGGTGCCGATGGGCTCCTGGCTGGCGACGGTCACCCCGGTCCACGTCTCGGCGCGGGCGCTGTCCAGGACGCCGTCCAGCAGCGAGGGGTTGGCGGGCAAGCCCTCGTCGAAGCGCAGCGTGACGCCCTCCTCTCCGGGCAGCTGCATGACCTGCTGCGTGTGGGAGCCGGCGCCCTGTGCCGCCACGAAACCGCACACGTGGGCGCTGGTGGCGACGAGGTGGTCAGCCTGCCGGACGAACCCGTAGGTGCGGGTCAGGCCGTTGATGCGGAGCGGCACGACGAGCCGGCCATCGTCCTTGAGCTGGTCGATCCAGGCGGGCGGGATGTCCCAGGCGCCGACCGTCACCACGATCGCGTCGTAGGGGGCGTGCTCGGGAAGGCCGTTCTCGGCGTCGGCGACGACGACGTTGACGCTCGCGTAGCCGGTCTCGGTGAGGAACCGCTTGGCTCGGTCGGCGGGCGCGGGGTCGATGTCGACGGTGGTGACCTGACCGGTGGGCCCGACCAGCTCCGCGAGGTACGCGGCGTTCGGCCCGTTGGTGCCGATCTCCAGCACGTTGTCGCCCGGGCGGATGCCGGCCTGCTCCAGCTGCATCGCCTGGATCTGCGGAGCGGACACTGAGCTGGTGTGATTGCCGTGCTCGTCCTCCTGCGTGATCACGGCGTTGTACGTGCTGTATGCGTCGCTGAGCGATGCCTCCGGTACGGCAAGGTGCCGGGGCACCTTGCGCATGGCGGCCTCGACCGCGGGCGACACGATCGTGCCGTCCTCCTTGAGCTGGTCGACGACCTTGTTGCGGAGCCGGGTGGCCTCGTCGGGGGCCACGGTCACATCGGTCATAGAGGGATTCCTTACGGGGCCTCGTGCGCCTTCGCCTCCGGCGTCGGCGCCAACTGCAGGGTGGTTCGGCGATGGATGCCGGCTGGCGGAAGCCGGCGTTTCCTCAGCGCCCCAAGGGCAGCTCCTGAATCCGTTCGAAGGTGTAGGTGTGGTGGTCGGGACCGGTCGAGCTGCCTGCGCCCGTACTATCGCCAGGCATGCTCATTGACCCGCTCCGATGTCGTGGGATCGGATGTCGTCATGCCTCCTTTCGGAGCCGGTGCAGGGTGCGATGCCCGCGCTCGACGAGTTCGGGGTCGCCGTGGGTGGCGCCGTACTGGATGCCGCTGAGCGCGTCGAGGGCCGACAGACCCTTGAGCGCTTGGGCCTCGTCCGGGGACAGCATGCGGCCGTAGCCGTCGAACAGGGCGGCTTCGAGTTCGGGCGCGTCAATCCAGGTGTCGGCGATGCGCACGAAGTCGCTGACGAGGGGCCCGATTTCCGCGCGTTCCCAGTCGATGAGGGCCAGGGTCCCGTGGTCGTCGAGCAGCAGGTTGCGCCGCTGTACATCACCGTGGCGACGGCCATGAGGGACGGGCGGGACACGGGGCAGGTGCAGGGCGAGAGACCGCACCAGCGTCTCCTCTCCGGGCTCGAGGAGCCCGTCGGCTGCCGCGAGGTGCCGCTCCAGCTTGGCCAGCCCGCCCAGGGCCTGCGCCATCATCGGGGGCTCGCCGAGGTGAAGGGCCCGCAGGAGCTGCCCGAGCTGGCGGTAGACCGACTGCCAGGCGGCCATGCTCAGGTCGGCGCCGTGGAGTACGCGGCCGGGAAGCGCAGTGACGATCACGGCGAGCTGTTCGGGGTCGGCGGCGACGAGCTGCGGGGCGCGGTCGGCTCCGAGGGCTGGGGCCCACTCTCTCAGGGCGCCCACCTCACGCTGGTGAAACTTGGGCCCCTGGTGAACCTTCAGGAACCAGCTCCCGCTGTCGCGTCCGGTCAGCCGCCACACGCGGGAAGCCTCCCGCGCCCAGGAGGCATCCGTGGCTCCCTTCAGCGGGCCGATGGTCTGCTCGGCGAATGTGCCGAGCTGCTCACCCAGTACGGCGTAGGGCTCCGGCGCCCGCGTGGGCAAGGGGTGCAGACGGCTTGGCCCGTTCGCGTCGTAGACGATCGGGTCGTCGGGTTCCTGGAGATGCAGGGCGAAGGAGTGCCCGTCCCGGTACGCCTCCAGGCCGGCCCGGCAGTACGCCACCATGTCGTCGGGCAGGTCACGGAGGGCAAACCAGTCCAGCTGTGAGCAGCGGTCCGGTTCGGCGATGCGCGGGACGCCGAACCACCGGGTGACCTCGAAGAACCAGCCGGTGCGATTGTGACCCTTGGGGCTGCGGTGCTGCATCACCAGCGCGACGCGGACATCGGCCGGCCGGATGATGATGCCCAGCTCCTCCTCGGCTTCCCGGACCAGCCCGGCGACCACGTCCTCGAAGTCGCCGTCGAGGTGCCCGGAGGGCATGTGCAGCAAGCCCGAGGCGTAGGTGTCGCCCGCCCTCCGGCTCAGCAGCACCTTGCCGCCACGCCGCAGGATGAGATGGACGTCGACCGGTTCCCGGTGGCGCTGCACGATGTCGTCCCCGCCCCGATGCGAGGCTGCCTGCCCGTTCACCGCTGGCCCGCCAGACGGGGGTGCGGCCGACGCCGACTCGCGTCCGGGCACCGCGGCGTGACGTCGGCGAACCGCCCCACAACGGGGTTTACGGGAACGCGCGCGAACGCGCGGGTGTGGGGCATGCGGATCTCCGGGGTGCAGACGTGACGTCCAGCGTCAGTGACCGCGACGCCCGGGTGCCCGTTTCCGGACGTCACGGATTCTATCCGGGACACCATTGAGAGTTGGCTGGTCACCGGCTTGATCACGCCGATCTGCTGATCACACAGCTCGGCCACGCGCGGCCTCCTTTCGGGCCGTGCCGGCGTACGACGCGGCCTGGGGCAGGACCGGGTATTCGAGTGCCAGTGTCTGTGGCGCGGTCAGGCCCGGGGAGCTCAGTTGCCAGCCGTCGAACAGCCGGGCGATCTGCTCCTTCGTCCGCAGGTGGACGGGGCAGCCGGCCGCCGTCATGGTCTTGGCGAATCGGCGCACGGGCTTGCCCGAGACGTCGGCGGTGGCGTGCGTGACGACGAGAGCGCTGCCGGTGGCGGCGACGTGCTTGTACTGGTCGACGAGGACGGCCAGGGGCCGCGCCACGGTGTCCTCGATGTGGTGGAGCACGCTACCGAATAGAAGGATGACCGGTTCTCGCCAGTTGATCGTCTCCAGGATTTCTCTGGAAGCGAGAACCGACTCGGGGTCGCGTACGTCGGCGCACAGGCTCTCGACGACAGCGAGCGCCTTGCCCGTCATCATTGCGTCGGCGTGGGTGTGCACCAGCACGTCGTTGTCGATGCACACGGCGCGGGCATCGGGATGAATGCGGGTCAGGACATCCACCGGCGTGGGGCCGTAGGGAAGGCCACAGCCGAAGTCGACCAGCTGCCGGATGCCCGCGATGGCCAGGGCCTGCACCATCAGGAGCACGTACATGCGCTCGTGGCGCACGGCGCTCTCCAGGAACGGCATGCGGTCGGCCGCCCGACGGGCCCCGTCACGGTCGACGATGTAGTGGTCTCGCCCGCCGAGCAGGTAGTTCTGCATCCGGGCGCTAGACGGACGTGCCTGCAACTCGGCGATCGCTGCGGAGGGGTGGAGGAGCATCGGATGATCAGGTCGCATGCCGCTCCACCTCGTTAGTGGTCGTGTGGAGTTCGGGCAGACGCCACGACGGACCGCCCGGTGCGCCGAGCCACAGAGTGTGTTCGGTCTCCGTGATCGTCACGCCCAGCTGCTCAACCTCTGGTTCTCCGGCCGCGTGCCACTGACCGAACGCGTCGAACAGATCGGAGCCGAGATCGCGCGGCCCCCACTCGTAGATGCGGGGGGAGTGGAGGAAGACCACCGCCCGAGACGCCTGGTGGTCATGAATACGCAGGCGGTCGGCAACGTCGCCTTCGAGCTGCGCAACGCCGCGCACGACCTGCAACCGAAGGTCAGGGCGAAGCAGGCCGGCGAACAACCGGGCCGCCGACCGTACGTGCGCCCCCCTCGCGTCCAGGGCTTCCGACGCCCTCGGGCTGCCCTGCGACTCGACGGAGGTGCCCTCACCAGGGCGGTGCTCGCGCAGCCACACGGTCTGCGGAGCCGGTCCGGCGTGGAAACGTCCGCTGGCCGACGCCCCGTCCCGCGCCACGGTCAGGACGAGCAGCGTGCTGGATCCGCCCAGCGCGGTACGGACGGGCAGGCACAGTCGGCCGCCTGGACGAACCAGGGTGACCCATTCCCACGGCACACGGCGTACCGCACGATGGCACAGGAGCCCGTGGAACGAACCCGCCGGTCCCAAGAACCCGGCCTGAGACCCGCTGACCACCTGAACCCGCGGGTAGGGGCGTAGGCGCTGTCGGGCGATCTCGGCGAGACGTTCTGTGTCCGCGACCGTCACCACCTTGCCGCCCTGGAGAAGGTGCTCCAGAGAGGCTGCCGTCCAGCCGCAGTCCGTGCCGATCTCGGCCACGGCCGTTCCCGGCACTGGAGCGAGCGCGGCCAGGCGTGCCGTGACGTCTTCTTTGGACGGGATCACTCCCGTGACGATGCCGGGGCCGCCCTCCCCACCGTCGTCGACGTCGAACACGAGCATCTCGGAGCGATGGACGAACTTCGCCCACTCGCCGGCGTTCTTACTCCGGTCCACCCTGCGCCAGCGGCCACCTCGGTGCGTACGGATCACGTTGGGCACGAAGTCCTGTCGCCGATCGCAGGTGAACACGTCCCCGGCGTGCTGGTGAACGTGGCCACTGCCCGGTCGCTGGCTGCCGGCCTCGACGCGGGCGTTCATGCCTGTCCTGCCATGGCGACGACGTCTCCGGAGTTGTCACGGCCGGTCGCGGGGCCCAGGAGACGGAACTGCCATCCTCGCGTGACCGCGTGTGCGGCCGAGGAAGCGCCCAGCGCCCGCAGCAGGCGTCGAGCGTCCTTGCGCACGTCGTCCAGTGGACGCTTCTCGTCGGCCGCGATCTCCTCGACGGTCTGTCCGCCGGCGAGCCCTGCCAGGACGGTGTGCTGCTCCTTGGGCAGCTCGACGACGTGGTCCACAGGCCCGGGGACGTCCAAGTGCCCGTGACGGTAGGCGAGGTCCACCATGCTCGCCCGCTCGGAAGTTCCGAGCTTTCCGCCGATCCGGAGGATGTACGTCTTGACCGTGCTGTCGGACACTCCCATGTCGCAGGCCGTCTCCGCGGTCGTCCTTCCCTGAGAGATGCCCAGCAGAGCCTCCCGCTCCTGAGAGGAAAGCGGCGGCGAGATGGTCTCGTCCGGGGCCGGCATGGTCGTACTCCTTCGGTGTTCTGGCACAGTCGTCGTCTTATCGGGGCCAGCCCACTTTGCTGGTCGGCTGGTTGGGGCGTGAGCTACGAACCGCCGTACAGCTGCAGGGCGAGTTCGGCGAGGACGTAGACGGTGGGCAGGCTGATGGCGGTAGCGAGGAGGACGGCGCCCCGGTGCTCGCGAGCCTGTTGCCAGCCACGTCGAACGCGCCCTGGGGCCGGCTCGTCTTTGCGGGGTGAGCCCGAATTCGGTGGGGCGGCCGGAGCACGGTGAATCCGCTGAGGATGCGCCGCGCGATAGGACCCGGTCATGTCACTCACCGTCCCGCTCGCAGTCCTGTTCGGCGTAGCGCAGCAGGGTCTCGGTGTGGACCGCGAGACGGTATGCGTGCTTCCTAGCTGCCTTGAGCCCCTCTCCCGGAGCGACGTCGCGGGCCTCCTGCGAGCGTTCGATCGCCTCACCGCATGCGGACCACCCGCGACTCCCGGCGGCGAGCGATTCCAAGTGGATCGAGACGTAGGGGACGAGCGTCGTGACGTAGCCGCTGAGCGCTCGCGTGACCGCCGCGAGGGTGCGCGGATGCGGGTACACCCCCGCCTGCTCCCAGGACTTCGCCGCACGAATGGCTTCGCGGATACGCGCCGAATCGAACCCGGCGCATACAGTCCTGCCCCAGCCGTCGACCGCGTCGTCAGAGGCGCCGGCAGGAGGAAGGACGGCGAGCAGCTCCCGCCCGACCTCGGACATCCGCCGGCGCAGGGACGCCGCACGCACGGTGTCGCCGGGAATCTCTTCGTCGAGTAGCGCACGCACGCGTATGACCAGTCGAGCGTCTTCCAGAGGAGGCTCGTTGGCATCGACAGGAACGACTGCTCCGAGTAGTCGCATCAAGTGACCGCGCATGAGGAGCAGTTGGACGTGTCGTTCGTCCGGGTCTTCGCTGACGGAGGCAGTCTCGGCGAAGACAAGTCTGGTCACTTCGCGGTGAAGGGTCTCCTGCACCGCGACAGGCGATGGTCCAGGTGCGAGGGTCGATACAACGGTCCTCAGGTCAAGGCTCAGTTCCCTGAATGAGCCCTCCGGCCAGGACACGCCGTCCACCTGCCCACTGCCGGCTGTGGGGGCCGAGGTCGTGGTGCGAGGCATAAGGGGAACTCCATTAGTGAGATCCGAAGTTGGCGATCTGGACGTCGCCTCGGCCGCCCCCAAAGAGGAGCCGCCGAGGCATTTCGAGCCGCCACTCGCCGACAAGGGCGGTTCGCTCGAGGAAGACACGGCGTGGCGAGCTACACGGGCATGGTTCAGGGAGCTCGGAGACGCCGGTACCGCCGCACAGGACTCGGTCGGGACGTCCTGGGACGTCCGGCTGGACGGATCACCATCACGGCCAAGCAACCCAACAGAAGTACGCCGTTGGGGCTGGGTCGTTTCGTTGCGGCCCACAGATGGCCCTGCTGGGGTCTCGGAAGTAGGTGGGGATGCAGGTAATGGCCCTACATCGTCGGTCGAGCGACGCCGATTCAGCTCTGTGGCGAGTTCTCGTGTGACTGCGACCATCACGGCCTCCTCGGAGGGACACGGAAGACGCACCACGTCGTCTTGCCGTCTTCGCTGACGCCCCACTTCCGTGCGAGGACGGCGACGAGGAACAGGCCGCGGCCCGAGACGTCCTCGTCGTCAGCGGAGCGCAGTTCGGCCGGGGCCGGGTTGTCGTCAGTGACCTCGATCCGCAACTCGTCGTCGGGGTACCGGACCTGGAGTCCCAAGTCTCCGATCCCGTGCTCGACGGCGTTGGTCACCAGCTCGGAGACGGCGAGCACGATGTTCTCGGCCAGTTCGCCCTTCACGTTCCACAGGCCCAAGAAGTCGCGGGTAATCCGGCGTGCCTCGCTGACACAGGCTGCGTCAGAGGTAAAGGCCACGTCGAAGACGCGCGACGCCTGCGGCAGCGCCTTCGTGGCGGCCGACGCGACGGCTGTGGCGGGGCTCATCGAGGACCTCCCGGGTGGGCGGTGTGGGGGAGCGTGCGGCACGCGGCGCCATTGCGTCGCGTGGCACGCCTCGTTCCGTCGATCACGGGGCGTGTTCGCACGGTGACCAGCGAACACCGTGCGGTATTGAAGAGGGAAGGAAGTTTCAATGAAGTTGACTCGTCAGTAACCACGTTTGGGGTGCCGCAGGAACGGACGGCCCTGACATGCTGGATGGCATGGCAACTCTTGATGGAAACCCCGTGTCCGCAGACGACTTGCTCCCCCTGGCCCTGACGAACTCCGGTCACTTCACGTCCATGCGCGTCGATGGCGACGGCAGCATCCGGGGCCTGACGCTGCACATGGAACGGCTCGTGCGGGACTGCAAGACCGTGTGGGGCGCGGACCTGGACACTGCGCTCGTTCGCGACTGCGTCCGCCGGGGCCTGGAGGGACAGAGCGGTCCGTGCGTCGTCCGAGTCACGATTTATGACCCGAAGGTCGAGATGGGACACCCGGCCGACGCCGACGAGCCGCACATCCTGGTGTCCGTGCGTAGTGCCGGCGCCCTGCCGCCGGAACCGCTGCGCGCCATGAGCGTGCCGTACGAACGCGACCTGCCCAAGGTGAAGCACGTCGGTCTCTTCGGCGCCCTGCACGCTCGTGCGGCAGCGCAGCGCGCAGGGTTCGGCGACGCGCTGTTCGTCGGCCGCGATGGTCTCGTGAGCGAGGGCGGTACCTGGAACGTCGCCTTCATCGACGGCAACGGGACGGTGGTGTGGCCGCAGGCACCCGTGCTGCCCGGTGTGACGATGGCCCTCCTGCAGAAGCACGCCAGCGGCGTTGAGCACCGAACCGCTCCCGTCACCCTCGACCAGGCCAAGCGCATGGCGGCAGCGTTCGCGACGAACACCAGCATCGGGGTCCGCGCCCTGTCGGCGATCGACGACAAGGAACTGCCAACGGAGCACCCCGTGCTGAGCGCGCTCCGCGAGACGTACCTGTCCATCCCCGGCGAGAGCCTGTAGCCGCAGGGGGCGAGCGTGACAACGGGGGTCACACGGTGGACCGGCCGGGAAGTTGCTCTGTTGCGTGAAGCGCTGCGCATGAACGGCAAGGACTTCGCCGCCAAGGTCGGCATCAGCACCAGGCAGCTCGTGAACTGGGAGGGGCGGGGCGAGTCGATCAAGCCCCACCCCAACAACCAGGCCGCGCTGGACACCATGCTCTCCACATCGACCGCCGACGCCCAGTGGCGGTTCGCGCAGCTCCTCACCGAGCAGGCCGCGGTAGGGCACGACGAGCGAACCGAGGAACTGCTGCGCCGCGACCCCCGCACCATAAGGCATCCGGTCGACGGCAAGATCATGGTGCTGATCGAGGAAGGCATCTACCTGTCCGGCCCTGAGGACGCGTCGATCTGGGTGGATACGTACCGGATCGACGTCTACCCGACGACCAACCTTGACTATGAGCAGTTCATCCGCGCCACAGGACACCGGCCCCCGCAGCACTGGACCGGCCAGCGCTGCCCCAGCGCCCTGCACGACCATCCTGTGGTCTGGGTGACGTGGCACGACGCCGACGCGTACGCCCGCTGGGCGGGCAAGGCGCTGCCCACCGTCAGCCAGTGGGAGAAGGCGGCCCGCGGCCCGAAGGGGCGCGCCTACCCCTGGGGCAGCGATCCCACCGCCGCGAAGTGCAATACCGCAGAGTCGGGCATCGGCGGCACGACACCCGTCACCCGCTACCAGTCCGGAGTAAGTCCCTACGGTGTTTTCGATCTGTGCGGAAACGCATGGGAGTGGTGCTCCACGCCAGGAACTGACGGGCCGGGCCGGTACCAGTTGAAGGGCTCGGCGTTCAGCAGCCCGTTCGAGCGTGCCGCGCCGGCGCTTGAGAATGCGGCCAATTCCACGATGAAGGACAACGACACCGGGTTCCGCTGCATCGCAGCCGCCCCGTAGCTCGGCGCTGGGCGAGGCCGTGGTGAGCCAGCCCGAGCATGCGCTCGTTGTCGGCGTCGAATTCAACGGGTGCTTTAGCGCGGTGATCCCCTGCACGTCCTCCTTGGGACGCACGGAACCGATCAGACCGTGACTGTCCTTGGGGGGAACGCCAGCCGTCTCTCGGGCAAGAAGGGGCAAGCCTCGACCCGACAGCCTGGCTGTGTTACAGAGTCGGTCTCTCCTCAGCCAAGCTCCGGCCGCCGGGATGGTCCTCCTCGCAAGCGGGGGCGGTGCCGCCCTGCGGAACGTCGTCATGAGCCCATCGCATCGCATGCCTGGGCCCCGGACCAGGGGAATTCAGAGGGGGAAAAATCTGTCAAGGGGGGAAACTGGAGGGGGAATTGAGGCCATGATTGGATTCCGCCCCCGGACAGAGGTCACACTCATGGCAGATCCGTTCGCCGAACTGCTCCTCCGGCTCCGGAAGGACGCAGGCCGGACACAGGAGCAGCAGGCAGCCGCCATTAACGCTGTCTCCGGCCGGGACACCATGACCCGTCGAGAGATCAGCCGCTACGAGCAGTTTGAGAACGTCCCAACCAACCACACGCTGGAACAGATCGCGGCGGCCTGCGGTGTCTCATTTGAAGACTTGAGGCGGGAGGCCAAGGCCGCTCGCATCAGGAAGAGAAAGGAATACGTCCGTGATGAGGAGGACCAGGAGGACGTGAAGCGCCGCACGTTGCTGGGGGGCGCCGCCATCGGCGTGAGCGCGGCAGCCGAGCCCTGGGGACGGCTGGCCCTCGCCCTCAGTAAAGGCTCCAAGGCCGACGCGCCATCCGTGGCCGCGCTCGTCGACCGAGCCGCTGAATTGCACATCCAAGAACTCAGCCTCAGTGCACGCCGCTTGCAGCGCACCGTCGAGTCTCACCTTGACGCGATCACGGCAGCTTTGCCCCGTGCCGGCGAACACGAACGGGTTCTCACCATCGCCGCCGGAGAAACCGCAGCCCTGGCTGGGTGGGTGGCCTGGGACCTGGGGGAAACCAACAAGGCGAATGCCTATTATCAGGTCACGTCGGAGTGTGCATCAGCTGCCGGACACCCTCCGCTCCGAGCCTTGGCCCTGACCTACGCCAGCTACGGAGCTCCGACGCCCAAGGAGAGGCTGAGGCTTCTTTCCCAGGCAGCTCAAGACGTTCGAGGCCACGGCAACGCCACGGCCGCCGCCTGGGTGCTCGGCAGGCACGCCGAGGAGGCTGCGGCGCTCGGCGACGACACAGAGGCACTGCGCGCATTGGAGCGAGCGCGTTTCGCATACGACTTTGCGGATCACGCAAGCGAGCAGGCGTGGGTCCGATTCGTGACGCCTTACCGCATGGACTCGCTGGCACTCTCCGTGTACGGACAGCTGGGACGATCCGAGCTGACCGCCACAGCCGCCGCCGCCGTCGAACGCCTGGGGGATGACCTATCGGATGGAGGTGTTGTCGTGCTCGGCGACCTCGCCTCCGCGCTGCTACGCGGCGGAGATGTCGAACAAGGTGTCTACGTAACACGTCAGTTTGCGGCTGCGAGTCAGGCCAAGCCCAATACGATGGGCAAGGAGCGCGCCCGAGTCATCGCGACCTGGCTTCCCGACAACGAGCGAGAACTTGCCGATTATCTAAGAAAGATCGCGTCTTGAGGCTCGTGCCACACCCCACGCAGAACTCGCCCAGGACCCGAGCGCATCGCGCAGCGCGTCAGCGCTTGGTCGTCTCCTCAACGACCCAGGACAGGTAAGCACCCGATCCGCCCGTCACAGGAAGGGTGACCCACTGCGGCACCTCGTACGAGTGCCTCTCGGACACCCACGCCTCAAGCTCCGGCAGCCGGTCAGCGGTCGTCATGTACGAGATCCGCCACTCCTTCGCCGTCTCGATCTCACTCCTCCACCAGTAGACGGCGGTGAACGGCGCGTCGATGTGAGCGCCGGCCGCAAGCTTGCTCTCAACCGCGCCTCGAGCCAGTGCCTTCGCCTGGCCTTCGTCGTCGATGGTCGTCTGCGCAATCACGATGTCGGTCATGCCACTACCTCTCAAGCCGGGAGTACCCGACCCTATCCAGCGCCTTCCCGTGGGTGCGCAGGCACCAGACCACGAGCTGACAGAATGCGCACGGCCTCGGTCCGGAGTCCGGAGGACCTGACATCGGGCGCTCCTTGGTTTCCGTGAGCTTCGTAAGGTCTCCATCGCAGTGCTGCTCTCCGAGAGCAACCAGGTGAAGCCGTCTGGAGGTTCCGTGGTTTCACCGCGTATCGCAGTCTTCGTGGTCACGGTGGAGACGTTGGTCCGACAAATCGGGGACGTCCTCTTTCGTCCATTCTTCGATTTTGGTCAAGGTCTGGGCGATGAAATCAGTGGGTGCCCCGGACGATTGGATCGATGTGCTGGCTATCGCAGCCAGTTGTCGGTCCGTCATCGATAGGTGGCTTCGGGCGGTTTGGTATTCCGCGAGCACGCTGTTCTGCAGCAGCAGCGGGTCGTCGGAACCCAGGGAGCACAGCACCCCGCTCTCCAGGAGATGCGGCAGCGGATGTTCTTCGATGTGCTTGACGACTCCCAGAACGTAGTTGGACGCCAAACACACGTCCAAGGTGATCCGTTCGTTGGCAAGCCGTTCCACGAGCGCCGGGTGTTCGACGGCGCGGACTCCATGGGCGATCCGGTCGGGAGACAATATGTCGAGTGTGCTGCGGATGCTCGGTTCGCCCAGGAGTTCCCCGGCGTGCGGCGCGATGATCAGTCCTGCATCCCGGGCGATCGCGAAGGCTTCCCTGAAAGCTTCCGGAGGAGTGGCGGCCTCATCGCCAGTAAGACCGAACGCCACAACGCCGCGGCCAGCATAGTCGGCGGCGAGCCTCGCGAGGACAGTGGCATCTCGCGGATCGCGATTGCGGCTTGCGCTGAGCGTGATTCCAAAGCCGACGCCGATGGATCTGCCTGCTGCAACTCCGGCGTCCAAGACCAGGTCAAGCACGTCTTCGGCAGAGCCGAGCGCGGGAGCATAGGTTGTGGGATTGAAATGTGGTTCGATCCAGACCGCCCCTGAGGCTGCCGCGTCCTCGACGACCTCACGCACGAGGCGCCGCATGTCACTTCGTGTTCGAATCAGCTTAACGACGGCTCGGTAACAGTGCTGGAACTCGCCAAACGAGCGGTAGCAACCGACCTGTGGCGTCGGCTCGGCATAGGTGCTTGCCAGATCCGCGAGGGTTCCGGGTCGCATGGCACCCTCCAGGTGAAGGTGCAGGTCTGCCTTCGGCAGGTTCGCGAGGGTGCGGTCACTCAAGGCGATATCCCTCGTTGTTGAGAGTGCGGGCATGGGCATGCCCTCGGGTAGAAACGGGTCGGGCAACAGGTCACAGGCGTTCGACGTTCATGCCGCTCAGGCGTGCTCGGCAGTCCAAGACATATGGAGCGTGGTCCTCGATAAGCCGGAGATCGAACGCATCGTGGTCGGTCAGGAGGACGACCGCGTCGGAGGCCGCCACATTGTTCACGGTGAGCCGGGTATGGTGCACTCTGGCATCGAGGCCGAACGGATCACCGACGTGAGGGTCGGCAATCTCAATTTGCGCTCCGTGTTCGGCCAGGAGCCGGGCGATGGTGATCGTCGGCGAATTCCGGATATCGGCGGTGTTGGGCTTGTAGGCCATGCCGAGAAGAAGGATGCGTGAGCGATTGACCGGCAGGCCCTTCCGATTGAGGGCATCAGTCAGGCGCTGCACGATATAGGCGGGCATCGCCGAGTTGACCTCGTTGGCCGCATCGACCAGTCGCAGCGAGCGGCCCGTCTTCCTCCGGACTTGCCAGGACAAGTAGGTGGGGTCGACCGGTAGGCAGTGCCCGCCAACGCCGGGGCCGGGTGAGAAGCGCATGAAGCCGAATGGCTTGGTGGAGGCGGCATCGAGTGCAGCCCAGATATCGGTGCCGAGTTGTTTGGCGTGGACGGCGAGTTCGTTGACCAAGGCGATGTTGACTTGGCGAAATGTGTTCTCCAGGAGTTTCGCCAGTTCGGCGTCGCGCACCGTAGCGACCTCGACGACAGTTTCGACGAGGCTCTGGTAAAAGTCACTCACGGCTTTCAGGGACGCATCATCTATCCCGGAGACGATCTTTGGCGTGTTTTGGAGGGTCCATATTCGGTTCCCTGGGTCGATCCGTTCGGGGCTGTAGCCGAGGTGGAAGTCCTCGCCCGCCCGGAGCCCGGAGGCGGATTCCAGAATGGGCTTGAGAACGTCGTCAGTCGTTCCCGGGTATGTGGTGGATTCCAGGATGATGACGCAGCCGGGTTGGAGGTGTGGGGCGAGTACCAGGCCGGCATGCTCGATCGCGGAAAGATCTGGTGCACCGTCGCGTAGCGGTGTCGGTACCGCGATGATTGCGACCTCGAATCCGGCCAAGTCTTCTGGGCGCGTGGTTGGTGCGTAGAGTCCGTTCGCCAGAGCTGCCGCGATCTGTTCAGCAGGCACGTCAGGGCTCAATGAATCCGCGGCCTGAAGCCGTTTCACGCGGTCTGCGTCGGTGTCGAATCCCACGACTTGGTAACCGACTTGCGCTGCCCGGATGGCCAGCGGCAGGCCGACGTAGCCTTGGCCGAGTACCACTGTGCGCAGTGGTTCGGCGGGTGCGTCGGCCACTGTCACTCGACCGGTCGGGGCAGATCGGCGGCCAGCAGACGCTCGTGAAGCTCCCCCAAAGCAGTGCGGTTGCTGTCGAATCGCAGCAGCTCGCTGGCTGCCTTGTAGTCCAGCCACTGGACGGCGGTGTGTTCGTCAGAGAGCTTGATCTCTACGTCGGTCAGGTCCGCAGCGAACGAGTGCTCAGGCACAACGTAGGTTCCCGCCGGCCAACTGTGGCGATCAGCGAAGAATCGTGCGGGGATGCTGGCCGTGGTCTGCAGTGGGTAGAGCGCGACTGTCCGGTCGAGGCCGAGCTCTTCACGCGCCTCGCGGATAGCGGCCTGCTGCGGGCTCTCGCCTGACTCACCGCCGCCGGCGACTGCCTGCCAGACATCCATGTCCTGGCGGCGGAGAACGGCGAATTCGACCTGCTCGCCGACCCGACGGAACGGGACGACGAGGATTTGGAATGGTGCTCGGGGCATGTGGCTCTCCTTGGCTAGGAATCGGATGGAACCCGGGTCGTGGCGCGCCGATGCTCCGCTTCGCGGAGTTGGCCGCAGTTGTCGTGGATCTTCTCCACTGCACGTACGACATCGGCGAGTTCCGACGGATCGTCGAGGAGCATGCCTGACCCGGCGGCTTGTCCGAACAGCACCAGCGTGGTGCAGGCAGCACGGGCCTGCGTACACGACACGGTCCGTGAGTGCGCGTAGTCCGGGGATGCGGCGTCGGCGTAGATCGGTTCGTCGGGACAGGCCATGAGGTCGCGGAGACCGACAGGGATGCCTTCCGCTCTCAGCGCGGCGCGGAAGGAACTGGTCGAGATGTTGCCGAATGCTTCAGAAGCGAGAGTGAAGGCGAGGGAGAACCGGCCGTGTCTGGTCACCCGCGGGCCGAGAGCGGCGGGCACAGGCCGTAGTCCTGGCACGCTGGACAGCGCGCTGGTGAGGAAGGCCGCGCCCTTCGTTTTCGCTGCGAGCTGGTGGTCCAAGCGTTTGAGCTGGACGCCCAGTATGGCGGACTGGAACTCGCTGAGCCGCAGGTTCCACCCCAGTTCGGGGTGGTGACCGGTGACGCCGAGCGGGCGGCCGTGATCACGTAGCGATGCGATACGTGCTGCGAGCTCACCATCTCGTGTGACGACTGCTCCGCCCTCTCCGGCGGAGATGTTCTTCGTACTGGCGAAGCTGAACACGCCGACCCTGCCCAGCGATCCCGTGTGAGCGCCGTTCCAGGTCGCACCGAGAGACTGGGCGCAGTCCTCAACGATCGGGACACCGTGTTCGGCGGCGATTAGCCCAAGGCGGTCCATGTCGGCCGGGTGACCGCCCAGGTGAACGGCGATGATCGCCTTCGTCTTCTCGCTGATCGCAGCTTCCACGGACGAGGGGTCGATCGTGTGGCTGTCAGGGTCGATGTCCGCGAACACGGGCACACCGCCGAGCACGGACACCGCGGTGGCCGTCGCCACATAGGTCATGGCGGGGACGACGACCTCGTCACCGGCCTGGACCCCCAGCGCCCTCAGAGCGACCATCAGTCCAGCAGTGCCGCTCGAGACCACCGCCGCGTGCGGCACGTCAATGTATTCGCCGAGCGCCCTTTCGAACGCCGCACCCTGTGATCCACTGTGGATCCCGCCCCAGCGGCGGCTGGCGAGGACACCGGCAAGCGCACCGAGTTCTGCCTGGTCGGACTGGGGCCAGGCTTGGAAAGAACGGGTCCGTATGGGCGGCCCGCCGTAGAGGGCGAGGGTGGTCACGGCTGAGCCTCCTTGGCGACCCCGCGCAGGAGGCCGCTGTGCTCGATGAACCAGGTCAACTGCTGGTGGCGGGCCCGCGCGAAAGCCGGCATGCCGCGGATCTCGCCCTCGGGCGTGGTGAAGGTGCGCGTCTCCGCCGCCTGAACGGTGAGGTATAGATCGATCATGATTGCGCGGTCCGTTGCGTGGATCGGGGCAACGGCCTGGTACGCGTTCAGATAGTCCCGGAACGTCGAGACCAGCAGATCCGCGGACAGCCCTGGGCTGATGCACGCCATGAAGGCCCGGACGATCTCATAGGGTCGCGGGAAGCGGGAGACTTGATCGAAGTCGATGAACAGGCGACGGTCCGGGCTGCGCGCGATGAGCAGGTTGTCGGGACGTGCGTCGCCGTGCACCCAGCTTCGGGGCACGGCAGCCAGCGACTGCGCGTCGAGCCCGAACTCTGCGAGGATCGCGATCCGCCAATCGATCGCTTCCCGGCTGGCTGCATCGTCAGCCTGCCGCCGGACCCGCTCCAGGTCTGCACCGGGAGGGTCGGGCAGTTGGAGGAAGTCCGCGCATGGGCTCTGCGGGCTGAAGCTTTCGAGGTGGTTGTGCAGGGCGGCGAGCGCGGCGGCAAAGGCGGCTGGCCCAGCCTGCTTTGCATGATCGACGTACTCGGCCACGGTGTACGTGGCGTCGTCGACCTGGGCGGTCCAGCGGCCATCGCGAGTGAGTCTCAGGGGTGGGGCGAGGCCGGCCCGGGCTGCATGCTGATGTGCCTGAGCCGCGAGTTGAACGCGTGCCGGGTCGAACCGCCGGTTGCACCGTTTGACGACGAGCAACCCCTGGGCCGTGGGAACCACGGCGGACTGTCCGACGTGCCCGCCGGGAAGCAGCCGCGCCGGTCCGTTCGCCTGTAATCCGTACTGGTGCAGGCACGCGGACAGCTCCGTCGCGCCTATCGCCGTAGTCACTTGGTCAGTACTCGATTCCCCATGACGAGCAGGTCCAGACCCGAAGAATAGAAGGTGCGGATCGCGTCTTGGGGGCTGCACACGATCGGTTCCTCTGCCAGGTTAAAAGAGGTGTTGAGGACCGCGCCGACGCCGGTCCGGTCACGGAATCTCGTGATCAACCGGTGGAAGAGCGGATTGGTGTCCACGGTCACGGTCTGAGGTCTGGCGGTGCCGTCGACGTGGACCGCTGCTGGCATGAGGTTTTGCGCCTCGTCCCGCACCTGCAGCGTGCGCTCCATGAAGTACACCGCCGGTTCCGGGCCGAAGTAGGTGGCAAAATCCTCGGCGAGTATGGCTGGGGCGAAGGGCCGCCATGGCTCACGGAACTTCACGGCGCTGTTCACCTGGTCGCGCATGCGCAGGCTACGGGGATCGGCGAGGATGGAGCGGTTCCCCAGCGCCCGCTGCCCTAGTTCCATACTTCCCTGGAACCAGCCGATGATCTTCCCCTCGGCCAGCGCGTGTGCGGCGGCGTCGGCCGGATCGTCCACAGTCGGCGCGCGCAGCTTGGCCAGGGACAGCGCCTCGTCGATCGCGGTCTGCTCGAAGGAGGGGCCGTAATAGTTATGCGTCATAGCAGGACCGCGTTCGCCCTCAGACAGGACGCAGTGTGCGTACAGGGCCGCGCCGATAGAGGTGCCGCTGTCGTCGGGGCAGCTTGAGATGAAGACCTCGTCGAACGGCGTCGAGGACGTGATCTTCCCATTGAAGACGGAGTTCATGAACGTCCCTCCGCCCAAGGCAACCCTCCTCAGCCCCGTCTTCTGGTGAAGGTCGGCGAGAAGGTAATGGAGGGCGTCCTCCAGCACATGCTGGACGGCCGCGGCGATGTCATGGTGCCGGGCGGTGATGGGTTCATCCGGCCGGCGCGGCGGCCCGAAGCGGTGGATGAACGCCTCGCTCACGGCCCCGCGAGAGGGGCGAAGGTAGTAGCCGAAGTAGTTGAGGTCGAGGCGGATCGTGCCGTCCTTGAAGTCGACGAGGTCCCGGAGCAGCTTGTAGGCGCTGCTGCTCGGGTCGCCGTAGGCAGCCAGCCCCATGACCTTCCACTCGTCCCGGTCGATCCTAAAGCCCAGATATTGGGTGACTGCGCCGTACAGCAGCCCTACCGAGTGGGGGTAGGGGAGGGTGTCCATCGTGGTGAAGGAGTTGCGGTTCCCGACGGCGCGCAGCGCGGTGCAGTCTTCGCCTCGGCCATCGACGGTCAGGACCGCGGCCGACTCGAAGGGGGAAAGGAAGAAGGCGTTCGCCGCGTGCGCATCATGGTGGTAGACGTAGTCGATGGTCAGCGGCTCGCTGGCGGTCTGCAGGATCTGCGTGGCACACCCTTGATACGGCGCGTCTAGCAGAGCGGCGAGGTTGTTCGGGATCGAGTAGAGCCCTTCGGGATGCCAGCGGGCGCGTCCGGCATACCGGCCGTCCGGCACGCTCAAGTCGATCGTCGGGTTCGTGCTCACCGCGATCCGGTCCACGCCGCGTAGACCGTCTGGGACAGTGGACAGGCAGTACTCGATCGCGCGGGCGGGGAAGTCGCGCGCGTGCTTGCGCCGGGTGAAGCGTTCTTCCGCCGCTGCCGCCACGACGTGTCCGTCCTCGATCAGCGCGGCCGAGGAGATGTGTAGATCGCTGGCGATTCCGAGAATGCGCATATTCCTCATCCCTCCACCGACACGCGGCACACTAGGTCTTCGATCACTCGGCTCGTCAGGAAGCCCGCAGCCGGCGGTTGGATCAGCCGGTACGCGGGAACCTGCGGAATCTGCAGATCGGTCTCGCTCGCCGGGCCGGCCAAGGCAGCCTGCTGGGGGAAGACGTCGGCTGGACGGCGCAGCAGGTTGTGCGTCCACAGCGTCCGGCGTTCGTCATCGCTGAGCCTCTCCAGACGCGGTGTGACCGCGTCTGGATCAACGTACGGTTCGATGGCCAGGCCGAGACGGCATCGAGGCATCACCGTGCTGTCTGCCGCGGCGGCCAATTCCTGGGGGCGTATCCCCAGACGCCTCTCCAGGTCATCGCGTTGGGCTTCGACGCCGCCGAACCGCTGCGACCACCGGCGCATGAGAAAGGTCCGCAGTGGGCCGTCGCCCAGGGCCAGCACGCTGCCCGCACGGATCCCGATCTGAATGGGGAAGCCGAGAGCCTCCACGGCGTCCGAGCCGGCGTCGGGGGCGAGGGCGAAGTTGTCGTTGCCTACAAGTACCGCCCCGAGGCTGTCCAGACAGTGCAGCAGCAGCGTCGTCTTGCCGGCTGTCCGCCTCCCGACCACAGCCACGCCCACCCCGCGCAGCGTGAAACACGCCGCGTGGAAGAACGGAAGGCCGTCCCCCAGGAGCGCGCGAAGAACGAGCGCGCGCAGTATCCGGACCGCCACCCGCATGGGCTCGTCCTTGGTGGCTGCCGCCAGGAACAGATGGACCGTCGAGTGCGTGTCATCCACGAAGCAGGCCGTGTCCGGCGAGGTGGGCAGAACTGCTCGGCGCAAGGGCGGTGTGAGCCGAGCGTCCTTGACCGAGCAGATCCGCTCCGGGTCAACATCATGAATGACAAGCCGTGCACTGGCCGGGGAATCTCCTCGTGCGAAGAAGCCCGCGGTGTACCACGCCACGTAGTCGACGACCGGTGACGGTGCGATGATCTCAGCCCCCGCCATCACGAGGCCGAAGCGGTCTCGGCGAAGCGAAGTAGAGGGGCGACGCGCCCAGGCTTCCAGGTCGTTGACCGACAGGCTGTCCTGCACGGATGTCACCTCTCGATCAGGTAGGCACCGCCGTTGACCAAGTCGGCCACGTGCCCCTCCAGACGATCGATGCCGCTGGTCGCCACGACCTGCTTCGCTTCTGCCAGAAGCCGGTTCGACCGGTTCTTGAACGGGTCGCACACTTTGGGGCAGATCACCGGGAGCTGGCTGCGCAACTCTCTGCGCAGCTGGCCCTCCCAGACCGACGCGAAGGATTCATCCAACGCGCTCCCGTAGCTGAAGCCGCCAGGCCGAGGGTGGTAATTGCACGGGTACAGACATCCGTCCGAGCCCACTGCGGCCATCAGATCGGTGATCGAACACGTAGAACACGTCCGCGCCATCTCGGCAGTCTGGCCGACCTTGTGAATCTCAAGCAGCCGGAACGTCTCAGTCGTAAGGTCACTGCGGATCTGCTCGATCAGCCGGGACGCATGGCTCGCCTGCTCGGGGTTCAGCGGCCGTTCGCCGGAGTTGTCCTGCTTCAAGCGCAAACTATCAGCGCCTGCTTGACGGATCAGGCAGGCAGCCGCATAGACCTCGTGGTAGTTCTCGGGATACATGACGAAGGACGTGTTGATCTCCACGTCCGACCCGGTTTCGGCTCGTCGCTGTACCAGCCGCGTCAGGTTGGCCAACGCACGCTCGAACATGACCTTGCCGGCCTTGCGGCCGCCGTACTTGAGGTCGGCGTAGGTCTCCGGGGTGCCGGCATCGATGCTGATATGTACGTATCCCGCTGGAAGTAGCGCTTCTATGCAGGCGTCATCCATCAGCACGGCGTTGGTGAAGATCCCGTAGCGGATCCCGCGCTCGGCTAGGAGGGTGAATGCCGGGATCAGTGCCTTGCGGGCGACGAGCGGTTCGCCGATCAGTCCGGAGAACGACACCGCTTCCACTTTGAAGACATCGGAGCGGTCTTCGCCGCCCTGCCGGTAGGGAGCCGCAACCTCGTAGTCGACGATGCCGCCGATCAGCTTGAGCATGTTCTCCGGGCTCGCCAGGTGGTCCGGGAGCCGGTCCAGTGCGTCCTTGGCTGCGTCCAGCATCACCAACTGCTCCCGCTGCTCGTCCCACAGCTCAACGGGGACGTGGTCTCCGATGCACCAGGCGCAGCGCAGGTTGCATCCGCTCGACGGATGGATCAAGACTTCGTACGGGGGAACAACCGCACCCTGGGACACGGCAGCGAACCGCGCCCAGTGCCGCCTGAGGACGTCGAGTTCATTGAAGCGACCGGGCAGGTCACTGCGGACGAACGGAGCGAGCGGATTTGTCTGCACCACATTGGACATGCGAGAACTCCCGGTCGATGTCGATACTGGCCAAGATTCTGATGTTGAGTTGGCGATCTCATGACAATTCACGGCTGTTGATGTCGCAGGTCTCGCCGTGTAATTTCAAGATCACCGATGCGGCGATGTCCGTGTCCTGGGTGTCCAGGCCGCGGTAGAGCTGGGCCTATCGGGTCGCGCTGTTCGGTCGTGCGGTGCATCGGCTGCATCCTGGGCGGCCGTGCCGGGAGGGGGATCAGCCGTACAGGCGTCCCAGCAGGGCGCCCTGGCCGGACTGCAGGATGTGGGCCGCCTCCAGCGGGATCCAGAAGCACTCGAAGTGCGTGGGCTCCTGCTCCCCGTCGTGGTCTTCCTGGCTCATCCAGCGCTCCGGGGTGGGCTCGGTCAACTCCAGGTGGAACACATGCCGGTGCTGGAGCTCGAACCGGTAGGGACTGATGTCGTACTCGGTCTCTCCGAGCTTCCGTACGATCTTGAAGTCCTTGAGGCCCGTCTCCTCGCGGGCCTCGCGCAGCGCCGCCGCCTCCGACGTCTCGCCCTCGCGGATGCTGCCGGCCGGGACCTGGATGCCCACCTCCTCGTAGCTGTAGTCGGCGTGCCGGAAGACCAGCAGCTTCCCGTCACGCACGACGTAGCACAGCACCTTGTCCTTGGTGACCTTTGCGGACACGACAACACCCTTCTTCATTCGATGGAATCTGTCCCACACCCGGCGGCACCCAAAGCCAGGATGCAGGGCAGGCGCCCCTTGATGACGGGCGGCCGATGCCGGGCAAACGGCCTCGAGTCTGGGCCGCGCGATCGCACATCAAGACAGCCCGAAAGTGGTCGAACTGGCTTAAGGAATCGGCGAGGTGGACTGAAACAACAGCCTTTGCAGTGCGTCGGCAACGCCCTTCCTCGGCGGCGGTGTCGCTGAGCCGGAACCAGATCTGCTTTCCCCGCAGGAGTCGCTGGGGCTCCAGCTCGTCGACCGAGAGTCGCGGCCCTGGTGTGGGGTCGCGCAGCAGAGTGCTCAGTGAGACGGAACAGGCCAAGGTCAGCGGTTGGTGTACGGCGGCCTCTAACCGGCCTGCATCCACGCCGAGCTGCTCGACGCAAGCACGGGTGAGGTCGTCGGCGAGTCAGTCCTGGCGTATACGTGGGCGTGTACGTCACGCGGCGGCGCTCCCGGGGACGACTAATCCTGTCCAATGCCGTCTGTGACCGCGACGCTCGGGTGCCCGCTGCCGGACTCCGCCGAGTCTATCTGGCGTGACGTAAGGTGTTGGGCATTTTCGTGTGGGCGATTCAGCCATTTGTTCGATGACTGTTGCCGTGGTGTGCGGCGGAGCAGTCCTCGGCCGAACACCATGGCCGCGGTGACCGCCAGGCAGCCGGTCCGGCCCTGCGGGTGCGCCTACTGTCAGACGGGCCGGGGCTGAATTTCTACGGTGAGGGCTGGGCTACCCTGCCGTCGCACGCCTCGACGCGCCCAAGGCTTCGAAGAAGCACCGCAACGAGTGGAAGCGTCGAGATCACGGACTCGCCCAACACCCCTACGACTCAAGCTAGATAGACTCGGCGGAGTCCGGCAACGGGCACCCGAGTCGCTGCGGTCACAGGCGGCGTACGCATTGAATTCCTCATGCTTCGGGAGGCCCACTGTGCCGTGTGTGCTGCCTGCTAGGAGCCGTCGGTATCACCCCGACGCTCTTGCTGAGGCGTTGACCGAACCTATTCCGTCGCCTGTCGCAAGGCCGCGTGCTCTTCAGCTGTCACGCTCGCAGGACGGATCACCCCGTGCCTGGGCAAAAGCACTGCGACCCGCGCGGTCAACTGGCCTCCGATCGTGCCGCCATGTCGAGGAGGAGAAGGCGTTGCCATACCGGTCCCTGATCGGACTTCACCTGGTTCTGATCGAGCAGGACCGGGTGCTGCTCGGTCTCCGTGCGGGCACTGCTTGGTGTGACGGATGGTGGCATGTTCCGGCTGGCCATCTTGAGGAGGGGGAATCCTTCCTCGCCGGCATGGTCCGTGAGGCTCGGGAGGAGCTGGGCATCGCTCTCGAAGAGGCGGACTTGGTGGTCGCGCACACGGTCCACGACTACGACCCCAAGACTCGCGAGAGTCGGCTTCAAGTGTTCTTCACCGCCAAACAGTACGCCGGGCGGCCTCATGCCGCGGAACCTGACAAGTGTGCGGAGCTACGGTGGTGGCCGCTCTCGGCTCTGCCGGAGAACCTCGTGCGTTACACGCGCCTGGCCCTGATCTGCATTCAGCGGGGCCAGAGCGCGAGCACGCTGGGGTGGCCCGATGCCTGCTGACGACATGCGCGACCCTGAGGGCTTGATGGCGCCGGAGGACTATGCGCGCTCACGCGCGGTTTTCTGGGGCGGGGCCGCCGTGCTGTTCACCGACGCGCTGGGCAGGGTCTTAGTCCTAGACCCCGCGTACCGGCCTGGAAAGCTGCTGTTGCCTGGCGGGGGAGTGGATCAGGCGGAGCGGCCCTCGGCCGCGGCGGTGCGCGAGGTGTCCGAGGAACTCGGGCTGTCCGTCGCCGTAGGCCAGCTCCTGGCGGTCGACTGGGTCAGCAGGGGCAATCCGGAGTTCGGGAAGGTGTACGGCTTTCCCGGTGAAACCGTCTCCATCTGGGACGGCGGCCTCCTGGAGGAGAGCGACATCGCCCAGATTCGCTTGCCTGAGCACGAGATCACCTCGTTCCACTTCCTTCCGCCGGCGCAGGCCGCACGCCGGATGCGCCCGATCGAGAGGCGACGGATGCTCGCTGCCTTGCGCGCCCGGATCGACCGTGCCGGACCCGCCGTGCTGGAGGACGGTGAGACCGTCGGGCTCGGACAGGCACTGCAGCGATGGGACGTCGTCCCGCGTATTGCGACCGGCTACCAGGACATCGCCTGGCACCCGGCCATGGAGCCCGCCGCCGGCCTTCCCGTGAAGCAAGCCTGGGTGTGGGCCTTCGACCCGCTCGGCCGGGTCGTCGTCCTCGTGGATCCGCGCGACGGCCATATCGTCCTGCCCGGCGGAACGGTCGAAATGGACGACAACGGGCCGAAGGCGGCAGCACTGCGTGAAGCTGCCGAAGAGGCGGCTCTGCGCCTGCACGATGCCGCCTACCTCGGCTACCTCCTCGATCCGGACGGTGCGGTCTACGGCCCAGGCACCGGGGCGAACGCCCGGGCACGTTACATCGCACGCATCGACTCCCTGGGGCCGGCGGCACCGGATGTCGCGACCGGCATTACCTACGGCCGGCTGCTGGTCAGCCCGGCGCAGGCGAGCGAGCTGCTCGGCCTCGGATGCGCCGGAGCCGAACAGGCCGAGTACGCGGCCCGAACGGCGGCAGCCCGCTGGGGAATTCCGCTGAGTCCGCCGCAGGCTGCGATCGAGATCCCTCACACGGGCATGGCGGCTCTCTTGCCCTGATGTCCGCACGTGACGCGCACCTTCGTGCCGGAGTCCTGCCGGCGCGACGCCCTGCACCGCCTTCTGGCCCTGGAGGAGGACTCTCATGTCCGGCGAAACTGGCACCACCGAACAGACTGTCGGCAGCCCTGACCGCGTGGTCACCGACGAGCAACGGGCGTACTGGGCCCAGGTCGAGGCGCCCATGGCCTCCTGCACTGCCCTGATCACCGACGCTGACGGCCGCATTCTCGTGGTCGACCCGACCTACAAGGACGGCTTCGACATGCCCGGCGGCATGGTGGAGGCCGGCGAAACGCAGATCGAGGGCCTGGCACGTGAACTGGCCGAGGAACTCGACCTGACCGGCGTGCCGATCGGCCGGTTCCTCGTCCTGGACCAGGTCCCCGCTGCCCGGTACGGGCGGGCCATGGTCGTCACGGTGTTCCAAGTGGGTCCCCTCACCGATCAGCAGACACAGTCCCTGCGCTTCGCGGACGGGGAGATCGGCGCCGCCGAGTTCCTCCCCGTCGAGGAGGCCCTCGCGCGGCTGCCGCACCGCCTCGCCCGCCGCATCCAGGCGGCGCACGCCGCGCTCCTCACTGGTGTGCCGGCCGTTCTGATCGACGGCAAGTCCCACGTCCTGTCCAGCTCGGCCGTGTCGGAGGCGTGGTGAAGCGGCTCCTGAAACGGGTCTGGAAGACGGAACAGACCGTCTCCGAGTCCGAGGTCGCGCTCTTCGGCGGGGCGCTGCGCTACGACTTCGGCTGGGTGCGCCACGAGTACGCGCGACTGGACACCAAATTCGGGCAGGCCGCCCGGATGGTGCCGGCGCTGGTGGGCAGCACCCTGCGCCTGGCCTGGCAGGCGGACCGCCGTGCCCTGTTGACCATCGGGATCGCCGAGGTGGGCCAGAGCCTCACTCAAGCCGCCGGGCTGCTGGTCACCAACCAGGTGATCCAAGCCCTGCTCGAGGACGGGGACAACGTCTCCCGGCTGCACGCCGCGCTGCCGGCCCTGATCGTCGGCTGCATCATCGCCGTGGTCGGCACCATCCTGGCCTGCCTATCGACGGCGGGCACCGGGCGGCTGGAACCGAAAGTCGAGAGGCTGGCCACCGAACAGTTCCTGGAGGGCGCCGCCCGCGCGGAACTCGAGGCCATCGAAGACGGCGAGTTCCGCACGCTCCTGGACTCCGCGTACTTCGGCGCCCAGTCCTCCCGCACCATGATCGGCGTCTGCGTGGCCGTGGTGAACGGCGTGTTCTCCCTCGTCGCCGCGGCCGGCGTGGTCACGGTCCTCAGCCCCGTCCTGCTGCCACTGCTGCTGCTCATCGCGCTGCCCCGTGGCTGGGGTGCCATGCATGTGGCCCGGCGCCGCTACGCCTCCCGGATGCAGTGGATCGAGCACGAGCGGGCCAAGCGCCTGGTCAACAACCTCATCACCGCCCGGGAATCTGCCACGGAGATCCGCGTTCACCAGGTCGGCCCCTTCCTGCTCGATCACTTCCACGAGATGGGCCAGACCGCCGAGGCCGAACAGACCCGCCTTGCCGACGGCCGCGCGGTCACCGAACTGATTGCCGCGGCCATGGCCGGCCTCGCGTCGGCGGCCACGTTTGCCGGCCTGGGTGTTCTGTGGCTGACCGGCCACATGAGCGCCGCCACCGTGGCCACGGCCGCGCTCGCGATCCGTACCGGCTCAGCAAGCCTCGGCGCCCTCGTCGACAACATCCTGCGGCTGCACGAGGAGTCCCTCTACGTCCGCGACCTCGACCACTTCCGTGACGAAGCCGAACGCCGGGCCATCCCCACGGGCGGCCAGCCCGTGCGCAACTTTCCCGACCAGGTCACCTTCGAGAACGTGTCGTTCACCTACCCCGACCGCGACACCCCCGCTCTGCAGGAGGTAACCCTGACTTTCCCGCGCGGGGCCGTCATCGCCTTGGTCGGCGCGAACGGCAGCGGCAAGTCCACCGCGGTGAAGCTGCTCGCCGGCCTGCACCGGCCCACGGCCGGCCGCGTTCTGTGGGGGCAGACCGATCTTGTCGAGGCCGACCGGGTGGACATCTTCCGGCACGTGGCGGCTCTCGATCAGGGCTTCCAGCGCTGGCCCTTCACCCTGCGGACCAACATCCAGATCGGCCAGCCGGAACGCAACGCGGATGGCGACATCGCCCGCGCTGCCGCCTACTCGGGCGCCGACAAGCTCGCCGACGCTCTTCCCCGCGGTCTCGGCACCCTGCTGGCCCGGCAGTTCCGCGGAGGCCAGGAACTGTCCGGGGGACAGTGGCAGACGGTCGGGCAAGCCCGGCTGCGGCACCGGCAGGCGAGCCTCGTCATCGCCGATGAGCCCACCTCCGCCCTCGACCCCGAGGCCGAGATCGAGTCCTTCGAACGCATCCGCCGCCTGGCCGACGAAGGCAAGACCGTCGTGCTGGTCAGCCACCGCATGGCCGGCGTCCAGCACGCCGACATCATCTATGTCCTGGACGAGGGACACCTCGTGGAGAGCGGTTCCCACCAGGAGCTCATGGCGCGGCCTGATTCCCAGTACCGGCGCATGTACCTCATGCAGGCCAACCAGTACGGCACCGCCGCGCCACTGGTGCTACCGACTCCCTCGGCCAACGGCGAATCACATGCCGCCAGCACCCCCGACTGACACCCACCACCCGCCGCGCACCGCCCGGCCCGGTGCGCGGCGGCCTAGCAAGTGGGCCGCCGACCCGCTGTGGAGCACGCTGCGCGACCTGCTGGGCTGCCTCGGCGTGATCGCGGCCGGCCTCGCCATCACCACGATCGTCACCCTCCTCACCTCCCACTTCCCCGACCACAGGATCCGTCCGTGACCCACCTCCCGCCCGAGCTCGTCATCGGAACCCGCGACTCCGACCTGGCCCTGGTCCAAGCAGCCCACGTCGCCGGACTACTCGAACACGCCTTCCCTCAAGTCGCCGTCCACGTGACCCCGATGAAAGCCGCCGACGACCTGCACCAGGGACCTCTCGCGGAGATCGGCGGCAAGGCCGCCTGGGTACGCGAGCTGGACCGGGCGCTGGCCACCGCACGCGTCGATGTCACCGTCTCGTGCGCCAAAGACCTCCCCGGCCCCCACGAGCGCGGCACCGACACCACCATCGGCGCCGTCCTGCCCCGCGAAGACGCCCGGGACGCCCTCGTCCTCCCGGCCGGACAGCCCGCAGCCACCCTGGACGACCTCCCATCCGGAAGCGTCCTCGGCACCAGCGCGCCCCGCCGCATCGCCCAACTCCGCACCCGCTACCCCCACCTCACCATCCAGCCGGTGCGCGGCAACCTGATCCCCCGCCTCGCCCGTCTCGATGCCGGCGAAGGTGACAAGCCGCTCGACGCCCTCGTGGTCTCCTATGCCGGACTGTGCCGGGTGTCCCAGGCGGACCGTGCCACACAGCTCATCCCGGCCTTGGTGCTGGCCCCGGCCACCGGTGCGGGCATGCTCGTCGTCGAGCAGCGAAGCGGCGACACCATCGCCGCCCACCTCCTCGACGCCATCAACGACCCCGCCACCGCCCGGCTGCTGGCCGTCGAGCGTGGCGTCCTCGCCCAGCTCAAAGGCAACTGCCAGACCGCCTGCTCAGTCCACGCCTACTACACCGACAAACCCCACCGGATCAGAGTCGACGCTGCCGTCTTCCACCCCTCCCACGGCGATGCGATCCGCGTCGCAGCCACCGGACCGGCCGATGACCTCGGCGGCTTCGTGGAGAACATCACCCAGCTGCTGCACGGCGAAGGCGTCGAACGGTTCCTGCCGCGCTGACCCGTGCGGCCCCGGTCGCCAGCGGGAGCCCAACACGGGACGAGACACCGCATGGCGGGGACGTAACAGCCATACCTATGAGGGGAGTTCGCAGAACGTGCCGCACCGATCCGGCCCCAACGCCCCAGGAAGCCTGTGGCGAGACAGGGACTTCCGGCACTATGCCGTCGCCCAGGGCATCAGCGTTACCGGGAGCGGCGTGACCACGATCGCGCTGTCCGTCCTGGCCGTCGTCGAACTGCACGCCTCCACCTTCAACGTCGCGCTGATCGCCTTCGCCTCCAAACTCCCACCCCTGCTGCTGTCCCTCCACGCCGGGGTCCTGGCCGACCGCCGACGCAAACGTCCCCTGATCATCACCTGCGATCTGCTCTGCGCCGCTGTCCTCCTGACCCTTCCCACCGCACAGTTTCTCGCCCGCATCACCCTGATCCATCTCTACGCGGTCGCCCTCACGGTGGCCGCCCTGCAGGTCATCGGCAGTAACGCGTCCATCAGCTTCCTGCCCTCCCTCCTCGGCCCGGGACGAATCAAGGACGGCAACGCCAAGATGGGCGCCGGTAACTCCCTGGCCGACCTCATCGGCACCAACTCCGGCGGCGCCCTCGTCGTGGCGCTCGGCGCCGCCCGCGCCATCACCGTGGATGCCTCCTCCTACCTGGCCAGCGCCCTGCTCTTGTGGCGCATCAGGCACCACGAAGACCCGCCGCCACCCCGAAAGGCTGGCACCAGCCAATGGGCCGAGATCCGCGAGGGCCTCACCTACACCCTGCGCACCCCTGTCGTGCGGTCCATCGTGCTGTCCAACACCGCCACTTCCTTCGTCCTGGCCGCCAGTAGCGCCCTCTGGTCGCTGTACCTGCTGCGCGAGCTGCACTGGAGCCCGACAGCCCTCGGCATCGTCATGGGCGCCGGCGGTGCCGGCGGCATCCTCGGCGCCCTCGTCTGGCAGCCCCTGGAACGACGCTGGGGCCCAGGCCCGGTGATGCTCGGAGCGCTCTCCCTCAACCCACTCGCCCAAATCCCTCTGGTTCTCGTCGGACCCGGACTTGGCGGGCAGATCGCCATCGGCATCGGCATGGTCATCCAAACCGGCGCTGCCGTGTGCCACGGCGGACTCCAGAGGGCGGTCCGTCAGGAACTCGCCCCCGACGAACTCCAAGGACGGGCCCAGGCCACCGGAGCGTGGCTCGCCTTCAGCCTGCGACCCTTCGCCGCTCTCGCCGCTGGCGGCCTCGGCACGTGGCTAGGGCTGCACCTCACCCTCACCCTCATCAGCGCGGCCCTCGTCATCCCCTTCCTTGTGCTCTGGAACTCACCCGTGCGGGACCTGGGCACGGCCGCCCCCGCTTCCCTGACTGCTACCGAGGAGCCCGCGAACCCGTGACGATCAACAACCCGGCCACGTACTGGGATCCGCTGTGGACATCAGGGCGCCGCTACCGCCGCCTCACTCTCGAAGAGCAGCAGCTGACCGGCCAGTTCCTCGGCGCCGGCCACGGCCGGCCCGCGCTCGACGTCGGCTGCGGCGACGGTGTCCTTGCCCGGTATCTACATGGTGACCTGGGATACCGCACCACAGCGATCGACTGTTCCTCCGCCGCGCTGCAGATCGCCCAGGCCGAGCAGGACACGTCCGACGGTCCGCATTTTCAGCGGCTGGACTTCGAGACCGAGGACATCCGAGCGTTGCCGGAGGCGGGCTACGCCGCCGTCACCTGCCGCTTGGTGTTCGCCTTCATCAAGGACAAGGCGGCCTTCCTCGCCCGCGTCCGATACCTTCTCCCACCCGGCGGGACGTTCTGGGTCGTCACCCCGCTCGCTGAACGCCTCCCGGACGAACGGAAATCCATCGGGATCAGCCCGCAGCACGCCGAATTGCTGACCGCGTCCTGGTCCTCGGTCCACAGCGAAGATCTGGACACGCTGCGCTGCTACGCCTTGCCCCTGACCCGGTCACCGGTCTCTAGTCCCGGAGCTCTGTTGTCCACTCAGGTCAGGACTTCCCGCAGGAGGGTCAACAAGCCCTCCGTGTCGGTCAGATCAGGGACGACGGCGTCGGCCCCAGCAGCGCGGAGTTCTGCCACCGAGTGGATCCCGGAGGCGACGGCGATGCAGTGTGCCTGGGCGTCATGCGCGGCGCGCACATCGCGGGGCGTGTCCCCGATCAGGACGGTCGGCGCGACGAGTGGGATGCCGTGGGCTGCATGGATACGGGCACGGGCGGCGTCGACGAGACGCGCTCGATCGTCGCTGTCCTCGCCGTACCCGCCAACAGCCATGTCGAGCAGATCATCAAGCCCGAATGCCCGCAGTTTGACGCGGGCATTGGCCGAAATGTTGCCGGTGAGGACCGAGGAACAGATAGCTGGGTCCGCCGCGAGTGCCTTCAACGCGTCCTCGACACCGGGCAGGACATGACCCCGCCGTCGCAGATCTTCCTCGCAGCGACGGCCGGCTTCCTCCAGCGCCTGCTGCGCCCGCTCCCAGTCAGGATCCGGCAAACCGTGCCGGGTGAACATCTCGCGCATGATCGCCCGGTCCGTACGCCCCTCCGTTGGAGCAGGCAATTCGGCCTCCCGCCCAGCTAGTGCCTTGAAGGCGCTGGCGTAGATCTCCTTGCTCACACCGGAGTTTTCCACAAGGGTGTGGTCCACGTCCCACAACACAATTCGCTGCACGGGACCAGGGTAGGCAGCGTGAACTACCTGTTAAAAGTGACCTTGTGGGACGTCCTGGCGTCCCACAAGATCTTGCCGCGTCCCAGGACGTCCTGCGAGGATGCGATGGTGAACGACCGGTTGCGTACGGTGATGCTCCAGAGGCAGGTAACCCCCGAGGACCTCGCGGCCTCGTGCCAAGTTGATGTCAAGACGGTGGAGCGCTGGATCAGCATCGGCCGGCAGCCACTCCGTCGGCACCAATGGGCGGTTGCGAAGCGTCTCGGTGTGGACATGTCGTACCTGTGGCCGCCCGAGGAGGACGAGGCGCAGGGGCAGCCGACCGAGCAGACCGAACTGGTCGCTGCCTTTCCGAACCGCGCGAGCTTCCCGCAGAAGTCCTGGGTCCGCCTCCTGAAGACCGCTCAGGAACACATCGACGTACTGGTGTTCAGCGGCACGTTCTTCGCGCAGACCAACCCGCGCGTTGCGGCGATGCTTGCCGAGCGCTCCGACGCCGGAGTTCAGGTCCGCCTCTGTTTCGGTGACCCATCGGGCAAGGCGGTCGCCGTCAGGGACGAGGAAGAAGGCATCGGCGGCACCCTCTCCGCAAAGATCAGGGCGTCCCTCACCTACTACCGCAAGCTGATCGGCACGCCCGGGTGCGAGGTGCGCCTCCACGACACCACCCTCTACAACAGCCTCTTCCGCTTCGATGACGTGCTCCTGGTCAACCCGCACGTCTGGGGGCAGCCCGCCAGCGCAAACCCCCTGTTCGAGCTGCGGCGCCTGGAGGAAGACGGCTGGTTCGACCACTACGCCGGCAGCTTCGACGCGGTCTGGGAGACTGCAAAGCCCTGGTCACCCGAGTCCATGTGAGGAGCGCGGCCCGCGATGGGACGTACGGAGTACTGGTACGACGAGAACGCACCCAAGCCGAACACGTTGATTCCGGCGTGCAACATGCTCGTAGTCCGGGAGGCGGACGGGGCGATCCTCCTGCAGCGGCGCCGCGACACGGGGCAGTGGGCTCTGCCCGGGGGAGCCATGGACATAGGGGAATCCCCATCGCAGTGCGCAGTCCGGGAATGCAAGGAAGAAACCGGAATCGACGCCGAACCCACCGGGCTCCTCGGCGTGTATTCGGTCCCTGAGCATGTCGTGGCCTACACGGACGGGGAGATCCGACAGGCATACGAAGTCACCGTGATCGGCCGACCGGTCGGAGGCGAGCCCACCATCAACGACGAAGCCGATGGCGTCCGCTGGATCCTGCCCGGCGAACTGGACTCCTACGACATCCACCCCTCCATGCGGAAGCAGATCGCCCACTATCTGGACGGGACGTTCCCTCACGTCGACTGAGCGCCGTGCCCTCCTTTACCGCTCTGCCAAGATCAGCCGGGCTTCAACTCTGTGTACAGCAGCTCGGAGATCCTCATCGGCTCGGCGGATGAATCGGCCGACGATGCTGTCGCGGTCATACCGAGTAAGGATCTCCGCCAGCCGGGCACCCACGGTGGTGAGGGTGCCATCCGGAGTGGTGGTCATATCGCAGTACACGAGAGCATCCACCAGCTCGGCGTGGTCGAGGATCGGGAACTCACCCTCCAGCTCTTCCCGCAGCCCGCGCTCTTCCGCCTCCAACAGCGCGTACGAGTGGTTGGCGACCAGCCGTACCAGGCGCTCGTCCGCGGCTGAACGGTCGCGCAGGTAGCGGGCGCCGTCCAGCGGATGGAACCCCGTCGTGGCGAGCGACGGCGTGTACCCAATGTCGTGCAGCATCGCCGCGGCCCACAGTAGTTCCGCGTCGTCGCCCAGGATCCCTACCAGGGACCGGGCCCTTGCGGCAACGCCCTGAGAGTGTGCCCAGCGCCGAGGCAGGGGCTCCGCGAGGAGGGACCTGGCCAGGTCGCGGGCCCAAACGGTGAGATCCATGCTCGGCAGACTATGACGTAGGGCGCGGGGGCCGAGCGGTGATCGGCCGGACGTCCCAGGACGTCTACCGTTCTGATCCCCCGCCGGGCGGACGTCAGGTGGGGAAGGGCCGTCAAGCAGTGCGGCTGACCGTGCGGCGCCCCACGCGTGTTCCGCCCGGGCCTGGCGCGGCCGATAGGGTGTCCGGGCCCGGCCGCCGTCCCGGTGACGGGCCCGCGTCCGGTGAGAGGACCCCGCAGTGAGCCAGCACCGTTCCGCCCGTGCGGCGGTGTTCTCGGCCGGGTCTTGGGGTACCGCAGTCGCCAAGATCCTGGCCGACGCCGGTAGCGACGTCACCGTGCACGCCCGCAGAGACGAGATCGCCGATGCGATCAACACGGTTCACCGCAACCCCGGCTACTTCCCGGACGTAGAGCTGCCCGCCTCCCTGACGGCTACGACCGATCCGGCCGCCGCGCTTCGCGGCGCGGACTACCTTGTGCTGTCCATCCCCGCGCAGTCCCTGCGGACCAACCTCGCCGCGTGGACGCCGCACATCGGGCCCGACACCGTGATCGTGTCGCTGATGAAGGGCATCGAACTGGGCAGCGGGGAACGGGCGAGCCAGGTCATCACCGAGGTGACCGGCGTGAACGCGAACCGGGTCGCAGTGCTGTCGGGCCCGAACCTCGCCCGCGAGATCATGGACGGCCAGCCCGCCGCTGCCACCGTCGCCTGCCCCGACGAGGACGCCGCCCGTCGCTTCCAGCAGGTATGCCACACCACCTACTTCCGGCCCTACACCAGCACCGACGTGACCGGCTGCGAGTTGGGCGGAGCCGTGAAGAACGTCATCGCCCTGGCGGTCGGCATCGCCTCAGGCATGGGCCTGGGCGACAACGCCTCGGCGATGCTCATCACGCGCGGGCTGGCAGAGACCACCCGGCTTGCTGTGGCCATGGGTGCCCACCCGGCCACCCTCGCCGGTCTGGCCGGCCTCGGCGACCTAGTGGCCACCTGCTCGTCTCCGCTTTCCCGTAACCGCACCTTCGGCACCCACCTCGGCCACGGCCTAAGCGTCGAACAGGCGACGGCCGCCACCCGGCAGACTACCGAAGGCGTCAAATCCGCCGAGGCGGTTCTCGCCCTCGCTCATGCCCACGGCGTTGAGATGCCGATCACGGAAGTGATCTCTGCCCTGCTGCGCGAGAAGGTCACCCTCGACGAGGCCGCCGCCGCGCTGATGCAGCGGCCCCCCAAGCCCGAGCGCTGACCCTCGGGTGCCCGGTCACGGGGCCGTCCCCATCACTGTGCCCCCCACCCGGAGGCACCTGCCCATGCACGTGTCCGCTGTCCAGATCGCCGTCGCCGCTGCCCCCAACGTCTCGTCCGCAGCTATGTGATCGCGGAGGTACCGGGCACCATCGAGCGGATGGAACCCGGTGGTGGCCAGCGAGGGTGTGCAGCCGATGCCGTGCAGCATCGCCGCCGCCCGGAGCATTTCTACATCCCTGCCCAAGATCCCTCCGAGCGACTGAGCCTTGGCGGCAGGGTGGTGATCAGTCAACTTCCCAGGAAGTCTGGCGCGCGTTCCACTCGGCGTGCCGGAGGACGCCTGGTACGGCTTCAGCTCATGGCAGACGAGGAAGAGCCCCAATGGACTGGAAGCTCCTCCGGGATCATGTCAACGTACAACGACCCGGAAAAACACCAGGTCAACAGGGGGATGTGGGCTTCCGGGAAACCGGCAGACGGTCGCCCCCAGCCCGCAGCCCGCGCCACTCGGTCCCGTGACCGAGCGCAGCCCCAAGGAGGTCCACCTGCCGAATTCCGCAATCCGATCTGCCCCCTTCACTGCCCTCATCCTCATGCCGCTCAGCGCCGCGAACGCGTGGACCGCCCAGGTGACGGAGGACTACGCCGCCCTGTCTACAGGGTTTGTCTCTGCGTCTGCGCGGCGGCAGGTCTGTTCGGTGAGGACCTGCTACAACGCGGCTACCACCGCGACCGAGAGGTCCTCGCCTGCATGGCGGTACATCCCGGCGCCGCAACTCGCCACACTGCCCATGCCGTTGGCGCCTCCGAGTGCGTCGTGGCACGCAACCTCGAACGCCGCACCGGCGACCGGCTGCTGGAGCTTGTCGCGGATGGTGCGACCCCCGCTCTCCACTCGTACCGCTTGGCCTCCTAATCGAGGCGGAGAAAGGGGCGAGGGGCAGCTCTCGTAGTGCAGAGCGATATATAGCAGACGATCCCCGGTTACCGAAACCGGGGATCGTGCGGAGCATTAATGGTGTTCGCACCCGGCTGTGCTTGGCGGTGGAGCCGTGGCGGACGCAGTAGGCAGCGCCGCATAAGACGCAAGGAGGTATGCGCGGCCCCCGCCCGCTGCTGCCCTGAATCCGCAGCGCCTGATAGCTGAATGTCAGCGGTGCCTCCGCCGAGTCGGCGTGGGTCCTCAGTGCTGTTGGTTCCGCTCTGTCGCCCCCGCGCGCTCCTTCGCAAGGAACACCCGCCATGTGCCGATCCGCGATACCCCCTGCCCATTTTCGCCCCGGGCTGGCAGACCCGTGTGCCTCGCTCGCCACCCCCGCGTCCATCCGCAATCGCGAGGTGGCCTCATGGCGGTAGCGGTTCGACCTGGGCAAAAGCTGACGGTTGACGAGGTCTGCGCCGAGCTGCAGATTGCCAAGTCGACCTTCTATGACTGGCGGCAGAAGGGGCGTGGACCGCGCTGCATTCGGCTTCCCAACGGCTCACTCCGGATACGGCGCGGCGATTTCGAAAACTGGCTTACTGATTGTGAGGATCGTCTTTGATAGACAGTACGTTTGACGTCCGGGTCTACAGCATCGAGCGGCGCGAGCGAGCCAACGGGTACACCTATAAGGTAGTTTGGAAGGTCGGTGCCAAGAAGCACAGCAAGACCTACAGCACCAAAGCACTTGCGGATGCTCGCCGCTCGGATCTGCTGACTGCGGTCAAGCGTGGTGAACCCTTCAGCCTCGAAACTGGACTGCCCATATCGCACTCCAGCAAGGCGGCGGAGACCAACTGGTACGACTTTGCTCTTGACTTCGTCGATAAGACGTGGCCCCACTCCTCGGGTAATACTCGAAAGAACCTCGCCAAGGCGATGACCACAGCAACTGTCGCCCTTCTCCGGACTACGCCGCAGTTCGAGGCGGTCTTCGTTCGCACGGCACTGCGCGAGTGGGCCTTCAATACCAAGCGGCGGACCAACCCGGATGAGCCCATCCCTGATGACGTCCGAGTCGTCCTCGACTGGGTTCAGCGGAACACCCTGCCGATGTCTGCCTGGGAGAAGACCGAGAAGGTCGACGCAGTCGTCACCGCACTAGGAACGCTACTGGACGGCACCGCAGCCGCAGCCAGCTCCGTCACCCGAAACCGGCGGATCATGAACCTGGCAATGGAGTACGCCGTGCGACACGGCATCCTCCGGTCGAACCCGCTCCCGAAAGGGAAGGGCAAGGGGGAGGGCGGTGGTGCTCCCAAGGTGGCCCAGGCCATCGACAAGCGCTCGCTGCTGAATCAGGAGCAGGTAGCGGCTCTCCTGGACTGGATCGGCCGCCGCCCGCGCCACGCAGCTGTCTACCAGGCGTTCTTCGCCACGCTCTGCTACGCCGGCCTCCGCCCCGAGGAAGCCGTTGCCCTACGCGTAGCTGACGCTTACCTCCCGGAGCCTGGCGCCGTGGACGAAGACGGCGAACCGGTCTGGGGGGAGTTCGTGGTGCACGAGGCCCAGCCGGAGGTCGGCAGTCAATGGACCGATACGGGGGACCCGCACGAACAGCGGTACCTGAAGGGTCGAGCTGACGGAGACACGCGCACCGTGCCAATCCACCCCGATCTTGTCGCCCTGCTGCGGACGGTCGTCGAGCGTCACAAGCTGGGGCCGGCCGACTTGCTCTTCCCGGGGGAGCGGAAGGGGGGCATGCTGGCGGGGTCCGTCTTCCGACGACTCTGGGACAAGGCGCGTAAGGCAGTCCTTGCGCCGCACGAGTACGAGTCCCCGGCTGGCAGACGGGTGTACGACTGCCGTCATATCTGTCTGACCGCGTGGCTGAATGAAGGTATCCCCCCGGCCCAGGTAGCTGCGTGGGCGGGCAACAGCGTGCCGGTCCTGCTCGCGATCTACGCCCGGTGCATCGGCGGTCGACAATCCGATTACTTGAAACGGATTGTCGGTATCCGCTACGTATCGGCAGCATGAAGTGGTCCGGGCCCCACCACGGTGGGGCCCGGACCACTTTCCATATGTCGGGGCGGGTTCTCGTGGAAGGGCTTGAGGGGCGGGATTCTGGGGGACGCATGGGGGACGGCCAGCCGTAGAGACCCGGTTTCAGTCAGTGCCAGCCGGACTCCGGCACCTGCCGGGCCATCGGTTTGCGCGGTAGCCGGAGGCCGCGTAAACACACCCTGAACTGGGAAAACGCGGCCTCGTCGGTGGTAAGCCGGTGGCGCCCCCGGCAGGACTCGAACCTGCGGCCAAGCGCTTAGAAGACGCCTGCTCTATCCGGCCGCTTCGGGCTACGAGGTGAGCGCTGTCGAAGGGTCCTGGCGAGCAGGCGACATCGGGGCGATTCGCCGACGGCAGACAAGTTGGGGCCGGAACGGACTGGAATAGAGGGCCATGTGTAAGTCAACCTAGAGCGGTTCCTGAAGATTGCGAAGGCTTTCCGTCGGCCCACATCTGATGTAGATCCGATGTCAGCATCGTGAAGACCATTGGTCCTATAGCACGGGATCCCCGGTTACCGAAACCGGGGATCGTGCGGAGTATTGAACCTGCTACGCGAATCCCCGTGGCGCATGCCGACCCTTTCCCCCCGAGGAGTTCATAGCTGTGTCTGTCGACGTAATGGACGAAGAATGGTTGCTTTCCATGGAGCAGGTTCGATCGCTGCTCGAGTGCATACGTGGGCACGCGGGTGTCGATCACTCGGTGTACCCCTTCATGCTCACCGTGGCGGAACAGGCGCTGCGTCCGGGCGAGGCTCGCGCCTTGCGAGTCCGCGACGTGGTGCTTCCGGACGGTGATGCGGGAGAGTTGACAACCCGTCACCGAGGAGTAGCGCGGGAGATCCCGCTCCAGCCCAGGTTCGTTGAGTTCCTGCGGGAGTGGATCAGTGGGGCTGGTCTGCGGGAGGACGATCTGCTGTTTCCTGGCACGCGCGGTGGGCCGCTCCCGACTTCCGTGTGCCAGCGGGTGTGGCAGCAGGCTCAAGAGGCCGTCCTGCCCCGAGATGAGCTGTACTCGTGGCGCCTGGGGGAGCCCATCTCCATCCTCCGTGAGTCCCGCTTGGCGGAGTGGCTGAGGATGGGCAACTCGTTTTTCGCTGTCGCCGAGTTGGCCGGCGTAACCCCGGAATGGCTGGCGCTGCGCTACCCGTACTGCTTCCGCCAGGGAGATGCCGACATCGACTGGAATCACTTGGCCAAGGCCACGGCCCTTCCGAAGGTCAAGCGGTAAAGCGGCCCGCTCCGGCTGATCCACGGAGTGCGGGTGCCTACCGAACCCCTTCCTCCGTCTCGCCGTCGTCATTTCGACGACTCTGTTCCGTGGCGAGCGCCCTCCATGCGCAGGCGCCGCCGCGATATGAGTCCCCAAGCCGCACACCCCACGGAGAACCTCTCATTCCTGCACAAACATTGCGTGTTCCATCCACTGCTCCGAGTTCTTCGGTCGCCGTACGCACGGCCTTCCTGACCGTGAAGGACGCCGCCGATTACCTCGGCCTCTCACCCCACACCCTCTACGTCTGGCGCCACCGTCGGCAGGGACCGCCGAGCTTCCGCATGGGCCCCCGGGGCCGCGTCATGTACAGGGTGGAAGCGCTCGACGCCTGGGTCCGTGAACAGGAGCAGGCCGACTCCCGCTCCAATCCGGCCCTCAGCCCGCTCAGTGTCCGTTCCCAGGAGCGTTCCGCCCGCTTTGCCAGCGCCTGACGCCTCCCAAGTGCAGTAGAACGCTGCCGTTGCCCTCGTTGTAAAGGAGTTCGACCTGGCCGGCTACATAGAAGACCGATGGCTGAAGAAGCGCCCGAACCCGAAAACCGGCAAGCGCGACCGCACCGCCCTGTACGGCAAGTGCACCCGCTACCGCGTCAAGGGCATCCCCGGTGTGAAGGACCGGTCCTTCGACGCCCTCCAGGACGCCAAGACCTGGCTCGCCCAGGCTCAGACCGACGCCCGCCGAGGCGAGTTCGTCGATCCCCGCGATGGGGCCATCTCCCTCAAGGACTACATCGCGACCCACTGGTGGCCCACCCAGAGCGGTGACCCGTCCACGATCGAGCGGATCGAGCAGAGGGTACGCCGGCACATCGTTCCCCACCTGGGTGCTCAGCCGCTGAACGCCATCGGCACGGAAGTCCTGCGCCACTGGAAGAAGCGGTTGGAGAAGGACCTCGGTCCGACCTCGATCCGTCTGGTCTGGGCGACGCTCTCCAGCGTCCTCCAGGCCGCCGTCGAGGACCGTCGCCTCGGACGCAACCCGTGCCGCTCCAGCACGGTCGGCCCGCCGGCCGCCACCCCCGGCAGGGTCGAGGCGTGGCCGCCCGAACGGGTCCTGGCGGTACGGGCGGCCATGCCGGACCGCTACCGACTCCTCCTCGTGATCGGAGCAGGTCTTGGGCTCCGCCAAGGGGAGGCGCTCGGGCTCTCAGCGGATGACATCGACTTCGAGAAGGAAGTCGTCCACGTCCGGCGGCAGGTCAAGATGGTGCGGACGAAGCTGTGTTTCGCGCTTCCCAAGGGACGCAAGGTCAGGGACGTGCCGTTGCCGCCCAGCGTGGCTCGGGCCATCCGGCAGCACATGGAGCGGTTCGCGCCGGTGCCGGTCACGCTGCCCTGGGACGACCCGACTCCTGCCGAGACGCCGGTGGAAGCCAAACACCGGCGGCCGAGGACCTACAGCCTCCTGGTGACGGGACGCGAGCGGAAGGCCATCAACCGGAACTACTTCAACTCCTACGTGTGGAAGCCCGCTCTGGCTGCGGCAGGCGTGATCGCTCCGCTGGAGGAGGGCAGCACCGACGGCGCTCGCGTGTGGGAGCCGTCCCGGGAGCACGGCTTCCACGCTCTGCGCCACTTCTTCGCCTCCGAGGAACTGGAGGCTGGCGAATCGGTTGTCTCCCTGGCACGCTGGCTGGGGCACTCCGATCCCGGGTTCACGCTGCGGAAGTACTCCCACTTCCTGCCCCGCGCCGGCGCACGGGGCACCGCCGCCATCGACGCGATCTTCGCGTAGCCGCGGCCGGTCGGCAGAGTCCGTGGAGCGTGGCCCGTGGCCCGCCGGGGGCCCAAAGTCCCAGAGAAGTCCCAGAGATGCCGCCGCACCCCTCCCTGACCCGTTGCATCGCAGGTCAGACGGGGTGCGGCGGCATCCTCACATCAAATGTCCCGGAAGATCTCGATCTGCGCCCCCACCGAGTTCAGCCGCTCCGCGAGGTCCTCGTAACCCCGGTTGATGACATAGACGTTGCGCAGGACCGACGTGCCCTCCGCTGCCATCATCGCCAGGAGGACCACCACCGCGGGGCGCAGGGCCGGTGGGCACATCATCTCCGCCGCTCGCCAGCGGGTCGGGCCCTCCACCAACACGCGGTGCGGGTCCAGGAGTTGGAGGCGGCCGCCCAGGCGGTTCAGGTCGGTCAGGTAGATCGCCCGGTTGTCGTAGACCCAGTCGTGGATGAGCGTCTTGCCCTCCGCGACCGCCGCGATCGCCGCGAAGAACGGGACGTTGTCGATGTTCAGGCCCGGGAACGGCATCGGGTGGATCTTGTCGATCGGCGCCTCCAGCTTGGAGGGCCGGACCGTGAGGTCCACCAGCCGGGTGCGGCCGTTGTCGGCGACGTACTCGGGCGTGCGGTCGTGGTCGAGGCCCATCTCCTCCAGGACCGCCAGCTCGATCTCCAGGAACTCGATCGGCACCCGGCGCACCGTCAGCTCCGACTCCGTCACGACCGCGGCGGCCAGCAGGCTCATCGCCTCCACCGGGTCCTCGGAGGGGGAGTAGTCCACATCGGTGTCGATGTTCGCGACACCGTGCACGGTCAGGGTCGTCGTGCCGATGCCCTCGACCCGCACCCCCAGCGCCTCCAGGAAGAAACACAGGTCCTGGACCATGTAGTTGGACGACGCGTTCCGGATGACCGTGACGCCGGCGTGCCGGGCGGCGGCCAGCAGCGCGTTCTCGGTGACGGTGTCGCCGCGCTCGGTCAGGACGATCGGCCGGTCGGGGCGGACCGCGTGGTTGACCGTCGCGTGGTACTGGCCCTCGGTGGCGGCGACGTCGAGACCGAACCGGCGCAGCGCGATCATGTGCGGCTCGATGGTGCGGGTGCCGAGGTCGCAACCGCCCGCGTACGGCAGCTTGAAGCGGTCCATGCGGTGCAGCAGCGGGCCGAGGAACATGATGATCGACCGCGTCCGCACGGCCGCCTCGGCGTCGATGGCGTTCATGTCGATCTCGGCGGGCGGCACCAGCTCCAGGTCCACACCGTCGTTGATCCAACGGGTGCGCACACCGATCGAGTTGAGCACCTCGAGCAGGCGGTACACCTCCTCGATCCGGGCGACCCGACGTAGTACCGTGCGGCCCTTGTTGAGAAGCGACGCGCAGAGCAGGGCCACGCACGCGTTCTTGCTCGTCTTGACGTCGATGGCACCGGACAGCCGACGGCGGCCGACCACCCGCAGATGCATCGGGCCCGCGTATCCCAGCGACACGATCTCGCTGTCCAGGGCTTCACCGATTCGGGCGATCATCTCAAGGCTGATGTTCTGGTTGCCGCGCTCGATGCGGTTGACGGCACTCTGGCTGGTGCCGAGCGCCTCCGCGAGCTGCGTCTGTGTCCAGCCACGGTGTTGCCGGGCGTCACGGATGAGCTTGCCGATGCGTACGAGGTAGTCGTCTGCCATGAGGTTGAGGTTATCTCAGATATGAGATGGCGCTCGCTGAGGGGGCCATTCGGGTGATGCGTTGTCAGGCGGACGGCGGACGGCGGACGGCGGACGGCGGACGGCGGACAGCGCACCGCGGGCGGCGGGCGGCGGACGATTGGTGTGGTGGGTGGTGGGGGCGGCAACGGGCCTGCGGGTGCGGCGGTGGGCCGGGGCTCGGCTCGTGGTGGGGTGACTCGTCGTTCTTCGCCCCGGCCCGCGCCCGCCTCACTTCCTGCGGGACTTCGTGGTGCGCCGCCAGCCGAACGGGCCCGGCAGGTCCATGGACGTCGTCCGGCGGCCCGTGCTGCTGTGCGTGTAGTGCGGGCCCTTCTTGCCGCCCGAGGTGATGGACCACGAGCGCTTGTTGATGTTCAACCGCACGCCGGGCAGGATCCGGAAACTCTTGCGGAAGGTCAGAGGCACGGTGACTCCCTTTGAGTGGCCTGTTGTTCCTCGCCCACTCCGGATACCCCGACTTCGGCCTTCGATGGGTGGCGAGGCGGTTGCTCGGGCGGCTCGGGTGGCTCGGGCGGCTCGGACGGATCGCGAAGGGGCGGGGTCTTCTCCCGCGTGCCGGGAGAAGCGGCGCACGCCACAGTCGGGGCGGGCATGACCATCCCGGCCCCATGTACTAGAGTTATCTCGACATCGAGATATCTGCCGAGGGGTACCGCAGCCGCCCACCCGGTAAGGCTTACCTAACTTAGCCTTACCTTAGCGGATCGGCCAAGACGCCGGGGCGGCAGGATCGTGGTGGTACGCGCACATCAATGAAGGAGACTGTCGTGTCGGCGAACAGCTTCGACGCCCGCAGCACGCTGCAGGTGGGCGACGAGTCGTACGAGATCTTCCGGCTGGACAAGGTGGAAGGCTCGGCTCGCCTTCCGTACAGCCTGAAGGTGCTGCTGGAGAACCTGCTCCGCACGGAGGACGGCGCGAACATCACCGCCGACCACATCCGGGCCCTCGGCGGCTGGGACTCCCAGGCCCAGCCCAGCCAGGAGATCCAGTTCACGCCCGCCCGCGTGATCATGCAGGACTTCACCGGCGTGCCCTGCGTCGTCGACCTCGCCACCATGCGCGAGGCCGTCAAGGAGCTGGGTGGCGACGCGGCGAAGATCAACCCGCTGGCGCCGGCCGAGCTGGTCATCGACCACTCCGTCATCGCCGACAAGTTCGGCACCCACGAGGCGTTCGCGCAGAACGTCGAGCTGGAGTACGGCCGCAACCGCGAGCGCTACCAGTTCCTGCGCTGGGGCCAGACCGCCTTCGACGAGTTCAAGGTCGTCCCGCCCGGCACCGGCATCGTCCACCAGGTCAACATCGAGCACCTCGCGCGCACCGTCATGGTCCGCGGCGGGCAGGCCTACCCCGACACCCTCGTCGGCACCGACTCCCACACCACCATGGTCAACGGACTCGGCGTCCTCGGCTGGGGCGTCGGCGGCATCGAGGCCGAGGCCGCGATGCTCGGCCAGCCGGTCTCCATGCTCATCCCGCGCGTCGTCGGCTTCAAGCTCACCGGTGAGCTGAAGCCCGGCACCACCGCCACCGACCTCGTGCTCACCATCACCGAGATGCTGCGCAAGCACGGCGTCGTCGGCAAGTTCGTCGAGTTCTACGGCGAGGGCGTCGCGGCCACGAGCCTCGCCAACCGCGCCACCATCGGCAACATGTCGCCGGAGTTCGGCTCCACCGCCGCGATCTTCCCGATCGACGACGAGACCCTCAAGTACCTGCGTCTGACCGGCCGTTCCGAGCAGCAGGTCGCGCTCGTCGAGTCGTACGCCAAGGAGCAGGGGCTCTGGCTCGACCCGAAGGCCGAGCCCGACTTCTCCGAGAAGCTGGAGCTCGACCTCTCGACGGTCGTCCCCTCCATCGCCGGCCCGAAGCGCCCGCAGGACCGCATCGTCCTCGCCAACGCCTCGCAGCAGTTTGCGCTCGACGTCCGCAACTACGTCGACTCCGCCGACGAGGCCGGCAAGGAGTCCTTCCCGGCCTCCGACGCCCCCGCGACCACCAACGGCGTCCCGTCCAGCCCGGTCACCGTGACCGCCCCCGACGGCTCGACCTACCAGCTCGACCACGGTGCGGTGACGGTCGCGGCCATCACCTCCTGCACCAACACGTCGAACCCGTACGTCATGGTCGCCGCCGCGCTCGTCGCGAAGAAGGCCGTGGAGAAGGGCCTGACCCGCAAGCCCTGGGTCAAGACCACCCTCGCCCCCGGCTCCAAGGTCGTCACCGACTACTTCGACAAGGCGGGTCTCACCCCGTACCTCGACAAGGTCGGCTTCAACCTCGTCGGCTACGGCTGCACCACCTGCATCGGCAACTCCGGCCCGCTGCCGGAGGAGGTCTCCAAGGCCGTCAACGACCATGACCTCGCGGTCACTTCGGTGCTCTCCGGCAACCGCAACTTCGAGGGCCGGATCAACCCCGACGTCAAGATGAACTACCTGGCGTCCCCGCCGCTGGTCGTCGCCTACGCCCTCGCCGGCTCCATGAAGATCGACATCACCAAGGACGCCCTCGGCACCGACCAGGACGGCAAGCCGGTCTTCCTCGCCGACGTCTGGCCGACCGAGGCCGAGGTCAACGACGTCGTCGCCAACGCCATCGGCGAGGACATGTTCAACAAGTCCTACCAGGACGTCTTCGCGGGCGATGCCCAGTGGCAGTCGCTGCCCATCCCCACTGGCAACACCTTCGAGTGGGACCCGCAGTCCACCTACGTGCGCAAGCCCCCGTACTTCGAGGGCATGACGATGGAGATCACCCCGGTCTCCGACATCGCCGGCGCCCGTGTCCTCGCCAAGCTGGGCGACTCGGTCACCACCGACCACATCTCCCCGGCCGGTGCGATCAAGGCCGACACCCCGGCCGGCAAGTACCTCACCGAGCACGGTGTGGAGCGTCGTGACTTCAACTCCTACGGCTCCCGCCGAGGCAACCACGAGGTCATGATCCGCGGCACGTTCGCCAACATCCGGCTGCGCAACCAGATCGCGCCCGGCACGGAGGGCGGCTACACCCGCGACTTCACCGTCGACGGCGCCCCGGTCTCGTTCATCTACGACGCCTCCCGCAACTACATCGACCAGGGCATTCCGCTGGTCGTCCTCGCGGGCAAGGAGTACGGTTCCGGCTCGTCCCGCGACTGGGCCGCCAAGGGCACCGCGCTCCTCGGCGTCAAGGCCGTCATCGCCGAGTCGTACGAGCGGATCCACCGCTCCAACCTCATCGGCATGGGCGTTCTGCCGCTCCAGTTCCCGGAGGGGCAGTCCGCGGAGGCGCTCGGGCTCACCGGCGAGGAGACCTTCTCCTTCACCGGGGTCGAGGAGCTGAACAACGGCACCACGCCGCGGACCGTCAAGGTCACCACCGACACCGGCGTCGAGTTCGACGCCGTCGTCCGCATCGACACGCCTGGTGAGGCCGACTACTACCGCAACGGCGGCATCATGCAGTACGTGCTGCGCAGCCTGATCCGCAAGTAGGCGTCCCCCCCCGCGTCCACGCCGTCCGGCAATCGGGCGGTGGTGGGCGGGTGTTGAGGGCCGTATCCCCGTTCTTGGGGGTGCGGCCCTTTGCTTGTCCTGTCTCGTTCGGCTGGTGTGCTGCCTCTCTTTCTGCCGGCTGACTTGTGTGGTGGGTGCGGTCCGGTGCGGTGCGTTGCGTGGTGGGTGCGGTGCGGTGCGGTGCGGTGCGGTGCGGTGCGGTGCGTTGTGGTGCGGTGCGTTGTGGGGTCGGGGTCGTGGGGGTGCGGCTGATCCGCCGCTTGATGGGCCCTTGGGACTGTTTCCTTGGTCGAACTGGGGTGGTGACCGGGTACGCGGCGGATCGTGCCGCACCCCCACGACCCGCTCCCGGGCCGTTTTCATCCCAACGGCACGTGGGGGTGGCGCTCTGCGACCGGCCGGGGTCGGAACTCCGCTGTGGAAGTGGCGGGTTGGGGCGTTTACAAGTGCGCGTTGCGCCGCTAGCTTCGCCAGCAGGTGGGGTGGGAGCGCTCCCATGTCGGTGGACCGGAACCCGTCGGTGTCGTCAGTGCCCCGCCCCGCTCACCCGTACGCACCCCACACCGCCGTACGTGAGGAAGTTATGTGACATGAGCATGAAAGCGTTCCCCACACGCGCCAGAGCTCTGCTGCTCGTGCTGGTCTCGTTGCTCGCCACGGTTCCCGCCATGGGGCTCGTGCTGTCCACGAGTGGGCGGGCCGAGGCTCACGGCACTCCCATGAAGCCCGCCAGCCGTACCTTCCTGTGCTGGCAGGACGGGCTCACCGACACCGGTGAGATCAAGCCCGTCAACCCCGCCTGTCGGGCCGCCCAACAGGTCAGCGGGACAACGCCGTTCTACAACTGGTTCTCCGTGCTGCGTTCCGACGGCGCGGGCCGCACCAAGGGCTTCGTGCCCGACGGTGAGCTGTGCAGCGGCGGGAACACCAACTTCACCGGGTTCAACCTGCCGCGCAACGACTGGCCGTTGACCCACCTCACCTCGGGCGCGAGTGTCGACTTCTCCTACAACGCCTGGGCCGCGCACCCGGGTTGGTTCTACGTGTACGTCACGAAGGACGGCTTCGACCCGACGAAGGCGCTCACCTGGAACGACATGGAGAGCACCCCGTTCCTGAGCGTCGACCACCCGCCGCTCAACGGCACCCCGGGCACGGTCGAGGCCAACTACTCCTGGAACGGCAAGCTTCCGGCCGGCAAGTCAGGGCGGCACATCATCTACATGGTGTGGCAGCGCTCGGACAGCGCGGAGACCTTCTACTCCTGCTCCGACGTCGTCTTCGACGGCGGCAACGGCGAGGTGACCGGCATCCACGACCCGGGCAACCCCAGCGAGCCCGTGCCCGGCAAGTGTGTCGCCAGCCGCCGGACCACCGGGAGTTGGAGCGGTGGCTACCAGTCCGAGGTCACCGTCACCAACAGCGGTGACGTGCCGATGCTGGGGTGGATGGTCAACTGGAACCTCCCCACCGGGCAGTCCGTGAACAGCCTCTGGAACGGCAACGCCACCTACTCGGGGCAGGGCGTGATGGTCCACAACGCCGACTGGAACGGGTCGTTGGCTCCAGGGGCCACCGCTACCTTCGGGTATGTCGTCTCGGGCGGCAGCGCTGATACCGCCACCGATCTGCCCTGTCAGGTCGGTTGACCTAGGTGTGAGCGGACCCGGTGGTCGTGGGCCACCGGGTCCGCGACCGGTCGGCCCAAGGGGGGTGAGGGTCGGCCGGGGTGCGGGGGTGCGGGGGGGCTTGGTTGGCTTGTGTGCTGGGTGCGACAACGTTGTCTGGGGTTTTGTGATGAGCCTATCGCGGTAACGGACAACGATGTCAAGAGAGTTGGGGACTTGCGCCGTCCGGGTGGCCGGGGGCGGGGGACGGGTCGGGTACGCGGTCTTCCGTGGTATGCGTGGCGCACGCTACTGTCCCTGCGGCTTGTGCGACCTGTGGTGCGCGACCCGTCCGAAGGAGGAGGGGCCGCGTCATGCGTTTCCGTCCCATGTCCCTGCTGCTCGCCGCCGCCCTCGCGGTCGGCGGTGCCACCCCGGCCGTCGCGGCCGGTTCGGCACCCCCTGACCTCGTCGGCGACCCGACCTCGTACGTCGACCCGCTGATCGGCACCTCGAACGGCGGTGACGTCTTCCCGGGCGCCGTCGTGCCCTTCGGCATGCTCTCCTGGAGTCCGGAGAACACCCGGGGCGACGCCACCAGAACCACCGCGCCCGGCGGCTACCACTACGACGCCACCCGGATCCGCGGCTTCAGCCTCACCCACATGTCCGGCACCGGGTGCGCCGGCGGCAGCGGTGACATCCCGTTCTTCCCGTACGCCGGTGACGTCACCTCGTCGCCCGCCGCCGACACCAAGGACGCCGTCTACGCCTCCGACTTCAGCCACGACGACGAGACCGCCGAGCCGGGCCACTACAAGGTGGGCCTCGCCTCCGGGGTGACCGCCGACCTCACCGCCACCACCCGCACCGGCTCAGGCCGTTTCACCTTCCCCGCCGACAAGCCCGCCTCGATGCTCATCCGCACCGCCAACTCCGAGGTCGGCTCCTCCGATTCGACGGTCACCATCGACCCGGCGACCCGGACCGTGTCGGGCTCCGTCACCTCCGGGAACTTCTGCGGATACCTCGACCCGGAAGGCCAACGCAGCTACTACACCCTGTACTTCACGGCCCGGTTCGACCGTGACTTCGTCGCCAACGGGACGTGGACGGACGGCACGCTGAACGCCGGTGCCGTGACCGGCTCCGGAGGGACCGGAGGCTTCGCCAGCGGTGGGCGGCCCGTCGCCGGGAAGGGGGCCGGCGGGTACGTGCGGTTCGCCGACGGCACCGGTCCCGTGGGCGTCAAGGTCGGCATCTCGTACGTCAGCCGGTCCGCCGCCGCGGCCAACCTCGCCGCCGAGAACCCTTCCCGCCGGTCCTTCGACGCGGTGCGCGACTCCGCCCGGCGGGCCTGGCGCGAGCGGCTCGGTGCCGTGCGGGTCGGTGGCGGCCAGGGCGACGAGCGGACCGTCTTCTACACCGCCCTCTACCACGCGCTGCTGCACCCGAACGTCATCAGCGACGCCGACCGCCGCTACCGGGGCAGCGACGGCGACGTGCACCGGGTCGGGCGGCGCCAGCAGGCGCAGTACGGCACCTTCTCCGGGTGGGACGTCTACCGCTCGCAGGTGCAGCTCGTGACCCTGCTCGACCCGGACATCGGCTCCGACATCGCCCAGTCGCTCTACGAACTCGCCCAGCAGAACGGCGGGATCTGGGACCGCTGGCTGCACGGTGCCGGCGGCACGCACGTCATGAACGGTGACCCCTCGCCCACCGCCCTCGCCGGGATCCGCGCCTTCGGCGGGACCGGTTTCGATCTGCGCGGGGCCCTCGACTCGTTGCTGAAGGCCGCCACCGTACCGACCGAGAAGGACCTGTCGCCGGCCGGGAAGCCGGTGCTCTCGGTGGGGCAGCGGCCCTCCCTCGACAAGTACCTGAAGGCGCACTACATGCCGTCGGTCTCCAACGCCTGGGGTGGCGCGGCCGAGACGCTGGAGATGTCCACCGCCGACTTCTCGCTCTCCCAACTCGCCGCCGCCGCAGGGCGGAAGGAGACCGCCGCCGCCTTCGCCGAGCGGGCCCAGTGGTGGCAGAACAACTTCAACATCGCCGCCGATCCCAGCGGCGGCTACATCGCCAACCGCAAGGCGGACGGCAGTTGGGTCACCGGGTTCACGCCCGGCACCGGCAACGGGTTCGTGGAGGGCACCGCCGCCCAGTACACCTGGATGGTGCAGCACAACCCCGCCGGACTCTTCGCCGCCATGGGCGGCCGGGACGCGGCGCTCGGCAGGCTCGACTCCTTCTTCCACGAGGACGACGGCGGCTGGGCCTTCACCGGCAGCGGCGGTGACAAGTCCGAGCTGGACAACGAGCCCTCGACCAACGTGCCCTACCTGTACGACTACGCGGGCGCTCCCTACAAGGCGCAGGAGACCGTCCGGGCCGCGATGCGGCAGCTCTGGTCCACCGAGCCGGGCGGCATCCCCGGCAACGACGACCTCGGCGCCATGTCGTCCTGGTACGTCTTCTCCGCGCTCGGCATGTATCCGCAGGTGCCGTCCCGGGCCGAACTCGTGCTGGCCTCACCGCTGTTCCCGCGCGTCGAGATCTCGCGCCCCGACGGCAACGACATCTCCGTCCGGGCGGCCGGTGCGGCGGCCGACGCCCCCTACATCCGGTCGCTGAAGGTCAACGGCCGTTCCAGCGACCGTTCCTGGCTGCCCGCGTCGTTCGTGCGGGACGGGGGCAGGCTGGACTACACGCTCTCCTCGACCCCCGACCGGAGCTGGGGCGCCTCCCAGCCGCCGCCGTCGTTCCGGGAGGGCGAGCAGCCCTACCAGATCGGCGTCGGGCCGACCGCCGCGACCCTCGCGCCCGGCGGCAGCACCGACGTCGACGTCCGGGCGCTGTCGCTGAACGGCGGCGCGGGACCCGAGGTCCGGTTCACGGTCCGCACGCCGGACGGTGTGACCGCCGACCCGGCCGAGGGCATCGTCGTCGACGGCGCGCGGCGCATCAGGCTCACCGCGGCCGACGACGCCCGACAGGGCTTCTACGACGTCCAGGTGACGGTGACCTCGGGCGACGACTCCTACCGGCAGCCCGTCTCGCTGACCGTCGCCGCGCCCGGCACCCTGCTGGCCGCCTACGACAACACCGGGGTCTCCGACGACTCAGGCGAGCACGACGAGGCCGACTACGACGGCGGTGGCTGGAGCTACTCCCGCCAGGCCCTGGCCGCCGTCGGGCTCACCCCGGGCGGGGAGGGCGCGGTCGACGGGCTCACCTTCACCTGGCCCGACTCGCCCGCGGGGCGGCCCGACAACGTCTCCGCCGACGGGCAGACCATCCAACTCCCCGAGCCCGCGGCGCGGTTGTCCGCCATCGGCAGCGCCGTCAACGGCAATCAGCGGGCCTCGGCCACCGTCACCTACACCGACGGCAGCACCGAGGCCGTCGACCTGTCCTTCACCGACTGGACCGTCGGCGGCGGGGGCGGCACCGTCCAGTACGGCAACGTGACCGTCGCCAAGGCCGCCTACCGGAACGTCGCGGGCGCCGACAAGGACCCGGTGGCGACGTACGTCTTCGCCACCAAGCCGTTCTCCGCGCCCGAGGGCAAGAAGATCGCCGGCGTGCGGCTGCCCGCGAACACCGATCTGCACGTGTTCACGCTGGCCGTCAACTGACGTCCAACACCTGGTGCAGCCAAGCGAGTTGGCGGCGGACGTGGATCGCGTCCCCGCCCTCGTGGCCGTTGTACGGATAGGCGTGGATCTCCTTGCGGGCGGCGCCGCCGGTCAGCTCCCCGTACCGGTTGAAGGCGGCGTACGCCCCGCTCGGCGGGCACACGGTGTCCCGCAGGCCCACCCCGAAGTGGGCCGGGGCGCGGGCCCGGCGGGCGAAGGAGATCCCCTCCAGATAGGAGAGCGTGCGGTACGCGGCCGTCTCGGCGCCCCGGTGGACCGCCAGATAGGCCGCGATCTCGCCGTACGGGCCGGCGTCGGTGAGTTCGAGGGCGCGCCGGATGCCGCAGAGCAGCGGCGCGCTGACGACCGTCGCCGCCAGGTCGTGGACCAGGCCCGCCACCGCCAGGGCGATGCCGCCGCCCTGGCTGTTGCCGACCGCGGCCACCCGGGCGCCGTCGACACCCGGTAGCGCGCGCACGGCCGTCACCGCGCGGACCGCGTCCGTGATCAGCCGCCGGTAGTGGTGGTCCCGCGCGGCGAGCAGTCCGCGCACGGCCGGTCCTGGGCCGCCCGGCGCGCAGGCGTGCGGGTCGGGTGTCGCGCCGCCGCTGCCGTACTGGTCGCCCTGGCCGCGGTTGTCCATCAGCAGATGCGCGTATCCGGCGTTCACCCAGGTCAGCCGCTCGTGCGGCAGCCCGCGGCCGCGGCCGTACCCCGCGAACTCGACGACGGCGGGGAGCGGGCCACGGGTGTGGGCCGGGCGGCTGAACCAGGCGCGGACCGGGTCGCCCGCGAAGCCGCGGAACGTCACGTCCCAGGACTCGGTGAGGCGCAGCCCCGAGCCCACCGGGCGGACCGAGACCAGCGGGTCCGGTCCGGCGGCCTCGGCGAGGGTGTCGTGCCAGAACGGGTCGAAGTCGTCGGGCTCCTCGACGGCCGGACGGTGGCGCTCCAGTTCGGGCAGCGGCAGGTCGAACGCGGGCACGCGGACACCTCGCAGGAGTCGGTCACGATGCGGAAACTTGCGGAGTTCGCTGGCTTCGGTCTCCGGGTCGTACCCCTTTCGTCGGCGCTTCCAACTCGCCTCTCATGGATCGACCGAGCGCTGCCAGAGTCATTGACAGCGCTTTCTGGGTGCCTCTAAGTTGCCGCGAGGTTACCGGTAAGCGCTCGAAAGTTTCGGTTCCGCGTCTCCCGTCCGAGAGGACCGAGCATGAGCACGCCCACCCGATCGGCCTCTCCACCCGGCACCGAGGACCTGCCCGCGACCGCCGGTCCGCCACCCCGCCCGACCGCGCGCGCAGGGCGACGACGGACGCTGCGCCGGGAGTGGCAGCTGTACTCGCTCGCCGTGCTGCCGCTGCTGTTCTTCCTGGTCTTCCGCTATCTGCCGATGATCGGCAACGTCATCGCCTTCCGCCGGTTCGAACCGGGCGGCTCCCTCTTCGGCGAGAGCTGGGTCGGCCTGCGCTATGTGCGCATGTTCCTCACCGACCCCACCTTCTGGCAGGTCTTCCGCAACACGCTCTGGCTCGGCGGGCTGACCTTGGTCTGCTGCTTCCCGGTGCCGATCGTGCTCGCCCTGCTGCTCAACGAGGTCCGCAGACGCTCGCTGAAACGGTTCGTGCAGTCGGTTTCCTATCTGCCGCACTTCCTGTCGATCGTCATCGTCGCCGGTGTCACCTTGCAGATGCTCGCCAGTGACGGACCGGTCAACCATCTGCTGGGCTGGTTCGGGCACGATCCGGTCAGATTCGCCCAGGAACCGGGCTGGTTCCGTACGATCTTCGTCGGCTCGGAGATCTGGCAGACCGCGGGCTGGGGCACCATCCTCTACCTCGCCGCCCTCACCACCGTCGACGAGGACCTCTACGAGGCCGCCCGCATCGACGGCGCGAACCGCTGGCGGCAGATCTGGCACGTCACCCTGCCCGGCATCCGCCCCACCATGATCACCCTGCTCATCCTGAACATCGGCACCTTCATGGCGGTCGGCTTCGAGAAGATCCTGCTGCTCTACAACCCGCTGACCTACCCGACCGCCGACGTGATCTCGACGTATCTGTACCGGGCCGGAGTCGAGTCCAACAGCTTCAGCTACGCCGCCGCCATCGGCCTGTTCGAGGCGGTCATCGGACTGGTGCTGATCACCTCCGCCAACCAGCTGTCCCGGCGCACGGTCGGGACGAGCCTGTGGTGAGGCCGAGCCGCTCCCACCGGGCCTTCCAGGGCGCCAACGGTGTGATCCTCAGCCTCGTCGTGCTGGTCACCCTGTACCCGTTCGTCAACATCGTCGCCCGCTCCTTCAGCGGCGAACGGCAGATCAGGGCCGGTGAGGTCACCCTGTGGCCCAAGGGGTTCAACCTCACCACCTACCGGATCGTCCTCCACGACGGCACGTTCTGGCGCAGCTACGGCAACACCGTGTTCTACACCGTCGTCTCGACCCTCGTGGCGATGGTCCTGACCACCTGCTACGCCTACGTCCTGTCGAAACGCGACCTCAGGGGACGCCAACTGCTGGTGGGCGTGGCCGTGTTCACCATGTTCTTCACCGGCGGGCTCATCCCCAACTACGTCCTGATCACCAGCCTCGGCCTGAAGAACTCCGTGTGGGCGCTGGCCGTGCCCAACGCCATCAGCGTCTTCAACCTGCTGGTGATGAAGGCCTTCTTCGAGAGTCTGCCGGACGAGCTGGAGGAGGCAGCGCAGATCGACGGCCTCAGCACCTACGGCATCCTGCTGCGGATCGTGCTGCCGCTGTCGAAGGCGGTGGTCGCGACGATGGTGCTGTTCTACTCGGTGTCCTTCTGGAACTCCTGGTTCGGCGCCTTCCTCTACCTGGACCGGCCCGAACTGATGCCGGTCACCGTCTACTTGCGCAACCTCATCGCGGGCGCCACCGGCGGCTCGGGCACCGGAGCGGCCACCGAGCAGCTCACCCAGGTCGCCGCCAACATCCAGGCGGTCACCATCGTGCTCACCGCGCTGCCCATCCTCTGTGTCTACCCGCTCGTCCAGCGCTACTTCGTGTCGGGCGTGATGCTCGGCGCCGTCAAGGGCTGACCGGCCGCCCGGCCGACCTACGGGACAAGGGAGTTTCCGTGCAGAACGGAGTATCCGTACCGAACGCCGGACAGCTGTCACGGCGTCAGATGCTGGCCGCCGCGGGCTTCGCCGGCCTGGCGGCGCTCACCGGCTGCGGCGGCGGAGGCGACGGCGGCGGCACCAAGGACCTGTCGAAGAAGCGGCACGGCGCGATGAAGGAGTACCGCGCCGGCACCCGGTTCACGGCGACCGCGCCGCTCGCCTTCTCGATGCTGCACAACGACAACCCCGGCTATCCCCTCAAGAGCGGCTGGCTGTTCTGGAAGGAGCTGACCCGACTCACCGGCATCACGGTCAGACCCGTCGACGTCCCGCTGAGCGACTACGAGAAGAAGCGCAGCCTGCTCATCGGCGCGGGCGACGCGCCCTTCCTCATCCCCAAGACGTACCACCCCTCCGAGGCCGCCTTCGTCTCCTCCGGCGCGATCCTCCCGGTCAGCGAGTACACCCACCTGATGCCCAACTTCCGGGCCAAGGTGAAGAACTGGCGGCTGGAACCGGAGATCGACTCCATCCGCCAGTCCGACGGCAAGTACTACCTGCTGCCCGGACTGCACGAGCGGCCCAGGTCCGGCTACTCGCTGGCGCTGCGCACGGACGTCCTGGACCGGCACGGACTGGCCCTGCCCACCACCTGGGACGAGGTGCGCGGCGTCTTCGCGGCGCTCAAGGAGGAGTACCCCGACCGGTACCCGCTCTCCGACCGGTGGTCCACCAACACCCAGTTCCCGGCAGGGGCGTTGATGGGCTACCTCGGCCAGGCGTACGGGGTCAGGGCCGGCTGGTCCTACGACAACATCAGCTGGGACGACGCCCGGAAGGAGTTCGTCTTCACCGGCGCGACGGACGCCTTCCGCCAGGTCGTCGAGTACCTGCGCGGACTCGTAGCCGAGAAGCTCATGGACCCCGAGAGCTTCACCCAGTCCGACGACGACGCGGTGAAGAAGCTCCTGGGTGAGCGGAGCTTCGCCATCAGCGCCAACCCGCAGGAGCTGGTGCAGAACTACCGCTACAACCTCACCCGGCAGGTCAAGGGCGCCACCATCGACATGGTGCCGGTGCCGATCGGCCCGGCGGGCTCCGTGGTGCCGGGCGGGCTGCGCCTGGAGAACGGCGTCATGGTGTCGAGCAAGGCGCTGGCCGGCACCGACTTCGTCGCGATGATGCAGTTCGTGGACTGGCTCTGGTACTCCGACGAGGGCCAGCGCTTCGCCAAGTGGGGTGTCGAGGGCGTCACTTACACCTACAGCGACGGGAAGTACCGGATCGCGGACGGTATCTCCCTGATGGGCTCGGACCCGTCCGCGCCGAAGGACCTCCAGAAGGACTACGGCTTCTTCAACGGCGTCTTCACCTACGGCGGCAGCTGGTCCCTGGTCTCCTCGTCCTTCTCCCCGGACGAGAAGAAGTTCCAGGACGCCATGAGCCGCCGCCGGCAGCTGCCCATCGACCCGGCGCACCCGCTGGAGTCCTCCGAGCAGGAGCAGGCCTCCCTGTGGGACACCCCGCTCAGGGACCACGTCACCCAGAACAGCCTCCAGTTCATCCTCGGCAAACGCCCCCTGTCCCAATGGGGCGCCTATGTGGGCGAGTTGAAGACCAAGAACATGGGCCGGCTGGTCGACCTGCACAACGCGGCCCACGAGCGCTTCAAGAAGGAGAACGGGTGACGCCCGACGAGCCGGTCCCCGCCTTCTCCGACGCCTGGCGGTACTGCGTCGGCACCGGCCGCACCGAACTCGCCCTGCGCCGCGACTACCAGGACTCCCTCGCCCTCCTCCAGCGCGACATCGGCTTCCGGCACATCAGGGGCCACGGCCTCTTCAGCGACGGCATGGGCGTCCACCGTCCCTACACCTGGCAGGGCGAACGCCGGGTCAGGCACGCCTTCACCTACGTCGACCAGATTGTCGACGCCTACCTCGGCCTCGGCATCCGGCCCTTTCTCGAACTCGGTTTCATGCCGCCCGAGTTGGCGTCGGGCAGCCAGACGGTGTTCTGGTGGCGCGGGAACGTGACCCCGCCCGCCTCGCACCAGGAGTGGGCCGCGCTGGTCGGCGACACCGTCAGCCACCTCGTCGACCGGTACGGCCTCGACGAGGTGCGGACCTGGCCGATCGAGGTCTGGAACGAACCCAACCTCACCTTCTTCTGGCAGGACGCGGACGAGTCCGCCTACCACCGGCTCTACGAGGTGACCGCGCACGCCGTCAAGGACGTCGACGCGCACCTCCAGGTCGGGGGCCCGGCGGTCTCACCCGGCGCCGACGACTGGCTCGACCGGTTCGCGGAGTTCGCCGAACGCCGGGACGTGCCGGTCGACTTCGTCTCCAAGCACGCCTACACCTCCGGCCCGGCCCAGCACGTGCCGTTCGGCGTCCACCAGACGCTGGCCCCCGCGACCGACCTGCTCACCCAGTTCGCCACCCCGCGCGAGCGCCTCACGGGCACCCGGCTGGCCGGGCTCCCTGTCCACATCACGGAGTTCAACTCCTCCTACCGGCCCGACAACCCGATCCACGACACCGCCTTCCACGCCGCCTACCTCGCCCCGGTCCTCGCGGCGGGCGGCGACCACGTCGACTCGTTCTCCTACTGGACGTTCAGCGACGTGTTCGAGGAGGCCGGGGTGCCGACCTCCCTCTTCCACGGCGGGTTCGGACTGCTCACCCACCGGCAGGTCAAGAAGCCGACCTACCACCTGTACGCCTTCCTCGCCCGGATGGGACGGCACCTGCTCGCCCGCGGCGACGACCACCTCGTCACCCGGCACCCCGACGGCCGGGTGACCGTCCTCGCCTGGGCACCGGTCGACGCCACCGGCGCCACCCCAGGACCCGAACGCCACCGGGTCAGGCTGTCCGTGCCGTTCGCCGCCGCGGCGGCCGCCGTCCACCGCTCCACGGTGGACGAGGAGTACGGCAACGCCCGCGCGGCCTGGCAGCACATGGGCGGCCCGCACTCGCCCCGGCCCCGCGCGCTCGACCTGCTGCGGGAGGCCGCCGAGCCGGCCCGCCGCCACGGACGGCTGCCGGCCGACAACGGCCGCGTCGACCTCGACCTGACCCTCACCCGCCACGAGGTCACCCTCGTCGAACTGGACCCCGTACGGGACGAGACCCCGCAGTGGTGGGACGAGGGGCGGCTCCTGGGGAGGGAGGGGTGACGACGCCCGTGACGCCCGCGACTCCCGCCACTCCCGCCACTCCCGCCGTCCCCGGCACCGGCCCCCTCTCCCGTCTCGTCGCGCTCGTCCACACCCTCCTCGTCGTCGAAGCGCTGCTGCTGCTCGCCGCCTCGCCCGGGGCCGCCGCCCTGCTGCTCCTCGGCGCCGACGCCTCCAACCTGCCCCTCGTCGCCGTCTGCCTCCTCCCCGTCGGCCCCGCCCTCTCCGCCGCCCTGTACGCCCTCCACCGCCGCGGCCGGGACCTCGCCGACCTCCACCCGGCCCGCGCCTACTGGCGCGGCTACCGGCTCAACACCTGCGCCGTGCTGCGCCTTTGGGCACCCCTGTCTGCCTGGCTCGCGGTCATCGCGTTCACCCTGACCCACTTCGCGCTGACCGGACTGCCCGGCTGGTACGCGCTGCTGCTCGCGGGGATCGGCGGCGCCTCCCTGCTGTGGGGCGCGCACGCGCTCGTCCTGGCCTCGCTCTTCGCCTTCCGCACCCGCGACACCGCCCGCCTCGCCGCACACTTCCTCCGGCACGGCCGCGCCACCCTCGCCGCCGCCTCCCCGCTCGTCCTGGCCTTCGGGCTCGCGGTCCTGTTCGGCGAGGCCCTGCCCGCGCTGCTGGCCGCCCCGCTGCTGCTCTCCCTGCTGCACGGCGGCCGACCGGTGATCACCGAGACCGCGAAGGACTTCACCGCATGAACGACAAGATCCGTTACGGCGGCGACTACAACCCCGAGCAGTGGCCCAAGGAGGTCTGGGACGACGACCACCGCCTGTTCACCCGGGCCGGCGTCGACACCCTCACCGTCGGCGTCTTCTCCTGGTCCCTCACCCAACCCGCCCAGGACAGCTACGACTTCGCGGTCCTCGACGCGATCCTCGACCGGGCCGCCGCCGAGGGCCGCCGGGTCTGTCTCGCGACCGGGACCGCCGCCCTCCCGCCCTGGGCCGCCCGCGCCCACCCCGAGGTCAACCGCACCGACTTCGAGGGCCGCAGGCACCGCTACGGACAGCGCCACAACTTCTGCCCCAGCTCGCCCGCGTACCGCAGGCTCGCCACCGCACTGGCGGGCCGGGTCGCCGAACGGTACGCAGCCCATCCCGCGTTGCTCGCCTGGCACATCAACAACGAGTACGGCGGCGCCTGTTACTGCGACCTGTGCGCCGACGCCTTCCGGGCCTGGCTGCGCGACACCTACGGCGACCTCGACGCCCTCAACGACGCCTGGTGCACGACCTTCTGGTCCCACCGCTACACCGACTTCGCCGAGATCGAACCGCCCAGCGCCCTCACCGAGCACTGGCGCGGCCCCGACCACACCGCCTTCCAGGGCCTCACCCTCGACTACCTCCGCTTCACCACCGACGCGCTGCTCGGCTGCTTCCGCGCGGAGAAGGACGCGATCCGCCGCCACGACCAGGAGACGCCCGTCACCACCAACTTCATGGGCATGTACCGCCCGCTCGACTACCACCGCTGGGCGCCCCACCTCGACTTCGCGTCCTGGGACAGCTACCCGCCCCTCGACGCCCCGCCGACCTGGGCCGCCCTCGCCCACGACCTGATGCGCGGCCTCAAGGACGGCTCCCCTTTCTGGCTGATGGAACAGACCCCGTCGACGACGGCCTGCCGTGACGTCAATCCGCTGCGCCGACCGGGCGAACTGCGGCTCGCCACCTTCCAGGCCGTCGCCCACGGCGCCGACGCCGCCCTCTACTTCCAACTGCGCGCCTCACGCGGCGCCTGCGAGAAGTACCACGGCGCCGTCATCGGCCACGCGGGTCGCGACGACACCCGCGTCTTCAACGAAGTGGCCGCGATAGGGGAGGAGTTGCAGCGACTGGGGAGCGCCACCCTCGGCGCCCGCACCCCTGCCCGCACCGCGCTCGTCTTCGACTGGGACAGCTGGTGGGCCCTGGAGACCTCCGACGGCCCCTCCCGGTACGTCCGCTACCAGGACACCGTCCACGCCTACTACCGGGCCGCACGCGAGGCGGGCGCCGACGTGGACGTCGTCGCGCAGACCGCCGACCTCACCCCCTACGACGTCGTCCTCGCCCCGCTCCTGCACCTGGTCAAGGGCGACCTCGCCACCCGCCTCGAAGCCGTCGCCGCGCGCGGCGGCACCGTGCTGACCACGTTCCTCTCGGGCCGGGTCGACGCGTACGGCCGCGCCTTCCTCGCCGACGTCCCCGGGCCCCTCGGCGACCTGATGGGCGTCCGCGTCGACGAGTGGGACTCCCGGCCGCCCGACGTCGTCCAGCCGGTCCTGCTGGGGGAGTCGAGCACGTCGGCACGGCTCGTCTTCGAGATCGTGCTGCCGCGCGGCGCCGAGCCGGTCGCCACCTACGGCGCCGACTTCTACGCCGGCACCCCCGCCGTCACGAGGCACCCGTACGGCGAGCGCGGCGGCGAGGGCTGGTACGTCGCCACCGCCCTCGACCAGCCCGGAGTCGACGGCGTCGTGCGCCGCGTCCTCGCCCGCCACGGCCTGCTCGGCCGGTACGCCGGCACCCCCGCCGTCGAGACCGCCCACCGCACTGCCCCCGACGGCACCCGGCTGCTCTTCCTGCTCAACCACGGCCGTGAGACAGCCCGGTTGACCGCCCACCGCGGAGCGACCGACCTGCTCACCGGCGAACACGTCGAGGAAGGTGCCCCGTTCACCCTCGGCCCGTACGGCGTCGCCGTGCTGCGGCTTCAGTAGATCCGGCGGCCACGCTCGTCCGGCACCCCGGATTTGCGCAGGAAGTAGCTGTTGACCTGGTCGCACCACTCGCGGGCGCCGCGCAGCTGCTCCTCGTAGCGCTCGGCGACCCGCCGGTGGCGCGCACCGTCCACCAGCGGGGCGAGGGACGCCCAGACCTCGGCGGCCTCGGCGGCCTCGGCGACGCCCTCGAAGCGGGTGTCGTAGAGGTGCTGGATCACCGTCCTGCCGTCGCGCAGGACATGGCCGTACGGCACGTGGTGGAAGAACAGCAGGAGTTCGTCGGGGCAGGTGTCGAGCGACTCGTACACCCGCGCCCACGGCTCGGGGTACTGGGCCGCGTAGCCGGTGCCGGTGGCCGCGCTGCGGTCGACGCCGACGCCGTCCCGGTCGGCGAAGTGGTAGGTGCCCCAGGGGCTGTACTCGTAGCCGTCCACGTTCGGCCCGTAGTGGTGGCCCGGCTGCACCATGAAGCCCACCCCGAGCGGCGCCGTGTACTTCTCGTAGGTGCGCCAGGAGCCTGACAGGACCGCGCGCAGCCCGTCAGCGAGGCGCCGCGGGGCGGCAGGGAACGTCAACGCGAGCCACTCGTCAAGGAGTTCGGCGGGCTCGGCGTCGGGCTGCCAGCCGAGGCGGCCGACGGTGTACAGGTTCGCCTGGGCCAGCGGATGGCCGGTCCAGAACGGGTCGTCGCCGGTGTTCGCGACCGCGACCAGGGCCGAGGCCCGCTGCCCGACCACAGGCCCGGCCGGCCCCTCGTGCCCGAAGCGCAGCGCCTCGCTCCACATCGGGCCGAGCCAGCACACGTGCCGCTGCTGCCCGGTGTACTCCTGGGTGGCCTGCACCTCGACCGCGAGGCGGGTGCGCGGCAGCGCGCCGAGGACCGGGGAGACCGGCTCCCGCACCTGGAAGTCCATCGGCCCGTGCTTGACCTGGAGCAGCACGTTGTCCGCGAACTCCCCGTCCAGCGGCGCGAACTGGTCGTGCGCGGCCCGCGCCCGGTCCGTCGTGCGGTCCCGCCAGTCCTGCCGGTGGTCGTAGACGAAGGCCCGCCAGCACACCGTCCCGCCGTGCGGGGCGAGCGCGGCGGCGAGCGCGTTGGCGCCGTCCGCGTGGCTGCGGCCGTAGCCGAACGGGCCCGGCTGGCCCTCGGAGTCGGCCTTCACGACGAACCCGCCGAAGTCCGGTACCGCCGCGTACACGCGCTCGGCCGCCGCCGCCCACCAGGCCCGCACCGACGCGTCCAGCGGGTCGGCGGTGGGCAGGCCGCCCAGGACCATCGGCGCGGCGAAGGTGACCGAGAGATGGGTGCGGACGCCGTACGGTCTGAACGCGTCGGCGAGCGCGGCGACTTCGTCGATCCGGTCGGTCAGCAGCCGCGCCTCGACCGCGTGCACGTTGACGTTGTTGACGGACACCGCGTTGATCCCGCAGGCGGCGAGGAGCCTGGCGTACGCGCGTATCCGGGCCAGGTCGCCGCGGGCCCGCCCGTCGTCCCAGAACAGCGAGCCGCCCGCGTACCCGCGTTCCACCTGGCCCATGACGGGGTGCACGGCCACGTTGTCCCAGTGGTCCAGCATCCGCAGCGCCAACCCGGGCCGGTGGCACTGGAGTCCGTGGTCCTCGGCGAAGGCGGCGGGGCCGCGCCGTACGACGTGGAAGAGGCCGTACAGCAGTCCGGGGGCGCCGGTCGCGGTGACCGTCGTCAGGCCCGCCCGGCGCTCGCAGGTGAACGCCTCGCCGCCGTCGTCCCCGGTCAGTTCGAGGAGCAGGTCGTACGGCTCGGGGGACGCGTCACGTTCGACGCGTCCCCCGAACCGGGCGCAGGCCGCCGCCACTTCCCCGTGCACCGTCTCCACCAGCGGGCCCGATCCTCGGACCAGGACCCGCCGGGTGCCGAGCGGCCGGAACGCCTCGTCCGGCAGCCAGGCCGGGTCGACACCCTCGGGCACCGTGGGCACGGGCAGCGGCATGTGACCCCCAACTCACCCGCTCACGCGAGCAGTTCGACCTCCGACAACACCGCCTCGCCGTCGAGCACCAGACGGTACTTCCCGTACGTACCCGGTGACCCCACCGAGAACGCGCGGGTCTGCCGGTCCCACGCGAAGGACTGCCCTGACCGCTTGTCGAGGGTCTTCCAGGTGGTGCCGTCGTCGTCGGAGCCCTGGAGCGTCCAGCCGGTCGGCGCCCTGGTGTGGTCCTTCGACGACGTCAGGGTGTACTGGACCCCCTTGACCTGGCCCTGGACCGGCAGGTCCACGGTGGTCGCGGCGGTCTCGGTCGCCGAGGTGTCGTCGAACAGCGCGCCGGTGCCCTTCAGCGCGTCCGCGCGGGGCGTCGGCGCCTTGTCGTCCTGGGTGATCGAGGTGGGCCCGGCGTTCTTGCCCGTTCCCCATGAGGACGGCTTCGCGCCCATCTCGAACTCCAGCACTCCGCCCTTCTCCAGCACCGTGTGCGGGAGCGAAGTGGACGTCCAGGCGCGGCCGTTGACCCGCAGCCCCTGCACGTACACGTTCTTGGCGCTGTTGCGGGGTGCCTTGACGACCAGGTCGCGGCCGTTCTCCAGGTGGACGGTGGCCTTCTTGAACAGCGGGGAGCCGATGGCGTACTCGCCGCCGCCCATCACCAGCGGGTAGAAGCCCAGCGCGGAGAAGAGGTACCAGGCCGACTGCTCGCCGTTGTCCTCGTCGCCGTGGTAGCCCTGCCCGATCTCGCTGCCGGTGTAGAGCCGGGACAGCACCTCGCGGACGTTCTTCTGGGCCTTCCAGGGCTGCCCGGCCGCGTCGTACATGTAGGTGACGTGGTGGGCGACCTGGTTGGAGTGCCCGTACTGGCCGAGCCTGACGTCCCGCGCCTCGGTCATCTCGTGGATGACCCCGCCGTAGGAGCCGACGAACTCGGGTCCGGCCGTCTCCGGGGTGGCGAAGTACTCGTCGAGCTTGTCGGCGAGCCCGCTGCGGCCGCCGTACAGGTTGGCCAGGCCCCGGCTGTCCTGCGGCGCGGTGAACGCGTACCCCCAGCCATTGGTCTCCGTGTAGTCGTAACCCCAGACCCTCGGGTCGTACTTCGACGCGTCGAGGCGCCAGTCGCCCTTCGCGGTGCGGCCCTGGAAGAAGCCGGCCTTGGTGTCGAAGAGGTTCACGTAGTCCTGGGCGCGGTTGCGGAAGTACTCCGACTCCTCCTGGTACCGCTTCTCGCCGGTCTCCTGGTAGAGCCGCTGCCCCATCCGGGCGATGCCGTAGTCGTTGACGTAGCCCTCCATCGCCCAGGACATGCCCTCACCGGTGTCGGTGCTGGTGTAGCCGAGGAACGGCGAGGTCGCCATGCCCTTGCGGCCGACGCCGGACGACGGCGGCACCACGGTCGCGTTCTTCACGGCCGCGTCGTACGCCGCCTTGACGTCGAAGTCGACGCCCTTGACGTACGCGTCCGCGAACGCCACGTCCGACGAGGTGCCGGTCATCAGGTCCGCGTAGCCGGGTGAGGACCAGCGGGAGGTCCAGCCGCCGTCCTTGTACTGCTGAACGAACCCGTCGACCATCGCGCCCGCCTGAGTGGGCGTCAGGAACGAGTACGCCGGCCAGGTGGTCCGATAGGTGTCCCAGAAGCCGTTGTTGACGTACACCTTCCCGTCCACGATCTTCGCCCCGGTGTGCGTCGGGGTGTCCGGGGTCGGCATCGGCTGGAACGGCGAGGCGTACTTGTACGTCGAACCGACCTTCTCGAAGCCGGAGTTCGGGTACAGGTACAGCCGGTACATGCTGGAGTACAGGGTGGTCAGCTGGTCCTGGGTGGCGCCCTCGACCTCGACGCGGTCGAAGATGCCGTCCCAGGCGCGCTGCGCCTGCCGCTTGACCTTGTCGAAGGAGGTCCCGTCCGGGATCTCCTGGCGGAGGTTGTCCTTCGCCTGGTCGACGCTGATCAGCGAGGTCGCGATGCGCAGGGTGACCGTGCGGTCCTTGCCCGCGTCGAACCGCAGGAAGCCCTTGACGCCGCTCGACGAGCCGTCCTCGACCGGCCGGTCGAAGGTGCCGTACACGAAGAGCCGGGTCGCGCCCGTGGAGAGGCCCGACTTGACGTCCGAGTAGCCGGTGAAGGTCCCGGACTCCTTGTCGAGGGTCAGCCCCGCCTGGTCGGTGACGTTGTCGAACAGCACGCTCGCGTCGTCGCCCGGGTAGCTGAAGCGCAGCGCCGCCGCGTGGTCGGTCGGCGTCATCTCGGCCTTGAGGCCGTTCTCGAACCGCACCCCGTAGTAGTACGGCCGCGCCGTCTCGTTCTCGTGCCTGAAGGCCAGCGCACGGGCCGCACGGCCGGTGTCGGGGGTGCCGGCCGCGATCGACGGCATCACCTGGAACGTCTGCCGGTCGCCCATCCACGGGCTCGGTTCGTGGCTCGCGCTGAACGCCTGGAGCGTCGGCAGGTTGTCGTCGTTGTTGGCGCGGGCGTAGTCGTACAGCCAGCTCAGCGTCGACGCGTTGGTCACCGGCGTCCAGAAGTTGAACCCGTGCGGGACGGCCGTCGCGGGGAAGTTGTTGCCGCGCGAGAAGCCGCCGCTCGAGTTGGTGCCGCGGGTGGTGAGCGCGTAGTCGGACAGATGGGCCTTGGGCCGCTCGGGCGCGGCCCGCTCGATCCGCAGGTCGTCGAGCCAGCCGCGGAACTTGGCCGGGCCCTTGGGGGAGTCGTACGCGAGCAGGACGCGGTCGACGGTCTTGCCCGCCGCGACCGAGCCGATCGACGACTCGACGTTGTTCCACTGGTTGACGTACAGGGACTTGGCGTCGCCCTGGCCGCGCGGTGACAGCGGGAACCCGTGCTGGTCGGTGGCGCCGAGCGCGCTGAGCGAGGTGCCGTCGGTGAAGACGAGGTCGACGGCGACGTTCGTCGCGTCGTAGTCGAGGTCGCCGTCGGCCATCGCCGGGAAGAGGCGGTAGGAGAGCCGGGTGTCGCGGCGCACGGCCACGTTCACGTCGAAGACCTTGTTGTACGAGTAGGCGCGGCCGTCGGCGGTGTGGCGTCCGGCGTAGCGCAGGGCGCGCTTCCCGGTGAATCCGGCGCCCGCCTTCGCGGTGGGGGAGCCGCTCGGGCCGCGGTCGACCAGCGTCAGCATGTCCTGCGGCACCGGCGCGTCGTCCCCGCCGGTGGAGAACTGCACGTCGGCGAGTTGCAGGATGCCGGAGGCGCCGTTGTTCTTGGTGATCTCGAGCCGGAAGTGCTGGTACTCGGCCGGCTCGGCGAGGTCGTACTTCTTGGTCTGGAAGCGTTCGGCGAAGCTCTCCCCGGTGCGGCTGTCGAGGGTCTTCCAGTCCTTGCCGTCGGTGGAGCCCTTGAGGGTCCAGTCCTTGGGGTCGCGCTCGCCGTAGTCGTTGGCGGAGGTGAGCGCGTAGGTCGTGACCTTGACCGGACCGTCGAGGTCGAACTCGACCCAGCCGGTCTGCTCGAAGGCCAGCCACTTGGTGCCGGCCTCGCCGTCGACGAGGTTCTCCTTCACCTCGCCGCCGCTGCTGTTCTCCGCGCTGGCCCGCACGTCGGTGACGTGGTCGGTGACATTGCCCGGGATGCCGGTGCTGTAGCCGCCGTCGACGCCCGAGGCGCGCTTGGCGCCGCCGGGTCCGGTGTCGACGGTGTTGAGCCAGTCCGGCGCCGGCTCACCCGTCTCGAAGGACGAGGCGAACTCCCGGTCGGCGGGTTTCGCCTTCGCGGGCAGTGCGACCGCCGCTCCCTGGGAGCCCGCCGCCAGCGCGAAGACGGCCGTGAGAACGACCGCCGGACCCCATCTGTGCCGAGTTCTACGATGCTGCATGCGCGAGCACCCTCCCTGCGCTGGACAACGTTGTCAACTTGCTGCGCAATGACCAGTAGTGGGTCAAGTGGCCAGTGCTGTCAAGGGTGTTGGGTGGGGCATTCGAGGTCTATGTCGCGGATTTTTCCGGCAACGCGGTCACAGGCATCTCATATTTCCGGGAGGTCTCAACTCGGAAAAGACCGGTGGCCAACCTTGCATTCGATCTTGCTCAGCCAGCGGGAAGTGGACTATACCTGTCGGCGATTCACCCGATCCGTAAGGATCCTGTACGACCCTGCTTGACCTGACCGCGGTGCCGGGGAGGATCCGGTTCACCGCCTGAGTCCTGGAGAAGGCGAGGACTTGAGCATGGGATCCACTTCCGCCGAGAACAACGGCGCGGTCGGCACCTCGGGTGTCGGCCGTCGTGATCTGATCAAGCGGTCCGCCGCCCTCGGTCTGATTTCCGTACCGGCGATGAGTTTTCTGTCCGCGTGTGCCAGCAGCGGTGGCGACAGCGGCGGCGAGAAGGCGAAGGCCGGCACGAAGACGGCCAAGAACCCGCTCGCCGTCAACGACAGCGCCCCGATGGAGTTCGTCCTCTTCGACGGCGGTTTCGGCAAGGAGTACGCCGAGGACGCCGTCAAGATCTACGAGAAGGACTTCCCCAAGGCGAAGGTGAAGTTCGCCGCCACCCAGAAGATCCAGTCCACCCTCCAGCCCCGCTTCAACCAGGGCACCCCGCCCGACCTCATCGACAACTCCGGCGCCGAGCAGATGGACATGGGCGTCCTGGCGAGCAAGAACCAGCTCACCGACCTCACCCCGCTGCTCGACGCCCCCTCCTACGACGACCCGGCCAAGAAGGTCCGCGACACGCTGCGGCCCGGCATCGTCGAGATGGGCCAGCTCGACGGCAGCCCGGTCTGGATCCTGTACTACGCGTACACGGTGTACGGCGTCTGGTACTCGCAGAAGGCCCTCGACTCGCTCGACGAGCAGTACCCGGAGACCTGGGACCAGATGCTCGCCGTCTGTGCCAAGGCCAAGAAGAAGGGCATGGCGGGCTGGACGTACGCGGGCAAGTACCCCTACTACCTCCCCTTCTCGCTCTACCCGATGATCGGCAAGGTCGGCGGCCGCGAGGTGCTCGACGCGATCGACAACCTGGAGCCGAACGCCTGGAAGCACCCGGCGGTCAAGGCCTGCTTCGACGCCTACTACGAGTTGCAGCAGAAGGGGTACGTCCTCAAGGGCACCCCCGGTCTCGACCACATCCAGTCGCAGACCGCGTGGGCCGAGGGCAAGGCGCTGTTCATCCCGAACGGCTCCTGGGTGGAGAACGAGTCGGCGAACGTCATCCCCAAGGACTTCGACCTCGCCGTGTCGGCGCCCACCGGTCTCGACAGCTCCGACAAACTGCCCTTCGGCACCATCTGGGCCTCGGGCGGCGAGCCCTTCATCGTCCCGGCCAAGGGCAAGAACGCGGCCGGCGGCATGGAGCAGCTGCGGATCATGCTCAGTGAGGCCTCGTCCAAGAACTTCACGGGCAAGGTCAAGTCCCTGACCGCGTACAACGGCGGCACCGACGGCATCACCCTCACCCCGGGCCTCAAGTCCGGTGTGGCGGCGCTGGAGAAGGCCGGCGACAACGTGGTCAACCCGCGCATCCAGGACTGGTACGTCCAGTTGCAGAAGGAGCAGATCGGCGTCGCGGGCCTCGGCGAGATGATGGCGGGCCGGATCACCCCGGCCGAGGCCATCAAGAAGATCCAGGGCTTCGCCGACGCGGCCGCGAAGGACTCGTCGATCAAGCACTACAAGCACCAGTAAACGAACCGGAGAAGCGATGCAGCACGGCAAGTACCGGTTCATCGTGGGGTTCCTCGCGCTGCCCCTCGGACTGTACGCGCTTTTCGTGGTGTGGCCCTTCATCCAGTCCATCTACTACTCGTTCACGGACTGGACAGGGCTGAGCCCCGAATTCAAGATGGTCGGCCTGGACAACTACCGGAGGATGCTGGACGACGAGATCTTCTGGAAGTCCTTGCAGCACAGCTTGATGTTCGCGGTCGTGCTGCCGCTGGTGACGCTCAGCCTGGCGCTGTTCTTCGCCTTCATGATCAACGTCGGCGGACGCAGAAGGAGGGGCGGCCCGGTCGTCTCCGGGGTCCGGGGCTCCTCCTTCTACAAGATCGTCTATTTCTTCCCGCAGGTGCTCTCGATCGCGATCGTCGCCCTGCTGTTCGCCTTCGCCTACAACCCCGACAGCGGCGCGATCAACTCGCTGCTGCGCGGGGTCGGGCTCGGCAGCCTCCAGCCGCTCTGGCTCGGCGACCCGAACCTGGCCCTGTGGTGCGTGATGGCGGTGCTCGTCTGGTCCACGGTCGGCTTCTTCGTGGTCCTCTTCTCCGCGGGCATGGCCTCCATCCCGACCGACCTCTACGAGGCGGCCCTGCTCGACGGGGCCGGCCGGGCCACCACCTTCTTCCGGATCACCCTGCCGCTGCTCTGGGACACCGTGCAGTCCGGCTGGGTGTACATGGGCATCCTCGCCCTGGGCGCCGAGTCGTTCGCGGTCGTGCAGATCATGACGACCGGGCCCGGCGGCCCCGACTACTCGACCACCGTCCTGGTGCTGTACGTGTACCAGAAGGCGTTCCGCGACGGACAGGCCGCCTACGCGACCACCATCGGTGTCGCCCTGCTCGTCGTCACCCTGGCCTTCGCGGCCGTCGTGATGCGGCTGGGCCGGCGCGAGCGGCTGGAGTACTGATCAGATGACGACGACCGAACCCCCCGCCCCCGTACCGGCCGAGCCCGGTCCCCCCGTCGCGAAGGCCGACGCGCCCGCGCCCCGGCCCGCCCAGGCGCCTGCCAAGGAGCGCTCCGGCGGGGTCCTGAACGTGTTCTCCCACGGGATGCTCGTCCTGTGGGCGTTCATGGTCGTGCTGCCGCTGCTGTGGGCGGTGATGACGTCCTTCAAGAGCGACCGGGCCATCTTCAGCTCGCCCTGGGCGCTGCCCGACCGGCTGCACTTCGAGAACTGGGCGCGGGCCTGGACCGACGCCAACATGAGCGACTACTTCCTCAACACCGTTCTGGTGGTGGGCTGTTCGCTGGTCGGCACGCTGGTCCTCGGCTCGATGGCGGCCTATGTGCTGGCCCGGTTCGACTTCCCCGGCAACCGGCTCATCTACTACCTGTTCATCGGCGGCATGAGCTTCCCGATCATGCTGGCGCTGGTCCCGCTGTTCTACGTCGTGAACAACATGGGCCTGCTCAACACCATCCACGGCCTGATCCTGGTCTACATCGCCTACTCGCTGCCGTTCACGGTCTTCTTCCTGACCGCGTTCTTCCGCACGCTGCCGAACTCCATCGCGGAAGCGGCCTTCGTGGACGGCGCCTCGCACAGCCGCACGTTCTTCCAGATCATGCTGCCGATGGCGAAACCCGGCCTGATCAGCGTGGGCATCTTCAACTTCCTCGGGCAGTGGAACCAGTACATGCTGCCGACGGTGCTCAACACCGACCCCGACAAACGGGTGCTCACCCAGGGGCTGGTCCAACTCGCCGTCAGCCAGGGCTACAAGGGCGACTGGTCGGGCCTGTTCGCGGGGCTGGTGATGGCGATGCTGCCGGTGCTCGCCGCGTACATCGTCTTCCAGCGCCAGGTCGTGCAGGGGCTCACCGCGGGGGCGCTGAAGTAGCACTCCGCAGCCGTACGGACGCGCGCCGCTCCCGGCCGGGGGGCGGCGCGTCGCACGTGTGCCGCGCGCCCCCGATCCGGTTCAACCTCTTGACGGGAGGCGACCCGAACGGCTCAGCTTAGAGTTCACTAGTTGGACATAGACGGGGCCTCATCGATGCGGTCCCGCGCGCAGGAGGTCGTCGTGGAGACTCCGGGGTCGCAGTCGTCGCTGCACCGAGCCAACCTGGAACGGGTGGTGCGGGCCGTCCGGCTGTCCGGGTCGCTCACCCAGGCGGAGATCGCCAGGACCACGGGGCTCTCCGCCGCCACCGTCTCCAACATCGTGCGGGAACTGAAGAACGGCGGAACCGTCGAGGTCACGCCCACCTCGGCGGGCGGCAGGCGGGCCCGCAGCGTCTCACTGAGCGGGGACGCCGGGATCGTCATAGGAGTGGACTTCGGGCACACGCACCTGCGCGTCGCGGTCGGGAACCTGGCCCACCAGGTGCTCGCCGAGGAGTCCGAGCCGCTGGACGTCGACGCCTCCTCCGCGCAGGGCTTCGACCGGGCGGAGGAGCTGGTCAACCGCCTGATCGGGGCGACGGGCGTGGACCGCGCCAAGATCGCCGGCGTCGGTCTCGGCGTCCCGGGACCCATCGACGTCGAGTCCGGCACCCTGGGCTCCACCGCCATCCTGCCCGGCTGGTCGGGCACCCGCCCCGCCGAGGAGCTGCGGGGCCGCCTCGGGGTGCCCGTGCACGTCGACAACGACGCCAATCTGGGCGCCCTCGGCGAGCTGGTCTGGGGCAGCGGCCGCGGGGTGCGCGACCTCGCGTACATCAAGGTGGCGAGCGGGGTCGGGGCCGGACTCGTGATCAACGGGAAGATCTACCGGGGGCCGGGCGGCACCGCGGGGGAGATCGGGCACATCACCCTCGACGAGTCGGGCCCCGTCTGCCGCTGCGGCAACCGCGGCTGCCTGGAGACCTTCGCCGCGGCCCGCTACGTGCTGCCGCTGCTCCAGTCCAGCCACGGCACCGACCTGACCATGGAGACCGTGGTCAGGATGGCCAAGGACGGCGACCCCGGCTGCCGCCGGGTGATCGCCGACGTCGGCCGGCACATCGGCAGCGGGGTCGCGAACCTCTGCAACCTGCTGAACCCGAGCCGGGTGGTCCTCGGCGGGGACCTCGCGGAGGCCGGTGAGCTGGTCCTGGGCCCGATCAGGGAGTCCGTCGGCCGCTACGCCATCCCCAGCGCCGGACGCCAACTCTCGGTGCTTCCCGGGGCACTTGGCGGCCGTGCCGAGGTCCTCGGGGCGCTCGCCCTCGCGCTCAGCGAGATGGGTGATTCGACGCTTTTGGACGGCACGGCGCCCTCGGCCACACCTGCCTTCACTTAGAGAACGGATGGCACCGTTGCCAACCCGTTAAGGATTTACTTCTTGACGTCGCACGTGTGGCCGAGTTGACTTCCAGCCACCTCGGCCGCAACGACGCGGCCTCGTCAGGGAGGTTTCTGAAGTGAACACGCGTATGCGTCGTGCCGCTGTTGCCGTTGCCGCGGGTGCGATGGCCGTCTCGCTGGCCGCCTGTGGCAGTGCCAAGGAGTCGGGCGACAAGGCGGACTCCTCGAAGTCCGCCGCCGCCAAGGGCGACAACATCAAGGTCGGTCTGCTCCTGCCAGAGAACAAGACCGCGCGGTACGAGAAGTTCGACCGTCCCCTGATCGAGAAGAAGATCAAGGAACTGACGAACAACAAGGCGACGATCCAGTACAACAACGCTCGCCAGGACGCCAGCCTCCAGGCCCAGCAGGTCGACACGATGATCACCGACAAGGTCGACGTCCTCATCGTCGACGCGGTGGACGCCAAGGCCATCAAGAACTCGGTGCAGAAGGCCGTCGACGCCGGCATCAAGGTCGTCGCGTACGACCGCCTCGCCGAGGGTCCGATCAGCGCCTACACCTCCTTCGACAACGAAGAGGTCGGCAAGACGCAGGGCGAGGCCCTGCTGACCGCCCTGGGCGACAAGGCCACCAAGTCCTCCAAGATCGTCATGATCAACGGCTCGGTCACCGACCCGAACGCCGCCCAGTTCAAGAAGGGCGCGCACGCCGCCCTCGACGGCAAGGTCACCATCGCCAAGGAGTACGACACCAAGGAGTGGTCGCCGGACAACGCCAACTCCGAGATGGAGACGGCGATCTCCGCGATCGGCGCCAAGAAGATCGCGGGCGTCTACTCCGCCAACGACGGCATGGCCGGCGGTATCATCACCGCCCTCAAGGCCGCCGGCGTCTCCGTCCCGGTCACCGGCCAGGACGCCGAACTCGCGGGTGTCCAGCGCATCGTCACCGGCGACCAGTACATGAGCGTCTACAAGCCCTACGCCCCCGAGGCCGAGGCCGCCGCCGCCATGGCCGTCGCGCTCGCCAAGGGCGAGAGCCTGGACTCGATCGCCAAGGACAAGGTCTCCAGCGGCAGCGCCACCGACGTCCCGTCCGTCCTGGTCCCGGTCCAGTCGCTGACCAAGGACAACATCAAGGACACCGTCATCAAGGACGGCGTGTACACGGTCGCCGACATCTGCACCGGCAAGTACAAGTCCGCCTGCGACAAGCTCGGCCTCAAGTAAGCGGTCAGCGGTCCCCCCCAGGGCCGGCGCGACCCCTCCTGGGTCCGCCCGCCGGGCCGTACCGCCCAGACTCCTCCGGCGCCCCGCGCATCAGACAGCCCCGCAAGCTCGGCGCGGGGCGCCGGACGGAACACCCCCCAGGTTCTTTCTGCACTACCTTCCGCCGGGTCAGGCGGCGAAGGAGATGGTTCACGTGTCCGCTACGCCCGTGCTGGCGTTGCGCGGGGTCTCCAAGCGATTCGGTGCCGTCCAGGCGCTCACCGATGTCGAGCTTGAGGTCCACGCCGGTGAGGTGGTCGCCCTGGTGGGCGACAACGGCGCCGGAAAGTCCACGCTGGTCAAGACGATCGCCGGCGTGCACCCCATCGATGAGGGCGTCATCGAATGGAACGGCGAAGCCGTCCAGATCAACCGGCCGCACGATGCCCAGACCCTCGGCATCGCGACCGTCTACCAGGACCTCGCGCTGTGCGACAACATCGACGTCGTCGGCAACCTCTTCCTCGGCCGTGAGCTGAAGAAGTGGGGCGTCCTCGACGAGGTGGAGATGGAGCGCCGCGCGCAGGAGCTGCTGCGGACGCTGTCCATCCGCATCCCCAGCGTGCGCATCCCGATCGCCTCGCTCTCCGGCGGCCAGCGCCAGACCGTGGCCATCGCGCGCTCCATGCTCGGCGAGCCCAAGCTGGTCATCCTCGACGAGCCCACCGCCGCCCTCGGCGTCGAGCAGACCGCGCAGGTCCTCGACCTGGTCGAGCGGCTGCGCGAGCGCGGCCACGCGGTCGTCCTCATCAGCCACAACATGGCCGACGTCAAGGCCGTGGCCGACAAGGTCGCCGTGCTGCGCCTCGGCCAGAACAACGGCGTCTTCGAGGTCAAGACGACCTCGCAGGAGGAGATCATCTCCGCCATCACCGGTGCCACCGACAACGCGGTCACCCGCCGTGCGGCGCGCACGACCAGCCCGAACGGGGAGGTTTCCCAGTGAGCGTCGACAAGACCTCCGCGACGCCGCAGGGCGCGAACGCCGTCGAGAACCCCGATGCCGCCGCGGCCGCGGTGACCGCCGTCGACCCGCGGCTGCTCGTCCGCGAGCAGGGCCTCGCGGGCTACCTCGGCGAGTTCAAGCGGAAGCTGAAGGCCGGCGAGCTGGGCTCGATGCCCGTCGTCATCGGCCTGATCGCCATCTGCGTGATCTTCCAGAGCCTCAACTCCAACTTCCTCTCCGCGCAGAACATCAGTGACATCAGCGTCACGATGGTCGGCACGGGCATGATCTCCGTCGGCATCGTCTTCGTGCTGCTGCTCGGCGAGATCGACCTGTCGGTGGGCTCGGTCAGCGGCGCCTCCAGCGCCATCGCCGCCGTCCTCGCCGTCAACCAGGGCTGGCCCGAGTGGGCGGCCGTGCTGCTGGCCGTCGTCGCGGGCGCCGCCATCGGCGCGCTGCACGGCTTCTTCTTCGCGGTGCTCGGCGCCCCCGCCTTCGCCGTGACCCTGGCCGGCCTGCTGTTCTGGCTCGGCTTCATGCTGAAGATCCTGGGCGAGAACGGCACCATCAACCTCGACAGCGACGGTCTGATCGGCAAGCTGACCACGTACTTCTTCGCGGACGTGGCCGCCGCCTACGTCCTCGCCGTGGTCGTCGTCGCGGTGTTCTTCCTGACCTCCTTCCTGGGCAACCGCCGCCGTGAGGCGGTGGGCATCCCGTCCCGCCCGCTGAGCGACACGCTCATGCGGACGGCGCTGCTGGCCGTCGTCGCGTTCGCCGCGGCCGCGATGTACAACCAGTACAAGGGTCTGCCGCTGGCCACGCTGATCTTCCTGGTCTTCCTGATCGGCACGGACTTCCTGCTCCGCCGCACCAGCTACGGGCGCAAGGTGTTCGCGCTCGGCGGCAGCGTCGAGGCGTCCCGCCGCGCGGGCATCAACGTCACCGCGGTCCGGATATCGGTCTTCGCGATCTCCGGCGGCTTCGCGGCCATCGGCGGCCTCTTCCTGGCCTCCAAGATCGCCTCGGCCAACCAGAGCGCCGGCACCGGCGACCTGCTGATGAACGCCATCGCGGCGGCCGTCATCGGCGGCACCTCCCTCTTCGGCGGCCGGGGCCGCACCTGGAACGCCCTGCTCGGCGTCCTGGTGATCGTCTCCATCCAGTACGGCCTCCAGCTCGAGTCCATCGCCGAGCCGGTCAAGTACATGATCACCGCCGCGGTCCTGCTGACCACGGTCGTGATCGACTCGATCACCCGCAAGACCCAGAAGACGGCCGGCCGCGCCTGACCGCCGCCTCGAACCTGTGCCCGGCACCAATGGCGGTGCCGGGCACAGTCATGCCGTACGTCAGGTCATAGGTCAGGCAGATCTTGGGTACAGCCGATCGCGTGACGTACGACGCACCGCCCGGACGCCGCCCGCGAAGGCGGAACATTAGACTCGACAAGCCCGGCAACAGCTCTACTGCAAGGAGGCACGGGTGCCGCTGCTGACCCGCATCACGGGACCGCGCGATCTGGACCGGCTCAGCCTGGACGAGCTGAACCTGCTGGCGGAGGAGATCCGCGCCTTCCTGGTCGACGCCGTCTCCAAGACCGGCGGCCACCTCGGTCCGAACCTCGGTGTGGTCGAGCTGACCATCGCCCTGCACCGGGTCTTCGAGTCCCCGAGGGACAAGGTCCTGTGGGACACCGGCCACCAGTCCTATGTGCACAAGCTGCTCACCGGCCGTCAGGACTTCTCCCGGCTCAAGATGAAGGGCGGCCTCTCCGGCTACCCCTCGCAGGCCGAGTCCGACCACGACGTGATCGAGAACAGCCACGCCTCGACGGTCCTCGGCTGGGCCGACGGACTGGCCAAGGCCAACCAGATCCGCAAACGCGACGACCACGTCGTCGCCGTCATCGGGGACGGCGCCCTCACCGGCGGCATGGCCTGGGAGGCGCTCAACAACATCGCCGACGCCAAGGACCGCCCGCTGGTCATCGTCGTCAACGACAACGAGCGCTCCTACGCGCCCACCATCGGCGGCCTCGCCAACCACCTCGCCACCCTGCGCACCACCGACGGCTACGAGCGGTTCCTGGCCCGCGGCAAGGACCTCCTGGAGCGCACCCCGGTCGTCGGCAGGCCCCTCTACGAGACCCTGCACGGCGCCAAGAAGGGCCTCAAGGACTTCATCGCCCCGCAGGGCATGTTCGAGGACCTCGGCCTGAAGTACGTCGGCCCCATCGACGGCCACGACATCGAGGCCATGGAGTCCGCGCTGACCCGCGCCAAGCGGTTCGGCGGCCCGGTGATCGTGCACGTCCTCACCGAGAAGGGCCGCGGCTACCAGCCCGCCCTCCAGGACGAGGCCGACCGCTTCCACGGCATCGGACCCATCCACCCCGACACCGGCCTGCCGGTCAAGGCGTCCGGCGCCGACTGGACCTCCGTCTTCGGCGACGAGATGGTCGCGCTCGGCAAGGAGCGCGAGGACATCGTCGCGATCACCGCCGCGATGCTCCAGCCGGTCGGCCTGAAGAAGTTCGCGGACGCCTACCCCGACCGGATCTACGACGTCGGCATCGCCGAGCAGCACGGCGCGGTCTCCGCGGCCGGCCTCGCCACCGGCGGCGTCCACCCGGTCTTCGCCGTCTACGCCACCTTCCTCAACCGGGCCTTCGACCAGGTCCTGATGGACGTCGCCCTGCACCGCTGCGGCGTCACCTTCGTCCTGGACCGGGCCGGCGTCACCGGCACCGACGGCGCCTCCCACAACGGCATGTGGGACATGTCGATCCTCCAGGTCGTGCCAGGGCTGCGGCTCTCCGCCCCGCGCGACGCCGACCAGGTCCGCGCCCAGCTCCGCGAGGCCGTCGAGGTCGAGGACGCGCCGACCGTGGTCCGCTTCTCCAAGGGCGCCGTCGGCCCCGCCGTCGCCGCCGTGGGCCGCGTCGGCGGCATGGACGTGCTGCGCGAACCCGGCACCGACACCCCGGACGTGCTCCTCGTCTCGGTGGGCGCCCTCGCCCCGATGTGCCTGGAGATCGCCGCGCTCCTCGACCGGCAGGGCATCACCACCACCGTCGTCGACCCGCGCTGGGTCAAGCCCGTCGACGAGGCCATGGCCCCGCTCGCCGAGCGGCACCGCGTCGTCGTCACCGTCGAGGACAACAGCCGGGTCGGCGGCGTCGGCTCGACGATCGCCCAGGCCCTGCGGGACGCGGGCGTCGACGTGCCGCTGCGCGACTTCGGCATCCCGCCGCGCTTCCTCGACCACGCCTCGCGCGCCGAGGTCCTCACCGAGATCGGCCTGACCGCCCCGGACATCGCCCGCCAGGTCACCGGACTCGTGTCCAAGATGGACGGCCGCTACGGCACCACCGAGGGCGTCGACGCGGTTCAGCCCGCGCGCGACTGATCCCGCGGCATCTTCCGGACGGGCCGGTTCCGCCACCTCGACGGGTGGTGGGACCGGTCCGTCCGTGTGAGAACGGCCGTGCCGAGGCATACGTACTGGGCCCCCTCTCGATCATGCCGAGGACGACACGCATGGGAGGTCCCGTGACCAGCAGCCTCTTCAGGACGAAGAAGGTCGAACAGTCCATCAGCGACACCGAGGAGCCTGAGCACGCCCTCAAGAAGAGCCTGTCCGCGCTGGACCTGACCGTCTTCGGCGTCGGCGTCATCATCGGCACCGGCATCTTCGTCCTCACCGGCACGGTCGCCAAGAGCAACGCGGGACCGGCCGTCGCGCTGTCCTTCGTGGTGGCCGGCGTGGTCTGCGCGCTCGCCGCGCTCTGCTACGCCGAGTTCGCCTCCACCGTCCCGGTGGCCGGATCGGCGTACACCTTCTCCTACGCGTCCCTCGGTGAGCTGCCCGCCTGGATCATCGGCTGGGACCTGGTCCTGGAGTTCGCCCTCGGCACCGCGGTGGTCGCCGTCGGCTGGTCCGGCTACGTCGCCTCGCTCCTGGAGAACGCGGGCTGGCACCTGCCGGAGTACCTCAGCAGCCGCGAGGGCGCCCAGGGCTTCGGCTTCGACGTGCTCGCCGCCGTGCTGATCCTCGTCCTCACCGGCATCCTCGTCCTCGGCATGAAGCTCTCGGCGCGGGTCACCTCCGTCGTCGTCGCCGTCAAGGTGGCCGTCGTGCTCCTCGTGATCGTCGCGGGCGCGTTCTTCGTCAAGGGCGACAACTACAAGCCGTTCATCCCGAAGACCGAACCGGTCACGGCGGGCGGCACCCTCAAGGCGCCGCTCATCCAGCTGATGTTCGGCTGGGCGCCCTCCAACTTCGGCATCCTCGGCATCTTCACCGCCGCCTCCGTCGTCTTCTTCGCCTTCATCGGCTTCGACGTCGTCGCCACCGCCGCCGAGGAGACCCGCAACCCGCAGCGCGACATGCCCCGCGGCATCCTCGGCTCCCTCGTCATCTGCACCACGCTGTACGTCGCCGTGTCGATCGTCGTCACCGGCATGCAGAAGTACACCCGGCTCTCCGTGGACGCCCCGCTCGCCGACGCCTTCAAGGCCGTCGGACACCCCTGGTACGCGGGCGTGATCAGCTTCGGCGCCGCCATCGGCCTCACCACCGTCTGCATGATCCTGCTGCTCGGCCAGACCCGGGTCTTCTTCGCGATGAGCCGCGACGGACTGCTGCCGAGGTTCTTCTCCCGCGTCCACCCGCGCTTCAAGACCCCCTACCGGCCGACCATCCTGCTCGGCGTGATCATCGCGATCGTGGCCGGCTTCACCAGCCTCAGCGAACTGGCCGAACTGGTCAACATCGGCACCCTCTTCGCGTTCGTGGTGGTCGCCGTCGGCGTGGTCATCCTCCGCAACACCCGCCCCGACCTGCCCCGCTCCTTCCGCACCCCGCTGGTGCCGATCCTGCCGATCGTGTCGGTGTGCGCCTCGCTCTGGCTGATGCTGAACCTGCCCGCCGAGACCTGGCTGCGGTTCGCCGTCTGGATGGTCATCGGCTTCGTCGTCTACTTCCTCTACGGCCGCACCCACAGCCGCCTCGCCCCCGGCGCACCCGAACAGAGGGTCGACGACCGTCCGTAACCGCGGCATCCGCCACCCCGGCCCCGTATGTCCCGCTCCGGTGTGGAGTGCGGGGCCGGATAGCGTGCACCCCATGCTCGTCGCGCAGCTCGCCCCGGCACGCTCCGCAGCCGTCGCGCACGGCTACTGGAGACGACTGCTGCCCCTGCTGGCGACGCTGGCCTGCGTCACCCGCATCCCCTCCTTCACCCGCCCGCTGTGGAACCCCGACGAGGGCTATCTCGCCGTCCAGGCCCGGATACTGGCGCACGGCGGCACCCTCTACGAGACGGTCGTCGACCGCAAACCGCCGCTGGTGCCCTGGCTGTACGAGGGCGCCTTCGCCCTCTGCGGCTCCGGCTCGCTGACCTCCGTGCGGATCCTGGCCGTCCTCGCCCACCTCCTCACCGCCGCCCTGCTCGCCTCCCTCGCCCGCCGCCGCTGGGGCGACACCGCGGGCCGCGCCGCGGGCACCCTGTACCTGCTGGCGTCCGTCGGACTCAACCCCGAGGACGCGCAGGCCGCCGGGTTCGAGGTGTTCATGCTGCCGTGCACGGCCGCCGCCATGTGGTGCGCCGACCGCCGCTGCTTCGGAGCCGCGGGCGCCGCCGTCGCCTGCGCGTTCCTCACCAAGCAGACCGGCGGCGCGGTGCTGCTGCCGGTGCTGTGGCTGTGCGCCGCGCACCGGGGCAGGCCGCTGCGGCTGCTGGCCGGTCTCGCGCTGCCCGTCCTCGCGGCCGCCGCGGTCACCGACCCCGCCCGGTTCCTGTTCTGGACGGTCACCGGGTCGGGCGCCTACGCCACCTTCACCGGCTCCGAACTGCACGTCCTGGCACGGGGATTGAGCAACACGGCGATCCTCGCGGTGGGATGCGCCGGGCTGCTGCCACCGGTGCTGCGGGCGCTGCGGACCGCCCGCACCGGCGCGACCGACCTGTGGCTCTGGCTCGCCTCCTCGGCCGGCGCGGTACTCGTCGGCTTCCACTTCTTCGGCCACTACTACCTCCAACTGGTGCCTCCACTGGCACTGTTGGCGACCGCGGCCCTCCAGATCCTGCCCAGGGAACGGCTGTCGGCCGCCGTCCTCACCGCCTGCTGCTCCTGTGCGCTGTTCCTGGCCTGGGGCTTCCTCGCGCCGCGCACCGAACTCACCCACGTCCAGCGCCTCGCGCACACCGTCGCCGACCGGACCCGCCCGGGTGACCGCGTCCTGGTCTGGGGGATGCACCCGGAGACCTACTGGCTGTCGGGCCGCGCCCCCGCCAGCCGCTACCTCACCGCCGGACTCCTCACCAACTTCAGCGGAGGACGCGACGGCCCGCAGGTGGGGGAGGAGTTCGCGGTCCGGGGCGCCTGGACGGTCTTCCGGCAGGAGACGGCACAGCGCCCGCCCACCCTGATCGTGGACGACTCCCGCGGCCGGCCCTACGGCCCCGCCCACACCCCGACCCTGCGCCGACTGCTGGCGAACGGATACGAGGAGTCGGGCAAGGTCGACGGGGCGGTGCTCTACACCCGCGTCCCGTGACGGCACGGACCGACGGCGGTGCGGTCGGGCAGGGCCGTGTCCCGTGACGGCGGCGGAGGCACCGGCCCGCCGACGGTCGGTCTCGTGACGGCAGGCCGGCACCGGCCCGCCGGCGGTCAGGTCAAGTCAGGTCAGGTCAGGTCAGGCGGGCCGGACGGTGCGGGGTCCCGCCACGTCCGCGCCCAGCTCCGTCACCCGGCGCCGCAGCTCCCGGTCGGCGGTGACCACCAGCACCGCGCGTCCCGGCGCCCCGGCGACCAGGCCGACCATGTGGTCGTCCCCGCTGCCGGGCGCCGACTCCACCCGCACGCCGGGCACCGCCTCCACGCCCCGGGCGGCGCCCTCGACAACGAGCACGATCTCCACAGGCCCGGCCCGCCCCGGCACCCCGTCCGCCGCCAGCCGGTCCCGCAGCCGCTCGGCGGCCCCGCGCCGGTCCCGCCACCAGCCGTCGGGCACCGAGCCGACGACGTTGGCCGCGTCCACGATCACCAGCAGGGGGGCGCTGTCGTCCAGGTCCATCCCCCCAGGTTCGCACGCGTCACCGAACGCCCCGACCCGGACACCGCACGACGAGGCCGGCGGAGCATCCGTATCGGGCGCCGGCGCCCCGGGCTCACCCCACCCGCCGGTCAACCCGCCAAGGGCTCCCTCCCCGCCCACCCGTCAGCCCGCCCCCGGCCCCTCGAAGCTCGCGTAGTAGGCCGCCACCATGTCCTCCTCCCCGTGGCCCTGCGCGGCGGCCCGTTCCAGGCGGGCCGCGCTCGCCTCCGCCACGTCCAGGCGGACCCCGGCCGCCCGGCCCGCCGCGACGATCAGCCGCGCGTCCTTCGCCGCCGTCCCCACCGCGAACTGCGCCGGCGTCAGCCGGTCCTCGAGGACCAGCGCCGTCTTGGCGCGCAGGTACCCCATGTCCAGCGGACCCCCCTCGATGACGTCGAAGAAGCGCGCCGGGTCGACGTCGAGCGCCCGGGACAGGGCGAGGACCTCGCCCGCGGCGGCGGTCGCGGCGAGCACCCACCCGTTGGCGACCAGCTTCAGCTTGGTCGCGGTCCCGGCGGCGCCGTCCTCCCCGGTCCACACCGTGCGCGCGCCGACCGCCTCGAACACCGGCGTCACCGCCGCGCGCCCGGACACCGGCCCGGCCGCCAGCACGGTCAGCCGGCCGGCCTCCGCGGGCTCCCGGGTGCCGAGCACGGGCGCGTCGTAGAAGACCAGGTCGTGGTCGGCGGCGAAGGCGGCCAGCTCGGCGACGCCTTCGACACCCGCCGTCGTCGACTGCGCCCAGGCCGCGCCCCGCCGCAGCCCGGGAGCCGCCTCGCGCATCACCTCCAGGGTGGCGGGCCCGTCGTACAGCATGGTCAGGACGGTGTCCGCGCCCTCGACGGCCTCGGCGGCGCTGTCGGTGACGCGGATGCCGTCGGCGGCGAGCGGCTCGGCCTTGGCGCGGGTGCGGTTCCAGGCGCGGACGGAGTGGCCCGCGCCGGCCAGGTTGCGGGCCATCGCGGCCCCCATGATGCCCGTGCCCAGAACACCCACGGTGAGCTTGTCGGTCATGGCGTCGGCTTCCCTCTCGTACGGTGACGGCTCACCCCCAGCCTGCCCCGCGCGGCCGGTCCCCGCTCCCCGCCCGACCGCGCCGGACCCGCTCCGCTTAGAGTTGTCCGGTGAACGGCGACTGGCTCATCCGGGGCCGCGACGGGCGGCTCGGTGTCTATCTGACGGCGCGGGACGCGGTCCACGTCCGGGCCGAGTACGCGCCCGGCGGCGCCTGGACGCCCGCCAGGAAAGTGGGCGGCGACCAGATCCTGCTGCCGCCGCCCGCGCTGGGCCAGGGCGACGACCGCTACACCCATCTGGTCAGCTGGCGGCCCACCGTGCCGGGCGAGAACGGCCTGGTGCACTCCACCCACTTCAGGCCCCGGCTGGCGGCCCTCGACTGGGTCCCGATCGGCCACCCCGACAAGAAGGGCGCCCGCACGGGACCGCCCGCGGTCGCGGTGGACGCGCGGGGCCGCGCCCATGTCTTCGTCCGCGGCCAGGGCGGCGGGGTCGGCATGGTCGCGCAGAAGGAGAAGGGCGGCTGGGACCCCTGGCGCGACCTGGGCGGCCGGGACGTCCGGGACGAACTGACCGCCGTGACAGGGGAGTCGGGACTCGTGGAGCTGTTCGCGGCCGTGCCGGGCGGCATCCTGCACTGGCGGCAGGAGGAGGCGGGCGCCGTCCCGGTCGTCGAGGAGGCGGTGGAGGCGCAGGCACGGGCCGGCACCCTGTACGCCCTCGCCACCTCGGCCGACGCCACGACCCTCTTCTACACCGACGAGGCGGGCGACCTGTGCGCCTGGCGTCCGGGCGGCAAGCCGGTCACCGTGCTGCCCTCGGCGGGCCCAGGCCCGGTCACGGCCGTGCGCTGCCTCCTCGACGGCCACGACTGCACGGTCCTCGCCCAGCGCTCGGCGAGCGGCCGGGTCGCGTTCGCCGCGTACCCGACCGAGCACGAGTCGGCGGGTGCCTGGTGGACCGAGTCGGGGCCGCGGCTGCCCTCGGACGCCGTGGTGTCGCTCGCGCTCGACGCACGGGAGCGGGTGGTGGCGGCGACGTACGCGCCGTCGGACGGCACCCTGCGGCTGGCCAGGCGCAAGGACGAACCGGGGCTCGCGCTGGAGGCGTGGCGGGAGGTCTGACCCGGCGTGCGGCCCCGGCCGCCGGGGTGATCCATTGGTGCCGGGCGGCCGACGAAATAGGATGCACGGCATGACGTGGCTGATCACAGGCGGTGCGGGTTACATCGGTGCGCATGTCGTCCGGGCGATGCTCGCGGCGGGCGAGCGGGTCGCCGTGTACGACGACCTCTCCGCGGGCGACCCCTCGCACCTCCCGGACGGTGTCCCGTTCGTCAAGGGATCCGTCCTGGACGGACCCCTGCTGCGCGGCACGCTCACCGACCTGGAGGTCACCGGAGTGGTGCACCTCGCGGCGAAGAAGCGGGTCGGCGAGTCCGTGGAACGGCCCCTCCACTACTACCGGGAGAACGTGGAGGGCCTCCAGACGCTGCTGGAGGCCGCCGTCGCGACCGGCGTGCGCGCCTTCCTCTTCTCCTCGTCGGCCGCCGTCTACGGCACCCCGGACGTGGAGCTGGTGACCGAGGACACCCCCTGCGCCCCGGTCAACCCGTACGGCGAGACCAAGCTCGCGGGGGAGTGGCTGGTGCGCGCCACCGGTGTCGCGCACGGTCTGACCACGGCCTGCCTGCGCTACTTCAACGTCGCGGGCGCGGCCGACCCGCTCCTCGCCGACCCGGGCGCCGCCAACCTCGTCCCGATGGTCTTCGAGCAGCTGACCAGGGGCGCCGCGCCGGTCGTCTTCGGCGACGACTACGACACCCCCGACGGCTCCTGCGTACGGGACTTCATCCACGTCGAGGACATCGCCGCCGCGCACCTCGCGGCGGCGCGCGCGCTCGCGGGACGCGCGCCAGGCACCGATCTGACGGTCAACATCGGCCGCGGGGAGGGCGTTTCGGTGCGCGAGATGATCGCGCTGATCGGTGAGGTGACCGGCTACGGCGCCGCCGCCGCGCCCGAGACCGTGGCGCGCCGGGCGGGCGACCCGGCGCGGGTCGTCGCCGCCGTCGACCTGGCCCGCGCGGAGCTGGGCTGGACGGCCCGCCACGACACCCGCGCGATGGTCGCCTCGGCGTGGGCGGGCTGGTGCCACCGGCACCCCGAGGCCCGCCGCTGACCTGCGGACACCAGACAGAAGACAGAGGGGGCCTCCGCCCGGTGCGGAGGCCCCCTTCACGTCCCGTCGGTCACACCGGTACGGACGCCGTCCCCGGCGCGAGGAACGGCTTGCCGTTCACCCGCTGCGAGACGCCCTCGCGGTCCAGGTACGGCGTGATGCCGCCCAGGTGGAAGGGCCAGCCCGCGCCGGTGATCAGGCAGAGGTCGATGTCCTGCGCCTCGGCGACGACACCCTCGTCGAGCATCAGGCCGATCTCCTGCGCCACCGCGTCGAGGACCCGCGCGCGGACCTGCTCCTCGGTCAGCACCGTGTCGCCCTGCTTCAGCAACGCGGCGACCTCCGGGTCGAGTTCGGGCTTGAAGCCGTTCTCGGCGGAGTAGACGTAGAAGCCGCGCTTGCCCGCCTTGACGACCGCCGCGAGGTTCGGGGAGACCGTGAAGCGGTCGGGGAAGGCCCGGTTGAGGGTCTCCGAGACGTGCAGGCCGATCGCGGGGCCGACCAGTTCGAGCAGCACCAGCGGCGACATCGGCAGCCCGAGCGGCTCGACGGCCTTCTCCGCCACCGCGACCGGGGTGCCCTCGTCGATGACGTTCTGGATCTCGCCCATGAAGCGGGTCAGGATGCGGTTGACGACGAAGGCCGGGGCGTCCTTCACCAGGACCGCCGTCTTCTTCAGTTTCTTGGCCACGGCGAACGCGGTCGCGAGCGACGCGTCGTCGGTCTGCTCGCCGCGCACGATCTCCAGGAGCGGGAGGACCGCGACCGGGTTGAAGAAGTGGAAGCCGACGACCCGCTCGGGGTGCTTCAGCTTCGACGCCATCTCCGACACCGACAGCGAGGAGGTGTTGGTGGCGAGGATCGCGTGCGCCGGGGCGACCGCCTCGACCTCCGCGAACACCTGCTGCTTGACGCCGATCTCCTCGAAGACCGCCTCGATGACGAAGTCGGCGTCCGAGAACCCCTCGGCCTTGTCCAGGACGCCGGTCACCAGCGCCTTGAGCCGGTTGGCCTTGTCCTGGTTGATCCGGCCCTTGCCGAGCAGCTTGTCGATCTCCGCGTGGACGTAGCCCACGCCCTTGTCGACGCGCTCCTGGTCGATGTCGGTCAGCACGACCGGCACCTCCAGGCGGCGCAGGAACAGCAGGGCGAGCTGCGAGGCCATCAGACCGGCGCCGACCACGCCGACCTTGGTGACCGGGCGGGCCAGGCTCTTGTCGGGGGCGCCCGCCGGGCGCTTGCCGCGCTTCTGCACCAGGTTGAACGCGTAGATGCCGGACCGCAGTTCACCGCCCATGATCAGGTCGGCGAGCGCGCGGTCCTCGGCGTCGTAGCCCTGCTGGAGGTCGTCGTTCTTGGCGGCGGCGATGATGTCGAGGGCGCGGTAGGCGGCCGGGGCGGCGCCGTGCACCTTGGAGTCGGCGAGCGCGCGGCCCTTGGCGACGGCCTGGTCCCAGGCGTCACCGCGGTCGACGGCGGGCCGTTCGACGACGATCTCGCCCTTGAGGACGGCCGCCGTCCACAGCAGCGACTGCTCCAGGAAGTCGGCGCCCTCGAACAGCGCGTCGGCGATGCCGAGTTCGTGCACCTGCGCGCCCTTGAGCTGCCGGTTCTGGTTGAGGCTGTTCTCGATGATCACCGAGACGGCGTTCTCGGCGCCGATCAGGTTCGGCAGCAGCGTGCAGCCGCCCCAGCCGGGCACCAGGCCGAGGAACACCTCGGGCAGCGAGAACGCGGGCAGCGCCTTGGACACCGTGCGGTACGCGCAGTGCAGGCCGACCTCGACCCCGCCGCCCATGGCGGCGCCGTTGTAGTAGGCGAAGGTGGGGACGGCGAGGCCGGCGAGGCGCTTGAAGACCTCGTGGCCGCCCTTGCCGATGGCGAGCGCGTCCTGGTGCTCCTTGAGCAGTTCGACGCCCTTGAGGTCGGCGCCGACCGCGAAGACGAACGGCTTGCCGGTGACACCGACGCCGACGATCTCGCCGGCCGCGGCCTCCTTCTCGACCTGGTCGATCGCCGCGTCGAGACGGGCGAGCGAGGCGGGTCCGAAGGTGGTCGGTTTGGTGTGGTCGAAGCCGTTGTCCAGCGTGATCAGCGCGAACCGCCCGGCGCCGGAAGGCAGTTCGAGGTGGCGGACGTGCGCGGACGTCACGACCTCGTCGGGGAACAGCTCGGCCGCGCCCTTCAAAAGCTCAGCGGTGGTGCTCACTTGCTGCCTCCGGCGTCCTTGTGGTTCGGGTTCTCCCAGATGACCGTCGCGCCCATGCCGAAGCCGACGCACATGGTGGTCACGCCGTAGCGGACCTGCGGCTGCTCCTCGAACTGCCGGGCCAGCTGCGTCATCAGGCGCACGCCCGAGGAGGCGAGCGGGTGGCCGTAGGCGATGGCGCCGCCGTACTGGTTGACGCGGGCGTCGTCGTCGGCGATGCCGTAGTGCTCGAGGAAGGCAAGCACCTGCACGGCGAACGCCTCGTTGATCTCGAACAGGCCGATGTCGGAGATGGACAGGCCCGCCTTGGCGAGCGCCTTCTCCGTCGCCGGGATCGGGCCGTAGCCCATCACCTCGGGCTCGACGCCCGCGAAGGCGTAGGAGACCAGGCGCATCCTGACCGGCAGCCCGTTCTCGCGGGCGAAGTCCTCGCTCGCGATGACGGAGGCGGTGGCGCCGTCGTTGAGACCGGCCGCGTTGCCCGCGGTGACCCGGCCGTGCACCCGGAACGGCGTCTTCAGACCGGCCAGGTTCTCCATCGTGGTGCCCGGCCGCATCGGCTCGTCGGCGGTGACCAGGCCCCAGCCCGTCTCCCCGGCCTCCGGGTTGGTGTTGCGCACCGAGATCGGCACCAGGTCCTGCTGGATCTTGCCGTTGGCGTACGCCTTGGCGGCCTTCTCCTGCGAGCGGACCGCGTACGCGTCGGCGCGCTCCTTGGTGATGGAGGGGTAGCGGTCGTGCAGGTTCTCCGCGGTCATGCCCATGAAGAGGGCGGACTCGTCGACCAGCTTCTCGGAGACGAACCGCGGGTTGGGGTCCACGCCCTCGCCCATCGGGTGGCGGCCCATGTGCTCCACGCCGCCCGCGATGACGGCGTCGTAGGCGCCGAAGGCGATCGAGCCCGCGGTGGTGGTGACGGCGGTGAGCGCGCCGGCGCACATCCGGTCGATGGAGTAGCCGGGCACCGACTCGGGGAGACCGGCGAGGATGCCCGCGGTGCGGCCGAGGGTGAGTCCCTGGTCGCCGATCTGGGTGGTGGCGGCGATGGCGACCTCGTCGACCTTCTTCGGGTCGAGGCCGGGGTTGCGGCGCAGCAGCTCCCGGATCGCCTTCACGACGAGGTCGTCGGCGCGGGTCTCGTGGTAGATGCCCTTCGGGCCCGCCTTGCCGAACGGGGTGCGGACGCCGTCGACGAAAACGACGTCCTTGACGGTACGAGGCACGATGGCTCTCCTCCAGGGTGCGGGGTGGCACTGCTGCTGAGCGCGCGCTGAGCATGCGCTCAGTCCCATGCTACTTATCGGTAACGTAGCTGCACACCCCGGACGCCCCAAGCGGTGAACGTCACAGCGCGTCCGGCCCCCTCAGCCGCCGGGCGGCGCGGTCGAACCCCGGGGTGTCAGCACCGGCGTGTCCATCCGGCGCGACCCGGCGGCACCCCCCGGGACCAGCGAGAACAGGGTCCGCGCCACCTCGGCGCCGAACCCGTGCACATCGTGGCTCATGGCCGAGAGCGTCGGATGGGTGAGCCGGCACAGCTGGGAGTCGTCCCAGGCGAGCAGCGAGACGTCGGCCGGCACCGAGAGCCCCATCTCGGCGGCCACCGAGAGCCCCGCCACCGCCATGATGTCGTTGTCGTACACGATGGCCGTCGGCCGGTCGGCGGGCCCGGCCGCCAGCAGCGACCGGGTGGCCCGCGCCCCCGCCTCGCCCGAGTAGTCCGTGGTGACCTGCCAGGCCCCGGCCAGCTCAAGCGCCCCGGCCGCCTCGTCGAACGCGGCCGTCCTGATCGCCGTGTGCCCGAGCGCCGCCGCCCCGCCCACCCGGGCGATCCTGCGGTGCCCGAGCGCCCCGAGATACCGCACGGCCTCCCGGACGGCGGTGGCGTCGTCCGTCCACACGCTGGTCAGGCGCCCGGTCAGCGACGGATGCCCGACCGCGACCGCGGGCAGCCCGAGCCGCTCGGCGACGGCCACCCTGGGATCGTCGGCCCGGAAGTCCACCAGGATGGAGCCGCCGATCTGCCGCGACCGCCACCAGGTCTCCAGAAGCCCGGCCTCCTCCTCCACGTTCCGCACCAGCCGCAGCAGCAGCGAGCAGGAGTGCTCGGTCAGCACGCTCTCCACCCCGGACACGAACTCCATGTAGAACGGTTCGAGCCCGAGCAGCCTGGCCGGCCGGCAGATCGCGAGCCCCACCACGTCCACCCGCGACCCGGCCAGTGTCCGCGCCGTCGGATTGGGCGCCCAGCCCAGCTCCCGCGCCGCCTGGAAGATCCGCTCCCTGGTCGCCTCGGAGAGCCCCGGCTTGTGGTTGAAGGCGAGCGACACCGCGCCCTTGGACACCCCGGCGCGCGCGGCGACCTCCTTGATGGTGACGCGGGCGGTCGTCATCGGCCGTTCTCCACGCAGTACAGGGCCGCGCGGGCGGCGTCGGGATCAGGATCCTCCCAGCCCCGCACGCCGATCGTGACCCCCTCACCCGGCAGCAGCGTCACCAGACCGCGATCGGCCCGCGCCGCCGGGTCGAGCCTGTCGGCCTGGAGCAGCAGGTCCCTGACGAGGGTGCGGGCCACCACGGTCACCAGGCCGGGCGCCACCGTCACGTCGAACTCCGGGCGCGGATACGGGATCTCACGGTCGGGTGCCGCGAAGCGCAGGGCCCGCAGCCCGTCCGCGTCGGCCACCAGGAACTCCTTCGCCCCCTCGGGCGTCAGCTCCGTCGGCACGGACACCTCGGCGACCCCGCGCCCCGCCGCCCGGAACGCCACCTCCCGCTCCCCGAGGAGCGTGCCGTCGACCGACATCCGCCGCAGCCGCGCCACCCCGCTCCACATCCCCGCCGCCTGGTTGACCAGCGCGAGCACCAAGCCCCTGGGCCGCAGCCCGAGCGTCAGCAGCCGGTCGGCGTAGAGCCGCCGCAGCTCGTGGTAGAGCGGCTTCTCCCGGCCGTCACTGTCGATCGCCGCCCAGGAGGTCACCGGCCAGCAGTCGTTGAGCTGCCAGAGCACCGTGCCCGCGCAGGCCGGCCAGTGCGCGCGCCAGTGCTCGATCCCGGCGGCCACGGCACGGGCCTGGTTGACCTGGGTGAGGTAGTGCCAGCGGTCGAAGTCCCCTTCGGGCAGGGCGAAATGGCGGGCGAGTCCGCGGGCCAGCTTGCCGTTGCCGTCGTCGGCCTTCTGGTGGTGCAGCATGCCGGGGGAGTCGGCGTCGAGTTCCTCACCGGGCAGCGCCCGCCGCAGCGTCGCGTGGGCGGGCGGCGCCTGCCAGCCGAACTCCGCGACGAAACGCGGCACTTCGAGCAGGTAGTCGGCGTAGTCGACGCGGTTCCACACCTCCCAGGAGTGGTGGGTGCCGTGGTCGGGGTCGTTCGGGTGCCGCTCCCAGGAACCGGACCACGGACTGCCCGCCGTGTAGGGCCTGGTCGGGTCCGACTCGGCCACCACGCGCGGCAGCAGCCCCAGGTAGTACCCCTCGCCCCAGGACTCCCCGGCGAGCCTCGGTTCCCAGCCCCAGTCCCTGAACCCCCACAGGTTCTCGTTGTTGCCGTTCCACAGCACCAGCGAGGGGTGCGGCATCAGCCGCACCACGTTCTCCCGCGCCTCGGCCTCCACCTCCGCGCGCAGCGGCTGCTCCTCCGGGTAGGCGGCGCACGCGAACGGGAAGTCCTGCCAGACCAGCAGCCCGAACTCGTCGCAGGCGTCGTAGAAGTCCTCGCTCTCGTAGATCCCGCCGCCCCAGACCCGCACCAGGTCGACGCCGGCGTCGGCCGCCTGCCGCAGCCTGGTCCGGTAGCGGTCGCGGTCGACGCGGGACGGGAACACGTCGTCCGGGATCCAGTTGACGCCCCGCGCGAACAGCCGCTCCCCGTTGACCACGAGGGTGAAGCCGGTGCCGCGGGCGTCGGCCGAGGTGTCGAGGACGACGCTGCGGAAGCCGATCCGGCGCCGCCATCGATCCAGCGCCTCGTCCCCGTGCAGCAGCGTCAACTCGACGTCGTACAGCGGCTGTTCGCCGTAGCCGCGCGGCCACCACAGCCGGGCGTCGGGCAGTTCGAGGCGGACGGTGCCGGTGGAGCCGTCGATCCCGGCGCGCGCCCGCACCCCGCCGACCGTCGCCTCGACGGCCAACGGCGCCTCGATACGGGTCCGTTCGACGTCGATCCGCAACTCGACGACCCCGGCGCCGTCCTCGACGGTCACCAAGGGGCGCACCCGGGCGATCCTGGCCGTCGACCAGTGCTCGAGGCGCGCCGGACGCCAGATTCCGGCCGTCACCAGCGTCGGCCCCCAGTCCCAGCCGAACGAGCAGGCCATCTTGCGCAGGTACGGGTAGGGCTCGGCGTAGGCGGCGGGGCGTTCGCCGAGCCGGTCGCGGACCGCCTCGGCCTCGGTGTACGCGGAGGCGAACCGCACGGACAGCAGGCCGGAGAGCCCCGTCACGTCGAACCGGTAGGAGCGGTGCATGTTCCGGGTGGCGCCCAGCGGCCTGCCGTCGAGCAGGATCTCCGCCACCGTGTCCAGGCCCTCGAAGACGAGGTCGGTCTGCTCGGCCCCGGAGTCCGCGCTCAGCCGTGTCCGGTAGCTCCACTCGCGCCGCCCCACCCACGCGACCTCGGTCTCGTTCCGTCCGATGAAGGGGTCGGGGATCACCCCCGCGGCCAGCAGGTCGGTGTGCACGCAGCCCGGCACCACGGCCGGCAGGGCGGCTCCCTCGTGCAGCAGTACCCAGCCCTCGGTGAGCGGTGTCGCCTCCAGCATCCGCACTCCTAAACCGTTCAAGTCCAGCACCGGTCAGTTCTTGTTCAGCCTTGGCGAAATAGGGACTTTACCGGTTCAGAAAGCGCTGTCAGAGTGCCGAATCAGCCAACCCGCTCGTGCTCGTCCGTCCCCTGAACGGAGCTGATGCACATGCACCGCCGTACAGTCCTCGCCCTCGCCCTGGGAGCCGCCCTGCTGGCCTCGGGGTGCACCGGCACCGGAGGCTCGGCCAAGGGCGCCCGCGCCGACGCGCCCACCGACCCGGCCGCGGTGAGCGGCACCATCAAGGTCCTCACCCAGCGCACCGACCTCGTGCAGGACGGCACGATGAAGAAGTACGCGGCGGCCTTCAACCGGACGTACCCGAAGGTCGAGGTCGAGTTCGAGGCCCTCACCGACTACGAGGCCGAGGTCAAGATCCGGATGAACACCGAGAACTACGGTGACGTCCTGCTGATCCCGGCCGTCATCAAGAAGAACGACTACCCGAAGTTCTTCGCCTCCCTCGGCAGCACCGCCGAGCGCGCCAGGACCCACCGCTTCACCGGCTTCACCGACGTCGGCGGGAAGGTCTACGGCCAGAGCCCGATCGGCGTCACACCGGGCTTCGTCTACAACAAGAAGGTCTGGCGCCGGGCGGGCGTCACCCGGTGGCCCACCACCCCGGCCGAGTTCCTCGCCGACCTGAAGGCGATCAAGGCGAAGACCGACGCGGTGCCCTACTACACCAACTTCGCCGCCCAGTGGCCGCTGACCTCCTGGACCTACGTCGACGGCTCGGTCGGCTGCGACACCGGCGCCACCACGAAGCTCGCCACGGGCGACCCCTGGGCGAGCGGCGCCGACCTGCGCGTCGGCGACACCCTGCTCTACGACATCGTCCACCAGGGCCTCGCCGAGAAGGACCCGACGACCACCAACTGGGAGGCGTCCAAGCCCCGCCTCGCCAAGGGCGAGATCGCCACCCAGTGGCTCGGCACCTGGGCCGTCATCCAGTTCCAGGACGCCGCGCGGCAGGCCGGCACCGACCCCGCCGACATCGGCTTCATGCCGTTCCCCGCCCAGGTCGACGGGAAGTTCTGCGCGGTCGTCGGACCCGACTACAACCAGGCCGTCAACGTCCACTCCCCGCACAAGGCGGCAGCCCGCGCCTGGCTCGACTGGTTCACCGACAGATCCGGCTACGCCGCCGACAACCTCGCCGTCTCCCCGCTCAAGGACGCGCCCCTGCCCACCGTCCTGAAGCCCTACGAGGACCAGGGCGTCACCTTCATCGAACTGGACGACACCGAGGGCGCCGCCGTCAAGGAGATCGACGACCAGTCCGAGATCGGCATCTACAAGCCCGACTACCGCCAGGACCTGGTCGACCTCGCCCGCGGCGCCCGCAAGGGCGACCTGGACGGCTTCCTCGGCGGCCTCGGCGAGCGGTGGGCCGACGCGCGCCGCACGGTGGAGTCCCGATGACGGACACCGCGACCGGCGAGGCGCCCGCGCGCCTCGCCGCCGAACCCGCGCGGGCCGCCCCCGCCCCGCGCCGGGCCCGCCTGTGGCGGGGCGTCACCCCCTGGCTCTTCCTCCTCGTCCCGCTCGCGCTGCTGGCCGTCTTCACCTACGCGCCGATCGTCAACATGGTCGCGTACAGCTTCACCGACTGGGACGGGGTCAGCCCCGAGCTGCGCTGGACGGGCACCGGCAACTACACCGAACTCCTCACCCGGCCCGAGCTGTTCGAGGTGTTCTTCGTCAGCGGCTACTACCTGGCCGCGTCCGTGGTGCAGATCGCCGTCGGCCTGTACTTCGCGACGGTCCTGAGCTTCGACGTCCGCTTCCGCACCTTCTTCAAGGGCCTGCTGTTCTTCCCGTACCTGATCAACGGCGTGGCGATCGGGTTCGTCTTCCTCTACTTCTTCCAGGACGGCGGCACCCTCGACTCGGTCCTCGCGCTCTTCGGCCGGCACCCCGACCACGCCTGGCTCGGCACCCCGGTCTCCGCGAACGTCTCCCTCGCGGGCGTCTCCGTGTGGCGCTACACGGGGCTGAGCTTCGTGCTGTTCCTGGGCGCGATCCAGTCCATCCCGGGGGAGCTGTACGAGGCGGCCGAACTCGACGGGGCCAACCGCTGGCAGCAGTTCCGCCACATCATCGCCCCCGGCATCCGGCCGGTGCTGACCCTCTCGGTGATCCTGTCGATCTCCGGCTCGCTCTCCGCCTTCGACATCCCGTACATCATGACCGGCGGCGCGACCGGCACCGAGACGTTCGTGATCCAGACCGTGAAGCTCGCCTTCCAGTTCAACAAGACGGGCCTCGCGTCCGCCGCCGCCGTGGTGCTGCTGCTGATCATCCTGGCGGTCACCTGGCTCCAGCGGCGCCTGGTCCCCGACGACCGGGTGGACCTGGTATGACCCGCAGAACGGCCCTCCGCGCCCTCGTCCACCTGTCCCTGATCGGCGCGGCCGTCGTGGTGCTGCTGCCGCTGGGCGTCGTCTTCCTGACGTCTCTGAAGACCCCGAAGGAGATGGCCGACGACAGCGGCGCCCTGACCCTGCCCGACGACCCGCTCAACCTCCACAACTACGTGACGGCGTTCAGGGACGGCCACATGCTGCTGTCCTTCGCGAACACGGCCTTCATCCTGGTCTTCGCGATCGGCGGCACGGTCCTGATCGGCTCGATGACGGCGTACGCGATCGACCGCTTCCGGTTCCGCCTCAAGAAGCTGGTGGTGGCGCTGTTCCTGCTGGCCGCGCTGGTCCCCGGGGTGACCACCCAGGTGGCGACCTTCCAGATCGTCAACAGCTTCGGCATGTTCGACACCCGCTGGGCGCCGATCGCGCTCTACATGGGCACGGACATCGTGTCGATCTACATCTTCCTGCAGTTCGTACGGTCCATCCCGACCTCCCTCGACGAGGCGGCCCGCCTGGACGGGGCGAACGCGTTCAGGATCTACCGCACGATCATCTTCCCGCTGCTGCGGCCCGCGGTGGCGACGGTGGTGATCGTGAAGGGGATCGCCGTCTACAACGACTTCTACATCCCGTTCCTCTACATGCCGTCCGAGGACCTTGGCGTGATCTCGACGTCGCTGTTCCGCTTCCGCGGCCCGTTCGGCGCCCACTGGGAGACGATCTCGGCGGGAGCGATCCTGGTCATCCTCCCGACCCTGGTCGTCTTCCTCTGCCTCCAGCGCTTCATCTACAACGGCTTCATGAGGGGAGCGACGAGATGACCCCGGCAGGGGCGTGGGGAACCGCCTGACCGGTTCCCACCCCCGAAACCGCGCGAACCACCCCGAACCCGCCGGGCCGATCGCCGCGCGCGCCGCGTCAGGCGGCCTGGGCCGCCAGCGCCTCCACCAGGACCGGCGTCACCAGCTCCACCTGCCAGGGCCTGGCCCCGTAGGCGGTGAGCGCCGCCGCGACCGTCTCCGGGTCCGCCCCGCGCGGCGGCTCCCAGCACACCCGTCGCACGGTGTCCGGCGTGATGAGGTTCTCCTGCGGCAGATTGAACCGTTCGGCCAGCGCGGACACCCCGGCCCGCGCGGCCGACAGCCGGGCCGCGGCCGCCGGGTCCTTGTCTGCCCAGGCGCGCGGCGGCGGCGGGCCCGTCACCGGCTGCCCCGGCTGCGGCAGCGCGCTGTCCGGCAGCGCCTTCGCGCGGTCCACCGCGGCCTGCCACTGCTCCAGCTGACGCCGTCCCATCCGGTGCCCGAAGCCGTTCAGCGCGGCCAGCGCGTGGACGTTGGCGGGCAGCGCGAGCGCGGACTCCACGATGGCGCCGTCCCCCAGCACCTTGCCGGGCGACACGTCGCGCCGCTGCGCGATCCGGTCCCGGGTCTCCCACAGCTCGCGCACCACGGCCAGCTGCCGCCTGCGCCGCACCTTGTGCATGCCGGAGGTACGGCGCCAGGGGTCCTTGCGCGGCTCGGCGGGCGGCGCCGACGCGATCGCGTCGAACTCCTGCCTGGCCCACTCCAGCTTCCCCTGCCGGTCCAGCTCCTTCTCCAGCGCGTCCCGCAGGTCGACCAGCAGCTCCACGTCGAGCGCCGCGTACCGCAGCCACGGCTCGGGCAGCGGACGGGTCGACCAGTCGACGGCGGAGTGGCCCTTCTCCAGCACATAGCCGAGGACGCCCTCGACCATCGCGCCGAGACCGACCCGCGGGAACCCGGCGAGCCGTCCGGCCAGCTCGGTGTCGAACAGACGGGTGGGCACCATGCCTATCTCGCGCAGACACGGCAGGTCCTGGGTGGCGGCGTGCAGCACCCATTCGACGCCGTCGAGGGCGGCGCCGAGTCCGGAGAGGTCGGGGCAGCCGACGGGGTCGATCAGGGCCGTCCCGGCACCGGCGCGGCGCAGCTGCACCAGGTAGGCGCGCTGCCCGTAGCGGTAGCCGGAGGCGCGCTCGGCGTCGACGGCGACGGGTCCTGTGCCGGCCGCGAAGGCGGCGATCACCTCGGCGAGGGCGTCCGCGTCGGCGACCACCGGTGGAATGCCCTCGCGGGGTTCGAGCAGGGGTGTGGGCTCCGGGCCCGGCGCGGGATCCGGGGTACCCGAATCAGAGGATCCGCCGTCCGGAGGTGCGCCTCCGGCGGTTCGCAGTGAGCTGTCTGCTGCGGTCTCTTGGGCGTCGGTCACCTGTCAAGACTATCTGTGTATGGACAGCGCCCGTCGACGTAACGTTCCGTCGACGGGCGCCAAGGGGTCGCAAACCAGTCAGCTCGGTGAAACATCCGGTTCACGGGGGGTGCGGGAGGGGGCAGGGAGTGCGGGGAGACGGGGAAGACGGGGAAGGCAGGGAAGACGGGGAAGGCAGAGAGCGGGTGCGGGCGCCGTTCACCTCCGTGAACGGGGGTTCGTCAGTGGATGATGCCGGTGCGCAGCGCCACCGCGACCATGCCGGCGCGGTCGCCCGTGCCGAGCTTGCGCGCGATGCGGGCGAGGTGGCTCTTGACGGTCAGCGCGGACAGGCCCATCGAGACGCCGATGGCCTTGTTCGACTGGCCCTCGGCGACCAGGCGCAGCACCTCGACCTCACGGCCGGAGAGCTCGCGGTAGCCGCCCGGGTGGCTCGGAGCACCCGGGGGGCGGCGGTGCATCCGGGGACCGGCGCCGATGGGCGCGGCCCCGGGCCGGGTGGGGAGCCCGACGTTGGTGCGGGTGCCGGTGACGACGTATCCCTTGACGCCCCCGGCGAGGGCGTTGCGGACGGCGCCGATGTCGTCGGCGGCGGACAGTGCGAGGCCGTTGGGCCAGCCGGCGGCGCGGGTCTCCGACAGGAGCGTCAGGCCGGAGCCGTCGGGCAGGTGGACGTCGGCGACACAGATGTCGCGGGGGTTGCCGATGCGGGGACGAGCCTCCGCGACGGACGAGGCCTCGATGACGTCGCGCACACCGAGCGCCCACAGGTGGCGGGTGACGGTGGAACGGACGCGGGGGTCGGCCACGACCACCATGGCGGTGGGCTTGTTCGGGCGGTAGGCGACCAGGCTTGCGGGCTGCTCGAGGAGAACGGACACCAGGCCTCCTGGGGTGCGGGACGGCTTTGAAGGTCACAGACGTCTTCGGCACCGAACCCGGAGTCCTTTAGAGAAAGATCACGATCTAGTGAGTAACAATTAGTACAATTCGGACACGCGATCGATCGTTCGGCGCGCGAATCGGTTCGTTCGAGGCTGATGACTGACTGAAAGTGGCCGTATCGACAAAGAGACGGTCAATAGTCCGGTCACCGCGACTGAGGTCCCCGCCGCTGGGGCAGCGTGACGACCGACGCGTCCCCGGGACCGGCCGGCGGCACCCCGCCGATCTGCGTCAGCAGGTCGCACCAGGACATCAGGTGCCCCGCCGTGTCAGGGACCCCGCCGGACCCCTCCCGCGGCGTCCAGGAGGCCCGGATCTCGATCTGCGAGGTCGCCTGGCGCTCCGAGAGCCCGCCGAAGTAGTGCGAACTCGCCCGGGTGACCGTGCCGCTCGGCTCCCCGTACGCCAGACCGCGCCCCGAGAGCGCGCCGGTCAGCCACGACCAGCAGACCTCGGGCAGCAGCGGATCGGCGGCCATCTCCGGCTCCAGCTCCGCGCGCACCAGCGTCACCAGCCGGAAGGAGCCCTGCCAGGCGTCGTGCCCGGCCGGATCGTGCAGCAGCACCAGCCGGCCGTCCGCCAGATCCTCGTCGCCGTCCACGACGGTCGCCTCCAGCGCGTACGCGTACGGCGCGAGGCGCTGGGGGGCGCGGGTCGGCTCGATCTCGATCTGGGGCCGCGGCCGCGCCGTCCGCAACGCCTCCACCGCGGTCCTGAACGCGGGCGGTGCCGTACCGTCTCCGGGTCCTTCGTCCTCCCCCATGCCGTCCTTTCGGTTGTCCGACAGTCGTCCCTGTGCCGCAGCCATGCGGGAAGATTAGGGGACCCGCGCCCCCGTACGGGCCAGACACCCCGGCCCGTCGAGGTCACCGACGGCGAAAGGTCGACACGTCGATAATTCCTCCCGCACCGGGGTCGAAAGGCGCCCCCGCGCGCGTGGGAGACTCTTCCCGTGAGTGTCAACGACCGCCCCACGGGCCAGCCGCCGTCCGCCACCTACGACTCCGCCTTCCTCAAGGCATGCCGTCGGGAAGCCGTGCCGCACACTCCCGTCTGGTTCATGCGCCAGGCCGGGCGCTCGCTCCCCGAGTACCGCAAGGTGCGCGAGGGCGTCCCGATGCTGGAGTCCTGCATGCGGCCCGAGCTGGTCACCGAGATCACGCTCCAGCCGGTGCGCAGGCACGGCGTGGACGCCGCGATCTACTTCAGCGACATCGTCGTCCCGCTCAAGGCCATCGGCATCGACCTCGACATCAAGCCCGGCGTCGGACCGGTCGTCGAGCGGCCGGTGCGCACCCGGGCCGACCTGGCGCGGCTGCGCGACCTCACCCCGGAGGACGTCTCCTACGTCACCGAGGCGATCGGGCTGCTCACCCGCGAGCTGGGCGCCACCCCGCTGATCGGGTTCGCCGGCGCGCCGTTCACCCTCGCGAGCTATCTCGTCGAGGGCGGCCCCTCGCGGACCTACGAGAACGCCAAGGCCATGATGTACGGCGACCCCGAGCTCTGGGCCGACCTGCTCGACCGGCTCGCGGAGATCACCAGCGTCTTCCTCCAGGTGCAGATCGAGGCCGGCGCGAGCGCCGTCCAGCTCTTCGACTCCTGGGCCGGCGCGCTCGCCCCCGCCGACTACCGCCGCTCGGTGCTGCCCGCCTCCGCCAAGGTGTTCGACGCGGTCGCCGGGTACGGCGTCCCCCGCATCCACTTCGGCGTCGGCACCGGCGAACTCCTCGGCCTGATGGGCGAGGCGGGCGCGGACGTCGTCGGCGTCGACTGGCGGGTACGGCTCGACGACGCCGTCCGCCGGGTCGGTCCCGGCAAGGCGCTCCAGGGCAACCTCGACCCGACCGTCCTGTTCGCGGGCGCCGACGCGGTGCGCGCCAAGGCCCGCGAGGTGCTGGACAGCGCGGCAGGACTCGAAGGCCATGTGTTCAACCTCGGCCACGGCGTGATGCCGTCGACCGACCCGGACGCCCTCACCCGGCTCGTGGAGTACGTCCACGAGCAGACGGCCGGATAGCCCTCACCAGGAGTGCCGGGCCCGCGCGCGCCTGCCGAACAGCAGGCCGCGCGGCTCGGGCGGCGGTGGCGTGCCAGGACGCAGCGGCCAGGCGATCAGCATCCCGGCCAGGAAGCCCACCACGTGCGCCGGGTACGCCACCGTCCCGGCGGTCGAGACGCCCTCGCCCGACGAGTACACGGCCTGGAGCACGAACCAGAAGCCCAGCACCAGCCAGGCGGGCAGCCGCAGCGGCAGGAACACCAGGAACGGCACCAGCACCCACACCCGGGCCCGCGGGTACAGCACCAGATAGGCGCCCAGCACCCCGGCGATCGCCCCCGAGGCGCCGATCAGCGGGTCGCCCGAGTCGGCGTTGAGCAGCGCGAAGCCGTACGAGGCCGCGTAGCCGCAGACGACGTAGAACAGCGCGAACCGGACGTGTCCCATCCGGTCCTCGACGTTGTTGCCGAAGATCAGCAGGAACAGCATGTTGCCCAGCAGGTGCAGCCAGCCGCCGTGCAGGAACATCGCGGTGAACACCGAGAGCGGCGGCGACTTGTCGTACGTCGGCGGCGCCACCACGCACCCGGCGCCGTGCGCCCCGGCACCGACCTCGCCGGTCGGCACCAGCCGCGGCAGCTGATCGTGGATCAACTCCCGCGGCACCATGGCCCAGTGGTCGAGGAACCCCTGGAGATGGCACATCTGCGACAGCCCGCTGTCGCCCGCCACGGAACCGGCCAGGCCGGGCGTGTACAGGAACACCAGGACGTTCGCGAAGATCAGCGCATACGTCACATAGGGGGTGCGGCGCACGGGGTTGACGTCATGGACGGGTATGACCACACGGAAGTACTGCCCGCGATGCGCCGGGCGAACCGGTGAACGCCCGCGTCCGCCTGTGCGTATGTCTCCTCAACCGCCCGCGGCCCGGGGAAGGCGTGCCGTGGGGACGACGTGAGGATCAGACGATGAACGACCGAGTCACCCCCACCATGCAGGCGCTGCCCGACGGCGAGGCGGAGATCGCGCTCGTGCTCAGGCTGCCCTGGGAGGACGTGGCCAGGCTGGGCCAGGAGGCCGGCCGGCTCGCGTCCCAGATGCAGCGGCCGGTCACCCTCGACGAGGCGGTGAGCAACCGGCTGCGCTCCACCCGCCCGGCCGCGCACGCCAAACCGGCGGGCGAGCAGCCGACCGCGGTGACGCCCCCGCCCGCCTCCGTCTCCTCGCTGCCGCCCCGGCCGCCCGCCGAACAGGCCCGCCAGGCCATCGAACGCATCAACGGGACGGCGTGAGCCTCACGTCCCCCGCACCTTCACCGCCGCCTTGCGGGCGGCCACCAGGACCGGGTCCCAGACCGGCGAGAACGGAGGCGCGTACCCGAGGTCGAGCGCCGTCATCTGCTCCACCGTCATCCGGGCCGTGAGGGCCACCGCCGCGACGTCCACGCGCTTGGCGGCACCCTCGCGGCCGACGATCTGCACACCCAGGAGCCGCCCGGTGCGCCGCTCGGCGATCATCTTCACCGTCATGACGGCCGCGTTCGGGTAGTAGCCCGCGCTGTTGGTCGACTCCACGGTCACCGTCTCGAAGCGCAGGCCCACCCGGCGGGCGTCCTTCTCACGCAGCCCGGTACGGGCGATCTCCAGGTCGCACACCTTGCTGAGGGCCGTGCCGACCACGCCGGGGAACGTCGCGTAGTCGCCGCCGACGTTGCTCCCGATCACCTGGCCGTGCTTGTTGGCGTGGGTGCCGAGCGCGATGTGCCGCTCCTGCCCCGAGACCAGGTCGAGGACCTCGACGCAGTCGCCGCCCGCCCAGATGTCCTCATGGCCGCGCACCCGCATCGCCAGGTCGGTCAGCAGCCCGCCGTGCGCCCCCAGCGGCAGCCCGGCCGCCGCCGCGAGCGACGTCTCGGGACGCACCCCGATGCCCAGCACCACCACGTCCGCCGGGTAGCGGGCGTCCGCCGTGACCACCTCCCGCACCCGGCCGTCCCCGTCCGTCAGCAACTCCGTGACCTCGGCGTCGTCGACCATCGTGATGCCGAGGTCGGTCATCGCCCGGTGCACCAGCCGGCCCATGTCCGGGTCCAGGGTCGCCATCGGCTCGCTGCCCCGGTTGACGACCGTCACCTCGTAGCCGCGCTTCAGGAGCGCCTCGGCCATCTCCACGCCGATGTAGCCCGCCCCGACGACCACCGCACGGCTGCCACGCGTGCGCGTGAGCGTGTCGAGCAGCGCCTGACCGTCCTCCAGTGTCTGCACCCCGTGCACCCCGGCCGCGTCCATCCCGGGCAGCTCGGGCCGCACCGGCCTGGCCCCGGTCGCGATCACCAGCTTGTCGTACGACGTCCAGGACGCGTCGCCCGACGCGACGTCACGCGCGCGTACCCGCCGCCGCGCCACGTCGATCTCCGTGACCTCGGTGCCCATCCGCAGGTCGATGTCACGGGCCCGGTGCTCCTCGGGGGTACGCGCGACGAGCGCGTCCCGCTCCGTCACGTCGCCGCCCACCCAGTACGGGATCCCGCACGCCGAGTAGGAGCTGAAACGGCCCCGTTCGAACGCCACGATCTCCAACTCGTCCGCACTCCTGAGCCGTCGGGCCTGCGACGCCGCGGACATGCCCGCGGCGTCCCCGCCGATCACGACCAGCCGCTCCCGAACCGTCTTCCCGGTCTGCTTGTCCATGGGCCCACGCTAGGCCGTGTCGTGTGGATCATGCAGGCGGTCGCGGGCCTGGCCCCGGGTCAGTCCTGCCGAGGACCGGTCCACGGCACCTGCCCGGCCGGCGGGACGGCCGAGGTGACCTGCGCGGACGGTACCGTCTCACGGCCGGGACGGCGGCGCAGCGCCGGACGCACCAGGCGCAGCCACGCCAGCGCCACCAGCCCCGCCACCACTGCGAACGGCAGCACCGCGCCGATCACCAGGCCGACCCAGCGCAGCGTCAGCCCCAGCGCCGACGTGCCGCCCGCCAGGGCGTCGAGGAACCCCGCCTCGTGCGAGGTCTTCCGCACCGGCGTCTCCGTCAGCTCCAGGGTGATCGTCGCCAGGCTGGTGCGGTCCTTCAGGGACGCCTGCCGGGCGAGCAGCGCCTCGAGATCGGCCTCCCGGTCGCTCAACTGGCCTTCGAGGGCCACCACGTCGCTCAGTTTCGTCGCCCGGTCCATCAGCTCCCGCACCCGGGTGACGCTGGCCCGCCGCGACCTGATGCGGCTCTCCACGTCCACGACCTGGTCGCCGACGTCCCGCGCCTGCGCCGTCCGCTCGATGAGCCGGCCCGCGCCCTGGAGCCCGTCGAGCACCGCGTCGTACCTCTCGACCGGCACCCGCAGGACCGCCCTGGTCCGCTCGTGGTCCTCCTCGTCCCGGTCGGTGGTCTCCTCACCGACGTAGCCGCCCGCGTCCACGGTCGCCGCGCGCGCCTGGGCGAGGGCCTTGTCCACGTCCTCGACCTGGACGGTCAGCGACGCGGTGCGGATGACGCGGTCCGCCGGGAGCTTCGGCGAGCCGCTCGCCGCCGCGCCGCCCGGCACGGCCGCCTTCGCGTTCCCCTGCCCGGCGTCCGGCGCGGCAGCCTTCGCGTCGCCCTGCCCGGCGTCCGCGGCCGAGCCCGCGGAGGAGTCGCCGCCCGCCGAGCAGCCGGCCAGCGCGAGCGCGGCGGCCAGCAGCAGCCCGGACAGGGCGTGAACGGGACGGACGGAACGTCGTGTACGCATCGTGGAAGTACCCCCGAGGGTCTCGTGACCGACTGACGCACCTTTGACGCCCGGTCCCCTCGAAACGTTGGACCCCCTCGGTCCCGATGCGATCACGGTCAGGACTCGTCCAGGGCACCGGGACATCGGGACTCGTCCAGGGCGCCAGGACCCCTCCGGGGCACCGGGACCCGTTCAGGGCACCGGCCCGCCGACCGGCTGTCAGTGCGGTCTGAGACGCTGGGGGCATGCGCGAAGTGGAGAGTCGTACCAAGCCCCGGCGGGTCGTCGTGGTCGGAGCCGGCATCGCCGGGCTCGCCGCCGCGCACCGGCTCCTGGAGCGCGGCGCGCGGGTCACGGTGGTGGAGGCGTCCGAGCGGGTCGGCGGCAAGCTGCTGACCGGCGAGATCGCGGGCGCCCGGGTCGACCTCGGCGCCGAGTCGATGCTGGCCCGCAGACCGGAGGCGATCACCCTCGCCCGCGAGGTCGGCCTCGCCGACGCCCTCCAGCCGCCGGCCACCGCGACCGCGTCGATCTGGACCCGCGGCGCCCTGCGCCCGATGCCCAAGGGCCACGTCATGGGCGTACCCGGCACCGCCGCCGCCCTCGCGGGCCTGCTGACCGAGGAGGGCCTCGCCCGCATCGAACGCGACGCCGACCTGCCGCGCACCGAGGTCGGCGAGGACATCGCCGTCGGCGCGTACGTCGCCGCCCGCCTCGGCCGCGAGGTCGTCGACCGGCTGGTGGAACCCCTGCTGGGCGGGGTGTACGCGGGCGACGCCTACCGCATCTCGCTGCGCTCCGCCGTCCCGCAGCTCTACCGCGCCGCCCTCAGCCACACCTCACTCACCGAGGCGGTCCGCGAGATCCAGGCACGGACCGCGACCGCGACCGTTCCGCAGACCGGCCCGGTCTTCATGGGGCTCAGAGGCGGCGTCGGCGGCCTCCCGCCCGCCGTCGCCGCGTCGGTCCGCGCGCGCGGCGCCGAGATCCTCACCGGCACCCCCGTCACCGAACTGCGCAGGACCACGGCGGCCGGAGCCGACGGCCCCACCTGGCGGGTGGTCGCGGGCGACCGCGTCCTGCACGCCGACGCCGACGCCGTCGTCGTCGCCGTCCCCGCCCCGGCCGCCGCCACGCTGCTGCGCGCCGAGGCGCCCGCCGCCGCGGCCGAACTGGCCGCCGTCGAGTACGCCTCCATGGCCCTGGTCACCCTCGCCTACCGGCGGGCCGGCACCGCGCTCCCCGACGGCAGCGGCTTCCTGGTGCCGCCCGTCGACGGCCGCACCATCAAGGCGTCCACCTTCGCCTCCCGCAAGTGGGCCTGGATCGACGAGGAGAACCCCGACCTGCTCGTCCTGCGCACCTCGGTCGGCCGCTACGGCGAGACGGCGATCCTCGACCGCGACGACGCCGGCCTGGTCGACGTCTCCCGCCACGACCTGCGCGAGGCCACCGGCCTGACCGCCACCCCCGTCGCGGCCCGCGTCACCCGCTGGACCGACGGCCTGCCCCAGTACCCGGTCGGCCACCACGCGCGCGTGGCCCGCGTCCGCGCGCACGTCGCCGCCCTGCCCGGCCTCGCCGTCTGCGGCGCCCCCTACGACGGCGTCGGCATCCCGGCCTGCGTCGCGAGCGCCTACGCGGCCGTGGACCAGGTCACCGGTGTGCCGCGGGTCACCGCCGACCCGGTGCCGAGCGCGCCGGGCGCGGCGGGAGAATAGCCGCATGAGTGACGACGCTCCCACCACCGCCCCCGAGCGGATCCCGAACAAGGGCAAGCTGGCCAAGGACCTCAACGAGGCCATCCGCTACACCCTGTGGTCCGTCTTCAAGCTGAAGGACGTGCTTCCCGGCGAGGCCGACCGCGCGGGCTACGCCGCCGAGGTCCAGGAGCTGTTCGACCAGCTCGCCGCCAAGGACGTCACCGTCCGCGGCACCTACGACGTCTCCGGCCTGCGCGCCGACGCCGACCTCATGATCTGGTGGCACGCGGAGACCAGCGACCAGCTCCAGGAGGCCTACAACCTCTTCCGCCGCACCCGGCTCGGCCGCGCCCTCGAACCGGTCTGGTCGAACATGGCGCTGCACCGCCCCGCCGAGTTCAACCGCTCGCACATCCCGGCGTTCCTCGCCGACGAGACGCCCCGCGACTACGTCAGCGTCTACCCGTTCGTGCGCTCCTACGACTGGTACCTGCTGCCCGACGAGGACCGCCGCCGGATGCTCGCCGACCACGGCAAGATGGCCCGCGGCTACCCGGACGTCCGCGCCAACACCGTCGCCTCGTTCTCCCTCGGCGACTACGAGTGGATCCTCGCGTTCGAGGCCGACGAGCTGTACCGCATCGTCGACCTCATGCGCCACCTCCGCGCCTCCGAGGCGCGGATGCACGTCCGCGAGGAGGTCCCGTTCTACACGGGCCGCCGCAAGGAGATCGGCGACCTCGTCGCAGGCCTCGCCTGACACAGGGATGCCCCGCGCCCTCGCAGGAGGACACGGGGCATCGGTGTGTCAGGTCCCGTCAGGTCACCCCTGTCCGGTCCCGTCAGGTCACGGCGCGAGTGTCGCCTTCGGTTCCGCGCGGCCCGTGCAGGCGGCCCGCCGCTCCGGTACCCGCCCCTCCAGCAGGTAGGCGTCCAGGTAGCCGTTGACGCACTGGTTGGGACCGCCCGCGATGCCGTGGGTCCCGGCGTCCCGCTCGGTCACCAGCACCGCGCCCGAGAGACGCCGTTGGAGTTCGAGCGCCCCCTGATAGGGCGCCGCCGCGTCCCGCTCGGCCGCCAGGATCAGCGTCGGCGGCAACTCGCCGGGGCCGGTCCGCACGTCCAAGGGCCGCTGCCGGGGCGCGGGCCAGTACGCGCACGGCAGGTTCATCCACACGTTGTCCCAGGTCACGAACGGCGCCACCCGCGCCAGCCGGGTGTTGTCCCGGTCCCAGACCTTCCAGTCCTTCGGCCAGGGCGCGTCGTTGCACTCGACGGCCGTGTACACCGCGTTCGCGTTCTCCGCCTCGGCCGCGTCCTCCTGACGCGGCCCGGCCTGCTCGATCAGCCGCTTCGGCCGGCCCTTCAGATAGTCCGACAGGGCCTGTGCGCGGTGCGGCCAGTAGGTGTCGTAGTAGCTGGCGGACAGGAACGAGCCCTGCAACTGCGCGGGCCCCACCGTCCCGCCGGCCGGCTCGGCGGCCAGCCGCGCGCGGGCCTTCTCGTAGCTGCGCCGCACCTTCTCGGCCGTGTCGCCGAGCCCGTACACGTCGTCGTGGCGCGCGATCCACTCCCGGAAGTCCGTCCAGCGGCTCTCGAACGCGGCCGACTGGGCCAGGTTGTTGCGGTACCAGATCTGCCCGGGGTCCGGATCGACGGCCGCGTCGAACACCATCCGCCGCACGTGCGCCGGGAACATCGTGGCGTACAGCGCCCCGAAGTAGGTCCCGTACGACGATCCCATGAACGTCAGCTGCCGTTCACCGAGCGCCGCCCGGACGACGTCCAGGTCGCGGGCGTTGTTGAGGGAGGTGTAGAACCGCAGCGCCTTCCCCGCGCGCTGGGCGCAGCCGCGCGCGTACGCCCGCGCCTGCGCGATCCGCTCCCGCTTGTACGACTCCGAGGGGTGCGCGGGCGCCTGCGCGGGCCCCTTGAAGAAGCGCTTGGGGTCCTGGCAGGAGAGCGGCGCCGAGGGCGAGACCCCGCGCGGGGCGTACCCGACGAGGTCGTAGGCGGCGCCGATCCGCTTCCACTCAGGGAGCAGGCCGATCAGCGGGTAGTACAGGCCGGAGGCGCCGGGGCCGCCCGGGTTGAGGACGAGAGCACCCTGCCGGGGCACCCGGCGCTTGCTGTTGCGCGGGTCCTTGTGGGTGGCCGGCACCTGACTGACGGTCAGTCGGATCTGCTTGCCGGCCGGGTGGGCGTAGTCGAGCGGCACCGAGACCGTGCCGCAGCGCAGGCTGCCCGGCAGTTCCGCGGCGTCGGCGCAGTCGCCGAACGTGACGCCCGCGTCGGCGGCTCTGGCCACCGCGACCGCGGCACCGCGCAGCTCCGCGGCTCCCGGGACGACGGTCGAGCCGCCGGCCGGGGCGACGGCGAGCGTGGTCAGCAGCAGCGATCCGGCGGCCGTGAAGAGGGCGGGGGCTCTCATGGCGTGTCCCTTCGGTGCACGGTGGCAACAGAAGGGATGTTTCGGCCGACCCGAGGCGAAGGCAAGCACCACTCGCGGGTGTCGCCACCAATGCCCCTTGTGCGCCCCCGGCGCGAACGGGAGGGGGCGCGGCCGACGAGGGGGAGTGGGCGAAGCGGAAGGGCAGGGCACCCCCCCCCGAGCGAGCGCCGCGGGGCGCGGGGCTGAGCGGCACATCAGGTGATCAGCCGGTCAGGTTCCATTCGTCGAGGCGGATCCTCACCTGGTGGTTGTGGTCGGCGTGCTGGATCACCTCGCCGGCGACGGTGGCGCCCAGGGCGGGCAGCTCCATGTGGTGAGGCATGGCCGAGATCTCGGCAAGGCCGACTGCGTCAGGCAGGCCGTCGAGGAGGAGGAAGACCCCGAACGGTTGCCGGCCGATGACTCGTCCATTGACGTGGGTGCCAAGAGGCAGCGCGGAGACCGTTGCAGGCCAGCTTCGGTCGACGTCAGTCGAGGCCGGTAGTAGAGAGCGGACTGGCCAACCGAATTCGGGCATTGGCTCATCATGGCAGGGAGCGGGAAGGCGTGGACAGGCGATCGCAACGCTGCGCAGCTCAGGTTGCGGGACCGACACACCTTCCCGCTGCCTGCTGCCGGTTTCAGGGCCTGAGCCGCCTCCGCTGAGGATCGAAGCAGATCAGTCCCCTCGAGTCAGCCAGGTCCGCCCGCACAGTTGGCAGCTTCCTCCGCCGTGCTTCACCTCGCCTGCGGATGCTTTGCTGACCTGTGACGGCGACACCGTGTTTTTTCGCGTGGCGTCGAGGATTCGCCACATCGGGGCTTCGTGCTGTGCCGGGCGGCCGCCGTCAGCATGCCTGTCGCCTCTGACAGGTGCCAGTCCAGAACCGCGCCGATCGGTTCGGTGTCCTCCGCAGTGAAGGTGTGGATCACCGGGCCGAGCAGCTTTCTCAGCTCCTCGTGCGGCAGTTCGCCGTCCAGGCCGGGTCCCGCGACCAACAGGCTTACGGACGCGCCCACTTGCGCGCACGCCGCGAGTGTCAGGGAGTCCGCCAGCGGGCTCCGCAGGATCGGCTCGTCGCCTCGGGCCAGTACGTCGCCGCCGACGTCCAGGAGATCGATCGATGTCGGCCGGAGGTGGGTGATCAGGTCTTGGAGTTGGCGTGTGATGCCCTCGGCGCCGTTGCCCGGGTCGATCAGGGCAATGGCGTTGCATCCGGGCCCGGAGTCTGTTCTCGGGCCCGCCACTGGTTCCGGAAGTTCATCGCCGCTTACGGCGCGGCCTGTTCTGTCGAAGACTGCGTGCTGATGGTCTCGGAACTGGTGACCAAAGCGATCCGCTACGGGCGGTCCGAAGAGCCCTGGCTGGTGCGGGTCGAGTGGTTCCGAGAGGGCGCCTCGCTCCCTGTCGACGTCGCCGACACCTTGCCGCCTGAGAAGTCACCACCACTCTTTCGCCCCGAAGCGACTAGGGACGGGCTTTCGCCCTGCGGCGCCCCCTGGCCGGCTCACTTCTTGTCGCGCTTGCTCGTTCGCTTCTTGAGTTCGGCCTGGCCGCGCTTCGTCCAGTCACCTTGGTGGAGGTAGCAGCGCGACGTGCCCTTCATCGTCTTGTTCTGGCAGCGACGGTTGGCCGTCGTCGGCCAACCGCACTTCCCCTGCTTCCAATCGCCCACCGTCCACCCCCGGTAGTCCACGTCATGTGTCGACCACCAGATTGCGTACTCGGGTGGACGCCGAACAGGGCGCACGGCAGGCGGCCCCTTGGCTGTCGGTGCACGCGGGCAGTACGTCCGGCGCGTCGCGTTGCACCCGAAACCCCGCTCACCCCTCCGGAGTCAGCGCGGGCAACGGGCTGGATGCCGCCGGTGGTAGGGCGTATGTCGGTGTGCCTGTGGGCGTCAGTGGGACGGCTGTGCCCGGATTCGGGGTCGGGCCCGGTGGGCCCGGGGGGCGTGTCAGCGGGGCTGTCGCCGAGGCCGCCAGGTCCCGGGCCAGTGCGTCGAAGTCGACGTACCCCGTGGCCTCCAGGACCGTGATGTGGTCCAGGACCGTGGCGTTGGCGTCGTCCGCGAGCGCCCGTACCAGCGAGTTGCCGGTGGCCGCCCTCACCTGCGCGACGACCGAGAAGACCCGGCCGTGCGCCAGCCGCAGGATGTTGGCGAACCGCTCGTCGTACGTGACGCCCTGGGCCGCGTCCAGGGTGGAGAGCCACTCCCGCTGCTGGTCGTTGGGCTGGTTGGGCAGCGCGAGGTCCAGTTTCGCGGCCACGTCACGCACCCGGGCGTCCAGGAAGGTGTGCCCCTCGACGAGATGCCGCCCCGCCGTCCGCACCGCCTCGGTGGTGCCCTTCTGCTCCGCCTGCTGACCGGCCGGGAGTTCCCACAGCCCGGCCAGCCTGACCTTGACCACGAAGTCACGGTCGAGAGCGGTCAGCGGGCCGTACCGGGTCGGTACCGTCTGCGACTTCAGGACCTCGGCGCCGGTTCCCGACCGGTCGGCGTACGACCAGATCGGGAAGGCGAGCGCGAGCAGCGTCGCCGTCAGGCAGACGAGGATGAGCCCGGTGCCGCTGAAGAGTCCTCGGCCGGTGATCGGGGGTCGCGGTCGCATGGGATGCCTCCTGGCACGGCATCGCACACCAGTGTGCTCCGGTGGCGCGGGTGGGCATATTACCGCCGCGTCCGCCCGGAGTGCCCTACAGGGGGCGAAGGGTCACATCTCGCTCATCGCCCGAGCAGCACCCTCCGCGTGGCCCGCGCCAGCCGCGCCGCCGGGCGCTCCGACCTGGGAGACCTGGGCGCGGGACCCGACCGGTCGAGCCACCACTCCCGCAGCGCGCCGCGCACCGCCGGGTCGCCGACATGCCCCATGTCTCCGGTGTCTCCGGCGCGCAGCAGGTGTTCGGCGAAGTCCAGCGCGTCCCGCCGGTATCCGCCGGTCATCGGGTGCCCTTGCGCGTAGCCGACGAAGGCGGTCCGGTACGACTCCCCGAGGATCACCGGCAGTTCAGGCGCGATCTTCCCGACGACGTCCGCCCGTTTCGCGGCGAGCGCCCGCGCCTGCACCCCGATCCGCACCCGGTCGAACCCCTCGGGCACGGGCGTCCCGCCCACGAGCGCCGAGAGCAACGCCGCCTGCGCCACGGCGAGTCGCTGCCTGGAGGGGGCGGCGGAGGCATTGGGGGAGGGGGTGGGGGTGAGGGGTGTTGTGGTCTGTGCCGCGGCCGGCCGTTCCGTGGGGCGTTGTGCTGTCGGTTCCGTTGCCGCGGCCGGCCGTGCGGTTGCCTTCCGTGACCTCCGGCCCCTCTCCACCGCCGCGCGTATCGCCGTCAACTCCCCTTCCAGTTCTGCCGGGTCGGGGAAGTTCTCGTCGCGTTCCAGGAGGACTCCCGGGGGTGCCACCCGGGACGCCAGGTCGGTGAGGATGGTCAGGACCGGGGGCGGGACCGGGTGGGCGTGGCTGTCGTGCCAGACGCCGTCGCGTTCGACGCCGCCCGCGACATGGACGTAGGCGATGGCCTCCAGGGGCAGTTCGCTGAGGGCGTCGGCCGGGTCCTCGCCGCGGTTGACGTGGTTGGTGTGCAGGTTCGCGACGTCGATGAGGAGCCGTACCCCGGTCCGGTCGGCCAGGTCGTACAGGAACTGCCCCTCGGTCATCTCCTCGCCCGGCCAGGCGATGAGGGCGGCGATGTTCTCGACGGCGAGCGGCACCGGCAGCGCGTGCTGCGCGATCCGGATGTTCTCGCACAGCACGTCGAGCGCGTCCCGGGTGCGCGGTACCGGCAGCAGGTGCCCGGCTTCCAGGCGCGGTGACGCGGTGAGCGGTCCGCCCGCCCTGACGAACGCGATGTGCTCGGTGACCAGCGGCGAGCCCAGCGCCTCGGCCCGCTCCGCGAGCGCCGTCAGCCGCTGCGGGTCGGGCCGGTCCGCGCCGCCGAGCCCGAGCGAGACGCCGTGCGGGACCACCGTCACCCCGCGCTCGCGCAGCCGCAGCAGCGAGTCGGGCAGATGCCCGGGGCAGACGTTCTCGGACACCGCCTCCACCCAGTCGATCCCCGGCATCCGCTCCACGGCGTCCGCGATCTCCGGCCGCCAGCCGATCCCCGCCCCCAGTGCCCCCGGTCGCGCCATCGTCCCCCCCCACCTCGGCTTCCCTGTGCCGCCCTTTTCGTCAGTGACGGGGGTTATGGCCCCGGTTCCCCGGGGCGAACCCCGTACGCGGCGCGTTCAGAGGAACATTTGAGGTTGGACGGCGGAAGGATCAGCGCAGCGCCGGGTGGTCCGCCACCACCGTCCAGCTGCCAGGGGCGATCTCCGTGAACCCCGCGTCCTGCACCAACGGCAGCCCGCTGTCGACGAGTTCGGCCCAGTGGGCGGGGGTGGCGGTGCGGACGGCGAGCGGGTGGCCGGCGTCACGCCACGCGGTCCGCTCCTCCTGGGACAGTTCCCACCAGGCGAGTTGGGCGCCGTGGCCGGCCTGGGCCATCGACTTGCCCGCCGACATGTCGAGTTCGGGGCTGAACCAGATCACCGGGCCCGACGGATCGGCGGGCGCCGGCGGCTCGGGGTCCGCCAGTTCGGTGCCGGACACCTGGAGCTTGGCCAGGTCCTTGGGCCAGCCGTCGAGGGGCACCGGCGGGAACACCCGCACCTCGGCCGACTTCCCGGTGACCGTGATGCCGGGCAGCGCCTCGGCCCGCCGCCACTCGGCGCCGCGGGCCCGTCGGACGACCTTGCGGATGCGGGCGTCCTGCCAGTCCCGCATCGCCTCGGCCCACTCGCCGTCGCCCGTCGAACGCGGGTCGTCGAGGATCGTCAGCACGGCCCGAGCGGCGGTCTCCAGCGCGTCGGTGCGCGCGGGCGGCGCGTCCCGTTCGATCCGCACGACGAGCGGCAGCACGAACTGCGGGGCCTCGTCGCGAGGGGTGCGGTCGGTCTGGAAGGGGCTGTCACCGGGGGCGGCGGAATCAGTGCTCACATCGGACAACCTTAAGGGGCGGGCCACCCGGGGCCCGCCCCGCCGACGACCGTCAGCGCCCGGTCGCCGCGGCACCGATCAGCTGGGAGACCTTCACGAACCGGTAGCCCTTGGCGCGCAGCTCCGGCACGATCGCGCGCACCGCCCGCTCGGTGGCGGGCGCCGCGCTGCGGGTGCAGTGCATGACGACCACCGAACCCGGCTTGACGCCTTCGAGGACCTGCCGGGCGACCGCGTCGGAGTCCGTCGCGAAGGCGTCGCCGCTCACCACGTCCCACTGGACGGCGGTGACGCCGGTCGTGGCCAGCGTCTTCAGCACCTGGCGGTCGTAGCACCCGCCGGGGAAGCGGAAGTACGGCATCGGGTGGGCGACCCCGGCCTTGTGGAAGGCGGTGTACGCCCGCTCCACGTCGGAGGTCATCCGGTCGGCCGCCACCCTCGGCAGGCCGTAGCAGTCACCGGTGAAGGCGTAGTGGCTGTAGGAGTGGTTGGCGATCTCGAAGTTGGGGTCGGCGCCGATGGAGCGGGCCTCGGCCGGGTACTCCTCGGCCCAGCGGCCGGTCATGAAGACGGTGGCGGGCACCTTGAGCGTGCGCAGCGTCGAGATGAGCTGCGGGTTGTCGAAGTGCTCGCCGCCCGCCGCCCTGGGGCCCTCGTCTGCGGTCATGTCGGCGTCGAAGGTGAGGGCGACGGTCTTGTCGCCGGTGCGGGGGCCGTTGGTGAAGACGGGGGTGAGGCCGCCGGCGCCCGGGGTCAGCGTCGGCGGGCGCGAGGTGTCGGCGGAGGCCGAGGTGGGGGCCGGGCGGGCGGCGGTGGGCGCGGCGGGGGCGCCGCAGGCGGTGAGCGCGGCGCCGAGTACACAGGCGGCGGCTACATGGCGTACTCGAATGATCACCGTACGAACATAAAGGCATCAATAGGCATATTTTCGTACCGGCACGCACGCCTCACCCACCCGCCAGGCACCCACCCACACCCCGGAACCGACCTACACCCCGGAACCGACGCACACCTCGACCCCTCCCGCCCCGCCCCCGCCCAGCGGCCGCCCCCACACCCCCCGGCGCCCCTACCCCTTCACCAACCGCTCCCGCGCCCGCTCCACATCGAAGTCCCCCTCCGGGTACTGGGGGTCGAGTTCCTCCAGGGTTTCCAGCAGGAGCCGGCTCACCGCCCAGTTGCGGTACCACTTGCGGTCCGCCGGGATCACGTGCCAGGGCGCGGCCCCGGTCGAGCAGCGGGCCAGGGCGATCTCGTACGCCTCCTGGTACGCGGGCCACAGCGCGCGGTCCTCGATGTCGCCGGGGCTGAACTTCCAGTGCTTGTCCGGGTTGTCCAGCCGCTTCAGCAGCCGGTCGCGCTGCTCGTCGTAGGAGAGGTGCAGGAAGCACTTGACGACGGTGACGCCGTCGTCCGTCAATGACCGCTCGAAGGTGTTGATCGCGCCGTAGCGGTCCTCGATCTCCTCGCGCGGTGCCAGCTCCCGCACCCGGGCGACCAGGACGTCCTCGTAGTGCGAACGGTCGAAGATGCCCAGCTCGCCGGGGAGCGGCAGATTCCGTCTGACCCGCCACAGGAACTCGTGCGCCCGTTCCTTCTTGGTGGGCGCCTTGAACGCGTGGATGCGGCAGCCGGCCGGGTTGAGCAGGCCGATGACGTGCTTGACGGTGCCGCCCTTGCCGCTGGTGTCCATGCCCTGGAGCACCAGCAGCACCCGGCGCCTGTCGCCCGCCGTGCTCGACGCCCACAGCCGTTCCTGGAGGCCGGCCAGCCGCTCGCCCATGCGGGCGGTGGCCGCGAGTCCTGCGGCCTTGTTCCCGGGGGCATCGAGGCCGTCGGGGCCGCCGCGGACCGCCCTGGTGTCGTACCCGCCCAGGTCGATCCGCCCGCCCGCGGGCACCCGCAGCAGCTCGCGCAGCTCCGCCCCGCCGTCCCGGTCAGCCGTGCCGCCGCTCCCGGCGTGGTCGCCGCCCTTGCCGTGCTGGTGGCCCTTGCCGTGCTTGCTGCTCTTGCCGTGCTTGCCCACGCGGCACCCCTTCCGTCCTCTCCCTCGATCCTGCGGCGAGGACGGCCGGGGCGCCAGGGGAGAGCCGCTGGTCAGCCCTGCCAGGGACCCGTCACGGCGAACGTGGTGCCGGGCGTGTAGCAGTTGACGTACATGGTGCGGCCGTCGGGCGAGAAGGTGACGCCCGCGAACTCGCCCCACGCGGGGGCTCCCGGCGTGCCGATGTCCTGCCGGCCTCGGGCCAGCGGATAGACCTCGCCGCGCCGGGTGACGCCGAAGACGTGCTGCTCCCCGTCGCCGTCCTCGCAGACCATCAGGCCGCCGCCGGGCGCCAGGCAGATGTTGTCGGGGGACTCGCCGGGGAGCCTGACATCGGTGTCGGGCCCGAAGACGATCACCAGGGTGAGTCGGCGCCTGGCGGGGTCGTAGCGCCAGATCTGGCCGTAGTGGTCGGCGGCCGAGCCGTCCGCGCCGCGGGCGAACGACGACACGAAGTAGACGTGGTCGCCGCCCCAGTAGCAGCCCTCCAGCTTCTGCGCGTGGGTGATGCCGCGCGGTCCGAAGTCCTGGAGGCGGATCGGCGTCCCGGAGGCCAGCGGGTCCGGGACGTCGACCCATTCGACGCCGTCGAAGCGGGTGCCGATCTCCTGGACGGAGGACAGGTCCGGCACGTCGGGCACCCGCATCGCCTGGAGCCGGCCGCCCGCGCGCAGCGATCCGACGCCACCGAGCGGCCGCTCGGGCAGGAACCGGTAGAAGAGGCCGAACGGCGCGAGGAACGCGTCCTCGGTCTCGTAGACGATCCCGCGCGCCGGGTCGATCGCGACGGCCTCGTGCTGGAAGCGGCCCATCGCGGTGAGCGGGACCGCGCCGGTGCGGTGCGGGTCGGCCGGGTCCACCTCGAAGACGAACCCGTGGTCCTTGGTGTAGCCGTTGGTCCCGGCCAGGTCCTCGGTCTCCTCGCAGGTCAGCCAGGTGCGCCAGGGGGTCGGCCCGCCCGCGCAGTTGACCGCGGTGCCGGCGACGGCGACCCGCTCGGACAGCACCCGGTCCCCGTCGAGGGTGAGGGCCGTGCAGCCGCCCTTGCCCGCCGGGTCGTAGGTGAGGCCGGGGACGGTCGGGACGGGGTGGGCGGCGGTGGGGCGGTTCTCGTGGTTGCGGACCAGATGGACCCGGCCGTGGCGGCCGGGCAGCGCGGTCATGCCGTCGTGGTTCGAGGGGACCGGTCCCTCGCCCGAGCGCAGCGGGTCGCCCTCGCGGGAGAGCACCCGGTAGCGGAAACCCCGGGGCAGGTCGAGCAGCCCCGCGGGGTCGGGGACGAGCGGGCCGTAGCCGGTGCGCCCGAGGTCCTGGGCGGCGGCGGTACCGGCGAACAGTTCGGACAGGGCACCGGAGAAGGCGATGCCCGCTCCGAGGGCACCGGAGCGGGCGAGGATCTGACGTCGGGTCGCGGACATGCGGGGCGGCCTTCCTGCTGGCGGACAGGAACTGTGACCCGGCTGTGTCTACCATTCGGCGCGCGTCCCGGGAACGACGCCGGCACCATGTGTCACGTCTCGACCGGGTGCTCCGCCTGCCGGTCCCGCCGGTGCCCGTCGAGCGAACCGTCCACGGCGCCGTCCGGCGAGCCGTCCCCGACCTGCGCGCTCTCGGTGATCTGCGGCTGGTCGCGGGGCGCATCGGGCGGGGTCCGCCGGTCCTGCGCGGGCCGCTTCGGCATCTCGTGCTCGTGCGCCCGCTCCAGGAAGCGGAGCAGTTCCACCGGGAACGGCAGGACGAGCGTCGAGTTCTTCTCGGCGGCGACGGCGGTGATGGTCTGGAGCAGCCGCAACTGGAGCGCCGACGGTGTGGCCTCCATCTGCTGGGCCGCCTCGGCGAGCTTCTTGGACGCCTGGAGTTCGGCGTCGGCGTTGATGATCCGGGCCCGCCGCTCACGGTCGGCCTCCGCCTGACGCGCCATGGAGCGCTTCATCGTGTCGGGCAGCGAGACGTCCTTGATCTCGACCCGGTCGATCTGCACGCCCCATCCGATGGCCGGGCTGTCGATCATCAGCTCCAGGCCCTGGTTGAGCTTCTCGCGGTTGGAGAGCAGATCGTCGAGGTCGCTCTTGCCGATGATGGAGCGCAACGACGTCTGCGCCATCTGGGAGACCGCGAACCGGTAGTCCTCGACCTTGACCAGGGCGTCCGTGGGCTCGACCACCCGGAAGTAGACGACCGCGTCCACCCGGACCGTGACGTTGTCGCGGGTGATGCCCTCCTGGGCGGGCACCGGCAACGTCACGACCTGCATGTTCACCTTGTACAGGTGGTCCACGAACGGGACCACCATGGTGAATCCGGGGCCGCGGGCGCCGTCCACGATCCGTCCGAGCCGGAACACCACCCCGCGCTCGTACTGCTTGACCACGCGGGCCGCCGCCGATGCGTACACGACCCCCGCGGCTGCCAGTGCGCCGATCGCCGTCAGCAGTTCCGCGAGCATGACGACCTCCTCACGACGAGAGGTCAGATGTGTCTCTGCCCTTGCAACGATATGCCCGGCGGCCGGTCCGGTGCCATGGTCGGCGCGGACCGGCCGCGGGGCGTCGTCGGGGACGGGTCAGCCGGCGGCGGGACGAGCCGGTTCGGCGGTCATCCGCACCGGCTCGGTGCCCACCGCGCTGTGCCGCTCGGCCCAGCTCTCCAGGGCGGTACGGCAGGCGTGGTCCAGGTGGTGCAGACCGGAGAGGTCCAGCTCCACCGGGCGGTCCTGGGGCAGCGCCTCCAGGCTGTCCAGGATCTTCGGCAGCCGCAGGAAGGTCGCGTTGCCCGACAGATGCGCCTGGACGGGACCGGCGCCCTTGTCGATGACGTCAAGCCTGATGTGCGAGGCCTCCCAGGCGGTCTTGGCGACGGCGAGCGCGAGTCCGATGAGCACGCCCTCGAACATGCTGACCGCGACGATCGACAGCGCGGTGACCACCAGGATCAGCGCCTCACCGCGGTGCCCGCGCCAGAGCGAGACGATCTGTCCGACCGGGATCAGCTTGGCCCCGGAGTAGACGAGGATGCCCGCGAGCGCGGGGATCGGTATGTAGGCGAGGGCTCCCGGCAGCAGCGCCGCGAACAGCAGCAGCCACACGCCGTGCAGCACCCGGGACGCCTTGGTGCGGGCGCCCGCCTGGACGTTCGCCGCGCTGCGCACGATGACCGCGGTCATCGGCAGGGCGCCGAGCAGACCGCAGAGCGCGTTGCCCGCGCCCTGGGCGACGAGTTCCTTGTCGTACGCGGTGCGCGGGCCGCCGTGCATCCGGTCCACGGCCGCCGCGCTGAACAGCGACTCGGCGGACGCGATCAGGGTGAACGCGACGACCGTGCCGAGCAGACCGAGGCCGAGGAGATCACCGAAGGCGCTCAGCGGGGGCGGCTGGACGGAGTCCAGCAGACCCTTGACCTCGACGGTGGCGACGGGCATCGAGAACACCAGCGCGGCCAGGGTGGCGAGACCGACGGCGGCGAGCGGCCCGGGGACCGACCGCACCCGGCTCGGCATCCGCTTCCAGAGCACCAGGACGGCGATGGTGGCGGCGCCGAGGCCGAGCGAGGCCAGTGCGCGGGTGCTGCCGAGCGAGTCGACGAGCGCGCCGGGCAGTTCGACCAGCTTGGCCACCCCGGAGGCCGGGGCCTCGGTGCCGGCCATGGCGTACAGCTGTCCGGCGATCAGCACCAGGCCGATACCGGCGAGCATGCCCTCGACCACCGACACCGAGATGGCCCGGAAGTAGCGGCCCAGCTTCAGGGCGCCCATCAGGATCTGCAGGGCGCCGGTGGCGAGCACGATCACTCCGAGGGCCGGCAGGCCGAACTCCCGTACCGCCTCGAAGACCAGCACCGTCAGACCGGCCGCGGGTCCGGAGACCTGGAGGCTGCTGCCCCGCATCAGACCGGTGACGATGCCGCCCACGATGCCGGTGATCAGGCCCAGTTCGGCCGGGACACCGGAGGCGACGGCCACGCCCACGCAGAGCGGGAGCGCGACCAGGAAGACGACCAGGGACGCGGCGAAGTCCTGCCGCAGGTGGGGGAACCTCGATATCGGAGACCTGGATGACGCGGAGGACGCGGGGGATTTGGGGGGTGTGGGGGGTGTGGGGGAGGTGTTGGTCATCGGGGCGCTCACAGGGCCGCGAAGGCGTCGGAACGGGAGTCGTGCGCCAGGACGGCGCCGGTGTGGACCTCGTAGTACCAGGCGTGCAGGGACAGCTGACGGGCCTTCACCTTGGCGTCGATGTACGGGTACGAGCGCAGCCGCAGCAGTTGGGTCAGGACGTGTCCCTGGACACCCTCGCTGCACGCGGGGTCCTCGGGGGTGCCGGACGGGCGCGGGGTGGCGCTCGCGAGCCAGTCCCGCACGGCGGGCACGGCGGTCAGGTCCTCGTCGCGCACCAGCGCGCCGACGGCACCGCAGTGCGAGTGCCCGCAGACCACGATGTCGCGGACGCCGAGCACCTCCACGGCGTACTCGATGGTGGCCGCCTCGCTGGTGGGGTGCTCGGAGGCGTACGGGGGGACGATGTTGCCCGCGGTGCGCAGCTCGAACAGCTGGCCGGGACGGGCGCCGGTGATCAGGGCCGGGACGACCCTGGAGTCGGAGCAGGTGATGAACAGGACCTGCGGAGACTGGCCTTCGGCCAGCTTGGCGAACTCCTCAGGGCGCTGTCCGAACGTACGGGCGTTGTCGATGAGGGGCTGCATGATGATGTTCCTCCTGGCGCGCCGCTGAGGCGCGTCGGACGTGCAGGACAGGTGTGGGGGAACCGCTGTGCTGCCTTGTCAGCAGCGGAAGACCTGAAGTGCCGCCGGAGAGTGCGCCGTCGGGGGTCTCGACGTGCGCGGGGGCCGTGGTGCGGCCGGGGGGTGGTCGGCCGCCGGGTCCTGGGCCAGCAGCGGTCGTTCCGGGCCTTCCGGTGCGACGTCGACCGCGCGGTGGCGGTCGCGGTTGCGCAGGGGGCCCGTCGGGTCACCGGAGTGGTCGCAGTGACGGTGTGTCGCCGATTCGTTGCGCTGCGCGGCGCCCGAGGGTTTGATTCCGGGCGTAGCTTTGGCCTCGATTTGACGGACCGTATGCGCGGTTGCGAAGGACGGGGCGGTGGTGAAGAAGGGGAGGGCGAGCAGGACGGCGACAGCTACCGCGATCGCGGCTCGTACCGCTGCACCTCGCATCATGCGCCCCCCTCCCACTGGTTCACAGCTCTACCGCAGACCAACACTTGGTCAATGGATGGTCAAGAAACACGGTAACCCTGCAAAGTTGTTTGCAGGGTTAACTTAACGTTTCGAGCTGAAGAGAGCCTGAAATGTGAGGGTTGCTTGGCGCGAACTAGTCGCCAGGAGCCGCGTCGACCAGCTTCTTCCCGTCCCGGGCCAGCGCGGTCAGCCGCGAGATCGCCCGGAAATACTTCTTCTTGTAGCCGCCGCTGAGCATCTCCTGGCTGAACAACTGGTCGAAGGGCGATCCCGAGGCCAGCACCGGGACTTCACGGTCGTAGAGCCGGTCCGCGAGCACCACGAGCCGCAGCGCCGTCGACTGGTCGGGCACCGCCCGCACCTCGGTGAGGCAGACCGCCTCGATCCCCTCGGTCAGCGCGCCGTAGCGGCTCGGGTGCACCCGGGAGAGGTGGTCGAGAAGGAGCGGGAAGGCGTCGAGCGACGCCCCGGGGGTGGCGTACGCGGCCTTGGTGACCTGCTCGTCCGTGAACGGCTCGGGCGCCTCGGGCAGACCGCGGTGGCGGTAGTCCTCGCCGTCGATGCGCAGCGACCTGAAGCGCGCGGACAGGCCCTGTATCTCGCGCAGGAAGTCGGCGGAGGCGAACCGGCCCTCGCCCAGCTTCCCCGGCAGCGTGTTGGAGGTGGCGGCGAGCGCCACGCCCGCGTCCACCAACTTGCCGAGCAGGGACGAGACGAGGACGGTGTCGCCCGGGTCGTCCAGCTCGAACTCGTCGATGCACAGCAGGCGGTGGCCGGAGAGGGTCCGTACCGTCTGCTGGAAACCGAGGGCGCCGACCAGGTTGGTCAGCTCCACGAAGGTGCCGAACGCCTTGAGCGCGGGCTCGGCCGGGGTGGCGTGCCACAGGGACGCGAGCAGATGGGTCTTGCCGACGCCGTAGCCGCCGTCGAGGTAGACGCCGCGCGGGCCCGCGGGCGACCTGTGCGCCTTGGGGCGGCCGAGGCCGAGGAAGCCGCGCCGCGGCCCCTGGGCCGGGTGCGCCCCGCCGAGGCCGGCCGCGAACTCCGCCAGGATCCGCACGGCCTCGGTCTGGCTCGGCTGGTTCGGGTCGGGGACGTAGGTGTCGAAGCGGACCGCGTCGAAGCGCGGCGGCGGCACCATCTCGGCGACCAGCCGGTCCGCGGGCACCCGCGGTTCACGGGCGCACAGCGACTGCGGGGCCGGGTCGGCTATCGGGCTTGGCCCCTGGGCGGCGGCGGAGGAGGACGACACGGTTGACCATGCTAAGCCTGCCGGCGCGGGCGGGCGTCCCGGAGGGCTCCCCATCGCCGCAGGTGGGCGGGGCGGGGGCGGTCGGCCCTCCGCTGAAAGGGCCGGTGGCGTGCCACACTGCGTGTCATGCGACGCCTCGTACCTGTGACCGACGAGACAGTGGTGGACGCCCGCGGTGAGACGGCCGGGGGCGCCGCCGGGTGGGGGCCGGACGAACTGGCCGCCGCCTACGCCTATCCCGCGTCCGTCACCGGCCCGCGTCCCGCCCCCTGGCTGCGCGGCAACATGGTGTCGAGCATCGACGGGGCCGCCCGGCACGACGGGCGTTCGCAGGCCCTCTCCTCCCCGGCCGATCTGCGGATCTTCGGGACGCTGCGGGCGCTGGCGGATGTGGTGGTGGTCGGTGCTGAAACGGTACGCCAGGAGGGGTACGGGCCCGCCCGCGCGCCGGACGGGTACGCGGCGGCGCGCGAGGCGGCCGGGCAGCGGCCCGCGGCGGCGGTCGCGGTGGTGAGCGCGAGCCTCGATCTGGACTTCTCGCTGCCGCTGTTCGTCTCGCCGCTCGTGCCCACGCTGGTCCTCACCGGCGCCGCCGCGCCAGCCGACCGGGTCGCCGCCGCCGAGAAGGCCGGCGCCGAGGTGGTCGTCGCGGGGGACGGCACGGGCGTGGACCCGGCCCGCGCGGTGGCCGCCCTCGGCGCGCTCGGGCACACCCGGCTGCTCACCGAGGGCGGACCCCGGCTGCTGGGCCAGATGGTGGCCGCCGACGTCCTCGACGAACTGTGCGTGACGCTGGCGCCGCTGCTGACCGCGGGGGACGCGCCGCGCGTCACCGGCGGTCCGCCGGTCGCCGACCCTCGACGGTTCGCACTGGTGTCCTTGTTGGAGGAGGACGGGTTCCTGTTCGGCCGCTACCGGCGGTCCTGAAAATCGTCCAGTGGTCCCGCGGGTCCCGAAATCGGCGGAATCTATCGTTCCGCTTTGCTTCCCGAAGGCCCACCCATGGGCACACTAAATCTCGCAGTCCCCGTGAGATCACGGGGCAGGATGGTTTCTGCAGAAGGGGCGCCCGGTGTTCACGAGCGTATTGATGATCGAGAAGGCGCTGACGGCCGCCGACGTGGAGTTCGTCACCACCTTGCACGGGGACGAGGACGTCCGCTTCCTCGTGCTCCTCCAGCCCCGCGGCGACCAGGCGGACCGCCTGCTGCGGGCGATCGACGACGTCGCCCTCGGCGAGCTGGACGAGGCCGCGCGCGAGGGCGAGACGCCGGAGGGCGACGACGCCAAGGGGTTCGGCCGACGCGCCCTCGAGGTGTCGTTGCTCGCGCTGCGCGGCGCGGGCAGCGAGGCGGACGGGCGGCTGGTCGAGAACCACCCGCTGGACGCGCTGAAGTCGCTGGTCGACGAGGTCGGGGCGGACGAGGTGATCGTGCTCACCGATCCGCACTACGTCGAGGAGTTCTTCCACCGTGACTGGGCCTCGCGGGCCCGCCACAAGGTGGGCGTGCCGGTGCTCAAGCTGTTCTCGCACAGCGAGTGAGCGAGTGAGCGGGTAAGCGATTGAGCGGGTGCGCGGGTAAGCGAGTGACGGGGTGAGCGAGTAACAGCCGACGGGAGAGGAAGGGGAGCCGCGGGGCCGGCTCCCCTTCCCGGCCCGCACCCCCGTCGCGGCGGTGTGCCGCCGCGTGCCCCCGCATCCCGCGAGAGTCCCTGAGCCGGGTCCGTCGGCGCACCCCATAGGCTTGGGGCCGCTCATCCTCGTTCCGGACTCTTGGGAGACAACGCATGGCACCCGGCCTTCCCACCGCCATGGACCGACCGCACTTCATCGGCATCGGCGGCGCCGGGATGTCGGGGATCGCGAAGATCCTCGCGCAGCGCGGCGCGAAGGTGGCGGGCAGCGACGCGAAGGAGTCGCCCACCGCCGAGGCGCTGCGCACGCTGGGCGTCACCGTGCACATCGGGCACGCGGCCGGGCACCTCGCCGACGACGCCAGCTGTGTCGTCGTCTCCTCGGCGATCCGCGCCGACAACCCGGAGCTGGCCCGCGCCGCCGAGCTGGGCGTGCCCGTGGTGCACCGCTCCGACGCGCTGGCCGCGCTGATGGACGGCACGCGGCCGATCGCGGTGGCCGGCACCCACGGCAAGACCACCACGACGTCGATGCTGGCCGTCTCGCTCGGCGCGCTCGGCCTCGACCCGTCCTACGCCATCGGCGGCGACCTGGACGCGCCCGGCTCGAACGCCCTGCACGGCCAGGGCGAGATCTTCGTGGCTGAGGCGGATGAATCGGACCGCAGCTTCCACAAGTACGCGCCCGCCGTCGCGATCGTCCTCAACGTCGAACTCGACCACCACGCCAACTACGCGTCGATGGACGAGATCTACGCCTCCTTCGAGACCTTCGCCGGGCGGATCGTGCCCGGCGGCACCCTGGTGATCTCCGCCGACCACGAGGGCGCGCGCGAGCTGACCCGGCGCCTCGCGGGCACCGTGCGGACGGTCACCTACGGCTCCGCCGACGACGCCGACGTACGGGTCCTCGACGTCGTCCCGCAGGGGCTCACCAGCCGGGTCACCGTGCTGCTCGACGGCGAGGAGCACACCTTCGCCGTCTCCGTGCCCGGCCGGCACTACGCGCACAACGCGGTCGCCGCCCTCGCCGCGGGTGTCGCGCTCGGCATCCCCGCCGCCGAGCTGGCCCCGGCGCTCGTCGCCTACACCGGCGTCAAGCGCCGGCTCCAGCTCAAGGGCGAGGCGGCCGGCGTCCAGGTGATCGACTCCTACGCGCACCACCCCACCGAGATGACCGCCGACCTCGACGCCATGCGCGGCGCCGCGGGCGACGCCCGCATCCTCGTCGTCTTCCAGCCGCACCTGTTCTCCCGCACCCAGGAGCTGGGCAAGGAGATGGGCCAGGCGCTGACCCTCGCGGACGCCTCCGTCGTCCTCGACATCTACCCGGCCCGCGAGGACCCGATCCCCGGCGTCACCAGCGAGCTGATCATCGAGGCGGCCCGTGCCGCGGGCGCCGAGGTGACCGCCGTCCACGACGCGGCGGACGTGCCGGAGGCGGTCGCGGGAATGGCGAGGGCCGGTGATCTCGTTCTCACCATGGGCGCGGGAGATGTCACCGACCTCGGTCCGCGCATCCTGGACCGACTCTCCAAGTAAGGGGCTGAGCTGTCATGGCGTACGACGTCGAGAAGCCGGATGAGCAGTGGCGCGCGGAGCTGTCCCCGGCCGAGTACGCGGTGCTGCGCGAGTCCGCGACCGAGCCGGCGTTCACCGGTCAGTACACCGCCACCAAGACCGAGGGCGTGTACTCCTGCCGGGCGTGCGGCGCGGATCTGTTCACCTCCACCACCAAGTTCGAGTCGCACTGCGGCTGGCCGTCGTTCTACGACCCGAAGAACACCGACGCGGTGGAGCTGATCCAGGACCGCTCGCACGGGATGGTGCGCACCGAGGTGCGGTGCGCCCGCTGCGGGTCGCATCTCGGTCATGTGTTCGAGGGTGAGGGGTATGCGACCCCCACCGACCAGCGGTACTGCATCAACAGCGTCTCGTTGCGGCTGACGCCCGACGAGAGCTGAGCGCGGCGCTGGGCTTTCGCGGGTGGGGTGGGGTGTTGTGGGGCTGGGTGTCGGCTGCGGGTGCGTTGTGGCTGGTCGCGCAGTTCCTCGCGCCCCTGGTGGGTGCTCGTGGCGGTGCTGAGAAGGGCCGTCGGTTTCCTGGGCCAAAAGAATGCGCAGTTCCCCGCGCCCCTGGGGGTGGGGGCTCGTGGCGGTGCTGGAAGGGGCCGTCGGTTTCCTGGGGCAAAAGAATGCGCAGTTCCCCGCGCCCCTGGAGGGGCGCTGTTCCCCCCCCCGCGTTTCTCCGGGGCCGTTTCACAGGACCTTGCGTTGTACCAGGGTTGACAGGGCCAGGGCGCCCGGGAGCAGGGGGAGCCAGACCGTGAGGACCCGGTAGCCGATCACCGCTGTCGCGGCCACGTCGAGCGGGGCGCCCATCGCGGCGAGCGCGAAGACTGTGGCCGCGTCGATGGGACCGATCCCGCCCGGCGCGGGCACCGCCCCCACGGCCGTGCTCGCCGCCAGGAACGCGAACGCGACCTGCGCCCAGGTCAGGGTGAGCCCGAGCGCCGCCCCCACCGAGAAGATCACGCTGGCCTGGAGCAGCGGCGCGGCGGCGGCCCCGCCCCACAGCGCCACGATCCGCGACGGCCTGGTGTGCAGCACCCGTACGTCGGTGAGGGCGCTGCGCAGCGCGTCGAGCAGCGGCCTCCGCAGCGGACGCACCGCCGTGACGAGCACCGCGGCGACCGTCACCGCGCCCGCCACACCTCCCGCGGCCAGGGCCAGTGTCCGCCCGTCGGGCGCCAGCGTGCCCACCCGCAGCAGATCGGGCGAGGTCAGCAGGAACACCAGCAGCACCAGCGTCTTGGCGATCGGTCTGACCAGCGAGTACAGGGCGAGGGACGCGGTGGCGCGGGCCAGCGGGATGCCCCGGCCCAGCAGGAAACGCAGCGTGACGGCGTGCGCGCCGAGGCTCGCGGGCAGCACATGGTTGGCGGCGCCCGCGGCGAACTGCGAGGCGATCAGCAGCCCGGTCGGCAGCCGCTCCGGCAACGCGCCCTGCCGTACGCACGACGACGAGAGCCAGCCGAGACAGGTGAAGAAGAACGCGGCCAGCAGCCACCAGGGATCGGCGGAGGCCAGCCGCACACAGCCGTCGTAGACGGTCCGCCAGTCGAACACCACCCACACCACGATCAGCAGCACCGGCAGCAGGACCAGCAGCCGGCGCAGCAGGCGCGCGCTGCCCGGCGCGGCCGGTCCAGGGGTGGAGCCCGGCGGGCGCAGGAAGCGGAACGGCAGCGAGGGCAGCGCGCCGACGCCGTTCGCGGGGGCCGGGTCAGGGGCCGCGGCGGGCGCGGTGGCGGCGGCCCCGGTGGGGCGCGGGCCGGGGGTCTCGTCGAGCGGCAGCGGGGTCACGGCGCACGTCGTCCTTCCACGTCACGCGCGGGCCGCCGGACGGCGGCTCGGGCGGGCGGACACGGGGCGAGGCAGGACAGGGGGACGGCGGAACCGTCCCCGTTCGGTGTGACACCGCGGTGTCCGCGAGCCGAAGCCGCGCGGGCCGCCACACGTCGTTCTGAGTCGTTCCCCTCTGTTGTTTCCCGCGTCACTCCTCCTGTCATGCCTCTGGTGGGTACGCGGCTGGGCCGGACGGGGTTCAGACCCGCACCGGTGGTGACGCCCAGGACACCCGTCTCACCGGTCCGCGCGGACCGGCCCGCGCGGCGGCAGCGTCACCGTGAACGTCGTCGCTCCCGGCCCGCCGCTCAGCTCGATCGTGCCACCGTGCGCCCCGACCAGCGCGCTCGCCACCGACAGGCCGAGCCCGCTGCCGCCCCGGTCGCGGGTGCGGGCCTTGTCGACCCGGTAGAAGCGGTCGAAGACCCGCTCCCGGTCGGCGGCCGGGATGCCGGGGCCCGCGTCGGTGACCAGGACCCGCGCGCCCGCGCCCGACGCCTCCACCTCGACCGTGACCGGGGTGCCGTGCGGGGTGTGTACGGCCGCGTTGGTGAGGAGGTTGTCCACGACCTGCCGGATCCGGTGCGGATCGAGACGCAGCGGCAGGCTCGCGGGGCCGGTGGTCACCGTCAGCGGATGGCCTGGGCGGCTCGCCCTGAACGCGTCCGCCGCCTCCTCCACCAGCGCCACCAGATCCGTCTCCACCGGCCGCAGCGGGGTCTCGACCTCCGCCGCGTCCAGCCGGGCGAGCAGCAGCAGGTCGTCGAGGAGGACCCCCATCCTGGCCGCCTCGTGGCGCAGCCTCGCCAGGTGCTTGTCCCGCTCCTCGGGCGCGTTGGCGGCCGCGTACTGGAACAGGTCCGCGTAGCCGCGCACCGACATCAGCGGGGTCCGCAGCTCGTGCGAGGCGTCCGCGACGAACCGGCGCAGCCGCTGCTCGGCCCGCGCCCGCACCGCGAGCGAGGCGTCGATGTGCTCCAGCATCGTGTTGAACGCGGTCCGCAACTCGTCGACCTCCTGCCCGCCGTCGCGCCCGTCGGCGCGCAGCGGCAGCCGCGCCGCCGACTCGGTCAGATCGTGCGAACTGATGCCGTGCGCGGTGTGCGCCATGTCGCTCAGCGGCTTCAGACCCCGCCGCAGCATCCGCCGCCCGAACACCACGAGCGCCAGCAGCGCGAGACCGAACGCGACGAGCTGGACGGTGATCAGCTGCCGCATCGTCGCGTCGATGTCCGCCATCGGCGCCCCGCTGACCAGCACCACCCCCGGCTCCACCGCGCAGGCCCGCAGCCGGTACTCGCCCTCACCCGCGAGGTCGCGGGTGCGCAGCACCTCGGTGCCCGCCGTGAGCTGCGCCCGCGCCACCGACGTCAGGTCGTCGAGGTCGGCCGGCAGGTCGCTGTCCTCCTCGGGCCTGCGCGGCACCGGGGTGCCGTCCCGCACGTCGTACACCGCGTAGTACCAGCGGTAGTACTTCTTGCCCTGGAGTGTCCCGTTCTCGGCGATGCTCTTGGACTGCGCGACCTGCGCGAGCCCGAGCTGGTCGTCGAGCTGGTGCGAGAGGTAGGTGCGCATGTAGGTGGTGAGGGCGGTGCCGACCACCCCGAACACCAGCAGCGCCAGCGCGCCGAGGCCGAGCGCCAGCCGGGTGCCCAGCCGCAGCCGCCGGTAACGCCCGAGCGGCCACCTCACTCCGGGACCCGCCGCACCACGTACCCGAAGCCGCGCACGGTGTGGATCAGCGGCTCGCCCGTGTCGTCGAGCTTGCGGCGCAGCCTGCTGACCACCAGCTCCACCACGTTCGAACGCCCGCCGAAGCCGTACTCCCAGACATGGTCGAGGATCTGCGCCTTGGTCAGCACCGTCGGCGACTTGCGCATCAGGTAGCGCAGCACCTCGTACTCGGTCGGCGTCAGCGTCAGCGCCCGCTCGCCGCGCCGCACCTCCCGGGTGTCCTCGTCCATCGTCAGATCCGCCACCCGCAGCACCGACCGCTCGAAGCCGGGCCCGGCGCTGCGCCGCAGCACCGTCCGCAGCCGCGCCATCAGCTCCTCCACCGCGAACGGTTTGACCAGGTAGTCGTCACCGCCCCGGGTGAGGCCGGCCACCCGGTCGGCGACCGCGTCCCGCGCGGTCAGGAACACCACGGGCACCATCGTGCCCGAGCGCCGCAGCCGGTCGAGGACACCGAAGCCGTCCAGGTCGGGCAGCATCAGGTCGAGCACCACGATGTCAGGGCCGAACTCACCGGCCAGCCGCAGCGCCTCCTCGCCCGAGTGCGCGGTGACCGCCTCCCAGCCCTCGTAACGGGCGACCGTCGCGACGAGATCGGCGATCGGCGGGTCGTCGTCCACGACGAGCAGGCGTACTTTTTCCACCCGCTCATACTGCGCCACCCGGGCGACGGCGCCGGCGGCGGTGGCCGCGAGCGACCAGATCGATAGGTGTTTGAAAGTCGCCCGACAGCAGAACGACAGCTCGGGACAGGGAAGCTCGGAGACCCAGGACCCGATCGAGGAGCTGCCGTCCGTGACGACCGTCCAATCGCCCCCTGCGCCCCCCACGGCGATACGCCCCAGGGCGGTGGCCCGCACGGGTCTGTACGCCGTGCTGGCCGCGAACGCGGCCGTGGTGACCTACTTCTTCACCGAGGCGGGGTTCGCCGCCAACGCGCTCATCGTGCTCGGCCGCCTGGCCGGCCTGTACGGCGCCCTCTTCATGGCCTTCCAACTGCTGCTGGTGGCCAGACTGCCCTGGCTCGACCGCCGGATCGGCATGGACCGGCTGACCTCCTGGCACCGCTGGACCGGCTTCGGCATCCTGTGGACGCTCCTCGCGCACGCCGTCTTCATCACCTTCGGCTACGCCCAGTCCTCGTCGCTCGGCCCGATCGACCAGATCGTCGACCTCGCCGAGACCACCGAGGGCGTGCTGCGCGCCGTCGTCGCGTTCGGCGTCGTCCTCGTGGTCGGCGCGGTCTCGGGACGCTGGGCCCGCCGCAGGCTCGCCTACGAGACCTGGCACTTCATCCACCTGTACACGTACGCCGCCGTGGTGCTCGCCTTCACCCACCAGGTCGCGGTCGGCACGACGTTCACCGCGTCGTCCGCCGCCACCGCCTACTGGTACGGGGTGTGGGGCGTCGCCCTCGGCGCGGTGCTCGTCGGCCGGGTGGTGCTGCCGGTGTGGCGCAACCTCCGCCATCAGCTGCGGGTCTCCGCCGTCGTCCCCGAGTCCGACGACGTCGTCTCCCTCTACATCACCGGCCGCGACCTGGACCGGCTGCCGGCCCGCGCCGGACAGTTCTTCCTCTGGCGGTTCCTGACCGCCGACCGCTGGTGGCAGGCCAACCCGTTCTCGCTGTCCGCCGCGCCCGACGGCGAGCGGCTGCGGCTCACCGTCAAGCGCGCCGGGGCCGGTTCGGCGGCGCTGCGCCACGTCAAGGTCGGCACCCGGGTCTTCGCCGAGGGCCCCTACGGCGCGTTCACCGCCCTGCACCGCACCCGGCCGGAGTCGGTGCTGATCGCGGGCGGGGTCGGCGTCACGCCCATCCGCGCCTTGCTGGAGGAGCTCGAGGGCCACACGGTCGTCATCTACCGGGTCTCCACCGACCGGGACGCCGTCCTCCACGACGAGCTGCGCGAGCTGGCCGCCGTCAAGGGCGCCGCACTGCACCTGGTGACCGGCCCGGTCGCGCCCGACCTGCTGGCGCCGCGCGAGCTGGCCCGGATGGTGCCGGACATCGCCGGGCGCGATGTGTTCCTGTGCGGGCCGCCGCCGATGATGACGGCGGTCCTCCGCACCCTGCGCGACCTGGGCGTGCCCAGGCGGCAGGTCCACTTCGAACGCTTCAGCCTGGCGGGATGAGAGAGACGACGTGAAGCGAGCCATACCTGTCCTGGTCCTGTCGGTCGCCGGTCTGATCCCGGTCTGGCGCTACGAACCGTCGACCGGGACGACAGCGGCCCCCACCCCCGCCCCCACTCCTGCCCCCTCGGTCGCCGCGTCCTCGGGAACGGCGTCGGGAACGTCGTCGGGAACCGTCGTCAAGGGGTCGACGGTCACCACGGAGAAGGGTCCCGTCCAGGTCGAGGTGACCTTCGACGGTGACACCATCACGGCGGTGCGGATGCTTCAGCAGCCGAATCACCCGCAGACGGCCGCGGCCGTTCCGCAGCTGATCGCGGAGACGCTCGACGCGCAGAGCGCGGACATCGACACGGTGTCGGGCGCGACCATCACCAGCGGCGGCTACCGGACCTCCCTCCAGGCCGCCCTCGACGCGAAGGGCGCCTGACATGCGGCGCGTCGAACACGTCATGGGGTTCCCGGTCTCGCTGCGGATCGACGACCCGGACGTGCCCGGGTCGGCCGCCGACGCCGTCTTCGGGTGGCTGCGCGAGGCCGACGAACGGTTCAGCCCCTTCAAGCCCGGCAGCGAGGTGTCCCGGTACGGCAGGGGCGAACTCGCCCGCCAAGAGCTGAGCGCCGACCTCGCCGAGGTGCTCGACCTGTGCGCGCACTACCGGACCGCCACCGGCGGCGCCTTCGACGCGTGGCCGCCCGGCCGGTCCTTCGACCCGTGCGCGATCGTCAAGGGCTGGTCCGTGCAGCGGGCCGCGGGTCTGCTGACGGCGGCCGGTGCACGCCGGTTCTGTCTCAACGCCGGGGGAGACGTGGTCACTTCGGGCGGCCCCTGGCGGGTCGGCGTCCGGCACCCCGAACACGCCGACCGGCTGTGCGCGGTCGTCGAGGTGACCGACGGCGCGGTCGCCACGTCCGCCCGCTACGAGCGCGGCGACCACATCGTCGACGGCCGCACCGGGCGCCCGGCGACCGGACTGCTCAGCCTGACCGTCGTCGCCCCCACCCTCACGGTCGCCGACGCCGTCGCGACGGCGGCCTTCACCCTCGGCGCCGACGGCGTCGGCTGGGCGGCGGACCAGGACGGCTGCGAGGTCTTCGCCGTCGACAGCGACCGCCGGGTGCTGCGCACGGCGGGCTTCCCGAAGGCGCCGGGGGAGCGGGCCGCCGCCGCGTGACGGACCCGGGAGGGGTGGGTGGGTGGCGGGCCATCTCGGTGGGTGGCGGGCCATCTCGGTGGGGGGCGGGCCGCCCCGGCTGGCGACGGGCCATCCGGGCGGGGGGCGGGCCACCCCGGTGGGCTGCGGGCCACCCCGGCAGGGGGTCCGCCGCCGATCGTGCCGGTCGTGCCGGTCGTGCGGGTCGTGCCGGTCGTGCGGGTCGTGCGGGTCGCGCCGGGCCCGCCCAGCCCGCCGGGCCCGCCCGGCCCTCCCGGCCCGCCCGGTCCTCTCAGGCTTCGGGTTGCGTCGGCTGTTCGTTCGGCAGGCGGGTCAGCCGGCGTCGGAGGCATCCAGGCGGTACAGACCGCTGTAGGCGCTGACCGCCGTGCCGTGCTGCTTCACCCAGGTCGCGATCTCCGAGCCGGTGCCCTGCCCGCCGCCGCTGATGACCAGGTAGTGCAGCTTGCCCGCCGCCACCAGGCTCTTGAGCTTGGCCAGGGTCATCGCCTCGTCGCTGCCCGACCAGCCGCCCATCGAGATCACCGGCTGCCCGGACTCCAGGATGAGCTGCGCCGCCGTCTGGTCGGTGGCCACCGCGACCAGCCAGGTGGCGCCGTCCTGGTGCTTCTTCAGATACGTGACCATCCCGCTGCTGACCTGGGTGTCGCCCCCGCCTCCCAGGCCAGCGGCACCGGCACCGGCCTGGGCGCCCTCGTCCGACTCCGTGCCGCCGGGGCCCCCGCCCGCCGGGGGCTGCCGCGCCGACCGGCCGTCGCTCTCCGCGCCGCTCGGCCGCTGACCGCCTCCCGTGCCGCCGGCGCCGCCCATGCCGCCGCCGGTGCTCGGACCCGCCGTCGGATTGGTGCCGTTGGCGCTCGTCGTGGTGGCCGCCGACAGGGAGTACGCCGTCGGACCCGCCAGCAGCGCGACGACGGCCGCGACCGCCGCGACGCCCAGTAGCCGCCGCCGGCCCAGCAGGCGTCCGGCGAGCAGGCCGGCCACCGCCGCCGTGCCCGCGACCCCGGCCACCACCGCGGCGACCGTGTACCCGGTGCCCTCACCCGACACCCGCCGGAGCAGGACGACCGCCCAGAGCGTGGTCGCCGCGACCGCCAGCGGCAGCACCCACGCCCACCTGACGGCCGAGCCCTCGCGCAGCGCCCGGTGGAGCAGCACCCCGCCCGCGCCGGCCAGCGCCGCGATCCCGGGGGCCATGGCGGTCACGTAGTACGGGTGGAAGGTGCCCTCGGCGAGCGCGAACGTCAGGTAGTGCAGCACGAACCAGCCGCCCCACAGCAGCAGCCCCGCCCGCCTGGCGTCCGTCCTCGGCGCCCGGCCGCACAGCACGAGCCCGCCGACGAGCGCGATCACCGCGAACGGGATCAGCCACGAGATCTGGCCGCCCATGATCTCGTTGAACATCCGGTACAGGCCCGAACTCCCGCCGAAGCTCGCCCCGTTGCCCTGCGAGCCGACCGACGAGGACGCCCCGAGGATCCGGCCGAAGCCGTTGTAGCCGATGACCAGGTCCCAGACCGTGTTGTCGGTCGAACCGCCGATGTAGGGCCGCGACGACGCCGGGACCAGGTCGACGACCACCATCCACCAGGCGCTGGAGACCAGCAGGGCGACCGTCGCGACGGCCAGGTTGCGGACCCGGCGGCCGAGGGGGAGGCGCGCGGCCCAGAGGTAGACCAGGAGGAACACCGGCAGCACCAGGTACGCCTGCATCATCTTGGTGTTGAACGCGAAGCCGAGCGCGACCCCCGACCACACCAGCGGCAGCAGCCGCCCGGTACGCACCGCCCGCATCAGGGCGGCGGCGCCCAGCAGCATCAGGAAGACCAGGACCGGGTCCGGGTTGGTGTCCCGGTCGATGGCGACCGTGATCGGCGTGAGGGTGAGCGCCAGCGCGGCGATCACTCCGGCCGCCGCGCCGAAGTCCCGCTTCACCATGCGGTACAGCAGCGCCACCGAACCGGTCCCGACGGCGACCATCGGCAGCGCCAACTGCCAGTTCCCGTACCCGAACACGCGGGCCGAGAGGCCCATCACCCAGAGCGCGAAAGGCGGTTTGTCGACGGTGATGAAGCTGCCCGCGTCCAACGCCCCGAAGAAGAAGGCCTTCCAGCTCCTGGTGCCGCTGTAGACGGCCGCGTCGTAGAAGCTGTTGCCGGTCAGCGAGGTGATGTTCCAGGCGTACAGGGCGGTGGCCAGGACGAGGACCGCCCACAGCGCCGGGCGGGCCCAGCGGGGGTCCTCGGGGGCGCCGGTGAACAGCCGGCCGAGCCGGGAGCCCGGCCGGGTCACGGCCCGGTGTCTGCCCTCGGGGGCGGCGGGCGCGGGCGGTGGGGCGAGGGTCGTCATGACGCGTGCTCCAGGTGCTGGACGGGGGAAGAGACGCGCGCCCCGACGGGCAGGACGGCGGTGGTGGTGCGGGCGGCCCGCCTCGCGAGGCCGGCCGCATGCCCCGACGATCGGCGCCGACCCTGGGGGGTCCCTGAGCGGACCCTGAGCGCGGCGTGAGAACCGGCGGACTCACAGGCACGGCACAGCCGGTGCGCACCGGGCTCCAAGGCGGGCGCCCGGGACGGCCGTTCACCCGGCGAGCGGTGACCGGGGCGTGGACGGGCCGCCGCGCGGTGACCCGGGCCGTCTAGACTTTCCTCGCGACGGCCCGTAACCGCTGGCCAAAGAGAGCAAGATCTGCCAAACCCGAAGGGTATTCGGCGTTTTGATACGGATAGATTCAGTCACCAAGCGGTACCCGGACGGCACGGTGGCGGTCGACCGCCTCTCGTTGGACATTCCCGACCGTGCGATCACCGTCTTCGTCGGGCCCTCGGGCTGCGGCAAGACCACGACCCTGCGGATGATCAACAGGATGATCGAGCCCAGCGAGGGCACCATCCTCATCGACGGCAAGGACGTCCTGAAGGAGCCGGTCAACACCCTGCGCCGGTCCATGGGTTACGTCATCCAGAACGCCGGCCTGTTCCAGCACCGCACCATCATCGACAACATCGCGACCGTGCCCCGGCTGCTCGGCTGGGACAAGGGCCGCGCCAGGGACCGGGCCCGCGAGCTGATGGGCCGGGTCGGCCTCGACCCCTCGCTCGCCAAGCGCTACCCCTACCAGCTCTCCGGCGGCCAGCAGCAGCGCGTCGGCGTGGCCCGCGCGCTCGCCGCCGACCCGCCCGTGCTCCTGATGGACGAGCCGTTCTCCGCCGTCGACCCCATCGTGCGCAAGGGCCTTCAGGACGAACTCCTGCGCATCCAGGAGGAGTTGGGCAAGACGATCGTCTTCGTCACCCACGACATAGACGAGGCCGTGAAGATCGGCACCAAGGTCGCGGTGATGCGCACCGGCGGCAGGCTCGCGCAGTTCGCGCCGCCCGCCGAACTGCTCACCGATCCCGCCGACGCGTTCGTCGAGGACTTCCTCGGCGCCGACCGCGGCATCCGCAGGCTGTCGTTCTTCCCCGCCGCGGGACTCCCGCTGCTCACCACGCCGGTGGTGGCCGTCGACGCCACCGCCGAGCAGATAGCCGCCCGCACCACCCCCGACGTGCCCTACCTCCTCGTCACCGGGCTCGACGGCAGGCCGCTCGGCTGGGGCGAGCCGCGGAATCTGACCGCCGGGCGGATCGACCCCACCCGGCTGCTCGCCCACGGACGGCCCTTCGAGCACGCCACCGACTCGCTGCGGGCCGCCCTGGACTGCGCGGTGCTCTCGCCGACCGGCTGGGCCGTCGCGGTGGGCGCCGACGGCCGGGTCACCGGGGTGGTCGCCCAGCACACCATCGCCGAGGCGATCCGCTCGGCCCACGCGGCCCGCCCGGACACCGAGAAGGCCGTGCGGTGAGCGGCCTGTTCGAGATACCGAGCGACCTCCAGAACACGTACTGGGGGCTGGTCGTCCTCCATCTGCGGCTGGCCCTGGTGCCGGTCGCCGCGGGGCTCCTGGTCGCGCTGCCGCTCGCCCAGCTCTGCGTCCGGCTGCGGTGGCTCTACCCGCCGGTGCTGTGGGTGACGACCGTGCTCTACGCGGTGCCCTCGCTCGCCTTCTTCGTCGTGCTCATCGACTACACCGGGCAGAGCGAGACGACGGTGATGATCCCGCTGGCCGTCTACAGCCTGGTGGTGTTCGTCCCCGCGCTGGTCGACGGGGTCCGCTCGGTGCCGCAGGAGACCCTGGACGCGGCCACCGCGATGGGCCTCGGCCCGGTCCGCCGCTACCTCCAGGTGCAGCTGCCGATCGCCGCGCCCGCGATCATCGCGGGGCTGCGGGTGGCCACCGTCTCCAGCATCTCCCTGGTCAGCGTCGGCATGCTGATCGGCAACCAGGGCGGGCTCGGCAACCTGCTCAACGACGGCATGATCTACCACCAGCCCCGGCTGATCTGGCTCTCCGTGATCGGCACCGCCGTCCTCGCCATCGCCGCGGACGCCGCACTGGTCGCCCTGCGGCTGGTCCTCACGCCGTGGATGCCGCGCGGCAACCGCGCCACCCGCCCCGCATCAGCCGAGGCACGGCCCGAACCGGCCGCGCCCGTCCTCGAGGACGCCGCCCGGTGAACGTACTCCACTTCGTCCAGCAGTTCTTCAGCGACAGCGCCCACTGGCACGGCTACGACGGCATCCCCACCCGGCTGCGCGAGCACGTCCAGTACTCGCTGATCGCGCTCGGCATCGCCGCCGCCATCGGACTGCCGGTCGGCCTGATCACCGGCCACACCGGACGCGGCGGCAACAGCCTCGCGCTCATCGCCACCGCCGCCCGCGCGCTGCCCAGCTTCGGTCTGCTGGTGCTGATGTTCGTGCTGCTCGGCCTCGGCCATCTGCCGGTGATGATCCCGCTGGTGGTGCTCGCGGTGCCGCCGATCCTGGTCACCACCTACGAGGCCATGCGGTCCGTCGACCCGTCCCCGGTGGACGCCGCGCGCGGCATGGGCATGGCGGAGTCGCGGATCCTCTTCCACGTCGAACTGCCGGTCGCGCTCCCGCTGATCCTGAGCGGTCTGCGCTCGGCGGCCATCCAGATCGTCTCGACGGCCACCATCGCCGCGTACGTGAGCCTCGGCGGCGTGGGCCGCTACATCGTCGACGGCCTCTACCAGCGCAACTACGAGAAGGTGGTGGGCGGCGCGACCCTGGTCGCGGTGCTCGCCCTGGTCACCCTGGGCTTCTTCTGGGCGGTCAACCGCCTCGCGGTCTCACCGGGGGTGCGCCGGGGCGCCTGACGGCCGGGCGGCACCACGAGCACGCGGGCCCGGGGCGGATGGAGAATCCGCCCCGGGCCCGCGTGCTGTGGTGTCGCCGTTGCCGCCGCGCTCAGCCCTGGGTGCGTGCCAGGGCCCGTTCCAGGACGACGAGCAGCGCGTCCCGTACCGAGCCGCGCTCCCGGGCGTCGAAGACCACCACGGGGACGCGGTCGGCGACGTCGAGCGCCCAGCGGACCTCGTCGAGCGAGTGCTCGACGTGCCCGTCGAAGGCGTTGACGGCCACCGCGAACGGGATCTGCCGGTGCTCGAAGTAGTCGACCGCCGCGTAGCAGTCGTCGAGCCTGCGGGTGTCGACGATGACGAGGCCGCCGAGGGCGCCCTCGACGATGTCGTCCCACATGAAGCCGAACCGTTCCTGTCCCGGTGTGCCGAACAGGTACAGCTTGAGCGTCGGGTCGATGGTGAGGCAGCCGAAGTCCATCGCCACCGTGGTGGTGGTCTTGGTCGGGGTGTGGCTCAGGTCGTCCACGCCCGCCGCGACCTCGGTGATCGCGGCCTCGGTGGTGAGCGGCTCGATCTCGGAGATCGCGCCGACGGCGGTGGTCTTGCCCACGCCGAATCCGCCCGCGATCACCATCTTGACCGGCAGCGGCGGACGTACGGGGGCCACCGGTGCGGCCGAGGTGCGGCCGGCCGGGTCAGTCGGTGTCACGGAGTACCCCTCGGGAGTCGGGGATGGCCCGGAGGCCATCGATCACCCTGCGCAGGACCGACGCGTCATGGGTGATGTCGATGTCGGGCACGTACACCGTCAGGTGACCGGCCGTGCGCAGGTCCTCGGCGAGGACCCGCACCACGTTCAGGTGCAGCCGCAGCCGGGCCGCGAGTTCCGCGATGGACTGCGGAAGCCGGCAGGCGGCGACGATGTCGTGCTGCTCGAAGGAGAGCCCGTCGAGCACGGTGAGCCCTCCGGCGGTGGCCACCACCTGGGTCTCCACTGGCACCGGCCGGCCGGTCGCGCTGGGCGCCACCCGGCCTGCGGTGACCAGGAACGGCCGGACCGCGGGGGCGGGGCCGACCGGCTCCTGGCCCGGCTGTCCCAGCGCGTCCTCGCCGTCCGGTGGTCGGCCGTCGGCCATGTGTCTCGTCTTCCTTTCCTGACCGGTGGGTGACCGGTCAGCCGGTCTGCGGGACGCCGACGTTGTTCTTCAGTTCGAGGACGAGCTGCGGGCTGAGCGCGGAGCCGGCCCGGTTGGCGAACAGCGTCATCTCGTAGGCGATGTTGCCGAGCTTGGCCTCCTTGTCGGCGACGACGCCGAGGACGGCGCCGCTGCCGATCGCGGAGACCAGGACGTGTCCGCCCTCCAGGTCGATGATGACCTTGTTCAGCCGGCCGAGGCCGTAGTTGCCCGAGGCGCCGGCGGCCAGGCTGGTGATGCCGGACACGATCGCGGCCAGCCGCTCGGAGTGCGCGCGTTCACGCAGCTCCGAGACGGCGATGAGCAGTCCGTCCGAGGAGACCGCGATGGCGTCGACGACGCCCGCGGTCTCGTTGGCGAACCGGTTGAGCAACCAGGTGAAGTCGGCTGCGGCGGCCTGGAGATCGGTCGGCGTGACGCCTCCCGTCGGAGTGTCACCTGTCGACGTACTCACTGCTCCGCTCCTTCCGGGAGGTCGTTCTGGTGGTGCTGGTCGGTGGTGCTGCGGGGGGTCACGGGCGGGGCCGCGCCCGCGCTGTCGCGGTTGGCGCGTTCCACGGCCGCCTCGAACTCGTCGAGGGCGTCACGGACGGCTTCCGCGTCGGCGGGTTTGGCGGCCTGCCGGGACGACAGCTGGTCGTCGTCGAGGGTGGTGCGGAGGGTGGCTCCGCGGACACGGCGGCGCAACGGGCGGGTGCCGTCGCCTGGCGGTGGTACGGACAGCGTCGGCTCCTCGGGCGTCGCCTCGGTGCGGGCCTTGGGGATGAACGGCGTCTCCTCGGACCGGGCGGGCGGCTGCGCGTCGTCGCGGCGAGGGACCCGGCGGGGGAGGGTGTCGGGCCACGGGTCGCCCGGCAGGCCGCGGTCCTGACCGGGCGAGGGGCGCGGTCCCGAGACGGCGGGGGCTGGCCTGCCGACGGCTCCGTCGTGGCCGCCCGGCCCGCCGTGGGCGGGGCGTTCGACGGCGGGCGGCTGGTATCCGCCGTGCCCGGCACCGGTGTCGCCGGCACCGGCGCGGTCGACGCCGTTGTACCCGGCGCCGCGGGAGCCGTACTCCTCGTGGCTGCTGTGGCTGCTGTGGCTGCCGTGGCCGGTGTGGCTGGTGTGCCCGTTGTGCCGGTCGGGCGCGGGCCCGGTGCCGTACTGCCCGGCGGAGCCGTGGCCGTTCCCGTGGCCGCGATCGGCGCCGGAGGCCAGGGCGCCGGTGGCGACCGGGCTCATCGTCAGCAGCAGGCTCGACGGCACGATGATCTCGGCGGTCACACCACCGCCCGGGGTGCGGGAGAGCGCGACGTCGACGTCCCAGCGGCGGGCCAGGGTGCCGACCACGAAGAGGCCGAGCACCTTCGTCGGCACCAGGTCGAGGCGCTCGCGGCGGATCAGCCGGGCGTTCTCCTCGGCGAGCCGCTCGGCGCTCATGCCCAGGCCGTGGTCGGCGACGACGATGGAGGCGCCGTCCTCGTTGTTGCGCACGGCGACCTCGACGGGGCTGCCGGCCGGCGAGAACGCCACGGCGTTCTCCAGGAGTTCGGCCACCATCAGGGTGAGGTCACCGATGATGTCCGGCTCCACCATGGCCTCGGTGCGGGCCTGCAACTGCACCCGCTGGAAGCCCTCGATCTGGCCGAGCGCGGCCCGCACGACGTTCGTCAGCTCGGTCGGCCCCGAGTCGAGGACGGTCTCGCGGATGCCGGCCAGCAGCATCAGGGAGTCCGCGTTGCGCCGCAGCCGGACCGCGATGTGGTCGATGGAGTAGAGGCGTTCGAGCAGCGCGGGGTCCGTCTCGCCGCGCTCCACGGCGTCGATCAGCGCGAGTTGACGCGTCGTCAGGTTGCTGACGCGGCGGCCGACGTTGCCGAACATCTCGGCGGTGTTGCGGCGGCTGAGGACCTGACGCTCCAGCAGGGCGATGGCGGTCGTCTGCACCCGGTTGAAGACCTCGGCGAGTTCACCGATCTCGTCGTCGGCGGTGAACGGCATCTCCCGCAGCTTGGGCGGGCTGTCGTCGCCGGTGTCGTCGTCGGCGACCCGGGCCAGTTCCCGTCCGGCCACCTCGGCGACCTCCTGGGCGGCGCCGGTCAGGGCCATCACCGGGCGGACCACCGAGCGGCGCACCACCACGGAGAACGCGATCCACGCGGCGAACCCGATCAGACCGATGCTGAGCAGCAGGCCGGCGCGGAGGCTGGCCTCGCTCGACGCCTCCTCGGCGCGGTCGGCGATCTGGCCGATCAGGGCGGCGGTGATCTTCAGCCGGGTCTCGGACTGCTTGCGGTACTCCGGGTAGGAGGAGAGCGCCTCCGAGAGGGCCCGGCTGATCTGGGCCGGGGTCTGCGCCTGCAACCCGCTCGGGTCGAGCTGGAGTTCGGCGTAGTGCTGGACGATCGTGGCCTGCGCCGCGTTGTGCTCGATCTCGTTGAGCCGGTCGGTCTGCTCCTCGGAGGCGAACCGCGCGAACCGCTCCGCCTGGTGGGTGAACAACTCGTAGGCGCCGACCGCGTTGTTGAACTCGATGAGCGCGTTGGTGTCACCGGTGCGCGCCGAGAACACGCTGGTCTCGAAGGAGCTGTGGGCGGCGTCGGCGCGCAGCAGCGAGTCGAGCAGGTTGCCGGTGAAGGTGTCGGCGAGGGCCTTGTTGCGGTCGAGGCCGAGGCCGTCGATCAGGCCCTTGGCGGCGTTGGTGTACGCCGGGTCGATGTTGTCGGCGGGCAGATAGCCCTGCTCGATCGTCTCGCGCAGGCTGGTGAGGCCGTTGACCTCGCGCAGCGCCTGCGCCTCGGTGGCCGGAAGGTTGTCGCCGAAGGTGTCCCGCACCTTCTCGACCTGCTGGTCGACGGCGCTCTGGGCGGCCCGGTAGCCGGTCAGCGAGGGCTTGGCGCCGGCGCCGACGGCCTCGTGGCGCACGGAGAGCAGGATCGCCTGCTGGTGCTCGGCCTCCACCCGGTCCACCAGGGTGGCGACCTGGGCGCTGTCGCGCACCGTGCGGGCCGCCTCCGAGGCGTCGTTCGACTGGCTGACCTGGTCGACGACCAGATAGGCCAGCAGGACGGCGACCACCGCGAGCGGGATGCCGACGAGCAGGTTGAGCTTGCGCCTGAACGGCCACCGGTCGGCGATGCCCCGCAGGCCGGCCTTGGGAGGCGGGGCCTGTCGCGGGGTCGCGTCCACCTCGTTCGTGGACACCGGGCCTCCTTCGTGGGGGATCTCGTCGCGCGCGACGGTGCGCGTGACTGATTCTGATCGATACCTGATCGAGGAATGCGGTGGGGGAGGAAACGGAAGAGTCCCCCGCACACAGCTGTGGCCGACGCCAACTGCGGTGAGACTACCGCCTCCTGGAACGATCAAGGGCGTCGCCCTACGTCAAGAATCCGTTACAAAGCGCCTTCGGTTCCGCCCGGGTATGTTCGCCTTTCCTTCACAAACGGCAACTCATTGAGACCACTTGGTGACCAGGAGCCCCTTGACTCGGTAAGAACTGGCTGGATTGGATCAGTATGCAGAGCTTGCTTCCGCCCAATCCCCACAGTCCGGAACGGGAATCGTGACTTCCAACTCCCCTCGCAGCACGTCCTTCAAGATGAACCCCGCGGTCGCCGTCGCGCTCGCCGCGACGACGGCCCTGCTGGCGGGATGTTCCTCCTCGTCCGACGACGGCAAGTCCGACCCGCTCAACGAGGGCAAGTCGGACGGCAAGACCGTGGTCGTCGGCTCCAACAACTTCGCCGAGAGCATCCTGATCGCCGACATCTACGGCGAAGCTCTCAAGGCCAAGGGCGTCAAGGTCACCTACAAGCCGAACATCGGCAGCCGTGAGACCACCTACGGCCTGCTGAAGAACGGCTCGATCACCGTGCTGCCCGAGTACAACGGCGCGCTGCTCGCCTACCTCGACGCCAAGGCGGCGCCGAAGACGGTCGAGGCCACCACCGCCGCCATCGAGGCCAAGCTGGACTCCAAGCTGACGCTGCTCGACCCGGCGTCGGCGCAGGACAAGGACTCCGTCACCGTCAACGCGGCCACCGCCGCGAAGTACAACCTGACGTCCGAGTCCACCATCGCGGACCTCAAGAACGTCGCGAAGGACCTGGTCATCGGCGGCTCGCCGGAGTTCCAGACCCGCCAGCAGGGCCTGGTCGGCCTGAAGTCGGTGTACGGCATCGAGTTCAAGTCCTTCAAGGCGCTCGACGCGGGCGGCCCGCTCACCCAGGCGGCGCTGAAGAAGAACACCGTGCAGGCCGCGGACATCTTCACCACCGACCCGGCGATCGAGAAGGAGAAGTTCGTCGTCCTCCAGGACTCGGAGAACCTCTTCGGCTTCGCCAACGTCCAGCCGCTCGTCTACAAGGGCGGTCTGCCGCAGAACGCCGTCGACGCGCTCAACGCCGTCTCCGCCAAGCTCGACACCAAGACCCTGCTCAGCCTGGACACCCAGGTGCAGGCCGACAACAAGGACCCGCTCGACGTCGCCAAGACCTGGCTGAAGTCGGTCGGACTGGTCTGACGGGCCCAGTTGAACGGAACTGACGGCATCGGCGGCGCCGACGCCACCGCAGACGGACCGACGCGGGTGCCCCCGGCACCCGGGGGCACCCGCGTCGCCCGCGTCCCGCTCGACGGGACGACGCTCGACCTCACCACCCTGGCCCGGATGGCCGACGGCACCGCGAGCCCCGAACCCGCCCCCGAGGCCCTCGAACGGGCCCGCCGCTCCTGGCGCACCGCCGAACGGCTCGCCGCCGCGGGCCGCCTCTACGGACGCGGCACCGGCGTCGGCGCCCACCGCTCGGTACCGGTCGACCCCGCCGACGAGGCCGGACACGGCCTGCGCCTGCTGCGCAGCCACGCGGGCGGCGCGGGCGCCCTGCTCCCGGCCCGCGAGATACGCGCGATGCTCGCCGTCCGCGCCAACCAGCTCCTCGCCGGCGGCTCCGGCATCCACCCCTCCTTCGTCACCGCCCTCACCGAGGCCCTGCGCCTGGGCGTGCACCCCGCGGTCAACGAGTACGGCGGCGTCGGCACCGGCGACCTCACCGCGCTCGCCCAGACCGGCCTCACCCTGATCGGCGAACGCCCCTGGCTCGGCGAACCCGGGAACGGACTGCCCGCCCCCGTCACCCTCGGGCCGGGCGACGCGCTCGCCCTGCTGAGCAGCAACGCCCTCGCCCTCGGACAGGCCGCGCTCGCCGCGCACACCCTGGACACCCTGCTGCGCGCCACCCATGTCGTCGCCGCGCTCTCCCTGGCCGCCGTCTCCGGCTCCCTCGAGGCGTACGCGGCCCCGGTGCACGCCCTGCGCCCCTACCAGGGCGCGGCCCACGCGGCGGCCGAGATACGGCGGCTGCTCGCCGACGCGGCGCCCCGGAGCCGTCGCATCCAGGACCCGTACGGCTTCCGGGCCTTCCCGCAGGTGCACGGCTGCGCCCTGGAGGCGGCGTGGTCACTGCGCCGGATCGTCGAGGTGGAGATCAACTGCCCCTCGGAGAACCCCCTCATGGACCCGGAGGCGGGCACCGCGCACCACCACGGCGGGTTCTTCGCGGCGCCCCTCGGGCTCGCCCTCGACGGACTGAACCTCGCCGTTCTCCAGACCGCGCAGCTCTCCGCCGCCCGGCTGATCGCGCTCGGCCGCTCCGAACTCACCGGTCTGAACGCCTTCCTGACCGGGGGACCGGCGAGCAGCTCGGGCACGATGATCCTGGAGTACACCGCCCACTCGGCCCTCGCCGAGCTGCGCGCGAGCACCGCGCCCGCCTCGGCCGGGCACGCCGTCCTCTCGCACGGTCTGGAGGAGGCGGCCAGCTTCGCCGGGCAGGCCGCCCGGCAGGCGCTGCGTGCGGCCGACGCCTACGCCACCGTCCTCGCCTGCGAACTGGTCAGCGCCGCGCGGGCGTTGCGGATGCGTCCGGTACCGGTCGAGCTGCCGGCGCTCACCGTGGTCGCCGCGGTGCTGCCGCACGGCACCGACGACCGCCCGCTCACGGCGGACGTGACCACCGCGAGCGAGCTGCTGCCGGTGCTGGCCGCCCTGTGAGCGGTCAGTACCCGACGGAGAAGGTCGCGTCCTGCTGCTCGGTGGCGGTGGAGACCGGGTCGATCCGCAGCACGTAATCGGAGTGCCGGATGTACCGGGTCGGGTTGTTGTACGAACGGAACGACGCCCAGGCGGAGTCGGCGAGACCGGCGGTGCGCCGGAAGGTGGCGTCGGCGGCGAACACCGAGGTGCCGTCGTTGACGTCGAGCCGCAGCGCGTAGTCGTAGTGCCGCAGGTACCTGGTCGGGTAGTTGACGGACTGGAAGGAGACGCCGGTGCTGTCGGCGAGGCCCGGCACCAGCTTCCACTGCGAGTCCGGGTACGGGTCGAAGGCGTACGGGTCGATGCGGGCCGTGTAGTCGGAGTGCCGCACGTAACGGGCCGGGTAGTTGTAGGACTTGAGCCGGTTCCAGGCCGGGGTGCCCCACTTGGCGATCAGGTTGGTGTACTCGGCCGAGGTGATCGGATGGATCGTGAGGTGCTTGGAGTTGAGCGGCTGGGTGTAGGTCCGCTGGTCGAGCGCGGTCCAGGTGCCGGCCGCGAGTGAGCTGGTCTGCCAGGCGTAGAAGACGCCGTTCGGCGACCAGGTGTCACCCCAGAGGTACCAGACGCCGTTTGCGGCGAGGGACTTGACCAGGGTCGGCGCCTCGGTGCCGCCGTGGGCGACGGCGGTGCTGAACTCGGTGAAGCTGCCCGGTTCGAGGGAGCTGGAGCGGGCGCCGACCAGCGTCGAGTTCTTCTTGAAGTAGAGGTAGTTGACGCCGCCCACCCCGACCGCGAGGTCGCCGTCGATGACGTCGTACCCAGGGTCGAAGAAGACCTGCGGGGCGCTCGCGGTGGCGAAGTCGGTGGTGTAGTTGACCATGATCACGTTGTGGCCGCTTGAGTTGACGGCCGAGTAGATCACGCCGTACTGCCGCCGGCCCGCGTCCCAGTACGCCTCGGGCGCCCAGCTGTGGGTGTTCATGTCGTGCAGCCTCATCCGCCGGTAGCCGGTGAAGGTGCGCAGGTCGGCCGAGTCCCAGACGTGGATGTACTGGCTGACGTAGCTCCAGTCGGTGCCCTTGAGGTCGGTGGCGAGGACCACGAAGGTGCCGTCCTGCTTGCGCAGGATGAACGGGTCGCGCAGTCCGAGCGAGCCCGCCGTGGGGGTGGCGACCGGGGCGTTCTGGTTGAGCGGGGTCCACTGGAGCCCGTCGGTGCTGACGGCCAGGTGCAGGCCGTAGTCGGCGGCGAGCATGTCGGGCGACTCGGTGAAGTAGCCCATCACATAGGCCGCGTCGGCCGCGTGCGCGGTCCCGGCACCGAGCGCGAGGGCGCCGGTGGCGGCGAGCGGCACGGTGGCGGCCAGACCGAGGAAGGAGCGGCGGGACGGGCGGGAGCCGGGCGGGGGACCGGGGAGGGGGCCTGTCATCATTCTTCTCCAAGGGGTGCACGCGCGGGTGCGTGAGGAAGGAAGGGAGGACGGAGGGGGAAACAGGTCGGATCGGCCGAACCGGGAACTGCCGAAATACCGAACAGAGTTCGGTGGACCGGTCAGAAAGTAGGAGCGCGACGCGTACACGTCAATCAGTGGAACGGTCTTGGCCGATTCTGACCGCCCGAGGAAACGCCCCCGGCGCCGCCGCCCTATCGCCCCCTCGGCCCCCCCTGCCCCCTGGCCCTTGGCCCTTGGCCCCCGGCCCCTAAGCCCCTCCGCCCCTCCCGCCCCTCCGCCTCCCGGCGCCCCCGGCGGCTCACTGCGCGGGGCGCGCGAGCCGTCCCGTCCCGTTCGCCCGGAGCGCCTTGGTGATCAACTGGTCGATCAGCGCGATCAGCACGTCACGGCACGACTCCCGGTCCCGGGCGTCGCACAGCATCACCTGGACGTGCTCGGGCAGCGCCAGCGCCTCGCGGATCTCGGCGGGCGGGTAGGGATGCGCGCCGTGGAAGCCGTTGACGCCCACCACGAACGGGATGCCCCGGCGCTCGAAGAAGTCGATGGCGGCGAAGCTGGACTCCGGGCGCCGCACATCGATCAGGACGACCGCACCGAGCGCGCCGACGGCGAGGTCGTTCCACATGAACCAGAACCGCTGCTGTCCCGGCGTGCCGAACAGGTACAGCACCAGCTCCCGGCTCACGGTGATCCGGCCGAAGTCGAGCGCCACCGTGGTGGCACGTTTCTCCTCGATGCCCTCCAGGTCGTCCACGCCCAGGCCCGCCGTGGTCAGCGGCTCCTCGGTGCGCAGCGGCGCGATCTCGCTGACCGAGCCGACCATCGTGGTCTTGCCGACGCCGAAGCCTCCGGCGATCAGGATCTTGACCGTGTCCGGCGCGGTCGGTGCGGCGATCTCAGAGCCGGCCAAGGCCGTCCCTCACTTTCTGCAACAGGTCCAGATCCGGGGTGCGGGAGACGGGGTGCGGCGGACGTGCGGTGATCCGGCCGGCCTCCAGCAGATCGCAGAGCATGATCACGACCACGCTCACCGGCAGGTCGAGCAGCGCGGCCAGCTCGGCCACCGCGATCGGCTCGGCGCACCGGCGCAGGATGCGCTGCTGCTCGGGCTGCGGGCGGGCGGCCCACGCGGGCGGCGGGTCGACCGCGGTCACCGTCGTGATCAGCGTGAAGTCGGCACGGCTCGGCCTGGTCCGTCCGCCGGTCAGGGCGAAGGGCCGCACCAGGCGGCCCGCCGTGTCACCGCCGTTCACCTCACGCGCCGGGCTCGGCGGCGGGTCCGGCGCCCGCCCGCGGCGCCGCGCTCAGATGCTCGCCGATCTTCTTCACCAGCATGTTCATCTGGTACGCCACCACGCCGACGTCGGCGCCCTGGCTGGTGAGCACCACCAGATGGGCGCCGGGTCCCGCCGACGCCAGGATCAGATAGCTGTGCGCCATCTCGATCAGCGCCTGGCGCACCGGACCACCGCGGAAGTCCATGCTGACGCCCTTGCTCAGGCTCATCAGACCGGACGCGGTCGCCGCGAGCCGCTCGGCGTCGTCGCGCAGGAAGCCGGTCGACTTGGAGACGACCAGGCCGTCCTCGGAGAGCACGACGGCGTGGTTGACCTCGGCGACCCGGTCCACGAGGCCGGTCAGCAGCTGGTCGAGCTGGGTGTGCGTGGCGGGTATGGGGCGTGTCATGGCGGTGTCCTTCGTCAGCGATCGGCGGGCGGAGTCGAGGTCACGGGGGTGCCCGCGGGTGTCACCGGGGTGCCCGGCTCCGGTTCGGTGTCCTCGTCGCGGGCCTGGAAGGTGCCGCGCTGGAACCCGCCGAGCGAGGCGGCGGCCCGCTCCGCGGTGAACTCCTCGGTGGAAGTGCCCTGGTGGGCGGGGGCCTCCTCGCGCAGCTCGGCGGCGAGGCTGGTCTGCGGCACCCGGCGCGGCAGCCGCGGCGGTGCCCCGCCCGCGGGCGGGGCGGGCGGTACGAGCGCGCCGCGGGCGGGCGAGGGAGCGGGGGCGGGGGAGGGAGCGGGCGAGGGAGCGGGGGTGGCGGGCGCCGGTTGCGGCGCGGGCGCGGTGCCGGCGTCCGCCGTGCTGCCCCGCTCCGGTCCTGGCCCCGCCTCGGCGGGCGGTTCGGGGGCCTCCCGGACGACGATGTCGTGCGGGAGCAGCACGATCGCCGACGTCCCGCCGAACGGCGAGGGCCGCAGCGTGACGGCGATCCCGTGCCGGGTGGCGAGCTGCGCGACGACGAACATGCCGAGCCGCAGGTCGTCGGCGAGCGCCACCACGTCGAACTGCGGTGCCACCGCCAACTGGGCGTTCATGGAGGCGTAGTCCTCCTCGGACATGCCGAGCCCGCGGTCCTCGATCTCGATCGCGAGCCCCTTGGCGACGGTCGCCGCCCGCACCCCGACCGGGCTGGGGGCCGGCGAGTACGCCGTCGCGTTGTCGATCAGCTCGGCCAGCAGGTGGATCACGTCGGCCACCGCGGGCGGTGCCAGGGACACGTCCTCGTCGGTGTGCACCTCCACCCGCTGGTACTGGGCGACCTCGCCGACCGCGCCGCGCAGGATGTCCACCAGCGCGACCGGCTCCCGCCAGCTGCGCCGCGGCTGCTCACCGCTGATGATGACCAGGTTCTCCTCGTAGCGGCGCAACTGGCTGGCGGTGGAGTCGAGTTCGTACAGGCCCTTGAGGACGTCCGGGTCGGTGTGCTGGCGCTCCAGGGTGTCGAGCTTGGTGAGCTGGAGGTTGACCAGGTTCTGGCTCTGCCGGGCGATCCCGAGGATGATCTTCTGGAATCCGCGCCGGGTGTCGGCGAGTTCGACGGCGGTGTGCACGGCCGTGCGCTGCGCCTTGTTGAACGCCCGCGCCACCTGCCCGAGTTCGTCGCCGCCGTAGTCGAGGGGCGGGGTCGCGAGGTCGACGTCGACGGTCTCGCCCCGGTCGAGGCGGGCCACCACGTCGGGCAGCCGCTCCTCGGCGAGGCTCAGGGTGGCCTCCCGCAGACCGGTGAGGCGCCGGGACAGCGAGCGGGTGATCCGCCAGGACATGCCCACGCAGACCAGCAGCGCGACCAGGCCGCCCGCGCTCAGCGAGGCCGCGGTCAGCAGCAGGCCGCGCGCGTTGTCGGCGCTGCGGTCGAGGAGCCCGGATGTCTGCCGCTGGATCAGCCGCCCGTACTGGTCGGCGACCTTCTCCAGGGCGGCCCGCCACTCCTTCTGCCGGTCGGGCAGCGCGACCTTGTCGCCGCCGGCGGGCCGGGCCGCGAGCACCTGGTCCTCGATGGCGTTGAGGCTCTGCCACTCGGGGCTCTGCAGGATCTTCTCGGTCTCGGTCTTCGCGCTGCCGCGCAGCGACGGCACGATCTGGTCCTTCACCAGCCAGCGCCGGGTGTCCACCACCTGGGTGAAGGCGGACCAGGCCTTGGAGTCGAGGTGCCCTGACGGCCACGCCAGGGTGAGCCGCGCGTCCTCCTGGGAGACCAGTTCGGCCGCGTGTTCGAGGGCGACCAGCGGGCCCGCCTGCGAGGTGAGGTCGCCGTCGTCGACCTGGGACAGCTCCTGGAAGGCGTGGATCTGGTCGTCGATGATCGAGCCGTACTGGTCGAGGGCCTGCGCGGCGGTGATGTCCGTGGGGTCGTCCACCTGGCCGCGGTAGTACTCCAGGCTGCCCACCGAGCCGAGCACCGAGTACAGCCGGTCCGAGATGCGCGCGGGCGCCTTCTGGATCGCGTCGGACTGGCGCACCAGCTTGGCGACGGCCCGGTCGGTGATCGCGCGCTGCTTGTCGAGTTCGGCCCGGTTCCCCTTGGGGTCGGTCAGCCAGATCGCGGAGAAGCTGCGTTCGCGTTGCAGCGCGAGGGTCGCCTCGGTGCCCATGGCGCCGGTCGACCGGCTCAACTCGGTCTGGCTGCGCAGCCGGAGCCCCTCGGTGAACATCTGCGTGGTGGTGACACCCCACATGGCGGCGAGGGTGACGCTGGGCACCAGGGCCAGAAGGATCAGCGAGAGACGTATGGAGCCGAGACGGCGCCGGGCACCTGTCCGTGGAGACATCGTGGTCCTAGGCGATCTGCGAGGCGGGGAAGGGAGGGTGGGCTGTCGGGGACGGGCGGGGAGTGCGGGCGGTGGAGGTGCGGGGGACGCTCAGGATGCTATCCGTACGGGTGTGCCGGAAGGGCGCACGCGCGCGAACCGTCCCCGGCACGGCGGGCCCGCCGGTCAGCGGGTGCCGCCGGCCGCGTAACCGGCGACGGCCGCCGCGTTGGACTTCGTCACGAACGCCGGGCCGGTGAGCACCGGGGGGACACCGCCGCCGCTGACATTGCCGTTGGTCCGGTAGAGCCAGAGCGCGTCGACCGCCAGATAGCCCTGGAGATAGGGCTGTTGGTCCACGGCGAACTGCACGTCGCCGCCGCGCACGGCCTTGACCAGGTCGTCGTTGAGGTCGAAGGTCGCGACATGGGCCCTGCTGCCCGCCGCCTTCACGGACTTGACCGCGGTCAGCGCGAACTGGGCCCCGTTGGCGACGACTTCGTCGATGGTGGGGTCCTGGCGCAGCTTGGCGGTGACGGCGGCGGCCACCGACTTCTGGTCGGTTCCCTCGACATAGAGCATCTCGGTCTGCCCGGCGAACGTCTTCTTGACGCCCGCGCAGCGGGCCTCCAGGGCGACGTTGCCGCGCTCGTGGATCACACAGAGCGCGTGCTTGGCCTGGAGGGAGTCGAGTTTGTCGCCGACGGCGCGCCCGGCGACGCTCTCGTCCTGGCCGAAGTACTCGAGGAGCCCGGAGGGACGCCAGGCGTCGATACCGGAGTTGAGGCCGACCACCGGGATGTCGGCGGCCTTCGCCTGCGCGACCGGGATCTTCATCGCCTGCGGTTTGGCGAGGGTGAGCGCGATGCCGTCGACCTTGTCGCGGACGGCGTCCCGCACCAGTTCGGCCTGCCCGGTCGGGTCGGGGTCGCTGGTGTACGTCAGGTCGATGCCGTCCTTGGCGGCCGCGTCCTGCGCGCCCCTCTTCACCCGGTCCCAGAAGGCGTCGCCCTTGCCGCCGTGGGTGACCATGGCGATCCGGAGCTTGCCGGTGCCCGCGCGGCCCGCGGCGTCCTCGCCCGCGTCCGGGCCGTCACCGCCCGAGGAGCAGCCCGCCGCGAAGAGGCAGGCGACCACGGCCAGCGCCACGGCGGGCACGGGTCTGCGGGGTCGGGCGGAGGGGGGTGGAGTCTTCATGAGGGTGCGGCACCTCGCTGTGCGGCCGAACAGGAGAACGGCGAGAAGGCGCCCCCCGAGTGGCCGACCGACGGTACGCCGAACGGGTGACTCTCGCTGGGCCGGAGCCAATCGCGTGTGACCACCGGTCGTCAAGTGACCGGCCACATGCCGTGAGTTGTTGCTCCCGCATCGTAATGATCTCCCGCAGCCGCTGAAGGCCCCTACGGCTTGCGCGCCACCGCCCCGTACATGGCGATGTCCTCGTCCCTGACGGCCGTCCCCGAGCCGGGCTCCGGATGCCACCTGTGGACCTGGACGATGCCCGGCGGTAGCAGGTCGAGGCCCGTGAAGAACTCCGCGGTCTCGGCCCGCGTGCGCAACCGCATCGGCATCCCGCGGTCCGCGTACGCGGCGGCCACCCGCCCCACCTCGACGGGCGCGAAGTCGGCCGTGCCCACGGACATGGCCAGGTAGCTGCCGGAGGGCAGCGGTTCGAGGAGCCGGCGTACGGCGCCGACCGCGTCGTCCTCGTCGAGCAGGAAGTGCACGATCGCGACGACGGTGAGGGCGACCGGAGCGCCGAGGTCGAGGGTCTCCAGGAGCGCGGGGGAGCCGAGCACGGCCGCGGGGTCGCGCAGATCCGCCTCGACGTAGGCGGTCAGGCCCGCGGGGGAGCCGTTCAGGAGCCCCTGGGAGAGGGAGCGGACCAGCGGGTCGTTGTCGACGTACACGACCCGGGACTCCGGGGCCTCGGCCTGGGCGATCTCGTGACTGTTCGGCGAGGTCGGCAGCCCGCTGCCGATGTCGAGGAACTGGCGGACCCCCGCCTGGCGGGCCAGCCGGCGCACCGCCCGGTTCAGCCAGTCGCGGTTGGCCCGCATGTGGACGGGGAGCGCGGGCCACTCCCGGCACATCGCGTCGCCCGCCTCCCGGTCCGGCGGGTAGTGGTCGGTGCCGCCCAGGAGGTAGTCGTAGATCCGCGCCGCGTGCGCGGTGCCGGTGTCGACACGGCCGCTGTCGCCGGGCACGCCCGCCCCTCCCCTTCGGCTGTTCGGTCAGCCGAAACAGTAGCCAACTCGCGCGCGCGGCAAACCACTTGGGACGGAGTCCGGCCCCCGGGGGGCGAGGGCCGGACGATCGTGGGACCTAGAGGTCGAACTCGTGGGGGGCGAGGTCGAGCGTGAAGCACGCCTCGCGGACCACGGCGCGCTCGGTCGGGTCGAAGTCGCCGTCGGCGCCGCCGATGACGATGCCGATCTGGATGACCGCGCGGGCCTCGGCGGGCTTCTTCTTGGCCTTGGCGATCTCCTGGAGGACGCTGACCTTCCCGAAGTCGAAGTCGGCGGTCAGCTTGTCGAGGTTCTGCTCGAAGCGGCGGCGCAGGTCGTCGGCCGGGAAGTTCTGGAGGACCTCGTTGCCCGCGATGAGCTGGGCGACGCGGCGGCGCTCACTGGGGTCGATGGTGCCGTCGGCGGCGGCCACCAGGGCGCACATGGCCATGCTCGCGTCGCGGAAGGCGCCGCTCTTGAGGTCGTTCTTCTTCGCGACGAGCTGGGTCTGCATCGTCGAGGCGGATTCCTTGATGCGGTCCCACAGGGCCATGCGGTTCTCCTGGTGTTCGGATCGGCGGCCGGTGCGCCTCGCGCCCGGCCGTCTGAGGACGCCGTCTGAATTTCTACAGCACTGTAGAAACTACCGGAGGTGCCCGAAGGTTCCGGCCCCGCCGATCTTCTTCCGGCCACCTAGACTGGTCCGGTCCCCCGGCCCCGACCCGGGCCCGACGACCCGCAGTGACGACGACAAGAGCGAGGAAGGCGAACGACGGTGGCGACAGCCGGCAGTGGCTTCGAGGACCCCTCCGCCGACGTGCTCGACCAGGCCGCCGCGGCCTTCGGGATGCTCGCCTCACCGGCCCGCCTGCACATCGTCTGGGCCCTCGCCCAGGGCGAGAGCGACGTCACCGGCCTCGCCGACCGGGTCGGCGGCGCGCTGCCCGCCGTCAGCCAGCACCTCACCAAGCTGAAACTCGCGGGCCTGGTCCGCGCCCGCCGCGAGGGCCGCCGCCAGGTCTACTTCGTGGACGACCCCGACATCGTCGACGTGGTGCGGCTGATGGTCGGCCGCCTCACCGACCGAGCCGAACTCCCGGCCCCCCGCATCCGTGGCCTCTGACACCGCGCCCCCGGCCCCCTCCGACCCGGCCTTCTCAGGCCCCGCCCCCGCCGACGGCACCGCCCTCCAGGTGCTGCGCCGCCTGGACAGCGGGCCGCGCGGACTGACCGAGACCGAGGCCGCCGCCCGCCTCACCGCGACCGGCGAGAACACCGTCCCGGGCGCCCGCACCCCGTCCTGGCCGCGCCGCTGCCTGCGCGGCGTGCGCGACCCCTTCACCGCCGTCCTCCTCTGCCTCGCCCTGGTCTCCGCCGCCGTCGCCTCCTGGGGCACCGCGAGTGTGATCCTCTCCCTGGTCGCCGTCAGCTGTGTGCTGCGCGCCACCGGCGAACACCGCGCCGACCGCTCCATCGCCGCCCTGCGCGGCCTGGTCAGCGGCACCGCCACCGTGCTGCGCCGGTCCGAGGGCGGCACCGAGCGGGCCCGCGAGGTGCCCGTCGCCGAACTCGTCCCCGGCGACGTGATCCGGCTCGGACCGGGCGACCTCGTCCCCGCCGACGTACGGCTGCTGCGCTCGCGCGGGCTCACCGTGCACCAGGCCGCCCTCACCGGCGAGTCCGCGCCGGTGCCCAAGGCCGCGGCCGACGTGCCCGACGGGTCCCGCGGGTCCGAGGCGGGCGCCTTCGGGCAGGCCCACCTCTGCTTCCAGGGCAGCGGCGTCGCCACCGGCAGCGCCACCGCCGTCGTCGTCGCGACCGGCGCGAGAACCCGGTTCGCCGCCGCCCACCGGTTCGGCGCACCGCGCGGCGGCAGCGCCTTCGACCGCTCCGTGCACGGCATCTCCTGGGTCCTGATCCGCTTCATGCTGCTCACCCCGCCACTGGTCCTCATGGCCAACGCGGCCCTCCGCGGCCGGGGCCTCGAAACCCTGCCGTTCGCGGTCGCCGTCGCCGTCGGACTCACCCCCGAGATGCTCCCGGTGATCGTCACCACCTGCCTCGCGCGCGGCGCCACCCTGCTCGCCGGGCGCCACGACGTGATCGTCAAACGGCTGCCCGCCCTGCACGACCTGGGCGCGGTCGACGTGCTCTGCGTCGACAAGACCGGCACCCTCACCCAGGACCGCCCGGTCGTCGCCCGCGCCCTCGACACGGCGGGCCACGACGACCCCGACGTGCTGCGCTGGGCCGCCGTCCACACCTGGTGGACCCTCCAGCTCGCCGAACTGCCCGCCCCCGACGCCCTCGACGAAGCCCTCCTGGACGCGGCGGACGCGGCCGGCGCGGAGTACGAGGATCACGACGGGCTCACCGCCGACCCGTGCGGACCCGACCGCAGGCTCGCCGCCGTCGTGCTGCGCGGACCCGGACTCGGCGTCCACACCGTGCTCGTCAAGGGCGCCGTCGAGGACGTCCTGGAGCGCTGCGACGCGAGCCCGGCGGAACGGCGGCGGCTGCTGGCGCTCGCCGCCCGCGAGGCCGCGGCCGGGTCACGGGTGCTCGCCCTCGCGACCGCCGAACGCCCCGCCCGCGACCGGCCGCGCGGCGACGAACGCGGCCTCGCCCTGCGCGGCCTGGTCACCTTCCACGACGCGCCCGCCCCGAGCGCGGCCGAGGCGCTGCGCACCCTCACCGGCCTCGGCGTCACCGTGCACGTCCTGACCGGCGACCACCCGGCGACCGCCGCCCGCGCCTGCCGCGACCTCGGCCTCGAACCCGCCGCGGTACGCCTCGCCTCCGACGGCGACGTCCCGGGCGACGGGCCCACCGTCGTCGCCCGCTGCACCCCCGAGGACAAGGCGCGGATCGTCGCGGGACTGCGGAGCGCGGGCCACACCGTCGGCTTCCTCGGGGACGGCGTCAACGACGTGGCCGCGCTGCGCGCCGCCGACGTCGGGATCGTGCCGAGGGACGCGGTCGGCGTGGCCCGCGAGGCCGGCGACGTCGTGCTCGGCGACAAGGACCTCACCGCGATCGGGCACGCGGTCGTCGCCGGACGCCACAGCAGCGGCAACATCGCCTCCTACCTGCGGGTCACCCTCTCCTCCAACCTCGGCAACGTCCTCGCGATGCTCGCCGCGGGACTGCTGCTGCCGTTCCTGCCGATGCTCCCGGCGCAGGTCCTGGTCCAGAACCTCTGCTTCGACGGCGCCCAGCTCGCCTTCGCCCTCGACCGGCCCGCGCCGTCCGTGCTGCGCCGCCCGACCGGGCTGCGGCCCCGCGCGTTCCTGCGGTTCATCACCGTCTTCGGCGTGCTCAACGCCGTCGCCGACCTCGCCACCTTCGCGGTCCTCGCCATCGCCCTGCACGGACCCGACGCGCTCGACGACGAGTCCGTCTTCCACTCGGCCTGGTTCACCGAGAACCTGCTCACCCAGGCCCTGGTGATGGTCCTGCTGCGCACCGGGCGCGGCATCGCGGAGAAGCGCGGTCCGGGACCGGTCGGCCGGGCCGCCGCCGTGCTGGCCCTGATCGGCCTGCTGCTGCCGCCGACCCCGCTCGGCACCGCGCTGCACATGACGCGGCTGCCGGTCCCCTTCCATCTGCTGCTCGGCGCCGTCCTCGGCCTGTACGCCCTCGCGCTTGTCGCCGCCCGCGCCCGCTACGAGCGCCGTCACCCGTAACTGAGGTCGGAGCAGGGGTCGTCGTCCGCGGACCTGGCCTCGTCGGACACTCCGCTGGGCACCGCCGACGGGGCGGCCGTGGCCGGGGCGGCGGTCGCGAAGGTCTGCCCGAGGACGACGTTGACGACCGCGCCGCCGATCTCCCGGAGTTCGGCGCCGGGGAAGAGCTGGGCGACCTTCCGGGCGCGGTTCTGAAGGCCGGGGCCGTACTGGATCACCGTCGTCGCGTGGTCCTGGCTGGTCGCGGTGGCGGTGCCGGTGACCGTGAACCCGGCGGCGGTCAGCTCGTCCGCCGCCCGCGCCGCGAGCCCGGAGACGGCGGTGCCGTTGTAGACGGTGACGGAGACCCCTGAGCCGTCGACGGCGCTCGGGGACGGCGTCGCCGTCGCGCCCTTGCCCTTCCCGCCCGAGGTCCCTCCGCTGGCGTCCTTGCCGTCGATCGTGCGGTCCGCCTTGAGGGCCGCCCACAGCGCGTCGGCGTCCGGCTCCACGACCGCGACCCGTGAACCCTCGTACCGCCAGGGCACGGTGACGAACTTGGTGTTGTGCAGGTCGATGTCCTTCAGCGACATCACGAACGAGATCAGCTTGTCGGCGGAGCCGAGCCCCGAGTCGACGGTGAGCGAAGCGGTCGCCGCGTCGGCCAGCGGCAGCAGCTTGGTCGGGGTCAGTCCGTCGCTCTTGACCTTCTTCAACAGGCTCGCCACGAAAGCCTGTTGGCGTTTGATGCGGCCGATGTCGGAGCCGTCGCCGATGCCGTGCCTGATCCGCACGTAGTCCAGCGCCCGTTCCCCCGAGACGCTCTGCTCGCCCTGCTCGAACAGGAGCTTGCCGCGCGTCGCCCGGTTGGGGTTGAGGTCCTTCTGGTAGATGTCCTGCGGCAGGCACACCTTCACCCCGCCCACCACCTCCGTCAGCCGCGCGAACCCCTTGAAGTCGACGACGACCGTGTGGTCGACCCGCATCCCGGTCAGCTCCTCGACGGTGTTCTGGGTGCACGCCGGGTTGCCCTTGGCGGTCTGGCCGACCGAATAGGCCGCGTTGAACATGGTGTTGGCCTGCGTCGTGGTCCAACTGCCGTCAGGGAGCTTGCACGGCGGGATGGTGACCAGGGTGTCGCGGGGGATGGAGACGGCCAGCGCGTGCCGGTGGTCGGCGTATATGTGGAGCAGGAACGCGGTGTCGGAGCGGCCGATGTCGCTCTTGTCGCCGCCGCCCAGTGCGGAGTTGCCGCCGGTGCGCGCGTCGGAGCCGATGACGAGGACGTTCTCGCCCTTGGAGGAGGCCGCGTCGGGGCGGTCGTCGGAGAGGCCGTCGGAGTCGAAGGTGCTGATGTTGCCGTTCAGCTTCAGATAGAGCCAGCCCGCCCCGGCCGCCACCAGGACCAGCACCGCGAGGCAGACGACGAGGACGGTCCGCAGCCGCCCGCCCCCTCGCCTGCGCCGGCGGTCCCGGGCCGGAGGCCGGTCGCCGCGGTGGCGCGGACGTGCTGTCGTACGGCTGCTCGTCACAGTCATCGGCGCCTCTGCGTCCTTCCCCATGGTTGTACAGTTGCGCAATATAGCAACCGTGGAAGAGGGAGGTGCGCCATGCTCCGCAACGGCCTGGAGCCCTGGCATCTGCTGATCGTCGCGATCGTGGTGATCGTGCTGTTCGGCTCGAAGAGACTGCCCGACACCGCGCGGGCGCTCGGCAAGTCGATGCGCATCCTCAAGAGCGAGGCGAAGGCGATGAAGGACGACGGTCCCGAGGACGAGCGGGCCGCCGCGCGCCCGGTCGTCGAGCCGACCCGGGTGCGCCCGGGATCCCCGGCCCCCTGAAGTGCCCCTGGACACACCGGCCGTGGGCCGACCCCGTGGACGGACGGGTCGGCCCGGCGGTGGGTCTAGGGACGCGCGGCCCGCGTCACGTCGGTGGCGGTGTTCCCGTCGTGCTGCTTCCTCCGCTCGGCCCTGCGCCTGCGCCTGCTGACCCGCGGCTCCTGGTCGGGCAGCCAGCCGAAGGCCAGGCAACTGCCCACCAGGCCGAGCAGCAGGCCGACGAAGAAGCCGCCCAGGTTCGAGGTGACCCAGGTGCCCAGCGTGGCCAGCGCGCCGAGGATCGAGTAGAACAGCCGCTGGCCCGGACTGAAGAGGGTCAGCAGCCCGCACAGCATCATCACGGCGGGCAGCAGATAGCCGGCCAGGCCCTGCATGCCGATGTGCATGACGACCTTCAGGGAGGCCTTCTCGGTGAGCAGGATCTCCGCGCCGCCCAGGGTGAGCAACAGCCCGCCCCAGAAAGGCCGTACGGCCCGCCACTGCCTGAAGGCGGACCGTATGCCCTGCTTGGAGGTGCCTGACATCAGCAACCCGAGCCGCTGAAGCTGAGCTTCAGGCCCGGCAGCTTGAACACGCCTGCCGTGGTGGCGTAGTTGGTCTGGCGCAGATTGGCGATCCGCACGGTGTCCGCCTGCTGGCTGAAGACGCCGATCGGGCCCTTCACGCCGGCCTTGGTGAGCGTGCTCGCGTCGTTGCCGATCTCGATGTTGTTGAACGACGCGTCGCCCGACAGCTCGGTGGAGTCGGTGGTGAGATCGCTCGCCTCGACCTTGTGCGCACCGCTGCCCGCCTTGATCAGCAGGTTGGTGCCGCCGAGGTCCACGCTCTGGCAGAGCTTGGTCAGCGTGGCGTTCTTGATCGCGGAGGTGATGACCAGTACCTGGCCGCCGGTGTCGCCCGCGTTCGGGCTGCCGTCGGCCATGTTGTCGAGGCCGCCGAACTGCTCGAAGCCGGTGCCCTTCAGCTCGGTCGCGGTGACCGTGAACGGCATGCCGGAGATCGCGAACTGCACGCCGAGCGCGCCCTGCGCGGTCATGATGGCGAGCCCCGCGGCGATCGCGGTGGCCGGTACGGCCATCACCGCCGCGCGGCGCAGCCGGACCCGTCCGCCTCTCGCGGACTCGGTGACGGAACCGCTCTCGGGGTTCTCGGGGTTCTCGGCGGACGAGGTGACGTCCGAGGACGAGGCCATTTCTGCTCCCATGTGCATAGTCAGTGCGGGTTGGGCATCAGCGGCGCGTTGTCCTGGCGCGGACAGCGGCTGCGCAGCACGCCTCCTCATGCCTCCCGGTGGACGCGAGGGCGATCTCGTACTCCGCAGTAGCCTTCGAGGAAGTTACCGGGGGTTACATTTAGGGGTCAAGAGAGTTGTGGAAAAAGGGTGTTGATTGTGTTTCGGGCATGCGACGCGACCGTGTCGGTGCTTCCCGAAAGCCCCAGGTGACGGAGCAACTGGCGCTCTGACCCTTGACGTTGACAGACCATCAGGTCTACAACTTCCTCTGGCTCATCCCGGATCCGTGGCGCCGGATCCCGTCACGCGGCACCTGTCCGCGTCTCCCGGACCTCGCTGTCCAGTACGGGCGTTGAACCGCCCCGAGTCCCACCCTCACCGACGGCCCGCACGGGCGCTTCCCCTTCGGTCCGTGCCGGCCGCCAGTCCCGCCCGGCCCGGCCGCTGGCCCCTTCCACGGGTCCGCGACCGGTGCACCGGCCGGTCGTCGTTGCCGGTCCGTCACGTACGGAGAAGGCGTGACGGGCCGGCAACGGCGGACGCCGATCCGCGTCCCCCCGCACTGGCGCTCCCTCACACCGTTCGGCCCAGCACCGTCCATCACCCTCAGTTGCACCCCTTCCGGAAAGAGGCATGCCCGCATGCGCACTCGCACCCTGCTCACCCTCGTCGGAACCGTCGCCGCGCTGGCCGTCCCGCTGGCCGCCACCCCCGCCTCGGCGGCGGGCAACGTCCTCACCACCGGCTCGGCCGGCGGCACCGCCGTCGCCGTCGGAGACACCCTGACCGCGCCCCTGGCCAGCGGCACCAGCGCCACCCTCTACTCCAGCGCGACCGGCACCAGCGGTGTGAAGTGCACGTCGTCGACGTTCACCGCGACCGTCAGCTCCAACCCGGCCGCGCCCGGCACCGCCACCGAGTCGGTCACCGGCCACACCTTCGCCAACTGCACCAGCAACGTCGTCGGCGTCACCGGCGTCAACAGCATCACCGTCGACAACCTGCCGTACACCACCGCCGTGACCTCCGCCGGAGGTCTCACGGTGAGCCCGGCGAGCGGCTCCGTCATCCAGACCACGGTCAAGCTCAACACCCTGCTGGGCACCATCACCTGCGTCTACCAGGCGCCCAGCCTGACCGGCACGTCGAGCAACACCGACAACAGCATCAACTTCACCAACCAGGCGTTCACCAAGACGTCCGGCTCGTCGCTCTGCTTCAGCAGCGGCTACTTCACCGCCAAGTACGCCCCGGTGAAGGACAACGGCGCCACCGTCTACGTCAACTGACCTGCCGTAGGCAAGGGTTCAGCGCCGACGCAGGCGCAGGGCCAGGGCGGCGCCGCCGGTGAGCACCAGCACCGCCGCGGCGCCGCCCGCCAGCAGCGGCGCCGACGGGCCCGACCCGGAGGCGACGGCGACCGGCGTGGTCCTCGGCTGCGCGGCGGCGCTCCCGGGCGCCGCCGCCTCCGGGGACGGCCCGGCCGCCGCGCTCCGCCGCGGCGACGGGGACACCGACGGTGCGTGCGACGTCGAAGTCGCCCCGGACGCCGACGACTTGGCGGGTGCCGTGCTCGCCGGCCGGCGCGCGGCCGGAGTTCCCGCGCCGCTCTTGGCCGCGGCCGTCGGGAACACCACGTCCGAGCACGAGTAATAGGTGTCCGGGGTGCTGGAGTTCCGCCAGATCGTGAACAGCACGTGATGGCCGCCGCAGTCGGCCGGCAGGGTCGCGCCGATCCGGTACGCGCCCCCGGTCAGCGGCGGGTCGGTGACCGAGGCGAACGGCCGCGTCGGCAGGTCGGACCAGGTGAGCGGCTTCGTCGGGTCGTAGCCCTGCCGGGTCAGATACAGCTCGAACGTGCCGGTGTGCCGGATCGTCGAGGCGTACCTCATCGTCATCCGCGCCCCCGGGACGAGCCGGGTCGTCGGCCAGTCCGGGCGGGCCAGGTCGAGCCCCCGGTACGCGGGCAGGCCGCCGCTGCACAGCTTGCCGTCCGGGATCGTCTGCCGGTCCCGGCCGCCGACGTTCGCCACCCGGAGGTTGTCCCACGCCGTGAAGGGCCCGCCGTTCGCCGCGACGGCCGCCCGGCACGCGGCCGTTGACGTCGAGGCACCCTCCGGGGAGCAGGCGTGGACCCGGGCGTCCGGATCGACGGGGGCGCCGTGCGCCCGCGCGGGGCCCGCCGCCCACAGCAGCAGCGGAGCGGTGAGGGCGGCTGCCAGGGCGGTGCGGTGTGCGGTCATCCGGGGCATCCGGAACGTCTCCTCGGCCGGCGCGGAACGGGGTGCTTCGAGGAGTACGGAGCGCGGCCCCGGCGCGTTCACCTCACGTCCCGGGCCGGTCCAGGCCGTTCGTGATGCGGGAGCCGCGGTCGGCCGCCGTGTCTATCCGGGGGAGCAGTCCGGGTACCGCGATGCTCGGCAGCACATGGGACCACAACACCGAGATGCGGTGGGCCAGATCGGCCCGGTCGGTCAGCGCCCTGGACATCAACTGGATGCCGGCGAGCGAGCCCACCAGCATCTCCACCGTCTCCCTCGGGTTCACCGACGGCAGCAACTCGCCCTGCTCGCGCGCCTGCCGCAGCAGCCACAGCAGATGGTCGGCCCACCGCCTGAACAGCCCCGCGTGATCCACGCTCTGCGGCGCGCACTGGTCGACGGCCAGCCGCACCCCGCCCTTGAGCAGCGGGTCGTCGAGCAGCCTGCGGGCCAGCACGAAGGTGACGTCGACCATCTCCTGGAGCTTGCACGGCCGGGCGGGCACCGCCTCCAGCGGCGGCCGTTCGGCCAGCACCGCACGGGCCAGGGACTCCTTGGACGGGAAGTGGAAGTACAGGGCGCCCTTGGTGACATCGGCACGCTCCAGCACCATCGCGATCGTGGTGGAGGAGTACCCGTGCTCGTCGAAGACGGCCCCCGCCGCCTCCAGGATCGTCCTGCGCGTCCTGATGCCGCGCTGCTGTCTCGCCATGACCGCACCTCCGCCGCTCCCGGCCGGCCGGCGCCCCGGGCGTGCGCAGAACCGGTCGCACGTCGCAGTGGGCCGTCTGCGTCTCATTGAAAACCAACCGGTCGCCTCGTACTCTAGCGCTCATCGGGGCGGGCGCCCCGCCGTCCGGTCTGTCGTCGAGGAGGGGGAACACCGCCGGAACAGAGCCGGGTGACACGTGTCTGCCCGGGTTCAAGTCCCGGAAACAGAGCGGAAATTCGAGGTCTTGGAATATGCCCCGATCGCCGTCGCACCGTGAGCTATCGTGTACGGGGAGTAAGAAACAAACGGCATGACCCGTTCTTTCGCGTCCCAGGAGTGTTCGGTTCCGTCCCAGGAGTGTTCAGTCGATGGCGAGGCAGTTACGCGCCGAGCAGACCCGCGCGACGATCATCACGGCCGCAGCAGACCTGTTCGACCGCTGCGGATACGAGTCGACCAGCCTCAGTGACATCGTCGAACACGCCCATGTCACCAAAGGCGCCCTCTACTTCCACTTCGCGGCGAAGGAAGACCTCGCGCACGCCATCATGGAGATCCAGTCGCGCACCCTGCGTGACGTGGTGGCCGAGATGGACGCCCGCGGCCACACCTCCCTCGAAACCCTGATGAGGATCACCTTCGGCATCGCCCGGCTCTCCGTCGAGGGCCCCGTCCCGCGTGCCGGACTCCGGCTCGCCACCGGCCCGGTCGAGGTCCGCCCGCCGCTCACCCACCCGTTCACCGAATGGCGCGACATCGCCGCCCGCAGACTGCACGGCGCGATGAAGGAGTCCGACATCCACCCGGACATCGACGTGGAGGCCGTCGCGCACGCCCTGGTCAGCTGGTTCGTCGGCACCCGTGTCGTCGGCCGCTCCCTCGAACCCGTCGCCCGGCAGCCGCGCCGGGTCGCCGAGATGTGGCACGTCATGATCCGCGGCATGGTCCCGGTCACCCGCCGCGCCCGCTATCTGAACCTCGCCTCCCGCCTGGAGCGGGAGATCAGGCCCGTCTGACCAGCGCGCTACGGTGGACGGCATGTCCGCCACCCCGACCGCCCCCGTGATCCTCGGCGACGAACCGGGCTCGTTCCCGCACAGCGTCCTCGCCGAACGCCACCCCGCGATCATCCAGCAGGTCAGGGACGCCTTCCCCTACGATCCCACCCGGCACCGCGCCCTCGACGCGCTCCTCGCGAACTGCGCGGACGGCGCCGTCGAACCCCTCTCCGCCACCGCCCACGACCGCGACCACTGGACGGCCTGGGGCCTCGGCACCCACGTCGGACGCTCCTGGTACGACATCCCCTGGCTCTGGTCGGAGAGCTACTTCTACCGCCGGCTCCTCGACGCCGTCGGCTACTTCGCCCCCGGCCCCTGGCAGGGCATCGACCCGTTCCGCCCGTTCAAACTGGCCGAACTCGCCGCCCCCGAGACCGACGAGGAACTGGCCGCCCTCGACGACCTCACCACCCTGCCCGCCGACGGACAGGCCCGCGCCCTGCTGCACGGCTCCCTCTGGGGCAACCGCGCCGACCTCGGCTTCCGCCTCTCCGACTCCGCCGCGGCCACCGCCGCCGCGGTCCCCGCCCTGGTCGCCGACGACAGCGACACCCTCTGGTCGCTGCTCCCGTCCGGCGGCGCGGGCACCCTCTGCCTGATCGCCGACAACGCCGGGCGCGAACTCGTCCCCGACCTGCTCCTCATCGCCCACCTGCTGGAACACGGCCGCGTCGGCCGCGCCGTCCTGCACGTCAAGCCGTACCCCTACTACGTCTCCGACGCCACCACCGCCGACGTCGTCGACGCCCTCACCCGGCTGGTCCGGGCCGACGGAAGGGCCGCCGAGTACGGCAGGCTCCTGTGGTCCGCGATGACCGACGGCACCCTCGCCGTCCGCGCCCACCCCTTCTCGGCCGGCCCCCTGCCGTACGCCGACCTCCCCGCCGACCTGCGCGCCGAACTCGCCACCGCGGCCCTGACCGTCGTCAAGGGCGACCTCAACTACCGGCGTCTGGTGGGCGACAGGCGCTGGCCCGCCACCGTCCCGTTCGCCGAGGTCACCGCCCACTTCCCGAGCCCGGTCGCGGCCCTGCGCACCCTGAAGTCGGACGTCGTCACCGGCCTCGCGCCCGCCACGGAGGCCGCCCTCGACGCGGCGGAGGGCGGGAGTTGGCGCACGGCGGGCACCCACGCCCTCATCCAGGTCCGCACCTGACACACGGTCACCGCGGGTCCCCACGGAGCGACTTCGCCGTCCCGCCGCGACGGTCCGCGCGGAGCGCCGGAAGGGGCGACGCCACATCCGTCAGGAAGGCGCGACGCCACATCCGTCACCCCGCGGACCAGGTTTCACTCGTGATTCACGCGATGGTGTGATCATGTCCCCGCGGGTGGATGCCCTCGGAAGGCCACGGGTAGGGCCCGGCCATGACGCAGCAGCCCTTCGAACTCCCGCACTTCTACATGCCGTACCCCGCGCGGCTCAACCCCCACCTCGACGAAGCGCGGGCCCACTCCACCCAGTGGGCCCGCGAGATGGGCATGCTGGAGGGGTCCGGGGTCTGGGACCTGTCCGACCTGGAGGCGCACGACTACGGTCTGCTCTGCGCCTACACCCACCCCGAGTGCGACGGCCCGGCGCTGTCGCTGATCACCGACTGGTACGTGTGGGTCTTCTTCTTCGACGACCACTTCCTGGAGATCTTCAAGCGCACCCAGGACCGCGCGGGCGGCAAGGCGTACCTGGACCGGCTCCCGCTGTTCATGCCGATGGACCTCTCCACCCCGATGCCCGAGCCGTGCAACCCCGTCGAGGCGGGCCTCGCCGACCTGTGGCGGCGCACCGTCCCCGCGATGTCCGCGCAGTGGCGGCGCCGGTTCGCGACCGCCACCGAGCATCTGCTCAACGAGTCGCTGTGGGAGCTGTCCAACATCAACGAGGGGCGGATCGCCAACCCCGTCGAGTACATCGAGATGCGCCGCAAGGTCGGCGGGGCGCCCTGGTCGGCGGGGCTCGTGGAGTACGCCACCGCCGAAGTGCCCGCCTCCGTCGCCGAGTCGAGGCCGCTGCGGGTGCTGATGGAGACGTTCTCCGACGGCGTCCACCTCCGCAACGACCTCTTCTCCTACCAGCGGGAGGTCGAGGACGAGGGCGAGTTGAGCAACGGCGTCCTCGTCCTGGAGAAGTTCTTCGGCTGCACCACCCAGGAGGCCGCCGAGATCGTCAACGACGTCCTCACCTCGCGGCTGCACCAGTTCGAGCACTCCGCGTTCACCGAAGTGCCCGCGGTGGCCGTGGAGAAGGGCCTCGACCCGGCGCAGACGCTCGCCGTCGCCAAGTACGCCCAGGGCCTCCAGGACTGGCAGTCCGGCGGGCACGAGTGGCACATGCGCTCCAGCCGCTACATGAACGCCCGCGCGCGGACCACCACGCCCTGGGCGGCGCCGACCGGGCTCGGCACCTCGGCCGTCGACGTCCGCGCGCTGCTCTCGGCGGCCGGGGCCGAACGGCTGCGCGCGTACACGCACGTACCGCACCAGAGGGTCGGCCCGTCGCTGCTGCCCGACTTCCACATGCCGTTCCAGGTCGAGTTGAGCCCGCACCTCGACACCGCCCGGGTCCATCTCGTCGAGTGGATGCACGCCATGGGCATGCTCCAGGAGGGCGTCTGGGACGAGGACCGGCTCGCCGCCGCCGACCTGCCGCTCTGCTCGGCGGGCATCGACCCGGACGCCACCCCCGAGCAACTCGACCTCAGCTCACGGTGGTTGGCCTGGGGCACCTACGGCGACGACTACTACCCGCTGGTCTTCGGCCACCGCCGTGACCTCGCCGCCGCCCACCTGATCACCCGACGCCTCTCGGACTGCATGCCGGTCGACGGCGAACCGGTGCCCGCCCCCGCCAACGCCATGGAGCGCGGCCTCATCGACCTGTGGACGCACACCACGGCCGGGATGGGCCGGGAGAACCGGCGCTCCCTCAAGGAAGCCGTCGACAAGATGACCGCGAGCTGGGTCTGGGAGCTGTCCAACCAGCTCCAGAACCGCATCCCCGACCCGGTGGACTACCTGGAGATGCGGCGCAGCACCTTCGGCTCCGACCTCACCCTCGACCTGTGCCGGATGGGCGCGGGCCCCGCGGTCCCGCCCGAGGTCTACCGCAGCGGCCCGGTGCGCTCCCTGGAGAACGCGGCGATCGACTACGCGTGCCTGATCAACGACGTCTTCTCGTACCAGAAGGAGATCGAGTTCGAGGGCGAGATCCACAACGCGATCCTGGTCGTGCAGAACTTCTTCGGCATCGACTACCCGTCCGCGCTCGCCGTCGTCCACGACCTCATGACCCAGCGCATGCAGCAGTTCCAGCATGTCGTCGCCCATGAACTGCCCATCGTGTACGAGGACTTCGGCCTCTCCCAGGAGGCGCGCGAGGCCATGGACGCCTATGTGCGCGACCTGGAGCACTGGATGGCCGGCATCCTCAACTGGCACCGGCAGGTGGACCGTTACAAGGAGGAGTACCTGGGAGCCCGCACCCACGGCTTCCGCCCTGACCAGGCCCCCGCCGTCCCTCTGCCCGCACCGGCCCCGACGTCCGCACCGGTCCCGGCGGCGGTATCGGCCCCGGTGACCGCACCGGCCCCGCCGTCCGCACCCGTCCCGCCGGACACCTCCGTCCCGCCGGCCGCCTCCGTGCCGGCGCCCGCGCCCCTGCGGCTGCCCGCGCCCGCGCCGCTGCCGTTCGCCCTGCCGGTCGGCTGAGCCGCGCCCTCCGGCGGCCCCCGTCCGCGTCCCGGGCCGGGCACCGCCCGGGACGCTCTCACCCGTTCGTGGCTCGTGGCGCGCCCGTACGCCGGGTAGAGGTCCGGCCGGAGGCGACACATGGAACAGACGGCGTTGCGACCCAGACCGATGCCCGGCCGGGACCCGGGCGGGCCCCCAGGACGGCGGCGCGGGCAGGACCCCGACCACGGCCCGGCGGCCGGCCGCGGCCAGGGACCCGGCGGGGCGACCGGCCGGGGGAGCGGCACCGCTCCGCCTGCGGCCCGCCCGCGTGCGGGGCGGCGCCGTGCCCGGCGGCTGCGGACCACCCTCTTCGGCCTCTGCGTCGGGGCGGTCCTGCTGCTCGCCGGCGTCGGCCTCGGCACCGTCGGCGTCACGCTGCTCGGCGGCGCGGGGCACGCGGCGCCGCGGCCCGGCCCGCCCCCGCGGCCGGCCGGCACCGCCGGGGCGGCGGCCGCCGGGGCTCCGGTGACCCTCGGGGTGCAGGTCGTGGACACGGAGCGGCCCGGTGCCCTGATCGTCGCCGTGCACGTCCCAGGACCCGGCTTCACGGCCGGCCTGGTCAGGGGCGATGTCGTCGTCGCGTTCGGCGCCGGCCGCGTCGCCGGCACGGCCGATCTGGCCCGCGCGGTGACCGGGGCCCGCCCCGGCACCCGCATCACCCTGACCGTCCGCCACCGCACCGGCGCCCAGCAGCGCGTGACGGTGGTACCCGGAGTGGTCGTCTGAACCGTCGGCCCGGCCCGCGGGCACCGCCCCAGGCCGGGCTCAGGCCCCGCTCCACGCACCGCCGACCGGCTCGCGCCGTCCTCCGGATCCGGGCAGGATGCTCACCGTAGCCCTTGAATTCCTTACCACCCGTCCAGGGAGGCCCGGATGTCCGGCCGCACGCCCACGTCCTTCACCGTCGACGACTACCGGGCCCGTATGGACCGCGCCACCCGGGCCGCCGCCGACGCCGGTCTCGCGGGGCTCCTCGTGGCACCCGGCCCCGACCTGGTCTGGCTCACCGGCTACGCGCCCACCGCGGTCACCGAGCGGCTCACCCTGCTGGTCCTCACCCCCGACCGGCCCCCCGTCCTCGTCGTCCCCACCCTGGAGGCCCCGGACGCCGCCCAGGCACCCGGCGCCGAGGCGCTCAGCCTGCGCGACTGGACCGACGGCAAGGACCCCTACGCCGCCACCGCCGCCCTCCTCGACAGCACCGGCCGCTTCGGCATCAGCGACAACACCTGGGCCATGCATCTGCTCGGGCTCCAGCGCGCGCTGCCCGACACCTCGCACGCCTCCCTCACCGAGGCCCTGCCGATGCTGCGCGCCGTCAAGGACGCGGCCGAGCTCGAACTGATGGCGGCGGCGGGCGCCGCGGCCGACGCGACGTTCGAGGAGATCCGCGCGGTGCGCTTCGCGGGCCGCCGGGAGTCCGAGGTGGGCGCCGACCTCGCCGACCTGCTGCGCCGGTTCGGGCACGAGCAGGTCGACTTCACCATCGTCGCGTCGGGACCCAACGGCGCCAACCCGCACCACGAGGTGGGCGACCGGGTCATCGAGGACGGCGACATGGTCGTCCTCGACTTCGGCGGCCTCAAGGACGGCTACGGCTCCGACACCTCCCGCACCGTCCACGTCGGCGCGCCCGACGACGAGGAGCGCGCGGTGCACGACATCGTGCGGGCCGCCCAGGAGGCCGGGTTCCGCGCGGTGCGCCCCGGCGCGGCCTGCCAGGACGTCGACCGGGCCGCCCGCCAGGTCATCGTGGACGCCGGCTACGGCGAGTACTTCATCCACCGCACGGGACACGGCATCGGCGTCACCACGCACGAGCCGCCGTACATGATCGAGGGCGAGGAGCGGCCCCTCGTCCCCGGCATGTGCTTCTCCGTGGAGCCCGGCATCTACCTGCCCGGCCGCTTCGGGGTGCGGATCGAGGACATCGTCACGGTCACCGAGGGCGGCGGGCGGCGTCTCAACGACACCACCCGCGAACTGGTCGTGGTGGACTGAGCGAGGGCGGTACGACGACCATGCCCAAGTCACCCGCGCCGCCGTCCGCGCCCACCGCCGACACCGTCAGGCGACTCGTCGCGTCCCTGCTCAAGGAGGGTCAGGGACCGGGAGACCCCGCAGGAGCCGACGGCCGCCCGGGACCCGACGTGCGGCCCGTCGGCGAGGCCGCCGCCGGCGGCGGCCACTTCACCTGGTGGGTCGGCACCCGCCATGTGCTGCGCCTCGCGCCCGATCGCGCCGCCGCCGTGCGGCTCCGCCGCGAGCTGCGGCTGCGCGACCTCGTCAGGGCGCAGCTGCCGGTCGCCGTGCCGGCCGGTGTCGCGCACGGCGAATGGGCGCCGGGCCTGACGTACACGCTCGACACCGTCGTGCCCGGCGGCACCGCCGAGGAGCACGACGTCTCCGCCGTCGGGGAGGCCGACCTCGCCGGGCTGCTCACCGGACTGCGCGAGGTGCCGGCCCGGCAGGCCGAGACGCTCGGCGTGCCCCAGGTCGCGCCGCGCTCCCTGGAGGCGCTGCGCCGGATGGCGGTGCAGACGGCGGGACGGCTCGGCGACGCCGACGAGTTCGACCCGGCCGGGCTTCAGCAGTTCCCGCCGCGGGCGGCCGTCCAGCTCGCCGTGCAGCCGGGGAGCGCGGTGCTGGTCCACCACGGCCTCACCGGCGACCACCTCGTGGTGCGCGCCGACGGCCGGGTGCGGGGCGTCCTCGACTGGACGGAGGCGGTCCTCGGCGACCCGGCCGAGGACATCGCGGGTCTCGCCGTCGCCGTCGGCTCACCCGCCGCCGTGCGCGCCGCCACCCTGGCCGGCTACGGCGCCCGCCCCTGTCTGCGCGGCCTCTGGCTGGCCCGCTGCGACACGCTGCTGCGGCTCGCCGCGGCCCTCGACGGCAAGGACGAGGGCCCGCTCCCGGCGCTGCGCCTCCAACTGGGCCGCGCCTGGGAGGCGATCCTCCTGGAACGCGTCACGGAGCTGAGGAGCGACTCCGATCACGACGCCGCCGACACCGACGCCGACCAGCCCTGAGCGCGTGGCCCGGCGGGGCCGCCACGGCCGTCTCACCCCTGCCGCAGCACCACGCACGACTCCCCTGGCAGGTGCAGCACCCCGTCGGCCCCCGGCGGTGTCACCGGCTCCCACGCGGCCAGGACGCGCGCGGGGCGCGGGCCTAGCGGGATCGCGGCCGGTGCCGCCGCCAGGTTGACGGCGACCCGGACGTCCCCGCGCCTGAAGGCGAGCCAGCGCTCGCCCTCGTCGTACGCCACCTTGGTGTCGGCGAGGTCCGGGTCGGTCAGGTCGGGCTCCTCGCGGCGCAGCGCGATCAGCCGCCGGTGCCAGGCCAGCACGCGCGCGTGCGGCTCGGTGGCCGGCTCCGACCAGTCGAGGCAGGAGCGGTCGCGGGTCGCCGGGTCCTGCGGGTCGGGCACGTCCTCCTCGGCCCAGCCGTGCGCCGCGAACTCCCGCCGCCTGCCGCGCCGTACCGCGTCGGCGAGGTCCGGGTCGGTGTGGTCGGTGAAGAACTGCCAGGGCGTGCCCGCCGCCCACTCCTCGCCCATGAAGAGCATCGGGGTGAAGGGCGCCGTCAGTGTCAGGGTCGCCACGCAGGCCAGCAGGCCGGGGGAGAGGGACGCGGCGAGCCGGTCGCCCTGGGCGCGGTTGCCGATCTGGTCGTGGGTCTGGCCGTAGCCGAGCAGCCGGTGCCCGGCCACCCGGGCGCGGTCCAGCGGGCGCCCGTGGTGCCTGCCCCGGAACGACGAGTAGGTGCCGTCGTGGAACCAGCCGCCGGTGAGGGTCTTGGCGAGGGCGCCGAGCGGGGCGCGCGCGAAGTCGCCGTAGTAGCCCTGGGACTCGCCGGTCACCGCGGTGTGCAGGGCGTGGTGGAAGTCGTCGTTCCACTGCGCGTGCAGGCCGAGCCCGCCGTCCGCGCGCGCGGTGATCACCCGCGGGTCGTTGAGGTCGGACTCGGCGATCAGGAACAGCGGTCTGTCCACTTCGGCGGCGAGGCCGTCCACCGCCGTCGACAGCTCCTCGAGGAAGTGGCACGCGCGCGTGTCGACGAGCGCGTGCACCGCGTCCAGCCGCAGCCCGTCCAGCCGGTAGTCCCGCAGCCAGGCCAGCGCGCTGCCCACCAGGAACGCCCGTACCTCGTCCGATCCCGGCGCGTCCAGGTTCACCGCCGAGCCCCACGGCGTGTGGTGCGTGTCGGTGAAGTACGGTCCGAACGCGGGCAGATGGTTGCCCGAAGGGCCGAGATGGTTGTGGACGACGTCCAGGACCACCCCGAGGCCGAGCGCGTGCGCCCGGTCGACGAACCGTTTCAGGGCCTCGGGCCCGCCGTACGGCTCGTGCACCGCCCACAGCGACACCCCCTCGTACCCCCACCCGTGCCGCCCGGGGAAGGGACACAGCGGCATCAACTCGACGTGCGTGACGCCCAGTTCGACGAGGTGACCGAGCCGCTCCGCCGCCGCGTCCAGGGTGCCCTCCGCGGTGTACGTGCCCACGTGCAGCTCGTACAGGACCGCCCCGGGCAGCGGCACCCCGGCCCACGCGGTGCGCCACGCGTACCGCCCGTGGTCGACGACCGCGCTCAGCCCGTCGGGTCCGTCCGGCTGACGGCGCGCCCGCGGGTCGGGCAGCACGGGACCGTCGTCGAGCGCGAAGCCGTACCGGGTGCCGTCCCGCGCCTCCGCCTCGCCGCACCACCACCCGGGGCGGTCGGGATCACGCCCCAACGCGTGTGCGGCGCCCCCGCAATGGAGCGTCACACGGCCGGCCTGCGGTGCCCACACCTCGAACTGCACGGACGGTTCCCCTTCGTCTGCCCATCGTGACGGAGTCCGTCCATCGTGCGGCATACGCGGTCGATCCGCCGTCCGATCACCGCCTTTCGGGCCGGGTGTCGACCGGATGTCCTGGTGCGGTCACCGATCGCTCGCGTTCTGGACACCTGGGGAGTCGCTGACCGACAATCACCAATGTGACGTCGTCATTCGAGTTCAACACGTACCCCGCGCGGATCTCCGACGCGGAGCGCGACAAGGCGCTGAAGGTGCTCAGGGACGGCGTCGCCCTGGGACGGCTCTCCCACGACACGTTCATCCGCCGCATGGAACTGGCGCTGTCCGCCCGCCGTCCCGACGAACTCGCCGTGCTCACCGCCGATCTGCCCACCGAGAGCCGGGTGTCGCGCCTGGTGTTCGGGACGGTCGAGGCGGTCTCCGGTTTCACCGTGCGGCTGCGCAGGGCCTGGCAGGCCGAGCGCCTCCCCAAGCTGCTGCTGCCGCACCCCGGCGCGGGACACCCGCTGCGCATCGGCCGCGACCCGGCGAACGGCCTGCGGCTCAACCACGAGACGGTCTCCCGGGTGCACGCCGAGCTGAGCAGGCAGGGCGGCATGTGGGTGCTGCGCGACCTCGGCTCCTCCAACGGGACGACGGTCAACGGACGGCGCGTCCTCGGCGCCGCCGTCGTCCGCGAGGGCGACCTGATCGGCTTCGGGCACATGGCGTTCCGGATCGCCGCCGACTGACCCCCGACGGCCCGTCCCCGCTCGTCCTCACCCGTTCACCCCGTCGTCTCTTCGGCCCGTCCCACCCCGGCCGCCGCCCCCGCGCCGTCGATATGGCTGAAATGCCGTTCCTCGTCCGGGTATTGACGTACTCCGCAACTCGTGACTGACTGTGTGTACACCTGACACGTCCGGTGACCCGACGACACCACCACCGCGGAGGTGTGCCCTGCCGCCCCTCCCGCGCTACCTCACCGTGGACGAACTCGGCGCGAGAGCAGCGGCCCTGGTCGCCGGCCGTCCGCGCGAGGCCAGGCTGCGCAGCGTGGGCACCTCCCGGGCCGGCCACCCCCTGCGGCTGCTCTCGGTCGGCCGCGGCAGCCGCCAGGTCCTGGTGGTGGCAGGACCGCACGCCAACGAACCGGTCGGCGGCGTCACCGCGCTGCGCCTCGCCGAACGCGTCCTGGCGCAACCGCGGTTCACCGAGGGCGCCGACGCCACCTGGAACCTGCTGCTGAGCGTCGACCCCGACGGACTGCGCCACAACGAGGGCTGGCTGGCGGGCCCTTACACCCTCGGCCGGTACTTCCGGAACTTCTTCCGCCCCGGCTTCCTCGAACAGCCCGAGTGGCTGCCCGCGGGCGCGGACGCCGCCGCCCTCCCCGAGACCCGCGCCCTGCTCGGCCTCCAGGACGAACTGCGGCCCTTCCTCCAGTGCTCGCTGCACGGCGTCGACGTCGGCGGCGGCTTCGTCGAACTCACCCACGACCTGCCCGGCCTCGCCCGGCGCGTCGCGCACACCGCCGCCCGCCTCGGCATACCGCGCGAACTCGGCTCCTACGACGCCCTGTACTGGCCGAGCCTCGGCCCCGCGGTCTACCGCATCCCGCCGCCCCGCCTCGGCGACCTGGCCGCCGCCATCACCGAGGCGGCCGTCGAGTCGACCTGGCTCCACCCCTGCAGGCACGGCACCGTCACCGCCGTCGTCGAGGCACCGATGTGGGGGGTGGCCGCCGTCGAGGACGGCTCACCGCCCGCCGACCCGGCCCCCGCGCTGCGCGCCGCGAGCCACAGTCTGCGCGCCGACATCCGGCTCCTGGCGGCGATCGCCGCGCGGCTCCGGCCGCACCTGGCCGGTGTCCCCGACGCGCCCCGCCTGCTCGCCTTGGTCGAGGACTACCTTCTGGTCTGCCCGGGACTCGCCGACGCCTGGGACCCGGACATCGCCGACGGCGCCCGCCCGCTGCCGCCGCTCAGCGGCGGCCACCTCGCCGCCCTGAGCATCTCCGCCCGCCGTCTCGTGCTGCGCACCGCCGGGCTCCTGCACCAGCTCGTCACCCGGACGGGACACGACCCGGCCGAGGTCGGGCCCGTCCTCGACCGGCTCATCGACACCTGGTGCGCCGACTACCGCGACCGCTGCGGCGCCCGCTGGATACCGGTCGCACGCCAGGCCGAGTACCAGACCCGGGTAGTGCTCGCCGCGTTCGAACTCGCCCTGCGCCACCCGCCCGTCCCGTCCCGTTCGAGTGACCCGGGCTGGGGTCCGGAGGCCGCGGTGCCGATGCACCGGGAATGAACACCACGTACCTCGCGCACACGTCGCACGCGACTTCCGCCGCCCGCACCGCGCTCACCTCACGCCCCGCGCGCGGCGCCCTGCTCGCCGCCCTCGCCCTGCTCCTCGGCTGCGCCACCCCGGTCGGCGCCACCACCGCCCGGCACGCCGTCCCCGGCAACCACCTCTATCTGACGGTCGTCAAGGGCGACGCCGAGGCCGCCGACACCCGCGGCACCCTGCTGGCCTGCGCCCCGCCCCGCGGCCACGCCCGCGCCGCCGAGGCGTGCGCCCAACTCGCCGCGGCCAAGGGCGACATCGACGCCCTTCCCGAACGGCACGTCTACTGCTCGACGCTCTACGCGCCGGTCACCGCCGACGCCCGAGGCCGCTGGAACGGACGCTCCGTCCACTACCGGCGGACGTTCTCCAACGCCTGCCTGCTCGCCGCCCGCACCGGAGCCGTCTTCGCCCTCGACGGCCTCCCCGGCGCCCGCCGCTCCGCCGCCGCCTGAACCCGGCCGGGGCAGGGCGCGACGGGCCCCGCCCCGGCGGCGCGGCTACCCGGGCGACACCCGCTCGAGCAGCGCCACGGGCACCCGCCCGAAGAGGTCCGCGACCCGCGTGCGCCCCGTGAACTCCCGTTCCGGGGCCTGCGCGTCCGCCCAGCGGCCCGGCGGCAGCGTCAGACACGTGTCCCGCCAGCCGCCCGCCTCCGCCAGCCGCAGCGACAGCCGGGTGACGGCGGTGACGGCCTCCCCGGACCGCGCGAACGCCAGGCAGTGCGCCGCCGCCGGGCCCTCGGCCGTCAGCGGCGCGTACGAGGCGGTGTCGCCGAACACCTCCGGCCGGCGGGCCCGCAGCCGCAGCGCGGCGGCGGTGAGCGCCGCCTTCTCACCCGGCTCAGCCGGCGGGAACCGCACCGGCCGCCGGTTGTCGGGATCGACCAGCGCCCGGTACTCGGCCTCGCTGCCCTGGTAGAGGTCGGGCACCCCCGGCATCGTCAGCTGAAGCAGCGCCGTGCCCAGCACATTGGCCCGCACATGCGGCTCCAACGCGGCCCGCAGCGCGGTCACATGACGGCCGGGCGGACCGCAGGGGCCCGCCGCGAGGAACGCCGTCACCGCCTCCTCGTAGGCCGCCTCCTGCTCCGTCCAGCTCGTGTAGAGCCCCGCCTCCCGGACATGCTTCAGGAGCGCGGGCCCGATGCGCTCCAGGTCGGGCTCGCCGAGGCCGAACAGGGTCTGCCAGGCCGCCCACGCCACCTGCCCGTCCGGCACGCCCGTGTCGGCGCGGGTCGCCGCGGTCACGGCGTCCGCCCAGCGCCCCGGGCACTCGGTGAGCACCGCGAGCGCCGCCCTGACGTCCGCGCTCCGCTTGGTGTCGTGGGTGGTGACGACGGTCCCGGTGGACGGCCAGTCGCGCTGCACGCGCGCGCAGTGGGCGTGGAACTCGGCGGGGGAGACCGCGGGGCTGCCGGGATCGCCGCCCACCTCGGTCGCCGAAAGCAGCGGCACATAGCGGTAGAACGCCGTGTCCTCAACGGACTTGGCCCGCAGCGCGGACGCCGTCTGCGCGAACCTGGCCCGGAACTCGGCGCCCTCCGCACCCGGGCAGGCCAGCCCGATGACCAGGTCGCGCACCACGTCGACGGCGCCCGCCTCCGCCGGGACCACGAACGCGAGCCGGGCCTCGGCCGCCGCCTCCTCGGTGACCACGGAGGCGGTGTCGCCCGACTCGTAGGGCCGGTACACGCCCAGCCTGACGAGGAGTTCCTCCAGCGCCGTGCGCAGCGCCCAGGGCGCCCGGTCGCGCAGCGCCGGATCGGACGAGGCGGCGCACAGCCGGGCCGCCGTGCGGGCCAACCGGTCCGTCTCGGCGGCCAGTTCATAGGTGAGGACCTTGTACGCGGCCCGCCGTACCGTCGCCCCCCACTCGCCGCCCCTGTCGGTCTGCGGGGCCGCGAACCGCCGGTAGCCGCCCAGGAGTTCACCGGCACCCGCCGGGTCGGTGAAGACCCCGTCGACGTGCCGCAGCGCGTCGTAGCCGGTGGTGCCCGCGACCGGCCAGGACGGCGGCAGCGGCTCACCGGCCGCCAGGATCTTCTCGACCACCGTCCAGCGGCCGTCACTCGCCTCGTGCAGCCGCGCCAGATATCCGTCCGGGTCGGCGAGCCCGTCCGGGTGGTCTACGCGCAGCCCGTCGAGGACGCCCTCGCGCAGCAGTTGGAGCGTCTTCGCGTGGGTCGCCGCGAACACCTCGGGGTCCTCGACCCGCACCCCGATCAGCTCCGAAATGCTGAAGAACCGCCGGTAGTTCAGCTCCGTGCGGGCCAGCCGCCACCACACCGGGCGGTACCACTGGGCGTCGAGCAGCCTCGGCAGCGGCAGCGACGCGGTGCCCTCGCGCAGCGGGAAGGCGTGATCGTGGTAGCGCAGCACGTCACCGTCGACCCGCAGCGCGTCGAGCTCGGTGCCCAGCGGCCCGCCGAGCACCGGCAGCAGCAGCTGCCCGCCGCGCGCCTCCCAGTCGATGTCGAACCAGCGCGCGTACGGCGACCCCGGCCCCTCCCGCAGCACCTCCCACAGGGCGTGGTTGTGGCGCGGTGCCATCGCCATGTGGTTGGGGACGATGTCCGCGATCAGCCCGAGCCCGTGCTCCCTGGCCGTCCCGGACAGCGCCCGCAACCCCTCCTCACCGCCCAGCTCCGCCCGCACCCGCCCGTGGTCGACGACGTCGTAGCCGTGCGTCGAACCGGGCACCGCCTCGAGGACCGGCGACAGATGCAGGTGCGAGACGCCCAGCGAGGCGAGATACGGCACGGCCTCGGCCGCCGCCGCGAACGGGAACGCTGGCTGGAGCTGCAACCGGTAGGTGGCCGTGGGCACGACGGGCTCTGGGCGCTCAGATGTCATGGGAACCTACGTACCCGCCCCGCCGCCTTTCCTGTCATCGCCACGCTGGAGCACCGTCATGCTCCGGTCCACCAGGGTCAGCCGCTCACCGGCCCCCACCCGCCGGCCCTCGCCGGGCGGCACGCCGTTCTCCAGGGCGGTGTCGACCACCACCCGCCACTGCCTGCCGTGGTCCGTCGGCACCACGAAGTCCAGCGGCTTCGGCGAGGCGTTGAACATCAGCAGGAACGAATCGTCGGTGATCCGCTCGCCGCGCGCGTCCGGCTCGGAGATCGCGTTGCCGTTGAGGAACACGCTCAGCGCCGACGCCCGCGCCGAGTCCCAGTCCCGCCGCGTCATCTCCTGCCCCTCCGGGGTGAACCAGGCGATGTCCGACAGCTCGTCGTGGGTGCCCTCCACCGGCCGCCCGTGGAAGAAGCGCCGCCTGCGGAAGACCGGATGGTCCTTGCGCAGCCACACCATCGCCCGCGTGAAGGCCGCGAGACCGACGTCCGGCCCGCCGCCCTCCGGTCCCTCGCCGCCCGGCCAGCGCACCCACGCCAGCTCGTTGTCCTGGCAGTAGGCGTTGTTGTTGCCGCGCTGGGTGCGCGCGAACTCGTCACCGTGGCTGATCATCGGCACGCCCTGGGACAGCATCAGCGTCGCGATGAAGTTCCGCATCTGGCGGGCCCGCAGCTCCAGCACCTCCTGGTCGTCGGTGTCGCCCTCCACCCCGCAGTTCCAGGACCGGTTGTGGCTCTCGCCGTCCCGGTTCTGCTCGCCGTTGGCGTCGTTGTGCTTGTCGTTGTACGCGACCAAGTCGTGCAGGGTGAAACCGTCGTGGCAGGTCACGAAGTTGATCGAGGCGAGCGGCCGGCGCCCGTCGTCCTGGTAGAGGTCCGAGGAGCCCGTCAGCCGGGACGCGAACTCGGCCAGCGCCCGCTGCTCGCCGCGCCACATGTCCCGCACGGTGTCCCGGTACTTGCCGTTCCACTCGGTCCACAGCGGCGGGAAGTTGCCCACCTGGTAGCCGCCCTCGCCGACGTCCCACGGCTCGGCGATCAGCTTCACCTGGGAGACCACCGGGTCCTGCTGCACCAGGTCGAAGAACGACGACAGCCGGTCCACCTCGTGGAACTGCCGGGCCAGCGTCGCCGCGAGGTCGAAGCGGAACCCGTCGACATGCATCTCGGTCACCCAGTACCGCAACGAGTCCATGATCATCTGGAGGACGTGCGGCGACCGCATGAGCAGCGAGTTCCCGGTGCCCGTGGTGTCCATGTAGTAGCGGGCGTCGTCCGTCAGACGGTAGTACGACGGGTTGTCGAGGCCGCGGAACGACAGCGTCGGACCGAGGTGGTTGCCCTCGGCGGTGTGGTTGTAGACGACGTCCAGGATGACCTCGATGCCGGCCTCGTGCAGCGCCCGCACCGCCGACTTGAACTCCAGCACCTGCTGCCCGCGGTCGCCCCAGGAGGCGTACGCGTTGTGCGGCGCGAAGAAGCCGATCGTGTTGTAGCCCCAGTAGTTGTTGAGGCCCATGTCCACCAGCCGGTGGTCGTTGACGAACTGGTGCACCGGCATCAGTTCGAGCGCCGTGACGCCCAGCTCCACCAGGTGCTCGATCACCGCCGGGTGGGCCAGCGCCGCATAGGTGCCGCGCACCTCCTCCGGCAGCCCCGGGTGGGTCATGGTGAGGCCCTTGACGTGCGCCTCGTAGATCACCGTGTGGTGGTACGGGGTGCGCGGGCGCCGGTCGTCGCCCCAGTCGAAGTACGGGTTGATCACGACCGACGCCATCGTGTGCGGCGCCGAGTCCAGGTCGTTGCGGCTCTCGGGCTCGCCGAAGTGGTAGCCGTACACCTCCTCGCCCCAGCCGACCGAGCCGCTGACGGCCTTCGCGTACGGGTCGAGGAGCAGCTTCGCGGAGTTGCAGCGCAGCCCGCGCTCCGGCGCGTACGGTCCGTGCGCCCGGAACCCGTACCGCTGCCCCGGCATGATGCCGGGCAGGTACGCGTGCCGTACGAACGCGTCGCTCTCGCGCAGTTCCACCGCCGTCTCCGAGCCGTCGTCGTGCAGCAGACACAGCTCTACTCGGTCCGCGGCCTCCGTGTAGACCGCGAAATTGGTTCCGGCGCCGTCGTACGTGGCACCGAGCGGATACGCCTCGCCAGGCCAGACCTGCATGTCATGACTCTTCCAGGTCGAGCGCGCCCCCGTACGCGCCTTGCTTCCGAGTCTCCTCGAAAGTGATGGAACCGCTAACGACTTACATCCCTCTTACGTTTCGACCAGTGCATACCCGGTGAGCGGCCTGACCACCGCACACCGGCGGTGCCGAATGTGTGGGGAAGACACGTACTCCCGGGATCTCAGGGGCCGTACTCCCGGGATCGCAGGGGGAGCAGGGGGAAAATGTGCGCACGATAGTCCATCGCCACCTGGGCAAGGTGGTGGCCGGTGCGGCGATCGCGGTGGCCGGGACGGCCGTCATGGTCGCCGTCACGCTGCCCGGGACGGCGGGCGCCGACGACACGGCAGCCGGCGCGGCGGGCACCGCGGGACAGGCCGCGGGACAGCCGGGACAGGGCCAGGGCGACGTGGTGCCGCAGGCCGTCGTCGAACGGGCGCCGGCCGAGGGCGCCAAGGGCACCGGCCGCGACCCGCTCACCGACGACGAGTTGAAGCGCGTCGAGAAGATCGCCGTCGACCCGCCGATGTTCGCCGCCACCCAGAACGTGGCGGGCGGCCGCGGCCCGCAGCGGCTGACCGTGGACCTCGCCGAGCCGGAGAACGGCGACCAGGCGGGAGCGGACGCGCCGCGCCGCGCCGACGTCGCGTTCTACGACTACAAGGACGACACCCTCGTCACCAAGACCGTCAACCTGGCCACCGGCAAGGTCGAGCACACCACCCGGCAGCACGGCGTCCAACCGCCGCTCAGCAGGGCCGAGTTCGACGAGGCCACCAAGCTCCTGATCGCCGACCCGCTCGGCGCGGGACTCAAGGCCGACTTCAAGGACGCCACCGGCACCGCCCTGACCGCACCCGGCCAGCTGCTGGTCAACGGCGCCGTCTACCGGGCCACTGAGGGCGCCCAGCCCGCGCAGCTCGACGCGTGCGGCGACCACCGGTGCGTGCGGCTGTTCCCGAAGGTCAAGAACGGCCCCTGGATCGACGCCCGCCACCTGGTGATCGACCTGAGCGCCCGCACCGTCGTCGCGCTCGGCCGCGACTGACCCGGCCTGGTCCTCTTCCCGAACTCGCCCCTCCTGTAAGGGAGTCACCTCTCCATGCGCGTGAACAGCATCAGCCGTGCCCGCGGCCGGGCCGCCCTCGGCGTCTCCGTGGCCGCACTCGCCGTGGGCGCCACGGCCGGCGCCGGGCCCGCCGACGCCCAGCCCCAGCGGCAGCCGAGAGCCGCCGCCGCGCCCGCCGCCGACTGCAGCGCCGCCTACCGCATCGAACAGAAGCTCTCCACCGGCACCACCTGGCGGATGTGCTGGCACTACGACAGCAAGGCGGGACTGGTCCTGGAGAAGATCTCCTACCAGCCCAAGGGCGAGACCAAGCCCATCAAGGTCCTCAACAGCGCCCGCCTCGGCCAGATCGACGTCCCCTACGACGACGGCAGCGTCGAGTACGACGACCTCACCGGCTTCGGCTTCGCGCAGGGCCTCGTCAACATGAACGCCGCGGAGTGCCCCGGCGGCACCATCAAGACCGTCAAGGTCCCCGACGCGTTCTACTCCGACAGCCCCGACATCAAGGGCCTGTGCGCCACCACCAGGTCCCGCGGCCACGCGTACCGCATGCAGGCCGACACCGGCAACAAGGTGTACCAGCAGCAGGGCAAGGACCTGTTGATCTACACCGTCAACAAGGTCGGCTGGTACGAGTACATGACCGAGTGGCGCTTCCAGGACGACGGCACCCTCAACATGAACGTCGGCGCCACCGGCAGCCTCTCGCCCGGCGACTACGACGCGGGCGACGGCCGCGGCTGGCCGATCGGCAAGGGCCCCAAGTCCTACGCCACCAGCCACAGCCACAACGTCTTCTGGCGGCTCGACTTCGGCCTCGACGGCTCCACCAAGGGCCGCGTCGAACAGTACGACTCCAAGGTCACCGCGCCCGCCCGCGGCCAGGAGGCCCCCACCAACAGGACCACCGTCACCAAGGTCACCAAGGAACTCGCCGGGGACGCCAAGAACTACCGCTGGTGGCGGATGGTCAGCGCGACCGGCAAGAACAAGGACGGCCACGCCCGCTCCTACGAGATCGTGCCGGGCGCCACCACCAAGTTCCTCGGCCGCTCCTTCACCAAGCACGACGTGTACTTCACCGAGTACGACAAGTGCGAGCAGTTCGCCAGCAACAACACCGGCGCCTGCCCGTCGGGACACGGCAAGTCCGTGGACTCCTGGGTGAACGGACAGACCCTGACCCACCCCATCACCTGGGTCAACGTCGGTTTCCACCACATCGCCCGGGACGAGGACCAGCAGCCCATGCCGGTCCACTGGCAGGGCTTCTCCATCGCCCCGCGTGATGTCACCGCCATGAACCCGCTCACGCCGGCCGCCCTGGCCGACCAGAACGGACAAGTCACACCGCGCAGTTGAGAAACGACCTGTCCATCCGGCTGCACCGCCGACCGCTCCCGGAGTACCCTTCCTTGATCATTGGAGACGGGGATTGCTCGGGGGAGCGGAAGGCGGTGCGCGGGTGGGCGCGGGAGGGCTGGAGCTGCCCCCTGGCGACGAGAGTCGCGAGGGTAACTCCACAGAAGTCCCGCCCGGCACGGTGTCCCTGGCCCGGCCGATGGAGACCACCTCCATCGGCCCGGAGCTCGACTGGGACGCCGACGCCTGGCGCGAGGTGCGCACACGCGCCCAGCGGGCGGGACGGGCCTACATCTGGCTGAACCTCGTCGAACAGCGGCTGCGCGCGGTCGTGGCCGCCGTGCTGCGCCCCGTCTACGAACCCGTCCACGGCGACGACTGGGTGGTCGCCGCCGCCGGACCGGCCGGCCAGGAGTGGGTGCAGCGCGCGGTCGCCGTCCGCGAAGTCAGCCGCCGCAAGGGCTACTTGCTCGACCCGGCCGACGACAACGTGCTCAGCTTCCTCACCCTGCCCCAGCTGCGCGAACTGATGGTGCAGCACTGGCCGTGCTTCGAGCCCTACGTCGACGACCGCCGCGACGTCGAACTCGCCCTGGACGAGCTGGAGGTGACCCGCAACGTCGTCTCCCGCAACCGCGCCCTCTCCGAAGCCGTCCTCGGCCAGGCCGAACGCGCCTCCGCACGGATCCTGGAGACCCTCGGCTCGGCCGGTGACGTGCCCTCCGCCGGCCGGCTGCCGGTCGACGCCGTCGAGGACCTGGTCGGCGAACGGTACGCCGACGTCGTCGCCGTGCACTCCGACCGGGTCCGCCTGCTGCGGCAGTTCCCCGCCGAGGACATCTTCGGCGGCGCCCGCCGCCTCGACGCCGTCGGCATCGGCCTCAACCTGCTCGTGCAGAACTTCTCCGGGCGCCGCCTGGTCCGCCTCGCCGAGGCCGGCTGCCGGGTCAGGCTGCTGTTCCTCAACCCCGCCTCCAGCGCCGTCAAGCGCCGCGAGCGCGAACTCGGCATCAAACGCGGCGAGCTGAGCCGCGCCGTCGAGATGAACATCCTGCACATGCGCCGGGTCCGCTCCCGGCTGCGCGACCCGGGCGCCTTCGAGATCCAGGTCTACGACGAGACCCCGCGCGTCACCGCCTACCTGGTCGACGGCGACGGCCCGGACGGCATCGCCGTCGTCCAGTCCTACCTGCGCCGCTCCCGGGGCATGGAGGCGCCCGTCCTCGTCCTGCGCAACGGCAACCGGGTCGTGAAGTCGGACGAGGCGGACGACATCGGACTCTTCGCCACATACCGCGAGGAGTTCGAGACGGCCTGGGTGGATTCGCGCCCCGTGTCCTGACCTGTCCCCCCGGCGAAGCGGAACGCGCCCCTCTGATTGTCAGTGGCCCATGGCAGGGTGGGGACCACTGGGGGAACGCACCACCGAGAAGGGGGGCCACGCATGGGCTGGCACCGGGAGCTGCTGATCGGCTTCGACCTGGAGACGACCGGGACCGATCCGCACGAGGCACGTATCGTCACGGGCGCCGTGATCGAGGTGACGGCGGGAGAGAAGCGCGGACACCGCGAATGGCTCGCGGACCCGGGCGTGGAGATACCGGCGGACGCGGTCGCCGTGCACGGCATCAGCAACGCCCGCGCGGTGGCCGAGGGCCGCCCCGCCGACGAGGTCGCCGACGCCATCGCCGACGTCCTCACCGGCTACTGGGAGACGGGCGTCCCGGTCGTCGCGTACAACGCCGCCTTCGATCTGAGCCTGCTCGCCGCCGAGCTGCGCCGGCACGGGCTGCCGTCGCTGCGCGAGCGCCTCGGCGGCCGGGAGCCCGCGCCCGTCATCGACCCGTACACCATCGACCGCCGGGTCGACCGCTACCGCCGCGGCAAACGCAACCTGGAGGCCGTCTGCACGGAGTACGGCGTCCGGCTCGACGCCGCCCACGAGGCCGGCGCCGACGCCCTCGCCGCCGCCCGGCTGGCCACCGCGATAGCCGAGCGCCATCCGAAGATCGCGGCCCTCGGCCCGGCGGAGCTGCACCGCCGGCAGATCGAGTGGTACGCGGAGTGGGCGGCCGACTTCCAGGACTTCCTGCGCCGCAAGGGCGAGGCGGACGCGACCGTGGACACCACGTGGCCGCTCCGCGAACCGGCGGACGAGGCGGTGTCCTGAGCCGGGGTTCCTCGGCGGGGTGCGGGGCGGGGCGCAAGGCCGCGAGGGGAGCGGGTCGCTGGGTGAGATGTGCGCCGCCGGGGCGTGTCCCGGGGCGGGTGCGGGGTCAGAAGGGGTACCAGCGCACCGATTCGTCGCCGTCGCGCAGGGACGCCACTCGGCGTCTGAACTCCACCAGGGCCTTCGGGTTGTTCGGGGCGTGCTGGGCCACCCACGCGCAGCTTGCCGTCTCGCGGGCGCCGCGCAGCACCGAGCAGCCCGCCCACTCCCGCACGTCCCAGCCGTACGTCCCGGTGAACTCGTCGTACGCCTCCGCGGGCAGCCCGTACCGGTCCCGGGACAGCGCCATCACCACCAGGTCGTGCTCCCGCAGATCGGTGGAGAACGTCTCCAGGTCCACCAGGACGGGACCGCCCGCGCCGACGTGCACATTGCGCGGCAGGGCGTCGCCGTGGATGGGGCCGGGCGGCAACCGAGGGGTGAGCGCCGCCGCGGCGGCGGCGAAGCCGTCCCGGCGCTCCCGCAGATAGGCCGCGTCCGCCGGGTCGACGGTGTCGCCCGCGAGCCGCAGCCACCGTTCGACCCCGCCCAGCAGTTCACGGGCGGGCAGCGCGAACGGCGGGGCGGGCAGCGCGTGCACGAGCCGGAGCAGCCCGGCGAGATCGCCGGGCCCGGCCGGGCGCACCGGGTCGGGCAGCCGCTCCCACACGGTCACCGGATGCCCGTCGACCAGCAGCGGCTGGGGGCGGGCCGCCCGGACCGCGGGGACCTCGGCCTCGGCCAGCCACAGGGCGACGGACAGTTCGCGGCGGGCCCGGTCCAGGAGTTCGGCGTCGCGGCCGACCTTGACCACCAGGTCACCGGCGGCGAACACGGCGTTCTCGCCCAGTGCGAGCAGCCGCGCCTCGCCCGCGGAGCGGGGCAGCACCTCCGCCGCGGCCAGTACCTCCCGGGCCCGTGCCTCGTCCATCGTCCGCCTCCGTCTTCCTGATCCGTGCTGGTGGTGCGTCCGGTGACGCGCCGTCGGCCTCCGTCGCCCGCGTCGCCGGTCAGTGTCGCACCCGCACCGCCCCCGGGCCGACGGCACCTGCCCCCGCCCGTCGCCGGCGCACGGCAAAACACATTGCACGAGACGTATCGTCTCGCCTACGGTCGCTGCCATGACCACCCCAGCCCACATCGCCATGTTCTCCATCGCCGCCCACGGGCACGTGAACCCGAGCATCGAGGTGATCCGCGAACTCGTCCGCCGTGGTCACCGCGTCACGTACGCCATCCCGCCGGTCTTCGCCGACAAGGTCGCCGAGACCGGCGCCGAACCCAGGACCTGGCACTCCATCCTGCCGTCGCCCGACGACGACCCGGCGGCCTGGGGCACCACCCTCCTCGACCACGTCGAGCCCTTCCTCGCCGACGCCGTCCAGGCGCTGCCCCAACTGGCCGAGGCGTACGACGGCGACGAACCGGACCTGGTGCTGCACGACATCACCTCCTATCCGGCCCGGGTCCTCGCCCACCGCTGGGGCGTCCCGGCGGTCTCCCTCTCCCCGAACCTCGTCGCCTGGGAGGGCTACGAGGAGGAGGTCGCCGAACCGCTGTGGGCCGAGCCCCGGCGCACCGAGCGCGGCCGGGCGTACTACGCCCGCTTCCGGACCTGGCTCCGGGAGAACGGCATCACCCAGGACCCCGACCCGTTCACCGGCAGACCCGACCGGTCGCTGGTGCTGATCCCGCGCGCGTTGCAGCCGCACGCCGACCGGGTCGACGAACGCGTGTACACCTTCGTCGGCGCCTGCCAGGGCGAGCGGGCCGCGCAGGGCGACTGGCGGCGCCCGCCAGGCGTCGAGAAGGTGGCCCTGGTGTCGCTGGGGTCGGCCTTCACCGACCGGCCCGCCTTCTACCGGGAGTGCGTGCGGGGCTTCGGGGAGCTGCCCGGCTGGCACCTGGTGCTCCAGATCGGCAGGCACGTGGACCCGGCCGCGCTCGGGGACCTCCCGGCCAACGTCGAAGTGCACGACTGGGTGCCGCAGTTGGCGATTCTCCGGCAGGCCGACCTGTTCGTCACGCACGCCGGGGCGGGCGGCAGTCAGGAGGGTCTCGCCACGGCCACCCCGATGATCGCCGTCCCGCAGGCGGTCGACCAGTTCGGCAACGCCGACCTGCTCCAGGAGCTGGGGGTGGCCCGCAGGATCGACACCGAGGACGCGACCGCCGAGACCCTGCGCGCCACCGCCCTCGCCCTGGTCGACGACGCCGAGACGGCCCGCAGGCTGGAGCGCGTGCGGGCCGAGATGGCGCGGGAGGGCGGCACCCGGCGGGCGGCCGACCTGATCGAGGCCGAACTCCCGCACCGGGCCGGGCGCGTGCTGCCCGGCGGCGACCGGGGCGCCCGGCCGGCCGACTCCTGACAGGGGAGAGCCCGTTGGTCCCCCCGGGACACCAACGGGCTCTCGTTCAGGAGTGGTTGCCGCCGACGACGGCCGGTCACACGCGCAGCGGCTCGCCCTCGTCGTCACGGGCCGCCGGGCGCGCGGGCGGGCGCGGGGGCTCCTCGTCGTGGGTGAGGTCGGGCAGCCGGCGCAGCCAGGTCGGGAAGTACCAGTTGCGCTCCCCGAGCAGCGCCATCACGGCGGGCAGCAGCACACCGCGGATGACCGTCGCGTCGATGAGGACGGCGGCGGCCAGGCCGACGCCCATCTGCTTCATCGACTGCATGGACAGCGTGCCGAAGATCGCGAAGACGGCGACCATGATGACGGCCGCGCTGGTGACGACGCCCGCCGTGGTGACCACGCCGTGCTCGATCGCGTCCCGCGTGGAGCGGCCCCGCAGCCGTGCCTCACGGATCCGCGAGACGACGAACACGTGGTAGTCCATCGACAGGCCGAACAGGATCACGAACAGGAACAGCGGCAGCCAGGAGATGATCGCCCCGACGCCCTCGGCGCCCACCAGGGACGCGCCCCAGCCGTGCTGGAAGACGGCGACGAGGATGCCGTAGGCGGCGCCCACCGACAGCAGGTTGAGGACGATCGAGGTGGCCGCCACCGTCAGCGAGCGGAACGACAGCAGCATCAGCGCGAACGCGAACACCACCACGAACATGAAGACCGGGACGACCGCGCCCGCCAACTGGGCGTTGAAGTCGAGCGATCCGGCGACCTGTCCGGTGATCGGCGCCCGCACCCCGTCCACCCTGCCGAGCGTCGCGGGCCGCACCTCGTCCCGCAGCTTCTTCAGGCTCGCGCCCGCCGCGTCCAGGTCGGAGCCGCCGACCAGCGGCACGTACACGAGGGCGACGTTCTGCGCGTCGTGCAGCCTGATGTCCACCGGGCCGCGCGAGGCACCCGAAGTGACCGCCCGCGCACGGAAGTCGGCGAGCGCGGACTTCACCTCGGGCGCGTTGATGTCCTTCGCCCTGACGACCACCTCGGCCGGCTCGGAGCCGCCGGGGAAGGCCGCGTTGACCCGCTTGTAGGTCTGCACGATCGGCAGCGAGTCGCCGAACTCCTGGTCCAGGGTGAGGTTCTGGGTCTTCATGCCGACGGCGGGCGCGGCGACGGCGAGCAGCGCGCCGGTCGCGACGACCACGGAGACGAGCGGCTTCGCCAGCACGCGTCGCAGCACGGCCCGCCAGAACCGGCTCTCGCCGCCGGTCCGCGCGGCCCGCCGCTCCATCGCCCGGCGCACGAAGGGGATGCGGCCCTTCTCGACGCGCTCGCCCAGCAGCGAGAGCAGCGCGGGCAGCACGGTCACCGAGCCGGCCATGGCGACCGCGACCACCATCAGCGAGGCCAGGCCCATCGCCTCGAAGTCGGAGATCCCGGTGAACAGCATGCCCGCCATCGCCACGCACACGGTGACCCCGGAGACGACGATCGCGCGGCCACTGGTGGCGGCCGCGATCCGCAGCGCCGTCGCCGCGTCCCGCCCCGCGGCCCGCTCCTCGCGCTCCCGGCGCAGATAGAACAGGCAGTAGTCGACGCCGACGGCCAGACCGACCAGCAACATCACCGAGTTGGCGGTGTCGCTCATCGGCTGGACATGGCTGACGACGCCCATCAGGCCCATCGTCGCCACGATCGCGGTGATCGCGAGCGCCACCGGCAGCAGCGCGGCGACCAGCGCGCCGAAGGCGATCAGCAGGATGCCGAGCGCCACCGGCACCGCGGACAGCTCCGCCTTCTGGAAGTCGTCGCCGAACGCGTCGTCGAACGTCTTGTTCATGCTGGCGGCGCCGATCTCCTCGATCCGCAGCGCGCCGTGCTCCTTCTGGACCCCGGCGACCGCGTCGAGGACGGGCCGCACCCGCTCGCCCGCGGTGTCGGAGTCACCCCGCATGTCGAACTGGACGAGCGCGCTCCGTCCGTCCTCGGAGACGGTGCCGCTGTCGTACGGCGAGGTCACGTCGGTCACCTCGCCGGTGGCCTCGACGGCCTTCACGACCGCCTCGACGGCCGCCCGGAACCCGGCGTCGGTGGCCTTGACGCCGTCGCCCTCCGCCTGGACCAGGACCGTCTCGCCCGCGGGCTCCTCGATCCCGGCGTCCTCGATGATCTTCGTGGCGGTGTGGGTCTCGCCCCGCAACTGGTCGCTGTCCTTGACGTCGACCCGGCCCGCCACCGAGCCGAGCCCCGTCGCCAGGACGACGAACAGCACCCATATGCCGACCGCCGCCCATCTGTGCCTGGCGCTCCAGCCGCCGGCCCGCGCGGCGATGCCCCGCACCCGCGCTTGTCCGTTCCCCATGCCGGGCCTGCCCCCTTGTGCACGGTGACAGCCCCCTGCCGTCACCTCCGCTTCGAAGGTATGTGCGGGATAAGCGCGTCACCTCGTGCTGCCCGGTGACACCGCCCGCCCCCGGCTCCTCCGTCCGGACGGCACCCCCTCCCCGGCGGGGAGGACCCGGGGCCCCTACATCTATCGGGGTCCGGAAGGGCCCGTCTCCGGGTCGCGGCGCCCTGGCTCTCAGGGTCGGCGCGGCAGACGCCGTCGGTACCGGGACGTCAGGGCTCGGGGGCGGCCGGTTCCCGGGGAAGGGTCCGGCCGGGCGCTGACGCGAGGGTGCCGGACAGGTCGCGGCCGGGCGGGGGAGCCGATGCCGGCCGTCGATCCGCGAGAGTCCCCGGCGGGCCCGGCACGCCCGGCACGCCCGGCACGGCGGCACGCCCGGCACGGCGGCCCGCCGCGTGCGGGCCGGCCGCCGTGCCCACCCCCGCGGGGCGCGACGGCCGACTTATGGTGTGCGCATGACGACGACGTACGCGGCGCTCCTGCGCGGGATCAACGTGGGCGGCAAGAAGAAACTCCCGATGGCCGAGCTGCGACAGCTCATGGAGGGCCTCGGGCACGACGGCGTCCGCACCCACCTCCAGAGCGGCCAGGCCGTCTTCACCACCGGCCGGGGCGACGAAGGCACCCTCGCCACCGAGCTGGCCGAAGCCATCGAGAAACGATTCGGCTTCCCGGTGGACGTGATCGTCCGCGACCACGCCTACCTCACCGCGGTCGTCGACGACTGCCCCTTCCCGGCCGCCGAACTCGAACCAAGGCAACTCCACGTCACCTACTTCTCCGCGCCAGTCGACCCGGCCCGCTTCACCGACCTCGACCGGGACACCCACCTCCCCGAGGAGTTCCGCCTCGGCGACCGCGCCCTGTACCTCTACGCCCCCGACGGCCTCGGCCGCTCCAAACTCGCCGAGGCGCTCTCCCGCCCCCGCGTCAACAAGGGCCTCATCGCCACCACCCGCAACTGGAACACCGTCACCAAGCTCGCGGAACTCACCCACCCACCGCGTTAGCCCCTGTGCGAGGCTCCTCCCATGCGCTACATCATCATCGGAGCGGGAGCCGTCGGCGGTGCCATCGGCGGGCGTCTCGCGGGCTCGGGACACGACGTGGTACTGGTCGCGCGCGGCGCGCACCTCGCCGCCCTGCGACAGCACGGACTACGACTCACCGTGCCCGACGGCGAGTTCACCCACCGGCTGCCCGCCGTCGAAACCCCCGACGAACTGGGTGAGTTGAGGCCGGACGACGTCCTCCTCCTCGCCGTCAAGACCCAGCACACCGAGGAAGCCCTACGGCTCTGGGGGCGCGCCCCGGTCGCGGGCGGCGGCACCGCGGCCGAACAACTGCCGCTGCTGTGCGCGCAGAACGGCGTCGAGAGCACCCGCATCGCGCTGCGCGTCTTCCGCCGCGTCTACGGCGTCTGCGTCTGGCTGCCCGCCACCCACCTCGAACCCGGCACCGTCTCCGCCGCAGGAGCCCCGCTCACCGGCATCCTGCACATCGGACGCTACCCGCACGGCACCGACGAGACGGCCCGCGCGGTCGCCGCCGACCTGGAGGTGTCCCACTTCGAGGCACCGGTCGCCGCCGACGTCGAACGCTGGCGGTACGCCAAGCTGCTCGCCAACCTCGGCAACGCCCTGGAGGCGGTCGCAGGGCCCCTCGAAGGCGACGACGCCACGGCCCTGTTCGCCCGGGTACGGGCGGAGGGCGCGGCCGTCCTCGACGCGGCGGGGCTCGCCCACGTGAGCGAGGAGGAACAGCGGGCGGTGCGCGGCGACAAGATCGCCCAGCTGCCGCTGCCCGGCGTCCCGCGCGGCGGCGGCTCCTCCTGGCAGTCGCTCACCCGCGCCGCCGGCACCATCGAGACCGACTACCTCAACGGCGAGATCGCCCTGCTCGGCCGCCTGCACGGCGTCCCGACCCCGCTGAACGAACTCCTGCAACGCCTCGCCGACCGGTTCGCCGCCGAGCGCCGCCCGCCGGGCTCGCTCCCGCTCCCCGACCTGCTGCGCCTGGCCGACGAGGCCGTCGCGTCCGTCCGGGAGCAATGACGGCACCGGTTCTGGCGTGGGGCGCGCGGCGCGGGGCGTGCGGGGCGTGCGGGGCGTGCGCATGGGGCGTGCGCGTGGACGTGTGGGCGTGAGGCGTGACGTGCGGGCGTGCGGCGCGCGCGTGACGCGTGGCCGTGGGGCGCACGACGTACGGCCACGTGCCCTGCGCCACCGCCGAACTCCCCCCGGAACTCCCCCCCCCGGCCCCCCGGAACTCTCCCGGACCTCCCCCGGCCCCCCGACACACCCCGGCATCCCCCGACCCCCCCGGCATTCCCCAGGCACTCCGCCGCCACCCCGCCGATGCGCCCCGATGCGCCGGTCGCCCGGCGCCCCGCGCCCGCCGTCAGGCGCTGAGCATCGGCAGCGGAAGCCGGCGGTGGCCCGAGGCCGCCTCCGTGTACCGCTCCAGGGCCACCCGCGCCACCTCGGGCGAGTCACCCAGGACGTCGGCGAGGACATCGGCCCCGGCCGCGCCCCGCGCGATCCGGTCCGGCAGGAAACCGGGCGCGAGCACGTACGGCGCCACCGCGACCCGCGCGCAGCCGAGCGCCCGCAACTCCCGTACCGCGTCCTCGGTGCGGGGCAGCGCCGCCGACGCGAACGCGGGCCGCACGGCGTACCAGCCGGTCTCCCGCCACTCCCGCGCGACAGCGTCGATCACCCCGATCGCCTCCGGGTCCGTGGACCCCGCCGAGGCCAGCACGACCCCCGTCGACGCCTTGTCGGCGGGCGTCAACCCGGCCTCGTACAACCGCCGTTCCAGCGCGGAGCGCAGCAGCGGTGACGGGCCGAGCACTTCCGCCTGCCGGATCCGCAGCCGCCGGGGCGCGTCCCGCAGTACCGCCGGGATGTCCGCCTTCGCGTGGAAGGCGCGGGTCAGCAGCAGCGGCAGCGCCACCACGTCCCGCACGCCCTCCGCCGCCAGGGACTCCAACACCCCTTGCACGGAAGGGACGTTGAAGTCCAGGAAGCCGGTCTCCACCCGCAGCCCCGGGCGCAGCGACCGTATCCGCCGCACCAGGGCGTGCACGGTCGCGGCGTGCCGAGGGTCACGGCTGCCGTGGGCGATGACCACGAGAACGGGGGAGACCGGCCGGATGTGCATGGACTACCTCAACTCCTCACCAGCAGACCGCGACCGCGCAGCACCCGGCGCTCCAGCGGGCTGAAGATCAGCAGGTCGATCGCGATGCCCACGAACAGGATCAGCAGGATCGCCTCGAACACCATCGCCATGTCGCTCGCGGTGCGCCCGTTCTCCAGCAACTGGCCGAGCCCCACGCCCAGATCGGGGAAGTTCGCGATGATCTCCGCGGCCATCAGCGAACGCCACGAGAACGCCCAGCCCTGCTTGAGGCCCGCCACATAGCCGGGCAGCGCGGCCGGCAGGGTGACGTGCCAGACGCCCTTCAGCCCGGTCGCGCCCATCGTGCGGCCCGCCCGCAGGAACAGCGGCGGCACCTGATCGACGCCGGAGACCAGGCCGTTGGCGATGGACGGCACCGCGCCGAGCAGGATCACCGCGTACATCATCGAGTTGTTCAGGCCCAGCCAGATCACCGCGGGCGGCACCCACGCCACCGAGGGCAGCGACTGGAGCCCCGACAGGATCGGGCCGATCGCCGCCCGCACGAACCTCACCCGCGCCACCAGCAGCCCCAGCGGGGTGCCGATGAGCAGCGCGAAGAAGAAGCCGAGCAGACCGCGCGACACGCTCGTCCAGATGTAGCCCAGCAGGTCGCCCTTGAGCCAGGCCTCCTTGAAGACGTCCCCGACCGCCGCGGGCGACGGCAGCTTCGACGGGTCGTCGACGACCGGGTACAGCAGCGTCCAGGCCACCAGGACCACCACGATCGCGATGATCGGCGGCAGGATCTTGTTGACGAAGGTGTGCCGGAACGTCGGCCGGCCGGCCGACGAGGTCTCCAGGGCGTCAAGACCGGCCTCGACGCTTCCCGCCTCCTGGACCGGCGTCGTCTCAGTGCTGGCCATGACGGCTGATCTCCCCACGCAGGACATCGGTGATCTCGACGGACAGTTCGGCCACCGGCGCGTCCTCGATGCGCCGCGGCTGCGGGATGCCGACCGTCCACTCGCGGGCGATCCGGCCGGGACGCGACGACAGCAGGATCACCCGCTGCGCGAGCCGCACCGCCTCGCGCACGTTGTGCGTCACGAACAGCACGGAGACGCCCGTCTCCGCCCAGATCCTGGTCAGTTCGTCGTGCAGCAAATCCCGGGTGATGGCGTCGAGCGCCGCGAACGGCTCGTCCATCAGCAGCAGGTTGCTCTCCTGGGCCAGCGCCCGCGCCAGCGCCACCCGTTGGCGCATGCCGCCGGACAGCTCGTGCACCCGCTTGCCGTAGGCGCCCTTCAGCCGGACCAGCGCGAGCAGTTCCTCGGTCCTGCCGCGCCGCTCCGGCTTCGGCACGCCCCGCAGCTTGAGGGCGAGTTCGATGTTCCGTCCCGCGGTCAGCCACGGGAACAGGGCGTGCTCCTGGAACATCAGGGCCGGGCGCCCGTCCGTCGTGATGGAGCCCGCGGTGGGCCGGTCGAGCCCCGCCACCAGGTTCAGCAGCGTGGACTTCCCGCAGCCCGAGGCGCCCAGGAGCGTGACGAACTCGCCCGGCGCGACATCGATGCTGATGTCGTCCAGGACGAGCTGCTGCCCGGCCGGGGTCGTGAAGGACTTCGAGACATGGTCGAGGCGTGCGGCGTGCTCGACCGCCTCTTCGGCCTTGGCGAGTGTCGTGGCCATGGTCGTCACCTCCTGGGAACTCGTCGGGGCCTGATCAGCTGGTGCCGAGACCTGCGGCGTCCACGGTGCTCGCGCCCTGGGCCTTGAGGACCTTGTTCAGGAGCGTGAGGTCGTAGATGCCCTTCAGGTCGGGCTTCTCCAGCAGACCGGCCTTGACGGCGTGCTCCGCCTCGGTGTCGAGGGTGGCGGCCAGCGGGTCGTCGGTGAACTGGACGGACTTCCAGGCCGGGTCGAGGACGTCGGCGGGCAGCTCCTTGCCCGAGTCCACGCCGAGCTGCTTGTTGGCGGCGGCCTTCGCCTCGTCCGGGTTGGCGTTGATCCACTTGTTGGCGTCGACCGACGCCTTCAGGACCGCCTCGACGGCCTTCGGGTGCTCCTTGAGGAAGCTCTGCCGCACGATGATGTTGGTGATCACGAACTTCTTGTCGGGCCACAGCGACGCCTCGTCGAGCAGCACCTTGCCGCCCTCGGCGACGAGCTTCGACGCGGTCGGCTCCGGCACCCACGCGCCGTCTATGGAACCCGCCTTGAAGGCGTCCGGGGTGATCTTGTTGTCGGTGCGGACGACGGTGACGTCACCCTTGCCGCTCTGCGCGTCGACCTTCCAGCCCTGCTCGGCCGCCCAGTTGAGGAACGCCACGTCCTGCGTGTTGCCCAGCTGGGGCGTCGCGATCTTCTTGCCCTTGACGTCCTTCAGGGACGTGACCTTCTTCGGGTTCACGACCAGCTTCACCCCGCCGGAAGCCGAACCGCCGATGATCTTCAGGCTCTTGCCCGCCGACTTGGTGTACCCGTTGATGGCCGGGGAGGGGCCGATCCACCCGATGTCGATGGAACCGGAGTTAAGCGCCTCGATCTCGGAAGGACCGGCGTTGAAGGTCGCGTACTGCGCCTTGGTGGCGCCCAACTCCTTCTGGAAGAGGCCCTGTTCACGGCCGACCAGCGCGGTCGCGTGGGTCAGGTTGCCGAAGTAGCCGATCTTCACGGAGTCGAGGCCGTCGATCTTCTTCGAACCGGCGGCGACCTTCTCGTTCGACGAGTCGTCCTTCGACTCGGAGCCGTAGCCGCAGGCGGCGAGGGCGAGCAGGGGCAGCGCGGCCAGCACGGCCGCACTCCGGCGCGTGAACCCGGAACGGGCGAAGCGGTTGGCAGGCACGGGAGGTGTTCCTCTCGTTGGCCCGGCGGGCACGGTCTCTCAGGTCGTGGCCGGGAGGTCGGCAGGGTGTCTTCGTCGTCTCGGAGACGTCCGGTGGGGGGACAGGGCGCGCAGGCGGTGCGCGTACGTCATCGCGCACATCGCGCCACCCCGCCCTGCCCGCTGCCGAGGTCGCCGCTGCCGACGCGGCCACCCTCCTTCGCGAACGTGGAGTAGAAATCGTTCGACGTCATGGTCAGAAGTCCCAACCGTCGTCGTCCGCCGGGTCCTTGACCGGGTCGGGGGCCGCGAACGACTCGCCGACCATGCCCGCCGTGAGCGTGGTGCCGTCGCTGGGGTCGATCAGGATGAACGAGCCGGTACGCCGTGAGTCGGCGTACGCGTCCACCGGCAGCGGCTCCGCGGTGCGGATCTTCACCCGGCCGATGTCGTTGGCAACGAGCTGCCCCGGGTGCGGGTGCAGGGACAGGTCGTCGAGGGTGAGGCGGGACGGGATGTCCTTGACGATCGCCTTGACGGTGCGGGTGCCGTGCTTGAGCAGCACCCGGTGCCCGACGGTCAGCGCCTGGTCGGCGACATGGCAGACGGTCGCCTCGATGTCCTGGGTGGTCGGCGGGGCGTCCTCGCCCGGCACGATCAGGTCGCCGCGCGAGATGTCGATGTCGTCCTCGAGGAGCAGCGTCACCGACTGCGTCGTCCACGCCACCTGGACCGGCTCGCCGAGCAGGTCGATACCGGCGATCCGCGAGGAGCGCCCGGACGGCAGGACGGTGACGTCCTCACCGACCCGGAACGAACCGGCGGCGATCTGGCCTGCGTACCCCCGGTAGTCGGGGTGCTCCGCGGTCTGCGGGCGGATCACGTACTGCACGGGCAGCCGGGCGTGGCAGTGGCTCAGGTCGTGGCTGACCGGGACCGTCTCCAGGTGTTCGAGGACGGTGGGGCCGCCGTACCAGTCCATCGTCGCGGACGGCTCCACCACGTTGTCGCCGGCCAGCGCGGAGATCGGGATCGCGGTGACCTCGGGCACGCCCAGCTCGGTCGCGTACGCCGTGAACTCCTCGGCGATCGCCGCGAACACCGGCTCCCGGTAGTCGACCAGGTCCATCTTGTTGACGGCGAGCACGACGTGCGGCACCCGCAGCAGCGCGGCGATCGCCGCGTGCCTGCGGGTCTGCTCGACGACGCCGTTGCGGGCGTCCACCAGGATCACGGTCAGTTCGGCGGTGGAGGCGCCGGTGACCATGTTGCGGGTGTACTGCACGTGGCCGGGGGTGTCGGCGAGGATGAAGCGGCGTCGGGGGGTGGCGAAGTAGCGGTAGGCGACGTCGATGGTGATGCCCTGTTCGCGTTCGGCGCGGAGGCCGTCGGTGAGGAGGGCGAGGTCGGGGGTGTCCTGGCCGCGGTTGCGTGAGGCGTGGGCGACGGCTTCGAGCTGGTCGGTGAGGACGGACTTGGAGTCGTGGAGGAGGCGTCCGACGAGGGTGGATTTGCCGTCGTCGACGGAGCCTGCGGTGGCGAAGCGCAGGAGGGTGGTGTCGGCGAGCGGGCCGGTGGTGGTGGGTGTCGTCATGGTTAGAAGTACCCCTCGCGTTTGCGGTCTTCCATCGCGGCCTCGGACATCTTGTCGTCGGCGCGGGTGGCCCCGCGCTCGGTGAGGCGGGAGGCGGCGATCTCGGTGATGACGGCGTCCAGGGTGGTCGCGTCGGAGTCGACCGCGCCGGTGCAGGACATGTCGCCGACCGTGCGGTAGCGCACGAGCCGTTTCTCCACGGTCTCGCCGTCCTTGGGGCCGCCCCACTGGCCTGCGGTCAGCCACATCCCGGCCCGCCGGAACACCTCGCGTTCGTGGGCGAAGTAGATGTCGGGGAGTGTGATGGCTTCGCGGGCTATGTACTGCCAGACGTCGAGTTCGGTCCAGTTGGAGAGGGGGAAGACGCGGACGTGTTCGCCGGGGGCGTGGCGTCCGTTGTAGAGGTTCCAGAGTTCGGGGCGCTGGCGGCGGGGGTCCCATTGGGAGAATTCGTCGCGCAGCGAGAAGACGCGTTCTTTGGCGCGGGCTTTCTCCTCGTCGCGTCGGCCGCCGCCGAAGACGGCGTCGAAGCGTTCGGTCTGGATCTTCTCGGTGAGGGGGAGGGTCTGGAGGGGGTTGCGGGTTCCGTCGGGTCGTTCGCGCAGGGTGCCGCGGTCGATGTAGTCCTGGACGGAGGCGATGTGCAGGCGCAGGCCGTGGTGTTCGACGGTGCGGTCGCGGTAGTCGAGGACCTCGGGGAAGTTGTGGCCGGTGTCGACGTGGAGGAGGGAGAAGGGGACGGCGGCGGGGGTGAAGGCTTTGAGGGCGAGGTGCAGCATGACGATGGAGTCCTTGCCGCCGGAGAAGAGGATCACCGGCCGTTCGAACTCGCCCGCGACCTCGCGGAAGATGTGGACGGCCTCCGACTCCAGCGCGTCCAGATGCGACAGCGCGTACGGGCTGCCGGTGCCCTCGTCGCCCTCGTGGACGGTAGCGGCGATGGTCATGCCAGTCCCCTCTCGGTGAGCAGCGCGTGCACGGCCGCCGCGGACTCCCGCACGCTCTGGTGCTGCGACTCGATCCGCAGATCCGGCGACTCGGGCTCCTCGTAAGGGTCGTCGACCCCGGTCAGCCCGGACAGCTCGCCCGCCGCCTGCTTGGCGTACAGGCCCTTCACGTCCCGCTCGCTGCACACCTCGACCGGCGTCGCCACATGCACCTCCAGATACGCGCTGCCGCCCTCCTGATGGCGCCGCCGCACCGCGTCCCGGCTCTCCGCGTACGGCGCGATCACCGGGACCAGCGCCTTGACGCCGTTACGGGCGAGGAGTTCGGCGAGGAAGCCGACGCGCTGCACGTTGGTGTGCCGGTCCTCGCGGCTGAAGCCGAGGCCGGCCGAGAGGAACTCGCGGATCTCGTCGCCGTCGAGCACCTCGACGAGGTGGCCCTCGGCCTTCAGCCGGCCTGCCAGCTCGTACGCGATGGTGGTCTTGCCCGCGCTCGGCAGACCCGTGAGCCAGACGGTGGCTCCGGTCGTCACGTGGTTCTCCTGTTGGTCGACGGCGGTGGCGGCGGTGGCGGTGGCGGGGGGAACGGTCTCGGTGGCGGCCGTGGTGTGTGTGGTCGTCATCCGTGCAGCCCGCACTCCGTCTTGCCGCTCCCGGACCAGCGGCCGGAGCGGGCGTCCTCGCCCTCCAGCACCCGCCGGGTGCAGGGGGCGCAGCCGACGGAGGCGTAGCCGTCCATCAGCAGCGGGTTGGTCAGCACGCCGTGCTCGGCGACGTAGGCGTCCACGTCGTCCTGGGTCCAGCGGGCGATCGGCGAGATCTTGACCTTCCGCCGCTTCGCGTCCCAGCCGACGACCGGGGTGGTGGCCCGGGTCGGCGACTCGTCGCGGCGCAGCCCCGTCGCCCAGGCCAGATACGAGGTGAGGCCCTGTTCGAGCGGCTCCACCTTGCGCACTCGGCAGCACAGGTCGGGGTCGCGGTCGTGCAGCCGGGGGCCGTGCTCCGCGTCCTGCTCGGCGACCGTGCGGCGCGGCGTGAGGGTGATGACGTTGACGTCCATCACGGCCTCGACCGCGTCCCGGGTGCCGATGGTCTCCGGGAAGTGGTAGCCGGTGTCGAGGAAGACGACGTCGACGCCGGGCAGCGCGCGGGAGGCGAGGTGGGCGACGACCGCGTCCTCCATCGACGAGGTCACGCAGAACCTGCGGCTGAAGGTGTCGGCCGCCCACTGGAGGATCTCCAGCGCGGAGGCGTCCTCCAGGTCGCGGCCCGCCTGCTCGGCGAGCGCCTTGAGGTCTTCGGTGCGGTCCTTCTCCTGAACGGCGGTCATATGTCGTCTCCCGCTCGGTCGGTGGGCTTCAGTCCCCGGGCGAGCAGCCCGAGGAACTTCAGCTGAAAGGCGCGGTTGCAGGCCGCGCATTCCCACGCGCCGTGGCCCTGTTCGCTCGGACGCAGATCCTCGTCGCCGCAGTAGGGGCAGTAGAAGGGCGCGGCCCGCTCGCTCATGACAGGGACTCCTCGGAGGCGCGGGAGGCCCAGGCGGCGAACCGCTCGCCGTCCTCGCGCTCCTCCTTGAACCGGGTGAGGACGCGCTCGATGTAGTCGGGCAGCTCGTCCGAAGTGACCTTCAGGCCACGGACCTTGCGGCCGAAACCGGCTTCGAGGCCGAGGGCGCCCCCGAGGTGCACCTGGTAGCCCTCGACCTGCTCGCCGTCGGCGTCGAGGACCAACTGCCCCTTGAGACCGATGTCCGCGACCTGGATGCGGGCGCAGGCGTTCGGGCAGCCGTTGATGTTGATGGTGAGGGGCTCGTCGAACTCCGGGATGCGGCGCTCCAGTTCGTCGATGAGGGAGGCGCCGCGCGCCTTGGTCTCGACGATGGCGAGCTTGCAGTACTCGATGCCGGTGCAGGCCATGGTGCCGCGCCTGAAGGGCGAGGGGCGGACCGCGAGGTCAAGCGCTTCGAGGCCCGCGACCAGGGAGTCGACCTGGTCCTTGGCCACGTCGAGCACGACCATCTTCTGCTCGGCGGTGGTGCGGACCCGGCCCGAGCCGTGCGCCTCGGCGACCTCGGCGATCTTGGTGAGGGTGGTGCCGTCGACCCGGCCGACGCGCGGCGCGAACCCGACGTAGTACAGGCCGTCCTTCTGCCGGTGCACGCCGACGTGGTCGCGCCAGCGCTCGACGGGCTGGTCGGGCGCCGGGCCGTCGATCAGCGCGCGCTTCAGGTACTCCGTCTCGAGGACCTGGCGGAACTTCTCGGTGCCCCAGTCGGCGACCAGGAACTTCAGCCGGGCGCGGGTGCGCAGCCGGCGGTAGCCGTAGTCGCGGAAGATCGAGATGACGCCCTCGTAGACGTCGGGGACCTCGTCGAGCGGGACCCAGGCGCCGAGCCGCTGGCCGATCTTCGGGTTGGTGGAGAGGCCGCCGCCGACCCACAGGTCGAAGCCGGGGCCGTGCTCGGGGTGGACGACGCCGACGAAGGCGATGTCGTTGATCTCGTGCGCCACGTCGAGCAGCGGCGACCCGGAGATCGCCGACTTGAACTTGCGGGGCAGGTTCGAGAACGCCTGGTCGCCGATGATCCGGCGCTGGATCTCGTCGATGGCGGGGGTGCCGTCGATGATCTCGTCCTCGGCGATGCCGGCGACGGGGGAGCCTAGGATCACGCGGGGCGTGTCACCGCAGGCCTCGGTGGTGGAGAGGCCGACGGCCTCCAGGCGGTTCCAGATCTCGGGGACGTCTTCGATCCGGATCCAGTGGTACTGCACGTTCTGCCGGTCGGTGAGGTCGGCGGTGCCGCGCGCGAACTCCTGCGAGATCTCGCCGATCACCCGGAGCTGGGCGGTGGTGAGCCGGCCGCCGTCGATGCGGACGCGCAGCATGAAGTACTCGTCGTCCAGCTCCTCGGGCTCCAGGATCGCGGTCTTGCCGCCGTCGATCCCGGGCTTGCGCTGGGTGTAGAGGCCCCACCAGCGCATCCGGCCGCGCAGGTCGTTGGGGTCGATCGACTGGAACCCGCGTTTGGAGTAGATCGTCTCAATGCGTGTCCGCACGTTGAGACCGTCGTCGTCCTTCTTGAACTGCTCGTTGCCGTTGAGCGGGGTGAAGTGCCCCGCGGCCCACTGGCCCTCACCGCGGTGACGGCTCGCCTTGCGACGGGGAGTCTCGGCAGCGGGGTTCTGCGGGGTGGCGGCCATGGTTCTACGTCCTCCGGGACAGGCGGGAAGGCGGCTCTAACCTGCGCGTTCGGGCGCATGGGCGGACCGGCGCGGCGCTGCGCGGGCACACGGGGAAGGAGCGGGAGACGTCGGCGGTGCTGGGACTCTCAGCCCGCCGGACAGATGGCGCTGGACATGCGGCCGAGGTCGACGTGTCGCCGACTCACCAAGGCAATCCCAGTTCCAGACATGACGGAAGCGTGTCACGGCGTTCTGGACACAGTCCAGCTTCGTCCGCCATCCGGACACCCTTGTCTCGCAGAGCAAGACGCGGGTGTCCTCGGTCACCCCACCGGACGGAGTCCGGGACGGCGGGAAGGGGCGCAGGTCAGGCGGGGTACGCCCCGGGCCACGGGCCGGGCGTCGCGACCTCGGGCTCCTCCTCGACCTTGGTGTCGAAGAGGGTGAAGCCGCGGCGCTGGTAGTTGTCCATCGCGTGCTCCCCGTCCAGGCTGCACGTATGCAGCCAGACCCGCTTGGTGACGGCGAGTCCGGGCCACCGGCTCTCCAGGTCCCAGGCGCGGGCGGCACCGTACGCGAGCAGATGTCCGCCGATCCGGCGGCCGCGGAAGTCGGGCAGCAGTCCGAAGTGGACGATCTCCACGACCCCGTCGTCCTGCGGGACCAGTTCCGCGTAGCCCGCGGGGGTGCCCCGGTCGAAGGCCACCCAGGTCTCCACGCCCGCCCGGTCCAGATGCTGGACCCAGCGGGCGCGGCTCCAGCCGAGCCGGTCGGTCCAGCGGATGTCGCCGCCGACCGCCGTGTACAGGAACCGGCTGAACTCGGGGGAGGGCACCTCGGAGCGGACGATCCTGACGTCACCCTCCGGCGCGGCGGCCGGGAGGAGGTCGGTCGGGGCGGTCTGCTCCAGAGACCAGGTGGTCACGGGGATGTTCGTCATGCCCGCCAGAGAATCACCTGAGGGGCGGAACTGTCGATCGTCCCCTGGAGTCGCGGCCTGCCGACCGGTCCGTGAGCCGGTCAGGGCAGCGATCCGATCCGGTCCGGTCCGGTCCGGTCCGGTCCGGTCAGCGGTCCGGTCCGGTTCGGTCAGTGGACCGGTCCGGTCAGCCGATCGACCGGTCTATCGCGGAGAGCGGCAGGGCGAACAGCGTCCTTCCCGACTGCGACCACACCTCGCCGGTCTCCTCCCAGTACGACAGCGAGCCCGCCCCGCCGCTCCAGCAGTGCCGGGTCTCGTCCGCGCCGCACTCCGCGGCCCACGCGTCCTTGGCGTCCTGCCGCCAGAGCGTGCCGTGGTCGGCGGCCGAGCCCGTCGCGCGGTCCAGATACCAGTGCGCGCCGTACGACAGCACGCCCCGCACCCCGTCCGCCTTGGACTCGAACGCCTCGTCGGCGAGCGCCCGCCCGGCGGAGTCGGTGGCCAGCAGCCCGGCGCGCTCCGGGTCCGAGCTGAACGCCCAGCGCCACAGCCGGGTGTGCCGTCCGCTCTCCGCCGGGACCCGTTCGCCCGCGACCAGGCTGTCGGGCGCGGTGCTGCGGTCGAGGGAGAGCGCCGAGGGGCGCGGTCCGGGGCCGACCGTGCGGTAGACGCCGACGGCGGGCAGCGCGTACCGGTAGCCGGCGGCCGCGTAACCGCCGCGCACCCGGCCGACCCCGCTGCTCTCCACGGTGGTCCGCTGGACGCGGTGCATGTCGTACACGTACAGCCCGTCGGCGGTGGTCACCAGCAGCTTGCCCTGGTACCAGACCAGGCCGGCGACGGCGGAGGAGAGCCCCCGGTAGTCGCGGCCGCCGTCGACCGGGACGGTGAGCAGCGCCCAGGTGTAGCTGAGGTGTTCGGGGTCGGTGGCGTTGATGAAGGCGACCCGGGCCAGGCCGCGGCCGCCGCCCTCGGTCCAGCCGGAGAGGATCACCCGGTCCGCGCCCCAGTGGCCGTCGTCGTCGGCGTCCCCCGAGGTGGTGACGGCGCCCGGCCGCCAGCCCTCGGTGTCGACGTCGTTCCAGCAGTAGGCGCGGGTGGCCGCAGGTTTCACGGGCAGGGACGCCCGCTCGGCGGTGCGGCAGTCGGCCGCGGTGCGCAGGCTGCGGTCGGCGTCGTCGAGGACGGTGCGTACGCCGACGGGCCTGCCCATCGCGTCGGCCAGCCGGTCGAGGGTCCGCCGGGGCACCAGGCTCTCCTGGAGCCGCAGCCCGGCCGTGTCCGCGGAGACGGCGAGCGGCTTCAGGGCCCCGGGGTCGTCGCCGACCGTGGCCTGCGAGGCGCTGATCATGGTCGCGGCGGCGGTCAGGGCCAGCGCGGTCCCGGCCAGGAAGGCGCGGACCGCCCTGCCCCGCTTCCGCCTGCGGTGTCTGCCACGTTGTGTCATCGAACCTCCCGAGGCGAGCCAACTGCGCCTGATGGTCCGTGCGTTGATTCAGGAGCAGGTGGGGTGGCCCGTACCGGGATGCTACGGCAGTCGAGTGCGGCTCGTGACGAAGACCCGGCAAATATGCGGAAGATGCCAGGTGTTGTGCACGGAGCGTGACCAATTGGCCTGCTCATGGCGTTCCCGGCCCGGTCCTGAGGTCCACGAGTGTGGGCGCGGTCGAGTGCGGGAGCAGTGCCCCGGGCTCGGCGGGCAGCAGCGTCTCCACCTCCGCGTTCTCGCAGAAACGATACGGCCGATGGTCGAGCAACCCCCCGAGATACCGCCGCACCCGGGACATCTCCGCCCGCACCGTCACCGTACGGCCCACGTCCCCGAACACCTCGGCGGCCAGCTCCGCCGCGCTCAGCCCGGCCCGCCGCACCGCCAGCAGGCACAGCAACTCCGCGTGCCGCGGACTCAGTTCGTGACTCCAGGAGCCCATCGCCCCCGACACCGCCACCGACCAGCTCCGCCGCCGCGTCAGATCCAGCACGATCCGGGTGCCGCCGCCCTCCGCCGCCCGCTCCGCCGCCCGCAGCAACCAGCCCCCCGCCAACGGCTCCACCACGCACATCCCGAGCTGCGGCAGCCACCGCCGGCCCGCCGCGAGCGACTTCGGCAACCCGATCCGGCTCACGTACGGCATCCCGGTCGCCGCCGCCGTCCAGCCGTCCCTGTCCACCACCAGCGCCCGGCCCGCGAGCCGCGCCAGCGGCACCGCCGCCACCGCCCGCAGCCGCTCGAGCGACGCCAGATGCCGCTCCCGCAGCCGCGCCTCCGCCAGCTTCGCCACCGAACCCACCCAGGCGAGCGTCGCCGGATGCGCCATCTCCAGCGGGCCGCTCACATCGACCACCCCGAGCAGCCTGCCGTCCCGCGGATCCGTGATCGGCGCCCCGGTACACGTCCAGGTGGCCTGCGAACGCGCGAAGTGCTCCGACGCGAACACCTGCACAGGCTCCCGCACCACCACGGGCGTCCCCACCCCGTTGGTGCCCACCACCTCCTCGCTCCAGTCCGCGCCCACCTCGAACCCGAGCGCGTCCGCCCGGCGCAGCACGGGGCCACTGCCCTCCCGCCACAGCACCCGGCCGTCCGCGTCCGCCACCGCCATGATGTGCCGCGCCGCGTCCGCGACCGTCAGCAACTCCTCCCGCAGCAGCGGCAGCACATGCCGCAGCTCCGACGACTCCCGGCGCCCGCGCACCTCCTGCTCCGACAGCAGCCCGGGACGGTGGCCGTGCTCCGGGTCGACCCCGTGGCGCAGCGCCCGCTCCCAGGACCGTTCGATCACCGGCCGGGGCGCCACCGGGGCACGCTGCCCCGCGAGCCGGGCCGACCGCACCTCGCGCAGCACCCGGGCGGCGCGCGCCGTGTCGACGGCGGCGAGTCGCTCGACGTCCGACGCCGAGAGCACCACGTGACCTCCTGAAGACGGCCTCGAGACAGCCCGCCCCCGTCGCGTCGCGGCCACGGAGACCGCTGTCGGTCCTGACTGTTCGCCTCATAGTGCCGGTCCGGGCTACCGGAGTGACACGCTCCGGCCACAACCGAATACAAGTTGCAACCCCCTGCAACCCTGGTGGACGCCCCCGCACCGGCCGAGACTTGAGCGACACCGCCGAGCGGTGTCAACGGCCTCGAACAGGCCACGGACGGGGGTGGTGCCGTGTCGGCGCGGCACCACCCCCGCACCCGCCGCTCACAGCGGCGGCCTGGCCCGCGCCACCACCGACGCCAGATCCAGCGTCGAGGGCAGCGTCCCGAACACCGCCCCGCCGTCCCCGCCGAGCCGCCCCGCGCAGAACGCGTCCGCGACCTCGGGCGGCGCGAACCGCACCAGCAGCGCACCCTGCAACACCAGCGCGAGCCGCTCCGCCAGCCGCCGCGCCCGCCCCTCCACACCGTCCAGATCGGCCAGTTCGGTCAGCAGCTCCCTGATCGCCCCGTCGAGGCGCCGGTCCGCTCCCCGCGCCTGACCGACCTCTCGCAGATACGCGTCGAGCGCCGCGGGCTCCCGCCGCAGCGCCCGCACCACATCGAGCGCCTGGACGTTCCCCGCGCCCTCCCACACCGAGTTCAGCGGCGACTCCCGCACCAGCCTCGGCAGCCCCGACTCCTCCACGTACCCGTTGCCGCCCAGGCACTCGGCGGCCTCCACCGCCACCGCCGGACACCGCTTGGTCACCCAGTACTTCGCCACCGGCACCGCGAGCCGCAGCAGTGCCCGCTCCCGCTCGCCCCCGTCGTCGTAGGCGGCGGCCAGCCGCAGCGCGAGCGCCGTCGCCGCCTCCGACTCGATCGCCAGGTCGGCCAGCACATTGCGCATCAGCGGCTGGTCCACCAGCCGCGCCCCGAACGCCTCCCGGTGCGCGCAGTGGTGCACGGCCAGCGCGACCGCCTGCCGCATCAGACCCGCCGAGCCCAGCACGCAGTCGAGACGGGTCGCGGCGACCATGTCGATGACCGTCCGCACCCCGCGCCCCTCCTCACCCACCCGACGCGCCCACGTCCCGTCGAACTCGACCTCGGCCGACGCGTTCGAACGGTTGCCCAGCTTGTCCTTCAGCCGCTGGAGCAGGAAGACGTTGCGGGTGCCGTCCGGCAGCACCCGGGGCACCAGGAAGCAGGTCAGCCCGCCGGGCGCCAGCGCCAGCACCAGGAAACCGTCCGACATCGGCGCCGAACAGAACCACTTGTGCCCGGTCAGCTCATAGGCGCCCGCCTCCGCGAGCGGACGCGCCCGCGTCGTGTTGGCGCGGACGTCGCTGCCGCCCTGCTTCTCCGTCAGCGCCATCCCGAACAGCGCCCCCGCCTTGAGCGGGGCCGGCCGCAGCTCACGGTCGTACACCGGCGACGTCAGCAGCGGCTCCCACGCGGCGGCCAGCTCCGCGTCGGCGCGCAGCACCGGCACCGCCGCGTGCGTCATCGACAGCGGACAGCAGTTCCCCGCCTCCGCCTGCGTCCACACCACGAACGCGGCGGCCCGCCTGACATGCCCGCCCGGCCGGTTCCAGGCCGACGTCAGACCGGCCCCGACGCCCTTGCCGAGCAGCCGGTGCCACGCCGGATGGAAGTCGACCTCGTCGATCCTGACCCCGGTGCGGTCATGGGTGCGCAGCCTGGGCGGGTTCTCGTTCGCCTGCGCCGCCCACTCCTGCACCTGCGCCGACCCGGCCGCCCGCCCCAGCTCACCCAGCTCGGCCAGGACCGGGTCGAGCAGCTCGGGCGCCAGATGCCGCTCCACCGCCTCCGTGAGCACCTGGTCGGCGCCGAAGACGTCGTAGCCGACCAGTGGCGGAGCCTGATTGGTCACCTCGTGCGTGGTACCTGCCATGCGGGCGAACCTACCCCGGCGGGCCCGGCCCGAGCGCCGCCTGACACGGCCCCCCGGCCGCGCCCGCGCCCGCGTTCGCGGTCATGGCGGGAGAATCCGCTCGAATCCAGCGCCGTCCAGGTGGGAGCGGTGGGACAGGGGATGAGCGGACCGTGCGACGACGGATACCTTTAGGTCGTGCAGTCAGCAAGTGAACCCCCGCAGAGGCCCTCCGGCCGTCTCCACCGGGCGCGCGCCCTCTACCGGAACGTCTCCAAGCGCAGGACCGCCTGGCTGCTCCTCAAGGACACCGTCAACTCCTGCATGGAGTACCGGATCCTGGGCCTCGCCGCCGAGGCCGCGTTCTTCACCCTGCTGTCCGTGCCGCCGCTGCTCCTCAGCCTCATCGGCCTGCTCGGCTACGTCGACGACTGGACCGGCGCCGACACCATCCAGAGCCTGGAGAACAACATCCTCCAGGCGTCCAGGACCGTCCTGTCCGACAAGGGCGTCACCGAGATCGCCCAGCCGATCCTGCACGACGTGATGAAGGGCGGCAGACCCGACGTCATCTCCATCGGCTTCCTGTTCGCCCTCTGGTCCGGCTCTCGCGCGGTGAACGTCTTCATCGACACCATCACCGTCATGTACGGCCTCGACGGCGTCCGCGGCCTCGTCAAGACCCGGCTGCTCGCCTTTCTCCTCTTCGTCGTCGGGCTGCTGATCGGCTCGGTCGCGCTGCCGCTGATGGTGGCGGGCCCCGACGCCGTCGTGAACGTCCTGCCCTGGTCGACCACCGTCGTCCAGATCCTGTACTGGCCGGTCGTCCTCGTGCTCTCGGTGGCCTTCCTGACGACGCTCTACCACGTGTCCGTGCCGGTCCGCTCACCGTGGATCGAGGACGTGCCGGGCGCCCTGGTCGCGCTCGCCATGTGGGTGTTCGGCAGTTTCCTGCTGCGCATCTACCTGACCAGCACGGTCGAGGGCCCCACCATCTACGGCTCGCTCGCCGCGCCCGTCGCCGTCCTGCTGTGGATCGGCGTGTCCGCGTTCGCGGTGCTCGTCGGGGCCGCCGTCAACGCCGCCATCGACCGGGTCTGGCCGGCCGCCGCGACGGCCGCCGCCCGCGCCACCAACGAACGGCTGCGGGAGGCCCAGGTCGCCGAGTACGTGGCCCGCGCCGCCGCCCACCACGGGGCGTACTCGGATGACCCCGACGACCCCGACATGCCGTCGGAGTTCCCGGAACGCTGGTCGCGCTTCCTGCCCCCCGAGGACGTGACGTCCCGCCTGCGCACCCACGCCAAGGGCCAGCCCCCCAAGGGCGAGGGCCACTAGCCTCCCGTCAGCCCCGCCGCGCCTGGCTTCGGGGCAGGCGTAGCCTGGCCGCGTGTACGTGGAGCGGGTGTCCCGGCTGGTCGGGGCCGTCGTGTGGTCCGTCGGGCCGTCGCGTGACGGCGCCGGGCGGGTGCTGCCCGACGGCTGCATGGACCTGCTCTGGAACGACGGCGCACTGCTCGTCGCGGGGCCCGACACGCACGCCCACCTCACCGGGCACGCGCCGGGCGCATGGGCGGGCGTGCGCTTCGCCCCCGGCACCGCGCCCGGCCTCCTCGGGGTGCCCGCGCACGAGCTGACGAACCGGCGCGTCGACCTCGCCGACCTGTGGCCCGCCGCCGAGGTCCGCCGTCTCGGCGCGGTCGTCGACGCGGCAGCCGACCCGGCGGACGGCCTCGAAGAGGCGGCCCTGCGGATCGCGGCGGACGTCCCCGCGCCCGACCCGCGCCTCTCCCGCCTCGTCGGCGCCCTCGCCGCGGGCCGCCCGGTCGCCGCGACCGCCGACGAACTCGGCATCGGCGCCCGCCAGTTGCACCGCCGCTCCCGCACCGCGTTCGGCTACGGACCGAAGACCCTCGGCCGGGTCCTGCGGCTCCAGCGGGCGCTCGCACTGGCCCGCGCCGGGGTGCCGTTCGCGGACACGGCGGCCCGCTCGGGCTTCGCGGACCAGGCCCATCTGGCGCGGGACGTCAAGGAGTTGGCGGGGCTCCCGCTGCGGGAGCTGCTGGCTGCCTAGGACGCGTCGGGAAGGGGCGCGAACAGGTCGACGCCGTTGCCGTCCGGGTCGTGGACCGTGGCGTACCGCTGCCCCCAGACGGCGTCCCACGGCGTCAGCTCCCCGTGGTGTCCGGCCTCCACCAACTCCGCGTACAGGGAGTCGACTTCGGCGGGATCCTCGCAGCGGAAGGCGAGCGAGGCGCGGCCGGTGCCGACCGGCGGGCGCCACCCGGCGTGGAAGGAGCGGACGGTGTCCTCGGTGTCGAGGGCGAGGACCGTGCCACCGGGCAGCACGGCCTCGACATGCGGCTGCTCCGCCGCGTCCGCGGGGAAGTCGAGACCGAGGCGACGGTAGAAGGCGAGCGAGGCGACCAGGTCGGAGACGACCAGGCCGACCACGGCGAATCGTGGAGTCATGGGGCCACCGTAGAAGGGCGCGCGACCGGTGGTCTTGAAGGAAACGGACGTCGGGAGGAGCCGCCCAGGCCATCGGGACGATCACCCCTGGGACCGCCCCGACCAGCCATCTAGGCTCGTCCGCATGACCTCCCGACTCCTCGTCTTCACCCGCACCACCGGCTACCGCCACGACTCCATCCCGGCCGCCGTGACCGCCGTCCGCGCGCTCTCCCGCCACCCGGTGGAGCACACCGAGGACCCGGCCGCCCTCGAAGCGGACCTCGACGACTGCGCGGCGGTCGTGTTCCTCTCCACCAGCGGCGAGGTGCTCACCCCCGCGGGCCGGGACCGGCTGACGGCGTACGTCGACGGTGGCGGCGGCTTCGTCGGGGTGCACGCGGCGACCTGCACCGAGTACGACTGGCCCTACTACGGCGACCTGTTGGGCGCCCGCTTCGACCGGCACCCCGCCTTCCAGCCGGGCCGGGTGCTCCTTGAGGACGGCGACCACCCGGCCACCCGACACCTGCCCGAGGTCTGGGAGTTCACCGACGAGTGGTACGACTTCCGCACCAACCCCCGTGCCACGGCACGGGTGTTGCTCCGCGCCGACGAGACCTCCTACGAGGGCGGCGGCATGGGTGCCGACCACCCCCTGGCCTGGTGCCGCGCCCAGGGCGAGGGCCGCGTCTTCTACACCTCCCTGGGCCACGCGGCCGAGGCCTACCGCGAGCCGGCCTTCCGTGAGCATCTGCGGGGCGGCCTCGCCTGGGCGGCCCGCTGACCGTCCCGGCCATTCTCCGCCTCGAATGAAAAACCGAACGTCGCTCAAAAGGACGCCGCGCCCTTTTGCTTATCGCTGCTTTATATAGCCTGCCTTTGTCCTGCTTGACCGCGTTTTTGGGAGTAGAACCGGGGGAATGGCTTGCCGGTGGCCCGAGCGACGCCTAGCGTCACTCATACGAAATACCGGACGCCTGGAAGGGAACGGCGGGGATTTCAGTCCGCGTTCCCGTTCCAGACATTCAAGAAAGCGGTGAGAAAATGCTCGATGACGCCGAACTCGACGCCCAGGTCGCGGGTCTGCTGCCGAGCCGTGAGGCGCTCGGGATCCTGAAGTTCCACTGCCCCGGCCCCGGCCGGCACACCGTGCCCTGCACCCCGCACCACCACCCCGCGCACCACCCGGTCCACCACCACCCGGTCCACCACCAGCCCGTGCACCACCGCCCCGAGCCCGGCGGACACCACCACCAGCCGGTCCACCACCAGCCGGTCCACCACCAGCCGTTCCCTCACCAGCCCGGCCACCACCACGGACCGGTCGGCACCCAGCCCCAGCGCTGACCCGACCCCCCGCCCCGGCGGGGTCACCGGCCGGTGCGGTGCGAGGCGGCTGCCGGCCCCCGAGCCGCCCGCCCCGCACCGGCCCCCGGTCTCCGGCCCCGGCCCGCTCCGGCCCCGGCCCCGCCGACGAGAGAAACGCTCGGACATGCCGGAAGAAGAAATCGAGTCGGCCCCGACGACCGCGGATATTCCACGCCGGACCGACGGCCTCGAATTACTCGGCCGCTATCAAGGTGTGGAGTACGAAGAGCCCGTATATCTGGCCCGCAGAGGCGACGGCCAGATGGTCCAGCTCTCCTTTCTGCTCTTTCTGGTCATCCAGGAGATCGACGGAGTGCGCCCCACCGCGGAGATCGCCCAACGCGTCGGACGCGCGTTCGGAAAAGACGTCAGCGCCGACAACGTCCGCCATCTCCTGGAACACAGACTCCAGCCCCTCGGAATCGTCGCCGAACCCGGCGCCCCCACCGCCGTCACCTCCGACGCGCCCCGCAACGACCTGCTGCTCGGACTGATGGGCCGCCGCACCCTCGTCCCGCCACCCGCGGTCCGCGCGGCCGCCCGCGCCCTCGCCTGGCTGCACCGCCCGGCGGTCACCGCGACGGTGCTGGCCGCCGCCGTCGCCATGGACCTGTGGCTGTTCCTCGTCCACGGCGCGATGCCCGCCGTCCTCCACTCGCTGAGCGGCCCGCTGCCGCTGCTCACCGTCTTCGCGCTGATCGTCGGGTCCCTCGTCTTCCACGAGTTCGGGCACGCCTCGGCCTGTCACCACGCGGGCGCGACGCCCGGCAGGATCGGCTGCGGCCTCTATCTGATCTGGCCCTCGCTCTACACCGACGTCACCGACGTGTACCGGGCCGGCCGCGCCGGACGGCTCCGCACCGACCTCGGAGGCGTCTACTTCAACGTCGTCTACATGCTGGCCCTGCTCGCCGGGTACGCCGTCACCGGCCACCCGGTGCTCCTCGCCGCGATCTACCTCGGCCACTTCGAGATCTTCGAGCAACTGATGCCCACGGCCCGGCTGGACGGCTACTACATCCTCACCGACGTGGCCGGCGTCCCCGACCTGTACGGACGCGTCGGCCCCCTGCTGCGCGGCCTGCTCCCGCGCCGCGCCCGGGGCGACCGACCCGCCGGACCGGTCCCCGCGCTCACCCGCAGGGCGCGGATCACCGTGACCGTCTGGGTGTTCACCCTCGTCCCGCTGATGCTCGCCGACCTCGGCTACGGCCTGTGGAACCTGCCCAGGATCACGGCGACCGCGCTGCGCTCGCTCGACGCCCGCCTCCACACGGCGACGGCGGCGACCGTCGGCGGACATCCGGCATCCGCCCTGGTCGCCGCCCTCGGCGTGGTCCTGCTCGCGCTGCCGTTCGCCGGCGGCGGCTGGCTCACCGTCCGGCTGCTGCGCGCCGGCGGCCGGCGGCTGCGCCCGGCCGGTGACGCCCTCGCGCGCTCCGCGGCTCAGTACCTGGTGGTGCGGGCGAAGAGGGAGCGCGACCAGACGTAGCCGATCAGGGCGACCCCCGCGCACCAGGCCAGCGAGATCCAGCCGGCGCTGCCGATCGCCGAGCCGCACAGCAGACCGCGCAGCGTCTCGGTGACCGGCGTGAACGGCTGGTTCTCGGCGAACCAGCGCAGGCCGGGAGACATCGACCCGGCGGGCACGAACGCGGAGCCCAGAAGCGGCAGGAACTGCACGAGCAGCGGCTTGTTGCTCGCCGACTCGACGGTCCTGGAGAGCAGCCCGAGCGCCGTGGACAGCCAGGTCACCGCCCAGGCGACGGCGGTCAGCAGACCGGCAGCGGCCAGCCACTCCCACGGCGTCGCCGCGGACCGGAAGCCGAGCGCCACCGCGACCGCGACGACCAGCACGGCACTGAGCATCGTCTGCACGACACTGCCGATCACATGGCCCGTCAGGAACGACGAACGCGCGATGTTCATGGTGCGGAAGCGGTTGATGATGCCCTCGGTCATGTCGGTGCAGACCGCTATCGACGTCGACATCGAACCGGCGGCCACCCCCATGATGATGACGCCGGGCGTCAGATAGGTCAGGTACGCGTCCCGCCCGCCGCCCATGCCGGCGCCGATCGCGTCGCCGAAGGCGTACACGAACAGCAGCAGCATCATGATCGGCGTCAGAGCGGCGGCGAGCCCCACCGACGGATAGCGGGCGGCGTGCTTCAGGTTCCGCCGCAGCATCGTCATCGAGTCCCGTGCCGCGTAGGTGAGGGTGCTCATCGCTGGTTCTCCTCCAGGTGCGGCGCGCGGTCGGCGCGGCCTTCGCCGGTCAGGGTGAGGAAGACGTCGTCGAGGTCGGGGGTGTGCACGGAGAAGTCGGCGGCGCGGACACCGGCGGCGTCGAGCCGGTCGAACAGGGCGCGCAGCGCGTCGAGTCCACCGTCGCCCGCCACCCGCAGGGCGAGTTGCTCGTCGTCACGGGCCGCGTCCGGGAAGGCGGCCACCGCGCCCTCGTACCCGGCGGCGTCGGTGAACCGCAGCCGGACATGGCTGCCGGGGATCCGCGCCTTCAACTCCTCGGCGGTGCCCTCGGCGACGATCCGGCCGCCGTCGAGCACCGCGATCCGGTCCGCCAACTGGTCGGCCTCCTCCAGGTACTGGGTGGTCAGGAAGACGGTGACACCGCCCGCCACCAGCGCGCGCACGGTCTCCCACAGGGTGCGCCTGCTGCGCGGGTCGAGTCCGGCCGTCGGCTCGTCGAGGAAGATCACCCGCGGGTCGCCGACCAGGGTCATGGCCAGGTCGAGCCGGCGCCGCATCCCGCCGGAGAAGTGCGCGGCACGCCGTCGCGCGACGTCCGCGATGCCGAACCGCTCCAGCAACTCCCGCGCCCGCTCCCGTCCTTCGCGCTTGCCCAGGTGCAGCAGGTCGGCCATGAGGAGCAGGTTCTCCTCGGCGGTGAGCAGGTCGTCGAGCGCGGCGAACTGCCCGGTGACGCCGATCGCGGCCCGCACCCGGTCCGGCGCGGTGGTGAGGTCGTGGCCGGCGATCTGGGCCTGGCCGCCGTCGGCGGCGACGAGCGTGGACAGGATCCGCACGGTGGTGGTCTTGCCCGCGCCGTTCGGCCCGAGCAGCGCGAACACGGTCCCGGCCGGGATGCGCAGGTCGATGCCGTCGAGAACGGTCCGGTCGCCGTAGGACTTGCGCAGCCCGACGGCGGAGACCGCGGCGACCGGCTGCGGACCGTCCCCTCTTTTAGACGTGCTCATGACACTTACAGGCATGGAGCCCTCCCCTTCGAGGAGATGGAGACGATGAAGTGGTCGCGCCCTGGACGAGCTGCGGGGGCCGCTCAGCCCCGGGCGCGCAGGATGTCGACGTTGCCGTACCGGGTGCGGGCCCTGACCTCGACCGTGTCCTCGGACCCGGCCGGACCCTCCGACGAGGTGAGCGCGTTGGTGACCTGCCCGGAGTCCGAGCTGACGTCGAGCCAGGCGGCGCTGCCCGCACGGACCCCGACCTCGATGGCGCCGTACGACGTCTCCAACTGCACCGTCCCCCGCGCCACTTCACCCACCCGGAGGGTGCCGTGGGCGGTGGTCGCGGTGACCGAGCCCTCGGCGCGGTCGATGAGGATGTCGCCGTTGGCGCCGCTGACCCGCAGATCGTCCAGGGCGGTGCCGACGGTCGTGGTGCCGTGCGAGTTCTTCAGGACGGCACCGCCGCCGACGGTCCCGACGCGCAGACTGCCGGAGCTGGTGGTGATCTCGGCGCCGCCCTCGACGCGGTCCACGCTGATGTTGCCGTGCGCGGCGGTCAGCCGCAGCGGGCCGGTGCGGTCGAGCCTGACATCGCCCGACGAGGTCTTCACCCGGACCTCGCCGAGCCGGCCCTCGCCGTGCACCTGGACCCAGGCTCCGGTCATCTCCACCTCCGAGTCCAGGGGCAGTTCGACCGTCACGTCCACGGTGCCCGAAGGCCCCACCAGCAGGCGCCCCTTGGGCGTCCTGATGCTCAACAGACCGCTCGCGTACCGCACTTCGGTCTGCTCGGCGGCCCGCACGTCCCGGTCCTTCTTCGGGTCGCGGGGCAGCACCTCGACGACCGTGTCGGCCCGGTCGGCGGCGATGAACCGGATCGACCCGGCGTCCACGTGAGCGACGGCCGAGATCGGTCCGGGGGTGTCGAAAGAAGGCATGGCTGTCCTGTCCTCTTGGGTCGCGGTGACGTTCCCGCAGGTGGCGGGGGGTGAGTGGTGTTGGGCGGGTGGTGCGGGTGGTGCGGGTGGTGCGTGGAGCGGGTGGAGGTGGCGGTGCGGGTGGGGCGTGTGGTTTCGGCGGGGCGGGTGGAGCGGGTGGAGTCGGCGGTGCGAGTGGAGCGGGCGGTGTCAGAAGGTGCGGGCGGTGCAGGGGGTGCGGGTGGAGCCGGCTAGCGCACCCAGCCCGTGAAGTTCTGTCCGACGGTGCGTCCGGCGCGGTTCCGCTCCGCCGGACGCGCGGGCGCGCCGCCGTCGACGGCGCCCGAAACGGCCCGCACCAGCCAGGCGTTGACCGACAGGCCCTCCCGGTTCGCGGCCTCCTCGGCGCGCGCCTTGAGGTGGGCGGGCAGACGGAGATTGACGCGGGCGGTGCCGCCGTCGTCGCCGTCGGCCGAGATCTTGGGCGCCTCGACGGGCGCGCTCCCTGCGTCGTACGGCTCGCCCGCCAGGGCGCCCGGGGGCCGCGTCACGACGAAGTCGGGGTCGAGCCCGCGCAGCCGTACGTCGACCGAGCCGGGGGCGAGTTCACGGGTGATCTCGTCCATCGCGGCGGAGAGCACGTGAAGCATCGTCAGGCGGGCCGCCGAGTCCAGCGGAGCGGTGAGCCGCTCGGCCAGCTCGCGAGCTTCCCGACCGCCCGCTTCGGCGGCCACCGCGAGTTCACGGCGGAGGTTGTCGACATACGGCGTGAGGTCCATGACGCCATAGTGGCACCAAGATGGCGCCACGAGCAACCCTCAATCGGTGACGTGAGGGATCGGTCGCCGGATCCAGGTCTCTGACCTGTATGAATGAGGCGATGGCGGGTCGCATTTTCGTGGTGTCACGTACCCGTGTGACGTCTGTGGCGCCGCGCAAGCCCTCAGGATGGCGCCGCGTGGCACCACCTGACGCCACATGGCGTCGCGTGGCGCCACATGACACCGCGCGGTGCCACTCGCCGTCACCCGATGCAACCCCGCGCACCGAGCCTCACGCCGTCCCCCGCGCGGGTGCCGTGCTGGAGCGCGGCACCAGCCGGGTGGACAGTTCCGTCCGGGTGCTCTCGGGCCGTTCACCGTCCATCATCCGGACCAGCAGGCGCAGCGCCGTCGCCGCCATCTCCGACAGGGGCTGGCGGACGGTGGTGAGGGCGGGGGAGAGCCAGCCGGACTCGGGGAGGTCGCCGAACCCGATGACGCTGACGTCGTCCGGCACCCTCAACCCCCGTTCCGCCAGGGCCTCGTAGACGCCGAGGGCCATCCGGTCCGAGCAGACGAACACGGCGGTCGGCGGTTCCGGCAGGTCGAGCAGATCGAGCATCCGGCGGTGCGCGACGCTCTCGTCGAACCCGGCGTGCCGCACATACTCGGGCCGGTGCCGCAGCCCGGCCGAGGCGAGGGCGGAACGGTAGCCGGCCACCCGGGCGTTGCCGCACACCGTGTGCTGGTGCCCGGCGACGACGGCGATGCGCTCATGGCCGAGGGCGAGCAGATGGTCGGTGGCGGTCACCCCGCCCTGCCAGTTCGCGGCACCCACCGAGACGACGCCCGGCGGGGGTTCGAGCACCGGGTCGATCATCACGAATGGGATGCGGTGCTGTTCGAGCCACGCGTACTGCGACGACGTCAACTCCGCCAGATTGAACAGGACTCCGGACGACCCGCGCGCGATCAGCTTGTCGAGCCAGCTCCGTTCGGGGCGCCCGCCCCTGGTCCGGCCGGCCCCGGCGGACACCACCACCTCAAGGCCGGCGTCGTGGGCGGCGGCCTCCACGCCGTGCAGTACGGCCCCCGACCAGGAGGTGTCGAGGGAGTGCACGACGAGGTCGACGAGTCCCGGCACCTTGGCCACGTCGAAGCGCGGCCTGCGCGCGTAGCCGAGCCGGTCAAGGGCCTCCGTCACCCGGCGCCTGGTCTCGGGCGCCACGTCCTCACGCCCGTTGACGACCTTGGACGCGGTCGGCACGGAGACTCCCGCCTCGCGCGCCACGACGGCGAGCGTGGGACCGGCCGCCACGCTCGCACTCCCCGAACGGACCATGAGGAACCGCCTCTCGGCCCGCCCGAGGGCCATCGAAAGTCTCGATCACTGCTCCGTCCCGGCCGGTGGATGACCGACCTGGTGGTAAGCGCTTCCTACCCTAGGTTCGGCGCGAGACGTCGGGAAGGGGCGGGGCTCGGCGGCCCGTCTCGACCGGAACTTCCGCCACCGCGTGCGGGCCGCCGCTCGTCGACTGTCCGCGGGCGAACCGGAACCCGGAACCCGCTAGTGTCTGGGCGACGGGTGTGACCAGCTCCGGGGGGGGGGCTGGTCGGGCGCGGCGGGTCGGGCACGCCGGGTCGGGCACGCCGGGTCGGGCACGCCGGGTCGGGCACGCCGGGTCGGGCACGCCGGGTCGGGCACGCCGGGTCGGGCACGCCGGGTCGGGCACGCGGCGTGGGCGCCGGCCAGGTGCGCGGGCTGAGCCACCCGACGGACCCGGCGACGGCGTACGCGGCCTGACTCGACGGCTACCCGCACGCCAAGCGGAACCCGGTGAACTCGGCGGTGAACGCCGCGTCGACCAGGTCCATGGCGTGGATGCCGACCATCGCCCCGGTGAACCGGAGCCGGCCCCCGTGGTCGTCGGAGAGCCGCCCGAAATCGAGGACTCCGCCGATCGGGGTCCGCACCCCGTCCCGGACCCACCAGAACCGCGCGTCGGCCCCCGTCACGCTGACCCCCAGCGTCACAGGCGCCGCTTCTGTCTCCGCGTCATCCGCTCCGATGCCCACCACGGCCACTTCCCGAGGCCCGTCCTCCGTCCGCTCCACCAGCCGCAGCACGGTCCGCCCACCGCGACCGTCCGGCCGGCCGACGGCCCACTGCTGCCCGCACTGCGCCTCGCCCTCGGGCTCGGCCCAGGTCAGATCGAGGCTCAGACAGGCCACGGTGTTGTAGTAGAGGACCAGCCCCGCGGCCTGGGTGAAGGTGTGCGGCCGTGCGTCGACGGTGACCTCGGCCTCGGCCCGGTGCTCGGTGATCCGCCGGGCCAGCAGACTGCGCGCCCACAACGACTCGGGCCCATGCCGCCCGCGCAGCCGTATGGCCCCGGTCCGCTGGTCGACCCGGGCCCAGGACGAATCAACAGGAGCCCGCAAGGTGCTCCAGGGCCACTCAAGGTGGTCAACCAACCGAGGGTCGGAACTGCCGAACGATCCACTATGGACGGGGGCGTCAATGTCGGCGGTTAGCTCGCGGTCGGCGTCAACCTCAAGGGTGGAGTCAACATCAACGCGCCTGTCAATGCTTCCGTCGCTTCCGTCAACATGTCCGTCAATGTTGACGGCGTGCCCGGAGCCGGAGCCGGAGCCGGAGCCGGAGTAGGCCTGGGCGTGGGTGTAGGGGCGAGAGTCGGCGGTGGCAACATCGTCAATGTTGCCACTGACGTTGACGTCAACGTTGATGTCAACATTGACGTCTGGATGATGACCGCCCTGCCGCAACCGAGGCCACCCGTCCTCGTCCCACACCACGGCCTGGACGGCGGTCTCCCGGCCGAGGGTGCAGCGTGGCCCCGACGGGGTGGCGACCGGCCGGGAGGCGAGGTGGCTCAACACCCAGTCGCCGCCCGCTGTTCGCACCAACTCCCCGTGCCCGGCCTTCTGGAGCGGCACCGAGGGGTCGTCGCGCGAGGTGAGCAGCGGTCGTTCGTCGAGTTCGTAGGGCCCGGTCACATGCCGGGACCTGGCCACCCGCACCCCGTGCTCGAACCCGGTGCCGCCCTCGGCGAGCACCAGATAGAACCAGTCGCCGCGCCGCACCAACTTCGGCCCTTCAAGGAGCCGTTCGTGCTGGAGGAGCAACCTGGTGGGGCCGATCGGAGCGAGGGTGGCGCGGTCCAGTTCGGTCATGACGATCCCGGCGAACCGTCGGCCGCCGGGCCGGTGGTCGTTCTGGAGGTTGAGCAGCCACAGCCGTCCTTCGTGATGGAACAGCGCGGGATCGAACCCGTGACTGGCCACCCGCCGGGGCGCGCTCCACTCGCCGCCCACCTTCATGGCCGTCGACACGTACACATCGACGTCGAAGTAGGGCGTCTCAAGCGAACGGACGACTCCGTACACGACCCAGAACCGTTCACCGTCCCAGCTGAGCGAGGGTGCCCACACCCCGCCCGAGTCGGGCACCCCGCCCAGGGAATCGCCGGGGACCGCTCCGCCCACGTGACCGGCGTACTCCCAGTTCAGCAGGTCCCGTGACCGGTGCAGCGGGATCGTGGGGAACCATTCGAACGAGCTGGTGGCCACGTAGTACCAGTCACCGACCCGGACCAGCGAGGGGTCGGGGGCGAAGCCGCGGATCACGGGATTGTGCAACATCGTCACTTCGGTGCTCCCGGGGTGGCACGGAACGAGGGGAGGGCTGCGGACCGGCACGAGGACGGCAGCGGCAGCAAGCGCTTACCTCGCAAGTTGACGATAGAAACCGTATACCACCGCGCCCCTGCCGTACCTTCCCTGAACCCACCTCCGCTCACTCCACTCCCTAAGCCGCGCTCCTTGAGCCGCCCCCGCCCCACTCCACCCCCTAAGCCACCCGCCCCAGATCCCCCACGCGTACCTCATGGGCCAACGTTCCGCCGCTCGCGAGCCGTTCGGCTTCCTCGGTGACGATCAGGCCGAGCCGTTGGAGTTCGTTGCCGAGGGAGCCGGCGATGTGCGGGGTGAGGAAGACGTTCGGCAGGTCGTACAGGGGCGAGTGGGCGGGCAGCGGTTCCGGTTCGGTCACGTCGAGTACGGCACTCAGCCGCCCGGAGACGAGTTCCTCGGTCAGCGCGTCGGGGTCGATCAGTGCTCCCCTGGAGGTGTTGATGAGGACGCCTCCGTCGCGGATCAGGGCAAGGCGTCCGGCGTCGAGTATGCGGTGGGTCTCGGGGATGTCGGGGGCGTGCAGGGTCACGATGTCGCTGTGCGCGAGGAGTTGGTCGAGGGGCAGGGACTCGGCGCCGAGCGACGCGGCCTCGGCGGCGCCGACGTAGGGGTCGTGCAGCAGCACCGTCAGGTCGAAGGGCCGTAGCAGTTCGAGCAGCCGCCGTCCGACCCGCGAGGCGCCGATGACTCCGACGCGTCGGCCGACGTTTCCGGTGTGCGCGGTCTCGGCCGGGGTCGGGTGGGTGCGACCGGCGCGGAATCGTTCGCGGTGAGTGAAGGCGTCCTTCCCGGTGAGCAGGATCATCGCGAGGGTGTACTCGGCGACGGGCAGCGCGTTGCCGGTGACCGCGCTGGAGACGCTGATCCCGTGCGCCCAGACGTCCTGGCCGACGAGGGAGCGGACGGATCCCGCGGCGTGCAGCACGGTGCGCAGCCCGGGTGCGGCGGCCAGGGCGTGGTGGTCGAGGTGGGGGCTGCCCCAGCCGGTGATCAGGATCTCCGCGTCGGCGAGGGCGGGGGTCGCTGCGGGGTCGGCGAAGTCGCGTACGACGAGCGCGGGGTTGACGGCGACGGTTTCCCTGAGCCGTGTCATGAGGTGCGGCGGAAAGAGCCGGGGGAGGTGGACCGGGTCCATCGCGAAGACGGCCGTGGGCCGGGTGGCGGGCATGGTTCTCCTGGGGGTCGGCTGGGCGAGGGGCCGGTCGGATGGGGCGTGGGGGTGGGTAACCAGGAAACGTTTTCCCATCGCGCTCCGTGCACATGTCCGCGCCTCCAGGCATCGACCGGCGGGTGTGTCCTCCCGGCCGTACCCCGAGTAGCCCACTCGCAGCCCTCTCCACCGGAATAGCCGGGCGAATTGTGGTGCTCTGGTGTTCAGCGGTGTGGTGGCACGGCGAGGAGGCTGATGGACGGATGACAACGGACCGGACGAACTCCAGATCGACGGACAGCGAGCCCACGGACGACACGCGGAACGTCCGCCCACCCGCCTCCTCCCCGCCGCCGAACGCGGCGCCGCCCCCGCCCGCTCACCCGGCACCGACGGACCCCGTGGTCGCCACCCCCTACGGCGCGGTCCGTGGCCGTATGGAGAGCGGGATCGCCGTCTTCCGTGGCATCCCGTACGCGGCCCCGCCCTTCGGCCCCCGCCGGTTCCGGCCGCCGCAGCCGCCGGAGCCCTGGGACGGTGTCAGGGACGCGGGCGCCTTCGGGCCGACGCCGCCGAAACCGCCGTACTCGGAGGCGTTCGCAAAGCTGCTGGCCGATCCGGTCGTGCCCGGTGACGACTGCCTCAACCTCAATGTGTGGACCCCGGAGCCGGGCAGGGGCGCCCGCCTCCCCGTCCTGGTGTGGCTGCACGGCGGCGCCCTGACCAGGGGTTCCGCCGCTGTCCCGGTGTACGACGGGCGGACCTTCGCGCGGGACGGCGTCGTCTTCGTCTCGGTGAACTACCGGCTCGGGGTCGAGGGCTACGGCCTGTTCCCCGACACGCCCGCCAACCCCGGTCTGCGCGACCAGCTCGCCGCGCTGCACTGGGTGCACGCGTCGATCGCGGCGTTCGGCGGCGACCCGAACCGGGTCACCCTCTGCGGGCAGTCCGCCGGCGCCATCAGCATCGGCGCGCTGCTGGCCGCCCCGCAGGCCCAGGGCCTGGTGCGCCGCGCGGTGCTCCAGAGCGGGCCGCCCGAGGCGTTCGACCGGGACAAGGTGCGGCGCATGGTGCGCCGGATGGCGACCCGGCTGAAGGTGCCCGCCACGGCGGCGGCCTTCGCTGAGGTCGACCGCGAGCTGCTGCTGCGCACCCAGGCGGACGTCGGCCGGCTCAGCAGTCCGGTGCTCGGCGGCCCGTCGTTCGGGCTGGTAGTGGACGGCGACCTGGTCCCGCGCGATCCGCTGGAGGCCCTGGTCGAGGGCGACGTGGCGCGGGGCGTCGACCTGATGATGGGGTGGACGAAGGACGAGTACCGCCTGTGGCTGGTCCCCGGCGGGCTGCTCGAACGGGTCGACCGGCTCGGCGGGATAGCCCTGGCCGGGGCGATGGCCCGCTGCCACTGCGGCCATGACGTCCCGCGCGGCTATCGTGCCCTGCACCCGGGCGCCGGGGCCGCCGAGATCGTCGGACAGCTCGTCACGGACCACCTGTTGCGCATCCCGTTGCAGCGGCTCGCGGACGCCCGCGCCGACTCGTCGTACGTCTACGAGTTCGGCTGGCCCTCGAACCTTCCCGGCCTCGGCTCCTGTCACGCCCTTGAGCTGGGCTTCGTCTTCGACACCGGGGACGTGCCCGAGTCCCGCAAGCTGGCGGGGGAGGGGGCGCCGCAGGAACTGGCCGACGAGATGCACGCGGCGTGGGTGCGGTTCGTGGTGGAGGGCGACCCCGGCTGGCGGCACTGGGACGCCTCGCATCCGGTGCGGATGTTCGGCACCGACGGTCCGTCGATCGAGCACGGCCCGCGCGACGCGGAGATCGCCCTGTGGGCCGCCGACGCCGCCCGCCCCGATGAACCGCCCACCGCCACGAGTCCGGGAGCGCGCGGCACGGAGATACGGTCCGTCGTGCGACGCCTGCGCCTGCCGGGCTCGGTCCGCCGCCATTGACGGCGCAGTCCGCCTAGCGGCCGGAACGTCCAACGGCCTCGGCCTGACCATCGGCCCCGGCCCCACCATCGGCCGCCCGACCAACGGCCCCGGCCGAACCATCAGCGCAGGCCCGACCAGCGGCGAAGGCGCGGCCGCCCGTCGGGCCCCGGACCGTTCACACGACTCCTGAGCCTGTCGTCGCGATCTACGACACCGCGCCCGCGATCCCCGACACCGTCCCGGCGATCCCCGACACCGTCCCCGCTATCTCCGACACCGTTTCCGGGCCCACCCGGCAGCACCCTCCGATCAGGTGTGCCCCCGCGTCGCGCCAGGCGGTCACCTGGTCCGGTGTGAAGCTGGCGCGCCCGGTCCAGGCGCGGGCCTCGGCGTTCCAGTACTCGCCGCTGTTCGGGTAGACGACGACCGGCTTGCCTGTGACCTCGGCGGCCGTCGCGACGGCACCCTCGACGTCCCCAGGCGCGCAGCAGTTGACGCCGACCGCGACGATCTCATCGGCCTCGGCGGCCAGGCCGAACGCCTCGTCGAGCGGCTGGCCCGCGCGGGTGCGGTCGCCGTCGACGCTGTACGACAGCCAGGCCGGCACCCCGAGCCCGCGCACCGCCCGCAGCAGTGCCCGCGCCTCGTCGGCGTCCGGGACGGTCTCCAGGGCCAGCACGTCGGGCCCCGCGGCGGCCAGCACCTCCATGCGCGGGCGGTGGAAACGTTCCAGCGCGTCGACGCCCAGCCCGTACCGCCCCCGGTACTCGGAACCGTCGGCGAGCATCGCCCCGTACGGGCCGACCGAGGCCGCGACCCACAGGGGACGGTCGGTGCGGGCCCTGCGCGCCGCCTCGCGGGCCAGCTCCGCGCTCAGCGTCAGCAGCCGGACGGCCTCGGCACGGGCGATCCCGCGCTTCTCGAACCCCTCGAAGGTGGCCTGGTAGCTGGAGGTGATCGCCACGTCCGCGCCCGCCTCGAAGTAGGCGAGATGTGCGTCGGTGATCGCCTCGGGCTGCTCCAGGAGGAGCCGGGCCGACCAGAGTTCGTCGCTCAGGTCGTGGCCCGCGGAGGCGAGCTGGTTGGACATGCCGCCGTCGAGGACCAGCGGCCCAGCGGCGAGGGCGGCGGCGAAAGGGGCGGGGGAGAGGGGAGACGCGGGGGACGCAGGGGAGGCGGGGCGGCCGGTGTCGCTGGTCATGCCACGACCGTAAACCAGCCGAAAGAGTGAATCCCAGGCCCCGTGTCCGGAAAGTGAGCGGATTGCCCAGCATACGGACGTCGAGTGACGCCATCGGGAGGGCTGGGAGCGGGGGAGAGGGAAGGGCGTGCCGAGACGGGAGTCGGAGAGGACCGCCGAGGGGCAGAGAAGAGCCGGGGATGGGGCCTGCGGGATGCCGGGAGGCGGGATGCCGGGAGGCGGGGTGCCGGGATGCCGGGATGCCGGGAGGCGGGGTGCCGGAGTTCCGGGGTGCCGCAGTGCCAGAGTGCCGGAGTCTCGGGATGCCGAGGGAGAACCCGGAGTCGCTCACGACTCGCCCACCCCCGACGACCGAAAGCGCTCTCCATCCGGTCGCCATCCGCTCCCCCGCCCGCCCTCCATCCACTCTCCGCCCGCTCACCGCCCGCTCTCCGCCCGCCCCCCCCACCCATCGCGTCAGACCCGTTGACCTCCCCCCTCCCCACCCTTACCTTTTCGGCGTTCGTCATGACAGATGGCATTCGCAATCTCGAACATCTCTCGAGAGGCAGCGTATGAGCCGCGATCACGATCCGCCCCGAGCGCCGCAGCGCAGGCTGGTGCTGAAGGGAGCCGCGCTGGCCGCGGGCGCCCTCGCCGGCGGGCCGGCGTCCGCGGGAGCCGCCCCGCTCCCGCCGCAGCCCGAGCCGCCCCCGTTCGTGAACCCCCTCGTCAGGCAGCGGGCCGACCCCCACATCCACCACTCCGACGGCGGTTACTACTTCACCGCGACCGTCCCCGAGTACGACCGGATCGTCCTGCGCCGCTCCCGCACCTTGGGCGGCCTCGCCACGGCCGCCGAGTCGGTGATCTGGACCAGGCACACCACCGGAGTGATGGGCGCGCACATCTGGGCGCCCGAGCTGCACCGGATCGGCGGCAAGTGGTACGTCTACTTCGCCTCCGCGCCCGCCGAGAGCGTCTGGGACATCCGGATCTGGGTGCTGGAGAACGCCCACCAGGACCCCTTCGCGGGGACCTGGGTGGAGCGCGGCCAGGTCAGGACCGCCTGGGAGACGTTCTCCCTCGACGCCACCACCTTCACCCACCGGGGCAGCCGCTATCTCGCCTGGGCGCAGCACGAACCCGGGATGGAGAACAACACCGCCCTGTGGCTGTCGAGGATGGCGAACCCCTGGACCCTGACGGGGCCTCAAATTCGTCTGTCGACACCGGAGTTCGACTGGGAGTGTGTCGGCTACCGGGTGAACGAGGGTCCCGCCGTGCTCGCCAGGAACGGGCGGCTGTTCCTGTCCTACTCGGCCAGTGCCACCGACCACCACTACTGCATGGGCCTGCTGACCGTGGACGCGGACGCGGACCTGATGGACCCGGCGAACTGGTCCAAGTCGCCGTCCCCGGTCTTCACCAGCTCCGACACCACCGGGCAGTACGGCCCGGGGCACAACTGCTTCGCGGTCGCCGACGACGGCCTGACCGACGTCCTCGTCTACCACGCCCGGCCGTACAAGGAGATCACCGGTGATCCACTGAACGACCCCAACCGCCACACCCGCGTCCAGCGCCTCGGCTGGCACCGGGACGGCACCCCCGACTTCGGCGCCCCGGTGCCCGACGCGGCGCCGGTCTCCGACTCCGTGAAGGAGAGCGCATGAGAACACGACGTGTGTACGCCGTTCTGCTCGCCCTGGTCTGTGCCCTCGCCGGCGCCCTGGTGACCGCGTCACCCGCCCAGGCCGCCACCCAGACCATCGCCAACGGCGTCCAGTTCAAGGACACTTCGGGCAACCCGCTGCACGCGCACGGCGGCGGGGTCGTCAAGGTCGGCTCCTACTACTACTGGTTCGGCGAGGACCGCAACGCCGACAACACGTTCCGCTCCGTCGACGCCTACCGTTCCACCGACCTGAAGAACTGGGAGTTCAGGAACCGCGTCCTGACCCAGTCCAGCGCCTCCGAGCTGGCCACCGCCTACATCGAGCGCCCCAAGGTCATGTACAACGCCGCCACCGGCAAGTACGTGATGTGGATGCACAAGGAGAACGGCACCGACTACGGTGAGGCCCGCGCGGCGGTCGCCGTCTCCGACACGGTGGACGGGACGTACAGCTACCGGGGCAGCTTCCGGCCGCTCGGCTCCTACATGTCCCGGGACATCACCACGTTCGTCGACGACGACGGCACCGGTTACATGGTGTCGGCCGCCAATGAGAACTACGACCTGCACATCTACCGTCTCACCGCCGACTACACCGGCATCGTGAGCCGGGTCGCCAACCCGTGGCCGGGCGGGCACCGGGAGGCACCGGCGCTGTTCAAGCGGGGCGGTGTCTACTTCATGCTGACGTCGGGCGCGACCGGCTGGAGCGCCAACCAGCAGCAGTACGCCACCGCGAGTTCACCGGCGGGGCCCTGGACCGCGATGACCAACGTCGGTGACTCCACGGCCTTCAACTCGCAGACCGCGTACGTGCTGCCGGTGCAGGGCACCTCGGGCACCGCGTACCTCTACCTGGGGGACCGCTGGGGCAACTCCTTCGGCGGCACGGTCAACGACTCGCGCTATGTGTGGCTGCCGCTGACCTTCCCGACCTCCACGTCGCTGTCGATGTCCTGGTCCCCACAGCTCGGCGTGGACACCGCGGCGGGGTCCGTCACGTCGACCGCGGCGACCTACAACACCCTGATCGGGCGCGCCAGTTCCAAGTGCGCGGACGTGCCCGACCAGTCGCTGTGGGCGGGGGCCGCCATCAGCCAGTACACCTGCAACGGCGGCGCCAACCAGAAGTGGTGGTTCAAGGACCTTGGCACCGGCTACTACCAACTGGTGAGCCGGGGAAGCTCGCTGTGCCTCCAGGAGAACGCGGCGAACGTCAGCCAGGAGGACTGCGGCAGCGCCACCACCCAGCAGTGGAGCCTGACCACGTCGGGCGGCTACGTCCTGGTGAAGGCCCGCGCCAGCGGCGAGTGCCTCGACGTGTCCGGCGCGTCCACCGCCAACTCCGCCGCGATCATCACGTACACCTGCAACGGAGCGACCAACCAGCAGTGGACGCGCGGCACCTGACGTCAGATCAGCAGGTCGATCGCGTCGATCGCCGTGCCCGCGCTGAGGAACGACGTCGTGCCCGAGCCGCTCGCCACATAGATCTTCAGCGTGTTGTAGGCGCCGGTGTCCGTCAGCCAGGCGGACGCCGGAACGCTGTAGGTGAACGTGTAGTTGTTGCCCCGGTAGGAGCCCACGGTCAGCGACCGGGTGCTCGGCTGGGTGGGCGGGGAGGGGACGGCCGAGGTCCAGGTGTCGTTGACGGTGATCTGCGGGCGGCCGTTGGCGTAGGCCGTCGTCACCCCGATCCGCAGGGTGTGGGCGGCCGCCGCCTGGGCCGCCGTCAGCTTGAAGTAGACGATGATCCCGCTGTTGACGTCCTTCCACAGGTAGCAGGGGAACGCCGAGGTCTCGGTGCCGCTGCCGACGACGACGTTCCCCGTCCAGGAGGCGGCCCGGACGTCGGACGGATGCGCGTACGTCATCAGCTCGGCGTTCTTGAAGCCGCCGGGGGTGCCGTCCCAGGAGCCGATCCGCCAGATCGCGCTCGCGTTGCCCGGGTCGTTCGAGGTGGGGACGGCGATGCTGTTGAGGGTCGTCGTGCCGCCCGCCGTGACCGCCACCGAGGTGGTGTACACGGCGAGTTCGCCCTTGAAGACGGTGAGCGTGTAGGTGCCGGGCAGTACGCCGGTGACGGAGAAGTAGCCGTCCGAGGCGCGGGCCGAACCCCAGTACTGGGCGGCCGAGTTGGCGAGCCCGACGGTGTACGGGAACGCCGGGTCGCGGCCGGTGATCCCGACGCCCGCGACCCGGCCCCGACCGCTCGCGGCGACGTACCCGGAGATGCCGAGCCCGTCGGCCCAGGGCGTGGTGAGGTTGGCGGGGTAGAGCGCGGAGGACGGCGCCCCGCCGTCGGTGAAGGCGATGACGTACGGGCCCTGGAGGCCGAAGCGCTGGGCCTCCGTCTGGTTCTCGCCGTAGTAGAGGATCTCGTACAGGCCACCGCCGTCGGCGCTCTGGTGGCGCAGCAGCGAGCGGTAGAACGGGCCGCCCGACGCCTTCTCGTGGTTGGAGCGCACGACGTAGAGGCCGACGCCGCCGGTGCTCCAGCCGATGTAGTCGTAGTCGGTGACGCGCAGCCTGGAGAAGTGCTTGGAGCGGGTCTGGCCGTCGGACTTCCTGAAGACGTCGGAGGCTTCGACGGTGGTGGGCGCGTAGGTGTAGGAGTCGGGCTCGTCGTTGGCGAACAGGCCCGCCTTGACGCGCACGATGTAGCGGGTGGCGCTGACCGAGGTGTCGGCCTTGTTGGTCCACAGGTAGACGTTGTTCTCGCCGCTGCGGGCCGCGTAGTAGTGCTTGAGCGTGCCGTACGTGACGGAGACGAGGATGGTGCTCCCGGTCTGACTTATCGTCACCGTCGAGGCGCCCAGGCCCGATTCGATGTGCGAGTTCATGCCGCCGTAGCCCTGGTACTCGGTGCCCTTGTAGACCAGTGAGGTCAGGTCGCCGTTGGACTTGCTGACCCTGAAGACGAGGCTCGCTCCGGTGTCGACGACGTAGTGGGAGCCGTCGTCGCTCCAGCCGAAGGCCGCGGCGGACGCCGGGCGGGCGAGCGGTCCGGCGAGGACCGCGCTGCCGGCCGCCGCCGCGCCGCCGACGACGAAGGTGCGGCGTCCCACCGCGTGCTGCACGGGTTCGGACATGAGGGTGCCTCCTTCGGGAGGTAGGGGGGTGCGGGTGCTGTGAGAGTGACAGTTGAATCGATTTCGCGAAAGGGCTTTCGCAGGCTGGAGGTTGGCAGTTTGGGGAAAACGGTCCAGGGGGTAGAAAGCGCTTGTTCTCGGGGGTACGGTCCCTCCGCCAGGCCCTGCCGACCTGTTCGAGGAGCCGTAATGAGACGTTTCAATCTCGCCGTTCTCGCGGCGCTGACCCTGAGCGCCGGACTGACCGCGGCGCCGGCCCAGGCCCAACCGGGCCACCACACGCCCGCCGGTGCCCGCCACGCGCTCGGCATCGACCACTGCGCCGCCGGCGTCTGCCACTTCGACGTCCCGCCCGGCACCTACGACGTCCGGGTGCTGCTCGGCGGCGACGACGCGTCCAGCACCGCCGTCACCGGCGAGACCAGGCGCTCGCTGCTGCCCGAGACACCCGCGGCCCCCGGCGAGCGGATCGCGCGGAGCTTCACCGTCGACGTCCGCACCCCCGAGGGCGAACCCACGGGCCCCGACGGCAGCCCCGGCCTCGACCTGGTCCTCGGCGGCGCCGCCCCCGCCCTCGCGGACATCCGCGTGACCCCCGCGAGGCACGCCCGGCAGATCTTCCTCGTCGGCGACTCCACCGTCTGCGACCAGCCGGGCGCCCCCTACTCCGGCTGGGGCCAGCAGCTGCCCCAGTACCTGCGCGCGGGCGTCTCCGTCGCCAACTACGCGGATTCCGGGGAGAGTACGGTCTCCTATCTGGGGAACCCGCAACTGTGGGGCACAGTGAGGCCGTTGATCCGCCCCGGCGACCTCGTCCTGATCCAGCTCGCCCACAACGACAAGACCACCGACGAGCCGACCTACCGCACGAACCTGGAATCGCTGGTCGACGGCGTCCGCGCCCAGGGTGGCCGACCGGTGCTGGTGACACCCATCGTGCGCCGCTGGTTCAATGCCGACGGCACTCTGGACAACGACACCGCGCTGCTCGTCAACGGGCTCGGTGTGAACCATCCTGCCGTCATCCGCTCCGTGGCGGCCGAGAGGGGCGTACCGTTGATCGACCTCACCGCGAGGACCAAGGCGCTGGTGGAGTCGCTGGGCGTGGAAGCCTCCAAGTCGATCTATCTGTACAACGAGAACAAGGACAACACCCACACCTCCGTGCACGGCGCGACCGTGTACGCGGGCCTGGTCAGGGACGAGTTGATCGCCCTGCGGCTGGTGCCCGCGGCCCTGGTGCGGGTGTGAGAAGACCCTGGGGCGTCCCGACCGGAACCGGGGCGCCCCAGGCCTCGACCGGCCGCCCCGCCGGGCCGCGCGCCACCCCCGGCGGGCGGACCGCCGCACGACCCCGCGCGACTCCCGGCGGGACCGCCGCACCACCTCGCACCACCCCCGGCGGGCGGACCGCCGCACGACCCCGCACGCGAACCAGCCGACCTGGAGAGCGAATCGATGCGCCTGCCCCCGGATGACCGCGCCCGCAGCCCCTACACCGGCTGCACCAGGGCCCACTGGGAGACCGCCGCCGACACCCTGCTCGCCTCGGTCGCGCCGTACGCGACCGAGGGCGGCGCCCTCTACGACCTGCCGGGCGAGCACACCAGCTGGTCCGGCCGGCTCTCCGACGGCCTCGAAGGGTACGCCCGCACCCTGCTGCTCGCCGCGTTCCGCCGCGACGAGACGGTCCTCGGCCGCTACGCCGACGGCCTCGCGGCCGGTGCGGGCGGGGTCTGGCCGAAGATCGGCGACCGCGGCCAGCCGCTGGTCGAGGCCGCGTCCATCGCCCTCGCGCTGCGGCTGACCCGCCCGCTGCTGTGGGACCGCCTCGACGACGGCGTCAGACAGCGCGCCGCCGACTGGCTGACCGCCGCCCTGACCGCCGAACCCTGGCCCTGCAACTGGGAGTTGTTCCCCGTCACGGTCGGCGGCTTCCTGAAGGAGATCGGCCATGAGCCCGAGCGGTCCGCGAAGGCGATCGACCGCGGCCTGGCCCGCATCGAGGAGTGGTACGTCGGCGACGGCTGGTACACCGACGGCGACGGCCGCAAGTTCGACTACTACAACGGCTGGGCCATGCACCTCTACCCGGTGCTGCACGCCTGGCTCGCGGACGACGCGCCTCTCCTGGACCTCTACGGCGGCCGCCTCTCCCGCCATCTCGACGACTACGCCCGCCTGTTCGGCGCCGACGGCGCCCCCCTGCGCCAAGGCCGCTCCCTCACCTACCGGTTCGCGACGACGGCCCCGCTCTGGCTCGGCGCCCTCACCGGCCGCACCCCGCTCACGCCCGGCCGCACCCGACGGCTGGCGTCCGGCGCCCTGCGGCACTTCCTCGACCACGGCGCCGTCGACGGGAACGGGCTGCTGACCCTCGGCTGGCACGGCCCCGACGAGTCGCTCCTGCAAGGCTATTCGGGCCCCGCCTCCCCGTACTGGGCGAGCAAGGGCTTCCTCGGCCTGCTGCTGCCCGAGGACCACCCGGTCTGGACGGCGGCCGAGGAGCCGTCGCCCGTCGAGGAAGGCGACGCGCTCACCGCCGTCCAAGCACCCAACTGGCTGCTCCAGGCGACGCGTTCGGACGGCCTGGTACGTCTGCACAACCACGGCAGCGAGGACGTCCGCTACGACCCGTACTACACCCGCCTCGCCTACTCGACGCGCACCGCGCCGTCCGCCGACCCGGTCGCCGACAACAGCGTGCTGCTCGACGGCGATCCGGCCCGCACCGGCATCGTCCCGCTGGGCGTCGGCGACGGCTGGGCCGCGTCCCGGCACACGGCGGCCGGGGACGCCCGGGTGACGAGCGTGGTGCTGGCGCGCGGGGCCGTGGAGGTGCGCGCGCACCGGGTGACGGGCGGGGCGCCCGGCGCGTCCGTGCGGGTCACGGGCTGGGCGGCCGGGGAGGACGCGCGCGCCGAGATCCTGCCCGCCGTCGGTCTCTCCGACGAGCTGACCGGGGAGCTGACGGCGGACGGCGCCGGCCTGTTCGTCGCGCTCGTGCGGCTGACGGCCGACCCCGACCCGGTCCCGCTGCCGGACACGGTGCGGGTGCGGACCGACGGCGGCGACGGCGCCGAGGGCCTGACGGTGGCCTGGAGCGCGGGACCCGAGGTGCGGGTCCGGTTCGGCGCCGGGGACGTCGAGGTGTCCTGAGCCCCTCGCACCGAACCGGACGCGTCCCGCGGCCACCCGGGCGGCCCGCGCCCGGCGGCGGCTCGTCGCGCCGGTCCCTGAGGCCATGTCTCCGGGTCGCCGCCGGGTGACCAGAGGTTGCCGTGCGCGCCTGACCCGCTGGTCAGCGGGCCGGGGCGTCCTCCTCGCGCGGCCAGTTCTCCAGCGCGAGGTGCAGGGCGGCCACCGCCTTCTCCCAGGAGCGCCCGACCTCGCGCGGGGCGCCGAAGCCGCCGCCCGCCTCCAGCGCGCAGAAGCCGTGGAAGGTGCTGCGCAGCAGGCGGACGGCGTCGGTGAGGTCGGGTTCGGTGAGGCCGTAGCCGCGCAGCACGCCGTAGGTGATCTCGGCGGTACGGCGGAAGGCGGGTGTGTCGGCGATCAGGGACTGGTCGACGGGCAGCTGGGTGGCCGCGTACCGGCCGGGCCGCTCCAGCGCGAACTCCCGGTAGGCGTCGGCGAACGCGGCCAGCGCGTCCTGCCCCGAGCGGCCGGCCACGGCCACCGCGATCCGGTCGATCAGCTCGCCGCCCGCGAGCAGCGCGACGCGGGTCCGCAGGTCCTGGAGGTTGCGGACGTGCGTGTACAGGCTCGCGTCCCGCACCCCGCAGCGCCGGGCCAGCGCCGACACGCTCAGCTGTTCGAACCCGACCTCGTCGGCGAGGTCGGCGGCGGCCGCGACGACGCGGTCGGTGGTGAGACCGGCTCGGGGCATGGACCTCTCCTGAAACCTACATGTCCTAGGTTTCAGCCTACGGGATCCAGGACAGGGTGGTCGGCGCGCGGAGGCCCGGTCAGGTGATCGGCGCGTAGAGCACGCCGAGCTTGTCTACCTCGTCACCCGCGCGGCCCGTGAAGCCGGCGATCTGCCAGCCCGCCGGGGCCGTGAACGTCCTGGTGTCGGAGGTCGCCGTGCCCGCCGACAGGGTGCGGCCCCGGTCCGTGGTGAACGCGGCCGAGAAGATCCTGGTCCTGCTGTCCTTCTGCCCCTGGGTGAGCTTGACGGAGGTGAGGTGCTCGCCGGTGGCGAGGGTCAGCGACGTCGCCGTGCCGCCGGTGCCGCCGTGGAGCGGCGTCGCACCCCCGTCGTGCGCCAGGGCGACGGCGTCCAGGCGGGCGCCGCCGCGCAGCGTGAGGGTGCGCGGGGAGGCGGTGGCCGGGAGCGTGGCGGCGTCGTTGAAGGCCGTGCCGTGCGGTCCGCCGAAGAAGTCACTCGCCTTCAGGGCGGAGTTGACGGTGTAGGAGAAGTCGACGGTGTGCGGGAAGTGGTCGGACAGATTGCCGCCCTGCGCGTCCAGGAACGCCGCCCAGTCGTTGTTGTATCGGGTCGCGTCGAGCGAGACCAGCCTGCTGCCCCGGTAGAAGACCTTGTCGACGACCTCGCAGGTGTTGGGCGGCGCCGTCGTCGGGCACAGCAGCGCGTCCGCGCCCTGCGCCGGCTCGGTGCCGCCCCTGACCAGCTTCACCCACGCGTCGGTGAGCCCGTTGTCGCGCACCAGGGTGCGGATGTTGTCCCCGGCCCGCGTGTACCGGGTGTTGGTGTCGCCCATCACGATCACCGCGTTGCCCGCCGAGTTGGCCTGGATGAACGCGGAGAGCTGCGTGATGTTGGCGCGGCGGGCGGCGAGCGCGTCGTCGGTGTCGTCCGCGTTCGGGTGGGCGTTGTACAGATCGACGTAGACGCCCTCGGCGAGCCGCAGCCGGGCCAGCGTGAATCCCTTCGGCGTCAGGCAGTTGGTGCCCGTGCAGGCGTTCCACCTGACCCGCTCGAAGTCGTCGAACGGATAGCTGGAGAGGGTGTTGAGGCCGTCGCCGATGGCCGCGCCGCCGCTGGTCGCGGTCCGGTAGGGGTGGTTGTCGCCCGCGTACAGCGCCGCGTGGTAGTTGAAGTCCTCCTGGACGTTCACGATGTCGTACGGCGCCAACCTGGGCGAGATCAGCGGGGTGTTGGTGGCCGGGTGGCTGGAGCTGAGCCCCTCGGGCAGCCCGGCGACGTTGTAGGTGAGGACGTCGAACGTCCCGGTGGCGGCCGGCTGCGCGGCGGTCGCGGCCGGTGCGGTGGCCGTGGTGAGTCCGGTGACGGCCAGTACCGCGGCCGCGAGGGTGCCGATCAGTCTTCTCATGGCGGGGGCGACTCCGGTCAGGAGGTGGCGGAGAGGAAGGTGAACGGTGCTCAGGTTCTGCGCCAACCAGTGTGACGAACAAGGGGCGTTGAGGAAACAGTGAGGGGCGGGGCGAGACGCCGCACCGGAGTCGCCCACCGCTCACGCGCCGGTCGCGCGGCGTTCATCTCCCGCGTCGATTCTCCTCGGGCGGCGTGGTTCCACGTGGCGTGAAAACGCGCCTCCCGGACCCGTACGCGGGCAGGCAGCCGTGGGGCGACGGGCGAGCGCGGGCCGTCGGCGGCGAAGGCAGCGCGACTCCGGGAGAGTTCATGGGACACGGTCACCATCACGGTCACGGCCACGGCCACACACACGGACACGGCGAAGAACACCAGCACGGGACGACGGCCCCGCTGCCGGCCGCCTTCGACACCTCCGTGCCCGACGAGGCGCTCTCCCCCGAGCAGTCCTCGCGCCGCGCACTGCTGCGCCGGGCGGGCCTGCTGGGCGCCGGGCTCGCGGCCGGCGGGGTGCTGACCGGCGCCGCGGGCGCCGCCCCCGCCTACGCGACCGGCTCGGGTTCAGGCCGCCGCGCCAAGGGCTTCCTCTGGCTGGCGGGCGACCACCACATCCACACGCAATACAGCAGCGACGGCAAGTACCGGGTCGTCGACCAGGTCCGCCAGGGCGCCCGGCACGGCCTCGACTGGATGGTCATCACCGACCACGGCAGCCAGGCGCACGCCAAGATCGGTGTGGAGAAGGTCAATCCGGACATCGTCGCGGCCCGCGAGGCGCACGAGGACACCCTCGTCTTCCAGGGCCTCGAATGGAACATCCCGGCCGCCGAGCACGGCACGGTCTTCGTGCACCCGGGCAAGAACGAGGTCGCCGTCCTCAAGCAGTTCGAGACCGACTACGACGGCAGCGTGAAGGGCGCCTCCGACTCCACGCCGGGCAACGAGGCGCTGGCCGTCGCGGGACTCGCCTTCCTCGGCGAGCAGGTCGAGCGGCGCAGGATCAAGGACGCGCTGATGCTCGCCAACCACCCGGCGCGGCGCGGTGTCGACTCCCCGCACGAGATCCGCGCCTGGCGCGACGCGACCTCCGCCCGCCACCAGATCGCCGTCGGCTTCGAGGGCGCCCCGGGACACCAGGCGTCGGGCCTGCCCGCCCCGACCGGCCCCGGCCGGGCCCGCGGCATCTACGACAACAGCCCGAGCGCCAACTCGTTCGCCGGGTTCCCGCTGGAGAGCTACCGCACCTGGGGCGGCTTCGACTGGATGACCGCCACCGTCGGCGGCCTCTGGGACAGCCTCCTCGCCGAGGGCAAGCCGTGGTGGATCACCGCCAACTCCGACTCCCACCAGGTCTACGCGGACACCGCGGTGCGCGGCCCCGGCGGCGACTTCGAGACCGACGGCCGCTACCCCGACCCGGTGTACGGCGGCAAGATCGACGTCAGCCAGGGCGACTACTGGCCCGGCCAGTACAGCCGCACCCATGTCGGCGCCGACGGGTTCTCGTACGCGGCCGTCATGGACGGCATCAGGGCCGGCCGGGTCTGGGTCGACCACGGCGGTCTGATCAGCGGCCTCGACGCCCGCCTCGCGGGCGGCGGACGGTGGGCGACGCTGGGCGGCGCGCTGCACGTCCGCAAGGGCACGAGGGTCACCCTCACCGTGGACGTCGCGCTGGCCGGCGGCGCCAACTGGGCCGGATTCGTACCGAAGTTGGCCCGGGTCGACGTGGTGCGCGGTGAGGTGACCGGGGAAGTGAAGGACCGGGACACGTTCACCGCTCCGACGGCCAGGGTCGCCAGGTCGTTCGAGGTGAACAAGGTGGCCGGCACGGTCAGGCTCAGCTACGACCTCGGCCGCGTCGACCACCCGCAGTACGTGCGGCTGCGCGGCACCGACGGCAACCGCTCCGCCGTCGGCGCGCGCGGCGCGTCCGTCGACCCGGCCGGACCCGCGATCGACGTCGTCGGCGACGCCGACCCGTGGCTCGACCTGTGGTTCTACTCCAACCCGATCTGGGTCCTGCCCTCGTGACGCGCGCCCCGCACGCCCTCACGCTCGACCCCGGGCTGCGGGACCTGCGCGCCGCGGACCATCTGCTGCACACGCTGGCCACCGAACTCGCGCTCCCACAGGGCGTGTTCGGCTGCACGCATCTGATCCGCGGCGACCGGCCGCGGGTCGCCGTGTCGCTGGCCCTGCCGTCGCGGCCCCTCCCGCGCACCGCCCTGGAGGGGCTCGCGGCGCTGGGCCACGAGACGACCGACGGCGTCCCGGACGACACGGGCCGCGCCGTCCTCTACCCGGGAGCCGCGGCCCTCACCGGCACCATCACGCTCGCCGAGACGCTGTCCCGCTCGGCGATCACGGCCGTCGTGGCACTCGGCTCCCCGGACCGGCCCCCACCACAGACGCGGCTGATGACCCGGGACCACGTTCGCCCGCAGTGGCAGGACGGCGAGTTGGTCCTGACGGTGATGCCGGCGGCCGGTGACCTCCTGGTCCCGTTCGAGGTCCCCGACCCCACCCCGTGCTGCGCCGACCACTGACCCGGCTTCGGCTACCGGGACGCCCGGTGGCCGTACCGTCCGCTCCCGCGCCGCGCCGGCAGCGGCTGGACGTCCGCCAACTCGCCGACACCTGACCGGACATGCCCTGTGCCTGAGCCGTCCGAACCGTCCGAGCCGCCTGAGCACCACCACTCCACGCGCTCGTCCGTGCCGCCGACATGCATCCCGAGGCCGTGGGCCGCGCACACCGGCCAGGCCCGCCAGAGCCGTTCGGAGACGGTGTCCTGGGCGGCCTCGGCGACCACGGCCAGCGCGTCGAGGGCGCTGACCGAGGGGTCGGGCTCGAAGCCGTTGCCCCACCAGCTCCCGTCGGCGAGGGCGACGTACACCAGCTCGGGGAAGTCGTCCTGCCCGCTGGGCATCGCCAGCAGCCGCAGCCCGCCGTGCTCGGGCAGCGTGGCCCGGAGGTCGCGCTCGACCAGGGCGAGGGCGGCCTCCCAGCGGGGAGCCTCGCCGGGGGTGAGCGGGCGGGCGTCGGGGGTGTCGTCGAAGGGTGGGCGCATGGGACGCATTGTGCCTCGAAGCGGGCCGTCCGGGCCTTTCGGGTGGGTGACCGCGTGACGGCGCCGCCACCGGTCAGGGCCGGTCGCGGCGCCGTCGCGGACGCCTGCCGTCGCTTCGCCGCCGGCGCGTGGCCGGCCTGTCCTCAGTTGGCCGGGGAGAAGACGAACGAGAACGTCGCCCGCTCCGCGCGCAGTCGGTACGTCGGCAGCGGTCCGGGGCCGCAGGACTGCGAGCCGATGCCGTGCTGGCCGTGGTCCAGGTTGACCCACACCGTGTCGCCCGGCACCAGGTCGGTGCGGTGGTCGGCCGCGTCCAGCTGTTCGGTGGTCCAGCGCCGGGCCGTGAACCAGAACTCCGGGTCGCCCTCGACCCGCAGCCCGCCGATCTCGGCCCAACGGACGTCCGCGCGGGCGCCGTTCTCCTGCGGGCGCACGTACGGCGTCTGGAGGTCGTCCACCGTCGACTCCCAACGGCCCATCCTGGAGGCCGTCTTGGTGTCCGGGTACCCCTCGCCAGGACCGCCGCCGAACCAGCGCACCCGGCCCGCCGCGCCGTCGAGGCCGAAGCGGACACCGAGCCGGGGCAGCGGGACCGTCCAGTCGCCCTCGGGTGTCACCGTCACCGTCAGGGCGAGCCGTTCGCCGTCGGAGGTCCAGCGGTAGACCGTCGCGAGGCCCAACTCCCGGGCGGCGGGCGCCACCCGGGTCCGCACGGTGAGGGCGTGCTCCTCGTGCTCCACCGCGTCGAGGCGGTGGAGCATCCGGTGCAGGCCCAGCTTGCGCCAGAGCGGCCCGTACCTGATGTCCGACTGCCAGGGGGCGCCGTCGTCGTTGTCGGTCGGTGCCCGCCACACGTCGAGCCGCGGGCCGCCCCGCACCTCGGCGCCGCCGATCGCGCGCGGCGCCCCGGTGCGGGCGTCGAACACGCCGGGCCCCAGGACGAGGGTGCCGTCGCCCGCCGGTGCCGGAGTTCCGGCGGGGGTGACGGCGGGCGCCGGGCGCGCGGTGACGGTGCCCTGGCCCCACGCGACCTCGTGGCCCGCGCCGGCCCAGAGGGTGTCGGCGGCCAGCGACGCCCGCACGGTCCAGCCGGTCTCCGCGCCCCGGCCGTCCGGCGCCGACGGCAGCTTGACGTCCGCGGACGCGCCGGGCGCGAGCGCGGGCACGCCGAGGCCGCCCGACGCGACCGTCTCGCCGTCCACTTGGTACGACCAGGTGAACGTGAACGCGGAAAGGTCTGCGAAATCCTGCTTGTTGGTGATCCGGACCGTGCCGTCGGCGCCGTCGCCCTCGATGGTGACCGGCTCGATGACCTTCTTGTACTCCAGCAGCCCCGGGGAGGGGGCGCGGTCGGGGAAGACCAGGCCGTCGCAGACGAAGTTGCCGTCGTGCAGCGCCTCGCCGAAGTCGCCGCCGTACGCGTAGCCGAACCGCTCGTCCCGGATGCCGTGGTCGATCCACTCCCAGACGAAGCCGCCCTGGAGCCGCCCGAAGCGCTCGAACAGCTCCTGGTAGTCGGCGAGACCGCCGGGACCGTTGCCCATCGCGTGCCCGTATTCGCACAGCACGAGGGGGAGTCGGCGGCGCCTGTGGGTGCCGCCGTCGAGTCCCTCACCGATCCGCGCCACCTCCTCGTGGGAGGCGTACATCCGCGAGTAGACGTCCGTGTCACGGCAGTCGAGGTCGCCCTCGTAGTGCACGAGCCGGGTGGCGTCCCGGGCGTGGATCCAGTCGGCCATCGCGGTCAGGCCGCGCCCGGTGCCCGCCTCGTTGCCGAGCGACCAGACGACCACCGAGGGGTGGTTCTTGTCCCGCTCGACCATCCGGGCCGCCCGGTCGAGGAGCGCCGGGGTCCAGCGGTCGTCGTCGACGGGGTTGTCACGCCAGCCCTGCTCGACGAAGCCGTGGGTCTCCAGGTCGCACTCGTCGATCACCCACAGGCCGTACTCGTCGCACAGGTCGAGGAAGGCCGGGTGCGGCGGGTAGTGCGAGGTGCGGACGGCGTTGAGGTTATGCCGCTTCATCAGCAGCACGTCCTCACGCATCGTCTCCAGGTCGAGGGCGCGGCCCCGCTCGGGGTGCCACTCGTGCCGGTTGACGCCCTTGAACAGGATCGGCCGGCCGTTGACCTTGATCAGCCCGTCCGCCAGTTCCACGGTCCTGAAGCCGATCCGCAGCGGTACCCGCTCGCCCGGCGTGATCAGCTCGCCGTCGTAGAGGTGGGGTGTCTCGGCCGTCCAGGGCCGCACCGGCACGGTGACGTCCGTGCCGGTCGCGACATCGATGTCCAGGGCGGGCACCGCGACCCGGCCGGCCACCTCGGAGTCGACCCGAAGGGTGCCCTGGCCGGTGACGTGGTCGTAGGAGGCGTGCGTGAAGAAGTCCCCCGCGCAGCCCGCCGGGCGGTGCAGCAGCGTCACGTCACGGAAGATGCCGGGCAGCCACCACTGGTCCTGGTCCTCCAGGTAGGAGCCGGCCGACCACTGGTGCACCCGCACCGCGAGCACGTTCCCCGACGGCTTCAGCAGCCGCCCGACGGCGAACTCGTGCGGCAGCCTCGACCCCTTGAACCCGCCGATCTCGGTGCCGTTGAGCCAGACCCGGGCGCACGACTCGACTCCGTCGAAGCGCAGCACGGCACCGCCCTCGGAGGCCGCGGGCCAGTCGGACGGCAGGTCGAAGACGCGCAGGTGGTCGCCGGTGGGGTTCTCGGTCGGCACCCTCGGCGGGTCCACCGGGAAGGGGTACAGATGGTTGGTGTAGATCGGTGAGCCGAACGCGCCGTCGCCCTGGAGGACCCAGTGGCCGGGGACCGTGACCCGCGCCCAGCCACCTGCGTCGAACCCGGGCGCGGCGAACGAGTCGTCCTCGGCGTCCGCGGTCGGCGACACCCGCAGCCGCCAATCGCCGTTGAGGGTGAGGGATTTCGCGTCCGAGGCCGGGTACCAGGCCCGGGGCGCGAGGGCCCCGGAACCCGGTGAGACGTCCTCGACGAAGCCGCCGGCCGTGGGGGTGCGGAAAGACATCGGTCTCCTGGTCGTGGGTGCGTCAGCCCTTGATGCCGGTCTGTGCGATCCCCTGCACCAGCCAGCGCTGGAGGAAGAGGAACACGAACAGCAGGGGCAGGATGGAGATCGCGGTGGCCATGAAGATCTGGTGGAACACCACGGTCTGGTTGGTCATGTACGAGGAGAGCGCGACCTGCACGGTCCACGCGCTCGGGTCCTGGCCGATGACCAGGGGCCACAGGAAGGCGTTCCAGCCGCCTATGAAGGTGATGGTCGCGATGGCCGCGAAGAAGTTCAGGGAGTTGGGCACGACGACACGCCAGTAGGCGCCCCAGTACCCGAGCCCGTCCACCCGCGCCGCCTCCTCCAGCTCCTTCGGAAACCCCAGGAAGTACTGCCGGAACAGGAAGCAGGTGAAACCACTGAAGAGGCCGGGGATGATCAGCCCCCGGTAGCTGTCCACCCAGCCGAGCGACGAGACCAGCACGAAGCTCGGCACGAAGGTCACCGCCGTCGGGACCATCAGGGTGCCGAGGACCGCGTAGAAGACCTTGTTGGCGTGCCGGTAGGGGATGCGGGCCAGCGCGTAGCCGGCCAGCGAGCAGACCAGCAGGACGCCCGCCGTGTGCAGGACGGCGACGACCGTGGAGTTCAGCAGCGACCTGGCGAACGGCACCGACGAGTCGTCGAACAGGGCGCTGACATTGCCCCATTGGAGGTCGGTGGGGAAGAACTTCCAGTGCTCGCCGGTGATTTCGGCGTCCGTCGACAGGGCGTTGCGGACCAGCAGATAGAACGGGACGAGGAAGAGGAACGCGGCGACCGCGGTGGCCAGGTAGAGGCCGGCGCTGCTCATCACCCCGCCGCGACGGCGCACGGCTCGCGGCGGTGCGCCACGGCGCGTCTCGGGTGCGGTGATGGTCACTTGGATTCCTCCCCCTTGCCGAAGCCCAGGAACTTGCCCTGGAGCAGGGTGACGGCGCAGATCAGCACGGTGAGGATGACGGCGCCCGCGCTGCCCGCGCCGTAGTCCTGGTTCTCGCCGAGCGCGGTGTAGTACAGCTCGACCAGCGGCGGCCGGCCCCAGGTCGTCTTCGACAGCAGGTTGAAGAACTCGTCGAACGCCTGGTACGCCGCGATCAGCAGGAGCAGCACCACCGCGGTCGAGGTGGCCCGCAGTTGGGGCAGGGTGATGTGGCGGAAGGTCTGCCAGCCGGGCTTGGCGCCGTCGATGGCGGCGGCCTCGTACAGCTCGCCCGGGATGTTCTGGAGGGCCGCGAGGAACAGGATCATGTAGAAGCCGGACTGGAGCCAGAGCCGGGCGGAGACGATCACCAGCCAGTACCAGGGCGGGTTCGGGTCGGCGAGCCAGGCGATGTTCTCGACGCCGAACCAGCCGAGGACCGTGTTCATCAGGCCGAAGCGGACGCCGCTGAAGATGGACATCTTCCAGATCAGCGCGGCGGCGACGTAGCTGCACGCGGTCGGCAGGAAGAACACCGAACGGAAGAAGCCGCGCATGAACCGCAGCCGGTTCACCATCAGGGCGAGGCCCAGCGACAGCGCCCAGGTGGTGGGCACGATGAAGGCGGCGAAGACGGTGAAGGTGCCGAGCGAGCCCACGAAGTCGGGGTCGGTCAGCATGTAGGTGTAGTTGTCGAACCCGGTGAACTTCTCGGGCGTGACGGTGAACCGCGCCTCGAAGAAGCTGAGATAGAGGCTCCAGCCGATGGGGACGTACACGAAGAGGGCCAGCCCGAGGAGGAACGGGCCGATGAACAGCCAGAAGCTGAGGGTGCGGCTGCCCCGCAGCCCCCGCCGCGGCCGGGCCGGGGGAGCCTCCGCCCGGGAGGGGTGCGCGAGGTCGCGTGCCGTGGTCGTGGACATGTCGGATTCCGTCCGCCGGACTATCCGAACAGCTTCTTGAGCTCGCGGCCCACTGCCTTGTCCGCCTTGTCGAGGGCGGCCTCCGGGGAGCCGTCCTTGCGGACGCAGTCGGCGAAGACGTCCTCGAGGGCGGTGATCATCGCCTGCGTCCAGCCGATGTTGTCGAAGTGCCCGAACTCGTTGAAGAGTCGGACGCCCTCGGCCGGGGTGCCGGTCTTCAGCTTGGACGCGGACGCCGCTATCGAGGTGCGCGGCGGGATGTGGAAGCCGTACGAGGTCGCCCAGTCCTCCTGGTACTTCTTCTGCTCGATCCACAGCCACTTCACGTACTCCTTGGCCGCGTCGACGTTCTCGCCCTTGGCGTTGACGAACATCGACCAACCGCCGTTGTAGACCGAGGGCTTGCCCGCGGCGGTGACCTTCGGGAACGGGAAGACGCCCCAGTCGTCACCCAGCGCCTTCTGGAACTGCGGCATCGCCCACATCCCGCAGAACTGGATGGCGCACAGGCCCTGGTTGAGCGCGGAGGGGTCCCAGTAGTCGGTGGGCGCGTCCAGCAGCAGGTCGCCGCTGGTGAAGACCGAGCGCATCTTCTTCAGCCCGTCGACGACGCCGTCGGTGTGGTAGGCGATCTCGTTCTTCGCGTTCAGGGTGTCCGCGCCCGCCGACCAGATCATCGGGTTGATGACCGCGTGCAGGTCGTTGCCGAGGAAGAGGCCCTTGACCTTGCCGGTGGTGAGCCTGGCGGCGGCCTCGATCAGCTCGTCGAGGGTCTCGGGCACCCGCACACCGGCCTTGTCGAGCATCGACTTGCGGTAGAAGAAGAACTGCGGGTCGTCGATCATCCGGACGCCGTACGTCTTGCCGTCGACCGTGTGCGAGGCGATGTCCGCCGGGTTGAAGTCGTCCTTGACCGGGGCGACGAGGTCGGTCAGGTCCGCCACCTGGCCGCTGCGCACCATCTGGATCTGCGGGTGGAACTCGAAGACGTCGGGCGCGTTCTTGGTGAGCAGCGTCGCGAACAGCTTGCTCTCGAAGTCGGCGCTGGTGATCCACTGCGTGCTCACACGGGCGCCCCGGTAGGCGGCGGCGTACCGCTTGATCGCCTGCTCCGTGCCCGCCTCGCCGTACGCGTGGAAGTACTGCACCAGGTTCTTGCCCGAACCGGAGCCGCCCCCGCGGCCGGTGTTGCCGCCGCAGGCGGCGAGGGAGCCGGCGGCGGCCATGCCCGCGGCGGCCCGCAGGAGTGATCGGCGGGACCAGGTGCTGTTGCTCGTTGCCGACATGGTGGACGTCCTTGTCTCGATTTGCGGCTGCGGCTCGGTCGCCCTGCGACCGGATGGCTCGGAACAGGGTGCGGTGCCGGGACGTTAGCCTTCGGCTAAGGCTTCGGCAAGGGGTTGGACGAAGGCTGTTCCAAGCGTTGCGCCCGGTTCGGAATGCCGAACGGGCGGGCGGTACAAGGGGGTTGAGGGCCGCCGGTACGGGGGAGGCCCGGCGGCCCTCGGCCGAGGCGCGGCCCGCCGCGGGTCCGGACCGCGCGGGTGCCGCCGTTGCGGCTGTAGTGGATCACCAGGCCGCCGCCGTCGCCGCCCGGCCGCCCACGTTCAGGCGGCGCCCGAACTCGCCTCGACGATGGGCCCGTTGACGCTCGGCGACCACCGCGGCCCCGCGCCACCCGTCGGCCGCCGGGCCTCGCCGGGGGCGTGCACCTGCCGGGCCGGCCCGCTCCTCAGGGCGCCGATGTCCCGAGCGTCCGCTCCGTCGTCAGGACGGCGATGTCCCGAGCGTCCGCTCCGTCGTCAGGACGGCGGTGCGGTACGGCTCCTCGCGGGGGTGGCGCGCTTCGCGGACTTCTGCCCCACGGACTGGAGGGCCCCTTCGAGCGCGAAGGTGGCCGCGCCCAGGCAGACCGGGTCGGTGGGGATGGGGGAGAGGACGATCTCCGTGGTGGCCAGCGGGCGCGGCAGCGCGTGCCGGGCCACGGCCTCGCGCACCTCGTCGAGCAGCGGCTCGCCGAGGCCGCGCGCCACCCAGCTGCTCAGCACGACGACTTCGGGGTTGAGGACGTTCACCAGACCGGCGAGGCTCGCGCCGAGATAGCGGGCGGTCTCACGGACCACGCCGACCGCCACCGGGTCGCCGGCCGCGATCCCCCGCGCGAGGGCGTCGATGGTGGCCGTCTGGTCCCGGGGGTGCAGCAGGCCGCTCTCCGGGTGCGACTCCCGCAGGTTCATCATGATCCCGGGCGCCCCGACATACGTCTCCACGCAGCCGTGGTTGCCGCAGTGGCAGAGCCGCCCGTCCAGCACGAGCGTGCTGTGGCCCCACTCGCCCGCGCTGTTGCTGACGCCCCGGTGCACCCCGCCGCCGAGGATCAGCCCGGCGCCGACCCCGGTGCCGAGATTGACGACCACGGCGTCCCCGCGGCCCCTGGCGGCCCCGAACCACAGCTCGGCCACCGCGCAGGCGCGCAGCGGGTTGTCCAAGTAGAGCGGATACGCGAGGTGTTCGGTGAGCAGGTCGAGCAACGGCACGTCGTGCCAGTCCCAGTTGGGCGCGTACTCGGAGACGCCGGTGTCCCGGTCCACCTGCCCCGGCACGCTCACCCCGACGCCGAGCACCCGGGCGCCCTCCACACCGGCCTGCGCGACCACCGCCCCGACGGCGGCGGCGACATGGCTGACCACCTGCGCCGGCCGGTTCTCGCCGGGCCGCATGTGCTCCTCGGCGCGGGCCAGCACGTTCAACGCGAGGTCGAACAGCTCGACATGGACGTACGTCTCCGCGATGTCCACGCCGATCAGCGCGCCCCCCGAGGCGTTGACGGCGACCAGACCGCGCGGGCGCCCGCCCGCCGAGTCCTCGAAACCGACCTCGGTGATCATGCGCAGTTCGAGCAGCTCGCCGACCAGGGTGGCGACGGTCGCCAGGCTCAGCCCGGTGGCCGCCGCCAACTCCTGCCGCGAGGTGGGCGACTCGGCGACGATCTGGCGCAGCACCTCGTAGCGGTTCGCGGTGCGGATGTCACGTGAAGTGCGCTTCACCGGGTCGATCCCCGTCCCCTCGGCTCAGTTCGGCTCGGGCCGGGCGGGCACGTCGGCACCGGCGCCGCGCCAGGCTATGGGCTCCCGCCGACTTTCGACAAGGGGTTAGGAAAGGGGCTTTACAAAGGGCGGCGGCGCGACGGCGGCCGGACGGTCAGTCGCCCAGCGCGTCCCGGACGAAGGCGTTCGCGAACTTGCCCGCCGGGTCGAGCGCCCCGGCCAGCTCCCTGAACTCCCCGAGCCTCGGGTAGCGGCCCCGCACCACCGGCGCGGGCACGCTGTACACCTTGCCCCAGTGCGGACGCGGCTCGAACGCCTCCAGGGCCGCCTCCACCCGGCCCACCACCGGCAGCACCGCCGTCAGATCGTCGACCCAGGTGAAGTGGAAGGCGACCGAGTCCCGCCCGTAGGCCGGGCTCAGCCACTGCTCGTCGGCCGCGACCGTCCGCACCTCGCAGGTCAGCAGCACCGGCGCGATCACCTCCCGGACCGCGTCGAGCGCCTGGAGCGCGGGTATCGCGGACGGCCTCGGCAGCAGGTACTCCGACTGCAACTCCTTGCCGCTGCTGGGCGTGAACTCCGCCCGGAAATGCGGCAGTCGCTCGTGCCAGGGCCCGGCCACCCCGAACTGCTCGGTGCAGTTGACGCCCGGCACCCCGGGCACCGGGTGCAGCGCCACGGTGGCGGGCGCGGCGAACGGGAAGTCGGCCAGCGGCTGGTCGGTGCGCCGCTTGAGCCACACCTGCCGAAACCCCTCCCGCCGCCAGTCGGTGAACAGGCTCACGCTGTACGCCCAGCCGGCGACCGCCTCGAAGTCGAGCCCCGCCAGCGGCAGTTCGGTGAACAGATGCTGCTCCACCTCGAAGGCGGGCTCCAGGTCGAGGGTGAGCGCGGTGACGACACCGAGGGCGCCGAGCGAGGTGACGGCGCCGCCGAACCGGGCGTCGCCCCGGCCCAGGGTGAGCGACGACCCGTCCGCGGTGACCAGCTCGACCTCACGCACGGAGGACGCGAGCGGGCCGTTGCCGACCCCCGACCCATGGGTGCCGGTCGCCACCGACCCCGCCACCGAGATGTGCGGCAGGGACGCCATGTTGGGCAGGGCGAGGCCGTGCGCGTGCACCACCCGGGCGAGGTCGGCGTACCGGACGCCACCACAGGCCCGTACCGTGCGGGCCGCCGTGTCCACGTCGATCACCGGCGGCAGCTCGGCGAGGGAGAGCAGGACGCCCTCGGGGCCCGGCTCGGCGATCCGGTTGAAGGAGTGCCCGCTGCCCAGCACCCGCACCCGCGCGCTGCCCGCCACCAGGGCGCCGAGCGCCTCCAGCGACCGCGGGCGGTGCACCTCCTTGGCCACGTAGGTGATGTTGCCCGCCCAGTTGGTGACCGTCTGCGCCGTCATCCGTGCCGTCCCTCCGGAAAGTGCGTACGCGCCGACCGCGTGTGCGTCGACTTTCTCATCCCTCCGGGCGGACCGAGGAGGGAGCCCGGCGCCAACGAATTCCGTACGCGAGGGGTAGCCAGACAGCCAATATCCTCCGCTCTATGGCCTTGAATCCGCGATATCGGTAGTCTCCGGCGTCATGACTGACGACCGGCTCCCCGTGACCGACCTCACCCGCCACCGTCGGCTGCGCGCCCAGGGCAGCCTGGACCGGGCCGACCTCGACGCGATCCTGGACGCCGGGTTCGTCTGCCATCTCGGGGTGCTGGTCGAGGGGCGGCCGATGGTCGTGCCGACCGTCTACGGCCGCGAGGGGCGCGTGCTCTACCTGCACGGGTCCGTCGCCAGCCGCAGCCTGGCCGGTGACGGCCCGGTCTGCGTCACCGTCACCCACGTCGACGGCCTGGTCCTCGCCCGCTCCGTCTTCGAGCACGGCGTCAACTACCGCAGCGCCATGATCCACGGCGTCCCGCGCACCGTCACCGACCCCGACGAGAAACTCGCCGGCCTGCGCACCCTCACCGAGCACAGCGCGCCGGGGCAGTGGGCGTACGCCCGCCTCCCCAGCCGCGGGGAACTCGCCGCCACCACCCTGCTCGCCCTCGCCCTCGACGAGGCGTCCGTCAAGATCCGCACCGGCGGCCCCGACGACGGCGAAGGACCCGACGCCGCCCTCGGCCTCTGGGCCGGCACCCTGCCGCTCACCGCCGTCTGGGGCGCACCCGAGGCCGATCCGCTGCTGCCGCCGGGCACCGCCGTACCCGCGCACATCGCCCGCAGGTCCGGCGCGACGCACGCCACACCGACCCCCGATCCGCACGCCCAGAGCGACGGGGCATACCGTGAGGAGTCGAACGCCTGAGCCGGGAGGAGAGATCGGGATGGGCAGCCGTACCGCACTGGTCGAAGATCTGATGGAGCGGTTCCCGCACGTACCGCGGGAGGCCGTCTTCAAGGAGGACCTGCTGCGCGGCGGAGTCGCCTTCGACCCGTCCGCGCTCAGCGACAACGAATCCGGCGAGGTCAAGCCGAAGTCGTACTTCATCTTCTCCTTCGACCACGGCACCCTGCCGGAGCTGGGCGAGGCCGCGCTGCGCCGGCCGCCGGAGGAGATCATCCTCACCGGCGGCCCCTACGACCTGCGGCGCACCGTGGTGTCGGTCCGGGTGAACCCGGCCTCGCCGTACCGGGTGGCCGCCGACGACGACGGGGTGCTCGGCCTCTACCTGGACGGCAAGCGGATCTCCGACGTGGGCGTGCCGCCGATGCCGGAGTACTACCGGCACAAGCTCTCCAACGGGAAGTCCGTGATGGAGGTGGCCCCGACCATCCAGTGGGGCTACCTGATCTACCTCACCGTCTTCCGGGTCTGCCAGTACTTCGGCGCCAAGGAGGAGTGCCAGTACTGCGACATCAACCACAACTGGCGCCAGCACAAGGCGGCGGGCCGGCCGTACACCGGGGTCAAGGACGTCGAGGAGGTCCTGGAGGCCCTGGAGATCATCGACCGGTACGACACCCAGAAGGCGTCCACCGCCTACACGTTGACCGGCGGCGCGATCACCAAGACCGTCTCGGGCCGCGACGAGGCCGACTTCTACGGCCACTACGCCAAGGCCATCGAGGAGCGCTTCCCCGGCCGTTGGATCGGCAAGGTGGTGGCGCAGGCGCTGCCGCGCGACGACGTGCAGCGGTTCAAGGACTACGGCGTGCAGATCTACCACCCCAACTACGAGGTGTGGGACGAGTATCTGTTCAAGATGTACTGCCCCGGCAAGGAGCGGTACGTCGGCCGTGACGAGTGGCACAAGCGCATCCTCGACTCCGCCGAGATCTTCGGCGCCCGCAACGTGATCCCCAACTTCGTGGCGGGCGTGGAGATGGCCGAGCCGTTCGGGTTCACCACCGTCGACGAGGCCATCGCGTCGACCACCGAGGGGCTGCGGTTCTTCATGTCCCAGGGGATCACGCCCCGCTTCACCACCTGGTGCCCCGAGCCGACGACACCGCTCGGGAAGGCCAACCCGCAGGGCGCGCCGCTGGAGTACCACATCCGGCTCCTGGAGGCCTACCGCGCCACCATGGACGACTTCGGTCTCGCCTCCCCGCCCGGCTACGGCCCGCCGGGACCGGGCCGCGCGGTGTTCTCCGTCAGCTCCTTCATGGACAGCCTCCCGGAGCGGCCCGCGGACGACGAGCAGGTGGCCGCCCGGACGTGAGGTGACCGGGCCCTTCCCGGACGACGCCGCGATCGCTATCGTCCGGGACCGGTTCGCACGCGAGCCGGTGTGCGCGGGGAGGGTGTGCGGGGAGGGCGTGCGGGGCGGGCGTGCGGGGCGGGGGAGTGCGGCCGGTTAGCGCGGGACGGACCCGGACCGGACAGACCCGGACCGGACGGACCCGTACCGGACGGACCCGTACCGGACAGGCAAGGACCGGACCGATGCGGACCGTGTCGGTACGATCGCGATCGATACGGCGTGGCGTTCCGCCCGTAACCCACCGGGGCACACCGGAGACCTCCCCGCGGAGGCCCTCCGGACCCGCTCCGGACCCGCTCCGGACCCGCTCCGGACCCGCTCCGGACCCGCTCATGTCCACCGGCCCCCACCCGGGGCCACCGCCGGGACACTCCCGGTAACCAGATTTGAATAGCGCGCTTGTCAGTTGTGTGGAAGACGTGAAAGGCTCTGGGTCTGCCGCGAGGTTCCCCACAACTCCGTTGCCAATAAGGCGAGTTGACCTCGCATGTGGATGCAGGAGACTCATGCCCGACCTGCCGACCCCGAAGGACGCCGCCGAGGCCGCGCTGTTCTCGGAGTGCTGGGACGCGGTCCTTTCCTACGCCGACCTGTGCACCGCGGGCTCCACCGCGGCCACACGGCTGGCCGAGGAGGCGTTCGCCCTCGGTATACGCGAGGCCCGCGCCGCCGAGAGCGCGACCGTCCGCGCCACCGGCCGCCGTTCCCCCCGACTGCCCGTCATCCCCCTGCTGTTGACCGCCGTCCGCACCACCGCGGCCGCCTGGGAGACCGGCGGAAAGGGCCACGATCTCGACCCCGACCTGAGACTGTGGCTCAACTCCGACAAGGCCGCGCGCTACACCGGCCCCCCGCTCAGCCGCCCGCTCGCCCTGCGCGGACTGCGCGACCTCCAGGAACCGGACGCCGCGCTGCTCTGGCTGGCCGAGGTCGAGACGCTGCCGCTGACCGTCGTCGCCCGCCGCCTCGGCCTCGACCCGGCCGTCGTCGGCGACGAACTCGCCCAGGTCCGCGGCCTGTTCAGGGACCGCTGCCACCGCGCCCACCTCGACAGCCCGATGACCGCGCACTGCCGCAGCTACGCCGGGCTCCTCGACGTCGTCACCCGCTCGCCCGCCACCGACATCCCCGAGGACCTCTCCCGTCACCTCTCCCGGTGCGTCGACTGCGCGGAGGCCGCGGCCTGTCTGCGCCCGCACGGCGGCGGACTGCCCGTCGCCCTGGTCGGCGGCGTCATCGGCTGGGGCGGCCTCGCCTACCTGGAGCGCCGCCGCCGGGCCGCCGAGGTTCGCCTCGGCGTCGGACGCCCCGAACCCGCGGAGGGCGACGGCGCCGACCCCGGGTCCGGCACGCAGCGCGCCCGCGTCGTGCGCACCAGCCTGCTCGCCGCCGCCGTCGTGGTGTCGCTGCTCGCCCTCGCCGTGTCGATGATGCCGTTCGGCGGCTCCGACATGGACGACTCCGCGGGCACCACCCCCAGCGGCCGACGCCAGGCGCCCGCGCCCCTGCCGTCGTCGCCGTCCTACACCACCCCCGAGGCGACCTCCTCGCCGCCGCCGACCACCGACGGGTCGCCGGCCGACGACGGGCACGGCGAGGAACCCCAGGGCACCTCGTCGGCCACCGCGGGCGGCGCGGGCCCGGACGGCGACGGCCCGGCACCCTGCGAGTTCGCCTTCGACCTGGTCAACCAGTGGCCCGACGGCTTCCAGGCCACCCTCACCCTCACCACCGCCGACGCCCTCGACGGCTGGCGGGTCGCCTGGACCTTCGGCGACGGCCAGCGGGTCGGCCAGATGTGGGACGCCAACGTCGCCCAGAGCGGTTCCCGCGTCACCGCGACCGCCGCCGACTACAACAAGGCGGTCCCCGCGGGCGGCACCCTCTCCTTCGGCTTCCTCGCGAGCTGGAAGGGGAAGAACGCCCCGCCGTACGACGTCGCGCTCAACGGGCGGGAGTGCGCGAAAACCGGTTGACGCACAGCCGCCGCGACCGGTTACCTAGGTCGCGGCTCCCCTTGCCCGGGGATCACCACAGGAACGAGAAGGCACGAGAAGGCACGAGAAGGAACGGAGGTGTCGACCGATGACTGTCCTTGCGACGGGCGCTGCCCGCATCCAGTACGTCAAGTCCACCTCCGTGGCCACCGGCTGACGACCTCTCACGCGCCGGGGCCCGCCTTGTGAAGGGTCACCCCTTGTCTTCCACCGGTTCTACCGGCTCCACCCGTTCCGTCCGTTCCGCCCGTGCGACCAGTACGTCCGCTCCCGTCGCCTCCGCCGCCGCCCACTCCGCGCTCACCCCCTACGGCTGGGACGACGCCTGGGAAGCCGCGTTCGTCCCGTACGGCGAGCGGGGTCTGCTGCCCGGCCGGGTCCTGCGGGTCGATCGGGGACGCTGCGACGTCGTCACCCCGGTCGGCGTCGTCCACGCCGACACCGAGTTCGTCGTGCCCCGCGACCCCATGAAGGTCGTCTGCACCGGGGACTGGGCCGCCGTGGACCCCGAAGGCGGCGACCCCCGGTACGTCCGCGCACTGCTGCCCCGCCGCACCGCCTTCGTCCGCTCCACCTCGTCCAAGCGGTCCGAGGGGCAGATCCTCGCCGCCAACGTCGACCACGTCATCGTCGCGATCTCCCTCGCCGTCGAACTCGACCTCGGGCGCGTCGAACGGTTCCTCGCGCTGGCCTGGGAGTCCGGCGCCCAGCCCGTCGTCGTGCTCACCAAATCCGACCTGGTGTCCGACCCGACCGTCCTCTCCCACCTCGTCGAGGACGTCCGGACCACCGCACCCGGCGTCCCCGTCGTCGCCGTCAGCGCCCTGTACGACGACGGACTCGACGGCCTCCTCCCGCTCACCGGCGGCGGCACCTCCGTGCTGCTCGGGACGTCCGGCGCGGGCAAGTCCACCCTCGCCAACGCGCTCGTCGGCGCCGATGTGATGGACACCGGCGACACCCGCGACGTGGACGGGAAGGGACGGCACACCACCACCACCCGCAACCTCTTCGCCCTGCCGGGCGGGGGCGTCCTGATCGACACCCCAGGGCTGCGGGGCGTCGGCCTCTGGGACGCGGGGACCGGCGTCGGACAGGTCTTCACCGAGATCGAGGAACTCGCCGCCGACTGCCGCTTCCACGACTGCGCCCACGAGGCCGAGCCGCACTGCGCGGTGCGCGCCGCGATCGACTCGGGCGACCTTCCCGAACGCCGTCTGGCGAGCTACCGCAAGCTGCTGCGGGAGAACCAGCGGATCGTCGCCAAGACGGACGCCAGGCTCCGCGCGGAGGTCCGCAAGGAGTGGAAGCGGAAGGGCGCCGAGGGGCGCGCGGCGATGGAGATGAAGCGGGGGAAGACGCGCTTCTAGCGGCAGCGGTGATGGGGGAGGGGGCGGTGGCAGGTGAGGTTCTGGAGGTTCCAGGGGTCTGGGGCCTCCGGCCTTCGCCCCCTCAAGGTCCCCGGCCTTCGCCCCCTCACGGCCTCCGTCCCCCCAGCGTCGTGCCCGATTCCCGCCAGTCCCGTGCCCCCGCGTCGTCGACACTGGACGGTGTGATGGACGAGGACAGCAGGTTCGAAGCGGTACGCAGCCGGGACGCCCGGTTCGACGGGGCGTTCTTCTTCGGGGTGCGCACCACCGGCATCTACTGCCGGCCCAGCTGCCCCGCCCTGACCCCCAAACGGCGCAACGTACGGTTCTTCGCGACGGCCGCCGCCGCGCAGGGCTCCGGGTTCCGGGCCTGCCGGCGGTGCCGTCCCGACGCCGTGCCCGGCTCCGCCGACTGGAACGTCCGCGCGGACGTCGTCGGCCGCGCCGTACGCCTCATCGGCGACGGCGTGGTCGACCGCGAAGGGGTCGCCGGGCTCGCCGCCCGCCTCGGCTACAGCGCCCGGCAGGTGCAGCGCCAGCTCACCGCCGAACTGGGCGCGGGCCCCGTCGCCCTCGCCCGCGCCCAGCGCGCCCACACCGCGCGGGTCCTCACCCAGACCACCGAGCTGCCGATCACCGAGATCGCGTTCGCCTCAGGGTTCGCCAGCGTCCGCCAGTTCAACGACACGATCCGGGCCGTGTACGCGGCCACCCCCAGCGAGCTGCGCGCCGCCGCCCCGCAGCGGGACCTGCGGACGGCGACGCCCGCCGCCACCGGGATACCGCTGCGCCTCGCCCACCGCGGCCCCTACCGCGCGGGCCCCGTCTTCGACCTGCTCGCCGCCGAGGCCGTGGCCGGCGTGGACGAGGTGACCGGCGCACCCGGGCGGCGCGTCCACCGCCGTACCCTGCGCCTCCCGCACGGCACCGGCGTCGCCGCCGTCCACGAACGCGCCCGCACCTCACGGGCCGCGCCCGGCGCCCACCCCGGCGGCTGGCTCGACGCCCGCCTGCACCTCACCGACCCCCGCGACCTCACCACCGCCGTACAGCGGCTGCGCCGCCTGTTCGACCTGGACGCCGACCCCTGGGCCGTCGACGAACGCCTCGGCGCCGATCCCCGGCTCGCCCCGCTCGTCGCCGCCCGGCCAGGACTGCGCTCGCCAGGCGCCGCCGACCCCGACGAACTCGCCGTCCGCGCCCTCGTCGGCCCCGCCGTCGCCGGCCGGCTCGTCCGCGCCCACGGCAAGCCCCTCGACACCCCGCACGGCGGCCTCACCCACCTCTTCCCCGAACCCGCCGTCCTCGCCGAGGCCCTGCCGCACGGCACCCTCGGCGCCCTCACCGCGGCCCTCGCCGACGGCCGCCTGCGCCTCGACCCGGGCGCCGACCGCGACAGCGCCGAGGCCGCCCTGCTCGCCGTGCCCGGCATGGACGCGGCCACCGCGGCCACCGTCCGCACCCGCGCCCTCGGCGACCCCGACGTCGCCCCACCAGGAACCGACCTGCCCGACAGCTGGCGCCCCTGGCGCTCGTACGCACTGCACCACCTGCGCGCCGCAGGGGAGTTGGAGACACCATGACCACGCTCGTCCACCACACCACCGTCGAGAGCCCGGTCGGACCGCTGCTGCTGACCGCGGACGACGACGGCGCCCTGACCTCGCTCTCGGTCTCCGGCCAGAAGAACGGCCGTACCGTCCAGGAGAGTTGGCGCCACACCCCGGACCTCTTCCGGCTCGCGGAGGAACAGCTCGCCGCCTACTTCGCCGGTGACCTCACCGACTTCAGCCTCGACATCCGCACCGAGGGCAGCGCGTTCCGGGAGAAGGTGTGGGCGGCCATCGACGCCGTCCCGTACGGCGCCACCACCAGCTACGGCGAGATCGCCGCCCGGGTCGGCGCCTCCCGGGCCGCCGTCCGGGCCGTCGGCGGCGCCACCGGCGCCAACCCGCTGCTCATCGTCCGCCCCTGCCACCGGGTGATCGGCGCCGACGGCTCCCTCACCGGCTACGCGGGCGGCCTGGAGACCAAGGTGCGGCTGCTCTCCCTGGAAGGCGTGATCGGCGCCCGCCCCGGCCTCAGCCCCAGATGACCGCGCCCAGCCAGGCCCCCGCGATCAGCAGACAGGCGAACAGCTCCGTCAGCACGCTCGAACCGCCCGAGCGCATCGCCGTCCGCACGGCGGCCTTCGCCTCCGCGTGCCGGCCGAGCCGCAGGCGTTCGCCGACGTAGATGCCGGCCATGAAACCGGGGATCGCGCCCACCACCGGCACCAGCACGAAACCCAGCAGCGCGCCGAGCCCCGCGGACACCGCCATCCGGGGGGTGGCGCCGCTCTCGCGCAGCCGTCTTGGCGGCAGCGTCCAGCGGATCACCTGGGCGACGAACAGCGCCAGGGTGGCCCCGACCAGCACGGCCCAGGCCAGCGTCTTGGGGTCCTTCAACGCCCACCACAGCACCGCCGCCCACACCAGCCACGATCCCGGCACTCCGGGCACCAGTACTCCGCACAGGCCGAGCAGGAGCACCAGACCGACCATCAGGAGGTCCCACACGCCCATCGGACCAGCATGCAGGACACCCGGGGAAGCCGCAGGTCAGGAGGGGGCGGCCGGGGCCACCCGGACGCACCTCGCCCGCCGTCCGCCGCGCGTTCCCCGGCCCGAATTTCCCGATGCCCCGTTTCCGACGGGGCATCGGGGTGGAAAATCAGGGGCATGAGCCAGCAGGGGGAAGGGTCCACCGGTCCCGACGACGACTGGTGGGGGCAGCTGTACGACGACTCCACCCAGGACACGGGCCCGGCCGCCGCGCCCGATTCCCTCGACGACCGTTTCGCCTCGGCGTCGGGCGCGGTGAAGGGGGCCGCCGGGACGGGGCCCGAGGGCGCCACCGAGTCTCTGGGCACGGGGACGGTGGGGCCTGGGCCTACGGGATCCGTGGGCGCGGGGACGGCCGGGCCTGGGCCTACAGGGTGCGTGGGCGCGGGGCCTCGGGGCGCCGTCGCGCCGGGGGACGGCCAGGGTGGCGCGGTCTCACCGCCGGGTGACGGCCAGGGCGGCGCGGTCTCACCGCCGTCCGACTGGCCGACGTACACCCCGCGCACCAGTGGCCAGGCCGCGCCCGGCGCACCACGTCGGACCCCCTCCGCGACGCCCGGAGGTGGCGCGGGGCCCGCCGCTCCGACGGCCCCTGTGCCGCCAGCGATCCCTGTGCCTCCAGCGGCTCCAGCGGCTCCAGCGGCTCCAGGTACTCCTGCCTCTCAGGCTCCTTCCGTCCCTCCCGCTCCTCCCACCCCTCCCGTCTCCCAAGCACCCGCCGCACCCGTTGCTCCTCCCGTCCCTCCCGTCGTGTCCAGGCGTCGGCGGGCTCCCTGGGAGGCGCCCTCCGTCGCCTCGCCCGCGCCCGCCACCTTCGCCTCCGCCTCCGGGGGGCGGCCGGGGGCCGGGGGCGGGCCGGCCGGCGGTTCCGGGGTCGTGCCCGGCGCCACGCCCGTCGTCGCGCACGTCGGGTCGGGGCCGCCCACCTACGACGCCGAGCCCACCGCGCTGCCCGTCGCCGATCCCGACCGGCTCGACGACCTGGTCCCCGACACCGTGCTCGACGGCGCCCGGTTCGGCACCTCGACCGTGCGGGCCGTGTCCGTGCGGGGCGACTCCGCGCGCTACCGGGGCGAGCCGCGCCGCGACGCGCTGCTCACCGCCCGCTTCGGCACGGGCGACCACGCCCTCCTGCTGGTCGCGACGGCGACCGGCGCGCGGGCCACCCCGGGAGCCCACCGGGCCGCCGCCGAGGCGTGTCACTGGATCGGCCGAGCGGTCGGCCGCAGTCACGCCCGGCTCTCCGAGGACATCAGGGCCGGCCGTCGCGGCGACCTCAAATCGGGACTGCACCGGCTGACCGACCGCACCCTCGGCAGGCTCCGCGCCAGCGCCGTCGAACAGGGTGTCGACCCCGACGAGTACGCGGCGAGCCTGCGCTGCCTGCTGCTGCCCGCCGACCCCGACTGCCGCACCCGGATCTTCTTCGGCGTCGGCACCGGCGGCCTCTTCCGGCTCAGGGACGGCGACTGGCAGGACATCGAGCCCCGGGTCACCGACGCCGTCGGCGAGCCCGTCGTCGGCTTCGGCTCGCCGCCCGCCGAGACCCCCGAGGGCGACCGGCTCACCCTGGACCTCGGCATCCCGGCCCCGCCGAGCCCGTACGAACCCGCGCCAGGACCGCCGCGCGCGCCCTTCCGGTTCCGCGCCTCGGTAGCCCGCCCGGGTGACACGCTCCTGATGTGCAGCGACGGCCTCGCGGAGCCCCTGCGCGGCGAACCCGAACTCTGCCGTCACCTGTCCGGCCGCTGGGCGGGGGCGGCCCCGCCCGGTCTCGCCGCCTTCCTCGCCGACGCCCAGGTCCGGGTCAAGGGGTACTCGGACGACCGTACGGCGGCCGCCGTGTGGGAGGCGTGAGCGCGCGGGCTGTGAATTCATGGAACCCAGAGGGATCAGGGATCTGAGGAGACCGAAGGGGCACACGAGAGCCATGGCCAAGCAGAACGTCGCCGAACAGTTCGTCGACATCCTCGTCCGCGCCGGAGTGGAACGCCTCTACGGCGTCGTCGGCGACAGCCTCAACCCCGTCGTGGACGCGGTGCGCCGAAACTCGGCCATCGACTGGGTGCACGTCCGCCACGAGGAGACCGCCGCCTTCGCGGCCGGCGCGGAGGCGCAGATCACCGGGAAGCTCACCGCGTGCGCCGGCTCCTGCGGACCGGGCAACCTCCACCTCATCAACGGGCTCTACGACGCGCACCGCTCGATGGCCCCCGTGCTCGCCCTCGCCTCGCAGATCCCGTCGAGCGAGATCGGCCTCGGCTACTTCCAGGAGACCCACCCGGACCGGCTGTTCACCGAGTGCAGCCACTACTGCGAGCTGATCTCCAGCCCGCAGCAGATGCCCCGGCTGCTCCAGAGCGCCATCCAGCACGCCGTCGGCCAGTCCGGCGTCAGCGTCGTCTCCCTCCCCGGTGACATCGCCTCCGAGGCAGCCCCCGACAAACCCGTGGAGACCGCCCTCGTCACCTCCCGGCCCACGGTCCGACCGGGCGACGCCGAGATCGACCAGCTCGTCGACCTCATCGACCGCGCCCGGCGGGTCACCCTGTTCTGCGGCAGCGGCACGGCCGGCGCGCACGCCGAGGTCATGGAGTTCGCCGAGAAGATCAAGTCGCCGGTCGGGCACGCGCTGCGCGGCAAGGAGTGGATCCAGTACGACAACCCGTACGACGTCGGCATGAGCGGACTGCTCGGGTACGGCGCCGCCTACGAAGCCACCCACGAGTGTGATCTGCTCATCCTGCTGGGCACCGACTTCCCGTACAACGCGTTCCTGCCCGACGACGTGAAGATCGCCCAGGTCGACGTCCGCCCCGAACGCCTCGGCCGGCGCTCGAAGTTGGACCTCGCCGTCTGGGGCGATGTGCGCGAGACGCTGCGCTGTCTCACCCCGCGTGTGAAGCCCAAGGAGAACCGGCGCTTCCTCGACAAGATGCTCAAGAAACACGCCGACGCGCTGGAGGGCGTCGTCAAGGCGTACACCAGGAAGGTCGAGAAGCACGTCCCGATCCACCCCGAGTACGTGGCGTCCGTCCTCGACGAACTCGCCGCCGAGGACGCCGTGTTCACCGTCGACACCGGCATGTGCAACGTCTGGGCGGCCCGCTACATCACGCCCAACGGCCGCCGCCGGGTGATCGGTTCGTTCTCCCACGGCTCGATGGCGAACGCGCTGCCGATGGCGATCGGCGCCCAGTTCACCGACAGGGAGCGGCAGGTCGTCTCGATGTCGGGGGACGGCGGGTTCTCCATGCTGATGGGCGACTTCCTCACCCTGGTCCAGTACGACCTCCCGGTGAAGGTCGTCCTCTTCAACAACTCCTCCCTCGGCATGGTCGAGTTGGAGATGCTGGTCGCGGGACTGCCCTCCTACGGCACCACCAACAAGAACCCGGACTTCTCCGCCGTCGCCCGCGCCTGCGGCGCCTACGGTGTGCGGGTGGAGAAGCCCAAGGATCTCCCGGGCGCGCTGAAGGCGGCGTTCAAGCACAAGGGCCCGGCCCTCGTCGACATCGTCACCGACCCCAACGCCCTGTCCATCCCTCCGAAGATCAGCAGCGACATGGTCACCGGGTTCGCCCTCTCCGCGTCGAAGATCGTCCTGGACGGCGGGGTCGGCCGGATGCTCCAGATGGCCCGCTCCAACATCCGCAACGTGCCCCGGCCCTGACCCTCCGCTGCCCCTCCCGACTCCTCCGCTCAGCCGTCGTACGGCATCCACTGCCGCTGGGAGCCGCTCGACCCGTACCAGTAGCGGGGCAGGCCCTTGATGCTGGTGGTGTGGAAGGGGCGGCCGTGGTCGTCGACGCGGGTGGTGCCGGTGCGGCCCTGCGAGGACCAGTCCAGCTCCAGGTACCAGGTCGCGTCGTACCGTTCGGTCTCCGCCGTCACCAGCAGCACCTCAGGGTCGGAGGCGGAGACCCGGTAGGGGAAGCGGACGGCGGGGATCGGGTGCTCGCCGTCCGCGCCCGCGACCGAGCGGGCGATCGGGCGGTCGACGTCCAGGTTCACCGCGAAGGCGCGCGGCGTCAGCGAACCGCCGCAGCCCTGGTCCATCGCGTAGGCGTTGCCCCCGAGCGGCGCCCCCCGCCCGGCCACCCGGACCCGAAGTGCCTCCAGGACCACGGCCGTCGACGACTTCCCCTGCACCGAGATCCTGACCATCGTCTGGTGCCCGTGCACGGCGCCCTGCGTCGCCGCCCAGCCGGCCGCGTCCTGCTGCACCGGGGGCGGCGGGACCTGCCGTGGCTCCTTGGCGATGACGTAGTCGTGGCCGCAGCCCTGCTGCCAGACCTGCGAGTCGGCCGTCCAGGTGAGCGGCGTGCCCGCGGGGTTCGCGCCGCCGTCGGGAGCCTTCCCGTCGCGCTCCCGCCGCTTTTCTGCGGCGGGGGAGAGGGACCGCGAGGAGGGCGCCGGGGTCGGCGAGGCCGCCGACGCCGACCCTGATGTCGGGGACGGCGTCGAGGTCGGGGAGGACGACGCCGTCGGGGAAGCGGAACCGCCGGACGGCGACCCGGTGGAGCCGGGCGCGGCACCCGCCGTCGTCCCGGTCCTGGGGTGGTCCGAGGGCCGGGGCGCCAGACTGCCGAGCGTCACCAGCAGCACGGTGGCGGCGGCGGCCCCGACCAGCATCCTGCGGCGACGGAACCAGGCGGCGGGGCTGGTGGCGGGTGTGCCGGCGGGGGTGCTGGCGGGGGTGGCGGCGGGAGCGGCGAAAGCGGCCGGGGACACCGGAGAGTCGGGAGTGGCGGGGGAGTCGGCAGGGGCTGAGGAGACGGGAGGGGCTGAGGAGACAGGGAGGTCGAGGGAGACGGGAGGGGCTGAGGAGATGGAGGGGTCGGGGGAGACGGGAGGGTCTGAGGAGGGGGAAGGGTCGGAAGGGACCGGGGAGACCGCGGTGGCCTCGGAGGCCGGTTCCGGTGGCTTCGGGCGTTGTCTGGCCGCCACCGCCAGCAGCCACACCCGGTGCAGCTCGTGCCGTTCCGCCGCCGTCGCCTCGCAGAACGCCGCAGGCCGTTCCACCGGCGCGAACTCCTGCGGTACCGCCTCGCCCGCGCAGTAGCGGTGCAGGGTCGAGGTGTTCATGGCGAGGCGTCTGGCCAGCGAACCGTAGCTGCGGCCCGTGCGCGCCTTGAGCAGCCGCAGCAGCGCCGCGAACTCCTCGACGTCGTCCTGACTCGTCACCGTACCCCCGTAGTGTCGCGTTCCGGCATCCCAGGGTGCCCATGTACCTGCACGTCAGAGGGGCTGGGATGGTTCCAGCCCGACGGAGGGGGCGCCGGCTGTTGCGGGCGGCCCGCGGTACGGCTGATGCTTCTGGTGCCGCACCGAACCGGCCGGCCGACCAACCGGCGGTGGCGCGGCCCACGGCATCCGGCTCCCTCGCGCCCGTCGACGTCCGACGGCGCGGGAGTTCGACTCGTCGCTCTCATCCACTCGCTCACGTACGCATCCACGGGGGACCTCCATGCCCAACCGCACCAGGACAGGCGCGCTCTTCCTGCTCGCCGCCACCGGCCTCGGCGCCGTCTGCGCCGGGCCGGCCGGCGCCGTCGGCCGGACTCCCGGGTTCCTCGCCGCCCGGGACCTCCCGCCGCACCCGTCGTCCGTCTGGACGGCCGGCCGCGTCCTGCCCGGCGTCGCGGAGGCGACCGGGCACGACACCTGCCTGAAGGACGCCCTCGCGGGCCGGGACGACACCTGGCACCGGGACTTCCGCACCGACCTCGACGCCGGCGCCCGGCAGACCAGCGTCGTGCTGCCCGACAGCGGCTCGGCCGAGGCCCTCGCCGACCGGATCGCCCGGGAGATCCGGTCCTGCCCGGCCAGGATCGAGCGGCACCGGCCGGACATCAAGGCGGCGCTCAAGGACTACGGCAGGGTCGACGTCGAGGACGGCGCGCATCTCTACGGCCTCCACACCGACACCGCCTGGGGCGCCCAGGACATCCGGCTGCTGTCCGTCGGACGGGACGGACGCACCGTCACCGTCGTCGACTGGACGCAGCTCGGCGGCTTCCCGGACGCGCCCGTGGGGGCCTTCCGGACGACGACGATGACCGCCGTCGGCAAGCTGCGCTGACCCGCACCCACCAGGGGCCGCCCTCCCGCACGGCAGTCGGGCGGGCGGCCCCGCCTTCGCACGCCTCCGCCTGACCACCCCCACCCAGACCCACGCACATACGCACACAGACACCCACACGGATCCAGGGGAACAATCATGAACGGCAAGCACCGCACCGCCCGTCGCACCGTCCTCGCCTGCGCGCTCGCCCTCGGGCTCGGCCTCGGCGTGGTGGCCGAGGCGTCCGCCGGAGCGCCGCGCAGCGTCAGCGGCGCGTCGTCCGACAACCTCACCCGGATAGCCGACTTCTACGGCACCTACATAGACGCCGTCACCGACGAGAACAGCGGCGGCCTGCCGGACGGGCTGCGCGCCCACTACCTCAGCACCGCCTTCCAGAAGCGGCTGGCCGCGTGGGAGAGCCGGGAGCACGCCAACGGGGTGCTGCGCGCGCAGGACGTCCCCGCCGCCTGGAAGGTGACCGAGCGGGGGACCAACGCGGCCGGCACCACCGAAGCCGTCGTCACGCTGACCTGGGGCGGCGGCGTCACCACCGAGGTGGTCGTCGACATGAACCGGGATCACCGGATCTTCCGTATCGGGGACACCGTCTGACGGACGACGAGAGGGGCGCGACCCGTAGGTCGCGCCCCTCTCATGTCATGCCCTCCCCGTCCGGGCTAGCCGAACTGCTGCTCGAGATCCTTGAGCTTGCGCTCCAGGGAGTCGAGTCGCGGCAGAGCCATTGTGTCGTCCTCCGCGGTGAGGTCGACGGTCATGTCCGAACCGCCTTTGCGTACCGGCTGGAGCGACGGCCGGGAACGGACCGGGAGAGCTTCCGCAGCGGGTATCGCGGGCTCCGTTCCGGTCGCCGGAGCGGGCTCCAGTGCCTCCATCTGCCGGCCGCGGCCGATGAAGCCGCGGTGGCCCCGGCTGATCGCCTTGAGCTGGGCGCGGTCCATGCGCTCCTTGTCGCGGCGGCGCAGTCGGGTCTGCTCCTTCTCGCGCTGGTCCTCGCGGACCTCGTCGACCGCCTCGTCCAGGCTGCGCACGTTCTCCAGCAGCATGAGCGACCACGCCTTGTAGGTCTCGCGGGGCGCCCGCAGCCACCGGACTATGCGGATCTGGGGCAGCGGACGGGGCACCAGGCCCTGCTCGCGGAGCGCGGCGCGACGGGTCTGCTTCAGCGCGCGGTCGAACAGCACCGCGGCCGAGAGGGACATGCCCGCGAAGAAGTGCGGGGCGCCGTCGTGACCGAGACCCCTGGGCGCGTGCACCCAGTTGAACCAGGCGGCGGCACCCGCGAACGTCCACACCAGTATCCGGGAGCCGAGGGCCGCGTCACCGTGGCTGGCCTCGCGCACGGCGAGGACGGAGCAGAACATCGCCGCGCCGTCCAGGCCGAACGGCACCAGGTACTGCCAGCCGTCGGACAGGCCCAGGTTCTGCTCACCGAAGCCGACGAGCCCCTTGAAGGAGAGCGCGGCGGCGACGGCCGCACAGCAGAACAGAAGGACGTAGGAGGCCCAGCCGTATATGGCCTCCTTGCGCCTGCGGCGCTCCTCGCTCCGCTCCCAGGAATCCTCGGTCTTCGCGTGCTCCCCGGACCGCTTGCTGCGTGCCAGCACCGCAACCGCCGCCAGCATGCCCAGGAGCAGTACGGCGCCCGGAAGCAGCCAATTCAGCGATATGTCGGTCAGTCTCATCTGGGGTCCCTTGCATTGGGATAGGGCGTAACGCCCGCCATAGTGGCCCAATTCCACCGGCCCTCAGGGGGTTTCGGGGCAAGAGGCCGCCAAGGAAGTGCAAGGGGATGCCCTGGGCGGCGTTCTGCTCGAACTGCCGCTTGAGGGGCGGGAGTTGAGTTCGAATAAGACTACCCGTACGGGTGGTTCAACGGAAAGTTCCCGCGTCAGGTGAGGAAGTTGTGAAGTACCTGTAATCAAAGCGACGCGAGGAAGTTGCCGTAGCCGATGTCTTGTTCGCGTCGATCTTACGGGACGCCGGGGGGTGCTCCGTCCTGAGGGTGCCTCAAGCTGCCGCGTGCGCAGTGAGTTTGGCGATCCGGTCGGCGTCGCAGGTGCGCGGGCACGTCACGCAGGTGTCCTCGGGGCGCAGTGTGTAGAACAGGCAGCAGCTCGCCCGGTCCCGGGTCGGCAGCCGCCGCCCCGTCGGCGTGGCCAGCTCGCGGAACGCCGCCGAGCCGACGAACGGGAGCGTCGCGCCCGGCAGCAGCCGCTTCAGCTCGGCCGTCGCCCGCGCCTCCTCGCCGAGCAGCCCGGCCACGTACCAGAGGCCCTCCACGACCTCGTCCGTCGCCATGCCCCACAGCGCGCGGCCCCGGCGGCGCATCCTCGGGCCGAACGCCGCGAGCACCGGCTCCAGATGCTCGGCCACCGCCGCCCGCACCTCGGCGTCGAGCGCCTCCTCGTCGGCCACCACCCGCGCCTCAGGGCGGCCGGCCGCCGGGTCGTCCGGGAGGCACGCGAAGCCCGCCGCGCGCACCGCGAGCCGGCCCATCGCCAGCTCCGGGACCGTGCGGTCGTAGGACACCTGGGTCACCGGGTAGCGCGGCACCCGGCGCAGCAGGAACCACGGGACGGTGATCAGCAGGCAGACCGGCCACGCGTACCGGTGCAGGCCGAAGCTCGCGGTCACGTCCGGGCGGGCCCGCGTGCCGTGATCCCGCCGTATCTGCGCGTCGTCCCAGTCGAGGAACGTGTCCATCGCCTGACCCGGCCGGGTCAGGGAGGCGCCGGTGATCCAGCCCCCGCCGTCCGGCTGGGCGGCGCCCGGGGGCAGCTCCTGTATGCGCAGCGAGGGCAGCGCGGTGGCGAGACGGTCGTACGCGTCCGTGAGCGCCGAGGGGGGCACGGGCATGCGGGGGCCACCGTTCCACGAGGTGAGGCGTGAATCTGTAGGTAAGCCTAGCCTTACCCATTCTGGGTGGGATTTGAACTGGTGGCCGATGGGCCTAGGGTGCTTGACGGGTGAGGGCAACCCGTCGTAATGACCTCAAGTACCGACACGTCCGGAGGAGGGCCCGTGGAGCAGCGTGCTGAGCGTGCGCAGAGGGTCGCCGGGGTGGTTCGGGTACCGGCGCAGCCGGGGGCCGCGGACGGGGGGCGGGGGGAGCGGGGCTCGCGGGAGCGGGGTGAGCGGGGCTCCCGGGAGTCGGGTGAGCCGGGTGAGCGTAGTGAGCACTCGTACTGCGCGCCCGTCGCGCCTCGGGCCCGGTCCGTCGTGCGGCGGTCCTCCGTGCGGGGGCAGATACTCGACGCCCTGCGGGCCGCCCTCGCGGGAGGTGAGCTGACGCCGGGCGACGTGTACTCGGCGCCCGCCCTCGGGGAGCGGTTCGGGGTCTCCGCCACGCCGGTGCGGGAAGCCATGCAGCAGCTCGCGCTCGAAGGCGCCGTCGAGGTGGTGCCCAACCGCGGGTTCCGGGTCGTCGCGCGCGGGGTGCGGGAGCTGTCGGAACTGGCGGAGGTGCGGGCGCTCATCGAGGTGCCCGTGGTGCTCGGCCTCGCCCGCGCGGTGGCCGTCGAGCGGTGGGCCGAGCTGCGGCCGCTCGCCGAGGCCGGTGTCCGGGCCGCGTCGTCGGGGTGCCGGGTCGCCTACGGAGAAGCCGACCGGGCGTTCCACCGAGCGGTGCTCGGGCTCTCCGGGAACCGTCAGCTCGTCCAGATCGCCGACGACCTCCAGCGGCGGGTGCAGGTGCCTGTCGGCGACGGGCGGCTCGACCTGGTCAGCGACGCGGCCGAGCACCAGGCGCTGCTGGACGCGCTGATCGCGCGGGACGACGTGCTGGTGCGGGTGCTGGTGGAGTCGCACTTCGGCGGGGTGCGGTGACGGGGGTTCGCTCGGTGGGGGTGGGGCGGGGGCGGGCGGCTCGGCGTAGCGCGGGGGGTCTGGTGCGGCGGGTCTGGTGCGGGGATCTCGTGCGGCGGGTCTCGTGCGGGGGTTCGGGTGTGGCGGGCTGTGGTTCGGTGGGTCCGGTGCGGCTGCGTGGCCCGGTCGCTCTGTGGTTCGTGGGTCGGGGCCGCGTGGGTGCGGCGAATCCGCCGCTTCTCGGGCCCTTGGGTCTCTCGTCCTGTTCTACTCGGGTGGTAACCGGCTAGGCGGCGGATTTCGCCGCACCCCCGCCGCCCACTTCCGTCGTCTCGCGGCCTCCCCCCGGCGGGGGACCTGGCCTGGGCCGGCCGCTTCCGGCGTTGCGCGGCTACGCCGGGGTGGGTGGGGTCAGTTGGCGGGCCAGCCAGGTGGGGACTCCGCCCAGGAGGCGGAAGAGGCGGCGGGCCTCCTCGCGCAGGCGGGACGCCTCCGGTTCCGACTCCGCGTCCGCCAGTGACGCCAGTGCCGGTGCCGTGCCCACCAGGTAGCCCAACTCCTCGCGGATCCTGAGGGATTCGGCGAAGCCGTGCCGTGCCTCCGCCAACTCGCCCTCCCGCAGGGACAGTCCGGCCAGGTGGCGCCAGGTGAAGGAGAGGAGGAGCGGGTCGGGGTTGGCCGTGGCGCCCGCGTGGGCCCTGCGGTAGGCGGCGCGGGCCGCCTGCGGTGAGGACGTCAGGTTCTCCGCCAGCAGGCCCCTGCGGAAGTCCAGGAGGGCGCGGGCGGGGGCGCCCGGCGGAATCAGGGCCGCCGCCCTGCCCAGGGCCGCCCTCGCCTCGTCGGCCCGGTCGCGGACGCCGTGCAGCGTTGCCGCGTAGGCGAGTTGGCCGCGTTCGCAGGCCGCCGCGCCCCGCTCGTCGTCGGCGTGGGCCTGCGCCTCGGCCGTGCGCAGGGCGTCCTCCGCGTCCTGCCAGCCCTGTTCCGTGTACAGGCAGCGCTCCACCAGGAGCGACGCCCGTTGGAGCGATCCCGCCGGGGTGTCCGCCGGGAGCAGGGCCGCCGCGTCCGCCCAGCAGGCGCGGGAGCGCAGCCGCCATACCGCGGTCTGGAGCGGATCGTCGCCTTCGGTCGTTCCGGCACCAGACATGGCGGTGTGCGCCACGTTGCCCTCCCCTAGCGCGCCATCGAGCCTGTTGAGTGGTGGCGGCATCTCAGCATGGATCGCGGGTGGGGCCAAGAGGGTGGGTGAAAGATTTCACAAAGTCGTGTGATCAGCTCATGCGCAGCGCGAGGAAGAAATCGAGCTTGTCCTCAAGGCGCGACAGGTCACGGCCCGTCAACTGCTCGATTCGCCCGACCCGGTAGCGCAGCGTGTTGACGTGGAGGTGGAGCCGGGCCGCGCAGCGGGTCCATGAGCCGTCGCAGTCGAGGAACGCCTCCAGGGTGGGGATCAGTTCGGCCCGGTGGCGGCGGTCGTACCCGCGGAGCGGGTCGAGGAGCCGGGCGGTGAAGGCGCGGCGCACGTCGTCGGGGACGAACGGGAGCAGCAGCACGTGCGAGGCCAGTTCCTGGTGGCCGGCCGCCGAGACCCGGCCGGGACGGGCCGCCGCCACCCGGCGGGCGTGCCTGGCCTCCTCCAGGGCGCCGCGCAGCCCCTCCGCCGAGTGCACGGCGGCGCTGACGCCCAGGGTCACCTGGCCGTCGTCGGCGAGGCCGGCGGCGAGCGGTTCCCGTACCGACGCCAGGAGCTGATCGGCGTGGATGCCGGACTCCGAGCCGTCGTGCTCGGCCGACACGGCGGGCAGCGGGACCAGGGCGACGGCCTCCTCGCCGGTGTGCGCGACGGCGATCCGGTCGGACGGTTCGGGGCCGGTGGCCAGTGGGTCGACGAGGATCTCCTCCAGGAGCGACTGGGCGGTCGGGCCCGGCTCGATCGCGTCGCCGTCGGTCCACTCGACCCTGGCCACCACCACCTGCCAGTGCGGGGCCGCCCCGAGGCCGGGGAGCAGGACGGGGGCCGCCACCCGCAGGCGGGCCGCGATCTCGGCCGGGGCCGCGCCCGCCTGGACGAGTTCGAGGACCTCCTGGGCGAGCCTGCGGCGGACCGTGCGGGCCGCGTCGCGCCGGTCCTGTTCCACCGCTATCAGCTGGGTGACGCCCTGGAGCAGGTCGAGGCGCTCGTCCGGCCAGTCGCCCGCGTCGGCCTCCACGGCCAGCAGCCAGTCCGACAGGACCGTCTCCCGCACGTCCCGCGACGCCCGCGGGGTGCGCCCGCCGCGGATCGGGAAGAGGGAGAAGTGCGCCTGGCCGACGGCGACCCGGTGCGGGCCGCGCCGTCCGGTGCGGGCCGCCGCCAGGTGCTCGGCCGCGAGCCGCGCGCACAGGTCGCCCGCGAGGGCCGCGCCCTTGGGGCCCGCTATCAGGCGGCCGGTCGGGGAGAGCACCCAGGCCCGCAGGTCCAGGTCGCTGCCCAGCAGGTCGAGCACCACGTCGGGGCCGCCGCCCGCGGGGCCCGACGTCATCATCCTGCGGTGCCGGTCCACCACGGCCGCCAGGTCGCCCGCGCGCTCGCCCGACACCTGGCGCACGACGTGTTCGGTGATCGTCGCGAAGGCCACGGACTCGTGGACGGCGAAGAGGGGGAGCCGGTGGCGGGCGCAGGCCTCGACGAGGTCGTCGGGGACGGCGCCGAGCTCGGCCTCGCCGGCCGCGAGCGCGGACACCCCGGCCTGCACCAGGAGGTGGACGAAGGGGTCGGAGTCCGCCGCTCCGCCGCGCCAGGCCAGGCCCGTGAGGACCAGTTCGCCGCCGGACAGATAGCGGCTGGGGTCCCGTAGGTCGGTGGTCATCACGCCGCGTACCGTGCGGTCCAGCTCGTCCTCGCCGCCGAGCAGCCGCAGGCCCAGCGCGTCGGTGTCCAGCAGTGCGCGCAGCCGCATTCTCGTCGCCGCCGTTCTTGTCTCGAAACTTACGATGGGTGGGGGGCGCCCGTCGCGGCGGGGCCCGGTGGGGGCGGGCTTGAACCGTTCGCCCGACTGACCGGGTGTTTCCTGTGTTTCCACAGGAGAACCAGGACGTTACTGAGGGCCTCCGTTCATATGAATCTACAAGATGCCCGGCCTGGCCAGCCAACTCCTTCATGGTTTCGGTGACTGACCCCGCTGGAGTACGCCGCTGTGTACTGAGCCCACTCCACGTAAACAGCTCATGAACGAGCCGGGCCCGCCGCACCCGATCTGGCTCGATCCGAACGATCACGCGACGACGACAGAGAGCCGGTCATGGACTTCCTTCGCCCCGCCAGCTGGGAGGAGGCGCTCGCCGCGAAGGCCGAGCACCCCGCCGCTGTGCCGATTGCGGGTGGCACCGATGTGATGGTCGAGATCAACTTCGACCACCGTCGGCCCGAGTACCTCCTCGACCTCACCCGCATCGGTGATCTCTACGAATGGCAGGACGCCGGCGACAGCGTACGGCTCGGGGCCTCCGTGCCCTACACCCGGATCATGGAGCGGCTCCGCACCGAGCTGCCCGGCCTGGCCCTCGCCTCGCACACCGTGGCCTCCCCGCAGATCCGCAACCGCGGCGGCGTCGGCGGCAACCTCGGCACCGCCTCCCCGGCCGGTGACGCCCACCCCGCCCTGCTCGCCGCGGGCGCCCAGGTCGAGGCCGAGTCGGTGCGCGGCTCCCGGCTCATCCCCATCGACGACTTCTACACCGGCGTCAAGCGCAACGCCCTCGCCCCCGACGAACTCATCCGCGCCGTGCACGTCACGAAGGCCGAAGGACCCCAGCAGTACGCCAAGGTCGGCACCCGCAACGCCATGGTCATCGCCGTCTGCGCCTTCGGCCTCGCCCTGCATCCGCGCACCCGCACCGTCCGCACCGGCATCGGCTCCGCCGCGCCCACCCCGGTGCGCGCCCGCACCGCCGAGGAGTTCCTGAACGCCGCGCTCGACGAGGGCCGCTTCTGGGACAACGGCAAGGTCATCACCCCCTCGGTCGTCAAGCAGTTCGCCGACCTGTGCGCCGGCGCCTGCAACCCGATCGACGACGTCCGCGGCACCGCGAGCTACCGGCGGCACGCCGTCGGTGTGCTGGCCCGCAGGACACTCACCTGGACCTGGGAGTCGTACCGCGGCTCCCGGCGCCTCACGGAGGGAGCCGCGTAATGCGCGTCAACTTCACCGTCAACGGACGTCCGCAGGAGGCCGACGACGTCTGGGAGGGCGAGTCCCTCCTGTACGTGCTGCGCGAGCGGCTCGGCCTCCCCGGCTCCAAGAACGCCTGCGAACAGGGCGAGTGCGGCTCCTGCACGGTCCGCCTCGACGACGTCCCGGTCTGCTCCTGCCTGGTCGCCGCCGGGCAGGCCGAGGGCCGCGACGTGGTCACCGTCGAAGGACTCGCCGACCACGCCCGCAGGCGCTCCTGCGGCGACGCCCCGGGGACCTCGCTGGACGCGGCCCGCGGCTGGCAGCCCAAGGGCACCGGCCCTGCCACCGGCGACGACCCCGAACTCGCCCCCGTCCAGCAGGCGTTCATCGACGCGGGCGCCGTCCAGTGCGGCTTCTGCACCCCCGGCCTGCTGGTCGCGGCCGACGAACTCCTCGAACACCACCCGAACCCGAGCGACGCCGACATCCGCGAGGCGCTGTCCGGCAACCTGTGCCGCTGCACCGGCTACGAGAAGATCATGGACGCCGTGCGGCTGGCCGCCGCCCGACAGGGAGAGGGGGCCTGACCATGTCCGCCACCAGCGGCGCCCCGACCGGGATCACCCAGGGATCGGGGACGAAGGGCGGCATCGGCGAGTCCACGCTGCGGCCCGACGGCATCCTCAAGGTCACCGGCGAGTTCGCCTACGCGTCCGACATGTGGCACGAGGACATGCTCTGGGGGCAGATCCTGCGCTCCACCGTCGCCCACGCCGAGATCGTCTCCATCGACACCGCCGAGGCCCTCGCCACCCCGGGCGTGCACGCCGTCATGACCTACGACGACCTGCCGACCGACGTGCGCACCTACGGCCTGGAGATCCAGGACACCCCCGTCCTCGCCCACGGCAAGGTCCGCCACCACGGCGAACCCGTCGCCATCGTCGCCGCCGACCATCCGGAGACCGCCCGCCGCGCCGCCGCCAAGATCAAGGTCGAGTACCGCGACCTGCCCGTCATCACCGACGAGGCGTCCGCGACCGCCCCCGACGCGGTCCTCGTCCACGAGGGCCGCGACGACCACCACATCGGGCACGTCCCGCACCCCAACATCGTCCACCGGCAGCCCATCGTGCGCGGCGACGCCGCCGCGGCCGCCGCGCGGGCCGACGTCGTCGTCCGCGGCGAGTACCACTTCGGCATGCAGGACCAGGCGTTCCTCGGCCCCGAGTCGGGGCTCGCCGTGCCGGAGGAGGACGGCGGCGTCCACCTCTACATCGCCACCCAGTGGCTCCACTCGGACCTGCGGCAGATGGCCCCCGTCCTCGGACTGCCCGAGGACAAGGTGCGGATGACCCTCTCCGGGGTCGGCGGCGCCTTCGGCGGGCGCGAGGACCTGTCGATGCAGATCCACGCCTGCCTGCTGGCCCTGCGCACCGGCAAGCCCGTCAAGATCGTCTACAACCGGTTCGAGTCGTTCTTCGGACACGTCCACCGCCACCCCGCGCGCCTCTTCTATGAGCACGGCGCCACCAAGGACGGCAAGCTCACCCACCTCGTCTGCCGGATCGTCCTGGACGGCGGCGCCTACGCCTCCGCCTCCCCGGCCGTCGTCGGCAACGCCTCCTCGCTCGCCGTCGGCCCGTACGTCGTCGACGACGTCGACATCGAGGCCGTCGCCCTCTACACCAACAACCCGCCCTGCGGCGCGATGCGCGGCTTCGGCGCGGTCCAGGCGTGCTTCGCCTACGAGGCGCAGATGGACAAGCTCGCCCACCGGCTCGGCATGGACCCGGTGCGGTTCCGGCAGCTCAACGCCATGGAACAGGGCGCCGTCATGCCGACCGGGCAGATCGTCGACTCGCCCGCGCCGGTCGCCGAACTGCTGCGCCGGGTCGCCGCGATGCCGCTGCCGCCCGAGCGCCAGTGGGAGAGCAGCGAGGGCGTCGACGTACGGCAGCTGCCCGGCGGCCTCTCCAACACCACGCACGGCGAGGGCGTCGTGCGGGGCGTCGGCTACGCGGTCGGCATCAAGAACGTCGGGTTCTCCGAAGGCTTCGACGACTACTCCACCGCCAGGGTCCGCCTCGAGGTGGTCGCGGGGCAGGCCGTCGCCACCGTGCACACCGCGATGGCCGAGGTCGGCCAGGGCGGGGTCACCGTGCACGCCCAGATCGCCCGCACCGAGCTGGGCGTCACCCAGGTCACCATCAACCCGGCCGACACCCAGGTCGGCAGCGCCGGTTCGACCTCCGCGTCCCGGCAGACGTACGTGACGGGCGGCGCCGTCAAGAACAGCTGCGAGCTGGTGCGGGAACGGGTCCTGGAGATCGGGCGCCGCAGGTTCGGCACCTACCACCCGGCCTGGGCCACCGCCGAACTCCTGCTGGAGGGCGGCAAGGTCGTCACCGACGGCGGCGAGGTCCTCTGCGATCTCGTCGACCTGCTCGCCGACGACGTCGTCGAGGTCGAGGCCGAGTGGCGGCACCGGCCGACCCAGCCCTTCGACCCGCACACCGGGCAGGGCGACGGGCACGTCCAGTACTCGTTCGCCGCGCACCGCGCCGTCGTCGAGGTCGACACCGAACTCGGCCTGGTCAAGGTGATCGAGCTGGCCTGCGCCCAGGACGTCGGCAAGGCGCTCAACCCGCTCTCGGTGATCGGCCAGATCCAGGGCGGCACCACCCAGGGCCTCGGTATCGCGGTGATGGAGGAGATCGTCGTCGATCCGCGGACCGCCAAGGTCAGGAACCCGTCGTTCACGGACTACCTGATCCCCACCATCCTCGACACGCCCACCATTCCGGTGGACCTGCTCGAACTCGCCGACGACCACGCCCCCTACGGGCTGCGCGGCATCGGTGAGGCCCCGACCCTGTCGTCCACCCCGGCCGTCCTCGCGGCGATCAGGGAGGCGACGGGACTTGAGCTGAACCGCGCGCCGGTCCGTCCTGAGCATCTGACCGGCACAACGTGACAGACCCTCCGGGCGGCGCGCACCGCGCCGTCCGGAGCGCACGGAGATCGTTCGTCTCGGGCCGTCCCCCGGGTCGTGCGGCCGAAGCACCTTCCCAAATCCCGCCGCCGTACCCGGCGCGGGAGTCCCTTTGAACCTTGGGAGCAGGCCCACATGACCCAGCAGTCCATCGAGCCGGAGGCCACCGCGCAGGACGCGGGCGCGGGCAGCCGCGTCCCGGCCGGCCGGTCCTGGCTCGACCGGTACTTCCACATCAGCCGGCGGGGCTCCACGGTCGCGCGCGAGGTGCGCGGCGGAGTCACCACCTTCATGGCGATGGCGTACATCCTCCTGCTCAACCCCTTGATCCTGTCGGGCAAGGACGTGGCGGGCGACACCCTCGGCCGGCAGGCGCTGATCACCGCGACCGCGTTCGCGGCGGCCCTCACCACGCTCCTGATGGGGTTCGTCGGCAAGGTGCCGCTCGCCCTGGCCGCCGGGCTCTCCGTCTCCGGCGTGATCTCCTCGCAGGTCGCCCCCGAGATGACCTGGCCGCAGGCGATGGGGATGTGCGTCGTGTACGGCGTCGTCATCATGCTGCTGGTCGTCACCGGGCTCCGCGAGATGATCATGAACGCGATTCCCCTGGCGCTCAAACACGGCATCACCATGGGCATCGGCATGTTCATCGCCCTCATCGGCTTCTACAAGTCCGGTTTCGTGCACCAGGGCAAGGCCACCCCGGTCACCCTCGGCCCCGCGGGCGAGCTGGCCGGATGGCCGGTGCTGCTGTTCGCCGGGACGCTGCTGCTGATCTTCATGCTCCAGGCGCGGAACGTCCCCGGCGCCATCCTGATCGGCATCGTCGGCGGCACCGTCGTCGCGGCGATCCTCAACGCGGCCGGAGCCGTCGCCCCGGGGCAGTGGGCAGCGGGACCCCCCGAACTGCGCGGCGGCGCGGTCTCCATGCCCGACTTCTCGCTCTTCGGGCAGGTCGAGTTCGGCGGCTGGGGGCAGGTCGGCGTGATGACCGTCGGGCTGATCGTCTTCACCCTGGTGCTCGCCGGGTTCTTCGACGCGATGGCCACCATCATCGGCGTCGGCACCGAAGCGGGACTCGCCGACGCCAAGGGCCGGATGCCGGGCCTCTCCAAGGCCCTGTTCATCGACGGCGCGGGCGGCGTGATCGGCGGCGTCGCGGGTGGCTCGGGGCAGACCGTGTTCGTCGAGTCGGCGACCGGCGTCGGCGAGGGCGCCCGCACCGGGCTCGCCTCCGCGGTCACCGGGGTGTTCTTCGCGGCCTGCCTGTTCTTCACCCCGCTCACCGCGATCGTCCCGCAGGAGGTCGCCTCCGCCGCGCTCGTCGTCATCGGCGCCATGATGCTGATGAACGCCCGGCACGTGGACTGGGCCGACCGGGCCACCGCCATCCCGGTCTTCCTCACCGTCGTCCTGATGCCCTTCACGTACACCATCACCACCGGTGTCGCCGCGGGCGTCATCTCCTACACCGCCATCAAGACCGCCCAGGGCAGGGCCAGGGAGATCGGCGCCTTCATGTGGGGGCTGACGGCGATCTTCCTCGTCTACTTCGCCCTCCACCCCATCGAGAGCTGGCTCGGCGTCCACTAGAGCCGCCTGCCCACCCCTCCGACGCCCTTCGCGCAGACCCCCCAAGGAGACCGAGACATGCTGGACATCGCCGAGGACCTCAACCGGTGGGTCGAGCAGGGACGCGACTTCGCCGTGGCCACCGTGGTCGCCGTCGGCGGCAGCGCGCCCCGCAGACCCGGCGCCGCCCTCGCGGTGGACGCCGACGGCACGGCGATCGGCTCGGTCTCCGGGGGCTGCGTGGAGGGCGCCGTGTACGAGCTGTGCCGGCAGGCGCTCGCGGACGGCGAGAGCGTCCTCGAACGCTTCGGCTACAGCGACGAGGACGCCTTCGCCGTCGGCCTGACCTGCGGCGGCGTCATCGACATCCTCGTCACCCCGGTCCGGGCGGCCGACGCCGTCAGGCCGGTGCTCGCGGACGCCGTCGCCGCCGCCGCGGCCGGCCGGACGGCGGCCCTGGCGCGGATCGTCTCGGGCCCCGCCGACCTGCTCGGCCGCGCCCTGCTCGTCCGGCCCGACGGCACCCACGACGGCGGCTTCGGCGGCCACCCCGAACTCGACCGCACGGTCGCCGCCGAGGCCGCCGCGTTCCTGGACGCCGGCCGCACCGGCACCCTGGAGATCGGCGCCCGCGGCTCCCGCTGCGGGGCGCCGCTCACCGTCCTGGTCGAGTCGTCGCTGCCGGCCCCCCGGATGATCGTCTTCGGCGCCATAGACTTCGCGTCCGCGCTGGTCAGCGCGGGCAGGTTCGTCGGCTACCGGGTCACCGTCTGCGACGCCAGGCCCGTCTTCGCCACCCCGGCCCGCTTCCCCGACGCCGACGAGATCGTCGTCGAGTGGCCCCACCAGTACCTGGCGCGCACCGACGTCGACGCGCGCACCGTGCTCTGCGTGCTCACCCACGACGCCAAGTTCGACGTCCCGCTGCTGAAACTCGCCCTGCGGCTGCCCGTCGCCTACATCGGCGCCATGGGCTCCCGCCGCACCCACCTCGACCGCAACGAGCGGCTGCGCCAGGTCGGCGTGACCGAACTCGAACTGGCCCGGCTGCGCTCGCCCATCGGCCTCGACCTCGGTGCCCGCACCCCCGAGGAGACGGCCCTGTCGATCGCCGCGGAGATCGTCGCCGCCCGGCGCGGCGGCAGCGGCGTCCCGCTCACCGGCGCCCACACCCCCATCCACCACGACCCGGCGTCCCTGCCGCCGCGCGGCATCGGATCGGTCGCCTGAGCGTCAACGGATCGGTCGCCTGAGCGTCAACGGGCGGTGGCGGTGGCGGTGGCGGAGGGCCGGTCGGGGCGGACCGAGAACGCCGTGTCGCCCGCGACGGCCACGATCGCGTCCTTCACCAGCCGCAGATACGGGACGGAGTTCTGCGCCGAGTCACCCGGATCGGCGATCGCGTCGGTGCGCCACCGCACCCTGCCCGTCGCCGGGTCCACCGCCGTCAGCCGGCCGAACCGGTTGGCGAGGTAGAGGCTGTGGTACTTCTCCGACAGCACCGGGGCCGACAGGTTCTCCACCGCCGTGCCGCGCTGCCAGAGCCGGGTGCCGTCGCTCGCCCTGACCGCCGTGATCGTCCCGTCCGGCCGCACGAAGTACACGACCCCGTCGACGAGGGTCGGCGTGCCGCGCGTCCCCGCCGCCAGCTTCAGCCGCCGCACTGCGCCGCTGCCCGGGTCCACCCGCAGCAGCGTCGCGTAGGGCCAGTCCCCTTCGGCCGCCGACACGTGCTCCTTCGCCGCCGAGACGAGCAGCGGCCGGCCGCCGTCGGCGCCGAGAGCCGCGGTCTGCGCCGGCAGCCGGGCGAGTTCACGGGCCGATCCGTCGGCCGGGTCGAGCCGCAGCAGCGCCGTCGAGCCCTCGTCCAGGCCGTCCGACGCGGACGTGCACAGCCCGTAGGGGGAGCCGCCGAACACCACGGCCGCGCAGGCGTCGCCCACCGACGACGTCGCGGGGGTCCGCCAGAGCTGCCGGCCCGACGCGTCCAGGGCGAGGAAGTGCGTCGCCGCGTTGTCCGTCGTCACGATGCCCCGGTCGAACAGCAGCGAGGGCTCGTCCTCCCGCACCGCGCGGGACCAGAGCAGCTTGCCGGTCTTCTCGTCCAGGGCCGCCAACCGCCGTGCTTCGTACGACACTTGCGAGTCCGGCTTCAGATACGCGTAGACGTGCCCGTCCCGGACGCCGACCGGGCGCGAGGTCTCGGGGCTGGTGCCTGAGCGCCAGCGGACGCGTCCGGTCGCCGCGTCCAGCCGCGCGGTCGTGAAACCGGTGCCCGCGCAGTACACGGCGCTCGCGTCGCCGGGCACACAGCCCGACTCCAACTCGTCGAGCGGCTGGCCCTTCTTGGCCGTCACCAGGCTGGTCCGCCAGGCCCGCCAGCCCTCCGGCAGCCCGGGTGCGGGCACCTCGCTCGCGGCGCCCGACCCCTTCGCCGGGTGCGCGCCGTCGTCCCCCGCCAGCCGTACGGCGGTGACGGCGACGGCGGTGACGGCCAGCGCCGAGGCCAGCGCGACCAGCGTCCGCCGCGTCCGGCGCCCACGGCGCGCGCCCGAAGGACCGCCGACGGTCGCCGCGGTCCCGGACGGTCCCGAGGTCGGCGCGGTTCCGCCGCCACGGCGCCGCCGGGGGGCCGGGACCGCGGCGGCGTCCGGCGTGGCGGTGCCGGTGATCCGCTCGGGCAGCGCCACCAGCATCGCCTGGACCTCGTCCAGAGGGGGCCTGGCCGCCGGGTCCTTGGCGAGGCAGCGCGTGACGACGGCCCGCAGCGGCTCGGGGACGCCGTCGAGCACCGGAGCCTCGTGCATCACCTGATACCCCGTCAGATACGGGCTGCCGCCCTCGAACGGGCGGTTCCCCGTCGACGCGTACACCAGCACCGAACCCAGCGAGAACACGTCCGACGCGGCGGTGACATCCCGCGGCGCCGAGAACTGCTCGGGCGACATGAAAGGCGGCGTGCCGATCAGCCGGCCGGTGACCGTGAGGTCCTCGTTGTCGGCGGCCCGCGAGATGCCGAAGTCGATGACGCGCGGACCGTCGTCGGCCACCAGGACGTTGCTCGGCTTCAGATCCCGGTGCACCACCCCCGCCCGGTGGATGTCCCGCAACGCCTCGACCAGGCCGAGCGCCAGCGTGCGCAGCGCGCGGCCGGTCAGCGGGCCGTCCTCCGCGACCGTCTCGGTCAGCGTGCGGCCCGGCACGTACAGGGTCGCCATCCACGGCTGCCCGGCCTCCGGATCGGCGTCCACCACCGGCGCGGTGAACGCGCCGCTCACCCGCCTGGCCGCCGCCACCTCCTGCCGGAACCGGGCCCTGAACTCCTCGTCGAGCGCGTACTGCGCGTGCACGACCTTGATCGCCACATGCCGTCCGGAAGGCGAGAGACCCAGGTGGACGACGCCCATACCGCCGCTGCCGAGCGTGTCGATCAGGGTGTAGTCCCCGATGGACCCACCCGTCGACTCGGCACTCCCCGCGCTCAGTGACATGAGCCGGTCACCATCCCCGTCTCCCTCGGGCGTGTCTGGCCATTCCCGCCTGCCGCCTTTCGGGCGACGACGTGCGCGGTCGGACCCGTCCTGGCCCGAACGGCTCGTACTCCGCCCAGCCTAGGCCGTCCCTGTGCGGCGCCTCACCTCACGTCCGCGAACCCGCCCCCTCCGGCCCCGCGTCCGTCAGCCCTCCCGCAGCAGCCGGTTGACGGCCCGCCCGAACACCCGTCGCGACGCCCCCGCGGCCAGCGGGTCGAACAGGCCGGGCAGCGGGCGGACGTTCAGCTCCTCCCGCCACACCACCCGGCTGCGCCCGCCGGGCCCGGGACGCACCTCCAGCTCGGCCCACCCGGTCACCACCCGGCCCCGCTTCTCCAGCCTGCACAGTCCGGGCGTCCCGGGCGTATCGGGTGTCCCGGCGGACGGCGGTCGCCACACCGTCACCTCCATCGGGTCGTCGAAGGCGAGCGGGCCCACGCCCGAGCGGGCCACGAACACCGTGCCCTCAGCCGTCGGCGCGGGCGTGACGACCCGGACGCGGGTCAGCGGGACGACCTCGCCGTGCCGCGGCCAGTCGGTGAGACGGCGCCAGGCCTCGTCGAGAGGGAGCGGCGCCGTGCGTTCGAGGAGGAAGTAGACCACGAGCCGATCGTAGGGAGTCGGGGCTGCTCAGCGGAGGGATCACCGCCCTGTCACGCGGATGGCGGGTGACGTCGGAGCGTGGGGAGGGGTGCGGCGAGGGGCGTGGGGGTGCGGCGCGGGGTGTGGGGGCGCGGGCCTGCGGGCGGGGGAGGGCTGCCCCCGCCCGCAGGCCCGCTCACGCCTCGGTGCCGCCCGACGTCTCCCAGAGGTCCGTCGACCACTCCAGGTGGTGGATCAGGTCGTCGTCGCCCGGCCGGGACCGCGCCGGGCCGCCCCGGCGGGGGGCGCCGGACACGGCCGTGCCCCGGGAGATGTTCCCGCTCGCCGTCACGTTGTGCTCGACGCGCGGTCGGCGCAGCGTCTCGTACAGCGTGAACGCGGCCCCGGTGTCCGGCGCGTCCCGCAGGCACTTGGCGAGGACGACCGCGTCCTCCAGGGCCATCGAGGCGCCCTGCCCGCTCGCCGGTGAGGCCGCGTGCGCGGCGTCGCCGAGCAGCAGCGCGCGCCCGTGCCGCCAGCGGGTGCCGGTGGGGATCTCGGCGGCGTCGGTGACCATCAGGTCGTCGGTCGTCGCGGCCACCAGACCGGCGGCGGGCGAGGTGTCCCCGCGCAGCAGAGTCAGCAGCAGCTCCCGCCGCTCCGCCGCCGTACCGAGCCGCCCGGCCGCCGACGGTGCACCCGCCACCCGCGCGAACCAGTACGTCTCACCGGCGGGGGAGACCGTGTACCCGAGGGAGACCGAGCTGCCCCGCACCATCGTGATCCGCGCGTCCTTCGGGGCGTCGGGTGCGACGGGCGCGCTGTCCGTGTAGCCGTAGTAGACGCGCTGCCCGGCGTGGACCGGCGTGACCCCGGGGTCGAGCGCCCGGCGGACCGCCGAACGGAGCCCGTCCGCGCCGATCAGCAGATCACCGCTCGCGGTGGTGCCGTCGGTGAAGTGCGCGGTGACGCCGCCCGGCCCCTCCTCGACGGCGTCGAGCCGGGCGCCGTGCCTGATCCGGACGCCCCTGCGCGCCGCCTCCGCCTGGAGCACCCCGCTCAGCACACCGCGCCGCAGGCACCGGTACCGCAGCACCGGGTCGGCCGCCTCGCCCAGCGGCACCAGCCCGACCTCCGCGCCCGAGGCGTCGAGGACCCGCATCGACGTCAGCGGGAAACCGGCCCTGCCGACGGCCGTGGCCGCGTCGAGCTGCACCAGCGCCCGCATGCCGTTGCTGGCCAGGGTCAGGAACGCGCCGATGTCCTCGGCCGCGTCCGGATGCGCCTCGTACACCTCGACGTCCACCCCCGCCCGGTGCAGGCCGAGTGCCGTCGCCGTACCGGCGATCCCGCCGCCGATGACCAGTGCCCTCACATCGCTCCCCGTCCGTCGCGCGCCGTCGTCGCGGCCCCCGGAGATCCAACGCCCGGCCAGGCCGGAGGGTTCCGGCGCCCTGATACCCCGTCAGCGGACCACCGTGAACTCAGCCGCCTTCGGCACGAACGTCGTGTCGCCGTCCTTGGCGGTCGCCAGTACCGACACGTACCAGGTGCCCTCGGTCAGCTTCTCGGCCTCCTTCTCGGTGATCGGCGGCGCGTAGGTGCAGACGGCCTTCTCCGCCGACACCTTTGCGCAGGTCGCCCGGTCCACATCGCGCATGTCCCGCTCGGTCGGGTCGAGCTTGGAATCCGCGGGCCACGCCAGCACATTGAGGCTCTTGACGCCGGAATCGTCGCGCACGTCCGCGGTGAAGGTGAGCGAGGCCGTTTTCTTGCCGGACGCGGGGGTGTAACGGGCGGTGGCGTGGTCCACGGTCAGCTCCGTCGCGGCGGCGGCGACAGCCAGCCCACCTGCGACGACAGCGCCGAAGACGGCGACACCGATGACGGAGGAGACAACAAGGCGCTTGGACATGGAAACGCTCCTGAGAGAAAAGGGATGCGACAGAAGAAAGGAATGCGGAAAGGCCCGCCGTGACGTGCCGAGAGCGACGCGTGAATACGGTGACGATCGCACCGGTATCCGGTTCGTGAATGCCTCGCGGTCTGGGAGGCCGCCTTTCGACGATGTCGACACTAGGGCCGCGCACCCGCGCCGGTCTTCGGCCCGCCGGACGATCGCCGACTCGAACCAGAGATAGAGGAGCGCCGCCGAGGCTCCGCCCACGGCCCGAGTCGCCCGCCCGCACCCCGCGCCTAGCCTGGATCCACCATGAACGCCCTCACCCGTGTGAACCGAGACGACGACCGGCTGCTCCCGGTCCTCCTGCTGTGCGCCCAGGCCGCCGTGTGGCCCGGCGCGGACCTGGTGCGCGGTGCCGTGCCGCCCGCGTCCGCGCTCCTCGTGGCGGTGCTGGTGGCCGGCACGGTCACCGCGGCCCTCGCCGTGCGCCGCACCCGGCCGGTGGTCACCCTCGTCCTGGTCGCCGCGGCCTGCGCGCTCGGCGCCGGGGCGCTGCCGGTCGGCGGCACCGCCGTCCTCGGCACGGCGGGCATCGCCCTCGCCCTCTTCACCGTGGCGACCGAACGCGACACGTTCACCGCCGTGTTGTGCGTGCTGGCGCTCGCCTTCTGGCAGTTCGCCCAGGACATCACCCTGCACGGACTCAGCGGCCTCGACGGACTCGCGGGGCTCGACCCGGTACCGACCACCCTGCTGTACCTGATCACCTGCGGCGTCGGCCTCCGGACCCGGCGGACCCGCCGCGCGCGCCGCACCGCCGAACGGCGCCTGAAGCGCGCCGAGGCCGAGCGCCACCGTCTTCCCGCGGCCGAACGGCGGCGCATGGAGCGGGAGTTGCACGACGTCAGCGCCCACCACCTCACCGCCGTCGTCGTCACCGCGGGCGCCGCCCTCGGACTGCGCGAACGACGCCCCGAACTGGCTGCCGAGGCCCTGGAGTTCGCCGTCGAGACCGGGCGGACGGTGAGCCGCGCGCTCGGCGCGGTGCGGGCGCCCGCCCCCTCGCGGGAGGAACTCCCCTCGCCCGAGGAGCGGTTGCGGGCCCTGGTCGCCGGATTCCGCCGACTGGACCAGCCGGTCGACGACGAGATCGACCCGCTGCCCGAAGGGGTCGTCGCCGACGCGGCCTTCGGCATCGTCCGGGAGGCGCTCACCAACGTGGCCAGGCACGCGCCGGGCGCCGCCACCACGGTGGTGTGCCGGTACGGCGACACCCGCACCGACGTCGTCGTCACCAGCGCCGCCCCGCCGGCGGGCGTCACCGCCCATGGCGCGGGCCTCGGCGGCGGGCGCGGACAGGGCTTCCTGCGCTCCCGGGCCCGCGAGGCGGGCGGCACCCTGAGCACCGGGCCCACCCCGGACGGCGGCTGGGAGGTCCGCGCGGAACTGCCGGGGCGGACGGCGGCCCCGGGCGACGTGACGCTGCCGCCCTCCTACCGCGTCGCGCAGGTCGTCGCCGCGATCGGCCTCTGTGTGCAGCCGCTGCTTCCGGTGCTGGTGATGCGCCCCGAGCCGGTCGACGAGGCCGAGGCGATGTCGACCGGGTGGGAGGTGACCCCGGGCGTGCTCTTCGCGCTGCTCGCCGCCGCCCAGGCGGTCGCCCTGCTGTGGCTGCGCCGGGCACCCCGCGCCGCACCGGCCGTGCTGCTCGGCCTGGCCGCGCTGTGGCCGGTGGCGATGGCCGCGGCCGACTACGCGGGACCGGTGCTGCCGCCCGCCTTCCTCGGCGCGCTCGCCCTCTGCGTGGCGGTGGCGCGGACGGCGGCCCGGGAGACGTCACGAGCGGCCCCGCCCGAGCCCGCGCGCCGGGGCCCGAAAACCGACTGGACGCGGCCGTTCCGGCCCCGGCCGACGGCACCGGAGCCCGGTACGGCGCGTAGGTCCGGGCCCGCGGGACGAGCCCCCGGCACCGGGGCCGGGTTCCTTCCCCGCGCCGACGCCCGGCGGGCGGCCTCCGTCCTCGCGCTCGCGGCCGTCGTCGTCCAGGCAGTGGCCGCCGCCGTCGCCGTCCTCGACCGTGGGACGACGGCCCCCACCTGGGCGGTCGTCGTCGGCGCCGGCGCTGGATCGGCCGCCATGGTGGGCGCCGCCCGCTGGGCCGGCGCGCTGCGCGGCCGGCGCGAGCGGGACGCCAGGGGCGCCGGCGCGCGGCGCCTCGCCGGGTGGACTCAGGAAGCCGTGCGGGACGCCTGGGCCGAACGCCGCCGGATCGCCGCCGGCCTGGAGACCACCGTCCTCGCCCGCACCGCCGACATGGTCGCGCAGGCCGAGGCCGGCCACCTCGACGCCACCGCCGACCGGGCCCGCGCCGCGCTGGCCGCCATGCGCGCCCTCCTCGACACCGTCAGGGCGGGCGACGACGGACCCACGCTCCGCCCGCAGCCCACCCTCCAGGCGCTCGACCTGCTCGCCCACCAGTGCCGGGCCACCGGCCGCGATGTCGAGATCCGGCTCGGCCCCGGGGTCCCCGAGCACCTGCCCACCGCCGTCGACCTGGCCGCCTACCACGCGGCCGAGACGCTGCTCGCGGCCGGCGGCGAGGACCCCGCGACGATCGAGATCGACGCGGACGACGGTACGTTGACGCTCACCGCCACCGGTGTCCCCGAGGCCGCCCGCCCCGCCGTGCGCGACCGGCTGACGGCCCGGGTCGCGGCGCTCGGCGGCACCCTGACCGCCGGGGCCGCCGCACCGGCGGGCACGGTGAGCCTGCTGCTGCCGCTCACCGCGGACCGCGCGCCCGCCGCCGCGCGCACAGACGAGGAGAGAGACCGATGAGCCTGCGGGTACTGGTCGTCGACGACCAGGGCATCGTCCGGGCGGGCTTCGCCGCCGTGATCGACGCCGAGGACGACATGACGGTCGTCGGGGAGGCCGCCGACGGAGCCGAAGCGGTGCGCCTCGCGGGGGAGTTGACGCCCGACGTCGTCGTCATGGACGTCCGCATGCCCGAACTGGACGGCATCGCCGCCACCCGGATCATCACCGGCCGCCAGGACCCGCCGAGGGTCCTCGTGCTGACCACCTTCGACCTCGACTCCTACGTCTTCGACGCGCTGCGCGCCGGCGCCTCCGGCTTCCTCCTCAAGGACGTCCAGCCCTCCGAACTCCTCGACGGCATCCGGGTGGTGGCCACCGGCGAGAGCGTCCTCGCCCCCTCCGCGACCCGCCGGCTCATCGGCCACTACGCGTCAGGGGCGGGCGCGGGGTTCCGCTCCGGGGACGGCCCCCGCGAACTGGAGAGCCTCACCGCCCGCGAACGGTACGTCCTCGCACTGATCGCGGCCGGCCTCAACAACGCGGAGATCGCCGGGGAACTCGGCATCACCGTCGGCACCGTCAAGTCCCATGTGAACGCGCTGCTGCGCAAACTCGGCCTGCGCGACCGCGTGCAGGCGACGATCCTCGCCTACGACCTGGGCCTCGCCCGCCCCAACCCGCCCGGCCCCCGCGCCTGACGCTCCCCCTTCCCGCGCCCGACCACCGCCGATACCCGCCAACACCCCTACCCCAGGAGCCTCTTCCCGTGACCGGTCCCGACCGCAGCCCGCTCCGGGTGCTGCGCCGCGCGCTCACCGACGTCGTCGCCCTCGCCTATCTCGGCCTCTGCGCGGCCCTGTTGATCTGGGCGGTCGTCGTGACCGCCCTCGACGACTCGGGCGAGTCCATGGCGGGCGTCATCCCGATCTTCGCGACCGCCCCGACCAGCCTGATCTTCCTCGTCCTGCCGGACCACGTCTGGGCGTTCTTCGCCGCTGTCGTCCTCGCCGCGCTGGTGAACGCCGCCGTGATCGGCTGGTGCTCCCGCACGCTCAGGGCCAGACGGCGGACCGGCTGACGGCAGACCGGCTGACGGCGCGGTCTGAGGGCGCGGGCCCGAGGGCGGCGCGGCTCTGAGGGCGCGGGTCTGAGGGCGGCGCGGGACGCCGGTCGCCCCGCCCGTCACTCGTCCTTCGGCGGCGGACCGTCCCCCGGCCTCTCCTGGTGGGAGTGGCGCTGCTCCCGCCAGACCTCGCCGACGTTGTGGAAGCCGCGCTCCTCCCAGAAGCCGCGCCGGTCCTCGGTCAGGTACTCGACGGCCCGCAGCCACTTCGGGCTCTTGTAGCCGTAGAGGTGCGGGACGATCAGCCGCAGCGGGAAGCCGTGCTCGGCGGTCAGCGGCTCGCCGTTGTGATGAGTGGCCAGGAGCGTGTCGGGCCGGTCGAAGTCGGCGAGCCGCAGATTGGCCGAGTAGCCGTACTCCGCCCAGGCCATCACATGGGTGACGTCGGGCGCGGGCGGCACCATCTCCAGGAGGGCGCGGGCCGGGATGCCGTACCACTCGTGGTCGGTGGAGGTGGAGCCGGTCGCGCAGTGCAGGTCGGAGGCGACCGTGAGGTGCGGCAGGGCGGACAGCTCGGCGAAGTTCCATACGCACATACCGCCGTCGGCGGTGGCGCCGTGCACGCGCAGGTCCCAGCGTTCCAGACGGAAACGCGGCACCGGGCCGTAGTGCGAGACGGGCCAGCCATGGACCTGGCGCTGACCCGGCGGAAGCCGGCGGGGCCCGCCCGCCGCGGCCTCGGTCGTGCCCTGTCCCTCGCTCGCCACCAGCCGGCCCCTCTCCCTCTGCTTCTCTCCGCGCGTCCGTCGCGCGGTTGCCTCCTGTGCAGCGTAGATGCTCGCCGTCCGGGCGGCGGCCGGGGGTCACGCCGTCGCGAGCGACACCTCGGTGGACTTGATCAGCGCGACGACCGGTGAGCCGGGCGCGAGCCGCAGGTCGGCGGCTGCCTCCCGGGTGATGGCCGAGGTCAGCTCGGCGCCCGCCACCGAGACCTTCACCGTCGCCATCGCCCCGCCCAGGGCGACGTCGGCGACCGTGCCGGGAAGCTGGTTGCGGATGGAAACCCCGGCGACCTGCCCGGTGGCCAGCGCGACCTCCGTGGACTTCACCAGGGCGCGGACGGCGGACCCCGCGGCGAGCCCGAGATCCTTGACGGCCTCCAGGGTGATGGCGGCGGTCAGATCCTGGCCGCCCTCCAGCCGCACCTTCACTGTGGCCATGACCTCACCGGGCGTGACGGCGGTGACGGTACCGGGAAGCTGGTTGCGCAGACTCAGACTCATGGCGGACCACCTCGGAGACAGGGGCATGCAGGAGTAAATCCTATGATTGCGCCCAAATGGTGATTATCGGGCGCGTGTGTGCCCAAGCTAACCCGCGTCGCCCCGCCTCCCTAGCCGGCCGCGCCGACCTCGGTCAGGGTGAGCGGCGCCGGCGGGGGCAGCGGTCCCCACTCCTCCGACCTGAACGCCTGGAAGAGATAGGCGAGCAGACGGCGGGAGGCGGCGAGCGCGGTGTCCCGGGGCTGTCCGGCGAGGCCGGCGTGGGCCAGCAGCAGGAGGGTGATGTCGGCCGGGTCGAAGTCGTCGCGCAACTGCCCGGCCTCGCGGGCGCGTTGGACCAGCCGCCGCAACCCCTCCTCGGCCAGGGCGCGTTCCTGGCCGTGGTCGAGCGCGTCGGGGAACCGGGTCATGAAGGCGGAGCCGAAACCGCGGTCGGTCACCTGCGTGGTGCACACCTTCTCCAGGAGCACGTACAGGCCGCGCCCCGGGTCGGGTTCGGCGAGCGCCTCCTCGAACGCCGAGGCGCAGACGCTGAGTTGCTCGGCGAAGGCGGCCTCGACGAGCGCGGCACGGGTGGGGAAGCGGCGGTAGAGGGTGGCCATGCCGACCCCGGCGCGACGGGCGACGGCGCTCAGCGGCGCGTCGACGCCCTGGGCCGAGAACGTCTCACGGGCGGCCTCGATGATCCGCTCACGGTTGCGCCGGGCGTCCGCCCGCAGACCGTCCCCGCCGAGGGAGGCGGTACGGGCGGAAGGGGCGGCGCAGGCCGGGGCGGCGGTGGGTGCCCCGGTGCCGGGCGCGGGGGCGTTGCGAGAGGTCTGGGCGGGCAATGTCTCTCACTTCGGGTCAAGTGGAAGGTGCTGTCCACTTACGGGTCTACGGTGAGATTACCGCGGGTGCGGCGGGCCGCGTCGGGCGTCCTCGCGGCTCCGGGGCGCGACGCGGGACTCACGCCACGGGCGGACTCACGGCACGGCGCGGACTCACGGCACGGCGCCGGACACCCAGCACCGAGTACCGAATGCCGGTACCGGATACCGGTCGTTCTTCGAGCACAGGACACAGGACACAGGACACAGGACATTGAGCACCGACATGAGCGACATGCGCGCAGTTCTCTTCGACCGCTTCGGCCCGCCGGAGGTCCTCCGCGTCGGCACGCTCCCGCGGCCCGTCCCCGCACCCGACGAGGTGCTGGTGCGGGTGAGCGCGGTGAGCCTCAACGGCGGTGAACTGCTCGACCGGGCGGGCAGGACGCGCCTGGTGACCGGCCGCACCTTCCCCAAGCCGACCGGGATCGACTTCGCCGGTGAGGTGGCCGAGGTCGGGTCCTCGGTGACCGGGGTGCGCGAAGGCGACCAGGTCTGGGGGTTGTTGGGGCGCAGGACCGGCAGTCTGGCCGAGTACGTCGCCGTCCGCCCCGAGCGGATCGCCCCCGCTCCGGGCAACCTGACGCCGGTGGACGCCGTCTCGCTGCTCGCGGGCGCGACGACCGCGGTGACCGCCCTGCGGGAGAAGGCCGCCGTCAGGCCCGGTGAACGGCTCCTGGTGCGCGGCGGCAGCGGGGGCGTGGGCAGTGTCGCCGTACAGATCGGGAAGCTGTTCGGCGCCCGGGTGGTCGCGCTGGCGGGCGCCGCGAACCTGGACTTCGTGCGCGGTCTCGGTGCCGACGAGGCGCTCGACCGCCGGACGACACCCTTCTCCGCGCTGGGCCGCTTCGACGTCATCCTCGACACGGCCGGCACCCAACAGGCCGCGCTGCGCCGCCTGTTGGCGCCGGGTGGACGCATGGTCGCCGTCACCGCCGACTTCGACAGACCGGTGGCCGCCGTGGCGACCCTCCTCGCCTCGACGGTCCACGGCCGCGGGCGCATCCGCTTCTTCAGCGGCAATCCCGACACCGAGCTGCTGACCGAGGTCGCCGGCTACGCGGAGCGCGGTGAGATCGTGCCGGTCGTGGACACCGTCCACCCGCTGGACGACATCGTCGCGGCGCACCGGGCCCTGGAGTCGGGGGGCGTCCGCGGCAAGCACGTCATCCGGATCGGCTGAACCGCCCACAGAGCGCGCGGAGTTCAGGCGGCGGGCAGGACGTGGTCCGCTGCGCCGTCGGTGCTCAGGCACAGCGAGCAGACCATCGCGTCATGGGTGGCGCAGGCCGCGAGGTCGGGCCGCTCGTAGCTCTGGAGGCAGACGTGACAGTCGAACGTGACCGCGCTCGGGTTGCCGTCCGCGTCCAGGAGGGGTTCGGCGATGCCGTCGTCGGCGCGGCGCAGGTAGTACCTGCCCTTGGTGGCGACGGCGGTCAGCGGGGTGAGGACGAAGGCGATGAGGGCGGCCGCGACCGGTGAGTACGGCTGGAGGGTGTCGCCGAGGGCGTGGAAGTACATCGCGATGGAGAGGCCCGAGGCGGCGACGAAGGAGACGACCCCGACCGGGTTGACGGCGTGCAGCATGCCCCGGCGGAACTCCGGCTGGAGCGGCGAGAGATGGAGCAGGTACTTGTTGACGCCGATGTCGGTGGCGACGGTCACCACCCAGGCGATCGCGCAGTTCGAGTAGAAGCCCAGGATGCTGTTGAGGAAGCTGAACATGTCGGCTTCCATCAGGGCCAGCGCGAAGCCCAGGTTGACCAGGACGAAGACCATGCGGCCCGGGTAGTGGCGGGTGACACGGGTGAAGGAGTTCGTCCACGCCAGTGAGCCGGAGTACGCGTTCGTCACGTTGATCTTGATCTGGCTGATCACGACGAGCGCCACGGCCAGCGGCAGCACCAGCCAGGACGGCATCATCGCGTCGAAGGCGCTGCGGAACTGCTGGATCGGCTCGGTCGCGGCGGCGGGGCCGACCTCGGAGAGGATGTAGACGGCGAGGAAGACGCCGATGGCCTGCTTCAGCGCGCCGAGCACCACCCAGCCGGGGCCCGCCATGACGACGGCGGTCCACCAGGTGCGCCGGTTCTCCGGGGTCTTGGGCGGCATGAAGCGCAGGTAGTCGATCTGCTCGCCGATCTGCGCGATCAGCGAGAGGCAGACACCCGCGCCGAGGAGCACGGAGGCGGTGTTGACGCCGCCGTCGCCGTCGCTGCCGGGGTAGCGCAGGAAGCGGTCGACGGTGCCGGGGTCGTGGGCGATCAGGTAGACGAGCGGCCCGACCATCAGCAGCAGCCAGACCGGGGTCGTCCACACCTGGAGCTTGCTGAGCGCCTTCATGCCGTAGATCACCAGCGGGATCACCATCAGCGTGGACACCAAGTAGCCCAGCCAGAGCGGGAGTCCGAGGCCCAGCTTGAGGCCCTGCGCCATGATGGAGCCTTCGAGGGCGAAGAAGATGAAGGTGAAGCTGGCGAAGATGACGCTGGTCAACACCGAGCCGTAGTAGCCGAATCCGGAGCCCCGGGTGATCAGGTCGAGGTCGATGTTGTAGCGGGCGCCGTAGTAGGCGAGCGGGAACCCGGTGACGAAGATGACGACAGCGGCGACGGCGATCGCCACGAGCGCGTTGCCGGTGCCGTGCGCGAGGCCGATGCCCGCCCCGATGGAGAAGTCCGCCATGTAGGCGATGCCGCCGAGCGCCGTGGTGGCCACCACCATCGGGGTCCAGCGGCGGTAACTGCGGGGCGCGAAGCGGAGGGTGTAGTCCTCCAGGGTCTCCTTCGTCGCCTGGTCGGTGCCGGCCGCTCGTGGTGGCGCGGGCGCGGTGCGGGACTCGGCTGTCGTCATGGTCGGCCCTTCCGGGGATGCGGTGCGGGAGAGGTGGTGGGGCACCCCCGGCCTGCACCTTCGGCACCCGGGGTCCGCGGCCTCAGCGGCGTTCGGTGCCCGCCGTGGGCGCGGGCTCCGCACTCGATGGCGTACAACGCGACGAATCCATGGGCGGCCACGATAGGGACGCCGTGTTTCCCCGGCCCTGGCCGGGCGATGAACACGGCGTTTCCGTGAACTCACCCCGCGTGCACGGGAGATGGCCTGCGGGGAAGGCGGCCGGTGACCTGGTGGAGGGCGCGGCCGATGGCCTGGCGAAGCGGCGGCCCCGACCCGCCGGGCAGGGCGATCGACGCACCGCGGGCAGGGCGATCGACGACCCGCCGAGCAGGGCGATCGACGCCTCGCCGAAGAGGGCGATCGACGCCCCGCCGATGAGGGCGGCCGGTGGACGGCCGCCCTCCTCCTTCCGCCCGCGCCCCTACCGCGCCGCGTGCCCCCGGTGAGGGGCCTCGGCCGCGGTCTTCAGGTCGCGCAGCCACGCTTCGAGTCCGGCGCCGAGCGCCTGGGTCGCCGTCGGGACGTCGGCCTCGACCTGCGCGCCGGTCCAGGTCTCCTCGGTGCGCACCAGGACCCCGCCCCTGACCTTCGTGAACGTCCACACATGGACGCCCTCGTCGATGCGCAGCCCCTCGCCGACGGCGGGGCCGCGCCAGCGCACGCACCGGTCGCGCTCCAACTGCCGCACGGTCGAGGTGATCACCAGGGTGGTGGCCGGGGTCGTCGGGGTGGCCGGTGCCGGGGTGGTCCACCGGAACGCGGACCCGGCGCGCAGCGGGCCGTGGTCGAGCCGCTCGGCGGTGAGCACCGGGGACTGCCAGGCGGGCCAACGCGCCACGTCCGTCTGGGTCTTGAAGATCCTGCTGATCGGGGCCTTGATCACGATGTCCGACCGGTAGCGGATCTCGGCCTTCGGGTCGACGCCGAGTCCCCGGCAGGTGGGGGCGCGGTCCTGGCTCCGCGCGGAGGCGGCCGGGGCGCTCGCTGTGACCACGCCGACGGCGGCGAGTGCGAGCGCGAGGGCGAGGGCGGGGGTGCCCGCGGCCCGGGTGCGACGGCCTCGGAGGTGCGACGACGGGGTGCCGGTCATGGTGGTTCCTCTCGGGAGGGAAGGAGGGGTGACGCGGGGTGGGGGAGCGCGGAGGGGGTGGGAGTGGCGGTCGCGGGGAGGGGGCGGGTGTCGCCTACGGCGTCAGGACGACCTTGCCCGTGACCGTGCCCGACTCGGCGAGCCGCAGGGCCTCGGCGGCCCGGTCGAGGGGGAGTTCGGCGGCGACGCGGGGGGTGATGTCACCGCTCATGAGCGCGTCGAACACCTTGGTGAGGTCGGCGCGCAGCCGGGCGCGGAACGCGTTCTTGGCGAGGGCACGTCCGGCCCAGATGTTGTAGAAGTAGGCGCGTCGCCGGTTGGGGAGCGCGTTCCACAGCCACACCCGGCCGAGCAGCTTCAGCACGGGCGTCTGCTTGGAGCCCTGGTCGTCGCGGGTGGCGGCGCTGCCGTAGGAGACGAGCGTGCCGCCCGGCGCGAGCAGCCGCCATGAGCCGACGATGCCCGAGCCGCCGACGTGGTCGAAGACGGCGTCGACCCCGCCCGGCGCGAGGGCGCGGATCCGTGCGGCGACGTCGCCCGTCCGGTAGTCGACCGGTGTCACGCCCTGCTCGCGCAGCGCGTCGTGGTGGCGGGTTGAGGCGGTGCCGATGACCTGCACGCCGGCCGCGCGGGCGAGTTGGACCAGCACCCAGCCGACGCCGCCGCCCGCGCCGAGCACCACGATGGTCTGCCCGGCGCGGACGCGGGCCTTGCGGTGCAGCATCTGCCAGGCGGTGATGCCGTTGACGACGACCGTCTCGGCCTCGGCCGCGCCGATCCCGGCGGGGACCTCGACGACGTCCGCCGCGTCGACGACCACGTGGCTGGCCCAGCCGCCGACCTTGACCAGCGCGGCCACCCGGCGGCCGACGAACCCGGCCTCGACGCCCTCGCCCGCCTCCGCCACCGTGCCGACCAGGTCGTAGCCCGGGACGAAGGGGAACGGCGGCTGGTCGTAGTAGCGGCCCCGGCGCATCTGCTGCTCCGCGAACGAGACCCCGGTGGCCTCCATCCGGACGACGACCTGTCCCCGGCCCGGGGTGGGAACGGTCCCGCCGCGCCGGATCTGGAGCCCCTCCGGCTCCACGGTGCCCGGCAGGACGACCTCGATCAGTCCTTCGGTGCTCATGACGGCCTCCATGTCGCTGCTTGGGCGGTCTCGGTCGCTGCCCGCCGCTGTGAGTTAGAAGCTATAGCGAAAGCTAGAGGCCGTCAACGCCGATCGGGCTGATCCCGCTCTCGCCGGAGCCTCGAAACCGCCTCTGACCAGGCACAATGATGACCTGAAGGCATAGTGATAGCCTCTAACGAGACGGGGCTGAAGCCTGTCGGAATCGGTGAGGAGGCGGGTCGCGATGGGCGCGAAGACCGAGACCCCGCGCGAGCGCTACCGCGCTCAGGTGCGGGCGGAGATCAAGAAGCACGCGTGGGAGCAGATCGCCACGGCCGGCGCGTCCGCGCTCTCCCTGAACGCCATCGCCAAGCAGATGGGGGTGAGCGGCCCGGCGCTCTACCGCTACTACGCGGGCCGCGACGAACTGATCACCGAGCTGATCAAGGACGGGTACCGGAGCCTCGCCGACCGGATGCACGCCGCCGCCGACGAAGGCGCCGACGTGCGCGCCCTCGCCCGCACCATCCGGGGCTGGGCGCTGGAGGACCCGCACCGCTACTTCCTCCTCTACGGCACCCCGGTCCCCGGCTACCACGCGCCCGACGAGACGACGGTGATCAGTCAGGAGATCATGGCCGTCCTGCTCGACACCTGTGTGCGCGAACCGTGGGCGCCGGCCGCCGAGGAGCCCGAGGTCCCGTTCGCCGCGCATCTGCGCGACCACCGCGCCTGGGCGCAGGGCCACCCCGCCCCGCCCGCGGTGCTGCACCGGGCGCTCAGCCTCTGGGTCCGCGTCCAGGGCGTCCTCTCCCTCGAACTCGCGGGCCAGTTCGCCGGTATGGGTTTCGACACGGACGCCTTCTTCGAGGCGGAGATGGCGGACGCCGTGAAGTAGCTGGCGTCACCTGCGTCACCTGCGTCATCGGCGTCACCGAGGTCGCCGAGGTTACCGAGTCGGCCGGAGTGGCCGGGGTCGGCCGGAGTGGCGGGCGAGGGTCTGCGCGGGTCTGCCGGGGGGCTTTGGGGGAGTGCGGCGCGGCGGGTCATGGGAACCCCAAATCTCAAACCGAACCGTTTGGTCGTGCGATACGTCGGAAAAGATGTACCGGGCACGTAACTCCTCGCCCACCAGTGATGCGCACCGCGTGATCGAGGGCGCGCGGAGGGGCGTGCCTCCCAATGCCAGCCACGCGCATCCCGGTGCGGCGCCGGGGATGCCGCCGCCCGAACGACGCGCGTGGTCGTGACTCATGGAAGGCTGACCATGGCGAACGGACCGCAGCCCGGGTACCTCGACCCCGACGACCGCATGGAGCGACGCACCGCCCACCTCCGCGCCCACGATCCCCAGGTGCGCGACGCCACCCCGCTGCCCGCGATCGACGAGGCGATCAGGCGGCCGGGCATCACCCTCGCGCGGACCATGGCGACCGTGATGGACGCCTACGCCGACCGGCCCGCGCTCGCCGAACGCGCCCGCGAACTCGTCAGGGACCCGGAGACCGGCCGCGCCGAGCACCGGCTGCTGCCGCGGTTCGACGCCCTCACCTACGCCGAACTCTGGTCCCGGGTCGGCGCCCTCGCCGCCGAGCTGCACCACGCGCCCCACCACCCGCTGCGCGCGGGCGAGTTCGTCGCCGTCCTCGGCTTCACCGGCATCGACTACGCCACCATCGACCTGGCGTGCGCCAGGACCGGCGCCGTCTGCGTGCCGCTCCAGAACAGCGCGACGGCCGACCGGCTGCTGCCGATCATGACGGAGACCGCGCCCCGCGTCCTGGCCGCCGGCAGCGAACTCCTCGACACCGCAGTGGACTTGGCGCTGCGCACCGACTCCGTGCGCCGGCTCGTCGTCTTCGACCACCGCCCCGACGCCGACGACGACCGCGAACGGTTCGAGGCCGCGCGGCAGCGGCTCGCCGACGCGGGCGGCAGGGTCGTCGTGGAGGCGCTCGCCGAGGTCGTCGACCGGGGCCGAGGACTGGCGCCCGCACCGGAGTTCGAGGACGGCGACCCCGACCGGCTCGCCCTGCTCATCTACACCTCGGGTAGCACCGGAGCCCCCAAGGGCGCGATGTACACCGACCGCCTGGTGGCCCGGCTGTGGCAGGGGTTCTGGCCGCGTGAGACCGGGCTGCCGCTCATCGGGTTCGGCTATCTCCCGATGAGCCATCTCGCGGGCCGGGCCATGCTGTTCGCCACCCTCGGCAGCGGTGGCACCACCTGCTTCACCGCCCGCAGCGACCAGTCCACCCTCTTCGAGGACCTGGAACTGGCCCGCCCCACCGACCTGTTGCTGGTGCCCAGGGTCTGCGACACCCTCTTGCAGCGCTACCGCGCCGAGATCGACCGCAGGACCGCCGAAGGCGGCGACCCGGCGGCCCTCGACGCCGAGGTGAAGCGGGAGCTGCGCGAGACGTTCCTCGGCGGGCGGCTGCTGTGGGTCGGCTGCGGATCGGCGCCGCTCTCCGACGAGATGGCGGCCTTCGTCGAGTCCTGCGTCGACCTGCCGCTGCACGACGGCTACGGCTCGACCGAGGCGGGCGGGGTGCTCGGCGACCACCGGCTGATGCGCCCGCCGGTCCGCGACTACAAGCTCGTCGACGTCCCCGAACTGGGCTACTTCCGCACCGACCTGCCGCATCCGCGCGGTGAACTCCTCCTCCTCACCGACGCCCTCGTCCCCGGCTACTACCGGCGCCCCGAGGTCATGGCCGGGCTCCTCGACGAGGACGGCTACTACCGCACCGGCGACATCATGGCGGAGACAGGCCCCGACCAGCTCGTCTACGTCGACCGGCGCAACAACGTGCTCAAGCTCTCGCAGGGCGAGTTCGTCGCCGTCTCCCATCTGGAGGCCGTCTTCGCGAGCAGCCCGCTGGTGCGGCAGATCTTCGTCCACGGCAGCAGCGAACGCGCCTATCTGCTGGCGGTCGTCGTCCCGGTGCCGGAGGCGGTCGAGCAGGCCGGCGGCGACCTCGACGAGCTGAAGGCGCTGATCGCCGCCTCGTTGCAGCGGACGGCCAAGGAGGCGGGGCTCAACTCCTATGAGATCCCACGGGACTTCCTCGTCGAGACCGAGCCCTTCAGCACCGCGAACGGGCTCCTGTCCGACATCCGCAAACTGCTGCGGCCCCGCCTCAAGGACCATTACGGGGAGCGCCTGGAAGGGCTGTACACCGAACTCGCCGAGCGGGAGAGCGACGAACTGCGGGCGCTGCGCGGCGCCGGACGCGACCAGCCGGTCGTCGACACCGTCGTCCGGGCCGCGCGGGCCCTCCTCGGCTGCCCCACCCGGCCCACCGCCCGCTTCACCGACCTCGGCGGCGACTCGCTGTCCGCGCTGTCGTTCTCCCGGCTGCTCGGCGAGATCTTCGGCGTCGAGGTACCGGTGAGCGTCGTCATCAGCCCCGCCAACGACCTGCGGCGGCTCGCCGAGCACATCGAGCGCGCCCTCTCGTCCGACGCCCGCCGCCCCTCACCGGCCGCCGTGCACGGCGCCGCCGCCACCGAGGTGCGGGCGGGCGACCTCACCCTCGACGCCTTCGTCGACGCGGCGACCCTCGCCGCCGCCCCGACCCTCCCGCACGTCGAAGGCCCCGCGAGGACCGTGCTGTTGACCGGCGCCAGCGGCTATCTCGGCCGCTTCCTCTGCCTTGCCTGGCTGGAGCGGCTCGCGGCCACCGGCGGCACCCTCGTCTGTGTCGTCCGGGGCGCCGACGCGGCGGCCGCACGCGAGCGGCTGCACGACACCTTCGACAGCGGTGACCCCGAACTCCTGGCGCACTTCGAGAAGTTGGCCGAGGGGCGGCTCGAGGTGCTGGCCGGTGACATCGGTGAACCCGACCTCGGGCTCGACGGACCCACCTGGCACCGCCTCGCCCGCGACGTCGACCTGATCGTCCACCCGGCCGCCCTGGTCAACCATGTCCTGCCCTACGAGGAGCTGTTCGGGCCCAACGTGGTGGGCACGGCCGAGCTGATCAGGATGGCGCTGACCGGGCGCGTCAAGCGGTTCACGTACCTGTCGACGGTCGGCGTGATCACCGCGCAGACCAGCAGCCCCGACGAGTCGGCCGACATCCGCGTCACCAGCCCCGTCCGCCGCCTCGACGACGGGTACGCGAGCGGCTACGCGACGAGCAAGTGGGCGGGTGAGGTGCTGCTGCGGGAGGCGCACGACCTGTGCGGGCTGCCGGTCGCCACGTTCCGCTCGGACATGATCCTCGCGCACAGCAGGTGGGGCGGCCAGCTCAACGTCCCCGACCTGTTCACCCGGCTGCTGCTGAGCGTCGTCGCGACGGGCATCGCGCCCGGCTCCTTCTACCGCGGGGGACCCGACGGCGGGCACGTCCCGGCCCACTACGACGGCCTGCCGGCCGACTTCACGGCCGAGGCCGTCACCGCCCTCGGCGAGCGCGCCACCGAGGGCCACCACACCTACAACGTCCTCAACCCGCACGACGACGGCGTCAGCCTCGACACCTTCGTGGACTGGCTCGCCGACGCCGGGCACCCGGTGCGGCGCATCGACGACTACGACGCGTGGCTGGCCCGCTTCGAGACGGCGATGCGGTCTCTGCCGGAACGACAGCGCCAGCACTCGCTGCTGCCGCTGCTGCACGCGTTCGCGGCCCCCGCCGAGCCCGTCGCCGGGTCCGGACTCCCCGCCGACCGCTTCCGGGCCGCCGTCCGGGCGGCCGGGGTGGGACCCGACGCCGACATCCCGCACGTGTCGGCGGCCCTGATCCACAAGTACGCGGCCGATCTGCGGGCCCTCAAACTGATCTGACCCGCGACCAGCCCCGAACGGGCGGGACGGCGACGGCCGGGATCACCCGCCGCCGCCCCGCCCGACCCCGCTGCCCTGCCCGATCTTGCCGCTCCTCCGCCCGACCCCGCCGTCCGCCGTCCCGGCCACCGGTCCGCCGTCGCCCGCCGCCGGGAACAGGCGCCGCACCCCCTCCACGACGGCCGCCCGCCGGGCCGCCGTCCCCGGATCGCGGGCCAGCTGCGCCGCCACCGCCGCCATGTCGGTCCTGGTGAGCCAGGCGGTGGCGATCTGGTCGACCAGCGTGAGGACGTCGACCGGGTCCCACGCCGGATCGAGCTGCCCCGACTCCTGTGCCTCGCGGAGCTGCCGCACCTTCGACAGCACCGCGCCGCGCGTCGCCTCGTCGCCGTCGAGCAGCGACATTTCGGCCAGTTCGAGCCGTCCCCAGCCCATCAGCCTGAAGCGCTCGGGGTGCGCGGTGAAGTAGTCGAAGAGGCGCCCCGCGTACCCCGGCAGATCGGCCGGGTCGAGACGCGTCGCCTCCGCCACCGCCGCCAGCTCCCGGCCCGCCACGAACGCGTAAAGCGCCTGCTTGCTGCGGAAATAGGCGTAGACGCGCTCCTTGCTGGTCCGTGCCTCACGGGCGATCCGGTCCACCCGCGCACCGGCGATCCCGTACCGCGAGAACTCGGTCTTCGCCGCGCCGACGATCCGTTCACGGGTGGAGTCCGGGGCACTCGAAGCCGTCATCACCCCAGAATAATCAACAGAACCGAGCCACCCGAGACCCGTGACAGCACCACTTTTTGGCCGCACCCGCTGCCGGTGCCGGGTGACGGTTCGAGTGAAGGTCGACGGCTCCGCGACCGGGTGGCTGCCATCCTCGACGGACCGACACGGCGACCGGCGGGAGCGGAAGATGGCCTCGGAACGGTACGGGACGCGGCGCACGGCACAGACGTCCCGCGACGACGGCGAGCGCGCCGGCCGGCCGCGCCACGAGCCCGGGGGCGGGCGGCCGTGAGACTCCTCGTCACCGGCGGCGCCGGATTCATCGGCTCCCACTACGTCCGCAGCCTCCTCGCCGGCGCCTACCCCGGGCACGACGGGACCCGGCTGACCGTGCTGGACAGCCTCACCTACTCGGGCACCCTCACCAGCCTGCCGCCCGCGCACCCGCGCCTGACGTTCGTGCGCGGCGACATCCGCGACCGCGAACTCCTCCTCGACCTGCTGCCAGGACACGACGCGGTCGTCCACTTCGCCGCCGAGTCGCACGTGGACCGCTCCATCGCGGGCTCCACCCCCTTCGTCACCACCAACGTCGTCGGCACCCACACCCTCCTCGAATGCTGCCGGCGGAGGGGTGTGGAGCGCTTCGTGCACATCTCGACCGACGAGGTCTACGGCTCGGTCGAGGACGGCTCGTGGACGGAGGCGTCCCCACTGGAGGCCAACTCGCCCTACGGCGCCTCCAAAGCCGCCTCCGACCTGCTGGTGCGCGCCTTCCACCGCACCTACGGGATGTGGACCACCGTCACCCGGTGCAGCAACAACTACGGCCCCCACCAGTTCCCCGAGAAGATCATCCCGCTGTTCGTCACCCGCCTCCTCGACGGGCGCAAGGCACCCCTGTACGGCGACGGCCTGCATGTGCGGGAGTGGCTGCACGTCGACGACCACTGCCGGGCCGTCCAGCTCGTCCTGGAGTCGGGCCGGGCCGGCCGGACCTACAACGTCGGCGGCGGTACGGAGCTGACCAACCGCGCGCTGACCGAGCGGGTGCTCGCCGAACTCGGTGTCGGCTGGGACCGGGTGGAGCGGGTCGCGGACCGCCCGGGACACGACCGCCGCTACTCCCTGGACGGCACCCGCATCCGCGAGGAGCTGGGCTTCGCGCCCCGGGTGGACTTCGCGCGCGGGCTCGCCGACACCGTCCGCTGGTACCGGGACCACCGCGACTGGTGGGAGCCGCTCGCCCACCGCGCCGCCGCACTCGACGCCCCGGTCGGCTGAGCCGAGGCCGCCGGGCGGGCCCGCGCCGCGGACGACGTCCGGCGCGGGCCCGCCCGCACGCCCGCTCAACCCCCTTTGTGGCTCAGCGGAGTTCGGCGGCGATGGAGATGACGTACTGGCCGTAGCCCGAGGCGGCCATCCGCGACCCCAGCCGGTGACAGGCGTCGGCGTCGATGAGGCCGAGCCGCAGCGCGATCTCCTCCAGGCAGGCGATCCGCACGCCCTGGCGCTCCTCCAGCGTCCGCACGTACTGGCCGGCCTGGAGCAGCGACTCCGGTGTCCCGGTGTCCAGCCAGGCGAAGCCCCGGCCCAGGTCGACCAGCCGGGCCAGGCCCCGCTCCAGGTAGACCCGGTTCACATCGGTGATCTCCAGCTCGCCGCGCGCCGAGGGCCGCAGGTTCTTCGCGATGTCGACCACGTCGTTGTCGTACAGATAGAGGCCGGTGATCGCGCGGTTGGAGCGCGGACGCTCCGGTTTCTCCTGGAGGCCGACGAGGACGCCGTCCGCGTCGGTCTCCCCGACGCCGTAGCGCTGCGGGTCGTTGACCGGGTAGCCGAACAGCACACAGCCCCTGACGTCCCTCGCGTTCGCCGCGAGGGTCTCCGAGAAGCTGGTGCCGTGGAAGATGTTGTCGCCGAGGATGAGCGCCACCGGGCCGTCCCCGATGTGCTCGGCGCCGATCAGGATCGCGTCGGCGATGCCCCGCGGGGTGTCCTGCTCCGCGTAGGTGAGCCGCAGCCCGAGGTGGGAGCCGTCACCGAGGAGCGCCGTGAAGCGCGCGGTGTCGGCGGGGTTGGTGATGAGGAGGATGTCCCGGACGCCCGCGAGCATGAGCACCGAGAGCGGGTAGTAGATCATCGGCTTGTCGCCCACGGGAAGAAGCTGCTTCGACGTCCCGATGGTGATCGGGTGCAGCCGGGTCCCGGTCCCGCCGGCGAGAATGATGCCCTTCATACGCGCGTGCCCCTTCGGACGTCGGGTGCGGGTCAGGACGAGCGGTCCGGCCGGCGGGCCTGCCGCGAGCGGCGGCCCCGCGCGGTGGTCACCGGTCCGTTTCGACGGCCGTTCCGGTCCGTCGAACACCTCGTCACCGGTCCACACGGAGGAGTCCACCGCACCGCACCTGGCTCGGCTGCCTCTGGAACGGGGCTCGACTCCCGTTGCCCCAGGGGCCGTTCGGCACCGCGCCCGCCCCGGGTGTCGAGGCGGGCTTCACCAGTCCTCTAGGGCACGCTCCGACGATAGGGCTCCGAGGAGGGGCGCCGTCCGGCAGCTCGGCACCGTTCGCGGGCCCGGCGCCCCGGAACTGGCTGCGAGGAGGCTCGAATGACGTCCGGCCCTGCCCGGTTGCTCCGAGACATGGTGCGCATCCGCGTCGTCGAGGAGACACTCGCCGACCACTACCGCGACGAGCAGGAGATGCGTACCCCCACCCACTTCTCGATCGGCCAGGAGGCGACCGCGGTCGGCGTCTGCGCGGCCACCCGGCCCGGCGACTGGGTCTACACCGCCCACCGCTCCCACGCCCCCTACCTCGCCAAGGGCGGTGACCTCACGGCCATGGTCGCCGAGCTGTACGGCCGGCAGTCCGGCTGCGCGCACGGCCGGGGCGGCTCCATCCACCTCGTCGACCGGACGGCGGGCTTCGCGGGCTCCGCGGCCATCCTCGGCGAGATGATCCCGGTGGCGGTCGGCACCGCCTGGGCCTTCGCCCGCCAGGGCGGGTCGCGGGTCGCGGTCACCTTCTTCGGCGACGGCGCGACCGAGGAGGGCGTCTTCGCCGAGTCCCTCAACCTGGCGGCGGTGCGGCGCGCCCCGGTCGTCTTCGTCTGCGAGAACAACCTCTACTCCATCTCCTCCCCGCTCGCCGCGAGGCAGCCCGCGGGCCCGACGATCCGGGACCGGGCCGAGGCCGCGGGGGTGACCGCCGTCCAGGTCGACGGCAACGACGTGTTCGCCGTCCACGACGCGGCCCTGACGGCGCTGCGGCACTGCCGCGACGGCGGCGGACCCTATCTGCTCGAACTGGCGACCTACCGCTGGCGCGAACACGTCGGTCCCGGCCACGACCACGGTCACGGCCAGGGGTACCGGCCGGTCGAGGAGACCGAGGCGTGGATCGCCCGCTGCCCGATCGCGCGGGCGGCCGACGCCCTGCGCGAACGGGACCCCGGCATCGACCGGACCGTCGCCGACTGGCGCGAGCGGTGCCGCGAGGAGATCCGCGACGCGGTCGCCCACGCCAGGCAGCAGCCGTTCCCCGACGTCGAGGCCCTGCTCGACGGCGCCTACCAGCCCGTGCCCCGCTGACCGGGTGCACTCGACGAGGAGGACCAGGACCCGTGCGCACTCTCACCTATGGGCAGGCGATCAGTGAGGCCACCGTGCAGTGCATGGCGGCGGACGACAGCATCTTCGTCGCGGGAGAGGGCGTCGACGACATCAAGGGCACCTTCGGCACCACGAAGGAGGCGTACGCGCGGTTCGGCGCCGGCCGCGTCATCGACGTGCCCAACTCCGAGAACGCCATGGCGGGGTTCGCGATCGGCGCGGCGGCGGCCGGACTGCGCCCGCTGCTGGTGCACACCCGCGCCGACTTCATGTTCCTCGCGCTCGACCCGCTGGTGAACCTGGCCGCCAAGTGGCGCTACATGTACGGCGGCGACAAGGGCGGGGTGCCCGTCGTCACCCGCGGGGTCGTCGGGCGGGGCTGGGGGCAGGGCGCGACGCACTCGCAGAGCCCGCACGCCACCTTCGCCCACTACGCGGGCCTGCACGTGGCGGCGCCCGCGTCACCCGCGGACGCCAAGGGGCTGCTGGTGCGGGCGCTGACCGGGGAGACCCCCGTCGTGCTGGTGGAGAACCGCAACCTGTACCCGCTCACCGGGGAGGTGCCCGAGGAGGCCACCCCGATCGACTTCGGGGTCGGCAGGATCGCCCGCAGGGGCGACGACGTCACCGTGGTCGCGACCTCCCTGATGGTGCACGAGGCGGAACGCGCCGCCGAGCAACTGGCCGGACGGGGCATCAGCGTGGAGGTCGTCGACGTGCGCACCCTGCGCCCCCTCGACGACCGGATCATCTGCGAGTCGGTGGCCAGGACCGGCCGGCTGGTCGTGGCCGACACCAGCTGGGCCCGCTACGGATTCAGCGCGGAGGTCGCGGCGGTGGTCGCGGAGCACATACCGCAGGCCCTGACCGCCCCGGTACGGCGCCTCACCCTGCCGGACAGCCCGGCCCCGGTGTCCTGGCCCCTGGAGGAGGCGTTCCACCCGGGCGCCGCCGGGGTCGTCGAGGCCTGCCTGCGACTGTGCGGCCAGGCCCCGGGCGACCTGCCCGCGCTGGCGGACGTGGCGGCGGGGTTCCAGGGCCCGTACTGAGGCGCGGCCGACCCGGCCCACCGGACGCCGGCCGCGGGGGCGCAGGCCCGTGCGGCCGGCGTCCGGTGGCGTCCGGTGGCGTCCGGTGGCGTCCGGTGGCGTCCGGTGGCGATCGGGCGGCCGGGTGTCGGGACCGCCGCGGCTTCACCGGCGTCCGGCGGTCGGCGTCAGGTGGTCGGCGGTCGGCTTCCGGCGGTCCGCCGGGCCGGGCCTGGCCTGGGCGTCCGTCAGTCGGGTCCGTCGCGCAGGGCGCGGTCCAGGGCGCGTTCCGTCTCGGTGAGCGGTGTGCCGTGCCCGAGCCGCTCCGGGTGGCCGGGTGCCGGGGCGTCGAGCGGGCGGACGGCCGGGACGTACACCCAGATGCCGCCCGCCGCGATCATCGCCCGGGACACGGCGCGCAGGACGCGACTGATCATCGTCGTCGTCCCGCCGCCGGTAGCGGCCCGCGCGCCGGGTTCCCCGGGCCGCCGCTCCACAGGTTCTCCAGCGCCGTGGTGTCCAGGTCGTGGCCCTCGGTCCAGAGCCGGGACACCGCGCCGAGCACGGCCCTGCGGTCCGCCGCCGGGTCGCTCGGGCGGGCCGGAAGCATCGGGACCACCGCGCTCGCCCCGCTGCGCACCGCCGGGTGGCGGCGCGTGAACGACGCCAGCGTCTGCCGCGGCCCCGCCTCCACCAGCAGCATGTCCTCCGCGGCGAGCAACTCGTCGAGGGCCGGTCCGAAGTACACCGTGTCGGTGATCTGCCGCGCCCAGAACCGCGGGCTCAGCGCCTCCGGTTCGCCCATCAGCCCGCCCGTGTAACCGGAGTAGAGCGCGAGGCCGGGGGGCCGGAACCGGATGCCGGCGTACGCGCGCTCGACGGCCGCCGAGGCCGGTGCCATCGCGGGGGAGTGGAAGGGGCTGGTCGCCGGCACCGCCACCACCGTGTACCCGTCGTCCCGCAGCCGCTTCCCGACGGCGGACAGCGGGGCGGCCGGACCGGCCAGCATCGTCTGGAGCCGGGCGTTGACGGCGGCCACGGCCACCTCGCCGACCAGGTAGGGCCGCAACCGCTCCGCCGAAGCGGCCACCGCGAGCATCCCCCCGGCGGGCACCGACAGCGCGTGCCGGACGCGGGCCCGCATCATCGCGACCGCGTCCCCGAGGGACACCACACCGGCGAAGACCGCCGCCACCAGTTCGCCCGCGCTGTGCCCGAGCAGGGCCGTCGGACGGACCCCCCAGCTCATGACCATCGAGCCGAGCGCGTAGTCCACGGCGAACAGCAGCGGCTGCGCCCGCCGGACGTCGTCGACCGGGACAACCGGGTCGTGCGGGCTGAGCCAGTCGGCGCGGACGGCCGCGCCCTCGGCGCCCATCAGTCCGAGGACCGTGTCGACGGCCTCGGTGAACACCTGGTCCCGCGTGTAGAGCCCGGCCGCCATCGCGGTGTGCTGCGAGCCCTGGCCGGGGAAGAGCAGGGCCACCGGGCGGGGCCGGCCGGCCGTGACCTGCTCGGCGGCGTCGAGGGCGGCGGCCGGGTCCGCGCGTGCGCACAGGGCCGCGCCCCTGACGGGCCCCGCCGCCGGACCGCAGGGCACCACCGCGGGCAGCGCCCGGAACACGTCGTCGGTCAACTCGCGGGCCACCGGGCGCAGTCGGTCCCGGGTCCCGGCCGCGTCCGCCGGGGTGCGGCCCGACCAGAGCAGCAGCCGCGAGGTGTCGTCGGCCGGCGCCCCGGCCGGCTCCCGATCGCGGGGAGCCCCGCGCCGGGTCACCCGGGTGACCCGGACCGTGCCGGGCGCACCGGTCAGGTTCACCACCAGCACCAGGTCCTCGGCGCCGTCCGCGAGCGTCCTGTGCGCGAGGGCCAGGGCGCCGAGCGGGGAGACCGCCGTCCGGACGGGGACCCCCTCGACGACGGTGCCGCCCGGCGGCGAGGCGTCCCGGGTCACCACCACCACGGCCGCCGCCCGCGTCGGCGCGTCGACGAGGCCGTGGGCGGCCAGCGCGGTGCGGACCAACCGCAGGTCACCCTGCGGACGGTGCGCCCCGCCCGTCTCAGGGACCGTCAACTCCGCTGTGGCCAGGGACAGTTCGGTACGAGCTGTGGAGCGCATCCGGGTCTCCTCCCGTCGCGTGGCGCGGTGCCGCTTCACCCGGCCCCGGGGAGGTCGCCGCCCGCGTTGATCAGCGCCAGCAGGGCGCGCGGGGTGTCCGCGTCGGCGACCGTCTCGTCCGGCAGCCGGACGCCGTACTCGCGCTGGACCTGGCCGATGACCTCGAGCATGGCCAGGGAGTCGTAGCCGAGGTCGTCGAAGGAGACGTCCAGGACGTCCCCGTCCAGGTCGACGCCCTCCTCCTCGCCCGCGCTCTCCCGCAGCATCCGGGTGAGATCGGCCAGGGTTACCGTGGTGCCTGTGGACATGGCGGGGTCCTCTCGTCGGGGTCGGACGGTCAGTCGTCGGTTCGGCGCAGCACCAGGGCCGCGTTGAAGCCCCCGTAGCCGCGGGCCAGCACCAGGGCCGACCGGGGCGCGGTGTCCCGGGGTCTGTCGGTCACCAGGTCGAGGCCGTAGTCGGGCGCGGGGTCCGGCACGTTGACGGTCGGCGGGATCACCCCGTCGCGCAGGGCGAGCAGCGCGGTGGCGACGTCGAGGGCGGCGCCGCCCGCCAGGAGCCTGCCGGTCATCGTCTTGGGCACGGTCACCGGCACTCCGCGCGGCCCGAACAGCCCGCTGATCGCGGCCGCTTCGGCGCGGTCCAGCGCGAGGACGCCCGCTCCGTCGGCGAAGACCACGTCGATGTCCCGCGCGGTGAGACGGGCGTCGGCGAGGGCGTTCTCGGCCGCCCGCCGCAGCCCGGGGGGCCGGCCGCTGCCGGGCGCCGGGTCCATCGTCGCCGCGTATCCGGCGATCTCCCCGTAGACGCGCGGCGCGCCCCGCTCCCGCGCCGAGGCGGCGTCCTCGACGACGATGACGGCGCCCCCCTCACCGACGACGTATCCGCGGGCGTCGGCGGAGAACGGCAGGTAGGCGCGGTCCGGGTCGCGGGCGGTGCTCATGAGCCCCGAGGCGATCTGCGGCACCCACCCCCAGGGGCACAGCGCGGCGTCCACCCCGCCCGACACCACGAGCGGGGTGCCCTTGCGGATGTGGCGCCGCGCGTGGCCGAGGGCGTCGATGCCCCCGGCCTGTTCGGTGAGCAGGACCCCGCTGGGGCCGCGCATCTTGTGCCGGATGGAGATCTGGCCGGTGTTGACCGCGTAGAACCAGGCGAAGGACTGGTACGCGCTGACGTGTTCCTTGCCCTTGCTCCACAGGTTCTCCAGCTCCCGCTGGCCGAACTCGACGGCCCCGCCCGAGGCCGCGGTGACCACGCCCATCCCGTACTCGGGCAGCCGCCGCAGGTCGGCGCCCGCGTCGCCGATCGCCCAGTCGGCGGCGGCCAGGGCGATGCGGGTCATGTGGTCGGTCTGCGGCATCAGCCGGCTGGGGATGTGGTCCTCGGCGACGAACCCCTTGATCTCCCCGGCGAGCACGGACGGGTACTGGGTGGCGTCGAAGCGGGTCAGCGGGGCGAGGCCGGTGCGTCCGGCGAGGGTGGCCTTCCAGAACGCCTCCGTGCCGAGGCCGTTGGGCGCCGCGACCCCGAGGCCCGTGACGACGGCGCGGGTCATGACCGCACCTCGGGTCCGGTGAGGAGCATGGCGCTCTGGAACCCGCCGAAGCCGCTGCCGACGCTGAGCACCACGTCGGCCTGCTGCCTGCGCGCGGTCAACGGGATGTAGTCGAGGTCGAGTTCGGGGTCGGGTTCGTGCAGGTTGGCGGTCGGGGGCAGCACCCCGTGCTCGATCGCCAGGGCGCAGGCGACGACCTCCAGGGCGCCGATCGCGCCGAGCGAGTGCCCGATCATCGACTTGATGGAGCTGATCGGCACCGCGTAGGCGTGGTCGCCGAGGCTGCGCTTGAACGCGCCTGTCTCGTGGCGGTCGTTCATCTTGGTGCCGGAGCCGTGGGCGTTGACGTAGCCGATGGAGTCGGGCGGCAGCCTGGCCTCCTGGAGGGCGGCGTCGATGGCCTCGGCCATCTCGCGTCCGTCCGGCTTGAGGCCCGTCATGTGGTACGCGTTGCAGCGGGCGGCGAACCCGGCGATCTCGGCGTAGATGTGCGCCCCGCGCCGCCTGGCGCTCTCCCACTCCTCCAGGACCATGACCGCGGCGCCCTCGCCGAGGACCAGTCCGCCGCGACTGCGGTCGAAGGGCCGGCAGGCGCGCTCCGGTTCGTCGTTGTGCGGGGTGGTGGCGTGGATGGCGTCGAAGCATGCGGAGGTGATGGGGGAGATGGGGGCCTCGGTGGCGCCCGCCATCATCACGTCGACGCTCCCCTCCCTGATCAGCTCCACCGCGTGCCCGACCGCGTCGAGCCCCGAGGTGCAGCCGGTGGAGATCACGGCGGCCGGACCCTCGGCGCCCGCGACCCAGGCGACCTCGGCCGCCATCGTGTTGGGCACGAAATGCCGGTACAGCTCGGGCACCGCGTACCGGTGGTCGACGTTCCACGTCCGGCCGCCGTCGCTGACGACGACGTACTCGCGCTCCAGACTCGTGGTGCACCCCACGGCGCTGCCGATCGACGTGCCGATCCGGTCGGGTGCCAGCCGGGCGACGTCGAGACCGCTGTCGGCGAGCGCCTCGCGTGCGCTCACCACGGCGAACTGGGCGGCCCGGTCGAGGCGTCGGATCTCCTGCGGGGTCAGACCCGCGGCCACCGGGTCGAAGTCGCACTCGGCCGCGACCCGGGAGCGGAAGGGCGACGGGTCGAAGAAGCTGATGGTGCGGGTGGCGGACCGGCCGGAGGTGAGGAGTTCCCAGTACTCCTTCACCCCGATGCCTCCGGGGGCCACCGTGCCCAGGCCCGTGACGGCGACTCTGCGCATGGTCCTCACCTCGTTTCCGTGCGGACCGAGCTGCCGCGGGTCCGCGGGCCGGGCGGAGTTGTGCCAGTCACTGTGGAGGTCCCTCTCTCGTCGATCCGGTCCGGTGGGCCAGCGTGCGAGACGCCGCAGGGTCGCTGTCGACGCGTCCCGCCCGCTGAATCGGCCGGCGGCGCGCTCGTGACGGGACGCCGGTGGCGATCCGGTTCATCGTTCGGCGGCCGCCTCGACGGACGCTCGTGCCGGCATGGAGCCCGGCGCGCGGACGGCCGGTCACGGCCGGGGCGACGGCCCAGCTCAGAGGGCCGCGACCTCCAGCTCCAGGGCCGGATCGCCGACCAGGATCGACTGGTGCAGCCGCTGGAGCCTGGCGGACGGTTCGAGGCCGAGCTCCTCGACGAGGGTGGCGCGCAGCTGCTGGAACGCCTGAAGGGCCCGCCAGGCGTTGCCCGACCGGTAGGCGGCCAGCATGAGCAGCGCGCAGAAGTTCTCGTGCATCGGGTAGCGGGCCGTCAGCACGGTCAGCTCGGGCACGAGTTCGCAGTGCCTGGCCAGGCGCAGGTCGGCGCCGACGCGCCGTTCGAGCACCGCGAGCCGGCCCTGGTCGACGCGGAGCACCTCAAGCTCAAGCACCCTCCCGATCCGCACGTCGACCAGCGCGGGACCCCGCCACACGGCCAGGGCCCGGCCGAGCAGGTCGGAGGCTGCGCGGTCGTCGTGCGCGTCGAGGGCGGCCCGGCCGGCCGCGGCGAACCGCTCGTACTCGTGGGCGTCGACCTCGCCCGGGGGTATGTCGAGCAGGTAGCCGCCGTGCCGGGTGACCAGGACGTCCTTGGCGCCGCGCGCCGCGTCCCGGGGGAGCGCCGCGGCGATCCTGCGGCGCAACTGGAGAATGTAGGTCTGCAACGTGGTCGCGGCACTGCGGGGCACCGCCTCTCCCCAGATCTCCTCCATCAGCGTGGACACCGTGACGACATGGCCCGCCTGGAGGGCGAGCACCGCGAGGATCTGCCGCGGTTTGGCGGCGGTCGGGACCACCGAGATCCCGTTCTCCTGTGCGCTCAGCGGACCCAGCACCTTGATTTCCATCTGCGCTCCCCTCGTACACCGGTACGACAGTGGTGGAGCCTCGCACTTCGGGCCGGGGCGGGCACAGTGAGCCAGACACGAGCGGCGTCGTGAATATGTCATAGCGAATGGGTGAGGGCGGCACTACCAGGAGTCACAGAATCCCATCGAGAATCTACAGGTGCCGGGGCGCCGCCCGGAGCACCGTCCACGCGGTCTGTCAAGACAAGGAGCAGCCGTCGGGGCGGTGGCCGAAGGGCGGTGCCGGGCGCCGTCCGGTAGTGGCGCACCGCCGCGAACCAGCCACGTTTCGGATCATTGCGGAGTGGGTGGTTCTGTCCCGCGGCCCGCGGCCGGGCATGCGCCCAGGGCCCCCGGGTATCCGAGGGGCAGCGCCGGTGAATTGATCACCGTGTCCGGGGAGGCTGGTTTTGTGCAGGTGTAAATCACGGACGGTGATCACACCGTAGGCACCGGTTGTACCGGAACCACGTCCTGTTATTATCGCTCCGATATGCCGGTGGCTTTTGCAATGTGACCAACAGTGCATTGGATCTCAGGTATACGGGGGACAGGTGGATGCTCTTTGTCGTGGAGATTCTCGCAACGCGAAACGATCGGACCTCACACGAGTGGCTCTCCAGATAGCCCGCTCGCTGATCGTTGCCTTGGTGCTGAGCCATGGTGTGCTGGTTCTGGCCGATGTGGCCCAACGTTCTCGCGGTACGGGCGAGACAGTCGTCTATGGTTTGTGCGCGGTAATACTGCTCGGTTTCCAGGCCGTTCTCCCATTTCTTTCCTATCAGCGATGGGAGCCGGCGAGCAGAGTTTCCGTCTTCTTTTTCGTCGCGGCCGCCACTTATTTCACGGTGGCGTTCGGCGGAATGAGTTGGAACGGTCTGACCGGCCCGCTGGCCGGTTCGGCACTGCTTCTGCTCACCGGAATTCGGGCCTGGGGCGCCTTCGCGGTCGTCGTCGCGGTGCTGCCCCTGCGCGCCCTGGCCCACGACTCGCCGCTGCTGCCCGCCGTCGGGCTCGCCCTGGTCTCGGGTCTCGGCGGGCTCGTCGTCCTCGGCCTCTGCCGGCTGACCCATCTGGTCTCCGAGGCGTGGGCCTCCCGCGCGGAGGCGGCCCGCAGCGCCGTCGTGAGCGAGCGGCTGCGCTTCTCCATGGACCTGCACGACCTGCTCGGCTTCAGCCTGTCGTCGATCGCGCTGAAGAGTGAGCTGATCTACCGGCTGGTGCCCAACAGACCCGACCAGGCCCGCAAGGAGATCGACGAGATCCTCGGCATCTCCCGGCAGGCCCTGTCCGACGTACGACTGGTCGCCCGCGGCTACCGCGACATGTCCCTGGAGGGCGAGGCGTCCTCGGCGCGTTCCGTCCTGGACTCGCTCGGGGTCGCCGTGCGGGTGGACATCCGGTGCGGCAGCCTGCCCCCGGCCGTGGACGCCGTCCTGGCCACCGCGGTCCGCGAGGGCGTGACCAACGCGCTGCGCCACGCCTGCGTCCGGCACATCACGATCCGGGTGGCCGACGAGCGGGAGAAGGTGCGGCTCGTGGTGGCCAACGACGGAGTGGCCCGCGCCCCGGCCGAGCCGTGCCGCTCCGACGGCACCGGCCTGCACAACCTGGCCAGCCGGTTCGACGTCGTCGGAGGCCGCGTCGACACCGCGATGGTCGACGACGGCTGGTTCCACCTGGTGTGCGAGGTCCCGCTCGCCGTGTCGCTCGGCTCAGGTCGGCCGCCCTCCTGAGAGGGAGAGAGGAGGTTCACGTTGTCCGTCAGAGTCCTCATCGCCGAAGACGTCTCCATGCTCCGTGAGGCCCTCGTCGCCCTCCTTGAACTGGAGAGCGACCTGGAGGTCGTGGCGGCCGTCGGACGCGGCGACGCCATTGTGCCCACCGCCCTGCGGGCCAGGCCCGACGTCGCCGTCATCGACATCTCGCTGCCCGGCATCGACGGGCTGAGCGCCGCCAAGGAACTCCACAGACAGCTCCCGCACTGCCGGACCATCATGATGACCGGCATGGGCCGCTCGGGCACCCTGCGCCGAGCGCTGGACGCCAAGGTCGCCGGATTCCTGCTGAAGGACTCCGACCCGCACCGGCTCGCCCAGGCCATCCGCGCCGTGGCGGCGGGCCAGCGCGCCATCGACCCCGAACTCGCCCTGTCCGCGTGGGACGTCCAGGACACCCCCCTGACCAGACGGGAACTGGAGGTGCTCAGGCTGGCGGCCCAGGGAGCCGAGGCCGGTGAGATCGCCGGCCGGCTCTACCTCACCAAGGGGACCGTCCGGAACTACCTGACCTCCATCGTCACCAAGCTCAACGCCCGCAACCGGGTCGACGCGGTCCGGATCGCGGAGCAGGCGGGCTGGATCCCCTGACCACGCGGGGAACGGCAGCCCGACGCCCCCGCGGGGTCCGGCAGCCGGAAGCGGCCCGGGAACACTCCCAGGGCCGCGCGCCGGGGGAGCGGGAACCCGCCGTGATCCGACTCGTGATCCGACTCCCCGCCCCGGGCCGGCCCGCCGTCTGGACATCGCGGAGACGCCCCGGTCGCCCGGGGCGTCTGGGTCTCACGGGGGGATCACGCGGGGATCACGCGGCAATCACGCCCGCGCGGTCACGGCGTCCCGCCCTCCACGTGCCGCTTCGCCCTGAGCAGGGTCGCCGAGCTGTTCGCGGTGAGGGACCGCTCGATCATCGCGCGCGCCTCGGCCGGCTCGGTGCCCGGCCCCAGTACCCGGCGCACGCCCTGCGGGTCGACCACCACCGTGTGCCAGGAGGTGACCCGCGCCACCCGCGCGCCGGACGCGTCCCTGACGTCCTCCACGACCCACCGCCCGGTGTGGCCGCTCATCACCGGCGGCGGGGTCGTCTGCTTGTAGACGATCAGCCCCCGCTCCGGGAAGCACAGCCGGACCGAGGACGTGGTGTGCGCCGAACCGTCCGGGCCGTAGGTGTCCATCGTCATGTGCTGCACGCCGGGCTCCTCCTCGCGCAGATCGAGCCGGGCCACGTGCGGAAGCCGGCTCGGCCACAGCTCGGCCCTGGCGAGGAAGTCGAAGGCCGCCCGCGGGTCGCCGTGGATGTCCTGCCGGGTGCTGAAGGTGAACCTCGACTGCGCGAACTCCGCGAACCGCTCGGCCGTCGTCCGCAACGCGTGCAGTTCGGCGGTGCTGTTGGCCTCCACCGCGTTCTCGATCAGCCGCACGCCCTCCGGGTCGTCGTCGACGGCTCGGTAGTCGTGCAGCAGCGTCACCCGGCAGCCGCCCGCCGTCTCCTCGATCCGCCAGGTGCCGCCCATCGACGCCACCGGCGGCGCCGACACCACCTGGCGGAACGTCACCGTCCGCGCCTCGGGGTCGAGGATCCGCCGGGACGCCCAGGTGCGCACCCGGCCGTTCGCGAACGCCCAGATCCGCAGCTCCTGCCGGCGCTCCGTCCCGCTCTCCACCTCGCAGTGCACCGTCGGACCGAAGACGTCGGGCCAGCCGGCCGCGTCGGCGACGAGACGGTAGACGTCCGCGGCCGGCGCCGCGATGGCGACCCCGTGCTCCGTGACATGCGTGGGTTCCGCGCTGCTCCGCACCACAGGACACTTCCTCTCGGTAGGGCCGCCGCGGCGGCCTCGGTCTTGTCGGGCCCGGCACCGGGCGTCAGCCGTCCGCCCAGGCCGGGCGGTCGAGGATGTCGACGACGGCGCAGCCCCAGCTGTACCCCGCGCCCACCGACATCAGGACGCAGCGGTCACCGGGCACCGCCCGGCCGGACACCACGAGCCGGTCGAGGCTCGCGAACTGGTCGCCCGCGCCCAGATGCCCCACCGTCCTGGCCCACTCCCACGGCGTGCGGTCCGGATCGATGCCGAACGGCCGGTAGTAGATGGACTGGAGCCTGCGGCGGCCGAAGTGCGGGAGGATCACCCACGCGGCGTCGGCCAGCTCCATCCCGGCGTCCGACAGCGCCTCCTTGACGACGCTGTACTGTCCGGCGCCGCTGCGCGCGACGGCGTACGAGATGCCCATCCGTTCGACGAAGGACCGTTTCGCCGCGTCGAAGTCGACGGGCATGCCGTTCGTGAAGGGCGCCGGGGAGAACGGGGTGTCGCCCCGGTGCAGGGGCTCCAGCTCCGAGTCGGCGAACAGGGCGAGCGAGGTGAGCGCGGCGAACCCGCTGTGCCGGGAGAGCACCAGCGCGGTGCCCCCGTCGGCGTACGGCGTGCCGGGGTCGGTGCGCCAGCGGTCGATGCCGGGCTCGCAGAACCGGTCGGCGGTGGTCAGCAGGGCCTGACGGCGGCCGGGCGCCGCCTTCAGATACGCGGCGGCCAGCTCGACGGCGGTCAGACCGCCGTTGGACATCTGCCGGATCTCCAGGGCGGGGCAGGAGTTGCGCAGCGTCTCGCGCTGGATGTACGACGCCACCGGCCAGAGGTCCTGGCCCTGGTGGTAGGTGTCCGCGTGCAGGATCAGATCGATGTCCTCCGGCCGCGCCCCGGCCCGGTCCAGGGCGTGGGCGGCGGCCGCGACCGCCATCTCCGCCGCCGACTCCTCGGGCGAGTACGCCACCGACACGACGCCGGTGGTCTGCGCGGTCCTGGGCGGGCACGCGCCCGCCGCGACCGCGTCGTCCACCCGCAGCCTGGCGGGCAGCCGCACTCCGGTCGCCTGTACGAAGATGCCGTCCACACGCATGGTCAGTCCGTCCCTGTGAGGGTGGGCTCTGTGAGGGTGGGTCCGTACGCGACGGCGGCCGGCCGGCGCTCCGCCGTCCGCCCGTCGCCGTGCCGCTCCCGCGCCGGCAGCCGGCGCACGGCCTCCAGCAGCGCCCGCAGGAAGGCCGCGCCGGTGTCGGCGGCCACCCCCACGGTGTCCAGCCGCCCGTCGCCGTCCGCGAACGACGCGACGACCCTGGCCGTCCCCGCTGTCCCCGCGTGACCGGCCGGGACCCGCGCCAGGTGACCGGTGAGCCGCAGCCGCCGCACCCCGGGCAGCACCGGGTCGAGCGCCCGGTGCACCGCACGGTCGAGCGCCTCCACCGCCCCGCCGCCGGACGCGGTCGCCGCCGTCGCCACCCCGTCCACCCGCAGCAGGACCGAGGCGCTCGACCGGTCCTGGCCACCGCCCGCAGGGTCCGCGCCGACCTGCCAGGACACCACCTCGACGGCCCGTCCGGCGCTCTCCGCGACGGCCGCGCCCAGGACGGCGGACCCGCCCGGCAGCGCCGCCGCCCCGCGCGTGACGATCAGCTGCGCGGCCACGCTCAACAGGTCCGCGTCGCGTCGCCGCCCGTATCCGCACACCGTGCCCCGCACCTGCCGGGCCCCGGCGGCCACCGCCGCCACCGAGCCGGCGACCGCGCGCCCCGCGCCGCCACGGCAGTGGACGCCCAGCTCCACCCCGGTGCCGTGCAGCGTGTCGGACACCACCGCGCCCACCTCGTCGGGCGGCCGGCCGCCGGCGCCGTCGCACAGGACGACGGTCTCCGCGCCGGCCTCCGCGGCGGTGCGCACGACCTCCAGGGCGTACTCCCGGTTGGCCCGGTGGCCGTCGAAGAAGTGCTCCGCGTCCAGGAGGACCCGCCGCCCCGCCCGCACCAGGTGCCGCACCGTGCCGCCGACGGCCGCGAGGTTCTCCGCCAGGTTCGTCCCCCGCGCCCGCTCCACCCGCCGCGAGTCGCTCACGGCCGCCAGGGTCACCACCGGGGTCCCGGCCGCGAGCAGCTCCCGCACCCGCGGGTCGGTCGCGGCCGAGGCGCCGGGCGCACGGGCCGCCCCGCGCGCCACCAACACCGCACCGGTCAGGCGCAGTTCACCGGCCGCCCGGCGGAAGAACTCGGTGTCCGCCGCCGTCGCGCCCGGCCGCCCGCCCTCGATGAAGCCCACCCCGAGGCCGTCGAGACAGCGGGCCACGGCGAGCCTGTCGTCCACCGGCAGCACCCGGCCCGCAGGGCGCGCGCCGTCCCGCAGGGTCGTGTCATGGAGCTGGATGTCCTGTCCCGCCATCTGCCCGTCCTCCACCGCTGGTCGGATCCGGATCGTGCCCGCCGCGACCCGAAAGCCTGCGGCCGGGGACTCGCGTCCCGCTCAAGACCGGCTGGTCACGTCCCCCGCCACGGCGTCGTCCGGCGCGGAGCCGGTGCGGGCCGCGCCGGACGCCAGCAGCCGCCTGATCTCCGGCCCCGAGCAGCCCAGTTCGGTCAGCACCTCACGGGTGTGCTGGCCGGGCGCCGGGGGCGGCGCGGGCCGGCCCTGCCCGACCCCCTCGAACCGGGGCGCGGCGCCGGGCTGGAGCAGCGGACCGTCCTGCACGTACGCGCCCCTGGCCCGCAGATGCGGGTGCCTGGCGGCCTCCTCGACGGTCAGCACCGGCGTCACACAGGCGTCCGTGCCCGCGAAGGCCGCCGCCCAGCCGTCCCGGGTCCGCCGCGCGAACCGCTCCGCGAACACCGACCGCAGCGCCTCCCACTCCGCGCGCCGCCACCGGTCGGGCAACCGGGCCAGGTCCAGCCCGAGCCCCTTGACCAGCGCCGCGTAGAACCGGTCCTCCAGGGCCCCGACCGCGACGTACCTCCCGTCCTGGCACCGGTACACGCCGTAGAAGGGGGCGCCGCCGTCGAGCAGGTTGCCGCCCCGCGCCGGATGCCACTGCCCGGCGCCCGACATGCCGAGGACCATGCTCATCAGCAGCGCGGTCCCGTCCACGACGGCCGTGTCCACCACCCGGCCCCGCCCGGTCCGCCGCTGGTCGAGGACGGCCGCGAGGATGCCGCCGAACAGCAGCATCCCGCCGCCCGCGAAGTCGCCGAGCAGGTTCACCGGCGGCACCGGCGGGCCCCCGGCCGAGCCGATCGCGTCCAGAGCGCCGGTCAGCGCGATGTAGTTGATGTCGTGGCCCGGCGCCTGGGCCAGCGGACCCCGCTGCCCCCAGCCGGTCATCCGCGCGTACACCAGGGCCGGATTGCGGGCGTGGCACTGGCGGGGCCCGATGCCGAGACGCTCGGCCACCCCGGGCCTGAACCCCTCGACGAGCACATCGCACCGCTGCGCCAGCCGCAGCGCGGTCCGCACCCCCTGACGGTTCTTCAGGTCGAGCGCGATCGAACGGCGGCCCCGGTCGAGGACGCTGTGCCACTGCGCGTAGGGCCGGACCCCGTCGGCCCGGTCGACGCGGATCACCTCGGCCCCCAGATCGGCCAGCAGCATGCAGGCGAAGGGCACCGGGCCGATGCCGTTCAGCTCCAGGACGCGCAGCCCGGCCAGCGGCGGCCTGGCCGCCTGCGCCTCGGCTGCCGGAGGCGAGTGATCACGGATTGCCGACATGACACGCTCCGTCGCTCGGCGACACGGTCGGCTCCAGGCTGCGCGAGAGCGGTCAACAGCGGCTCGAACGGGGGCAGTGCCGGGGCCCGGACAGCCCCGGAGGACGTCTTGAGGCCCGAGGCCCCGGCCCCGGCCCCGGCAAGTCCACCCGAGGCCCGGCCCGGACAGCCCCGGAGGACCTCTTGAGGCCCGAGGCACCGGCCCCGGCAAGTCACCCGAGGTCCTAGGAAGGGCCCCGGCAGGTCCACCCGAGGTCCAGGGCAGCACAACCGCGTTCGCCCACGCTGGCCGTCCGACCGACCGCGGCCGGTGGCGGCACGGCGAGCCGCCGGGCCGCTCCAGGACGACCGCCGTGAAGGGGACAACCATGCCCGATCCAACGTTCGCGGGCCGTACCGTCGTCGTCACCGGCGCGGGCACCGGCATCGGCAGGGCCACCGCGCTGGCCTTCGCCGAACAGGGCGCCGCCACCGTCGTCGTCTGCGGCCGGCGCAAGGAACGCCTGGAGGAGGTCGCGGCCGAGCACCCCGCGATCGTCCCGGTGGTCGCCGACGTGGCCACCGGGACCGGCGCGCGGGCCCTCGCCGACGAGGTGCGGGCCTGCGGCGACGGCCTTGACGTCCTGGTGCACAACGCGGGTGTCTTCCGCTTCAGCCCGCTCGCCGCCCTCGCCCCCGACACCGTGCGGGAGGTCCTCGACACCAATCTGCTCGGCCCGCTGCTGGTCACGGGGGAGTTGCTGCCGGCGCTGCTCGCGCGGCGCGGGACCATCGTCCTGGTCTCCAGCCGGGCCGGTCACAACCCCGGGCCTGGCAGCTCGGTGTACTCGGCGAGCAAGGCGGGCGTGCACAGCCTGACCCGCAGCTGGGCGGCGGAGCTGGCCGTCCACGGGGTCCGGGTCAACGCCGTCGCCCCCGGCTTCGTGCGCACCGAGGCGTACCGCGCCAACGGCATGACGGTCCGTCAGGTGGAGGGGCTGTTCGACGCGGTGGCCGGCTCCGTCCCGCTGGGCCGGGTCGCGGACACCGACGACATCACGCCCTGGATCACCCGGCTGGCCGATCCGGCGGCGTCGCTGGTCACCGGGCAGGTCATCACCGTCGACGGCGGCATGGACACGGGCGCGGGGCAGGCCGGCCAAGACGCCTGACGCCGGATGCCCGGCTCTCCTGACCGGCTCCTGGCCGGCTCCCGACCGGTCCCGGGACACGGGCGGGCCGCACGCCGGGCGCGCCCGCGGCCGGTCCCGCGGCGGCCAACGCGGACACGTCCGGGCCTACATGGCGCCTAGCGTCGCTCACGCGGTTCCCACACCACTGTGAGCAGGGAGAAATCCATGACGTTCACGTTCCGCCCAGGACCGGCCACCAGACCCCGGCCGACGCGGGCGACCGCGAGGACCCGCCGGACGGCCCTGGCCGTGGTGATGACGGCCACCCTGCTCGACCTGGTCGACCTCACCGTGGTCACCGTCGCTCTCCCGACCATCAGGACCGGCCTCGGCGTGCCCTACGGCACGCTCCCCTGGATCGCGGGCGGTTACGCCCTCGCGTTCGCCGTCGTGCTCGTCCCAGGGGCCCGGCTGGGCGGTGTCCACGGCCGCCGCCGGGTCTTCCTCCTGGGCGTCGGCGCCTTCACCGTCGCCTCGGCGGCCGGCGGGCTCGCGCCCGACGCCGGGACCCTGGTGGCCGCGCGGGTGGCGCAGGGCGCGGCGGCGGCGCTGATGGTGCCGCAGGTGCCGCACCTCATCGACGCGCTGTCCCCGGCCGCCGGACGGCGCCGGGCGACCGCCGTCTTCGGCACGGTGATCGGCCTCGGCGCGCTGGCGGGCCCGGTGGTGGGCGCGCTCCTGCTAGAGAGCGACCTGTTCGGCCTCGGCTGGCGCGCGCTGTTCCTCGCCGACGTCCCGGTCGGCGTCGCGTGCCTGCTGCTGGGCCGGCGGTGCGTCGTCGAGCGGCGGGACCCGCTGGCGGGCGCCCCCGACTGGCCGGGGACCGCCGTCGCCGCCGCCGGGGTGCTGCTGATCCTCTACCCGCTGGGCCGCGGGCCCGGCGCGGGCTGGCCGGTGTGGGTCCCGCTGTCGATCGCGGCGGGCGCCGGCCTGGTCGCCCTCTTCGTGCGCCGCGAACGGGCCAGGAGCCGCAGCGGCGCGGGATCGCTGGTGGTGCCGTCCCTCTTCGCCGTCCGCGGCTACGCCGTCGGCATCGGGATCGAACTCGTCCACGGCGTCCTGGGCGGCCTGTACCTCCTGGCCTGGTGCTTCCACCTCCAGGTCGGGCTCGGCTGGTCGCCGCTGCGGACCGCGCTGTGCATGCTCCTGTTCGGCGCGGCGGTCGCGGTGGCCGCCGGGCTCTCCTGCGACGTCCTGTTCCCCCGGTACGGGCGCACCGTCCTCCAGGCGGGAGCGCTCACGCAGCTCACCGGGGCGCTGCTGTACGGCTGGCAGACGCGGGCCCTCGGCACCGACATCCAGGTCTGGCAGATCCTGCCCGCGCTGATCCTGCTCGGCACCGGCATGGGGCTGACGGTCGCCCCGCTGTCGACGCTGCTGCTGACGGAGGTGCCGCCCGAGCACCGGCACGCCGCGGCCGGGCTCGGCAACACGACGTACCAACTGGGCACCGCGCTCGGCATCTGCCTGGTCCCGCTGGCCTTCCTGCGGCTGCTGGACACCGGCCACCCGGTCCCGGCGGCCTTCTCCCACACCCTGCGCTGGCTGGCCTGCCTCCTGCTGGGGGTCCTCGCCCTGACCTGCGCGCTGCCGCGCGGCCCCGGGCACCGCCGGGCCGGCGGCCCGCTGACCGGCGCCGCAGCGGGCGACACCTCACCGGTCCGCTGAACCACCGTCCACGCCACCACCGTCCACCCCTGCCATCGCGCACCACGGAAGGAGAACCATGAGCACCGACAACAGCCGGCGGACACCGACGAGGGCCCGGGAGGTCCGGCTCACGAAACCACTGGAGGGCGCGCTGACCCTCGACCACTTCGAGGTCGTCGAGACGCCCGTCCCCGACCCGGCGGACGGAGAGGTGCTGGTCCGCACGGACCATCTGTCCCTCGCGGCGGCCTACGCCGACCTCATGCGGCCCGGCTGCCCGCTGCCGGTGCCGCCGTTCCTGCCCGGCGAGCGCCTCGGCGGCGCCGCCCTCGGCACCGTGGTGCGCTCCGCCTCCGCCGAACTGGCCGCGGGCGACCTGGTCCAGTCGATGAGCGGCTGGTCGGAGTACTCGTCAGGACCCGCGGACCGGTACGTCAAGCTGGCGCCCGACCTCTTCCCGAGCCCGGTGTACTTCCTGAGCCAGGGCCCCACCGCCTACTACGGGATGGCCGACATCGCCCGGGTGGGCGCGGGCGACGTCGTCTACGTCTCCGGGGCGGCGGGCGGGGTCGGGTCGCTCGCCGGGCAGATCGCCAGGTGCCGGGGGGCAGCCCGGGTCATCGGCAGCGCGGGCAGCAAGGAGAAGGCCGCCTACCTCGTCGACGAACTCGGCTACGACGCCGCGTTCGACTACCACGACGGGCCCGTCGTCGACCGGCTGCGCGACCTCGCCCCCGACGGCATCGACGTGTTCTTCGACAACGTCGGCGGCGAGCAGTTCGAGGCCGCCGTCCAGGTCGCCTCCCCGCACGCCCGCTTCGCCCTGTGCGGGGCGCTGGCGGGACAGATCGGCGACGCCTCGGCCGGGCACCCCAGGCTCGACCTGATGCGCGCCATCACCCGGCACCTGGAGATCAGGCCGTTCGCCTGCTACCACCTGCCCGAGCAGATCAGCGCCTGGTACGAGCACTTCGCGCGCTGGTACCACGAGGGCCGGTTCGTCTTCCCGCACACCGTCGTCGAGGGCGGCCTCCCGCGCGCCCCCGAGGCGATGCTCGCGCTCCTGGACGGCCGCTACCGGGGCAACGTCAGCGTCCGCGTCGGCGACTGACGGCACGACGACGGTGGCGGGCGCCCCCCTCGGGCACCCGCCACCGTCTCGTCGCCTCCGCCGTCTCCAGTCCCGCCTCCGCCGTGTTCAGTCCCCGACCCGGGTCGCCTCCACCGCGACCGGCACCGCCCGGGTCAGCCGGCCGTCGGCGTCGTAGACCCGGGAGGTGCCCCGGCTGGTGAAGAACCCGCCGCGCTGACGCGCGTGCTGCTCGATGTCCACCCACCCGGCGCACCGCCCGTCGGCGTCGAGGACCGGCTCCGTGATCCGGAACAGGAAGCCGCCCGGCCCGAGCGACGACCAGCGCCCCGCCCCCACCCCGCCCACCGTGAGCAGCGCGTGCCCCCAGGCGGTGAAGCGGAACGAGCCGACCGAGTTGCCTCCCGGCCTGCGCACCCGGGCCGTCCAGGTGCCGACCGGGGTCAGCGGAACGCGGGACGGCGGCCGCCCCGCCGAGCTGTCCGACACCGGCCGCTACGCCCGGCCGGCCCGCGTGAAGCGCACCGGCAGCTGCGCGAGCCCGCGCAGTTGGAACGTCGGCGGCTTCCAGGTGAGGTCCTCGTACGGCACCGCGAGCGCCAGATCCGGGCACCGTTCGAGCAGGGCCCGCAGCGCGATGGCGCTCTCCATCCGGGCCAGCGGGGCGCCGACGCAGTGGTGGACGCCGTGCCCGAAGGCGAGATGGGCGCGCACCTCACGCACCTCGCGCTCCAGACTGAACCGCTCCGCGTCGGGGAACTGCCTGGCGTCCCGCCCGACGGCCGCCATGCCGATCAGCACCACCTCGCCCGCCGGGATCTCGGTGTCGCCCACCCGCACCGGCTCGGTCGTGTACCGGTACGCGGACACCTCCACGGGACCGTCGAACCGCAGGACCTCCTCCACGGCCGTGTCGAGGAGCGACCAGTCGGACCGCAGCAGGGCGAGCTGGTCAGGGTTGCGCAGCAGGGCGAGCGCCCCGCTGGAGATGACGTTGGCGGTGGACTCGTGCCCGCCGACCAGCAGCAGGAACGCCATCCCGAGGAGTTCCTCGGGGGAGAGCCGGTCGCCGTCGTCCTGCACGGCCCGCGCCATCGCGCCGAGGAGATCCTCGCCGCCCTCCTTCCGCTTGGTCTCCACCAGCGCGTACAGGTAGGCGCCCATCGCCTCCTGCGCCGCGTCGCCCCGCTCGGGGGTCGGCGGCGCCGACAGGTCGCTCGACCACTGGTGGAAGTCGGAGCGGTCCCCCTCGGGGACGCCCAGCAGTTCGCAGATGACGGACATCGGCAGCGGCAGCGCGTACGACTCCACCAGGTCCACCTCGCCCGCGGCGGGCAGCGCGTCGAGCAGGTCGTGCGCGATCCGCTCCACCCGAGGGCGCATCGACCGCACCCGGCGCAGCGTGAACTCCCGCGCGATGAACTTCCGCAGCCGGGTGTGGTCCGGCGGGTCCACCTGCATCAGGGTCTTGCCCACCACATTGCGGCCGAGGTTCTCCCAGGCCTTGAGATGGCGGATGTCGTTGCTCAGCCGGGGATCGGCGAAGGCGGCCCGCGCCGCCTCGTAGTCGGTGATCAGCCAGCAGTCACGCCCGTCAAGGACGCGGGCCCGGTGCACCGGACCCCGCGCGCGCAGCTCGGCGAAGAGCGGATAGGGGTCGGCGGTGTAACTCGGGTCCGCTCCGGTGAGATCGGCTACCAGGCCCTCGGTCATGACAGCTCCAGGGGGGTCCGAACGGCGATGGGCACACAGGCGCGGCAGGCGCCCAGTCCGAGACCGTAGGCGGCGCCGCTCGACCCCCGCTCGCGCCCTGCTCACCCGCCGTCCGCCCACCGGCAGGCCCGCGCGCGGGCGGCCCGGGAGGGGGCGGGGCGGCGGATGCCGACGCACCGGCAGGTCCGCGCGCGGGCGGCGCGGGAGGGGGCGAGGCGGCGGATGTTGACGCACCGGCAGGTCCGTGCGCGGGCGGCTCGGGAGGGGGGGCGGGGCGGCGGATGTTGACGCACCGGCAGGCCCGCGCGCGGGCGGCCCGGGAGGGGGCAAGACGGCCGATGCCGACGCACCGGCTCGCCCCGCGCCGGCGGCTCGACGGGGATAATGAACCGCATGCCGTCGCTCTCCACGCGCACCCTCAACCGGACCCTGCTGCAACGCCAGTTGCTCCTCGACCGGGTGACCTGGCCGGTCGCCGACGTGGTCGGACGGCTGGTCGCGATGCAGGGGCAGGAACCCGACGCGCCCTACGTGGGCCTGTGGACGCGGGTGACCGGCTTCCGGCACGACGCGCTGTCGACGTCGCTGCGCGAGCGCCGGATCGTGCGCGGCGCCCATCTGCGCACCACCCAGCACCTCGCGCTCGCCGACGACTTCCGCTGGCTGCGCCCGCTGCTCCAACCCCGCCTCGACCGCGCCCCGATGGCCGGCCTGCGGCGCGAGATCGACGGCGTCGACCTCGCCGAACTCGCGGCCGTGGCCCGCCGGACGCTGGCCGGAAAGACCCTGACCAGGCGGGAGTTGGGCGTGCTGCTCGCGGAGCACTTCCCCGACCGGCGGCCGGGCCCCCTCGCCGTCTCGGCGCACTTCCTGGTGGCGATGGTGCACCCGCCGCCCAGCGGACTGTGGGGGCGGCGCGGTCCCGTGCCGTGCGCGCTCGCGGAGGACTGGATCGGGCGCGACCTCGAACAGGCGCCGTCGGTGGCCACGTTGGTGACGCGGTACCTGGCCGCGTTCGGGCCCGCCGACGTGAAGGACGTCCAGGCGTGGTCGGGGCTGACCCGGCTGCGGGAGGTCGTCGAGGAGCTGCGGCCCCGGCTGCGGGTCCACCGCGACGAGCACGGCAGGGAGCTGTTCGACCTGCCGGAGGCCGAGCCCGCAGACCCCGAACTCCCGGCGCCGGTACGGTTCCTGCCCGCCTTCGACAACCTGCTCCTCGGCCACGCCGACCGCGGCCGGGTGATCGCCGACGCGCACCGCAAGCTGGTCTGCCCCGGACAGGCGACGGTACGGCCGACGTTCCTCGTCGACGGCTTCGTCAGCGGTGTCTGGGCGCACCGGGAAGGCCAGTTGCTGGTCTCCCCGTTCCGTGAACTGCCCGGCGGTGACCTCGACGAGGTGACCCGGGAGGCGGGGCGGCTGGCCGCGTTCCTGGCCGAGGACGGCACCCCGCCGACCGTCAGGTTCGACAACGCCCTCGTCTCAGGCGGACGGTGACAGGTGCCGCCGCAGGTCGAAGCCGGGGCGGGCGACGTCGTCGGGGGCCGGGCCCGCTCCGCCCGCGGCCAGCAGCCTGCGGGTGATCAGGTGGTCGGCCGACCGGTTCACCGACTCGGCGCCCACCAGGCGCCCGGCGCGGAAGCAGAACACGGTGAACCGCCCCTCGGCCGGTGAACCGGCGACGACCTCGCGGTCGTGCTGCCCGGTGAGGCCGGCCATCTGCACCCGCACCCCGCACTGCTCGGTCCAGAACCAGGGCACGGCGGTGTAGGGCCGGCGCGTCCCGGTGAGCGCGGCGGCCACACAGGCGGCCTGCTCGGTGGCGTTCTGCACCGATTCGAGCCGCACCGGCCGTGCCGCGTGCGGGGTGGGGAAGCGCGCGCAGTCCCCGATGGCGTAGACGTTGCGGTCCCCGGTGCGCAGCCACCGGTCCACCACGACGCCGTTGCCCGTGGTCAGGCCCGCCTGCGCCGCGAGCCCGGTGTTCGGCAGCACCCCGATGCCGACCACCACCACGTCGGCGGCCAGACGGGTGCCGTCGTTCAGCTCGGCGACCCGGACCCGGCCCCGCTCACCGCGCAGCGCCACCAGCTCCCGGTCCAGCAGGACGCGGGTGCCCTCGGCCCGGTGCAGCTCCGCCAGATGGGCGGAGAGCGTCCCGGTCACCGCACGGCCCATCAGCCGCGGGCCCGCCTCCACCACGGTCACCCGCAGCCCCAGACCCCGCGCGGCGGAGGCCACCTCCAGGCCGATGAAGCCCCCGCCCACCACCAGGACGTCCCCGCCGGCACCGAGCGCCCGCCGCAGCTCCCGCGCGTCCCGCAGGCTCCGCAGCGCGAACACGCCGTCGAGGTCCGCGCCCGGCACGCTCAGCCGCCGCGGACGCGCCCCGGTGGCCAGGACGAGCGTGCCGTAGGCGATCCGCCCGCCCGACGCGAGCCGCACCCGGTCGCTGTCGCGGTCGATCTCGACGACCGGGTCCCCGAGGACCGCGGTGACGTCCTGCCGGGCGAAGAAGCCCTCCGGCCGCAGCCACAGCTCCTCGGTCCCGACCCGCCCGGTCAAGTACCCCTTCGACAGCGGCGGTCGGGCGTACGGCGGCTCGCTCTCCGCGCCGACGAGGATCACCGGCCGGGAGTGGCCCGCCGCCCGCAGGGCCGCCGCCGTCTCCAGCGCGGCGTGGCCGGCGCCCACCACGACGACCGGTCCCGTGTCCCTCATGTCTGGGTCGGCGGGAGGTGCACGACCAGCCCGTCGATGGCCTCCGAGACGGGCAGCTGGCAGCTGAGCCGGCTGGTGGGCCGGCGCTCGGACGCCGTCCCGTACAGCACGTCGTCCTCGGCCTCGTGCATCTCGGGCAGCGGCAGCGTGTTGCCCTCGTCGACGTAGACGTGGCAGGTGCCGCACTGGGCCGACCCGCCGCACTGGGCCACGATGCCCTCGACGCCGTTGAGTTTCGCGCCGCGCATCACCGTGTTGGGGGCCGTCACCTCGACGACCGTCTCGGTGCCGTCGGGATGCTTGTACGTGATCTTGGCCATGGTGCCCTCCTCGTGGCAGCCCGGGTGACCGGTTGCGCGGGTCACTGTGACGGCCGCCGCTGGGAGCGGGGTGGAGCAGCCCTCGAAGCGCCCGGTCGCCCCGGTCGCCCCGGTCGCGCCCGGCGGGACCCGGCCCGCCGCCCCGCCGCTGTTCCAGGGTGGTTCGAGCCGCACCGGCGACCCTGGGCAGATCCTGATCCGAACGGGAGGTATGAGGTGGCAACCAACTGGCCCGGCACCGGTACGGCGCGGGTTCCCCGTGAGTTCCCCACCCCGCGCCCGCGCTGGTCGGCTCAGCCGTTCGACGACCGCCCGGCCGTCCCCGGCACCGAGTACACGACCCTCGACGTGCCGCGCGACCACACGGACCCGGCGGGCGACCGCGTCACGCTCGCCGTCAGCAGGCTGCGCGCCGCCGACCCCGCGCGCCGCCGGGGCGTCCTGCTCGCCGTCAACGGCGGGCCGGGCGGCGACGGCGGCCTCGGCACGTCCCTGCCGGCGCGGTTCGCGCGGACCGCGCTCCACCAGGTCTACGACCTGATCGGCTTCGACCCGCGCGGCACCGGCGCCTCGACACCGCTGTACGCCGAGGTCCACACCCCCACCGCGCCGTTCGACTCCCGGCCGCCCGACGCGGTGTTCCCGCAGCTCGCGGAGGACATGCGGCAGCGGGAACTGGCCTGCGAGCGGGGCGGGGGAGCGCTGCGCCGGCACATCAGCACCCGCAACACCGCCCGGGACATGGACCTGATCCGCCGGGCCCTCGGCGAGAGCCGGATCACCTTCGTCGGCTACGCCTACGGCGCCTACGTCGGAGCCGTCTACGGCAGCATGTTCCCGGCCCACCTGGACCGCAGCGTGCTCGACTCCTGCGTCGGACCCCGGTGGAGCTGGCGCGAGCAGTTCCTGTGGCAGGGCGACGCCGTCCACCGCAACGTCAATCAGTGGGCCCGCTGGACCGGGCAGCGGCACACCGTCTTCGGCCTCGGCCGCGGCCGGGGCCAGGTCCTCACGGCCGTCGAGCGGGCCGCCGCCCTGCTGGAGGACCAGCCGGGCGGCGTCCGGCTGCGCACCCTCCTCGACGGCGCGGTCGGCACCCGCTCGGCCGACCGCGCCCGCTGGGCCGAACTCGCCCGGGTCGTCGGCGCGTTGCTGGCCGTCGCGGCGCCCGGCGGCGCGGGACCGCGGGCCTGCGAGGAACTGCTCGCCGAGCAGAGCACCTGGCGGCCCGCGGACAGCGAGGGCACCCGCCGCATCGGCGTCCTCGAGGCGGTGACCCTGGAGCACGAGTGGCCCGCCGACCTGGAGGTCTACTACACCGACATGCGGGACTTCCGCAAGCGGTTCCCCTACGGCTACGGGGTGCTGCGGGCGCAGCCGTGGGTCGGGGCGTTCCGCACCTTCGAGCCGGCCGAGCCGCCGACCGTGCTGCGCCGCGACGGCTATCCGCGGGGCCTGGTCGTGCAGGCCGACGGCGACCCGATGGACCACTACGCGGGCGGCGTCGCCATGGCGGAGCTGCTGGGCCACCGGCTGCTGACCGTCACGGACTCGGGGGAGCACGAGATCTACGTGCTCGGCGCCAACCCGCGCGTCGACGAGGTCGTGCACCGGTACCTGGTGGACGGGGTGCTGCCCGCCGAGGACACCACCTGCCGGGGTGCGGCGGCCCGCCCCGACATTCCCGCCGACGCCCTCTGAAGCGCGCGGACGGCTCCGTCCCGAGGCGGCCTCGGGGCGGAGCCGTCCGTACGATCGGACGCGTTCACCAGGTGACCGGCAGCTCCCACAGGCTGTAGATGACCGCGCCCTCCTTGCGCGGGATGCTGGCGAAGGGCTTGGCGAGCCGCAGCGTCGGGATGCGCTGGAACAGCTTGCTCCACACGATCTCCAGCTCCAGACGGGCCAGGTCGGCGCCGATGCAGTGGTGCACCCCGTGGCCGAAGCCGAGGTGCTTGCGGCTGCCCCGGGTGATGTCGAGCCGGTCGGGGTCGGGGAAGACCTCGGGGTCCCGGTTGGCGGCGAGCCCCAGGCAGAGGATGCCGTCGCCCTTCCGGATCAGGGTGCCGCCGACCTCGATGTCGGCGAGGGCCACCCGGGGCACGGCGGTGTCGCCGATGGTGGCGAACCTGATGAGTTCCTCGACGGCGGGCTTCACCAGCGTGGGATCGGAGCGCAGCAGCTCCAGCTGGTCGGGGTGTTCCAGGAGGCAGGCGGTGCCCAGCGAGATCTGGCTCGCGGTGGTCTCGTGCCCGCCGTTCATCAGCAGCCTGACCATGTTGAACAGGTCCCGGTCCGTGTACTCCTCGCCCGACGCCTCGTAGTCCGCCATGGCCCGGCTGAGCAGGTCCTCACCCGGCTCCCGGCGCTTGGCCAGGATCAGGTCGCTGATGTACGCGTTGACCTCCAGGATCGCCGCCTGCCGTTCCTCGGTGCTGCTGTGCCCGCCGAGCAGGGCCGTGCCGTGCTTGATGAAGAAGTCGTGCCGGTCCTGCGGGATGCCGAGGAGTTCACAGATCACGGTCATCGGGACGGCGAGCGAGAAGACCCGGTGCATGTCCACCGGCGGTGTCAGCGCCAGCATGGCGTCGAGGTGGGTGTCGACGATCTCCTCGACGCGCGGCCGCAGCCGCTGCACCTGGCGGTGGGTGAAGGTGAGCGCGGCCTTGCGGCGGGTGCGGACGTGCGCGTCGCCGTCGTAGCCGATGAAGGACGTCTCGGTGCGGTACTCGGGCGGGGCGACGAAGTAGAACGGGAAGTTCGCGTGCTTGCGGGAGGCGCTCACCCGCGGGTCGGTGAGGAGCTGCCTGATCGTCTCGTATCCGGTGACCGCCCAGATCCGCAGCCCCGAGCCGCGCAGCTCGACCTGGGAGACGTCCCGTTCGGTCATCGCGGCGTACTCGGGTGGCGCGCTGAAGGGGCACTTGCGCTGGTAGGGGAAGGTCTTGTCGTCCGGCGCGGGGCCGGCCTCGGTCTCGGTCGAAGTCGTCACGGGTGTTTCCCTCCTGATGGCATGGCGTCAACGCAGGGTGCGGAAGAAGGCGCGCAGCTCCTCGACGAGCGCGTCGCCCTGTTCGAGGGCCGGGAAGTGGCCGCCGGCCGGGTGGTCCGTCCAGCGGCGCAGATCGGTGAACCTGGCCGCGATCCACGGGCGCGGCATCCGGCCGTCCTTCGGGAAGTTGGAGACCGCGGTCGGTACCCGGACCGGGGCGAGGGCCAGCCGGTTCTGGCTCTCCCAGTAGATGCGGGCGGAGGACGCCGCCGTCGCGCGGAACCAGCCCACCGAGACGGCGTCGAGGAGCCGGTCGCGGGGGATGGCCTTGTCCAGGTCGCCGTCGTGGTCGCTCCACGCCCAGTACTTCTCGGCCATCCACGCCAACTGCCCGGCGGGCGAGTCGGTCAGGGCGTACCCGAGGGTCTGCGGGCGGGTGCTCTGGAGCACCGAGTAGCCGCCCTCCTGCTGCTGGAACCGCTTCATCGCGGCCAGCCCCGCCAGGTCGCGTCCGTCCAGCGCGACCTGCTCCTCGGGCGGTCGCGCGAACGGCATCGTCAGATGGATGCCGGCCAGTCCCTCGGGGTCCGTCTCGGCCAGGGCGGCGGTGACGAACGACCCCCAGTCGACGCCGTGCGCGCCGTAGCGCCGGTAGCCGAGCCGGGCCGGCAGGGTCGCCCAGGCGGCCGCGATCCGCTCCACCGGCCAGCCGTCGCCCGACGGTTTGCCGCTGAAGCCGTGTCCGGGCAGCGACGGGCAGATGACGTGGAAGGCGTCCGCCGGGTCGGGCGGGTCGGTGAGCGGCCCGATGATGTCGAGGAACTCCACGACCGAGCCGGGCCAGCCGTGGCTGACCAGCAGCGGCAGGGCGCCCGGGTGCGGTGAGCGGGCGTGCAGGAAGTGGACGGCCACCCCGTCGACGTCGGTGCGGAACTGTTCGACGGCGTTCAGCCGGGCCTCGGTCGCCCGCCAGTCGTAGTGCCGCGCCCAGTACCCGGCGAGGTCCTTCGCGTAGGCGAGGGGCATCCCCTGCGACCAGTCGTCGACCGTCTCGGCGTCGGGCCAGCGGGTGCGGGCGAGGCGCCGCCGCAGATCGTCGAGGCGTTCCTCGGGGACGCGCACCCGGTACGGGGTGAGGGGCGAGTTCATACAAGCTCCTTTCCGACCGCCCGGAACGCTCCGGACGGACCGTCCCCCAAGGTCGCGCGCCCCTGTCGAACGGGGCTCGAGTCCGCGTGCAGCGGGGGCGCGGGGATGGGTGGCCAGGCCGGGGCCGGGCGGAGGGACCGCCGTCCCGTCACCCCCGCCGTCCGTCCCCTCCGGAAGACGGGGCCGGGGCCGTCGCGCGGACCGTGGACCACAGGTCGCGCATGGACGTGTCGACGTCGTGGCGTGGACGCCAGCCGAGCAGCCGGCGGGCGCGGGTGTGGTCGACCTGGATCCAGTCGGCGCCCGCGCTGCGTCCCGCCGCGTCGCCCTGGCGTCGTCTGATCGCGTCCGGCGTCAGCCCTCCCGCTCTGACCAGGGCGTCGACCAGCTCGCTCAGATGGCGCGCCGCGCCCGAGCCGATGTTCAGCAGCGGGTCGCCCGCCGTGCTCTCCGCCGCCAGGACGACGGCCCACGAGGCGTCCCTGACGTCGACGTAGTCCCGTCGCGCGTCGGCCAGCGCCACTTCGACCCCGGCGCCCTCCGTGTCGTCGCGCAGCCGGGCGGCGAGCGAGCCGAAGAGGCTGTCGGGGGCCGGGTACGGGCCGATCGTGTTCGTCACCCGCAGCACCACGGCGTCCAGGCCCTCGGCGCCGACCGCGGCCAGCACCGAGCGCGAGGCGGTGAGTTTGGCCCGCGCGTACAGGGTCTGCGGCCGGGGCGGCACCCGCTCGTCGAGCGGCGTGCCGTGCGGCACGGGACCGTACTCGTGGATGGTGCCCAGCTGCACCAGGCGCGGCGGGTCGTCGAGGCCGCGCAGCGCGTCGAGCAGCCGCTCCACGAGCCCCACGTTGGTGCGGCCCATCTCGGCCTCGGTGCGGCCCCAGCCGAGGGTCGCGTTGACGACCGTGCCGACCCCCTCGGCGGCCAGCACGGCGGCGAGTTCACCCGGCGTGCACCCGGCGGCGTCCAGCGGCACGAACCGGTGGGCGCCCACCGCGGGCGAGGGCCGCCTGGCGACCGCCACCACCCGGCGCCCCCGGGCCGCGAACGCGGCGCAGACGTGGCGGCCCACGCAGCCGGTGCCGCCGAGGACCGCCACGGCACCCGACGCCGTCGGCCCGCTCATGCCGGCCGGTCGGCGCGGTCGGCCCGCGCCGCGCCGACGGCGGCCTCGCCCGCGTCGAGGGCCAGGCACTCCTCGTACCGGGGCAGCACGCCCGCGGCCTCGGCCCGCGCCAGCGAGGGGGCGGCCCGGTCCCGCCCGGAGAGGACGAACTCCGTGTCCTTGGGCCAGGCCACGCCGAGCGCCGGGTCGAACGGGTCGACGGCCAGCTCGCGTTCGGCCCGGTACTCCGTGCTGACCAGGTAGGACATCACGGTGTCGTCCTCCAGGGCGAGGAAGGCGTGCCCGACGCCCACCGGGAGGTAGGTGGCCCGGAAGGAGCGGGCGTCCAGCTCGACGACGTCCCACCGGCCGAAGGTCGGGGAGCCCACCCGGATGTCCACCACGACGTCCATCGCCCGCCCCCGCGCGCAGTGCACGTACTTGGTCTGCCCCGGCGGGGTCGTCGTGAAGTGGATACCGCGCAGCACCCCGCGCGCCGACCTGCTGTGGTTGGTCTGCGCCACGGTGAGGTCGTGGCCGACGGCGGCCACGAACGCGGTGTGCTGGAGCGGCGAGACGAAGGTGCCGCGCTCGTCGCTGTACACCTCGGGCGTGAACGAGAAGGCGCCCGTCACGGCGAGCGCGCGGGTCCGCATCCCGGTCACCGCCCGTCGACGACGTCGAGGGCGGGCAGCGGGAAGACCAGCTTCCCCCCGCCGGCCAGGAACTCCCGCTCCCGCTCGATGAATCCGTCGCGGTAGATCCACGGCAGGACCAGCAACTGGTCGGGCCCGAGCGCCTTGGCCTCCGCCTCGGAGACGATCGGTATCCCGGTGCCCGGGGTGAGGCAGCCGGCCTTCTCCTCGCTGGGCTCGCCGACGCACACCAGGTCGTCCCGGCTCAGCCCGCAGTACTGGAGGATCACGTTGCCCTTGGTCGACGCGCCGTAGCCGACGGTCAGCCGGCCCGCCTTGCGGGAGTCGTCGAGGAACTCCCGCAGCGTGTCCCGGGACCGCGCGGCGCGCTCCGCGAACCGCAGGAACGGAGCGGGACCGTCGAGCCCGAGCGCCGCCTCCCTGGCCCGGATCGCGGCCAGGCCCGCCTCGTCCACCCGGTGCCTGGTGGGGGTCCTGGCGAGCGTGACGTCCAGGCTGCCGCCGTACACGTCGGTCAGCTCCGCCCTGATGACGGTCAGCCCGACCTGTCCTGCCATCCACTCGATCTGCCGCAGGCTGTAGTACGCCAGGTGCTCGTGGCAGACCACGTCGTAGGCGGTGGCCTCCAGCATCGACGGCAGATAGCTCTGCTCGGTCACCCACACCCCGTCGTCGTCCAGGATGTCGCGCACGTCCCGCATGAACTCCAGGGGCCGCGGCAGGTCGTAGAACATCGCGATCGAGGTGACGGCCTTGGCCCGGCGCGCGCCGAACCGCTCGGTGAACGCGTCCTTGGAGAAGAACGACGTCACCAACTCCGCCCGCGGCGGGTACAGATGGCGGAACTTCCCGCCGACCGGGTCCACCCCCACAAGATCTGGCCCTTCGGCCGGGTACTGCCGCAGCAGGGTGGAGTCGTTGCTGCCGATGTCCACCACCAGGTCACCCGGGCCGGGCGCGACCAGCCTCATGACGGCGTCCACCTTGCCCGCCAGGTGGCGGATCATGAAGGGGCGGATGCCCGAGCGGTAGCCGTAGCCCTCGCCGTACATCAGGCCGAAGTCGGCGACGTGCCGCAGCTGCACGAGGCCGCAGCCGTCCGGCGCGCACTGCACGAGTTCGAGCGGCACGACGGGGACGGTCTCCTCGCGTGACCGGGGAAAGACACCCGTCAGGGCCTGTGGACCGAGGTCCAGCACGGGCAGCAGCGTGCGGTTGCCGCAGACGCGGCAGCGATCGATGACCACTCGTCCTCCTGGTGGTGACAGCGTGGTGCCGGTGTGGCGGCAGCGCCTTCTTCTCCCGGTCGGCTCCGCGGCAGCCGGTGAGCCGAGACGCTCCCACGGGCGCCTAGAGAATCCGTCGACTCGCCCCCGCACGCCCGCCCTTCGGCGGCCGAGGACCGTACGACCGGATCTCCAGACGCCGCTCCTACGGTGAGCGCCACGGGAGGCCGACGGCTCCTTCCGGAAGGGACACCGGCATGAGTGATCTGACCGAGACCGCCACCGGGACCGGAGCACCGGCCGGCACCCGCACCGGCGTCCCCGGGCCGCGCGCGGACACCGACTCGCCCGCGCGGTTCAGGCGTTCCGCGCGCGCCGTCGGCTCCGGCGCCGGGATGGCCACGGCGGAGTTCGCCGGCTGGCTGGCCGAACGCGCCGCGGCCCACCCGTTCCGGGTCCGCCCGATCGCCTTCGACGACCTGGAGGGCTGGTCCTTCGACCGGGCCACGGGCAACCTCGCCCACCGCAGCGGCCGCTTCTTCACCGTACGCGGACTGCGGGTGCGCACGGGCGAGGGAGCGGCCACCCGGGAGTGGCAGCAGCCGATCATCGACCAGCCGGAGGTCGGCATCCTCGGCATCCTGGCCAAGGAGTTCGACGGCGTACTGCACTTCCTGATGCAGGCCAAGATGGAGCCGGGCAACCCCGGACTCGTCCAGCTCTCGCCGACCGTCCAGGCCACCCGCAGCAACTTCACCCAGGCGCACGGCGGCGCGGCCGTCAAGTACCTGACGTACTTCACCGGCGGCCGGCGGTCCCGGGTCCTCGCCGACGTCCTCCAGTCCGAACACGGCTCGTGGTTCCTGCGCAAGGCCAACCGGAACGTCATCGTGGAGACCACCGAGGACGTACCGCCCGACCCGGACTTCTGCTGGCTGACCCTGGGCCAGCTCGGCGAACTCCTGCTCCGGGACAACGTGGTGAACATGGACGCGCGCACCGTACTGGCCTGCGCGCCGCACCTGCGGGCCGACCCCGAGGCGCTCACCTCCGACACCGAACTCCTCTCCTGGGTCACCACGGAGAAGGCCAGGCACCAGGTGCGGGCCGAGCCGGTGCCGCTGGCCCGCACCGAGGGATGGGTGCGGACCGCGTCGGACATCCACCGCCCCGACGGCCGGTTCTTCCGGGTGGTGGCCGTCCGCGCGGAGGCCGCCAACCGCGAAGTGCCGGGCTGGACCCAGCCGTTGTTCGAGCCGGTCGGCACCGGCGTGACGGCCTTCCTGGCCGGCCGCTTCGACGGGGTGCCGCATCTGCTGGCGCACGCCCGCACCGAGGGCGGCTTCCTGGAGACGGCCGAACTGGGCCCCACCGTGCAGTGCGTCCCCGACAACTACCGCGGCGACGCGGAGCACCCGGCGCCGCGCTTCCTCGACGCGGTGCTCGGCGCCGACCCCGCCGACCTCCGCTACGCGGCCCTGCACGCGGAGGAGGGCGGCCGGTTCAGGAACGCGGTCAGCCGCCACCTCATCGTGCGCGTCGACGCCGTCGCCGCCGGACTCGCGACCCCGCCGGCCGGCTACCGCTGGGTCACCCCGGGACAGCTCAACTGGCTCGCCCGGCACAGCCGTTACGTGAACGTGCAGGCCCGGTCGCTGCTCGCGGCCCTCAACACCGGGGCGGTACGGCTGTGACCGGGCCGCTGCGGATCGGGGTCATGGGGTGCGCCGACATCGCCCGGCGCAGAATGCTCCCCGCGATGGCCCGCGCGCCGCTGACCGAGGTCGTCGCGGTGGCCGGCCGCGACCCCGCCCGCACGAGGGAACTCGCCGCCGTCCACGGCTGCCGCCCGGTCGACGGCTACGCGGCGCTCCTCGCCGACGACGAGGTCGAGGCGGTGTACGTGCCGCTGCCCGCGTCCCTGCACGCCGAGTGGGCGGAGGCGGCGCTGCGGTCGGGCCGGCACGTGCTGGTGGAGAAGCCGGCGGCGCTGCGCCGCGAGTCGGTGCGGCGGCTGGTGGAGCTGGCGAGCGGCAGCGGGCTGGCCCTGATGGAGAACGTCATGTTCGTCCACCACGGCAGGCACGCCGTCGTCCGCAGGCTCCTCGCCGACCGGGCCATCGGTGAACTGCGCCATTTCGAGGCGCACTTCACGGTCCCGCGGCGCGCCGAGGACGACATCCGCAGACGGCCCGAGCTGGGCGGTGGCGCCCTGTGGGACACCGGGGTGTATCCGCTGCGCGCCGCCCGGCACTTCCTCGGCTCCGGCCTGCGGGTGGTGGGCGCCTCGCTTGTGCGGGGCCCGGGACACCGGGTCGACTCGTCGGGTGCGGCGCTGCTCGTCGCGCCGGACGGCACCGGCGCGCACCTCTCCTTCGGCCTCGACCACGCCTACCGCAGCGGGTACGCCCTGTGGGGGACGGGCGGCAGCATCACCGTGGACCGCGCCTTCACGCCGGGAGCCGACCTCTGGACGGAGATCAGGATCGACGACGGCTCGGGGCCGCGGGTCCTGCGGCAGCCGCCCGAGGACCAGGCGTACACCACCGTGATGGCGTTCGCGGCGGCGGCGCGGGCCGGCGGCACACCCGACGGGATCTGCCAGGAACAGGCCCGGCTGCTCGACGACGTCCGCGCGGCGGCGGCCCGCGCCTGACCGCCCGAGCGGCCCGAAAGGGGGCCGGGCCAGCGGGACGGGCGAGAGGCGGGCCAGCGGGACGGGTGAGGGGCGGGACCCGGCCGGGTCCCGCCCCCATCGCCGTCGCGGAGCCTCAGTGGGCGGGCTGCGAGACGTCGTCCGAGGCGGGCTCCGCCTCCTCGTCCGCCTTCGCGGCGGGCCGCAGCGAGGGCAGCGCGCACATGAGCAGGAACGCCAGCGCCATGCCGGCCATCACCCACCAGAGGGTGTTGATGAAGGCGTCGACGAAGGCGGCGCCGCTGGCCTGGTCGGCCTTGGAGGCGTCGTCGACGACGGCGAAGTAGGCCACCGAGGCCAGTCCGAGGCCGATCGCCATGCCCATCTGGTTGACGGTGTTGGTCAGTCCCGAGGCGGAGCCGGCGTTCTGGAACGGCACGTCGGAGAGGACCGCGCTCATCAGAGGAGCCATGATCATGCCAAGAGCCCAGCCGGCGACGACCAGCACCGGCGCCAGCTCCCAGGTGGTCGTGCTGGTCCCCTGGTGGTCGGCGACCCAGTAGTAGCCGTACAGCCCGACGATCATCAGCAGGGCGCCCGCCTGGAGCACGGCCCGCCCGAACTTCGGCATCAGCACCCGCATCGCCACATTGGTCGACAGCGCCATCGTGGCGCCGAACAGCAGGCTCGTCAGCGCGGCGTGGATCGCGCTCCAGCCGAGCCCGATCTGCATGTACAGGGCGCCGGTGAGCGAGAAGAGACCGAACGTGGTGCCGAAGGTGAGCTGGACGGCGATACCGGCCGCGAAGCTCTTGATCCTGAACAGCGACAGCTCCACGAGCGGGGTGCGCTCGGCGCGGATCCTGGCCCGCTGGTGCAGCACGAAGACGACGAAGGTGGGCACGCTCAGCGCCATCGCCACGAAGCTCCAGGCCGGCCAGCCCGCCTCCCTGCCCTGCGTGAGCGGGAAGACCAGCAGCAGCAGGCCGAGCGAGGCCAGGGCGACCCCGACCAGGTCCAGACGGACCGCGTGCGGCGCCTTCGACTCGGTCAGATAGCGCTGGCCGAGGATCAGACCGGCGATCCCGATCGGCAGGTTGATCAGGAAGATCGGCCGCCAGCCGAGGCCCAGCAGGTCCCACTCGACGAGCAGCGCGCCGATCACGGGACCGGAGACCGCGCCGATGCCGCTGATCGCGCCGAACAGCCCGTAGACCCGCCCGCTCTCCTCGGGCTTGAAGGTGACCTGGATGATCGACAGCACCTGCGGCACCATCATCGCGGCCATCAGGCCCTGGAGGATCCGCGCCCCGATCAGCATCTCGGGGCCCGCGGCCAGACCCGAGAGGGCGGACGCGGCGGTGAAGCCCAGCATGGAGAGCTGGAAGACCCGCTTGCGGCCCCAGATGTCACCGAGCCGGCCGCCGGTGATCAGACCCACCGCGAACGCGAGGGTGTAACCACCCGTGATCCACTGGATCGCGCTGTACGAAGCGTCGATGTCCCGCTGGATGGTGGGGATCGCGACATTGACGATGGTCGCGTCGACCAGGTCGAGCAGGGACGCGGTCAGTACCACCGCCAGCGCTATCCAGCGGCGCCGGTCATCGGCGGAGGCCGGCGGAGCCTCCTGTACAGGATTCATGGTCCTCGCTCCTGGATTTCTCGTGGGTAGGGGGGTCCGTCGATCCCGCGGACGCTCCGACGCTAGACCCCATATAGGTCAGGAGACGTCCGTGTTCGCGCCGCCCTCCGCAGCCCCGGTGGAGCCGTCGACGGACTGGCTGGCCCGCGCCCCCAGATCGCGCATGTAGGCCACAAGGGCGGGCGGTTCGTGCACGTCAAACGGACAGCCGATGCTCACCAAACGGAACGCGAGCCACCCCAGGGAGTCCGCCTGCGTGCGCAGCAGACACCGGCCGCCCGGCAGCTCCTCCAACTCGTCGCCTGTCCCCACGAGACGGTCCTCGACCTCGCCCGCCGGGGCGTGCAGGGTGGCCACGGCCCGGTACAGCGGCGCCAGTCCGGAGAGCTGCCGGGTCACGTACGCGGCGGCGTCCTCGACCGGCAGGTACCGCACCGGACCGCGCACCCCCGTCGGCCGCGGACCGCGGATGCGGTCGACCCGGAACGTCCGCCAGTCCTCCCGTTCGTTGTCGTAGGCCACCAGGTACCAGCGCCGCCCGGTCGGCACCAACCGGTGCGGTTCCACCAGCCGTTGGGTCTCCTGCGGCCGGCCCGGCTCCCGCCCAGGGGCGCCGTACGCCGTCCGGTAGCCGAACCGCAACTGCTCCCGCCCGGCCACCGCGGCGGCCAGCACGGTCAGATGCTCGACGGCGATCCCCGGGGCGTGGCCGGGCAGCGGCACCGTCGCGGCGCCCAGCGCGCTGACCCGCTGCCGCAGCCGCGACGGCAGGACCTGCTCCAGCTTCGCCAGCGCCCGCACGGCGGCCTCCTCGATGCCGTCCACCGCGTGGGCCGCGGTGCGCAGCCCGACGGTGATCGCGACCGCCTCGTCGTCGTCCAGCAGCAGCGGCGGCATGGCGGCGCCCGCGACCAGCCGGTAGCCGCCCACCGCGCCCCGGGTGGCGTGCACCGGGTACCCGAGGTCGCGCAGCCGGTCTATGTCCCGGCGGATGGTGCGCGGGCTGACGGCGAGCCGCTCGGCGAGTTCGCTGCCGGGCCACTCGCGCGGGGTCTGCAACAGGGACAGCAACTTCAGTAATCGCGCTGAGGTCTCGCTCATGGCGTCCAGGATCCCAGCTGTCCGGTGGCCGGACGGCGGCCCGTCCGTCGCGGCGGCGCCGACGGCGTCCGGGCCACGGGATCACGCTCCCCAGGCGACCGGCAGCGACGTCAGGGTGTGGTTGATCTCCCCGACGTGCCAGGGCAGTTCAGCCTCCGCGACGGCGAGCCGCAGCTCCGGCAGCCGGCTCACCAGGCCGGTCAGCGCGATCTCCATCTCCATCCGGCCCAGGTGCTTGCCGAGGCAGTGGTGGATGCCGTGGCCGAAGGAGAGGTGCGGGTTGTGGGCGCGGCCCACGTCGAGCCGGTCCGGGTCCTCGAAGACGGTCCCGTCCCGGTTCGCGGAGGCCAGCGACAGCAGGACGGCGTCGCCCGCCGCGATCCGCACCCCGCCGATCTCCAGGTCCTCGGCCGCGATGCGCGGGAAACCGGAGGTGTCGGTGGCGAACAGGTTGACGTGCCGCAGGAGTTCGTCCACCGCCGTCGGGATCCGCGCGGGCCGCGCGACCAGCGTCTCCCACTGGTCCCGGTGCCGGCCGATCAGCGCGAGCACCGAGTTGGCGAGCTGGTTGGCGGTGGTGTCGAAACCGGCGCCGATCAGCGTGAAGCCGAACGTCACCAACTCCGGTTCGCTGAGCCGGTCGCCCTGGTCGCGGGCGGTGATCAGCTCCGACAGCATGTCGTCCGAGGGACTGCTGCGCTTCCGCGCGATCAGCCCGACGATGTACTCGCTCAGCTTCGCGAGCCCCTCCAACGACGCCTCGCCGCCCGCCCGGTCGTCCACGGTGGCGAAGGCGCGGGCCCACCGCTCGAACTGCCGCAGATCCTCCGGCGGCACACCGAGCAGCTCACCGATCACGGTCAGCGGGAACGGCAGCGTGAGCTGCGGGACGAGGTCCGCGGGCGACCCCTTGGCCTCGATGTCGTCGAGCAGCCCGTCGAGCACCGACTGCACCCGGGGGCGCAGCCGCTCCACCCGGCGCTGGGTGAAGGCGCCCGCCACCAGCTTGCGCAGCCGGGAGTGCTCGGGCGAGTCCATCGAGATGATCATCTCGGGGGTGGTGTACATGGTGCCGCCGATCCGGGGCGCGGCCGGGCCGCAGGCCAGGGCGCGGCTGAGCCGGGGGTCGGCCTGCGCCGCCCGCACGTCCTCGTACCGGGTGACGAGCCAGGCGTCCACCCCGCCCGCCGTCCGTACGCGGGTGACCGGCTCCTCGGTCCGCCAGCGGGCGTACCGGGGGTCGGGGCCCCGGTAGGAGGAGCCGTCGAAGGGGAAGGTCTCGGGGTCTTGGGTCGAGGGCACGGTCGGGGCACCTCCGCTGGCGCCGGCTGCCGACGGGCAGGCGGCTGAGGACGTCGAAGAGGGCGTTGCGGACCCGGTCACGACGGGTTGTGGATCTTGTCGGCCCAGTGCGGCGAGTCATGGGTGACCCGGCGCGAGCGCGTGAACCACTCGCCGTCCTGCCGGACGAGGACGTCCTCGACCGTCGTGGTCGGCTCGAAGCTCACCTTCCCCGAGGCGTCCGTCATGCTGACCATCGCCTGGTAGGACACCTTCAGCAGGTCGTCGGAGTGGGGCTGCGGCTCGATCCGCATCCGGTCGAACCAGTACCGGTAGACGATCCCGTCGTAGTACGCCACGTCCTGGGCCCGCGCCGCACGCGCCGACACCTCCCCGACCAGCGGCTTCTCCGGGTCTCCCCGGCGGGCCCGCATCTCGGTGAGCAGGGCGCTCCTGCCCTCGATCCGCCACCCGTTGGGCACATGCTCGATGGAGCCGTCCTCGGTCATGGTCTCCAGGAACTCCTCCAGCCGCCGCTCCTCCAGCAACGGCATCTGCCGGGCGTAGAACTGAAGGACGTCGACGTAGAGTTCCGCGTCGACCCGCCGGGTGCGCTGCGGTGCGTGCATCACTGCTCTCCTCATGGTCTCGGACGGACACGGGCCGGCCTCGGCCGGCGCCCCCACCCTGGCGCGGCCCGCTGGACCTCACCTGGAACCCGGCTCGGGCCGCGCGCTCACTCCGCGGGGCCCGCCAGGACCGCCGCGTAGTTCTTCCTGGCCGCCGTGTCGTACTGGAGCGCCACATGGCTCGTCGCCGCCGTGATGTCCCGCCACAGCCGTTGCAGCGGATGCCGGGCGCCGAGCCCCGCGGTGCCCGCCGCGGCGACCAGCAGTCCCGCGGCCTCCCTGACCGACTCCGCGGCGAAGGTCGCGTTGCGCTCGTTGCGCGCCATGGGGGCGGGGGTGAACAGCCGTCCGTCCAGGACCCGGGTGTTCTCCTCGACGAGGCGCAGCGCGGCGTCGACCCGGCCCGAGGCGCGCACCAGGGCCGACTCGTTGGCCGTGGTGCGCCGCCTGCCGGTGAGCAGCGCGGCGAACGCGGCCAGCGCGCCGGTGCCCGCGCCGAGCACGGGCGCGATGAAGGTGAGCCCGCCGACCGCCTGGAACGGCACGTTGTGGGAGGGGACCGTCGAGTGCGGGTTGCGGCCGGTCATCATGTCGCCCCGCCCGAACGACAGATGGCCGGGGACGGTGGCGGACTCCACCACCACGGTGTGGCTCGCGGTGGCCCGCATCCCGACGCTGTCCCAGTCGGCCCGCACCTGGCAGGCGCCCCGGGGCAGCGCGAAGAACCGCAGCGCGGGCGGCCCGTCCCCCGACTCGACGGCCGCGCACAGCAGCACCCAGTCCGCGAAGTCGATCCCGCTGACGTAACTCCACCGCCCCCGCAGCCGCCAGCCGTCCCCGGCCGGCTCGGCACGGCCGCCGGGCATCAGACCGGTGGCGATCACGACGTCCTGCCCGCCCTCCCACAGCGCCCGCTGCCCCTCCTGCGGAAGGTGGCAGGCGAACCGCGCCGAGTAGGCGCTGAGCGAGGCGCACCACGCGGTCGCCGGACACGCCTGGCCCAACGCGACCACCGCGCGGGTGAGTTCGGCGAACGAGCCCTCCGCGCCACCCCACCTGGCGGCCACGAAATGCCGGGCGAACCCCGCCTCGCGCAGCCCCTCGACGACCTCGGGCGCGAGCGCGCCCGCCCGGTCCGCGGCCTGCGCCTGCTGGGCGGCGAGTGCGCACAACTTCTCGACGGGAAGGGCCGGTCCGGCCGTCCCTGGAGTCTCCTCGTGCATGGTGTGCCTTCCTGTCGGCCTGCCGGGTCAGAGGGCGTCGGAGAAGCGGGCCAGCGTCTCGCCGGGGCTGGGGCCGTCCAGCGCGCGGTGGATGTTCCACGCGCCGTCGCCGTGCCGGTGCAGCTTGACGTGCGCCAGGTCGACGCGGGTGCGCCCGTCGCCTGCCGGGGTGAAGTCGACCTCGATCTCGCTGGCCCGGTCGTCGTCGGGGACCGACTGCCAGTGGCCGTCGATGCGCCAGGTCATGGCGAGCCGGTGCGGCGGGTCCCACTCCAGGACGCGCCCCCAGGCGATCTCGTTGCCGTCGATGTCCCACTCGTAGTAGCGGCCCCCCACGAGGGGTTCGAAGGCCAGGCCCGCCCGCTCCTTCTTCACCAGGACGTGCGAGGGCGGCCACCAGTCCGCCGGGCGCTCGGTGAACACCTCGAAGCAGTGCTCCACGGACGCGGCGACGACGACCGACTTCCTGACGTCGGGGATCTCTTCGGGCATCGGACACTCCTCGGCTGGGGGCGGCGGGCGGCCCGCACGTGCGGACGCCGTCCACCCTCGGCCCGCGGCCTCGACGCACCGTCGAACCGGGCTCGACCGGCGCCCGCCTCCAGCCCGTTTCGAGACCCGCGCAAGCGGACGTTGCCACGGTCGTGCGCGGAGGTCCCAACGGCAGACCCCAGGACGGGAGAGCGGCATGACGGACACAGTGCGACGGGTGGCCCTGGTCACCGGTGCGACCAGTGGGATCGGGCTCGCCGTGACGGAGCTGCTGGCCCGCGGCGGCATGGCGGTGTTCGGCTGCGCGCGGAGCGCCGAGAACGTGCGCGCCCTCGTGAAGCGGCTTCGCGAGGAGGGGCTGGAGGCCGCGGGCACCGCGTGCGACGTCACCTCGACCGAGCAGGTGCGCGCCGCCGTCGCCGCGGTGGTCGACACCTACGGCCCGATCGGCGTGCTGGTCAACAGCGCGGGCCGCAACGGCGGCGGGGAGACCGCCCACCTCGACGACGCCACCTGGCTCGACGTGATCGACACCAACCTGCACGGCGTCTTCCGGGTCACCCGCGAGGTGCTGGCGGCAGGCGGCATGGTCGAGGCGGGTTGGGGCCGGGTGATCAGCATCGCGTCCACCGGCGGCAAACAGGGGGTGGCGCTGGCCGCGCCCTACTCGGCGTCCAAGCACGGCGTGGTCGGCTTCACCAAGGCCGTCGGCCTGGAACTGGCCCGCACGGGCGTCACCGTCAACGCCGTCTGCCCCGGCTTCGTCGAGACGCCCATGGCCGAACGGGTCCGCCAGGGCCACGCCGCCTACCACGGCGTCAGCGAGGACGAGATCCGCGCCCGGTTCGAGGCCCGCATCCCGCTCGGCCGCTATGTGACGCCCGAGGAGGTCGCCGGACTCGTCGGCCACCTGGTGACGGACAGCGCCGCGTCGATCACCGCCCAGGCCCTCAACGTCTGCGGCGGGCTCGGCAACTACTGATGACCCCTACCAGCCGAAGCGAGACGATGACACCCAAGGCCGACACCACCCAGGCACCCCCCGACGCGGCCGAATTCCGCGCGACCATGGGCTGTTTCCCCACCGGCGTCACCCTGCTCACCTGCGGGCGCGACGACGACCTGACCGTGATGACCCTCAACAGCCTGACCTCCGTCTCCCTCGACCCGCTGCTGGTCCTGGTCTCCGTCAAGGCGGACGGCAGGATGCGGCCGCGGATCCGGGCCCACGGCGGCTACGCGGTCAACGTCCTGGGCACCGCCCAACGCGACCTGGCCAGGCGGTTCTGCCTGCCCGACCGCCCCGAGGGCGCCCCCGCGGCCCGGCTCCTCGGCGCGGTCACCGGCGTCTTCGGCCACGCCGTCGTCCCGTCCGCCGCGGCCTGGCTCGAGTGCGCGCTGCACCGCGAGTTCGAGGCAGGCGACCACACGCTCCTCGTCGGCCGGGTGCTCGCCGTGTCCGGCGCGGCATCCGGCGGGCGGCCCCTGGTCTTCCACCACGGCGGCTACACGGCGCTGCCCGACACCCCGGCGGCCGGCGCGTGAGCGCCGTCGCCCCGTTCGGACGGCTGAGCAGGATCGCCGACGGCGTGTACGCCTATGTGCAGGCACCCGGCGGCTGGTGCCTCAACAACGCGGGGCTCGTCGTCGGCGCCGGCGCCTCCGTGCTGGTGGACACCGCCGCCACCGCGAGCCGCACCGCGCACCTCGCGGACCAGGTCGACGCGGTCACCGGCGACGGCCCCGACTGGGTCATCAACACCCACTTCCACGGCGACCACGTCTTCGGCAACGGCCGCTTCACGCCCCGCGCGACCGTCGTCGCCCACGAGGGCACCCGCGCCGACATGGCGGAGGCCGGCCTCGGACTGCGCGGCCTGTGGCCCGACGTCGCCTGGGGCGACACCCCGCTCACGCTGCCCACGCTGACCTACCGCACCGACCTCACCCTGCGCCTCGGCGCGGCCGGACCGAGGGTGGAGCTGCTGCCCGTCGGGCCCGCCCACACGGCGACCGACACCGCCGTCTGGGTGCCCGACGCCGAAGTGCTGTTCACCGGCGACGTCGTCTGGTCGGGCGTCACGCCCTACGTCCTGATGGGGTCCGTGGAGGGCTCGCTGTCGGCGCTGGCCCGGCTGCGCGCCCTGCGGCCCCGCGTGGTGGTCCCGGGGCACGGCGCGGTCGGCGGCCCCGAACTGCTCGACCGCACCGAGGAGTACCTGCGCTGGTGCCTGCGGCTCGCCGAGGACGGTCTCGCGGCCGGACTCGCCCCGCTCGACGCCGCCCGGCGGGCCGCACCCGGCCCCTACCGCGCGCTCGTCGACCCGGAACGCCTGGTCGGCAACCTCCACCGCGCCTACGCCGAGCTGGAGGGACTGCCGCCGGGGGCCAGGATCGACGTCGCGGGGTCGTTCCAGGAGATGTGCGTCCTGCACGGAGGTCTGCCGGAGTGCCGCGCCTGAACAGCGGGGCGCGGCACCCGGCGGACCCGCCGCTACCGCTGCCCCGGGGTGTTCCTGCGGATGATCCTGGATCGGGTCAGCAGCGCCCCGCCGGGCTCGCGCACCAGCACGTCGTCCACGGTGTAGGCGGGCTGGAAGGACAGCCCGCCGCCCTCCGACTGGGCGACCAGCGTGTAGTAGGAGACGCCCAGGGCGCCGTCCGCGAGCCGCTCGACGAGCAGATGGCCGAACCAGTGCTGGGTCGCCACGCCCTGGTAGCGGGGCAGCCTCGCCCGCATGGCGGCGACCATCTCGTCCCGGCCGCGGGTCCGCCCGCCGTCGGCGTGCACCACCTCGCCGTCCGGGGTGAACGTGTCGGCGAAGCCCTCGATGTCGAGGGCGTCCGCCCGCCGCATCTGCCGGGCGTAGAACGTCTGGATCTCCGCGTAGAGGTCCCCGGTGACCTCATCAGGGACGGTGCGGTGCTGGGACTGGGCCACGACGGCTCCCCTCGACGATGTACGGGACGCCGTCCACGGTGCCCCAGCCCCCTCCACCCCCACTGGAGACCAGGTCAACCCAGCCCGCCGACGCACCACAGCCGAGAGGACCCGACATGGACAGCACCCGCACGACCGCGACCCCGGCAGGCACCTGGAGCGAACACCTCGTCGTGGAGGGCCGCTCCTACACCAGCACCCTGCGCTTCACCGCCAACGGACGCGCCATGATCCTGGCCGGCCCGCGCCCCGGCTCGGTCGGCGCGGGCTACTGGCACAGCACGGGCCCCGACACCTTCAGGTTCCAAATCGTCGAGCTGGAGTTCGACGCGGACGGGGTCCTCTCCGGCTGGGTGGACATCGACCAGGCCGCCGTCCTGCACGGCGACACCTTCACCTGCGACGGCGTCTCCCACGTCTACGACGCGCACGACCGGCTGCTGGCCACCGTGCACGCCGAGGGCACCTCGACCCGCGCCTGAGCACCCCCGGCCACCCGGACGACAGCGGGCCGCACACCGTCCGGTGTGCGGCCCGCTCCCTCGCCCGACGTGGCCTCCTCAGACGTCCCGGCCGCGCCCCCGCGCCAGCTCCTCGAGGACCGGCACCACCTCCCGCGGCGACGGCATGGCGAGCCACCGCGCGTACAGCGCCTCCGCCCCCGCCCGGAACGACGGCTCGCCCAGCAGGCGCAGCAGCCGGCCCCGCATCTCCTCGGCGGACTGGGTCCGGTGATCGAACGTCAACCCGGCCCCGCCGCCGGTCACATAGGGCGCGTACGTCGCCGACTCCAGCCCGTCGGCGGCGATGAGCTGCGGCACCCGGTGCGCCACCGCCGCCATCACCGTGCCGCTGCCCCCGTGGTGCACCACCGCGGAACAGGTCGGCAGCAACTGGTTGAACGGCACGTAGTCGAAGACCCGCACGTTCTCCGGCACCCGCTGCCCGGCGAGCTGCGCCGCGTCGAAGGTCGCGACGACGTCCACGTCCAGGCCATCCACCATCGCCAGCAGCTTCGTGACCAGCCCCGCGTCGGTCGCGTACTCCCGCCCCGACATGCCGAGCGACACGGCGACCCGGGGCCGCCCCGCCCCCTGATGGAGCCACGCGGGCACGGTGTCCGCCCCCGTGTACGGCACCCGGCGCATCGAGACGGTCGAGGCGGGCGTGGCCAGCCGCAGCGCCTTCGGCGTCGGGTCGAGGGTCAGCTGGCCGAGGAGGAGTTCGTCGTCGACCGTCACCCCGTGGCGCAGCGCCGCCCGCGACACCGCCTCCGCGAGCGGCTCCGGGTACCCCGTGCCCTCCTCGCCGCCCTGCCGCAGATACCGCTGCCTGGCCCAGCCGCAGTAGTCGGGCCCCCACAGATAGCGGGCGTGCGCCGCCCCGGTCACCCGCGCGGCGACGGCCGCGGCCGGCCACATGTCCCACAGCACCAGGTCGGGCCGCCAGGCGCGGGCCAGCGCGACCAGCTCGTCGGTGCCCGCGACGGCCGCGTCAGGCCCGTCACCCGGCGTGTGGAAGATCCGGGTGCCGGCCAGCGCGAAGTAGCTGAACATGAACCAGGCGTGCGCGTCGGCGTCGGTGACGGCCCACGCCTTCGCCAGCCGGTCGCGCTCCTCCTCGGGCAGCACATAGCCGCCCACCTCCGACAGCACCGGCATCGTCTCCGCCGTGCCCACCGGGACGGCGGTGAGACCGGCCGCCGTGACGGTGTCGACCAGCGCCGGGTGCGAGGCGACCCGCGTCTCGTGCCCCGCGGCCTGCAACGCGCGCGCCAGCGGGACGATCGGGTAGAGATGCGCCGCCATGGGCCAGACGACGAACAGGACACGCATAGGAGACCTCCTCGGTTCTCTCACCGGGGCGTTCGGCGCCCGGGGTGGGATCGGCGGACACCTGGGCAGGGGCCGGCGCTCCTCGGCCGCCGGGCGCTCACCAGGGCAGGACGCCCGCGTCCGTGACGAAACGGCCCGTGGGACCGTCCGCGTCCAGCAGGGCGAGCCGCACCTCGATCGCGGCGCCCTCCTCGGCGGTGCGCTCGCCGACCCCGTCGTTGATGTCCGTGGCGACGAACCCGGGCGAGCAGGCGTTCACCTTGATCGCGGTGTCCCGCAACTCGTTGGCGTACAGCAGCGTCAGCATGTTCAGGGCCGCCTTGGAGACGCTGTACGCCGTGATCGCGGGCATCGCCGACCCGTCGAGCCAGGCCGGCAGACCCATCTCGCTGGAGACGTTGACGATCCGTCCGGCCGCGGAGCGGCGCAGCAGCGGAAGGACGGCGTTCGTCACCGCGGCCACCCCGTGCACGTTCGTCTCGAACGTGGCCCTGAGCTGGCCGGCACCGACCCGGCTCGGCGGGTTGGCCGGCCACTCGACGTTGACGCCGGCGTTGTTGACGAGGATGTCGAGGCGGCCGTGGCGCGCGTCGACGCGCCGGGCGGCCCGCTCGATCAGGTCGGGGTCCGTCACGTCCAGATGCACGAAGTGCGCGTCGGCGCCCTCGGCGCGCAGCCGCTCCACGGCGGCCTCGCCGCGTCCCTTGTCCCGGGCTCCGGCCAGCACCACGGCGCCCAGCGCGCCGAGACGCCGCGCGGTCTCGAACCCGATTCCCTTGTTGGCGCCTGTGATCAGGGCGATCTTGCGGTCAGTAGCCATGCGGGGAGCATCGCAGCGGCGGCTCGTGTCCCTCTGGTGCGTCGCTCACGCACCGCTCAGGGACCGGCCGCCGCCCCGGCCGGGCCGGCTCGGGTCAGGGCCGGTCGCCGGGGAGCACCGCCTCCACGATGCTCTGCACCGAGCCCGTCGGGATCAGCCGGCCGACGGTGAGCCCGGCCTCCGTGAGCAGCCGCGTGTACTCCTCACCGGTCCGCTCCTGGCCGCCCGCCATGACGTGCATGGCGAAGTCGAACGCCTTGCTGGTGTGCGGGGCGTCGCCGGCCGGGATCACCCGCTCGATCAGCAGCAGCCTGCCGTCCGGCTTCATCGCCTGCCGGCAGCCGCGCAGGATGCGCACCGCGTCCGCATCGCTCCAGCCGTGCAGCACCGACTTCATCAGGTACAGGTCGCCGCCCGCCGGGAGGTCACCGAAGATGTCGCCGCCCACCACCTCGCACCGCTCGGTGAGCCCCGCCTCGCCCAGGCAGGTGCGCTCCACCACGTGCGGCAGGTCGAACAGCACCCCGGTGGTCAGCGGACGTGCCGTGAGGACCGCCGCGAGCAGCGTGCCGTCCCCGCCGCCCACGTCGACGATCCGGCCCGTCCGCGGGAAGTCGTACGCCTCGACGATCGCGCCCCGCTCCACCCGGCTGTGCTCCTGCATGGCCGTGTCGAACGCGGCGCCCTCCTGCGGGTTGTCCCGCAGGAACTCCCAGAACGGCTGCCCGAACGCCGTCGCGAAGGCGCCGTCGCCGGTGCGCAGCGCGTGGTCCGCGTGCTGGAAGGCGCGCGCGGTGATCCGGCCCGACTGGGCGATCGTGGTCCGCACCGAGCGGGGATGGTCCGAGCGCAGGCACGCGCCGACCTCGGTGAGCGCGAACCGTCCGGGCGCCGACTCGGTGAACACCCCGCAGCCCGCCAGCGCCCGCAGCATGCTGTGCAGGGTCCCCGCGTCGGTCCCGGTCCGCCGCGCCAGCTCCTCGGTGGACCGCTCCTGTCCGGCCAGGAGATCAGCGATCCCCAGCTCGGCGGCGAGGTGGAGCGCCCGCGCGTAGATGAAGCCGTCGCCGAGCGCCAGCAGGCGCAGACTGCTGTCCTGTTCCAGAGCGCTGCTCATCCGCTGTCTCCACTCCTTCGTCCGTGACGGTGGGTCACCAGCGTGCGGGAGAGCGCTCAACGGCGGCTTGAGGGCGGATGCACCGGGTGCGCCCGGGGCCCTGGGCGCCCACCCGGCGGTTCAGGCGTGGGCGCCCACGGTGACGGTCCCGACGGTCAGTTCGGGCTTGCCCTCCAGGACGGCCCCCACCCGCTCGACCTGCTCGTCGAGTTCGGCGAGGTGCGCGCCGGACAGCGGCGCCAGCGGCTCCACGGTGACCTGGATCCGCTTCCCCGACCTGCGCTGGTGCCAGACCCCGGCGACCGTGCCGTCGACCAGCAGCACCGGGTAGTTGCCCGCCTGCCCCGACGGTGTCAGCGCCCGCACGGACGCCTGACCCGGGTAGAGGAGGCCGCGCGGCTGGGCGGCCACCACATAGGCGTCGAAGTACGGCAGCAGCCGCACGCCCCGGTGCGGCTCGGCCGGGATCGCGGTGTCGCCCGCGTTGACCCAGGCGGGGTTGCCCTCGAAGTCGACCTGCTCTATGTCGCCCTCCATCGCCCGGAACAGGCCACTGGCCCACCCCCGGGGCGCGTTGAGCCACTGGGCGAAGTTCTGCGGGGTGGCGGGCCCGTAGGCGTGCAGATACCGCTGCACGAGCCGGCGCTGCGCGGTCGGCCCGTCGAGCGGGGTGACGTCGCTGAGGTAGCGCAGCGGGTTGGTGTACGTGACCTTGCGGCCGCGGTTGGGCGCGAAGCACAGCACGCCCCGGTGCGCGGCCAGCGTCATCGCCTGCCGCCAGCGCGGCCACTTGCCCTGGAACGCCTCCATGACCAGGTCGCCCGCCCACGGTCCGGTGGCCGCCACCACCGCGTCGGTGAGTTCGTCGACGGTCAACTCGGCGCTCAGAAGCGACTTCCCGATGGCGGCGACGACCTGTTCCGTCTGGTCCTCGGTCATCTGGACGTCCTTGGGGAACGGACTGGGCGACTGCGGTATGGAGCTGAACGCCCCGATCCACAGCGGGAGATCGGCCGTCGTCAGCAGATGGACGGTGCCGCGCGGACCGTACATCTTCACCAACTCCCGCCGGTCCCACAGCGCCGCGCGGACCTCGGCGCGGGTGGCGCCCTCGATCCGCAGCGCCACCGACAGTTCGGCCGCCGACAGGATCTGCGCGTGGGCGCCGCACAGGGTGGAGACGATCCCGGCGGGACCCTCCTGCCCCGACGGCGAGACGAGCGAACCTCGGTCCATCCGCCGTAAGGAGACTTCGGGCCACGACAGTCGTGGAGTGTCGGCGTTCATGGAAAAGTCCCTCCGAATGGGGTCGCGGCTCTCCGAGGCGCGGCGAGTTTAGCAGCGGCGCGACGGCGCCCACGGCGAGGCGGGCCGTCCTCCGACGACCCGCCGCACCATGGGCGGCGACCGGCACCGCGGCCGTCAAAGGCCGTGGCTCCAGGGGTGGTTGTGCTGCTCTCCGGGGCCCGTCAGGTGCCGGGCGCCGACGGCTGCGGGGCGGTCTCCGCGGGCCGGTCGGCGGCCTTCGGCGGCCGGGGGCGGCTGAAGCGCCGCATCGCCGGGGCCTCCACGCACGTGTACAGCAGCCACGCCAGGACCAGGCTGATCGCCAGCGTCAGCACCCCGTACCCGAACGCCCCGGCGAGGCTCACCGGCTTCGCCCAGTTCTCCGGGTGGACAGCGCCGATCGGCCCGTAGGCGACGACGAGGTAGTGGACCAGATAGAGGCTGTAGGAGACCTCCCCGAGCCTGACCAGGGGCCGGCTGCCCAGCACCCTGACCCGGTCGGCCACGTCCGCCCGCGCGAGCGCGCCGATCAGCAGCGCCAGCGGCAGCGAGGTCGCGGCCACCCGGTCGTAGACGCCCGGCAGATTCGCCCCGGCGACGAACGCCACCACCGCGAGGGCCAGTGCCGGGACCACCCCGAACGGGAGCCTGCGCCCGCGCATGACGAGCAGCGCCGTCAGCACCCCGAGGGCGAACTCCAGGAGCCGGGTGACGGGGAAGTAGTAGGTGAACCAGACCGCCCACCAGTGGTCGTTCGTCAACGGCATCGTCGGCCGCGCGGGCAGCAGCCCCGCCACCAGCGGCACGAGCGCGATCAGGACGGCCGTACCCGCCAGCCACCGCCACAGGTGCCCCGGCCTGATCCCGCGCGTCACCCGCAGCAGCAGCGGGAACGACAGATAGAACAGCAGCTCACAGGCGAGCGACCAACTCGGCGCGTTGCCACCGTAGTTGATGACCGCGTCCTGCTCCGGTATCCAGCTCTGCACCAGGAAGACCGTCGGCACGGTGTTGACGGCGGTGATCGGCACGCTCGCCGACAGCATCAGCAGCAGCGCCGCCGCCAGGGTCACCAGATGGTTGGGGAAGATCTTCACCAGCCGTCTGCGCCAGAAGCGCCGCGCGGGGTCGTCGGGCCGGCTCACCCAGGTGAGGATGAAACCGCTCAGCACGAAGAAGAACGACACCCCGACGTTTCCCGCGGCTTCGACGTAGCGCTGCGCGCCCGCCGCCCGGGTGCCGCCGAGCCGGGGGATCAGCGCGATCCCCACATGACAGACCAGCACCATGCAGGCGGCCAGGAACCTGGCACCGGTGAGCGCGGGCAACCGGGACCGTTCGATGGCGGTCGTCGACGCCGTCATGGCGCCTCCTTTGCATCCAGTGAGGACGTCAGGGCCGACGACCCTGGCGAAGCGACGACACGAGCCCCTCCAGGACGGGCACGATGTCGCCTGGGCTCGGTACGGCGAGCCAGTCGCGGCGCAGTTCCTCGGCGGCGTCCTGGAACGCGGGCTCGGTCAGGACCCGCACCAGGCTCTTGCGCATCTCGGTGGTGGACGTCCGCGGGCCGACGGTCAGGCCGGCCCCGTAGTCGTGAACGTACCGCGCGTTGCCCGCGTACGCCGCTGTCGCGTCCGCCACGACGAACTGCGGCACCCCGTGCGCGACCGCCGCCATCAGCGTCCCGATGCCGCCGTGGTGGACGATCGCCGCACACGTCGGCAGCAGCAGCCCCAGCGGCAGATAGCTGACCGTGCGCACGTTCTCCGGCAGCGGACCGTCCGCCAGCTGCGAGGCGTCGACCGTCGCCACCACGTCCACGTCGAGTCCTGACACCACCTCCAGCAGATCCGCGACCAGCGCGCGGTCGTTGCGGTACGCGCGCTGCGTGGTGCCCAGCGACACCGCGAGCCGCGGCCGCCCGGACGGCTCGTACAGCCACGGCGGCACCACGTCGGGCCCGCCGTAGGGGATCCGCCGCACCGGCACCCGCCGTCCCGGCGCCCTGAGCTGCATGTCGGGCAGCATCGGGTCCACCGTGAACTGGCCGAGCAGCAGCTCCTCGTCGACCGGGACCCCGTACCGCTCGGCGCTCGGCCGCACCAGCTCCGTCACGGGATCGGCGAGCCCCGCCGACCGCAGCGCCGCCCGCCCCCGGGAGGTCCGCTCCGCGGCCCAGCCGACGAAGTCGTGCCCCCACAGGATCCGCGCGTGCGCCGCGCCGACCGCGCGCGCCGCCACCGCCCCCGACGGCCAGTTCGGGTCCCACAGCACCAGGTCGGGACGCCACTCGCGCGCCGCCGACACCAGCGCGTCCACCCCCGCCCAGCGCTCCTCGGGCGCCCCCTCCTCCGGGTGGAAGATCCGCGAGGAGGCGTAGGTGTAGGTGCTGAACGTCCCCCACACCGGGTCGTCCGCGGAGAGCGCGAGCGCCTCGGTGAGCCGCGCCCGGTGCTCCTCGGGGAGGAGGAAGTCACCGACCGCGGACGGCGACGGCACGGTCTGCGGGGAGCCGAGCGCCACCGCGTCGAACCCGGCCGCGGTGATCACCCCGGCCAGATCGGGATGCGAGGCGATCCGGACCTCGTGCCCCGCCCCCTGGAGCGCCCAGGCCGGCGGCAGCGCGGGATAGAGATGGGCCGGCAGGGGCCACACGACGATCAGGACACGCATTCGGGTCTCCTCCGGGCGGACGGCGACGGCGCTGAAGGACCGGCGTCGGTCAGGCGGGCACGCACTCGACGATGGACATCAGGGACGGCGTGGTGAGGATCCGGCTGACGGTGAAGCCGCCCTTGCCGAGGATGTCCTCGAACTCCGCCTGGGTGCGCTCCTTGCCGTCCACCACCGCGAGCATCGACACGTCGATGGTCTTGCTGGCGTGGGGCTGGTTGCCGGGCGGGATGACGGGGTCGACGACGAGGAGGGTGCTGGTGTCGTGGACGGCTTCGCGGACGCTCTTGAGGATGCGGAGGCAGTCGGTGTCGCTCCAGTCGTGGAGGACGGACTTGAGGATGTAGTGGTCGGCTCCCGCGGGGACGTTCTCGAAGAAGTCGCCGGCCTGGACGCTCCAGCGTCCGGTGGTGGCGGGGGTGTCGAGCTGGTGTTCGTCGAGGACGGACTGCTGGTCGTAGAGGGTGCCGGTGATGTGGGGGTGGGTGGTGAGGATCTCGCGCAGGAGGCTGCCGGTGCCGCCGCCGACGTCGATGACCTTCGCGCCGTCCGGGAAGGCGTAGCTGCTCGCGATGTGCTGGTTCCACAGCCGGGAGAAACCGGCCGTACCGGCGTTGAAGACCGACGCCGTCTCCGGGACCGTCTGGAGGTGGGCGAAGAAGCCGGCGCCGAAGATGTCGTCGAAGACCGTGTGGCCCTGGCGCACCGTGTCGTACATCCGCGCGTACGGCCGCCAGAACAGATCCTCGCCGAGCATGAGGAACGGGTCGTGCAGCGAGCCGGGCACGTCGGTGCGCAGCAGCTCTGCCATCGGGGTCAGGGCGAAGCGGGCCCGGTCGTCCTCGCGGAAGACCTCGCGGGTGGCGAGGTAGCGCAGCACCCGGTGCAGGTGCGGGCCGTTCAGGCCGGTCCTCTCGGCGAGTTCGGCGGCGGTACGCGGTCCGTCGGCGAGCTGGTCGGCGACACCCGCCTTCGTCACCGTGTACAGACAGGCCGTGTAGAGGTAGCCGTTCATGTGTTCCGACAGCTGCGCGCTCAGCTCGCTGGTGTCGGGCGGGGCGGACGTCATCGCATACCTCCGGGAGACGGGGAACGTACGAGGGACAGAGCGGGGGAACTAGCCGGTCAGGAACCGGCGTCGGGCACGGCACGCACCCGGACCGGGAGGCGGGGCAGACCCCGCATCATCACGCTCGGGTACCAGGCCAGTCGGGCGGGATCGGCGTCGAGCGCCAGGTCGGGACAGCGCTCCAGCAGCGAACGGACCGCGGTCCGCGCCTCCAGCCTGGCCAACGGGGCGCCGAAACAGGCGTGGATGCCGTGCCCGAACGCCAGATGGCCGCCCGCCTCCCGCCGGATGTCGAAGCGGTCCGGGTCGGGGAAGCGGCCCGGGTCACGGTTGGCGGGGGTGTTCCCGATGAGGATCAGCTCACCCCCGCCGGGGATGTCGGTGTCACCGATCCGGACCGGCTCGGTGGTGAAGCGGTGCAGGGACGTCCCGGTCGGGCCGCTGTGCCGCAGCATCTCCTCCACGGCCGCGTCGAGCAGCGAGAAGTCGGCGCGCAGCGCGTCCAGTTGGTCAGGGTGCCGCAGCAGCGCGAGCATCCCGTTGGAGAGCAGCCCGGTGGTCGTCTCGTGCCCGGCGACCAGGAGCAGCACGGCGAGACCGACCATCTCGCTGTCGGACAGGGCGTCCTCGTCCTCCTCGCGCCGCCTGACCAGCCCGCTCAGCAGGTCGTCGCCCGGCCTGGCCCGCTTGTCGTCGAGCAACTCCTTGAGATAGCCGTCCAGTTCGGCGAGGGCCGCCTCCGCCTCGGCACCGTTCCACTCCTTGGTCACCTGGGTGGTCCAGCGGTGGAACTTGTCGCGGTCGTCGAACGGCACCCCGAGCAGCTCGCAGATGATCGCCGCGGGCAGCGGGAATGCGAAGTCCCTGACCAGGTCGGCCCGGCCGTCCGCGCGCTCCAGCATGGCCCCGATCAGCTCGTCGGTGACCTCCCGCACCCGGGGTTCGAGCGCCTGCACCCGCCGCGGCGTGAACTCCCTGACCACCAGCTTGCGCAGCCTGGTGTGCCGGGGCGGGTCGGAGATCAGCATGTGCGGGTTGGCCCACGGATCGTCCTCCGTGTCGGCCGCGCCGGGGGAGTTGCGCCAGTCGTTCGACAGCCGCGGGTCGGACAGCGCCGCCCTGGCCTCCTCGTAGCCCACCACGAGCCAGGCCGTGAACCCCTCGGGCAGCAGCACCCGGTGCACCGGACCCCGCCCGCGCAGTTGCGCGTACGTCGGGTGCGGATCGCGCGCGAACTCCTCGCCCAGCGCGGCCAGATCGACGATCGCCTCTTCACTCATCCCGCTGCCTCCTCCCGTCCCGCGCACCCGCTAGGCGGGCACGCACTCGACGATGGACATCAGGGAGGGGGTGGGCAGGATCCGCGTGACGGTGAAGCCGCCCCGGCCGAGGACGTCCTCGAACTCCGCCTGGGTGCGCTCCTTGCCGTCGTGGATGACCATCATCATCGCGTCGATGGTCTTGCTGGCGTGGGGCTGGTTGCCGGGCGGGATGACGGGGTCGACGACGAGGAGGGTGCTGGTGTCGTGGACGGCTTCGCGGACGCTCTTGAGGATGCGGAGGCAGTCGGTGTCGCTCCAGTCGTGGAGGACGGACTTGAGGATGTAGTGGTCGGCCCCTGCGGGGACGTTCTCGAAGAAGTCGCCCGCTTGGACGCTCCAGCGTCCGGTGGTGGCGGGGGTGTCGAGCTGGTGTTCGTCGAGGACGGACTGCTGGTCGTAGAGGGTGCCGGTGATGTGGGGGTGGGTGGTAAGGATCTCGCGCAGGAGGCTGCCGGTGCCGCCGCCGACGTCGATGACCTTCGCGCCGTCCGGGAAGGCGTAACTGCTCGCCACGTGCTGGTTCCAGAGGCGGGAGAACCCGGCGGCCCCGGCGTTGAAGACGGACGCCGTCTCCGGGACGGTCTGGAGGTGGGCGAAGAAGCCGGCGCCGAAGATGTCGTCGAAGGCGGTACGGCCCTGGCGGACCGTGTCGTACATGCGGGCCAGCGGCTTCCAGTAGAGGTCCTCGCCGAGCATGAGGAACGGGTCGTGGAGCGAGCCGGGCGCGTCGGTGCGCAGCAGTTCTGCCATCGGGGTCAGGGCGAAGCGGGCCCGGTCGTCCTCGCGGAAGACCTCGCGGGTGGCGAGGTAGCGCAGCACCCGGTGCAGGTGCGGGCCGTTCAGGCCGGTCCTCTCGGCGAGTTCGGCGGCGGTGCGCGGGCCGTCGCCCAGGTGATCGGCGACACCCGCCTTGGTGACCGTGTAGAGGCAGGCGGTGTAGAGGTAGCCGTTCATGTGTTCCGACAGCTGCGCGCTCAGCTCGCTGGTGTCGGGCGGGGCGGACGTCATCGCGTACCTCCGGAAGGTCACAGAAGTCCCGTGGGCGGGTCCTCGGGCCCGGCCCACCCTGGCCCAGACGGCATGAGCGAAGGCACAGTCCGCCTCGCACCGTGCCTGAACGCCCGTCCCGCACCGGGGCGGGACCGTCGTTCTGCCCGCACCTGTGCCGTATTCACCCGATCTGCGGACGCCGGGGGTGCCGCACGGCAATCAGGACACCCACCGACCTACATCTGTCCTACGGTCGGGTCCGTGACATCGAACCTCCGAACCACGTCCTCCGCTCTGGCGGGTGAGCGCGCCGAACTGCTGAGCGCCCTCGCCGACCAGCGGGAACTGCTGCTGATCACCGTCCGCGGGATCAACGACGCCCAGGCCATACAGCGCACCGTCGTCAGCGAACTCACCCTGGGCGGGATCATCAAGCACCTGTCCCGCGGCGAACGCGTCTGGACCCAGATCCTCGTCGAGGGGGACGGCGAGATGCCCGAGGGAATGCTCGACCTCGGGCAGTACCGGATGACCGAGGACGACACGCTCGCCGGGCTCCTGGAGGAGTACGACGAGGCGGCGCGCGGCACCGAGAAGGCCGTGAGCGAACTGCGCGACCTGGAGGGCACCGTCCCGCTGCCCCTCACCCCGTGGTCCCCGCCGGAACGCGAGTACTGGTCGGCCCGCCGCATCCTGCTGCACCTGATCAGGGAGACCGCGCAGCACGCGGGCCACGCCGACATCATCCGGGAGACCCTGGACGGCGCCAGCACCACGGCCCAGCGCTGACCCTGGCGGGGCCCCGGACACCCGTGGGGGACCGCCGGCCCGACGGCCGGCGGTCCCCCTCTTCCCGTCCCGGCGGGTCAGCCGGTCACGGTGATGTGCCTGGCCAGCGCGGTGACGGTGAGGTCGCCGTGGTCGACCCACTCGGGGAACGCCAGCGTCTTGTACGCGGTGGACGCGGGCGGGGTGATGCGCAGCGCGGACGCGTGGACCGCCTCGGACGTGCCGGTGTTGGCGTGCGTCCAGGCGAGGACGGCCTCCGCGCTCTCGCCGTCCTTCAGGGTGAGGGTCTTCTTGCCGGGGTCCTTGACGTACCAGGTGTCGCCCCACGCCGTGTGGGAGGGGAGCGCCCGGTGCGCCGCGTCCTCAAGACCGAGCCCGGGGAAGCCCCGCAGGTCGCAGCTGCTCCCGCTGAGGTTGCGCAGGCGCAGCACGACGCCCTGGTGGTTCATGCCCCCGCCGAGCCGCTCCCCGAAGGTCGCCTTGAGCGCGGAGGCGGCGCAGGTCGGCGTGGACCTCGCCGCGGACCCGGCGGCCTGCGCGGTGCCCGCCCCGGCGAGCGCCAGGGTGAGCCCCGCGGCCAGGGACGCGCCGAGCAGCGTCCGGCCGGTGCGGTGGCCGGCGCGGCCCCCGGTGGTGGTGCGGTGGGTGGTCTTGTGCGCAGTGTTCCCGTGTGCGGTGGTCTGGTGCGCGGTGGTGTCGTGCTCGATCACGGAGATCGATCTCCCCTCGTGCCGTGGTTCGGGCCAGGTGCCGCGCCCGAACTGATGTTTGCGCCGTACACGAGGTTCGATGGGGCGGGGAGCGAGAAAGTTCGCCCGAGCCCGGAGAAATTCGCATCCGCCGATCCGGCCCGTCTGCCGCGGAGCCCGAGCCCGAGCCGATGCCTGCCCCCGAGCCGGGCTCCGCCACGCCCCCGCGGTCGCCGCCGGGGGGTGTGCCTCAGCTCAGGCCGAACCTCTGCGCGGCGGAGCCGTTGCAGTCCCAGATCCGCAGCCGGGTGCCGTTGGCGGTGGCGCCGTCGGGGGAGTCGAGGCAGCGGCCGGACTGGGGGTTTAGGAGGGAGCCGTCGGCCTGCTGGACCCATTTCTGGCCGCCGACGCCGTTGCAGTCCCACAGCTCGACCTGGGCGCCGTTCGCCGTGCCGTTGCCCACGATGTCCAGGCAGCGCCCCAGCGTGGCGAGTGAGGTGTCGGCCCTGTGGTACCAGTGCTGGTCGACCGCGTAGGACTGGCAGCCCCACAGCTGGACGGCGGCGCCGTCGGTCCCTGAGTCGTCGGCGGCGACGTCGACGCAGGCGCCGCCGGGACCCTTCACCGCGCCGCCGCCGTTCACCGAGAACTTCTGCGCGGTCGCGCCGTTGCAGTCCCAGATCTGGAGCCGGGCGGGGGACCCCCGGGGGGCTCTCCCGCCCCCGGATAGACTCCCCGGCATGGCCCGATCGTCCCGCGGTGAGGCGCGCCCCGGGATGTGGCGGCGCGAGGCGGGAACCGTCGTACGCCGGGCCGCCCCGGTCCCCGAGCGGGCGGCGGCAGCGCCCTTCGCCATCATCGCCGGGCTCCACGTCCCCCGCGTCCCCACCGAGTGGGCACCGCACTCGCACCCCCTGCACGAACTGGTCTGGGTGCGCGGCGGAACGCTCACGTCCCGGGTCGAGGATCGCGTCTTCACCGTCTCCGAGGGCCACGGCCTGTGGATGCCCGCGGGCACCGTGCACGGCGGCCGGTCGACCGCGGGCGCGGAGTTCTACGACGCCTTCTTCGCCCCCGACCGCACCCCGGCCGCCTTCGCCTTCGAGGAGCCGAAGGCCATCGCGATGACGCCGCTGCTGGAGTCCCTGCTGACCCATCTGTCCCGCACGGACCTCGACGCGGACGCCAGGGCGCGGGCGGAGTCGGTCGTGTTCGATGTGCTCCAGCCCTCACCGCGGCAGTTCGCGCTCCAGCTCCCCGGCGACGCGCGGATCGATGCGATCGCCGAAGCCCTGCTGGACGATCCCGCCGACGGCCGCTCGCTGGAGGAGTGGGCGCGCCAGCTGGGGATCAGCGACCGCACGATCACCCGCGCGTTCCGCCACGCGACGGGCCTCTCCTTCGCGCAGTGGCGCCAAGTGCTGCGCGTGCACCGGGCGTTGACGCTCCTCTCCGAGGGGTTCGACGTGATGACCGTCTCCGAGACGCTCGGCTACGCGCAGCCCAGCTCCTTCATCGCCGCCTTCCGCCGGATCATGGGAACCACCCCCGGCGCCTTCTTCGACACGGCCGACGGAACCCTCCGGGATGTCCGGAATCCCGTATCGCGTGTCCAGAACTCCTGATTGTCGACACGGCGAGCGGAATATAACCTTCACCGAGTTAGGTAACCCTTAGTTGTTGCTCGCCGGGTGCGGTCCTGCCGTGCGCGAAAGAGCCTGCGGCCCGGCCGGTGACGGCCGGACGGAGGGTGCCGCGGCCCCTGCCCCTGCGACCCTCCGGAACCACCGATGTTCACAAGCACCTCCCGGCGCGCCGAACGCGCCGCGGCCGACCCCGCCCCGCCCGCGGGCGCCCTGAGCGGGCACGGCCTGGTGTTGCGGTACGGCGGCAAGCCCGTCGTCCACGGCGTCTCGATCGCCCTGGAACCCGGCCGCGCCACCGCCCTGGTGGGACCCAACGGCAGCGGCAAGTCCACGCTGCTGCGCGCACTGTCGCGACTGCACCGGGTGGACGGCGGCCGGGTCACCCTCGGCGCCCCCGACGGGCCGGGCGGGCGGGACGCGGCCCTGCTCAACGCCCGCCAGTTCGCCCGCGAGGTCACGCTGTTCTCCCAGTCGAGGCCCGCACCCCAGGGGCTGACGGTCGCGGAGGTCGTCGCGTTCGGACGCCACCCCTACCGGCGCGGCTTCGGCGGGCCGACCGCCGAGGACCGGGCCGCCGTCGACCGCGCCATGGGCGTCACCGGCGTCCGCGACATGGCGGGCAGGCCGGTCGGCGAACTCTCCGGCGGGGAGATGCAGCGCGTCTGGCTCGCCGCCTGCCTCGCCCAGGACACCGGCGTCGTACTCCTGGACGAACCCACCAACCACCTCGACCTGCGCTACCAGATCGAGACGCTCGACCTGGTGCGCGATCTCGTCGAGGAGCACGGCATCGCCGTCGGGATCGTGCTGCACGACCTCGACCAGGCGTCCCGCGTCGCCGACACGCTCGTCCTGATGCGCTCCGGGCGCGTCCACGCGGCGGGCAGCCCCGTCGACGTCCTCACCGCGGAGAACATCGGCGAGGTCTACGACATCCGCGTCGAGGTCGCCGTCGACCCCCGCACCGGCCGCCTCCGCATCGACCCCATCGGCCGCCACTCCGCCTGAGCGGCCCCCGGAACACCACGAACGCCCGCCGACGCCGTCGGACGCTCGGCCCGCCGAAGCCCGGTCACGTCATGCCGAGCCGACGGAACGCGCACGACCGCAGCACTCGCACCACCGAAGCACCCGAAGAACGTGAGAAAGAGGCCCTCCATGAACCGTGCCCATCGCCTGGCGGCGTCAGCCTCCGCAGGGCTCGTCGTCCTCGCCGCGACGGCCTGCGGCACGACCACCGTCGACAAGGCCGACGACGCCGGCAGCAGCGCCAGCGCGTCGCCCGCGTCGAAGGACTGCGCCGCCGACACCACGACCACCTCCACGGCGCCCGTCTCCTTCAAGGACGGCGTCGGCCGCGAGGTCAAGCTCGACAAGCCCGCCAAGCGGATCGCCGTCCTGGAGTGGCAGCAGGTCGAGGACGCGCTGACGCTCTGCGTCACCCCCACCGCCGTCTCCGACGCCAAGGGGTACAGCACCTGGGTGAGCGCCGAGAAGCTGCCCAGCGGCGTCACCGACATCGGCACCCGCGAGGAGCCCGACCTCGACACCCTCTACGCGGCCAAGCCCGACCTCATCGTCGTCGAGGCGTTCAAGAAGGACGACGAGACCATCAAGAAGCTGGAGAAGCGGGGCGTCCCCGTGATGGCCACCCGGGGCGCGTACCCGGCCGACCCGATCGGGAACATGCGCGAGGTGTTCAGCATGATCGGCAAGGCGACCGGCCGCACCGAGCGCGCCGACCAGGTCCTCAAGGAGTTCGACGACCACCTCGCCACGGCCAAGAAGCAGGTCACCGACGCCGACCTGCCCACCAAGGACTTCCTGTTCTTCGACGGCTGGCTGCAGGGCGGCAACCTCACCGTCCGCCCCTACGGCAAGGGCGCCCTGTTCACCGAGATAGGCGAGCAGCTCGGCATGAAGCCCGCGTGGACCGACGCCGTCAACAAGGCGCACGGTGACGGCGGAGTCGACCCCGCCTACGGCCTCGCGCAGACCGACGTCGAGGGACTCACCGCCGTCGGCGACGCCAACCTCTTCTACGCCAACGACGAAGGCGCGGGCGGCTATGTCGCCGCGCTCGCGAAGAACCCGATCTGGAAGACCATCCCCGCCGTCAAGGAAGGCCGCGCGCACGCCTTCCCGGCCCGGGTGTGGGGTGCGGGCGGCCCGCGCTCCTGCGAGCAGGCGATCGACGCCTACGTCGACGTACTCGACAAGAAGTGAGCGCACCGCAGACAGCGACACCCCGGGAGAGCGCGCTGCCGCAGGCCGAACGCGGCGGCAGCGCCTCCACCGGGGTGGCCGTCCTCGCCGCCCTGCTCATCGCCACCGTCCTGGTGGGCATGTGGCACCTGACCCAGGGGACGTCGGGCGTCGGCGTCGGCGACCTGCTGCGCCACCTCGCCGGCCGGGACACCGGCGACACGGCGCCGGTCGGCGAGATCCTCACCGGCTCCCGCCTGCCACGCCTCTTCGCGGGCGTGGCGGTCGGCTTCGCCCTCGGCTGCGCGGGCACCCTCCTGCAGTCCGTCACGCACAACGCGCTCGCCTCCCCCGACACCCTCGCCGTCACGGCCGGCGCCTACCTCACGCTCACGCTCGTCGCGGCCTTCGGCATCGCCGTACCGCTGTGGGCGTCGGGCGCCGTCGCGTTCGCCGGCGGCCTGATCGCGGCGGGGCTCGTGCTGCTCCTCACCGGCCGGGCGGCGGGCACCGCGGGCACCCGCCTCATCCTCGCCGGATCGGCGACGGCGATGGCGCTCGACGCCGTCACCGGCATGCTCCTCATCCTCTTCGGCCAGAACACCACCGGCCTCTTCGCCTGGGGCAGCGGCTCGCTCGCGCAGCTCAACATCGACGCGTCGATCCGCGCCTTCCCGCTGGTGGCGCTGGTGCTGTGCGTCGCGCTCGCGCTGTCGCGCAGGCTCGACGTGATGAACCTCGGCGACGACGCCGCGTCCACCCTGGGCGTGCCGATCCGCACCACCCGGGTGGCCGCCGTGATCTGCGCGGTCCTCCTCACCAGCACGGCGGTGACCCTCGCGGGCCCGATCTCCTTCGTCGGCCTCGGCGCCCCCGTCCTGGCCCGCCTGATCGCGGGCCGGGTCAGGGCACTTAACCGCCACCTGCTCCTGATCCCGGCGGCGGGGCTGCTCGGCGCGCTGCTCATCCTGCTCGCGGACGCGACGCTGCGCGCCGTGCAGGGCGCGGACGGAGCGGCCTCCATCCCCACCGGCGTGCCGACCGCGCTGCTCGGCTCCGTCGTGATCGTGGTCCTCGCGCTCCGCCTGCGCGACACCGGCCGACTCAGGCAGCCACCGCACACCCGGGTCGCGACCCGCACCCACCGCGGCTTCCTCCTCGTCGTCCTCGGCGCGGCGGCGCTCCTCGCGGGGGCGGTCCTCGTCGCCGTCCTGGCGGGGAGCCTCTGGCTGCGGACGGGGGACATCGCGCTCTGGCTCCAGGGCGGCGCCCCCGACCTGATCGGCCAGGCACTCGACGACCGGGTCCCGCGCGTGGCCGCCGCGGTCCTCGCGGGCGCGGCACTCGGACTGGCCGGCTGCGTCGTGCAGGGCGCGGTACGCAACCCGCTCGCGGAACCGGGCGTCCTCGGCATCACGGCGGGCGCGGGACTCGGCGCGGCGAGCGTCGTCACCTCGGGCCTCTCCGGCGGACGGCCGCTGCTCATCGCGGTCGCGGTCACCGCGGGCCTCGCCACCTTCGGACTGATCGCCCTGCTGGCCTGGCGCGGCGGCTTCCTGCCCGACCGGTTCGTGCTGATCGGCATCGGCTGCGGGTACGGCCTCAGCTCCATCACCACCTTCCTGCTGCTGCGCGCCGACCCGTACAACACGCCCCGGATCTTCACCTGGCTCTCCGGCACGACCTACGGGCGCACCTTCTCCGACGTCGTACCGGTCGCGGTGGCCCTGGCGCTCGCGCTGCCCGTGCTGCTCGCGATGCGCGAACGGCTCGACCTGCTCGCGGTCGACGAGGACACCCCGCGCATCGTCGGCGTCCGCCTGGAACGCACGCGGTTCGCGGCGCTGGCGATCGCCGCGGTACTGGCCGCGCTCAGCGTGATCGCCGTGGGCGTGGTCGGCTTCGTGGGCCTGGTCGCCCCCCACCTCGCGAGATCCCTGGTGGGAGCGAGACACGGCCGCGCGATCCCGGTGGCGATGCTGCTGGGCGGCATCCTGGTCTGCGTGGCGGACACGCTGGGCCGCACCCTGGTGGCCCCGGCCCAACTACCGGCGGGCCTCATGATCGCGCTGGTCGGGGCACCGTATTTCGTCTGGGTGCTGCGACAGTCGCGGGCGTGAGGAGGAGTTGAGGGGGTGCGGGGGGTGCGGGGGAGTTGAGGGGGGTGCGGGGGGTGCGGGGGAGTTGAGGGGGTGCGGGGCGGGAGGCGACTCCCCAGCCCCTCCCCACCCTCCGTCCCCTCCCGCACCTCCTTCCTCTCATTCCGCACGTCAGGAGCACAGGATGACTTCTCACCGACCAACCCCCGTGACCGGATCGGGAATTGACGAAAATGACGGTGACGGCGTTGTCGTCGCCCCCTTCGAGCCGGGCGAGCAGGACGCCGCGCTGAGCCGGATCGCACCGGCCGAGGTGCTGGAACGCTGGCGAGCGGCCGACCGCTCGGCCCACGCCCCGCGGATCGTCGCGGTCCCGGGCAACGACGGCACGGACTGGACCGCGGCGGCACTGGTGACGGCACGCCCGGAGACGGCGTACCTGAAGATCGTCGACGCGGTCGGCGACGTACCGGCGGCCGTCGAAGCGGTCGTGGCGTACGCGCGGGGCCGGGGCTTGGCACAGGTCAAGTGGGAGGGCTGGACGGCGAGCACGGAGACGGCGGCGGCCGCGGGGTTCACCGAGCTGAGCAGGCCGCTGGGTCGGGCGGGAGAGTGGGGTCAGGCGCGGGAAGAGGGGGAGGGACAGGAAGAGAGGCAGGCGCGGGAGGAGGAGGGTGAGGGGGAGCCGTTGGCCGGCCCGGACACGGGGCACGTCCTCTGGCTGACCGAGGCTCCGCCCTCCGCGCCGCCGCCGTACTACGGGCAGACGACGCACTTCACCTGCGGCGCCGTGACGGCCCTGGTCGCGCGGGCGCACGCGGGGGCGCTGTCACGAGCGGAGTTCGACCGGCAGGCCGAGCTGACGCTGTGGCGGGAGGCGACCAACTTCCCGGCGTGCGAGCCGGTCGGCCTGGGGGTCGCGGTACGCCGGAATTGGCCGTCGTCCCCGGTGACGATCCACCTGGACACGGACCGGCCCGTCCTGCTCGACCATCTCCAGGAGAACGAACGGGAGTGGCGCGCGGTACTCCAACGAGCGTCCCGCGCGGACGCCGACCGCCTCGGCGTCCCGATCGACCCCGGCCACCTCACGATCGAGACGATCCGCGGCGCGCTTGAGCGACGGGACCATGTGCTGCTGCTGATCTCACTGGCCGCGATGCAGGGCTTCGAGGTACCGCACTGGGTGGCGTGCCACGGGACGGTACCGGGAGCCATCGTGATCGAGGACCCGTGGTCCAACCCGAAGACGGGGGACACGTGGGTGGACGCCCACTTGCTGCCGGTACCTGACGAGTCGCTGGACGGAATGTCGAGAGTGGGGGAGGAGGGGGTCCGGGGGGCGGTGGTGATGGGGCGGGGGTGATCTGGGGGCTGAGTGGAGTGGGAACTTCCCCGCTCGCGCGGGGCCGACTCCGGTCCTCTGCGGCAGCCGTCGCAGGGTCTCGGAACACCCCCGCTCGCGCGGGGCCGACATGCCGATCCCCTCAGTCGCGTTGTCCGCCCACGGAACACCCCCGCTCGCGCGGGGCCGACGCCCGCCCCTGGCGCCGGACGATCTCCCCTCCAGGAACACCCCCGCTCGCGCGGGGCCGACGATGCCGCGCCCGCCCGTGACGGACTGGTCTACGGAACACCCCCGCTCGCGCGGGGCCGACGCTTGCTGAGCTGCTGGGTTAGGTCAGGTGCTGCGGATTTTCATTCAGTTGCGTCGGGGTCTCGCAGAATCAGGTTGGCGGTCTGATGCGGAGCGTCGCCGCTCGCTGAGTCAACCACAGGAGACCGCAGGCATGGGCCTGAGCGTCCCTTCTCGTGACGCTCTCCCCGGAAGGTCGGCCCGAGGTGCGGCCGGCGTCGCCCGCGCAGGCCGCAACGGTCCGGCCCCGCCCGCCACCCGGGCTGGGACGGACCGCACAAGGCCGCCGTACCTCCCGCGTGATGAACTATGGCCCGGATTCAAGACGTTGATCGCGTCTCGAACAAGAGAATGTGAGGGACCGTGGACCTTGGTGGGGGGACGTGGCAGCGACTGACCGCCGTTGCGCTCGTCATGGCGGTGGCGGCCGGGTGTACGGGGCGGGGCGAAGACGCGGGCGGCGGACACGACGAAAACCTGCTGCGGAACCACGACTGGACGCAGATGCCGGGCACCACCACGCGCAACGAATCCCTGCGAGTCAGCGCATTGGATCGGCACATCGTGGAGCAGGACTCCTCCGGCGGCCAGCCCAACCCCCCGCTGAACCTGGCCGGCCCGCATCTCAGGTCCGATGGCGACTTCACCGTCACCGCGCGCATGTCCGGTGTGGGCGACGATGACGGCGACTCATGGCTGCGGCTGTACGGACGGGTACCGGTCATCTACGACGAGTGGCGGCAGGAGCGGCCCTCACTCCGCGTCGGCGTGACCGCCGAAGGACAAGTGAGGGTACAGATATGGGACGGCGAGAGCGATGAGCCCGCCACCTCCAAGGATTTCGACTGCGGCTGCTCCGGGACGGTGACCCTCGCGGTGTCGAGCATCGGTGACACATTCCGCGTAGAAGCCGACGGCCGGCGGCTGGGAACCGTGCGGGACCCGGGGGTGTTCGCCGAGGGCACCGTCTGGTTCGGTCTGGAGGCGGACGCGGGTGAGGACGAGGACGAGCGCCGCGAGGGATGGCGTCTGACGCAACTGACCGCACGGGCGGAGAGCGGTGACGCGCTCCGGGTGATCAAGGCGCCCCAGCTACGCCAGGAGCGGTCCGATGACTCGTTGCGTGCGCGGGCCGCAGACGTGGGGCGGCCGTTCGACGTCGGCACCGCCCTGGCCGAGAACCCGCTCCTCACCGACTCGCGCTACCGGGCGCTCGCGGGAAGCCAGTTCTCCATGCTCACTCCGGAGAACGCGTTCAAGCCGCAGTTCCTCCACCCACGCCGGGGCGTCTACGACTTCCGCGACGCGGACCTACTCGTACGCTTCGCCCGCGCGAACGGCATGAAGGTGCACGCGCACACCCTCGTCTGGCACGAGGCTCTGCCCGACTGGATGCGGGAGGACGACGACCCCGGGGAGGTGCGCCGGACCATGCTCCGGCACATCGCCACGGTCGCCGGGCACTTCAAGGGGAAGGTCGCGGAATGGGATGTGGTCAACGAGCCCATGTCCGACGACGAGGAAAGCTACACCAACGGGGATCTCGGTCTGCGCTCCGAGCAGAGCCCGTGGTTCGAGGCCATGGGCGAGGAGTACATCGACGAGGCGTTCAGGGCCGCCCACCGGGCCGATCCGAAGGCACGGCTGTTCCTCAACGAGTACGGGGTCGAGGAGGAGGGCGACCGGTGGGACGCCCTTTACGCTTTGGTCGAGCGGCTCAAGGAACGCGGCGTACCGATCGACGGCGTGGGTTTCCAGAACCATGAGTACGCACCCGAAGACCGCATCGACCCGGAGACCTTCCGGAGCCATGTGCGGGATCTGGCGGAACTCGGCGTTCAGGCGCGGGTGTCGGAGATGGACGTCCCCATAGGTGAGGACGAGGAGGACGGGCGGCAGGCCCAGGCCGACGAGATGGCGGGCAAGCTGCGGGTCTGCCTGGAGGAGCCGAACTGCACGTCGTTCTCCACCTGGGGATTCACCGACCGGTACGGTTCCACCGCCGACACCAAGGTCTATCCTCCGCGCACGGCCGATTCCCTGCCGTGGGACGCGGCCCTGCGGCCGAAGCCGGCGTACGAGCGCCTGCTCGAGGTCTTTGACGAGACGTGAGGAATCCAGGCATCGCCGACCCCACTGCCTGACCAGACCTCTCGTGGCGCCTCCGGGCCCGGAGCCTTCCCCTGGCCCGCATCGAAAGCCCACACCGCTCGTCATACAAGGACCAGGCACGGCTTCTGAACGAGGACCAGTACGCCGCCGCTCGCTCAATTCTGACCCCGAATATCCGTAGCCGCGGCACCCACGGATTGGTCGGGAAAAAAGTTCGCCGAGATGGGAATCCGCACCAATCCCGCAGCCCACCTGATCCGGATTCCCCACGTGAGGGAAGGCGCGCGGCGACCGCGGGGGAGCCGCCGACACCGTCCCACGAGGAGTAATTCAGCATGCCGTGATCAATTCACGGCACCACCGCTTCTCGGCGCCGTCACAGTTCCGATTCCTCGACTCGCAGGAGTATGAATATGAGCACCCGCATGCGCCGTACCGCTGTCGTCCTGGCCGCCGCCACCGTTCTTCCGTTCGCGCTGAGCGCGTGTTCCGACAGCGGCAGCGACTCCTCGTCCTCGAAGGACGACAAGGGTTCGGCGGCCTCGGCCTCCGCGTCCACGTCGGACGACGGCATGAACGACGCCACGGGCGGTGCTGCGGCCGACGCGCCCTTCGGCTCGGCCTGCGGAACGGTGCCCAAGAGCGGTGCCGGTTCCTTCGACGGCATGGCCAAGGACCCGGTCGCGACGGCCGCCTCCAACAACCCGGCGCTCTCGACCTTGGTCTCCGCGGTGAAGAAGGCCGGCCTGGTCGACACCCTCAACAACGCCCAGAACATCACGGTGTTCGCGCCGACCAACGACGCCTTCGCGAAGATCCCGAAGGCCACCCTCGACAAGGTCCTCAACGACAAGGCCCAGCTCACCAAGATCCTCACGTACCACGTCGTCGGCCAGAAGCTGACCCCGAAGGACCTGGAGAAGGGCTCCTTCGACACGTTGGAGAAGTCGAAGGTCATGACCGCGGGTTCCGGCGAGTCCTACACCGTCAACGACTCCGCCAAGGTGGTCTGCGGCAACGTCAAGACCTCCAACGCCAACGTCTACATCATCGACAGCGTCCTCATGCCGACGAGCTGACGAGCCGCCTGACGGACGACCCCGAAACCTCCGCCGAACGCAGGAAAATTGACCCCGTCGGGCCTCTCGGCGAGGAGGACGGCGAACAGGCCGACCACACTGGGCTGATATTCGTCGACTCCGCCCGGGTCTCCGACCGGATTCGCCCGCTGGCTACCCAGACGCCATTACCGGATAGCGCGCCCTGGCCGAGGACGGCGCGGGCAACAGTACGAGCTGGCTGGAGATCACGGGACGGCGGGAGTCCCGCACCCGGCGGACCGAAAACGCCTGACGGAGCCGCCGATCCCACACCGCCCCAGACCACGCCTCGTCGGCCACTCCGGTCAGCGGTAGATCCGCACCGGCGCTGTTGGCCGCTCCGGGTCCGGTCGACACGGGCGCGCGTGGACGACGAGGTCGGGCACCGCGCCGGTCGGGGTGTCCACTGGGATGGTCGTCACCGGATCAGCGGGGGCGATCGGCCGGGAGCAGCGGTCGCAGATCATCGTCGGATCTCCTGTTCGTCGGCCGACGGAACGCGGCGCCGGTCGTGACATCGGTACCCGCAGCGGAGGGTGTGTATCGGTGTCGCCCAAGGCGACGCCCCGGTAAGCCTGTTCACCGTCGACAACCGGACGGAGTAAGGGTGGAAGCCTGCCGCACCTTTCACACTGGCTTCTCGACGGTCATCGTCGCCGCCCGCGAGGGCATACCCGGTGCGTGTAGGCGGTGGCCCCGCCCGCGCCGCTGGGCGAGTCCGACAGGTGTGTCTCGTACGGCTCGCCGGGCGCGATCTGACGGGCGCAGGCCGAGCAGTACCGCACCGGGGCGTGCGCCGCGACGAGGCCGCGCAGCCCGGCCCCGAGAGGACAGTCGGGTCGCTCCTCCGACCGGCAGTCCGGGCACGACGGGGCATGCGCGGTCAGCGCGTGGTACGCCCGCCGGGCCACGCAGGTCCGGCAAGCGCGAGGGAACCAGGCGCCAAGCGCGCCACGTTGCTGCCCGAGATCGACAGCGGTCTCGATCGTCAGAGACGTCCCGCTCCACACACAGGCCCGACCGGCGGCACGGTCGTCGTCGAGGCCGTCGAGGGTCGGTAGGGCGAGGGCATCCGTGACGCCGGGCTGATATCTGGTCTCCGCGCGCACGTCGGCTCCCCGGGCTGGTAGGGGCGGCGCCCCGCCCAACCCCTTGCGGAGCGCGGACGCGTCACTGGATCGCGACGATCACGCTAGGTGCGCGATGCGTCGCGATCCAGTGACGTGCGCCATCAGCATGAGGGCCCAATTCCGCCCCGACTGGGACGTGTTGTCCTACAGGGCGGGCTCGACTCCCAGCCGCGCCGCCAAGCCCCTCAGCTTCGGGTTGCGGCGACGCTCCCTCTCCCGCATCTCCCGGACCGTCGCCGTCGCCAACGCCTGGAACCGAATCCACTCCGGCTGCGCGGCCTCGACCTCAAGCAGCGTCTCCAAGGCGGCCTCGCTGTCGCCGGTCTGGTACTGAGCCTGCGCCACGTCCACTCGGTGAGCGGCCGAATGGACCGGCCGGGAGATGGACTTGAGGTCCACCTTTCTCGCGAACCGCAGTGCCGCGGCCGGCTGCGGCTCGGTTCCGGCGAGCGAGACGTTCACCTTCTGAGTGCGCACGTCCACGACAGAGAACGCGGTGCCGTACGTGCGCACGGGACCGGAGCGGACCGCCGCGGCCTCGGCGGCGCGGAGCAGCGTCATCGCGTCGTCGTGCGCGTCCCGGCGGGCGGCCGGCGTCGCTGCGGCGGTAAGTAGGTTGCCGTAGACGGCCAGTTGAGGCCCTGTCGCCCTGAGGAACCCGGGCTCGAGATCCTCGGCCTTACGCGCGGCGATGTCCTGCGCCTGCTCCCACCTGCCCTGGCGCAGCAGCACCCACGAGAGGGTACTGACTCCCATGCCCGCCAACAGCGGGTCACTGGCCCGCTCTGCGGCGGCGAGCTGCTTCTCGACGGCGGTGTACGCCCAGTCGGTGTGACCGGCCTGCGCGGACAGACAGGCGGCCAACTGGTAGGCGAGGCCGAGTTGGGCCCAGACCCGCGTGGTGGGCGCCTGCCGGGCGACGGCGCGGCCGTCGCGCAACAACAGGGGCAGAGTCCCGGAGAGGCTGGAGTAGTCGCCACTCCAGTAGAGGCCGGTGGCCGCCTTCACGCCGCTGACCCACTCGTCCTCGGACGGCGGGTCTTCCAGGTCCCCGACCGGCGGGACGCCGGGAAGGGCGCCGATGTCCTGGATGGCGTCACGCAGGGCGATCAGGCCGCCGTCGTCGCTGAGTTCCTGGGTGACGGTGGCTTGTCCCACCAGCCGCTCAAGCTGCACATCGAGGGCACGAGCGAGGGCGCGCAGGGTACTGACGCGGGCCGACTGGCGTTTGTTCTGCTCAAGTTTGCGGATCGTGTCGACGTGGACACCGGCCCGGTCGGCCAGTTCCTCCTGGGTGAGGTCACGGAACTCACGCAGATCCTTGACGCGGTCACCGATGGTGCTGTTCATGTCTACCCCCGCCAGAGAGTGGTGACTCCACGGTACTGCTGACGGACGCCCAGTTACTGGACGGGGGAGCGGAGAATGGGCAGCGAAGGTACCTTGAGGCCGCGTTCGATCTGGGAGAGATAGTCGGGGCTGATACCGACCAGCCCGGCGACCGCGTCCTGCCGTCGGCCTCCGCGGTAGAGCCTGATGCGGTCCCCGATGAGGAGATCTGCTGCGACCACGCGCCCTCCTCGCTCGCTGGCACTGAGCCTAGGGTGCGCGAAGTGCGAGGACACGGGGTTCGTCGAGAGGAGCATCCGGTGCCGGAGCTGGTCCTGTGGGACATCGACCACACCCTCATGAACACGGGTGGCCTCGGGCGTGAACTCTGGGCGCAGGCATTCACCCAGGTGAGCGGCGTAGAGCTGCGTGAACAGGCCGCAGTGACAGGGTCGACGGAGCGCGTGATCCTGCGGGAGACCGCGAGACTGCACGGCATCCCCTATACGGACGACCTGTTCACCGCCTTCGCGGAGGAACTAGGGACGGCGCATGTCCGGCGGGCGACCGAGCTGCGCGAGCGCGGGCATGCTCTGCCGGGAGCTGCGGCGGTACTCGCGGCGCTCGACGCGCAGGGTGTACGGCAGTCGGTGGTGACAGGGAACATCCGCGCTGCGGCCGAGGTGAAACTGACCGTCTTCGGGCTGGACAGGCACCTGCGCCGCGAGGTTGGCGCCTACGCGGAAGATGGGGAGGACCGCGCCGAGCTGCTGCGCACGGCTCTCGGGAACGCGGGCGTCAGCCCGGAGACTGCCGTGTTCCTGGGCGACACCCCGGCCGACGTCGCGGGCGGCCGAGCTACCGGGGTACGCGTGATCGCCGTCGCCACCGGCCGCACTCCGGCCGCCGACCTGCGAGCGGCTGACGTGGTACTCGATGACCTGTCAGACACGAGCCGTGCACTCGCCGCGATCACGACGTGACGAAACGGCCCCGCCCTTCCGGCGGAGGGAGCTGGGCTGTGGTGGGCACTCTGGGCTGAGCCGGATCGACTGAGTAGACGCGTGTCGCAGGGCGCGGTCTCGTACTTGCGGCCAGGCGAGCAGAAGCGGATGTGGAGCACCTCCCCGGGCGCGCCCGACGCTGCCTGACCTGCAGTCAGTTCGGGGATCGCCTTAACGCTGATCCGCGTGGGACGGCAGGCACACCAGAACTTTGGCCGGGCCCCACTTCGCCGGGTGCCTCCCGTTTCTGGCCCGGTCCGACCGCACTCACTACGGTGAGCCGGCGGCGAGGCATGCGGCCGACGAACGCCTTCCGACGACCCGTTGCCCATGCGGCGGACCTGGACTGGGGTACCCCGCTCGCGCGGGGCCGACGTGGTGATGCCCAGTACGGGGCCGATGCCCGTCGGAACACCCCCGCTCGCGCGGGGCCGACAGTGAGTCGGGGTCGAGGAGCTGCACAGCCCGGGGAACACCCCCGCTCGCGCGGGGCCGACGACCCGCAGCGCGGCGACGACGGCATGATCACCGGAACACCCCCGCTCGCGCGAGGCCGACGGCTGGTCGGCGATGTTGTGCAGGCCGCGCGGCGGAACACCCCCGCTCGCGCAAGGCCGACCGGGGATCGCCAAGAGTGCCTCCTCAGCCCGCGGGAACACCCCCGCTCGCGCGGGGTCGACCCGGCTTCTCGGCCAAGACGGTCCGTGCTGTCCGGAACACCCCCGCTCGCGCGGGGCCGACTACTCGTCCTCACGTGCCAGGCGGCTGGCCAGCGGAACACCCCCGCTCGCGCGGGGCCGACACCGTGGTCTGGCGGGCGCGATCGTCGGACGCCGGAACACCCCCGCTCGCGCGGGGCCGACGCTGGTGCATCCGACGCCGCGGCTGTCGAGGAGGGAACACCCCCGCTCGCGCGGGGCCGACATGAACCCGAGCCGGGTGCCGCCGGTGCCGGAGGGAACACCCCCGCTCGCGCGGGGCCGACTCGGCGAGCGCGTTGTGCTCACCGGACTCCTGCGGAACACCCCCGCTCGCGCGGGGCCGACGCTTGCTGAGCTGGGGTGTTAGTTCGGGTGGGGCAGGTTTTCGTTTAGGTGCAACGTGGGTTCGCAACCTCGGAGTGCTGTTGGGGATTGGCAGAGTGCAACTCGTCCCGAGGTGCTGCGCCAACGTTACCGACTCTCCCTCAGCCAGCCATAGGAGACGGCGGGGATGGCCTGCCTGCCGCCTCTCGGTCACAGACACCACTGCGCCCTGGCTGGAGGGGTCCGCGATGGGCAGGGTCTCGTCGACGTCCAACTCCTGGCGGGTCCAGTTGCCGAACGGGCGGTCAGCCGGGCGTACCGGCGACGAGGTGGTTGTCGGCACCGAGGAATGCGGCACGGTCTGGGCCTGTGGACCTCCGAGGTTGCGGGGCGTAGTCCTCCCAGGTTCACGTCTTCTTCCCGCGAGGTCGTGATCGTCGAGCGGCTGAGCTGCACCCATTGCGGGGCCCGGGACCACGTGCCCGGAACAGCACGCACGCGTGCGCTACGAACCTTGATCCTTGGGGCCGGCGCTGGGAGTGACCGGGAAGGAAGTCTCGTCGTGGCCAGTGCCGTCGGTGATCCGCCAGTTGTCCTCACTGAAGAGGGCCAGTTCCGCGCGGCCGTCGCCGTCCCAGTCGTGGACGGCGAAGAGCATGCCACCCTCGGAACCGCCTTCACCCGGCACGTACCGCTCGGTGGAGCGCCAGGGTTTCGATCCGAGCCCGTACTCGGAGCCGCCCCGCAGCACCTCGATGCGCGCGTCCCCCGCCTCTTTCTTCCTGGTGAGCTGTACGGCCAGGTCGTCGCAGCCGTCGCCGTTGAAGTCCCCGACGGCGAGGCTGGTGCCGAAGCCCTCCTCGTAGTCGCCGCCGTCCAGGGTGACCCACTTCCCCGGCTCCTTCCCGTAGCGGACGCTGACCTGGCCGCGCCGGTGGGGTGTGTCGACCTCGTCGTCGCTGTCGACGAAGCTCCGGCCGATGGCGATGTCCTGGCGCCCGTCGCCGTCGAAGTCCCCGAAGACGACGTTCTCGCCCTCCGGCAGCCGTTCGGGTTCCTTGCTCAGGCCGCTGGCGGTGCGGGCGCCGCAGGTGAACAGCAGGGGCGGATCCCACGGCGAGTCGTAGAGCGCGAGATCGGTGGCGCGGTCGTCGTTCGCGGCCCCGGAGACCAGTACGGGTGTCGCGCCCTCGTGGACCGGGCTTGGGATCTCCACGGTGCTGGCCGGGGCACCGGAACGCTTGAACGGTCCTTTGAGGACGACCAGTTCCTGAGTCTCGTTCGAGGCCCTGAACACGGCGAGGTCGGTGTGGCCGTCCCCGTCGAAGTCACCGGCGACCGGCGCGGTGTGGTAGCCGCTGCCCGGCAGTGGCACCCGCCCGTGCGCTCCGCCGACGCGCGGGCCCGCCGGGCCTCCCCACAGGATCTGGGCGGCGCCGCTTACGACGAGGTCGGTGTGGCCGTCCTCATCCAGGTCGGCGACCGTGGGCTGGAACAGGTCGTCGCCCGTCTGGACGTCGTCCGGCACACCGAGGTCGTCGTGGGCGAAGACGGTCGTGCGGTCGGGGTCAGGACCGTGCGCGGAGCCGGGCGCGACGAACAGGTCGAAGTCTTCCGTCTCGGACATCTCGTGCACCAGGTCGGCGAAGCCGTCCCCGTCGAGGTCGGGCGTCGCGGGCGCGGCCTCGCGCGCGGAATCGAAAGCCCGGCAAGGGCTGTTGGGCACCGCCCGCGCGCCGTCGGACGGCCGAAGGACGAGGAACGCGACCACCGCCACCACTACGAGGGAGGCCGCCACGGCGTGCCACATGCGCACGCGGCGGAAGAACGGACCGCCTGCTGTCGGAAACTGCATCAGCCCACTCCACGGGCGTGGACACGGCCCGCACAAGGAAGTGGATCATTTCGTTACGGGGGTGATGCATGACGGTCGCGCTACCCCATTCCAGGTGACGATCGGCCACTCGCGGCAGAACCCGGCCACCCTGACGGTGCCCGTGACTTGGAGGGGCTCGTCGGCGGAGCCGTACGAAGAGTGGGCGGCGGCGCACTGGGAGCAGGGCGCGCCCGCCGTCTGACCGGCTGCGGCGACCCTCCGGAAGCGACGCCCACCTTGAGCGGGGAGGCTTCTGGGCTGCGGGTGTGGCCCGGAACCAGGCAAACGCCGGGGCGCCCGCTGAGGCGGCGCTGGGATCACCCCCGCGTATGAGGGGACCAGCCCTTCCGACCAGCGACGCTCCCGCCCGCAGGGAGTGGGCGCAGCGGCGAGATACCCCCGCCCGCGCGGGGCCGACTACGGCCAGTCCACGTTGAACGAGGCGCTCGCGGGAACACCCCCGCCCGCGCCGGGGCCGACACGCCCATGCCGTGGGCCACCGGGCCCACGTACGGAACACCCCCGCTCGCGCGAGGCCGACAGCCCCAGCGATCAGGGTCCGTCGATCCGACGGGAACACCCCCGCTCGCGCGGGGCCAACGTGCCCCAGCTCGGTGCGAGCGTCGCCACGCCAGGAACACCCCCGCTCGCGCGGGGCCGACGCGGCGGTCGGGGCAGCCTCGGCGGGCGTGGTCGGAACACCCCCGCTCGCGCGGGGCCGACAACCCCGACCGCATGATCATGGTCGAGAAGGGCGGAACACCCCCGCTCGCGCGGGGCCGACTCCACGCCGTTCGGCGGGGTGACGCCCTCAAGCGGAACACCCCCGCTCGCGCGGGGCCGACACTCGCTGACCTGTGGTGTTAGCGCAAGTAAGGCAAGTTTTCGTTCAGAAGCAACGCAGCTTCGCAACCTCGGGATGCTGTTGTGAACCGGCAAGAGTGCAACTCGTCCCGAGGCATGACGCCAACGCTACCGACACTCGCGCAGTCGCCCACAGGAGACGGCAGAGAAAGTCCTGCCCATCCCCTCCGGGCCAACGCCGCTACCGCACTCTGACTAGAGGCGTCTGAAACGGTCGGGAGCCCCGTCCAACGTGCAACTCCCCTTACGGCCAGCAGCCGTTGCACTCGCCGAGCACCCCTCACCCACCCGCCCCAACGACATAGAGGCCCCGCCCCCCAGACAACAGCGCCCCGACCAGCCCACACCCCACACCCCACCCCACACCCCCACCATCCACACCAGCCCGCCCTACACGCTCCCCCCGACCACCCTCACCTCCCTCCCCCCCCCGCAGCCCTACGCGAGTGCCGCCGCCAGTGCGTGTACAGCCCTGCGGACCTTCAACGCCCTTGGGAGGTCGACGTCGTTCTGCAACTCGTGTTGCTCCGAGCCGTCATGCTCGGTCGAGACGGTTCTCACTCTGGCGCCGGCTCTCGCGGACAGCGTGCCGCTGGCCCGGCCGACGAGTCGGTCGCCGTCGAGCCGGTAGCGGGGTGAGTCCACGGCGCTCGCCTCACCGACGTCGAAGCCGTACTGTGCCCTCTTCCTGGCCGTGCTCAGGTCCAGGTGGCTGACGAGGGCGCCGATCTCGTAGGTTTCCGGGCCGGTTTGGAGCCATAGGTGGGCCTGCGCCTCGTAGTCGACGATCAGTTCACCCTCGTCGACGTACAGCACCGCCGTCACCTTCTTGTGCGGCGGGATCCTGACAGCGTTGTCGACTCCCCAGTCCTCAAGCGCGTTCACGGTCTCGGACGCGGTGGTGCTGGCGCCTTCCCTGAAGCCGACCTTGCCGCTGAAGGAGCCGAAGCCCGACAAGTCGACCTGCACGGCCAACTCCTGGCACGCCTCCAGTGTCCTGACCCTGGTCACGGTCACCGAACGCTGCCTCTCCTGGTGGTAGTTGAACGTCTGCGACTGTTCCACCGACGTGTCGTTGACGTAGTCCTGCTCGTACATCCGCTGGCTCTCTCCCGACGGCCGCACCGTGGTGGGCCCCAGCGTCGCGTCGCCGAGAAGCTCCGCCCGGGACGCCTGGAGCGCGCGCAGCGCCAACTGGTCGGGATCTGGCGACCGCAGTGCGACGAAGACGTCACGGTAGATGCGTTCCAGGTAGTTGGTCATCGTGGTCCTCCCAGCTCGCGGACGCCACCCACAGGCGTTCGTCGGGGCGCGGCCACTGGTCAGGAGAGCAACCGCAGTCTCTTACGGGTTTAATCCGGACCCCCGTCCCGCGGCCAGGATCAGGACGCCGCATCACCCGTACGGGCGGCCGGTAATCTCCGAAGAAACGATATTCCTCGCAGAAACGACACTTCTCGCCGCTTCCTGTCCCGGTCTTCTCCTCGTCGCCTTCCTGGCTCGGCAGCCCGCCACCCCCCGTAAGGCAACGCCTCGACCGCCGTCCAACCGTCCATCGCGCCGCCCCGACGAACCCGCCAGCGGTCCCGTGCCGTCCAGGACCACCCTCACCGGACTCGTCGCCCCTGCGTACGTGACGAGAGCCGCGCGACCGCCGCCGCCTTCGCCTCGGTCTCCCTCTCCGTCTCCGTGACCGCCGTCATCACGTCACCGCGCACACGGAACGAGCACTCGAACGCTGCTCCCCAACCGGCCGTCCCCCGGTTCCGGGTCTGTCGTCCCCGGTAGCCGGCCCGTCGTCCCCCCGGTGTCCGGCCCGTCGTCCGCCGGTACCGCCGAGCGTCCCCGCTCAGTCGCGGCGCGCGGCCCGTTCCCTGTACCAGGCCGTCGCGTCGGCGCCGTATCGGGCCAACAGGCGTGCGAACTGGAGCCGTTCCTCCGGTGGCCAGGCAACGGTGATCTCCAGGAACGCCTTTCGCTGTTCGGCGGCGAAGCGGTCGCGTTCGGCCTCGCCGTGCTCGGTGAGTTCGAGCACGGTACGGCGTCCGTCGGACTGGGACGCCGCCCGGCGCAGCAGCCCGGCCTCGATGCACGCGGCCACGGTCCTGCTGGCGACCGGCTGCGCGACACCCATCTCGGCGGCCAGGCCACCGACCGTCGTCTCGCCCGGCGCGTCGGTGATCACGTTCAGCACGAGGTTGTGGGAGAGGTCCTTGCTCGACGCCGGGGCGCGTCGGCGCAGCCGTGACAGCGCCGGCCCGATCTGGTCCAACGCCTGGTCGTCGGAGGATCGCGTGGAGGGCCGCTCGGGCGACCGCTCGGACGGCCGCTCGGAGGAAGACGCGCTGCTCATGTCGTCGAGTCTAGGTCCGGTCCGCACATTTGCATACCTTTGAGTAAGTGCATAGCATCAGGTATGTAAATTCAGATGTTGACGGGTGAGGAAAGGGGCAGACGCCATGACGCTCACCGCGATCACCGGCGCGCAGATCTTCGACGGAGAGAAGGCGGTCGGCGTGCGGACCGTGGTCATCGACGGCGGGAGGATCGCCCGCGTCGGCGGCGACGTCCCGCACGGCAGCGAGGTCGTCGACGGCAGCGGCGCCACACTGCTGCCCGGACTCATCGACGCCCATGTCCACTCCGCCCCGGGTTCCCTGGCGCTCGCCCTGCGGTTCGGCGTGACGACCGAGCTGGAGATGCAGGGCATGAACACCCGGGAGAACCGGGGGGCCATCACCGAGGACGACACCGTGGCCGACGTCCGGTCCTCCGGCTTCGCCATCACCCCGCCCGGGGGCCACCCGAGCGAGCTGATGCCCGAAGGCTTCCGGCCGAAGTGGGACCTCCCCCCGGTGATGCCCCTCATGCCGTTCTCCACCACCCCCGAGGAAGCGGCCGCCTTCGTGCCCCAACTCCTCGCCCGCGGCTCCGACTTCATCAAATTCATGATCGACGACGGCAGTGTGGAGGGGCACCCCGGGCTGCCCTCGCTCGACCAGGCCACCGTGACCGCAGGCGTGGCCGAGGCCAAGAAGTACGGCGCCCTCACCGTGGCCCACGCGCTGACCGTGGAGGCCACCAGGACGGCCGCCGAAGCCGGCATCGACGGCCTCACCCACGTCTTCATGGACCGGCCGCACACCGCCGAGATCATCGACATCATCAAGGACGCGGGGATGTTCGTCATCCCCTGCGTCACCCTCAACGCCTCGATGATGGGGATCACCGGCAGCGACCTCGCCGACGACCCTCGGGTCGCCTCCCGCCTCGACGGCCCGTGGGAGCGGACCCTGCGCTCCAGCTACAACCGCTACCCGCAGGGCAAGCTCGACGACGTGTACGACACCGTCCGCGCCCTGGACGCCGCCGGCGTCGACGTACTGGCCGGCACCGACGTCTCCATGGCCGAGACGTTCTTCGGCGGCCTGGCCCACGGAGCGAGCCTCCACCACGAGTTGCAGTACCTGGTGGCCGCCGGCCTCACGCCCGCACGGGCCCTGCGCGCGGCCACCGCCACCACGGCCCGCTGCTTCCGCCTCAGCGACCGGGGGCGGATCGCCGAGGGGCTCCGCGCCGACCTCCTGCTGGTCGACGGCGACCCGACCAGCGACATCGGCGACACCCTCAACACCCGCGCCGTCTGGCGCCGCGGCACCCGCCTGGCGGCCTGATCGCGGAACTCCGCTGCCGGGGAAGGCGGTTCACCACCCGGTGCCGTATTCCGGCGCCATCTCCCGGGTCCGGGCGCGCGGTCCGGTCGCGCGGTCCGGGCACCCCGGCTGCGCCGGGAGCCGGCCCCTCACCGGTGCCACGGCATCCCGCCCGCCGACTGGTCCGCGGCCTCCCACTCCCGCTCCCGGTCGGCGCGGCGCGTTGACACGCGTCGACGGCCGGTAGGCATGTGGTCGCCAGCGCTGTGGACGCTACGGACGCGCTGTCGTCGACCACCGTCGGCCCGGGAGGAACCTTGACCGCCTCTGCCTCTGCCCCCGCCCCCGCCCCTGCCCCTGGCTCTGCCTCCGGCGCCCCTGCCGTCGTCGCTGCCGCTACCGCCGTCGCCGCCGTCGCCGTCCGGACGAGACGGTGGGCCCTCGCCTCGGCCGTGTTGCTGCTCGCCGTCTCGGCCGCCGTGCCGCCGCAGCCACTGGGCGCGGACTCGCGCGGCCGGCCGGCCGCCGGTGACGGTCTGACCGCCGTCATCCGGTACACCGAGTACGGCATCCCGCACATCGTCGCCGACGACTACGCGAGTCTCGGCTTCGGGACCGGCTGGGCCCAGGCCCAGGACGCGGTGTGCGACCTCGCCGAAGCGTTCGTCACCGTGCGCGGTGAGCGCTCCCGCCACTTCGGAGCGCGCGCGGTGCCCGACCCGCGCGGGTCCGCGGCCTCCACCAACCTCGCCAGCGACCTGTACTACCGGGGCGTACGGGACTCCGGGACCGTCGAGCGGCTGATGGCGGCTCCGCCACCCGCCGGCCCGAGCCGCGACTCCGCCGACCTCAGACGCGGCTGGGCCGCCGGGTACAACACCTGGCTGCGCGAGCGGCGGATCACCGATCCCGCGTGCGAACGAGCCGACTGGGTCGGCCCGGTGACCGCCGTGGACGTCGCCGCCCTCGACTTCTCCGTCGGGGTGATCGGAGGCCAGGCCCTCGCCATCGACGGCATCACCGCCGCCCAGCCGCCGGGTACCACGTCCGCCGACGGCGCCGGACGCTTCGTGACCGGCACCGCCCCCGTCGCGGCGGAGCAGCCCGCTCGGGACGGCGTCGCCCGCACCGGGACCGGCACGGGGAGCGTCGTCGGCAGGGCGTCCAACGCCGTTGCCTTCCACGGCTCGACGACGGCCGACGGGCGCGGACTGCTGCTCGGCAACCCGCACTTCCCCTGGCGCGGGGCGCTTCGGTTCTGGCAGTCCCAGCAGACGATTCCGGGTCAACTCGACGAGTGGCGGGAGGCTCGTTGCTCGGCTCCACGACCGTATCCATCGGATACAACCGCGACGTCGCCTGGAGCCACACCTCGGCCACAGGCACCGCAAGGAATCTGTACCGACTGACCCTGGACCCGGCCGACCCGACCACCTACCTCGTGGACGGCAGACGCGAACGCATGACCCGACGAACCGTCACCGTACGTGTGGGGCAGGGCCGTTCGGTCACCCGTACCCAGTGGTCGACCCGTTACGGACCGGTCCTCACCTCCCTCGGCGCCCTGACGCTCCCCTGGGCCCGGAGCACCGCGTACGCCCTTAACGACCCGGGCGCGGCCAACCTCCGGGGCTCCGACACCGCACTCGGCCTCGCCAAGTCCCGCAGCGCGCACGGCGTCCTGGCGGCCCTCAACCGCACCCAGGGCATCGGATGGGCCAACACCCTCGCCGCCGACGCGCGCGGCCACACCGTCTTCAGCCAGTCCCAGGTACTGCCCCGCGTCACCGACGACCTGGTCAGGCGCTGCTCGACCCCCTTGGGGAAGACCACCTATCCCGCGGAGGGGCTTGCCGTCCTGGACGGCGCCCGCGGCGGCTGCGCCCTGGGCGCGGACCCCGACGCGCTCCAGCCGGGCGTCTTCGGACCCGCGGCCCTCCCGGTGCTCGAAGACGCCCCGTACGTGGAGAACTCCAACGACAGCGCCTGGCTGACCAACGCCGACCGCCCGCTCACCGGCCACCCCTGGATCTTCGGCCCGACCGGCACCCCGCGCTCGCTGCGCGCCCGCGGGGCGATCGAGGACGTCTCCGCGCTGGCCCGCAGGGGCGGACTCACCGTCGCCGACCTCCAGCGGCAGCAGTTCGCCGACCGGGTGCCCGCGGGGGATCTCGCCGCCGCCGACACGGCCCGCGCCTGCGCCGCGCTGCCGGGTGGCGCCGCGGTGAGCGGCGAGGGCAGGACGGTCGACGTCCGCGAGGCCTGCCGGGTCCTGGCCCGCTGGGACCGCACCATGAACTCGGGCAGCCGCGGAGCGCTCCTCTTCGACCGCTTCTGGCGGCGGCTGCTCACCACGGTGCCCGCGGACGACCTGTGGACCGTGCCCTTCTCGCCCGCCGACCCGGTCCACACCCCGCGCACCCTGAACACGGCCGCCCCCGGCTTCTCCCGCGCCCTGGCCGACGCCGTCGCCGAACTGCGGTCAACCGGGGCCGACTTGGGCGCCGAGTTGGGCGAGCGCCAGTACGTCACCCGCGACGGACGGCGCATCCCGGTGCCGGGAGGAACCCATGACCTGGGTGTCTGGAACACCATCGAGGCGGACTGGGACCCGACGGCAGGCGCCTACACGGACGTGTCGTTCGGCTCGAGCCACCTCCAGGCGGTGGGCTGGAACGGCAGCGGCTGCCCCGAGGCCCGAACCCTGCTGACCTACTCGCAGTCGTCGAACCCGCGCTCCCCGCACTCCAGCGACCAGACGGCACTCCTGCCGGCCGGACAGTGGGTGACCTTCCGGTTCTGCGAACGGGACATCCTCGCCTCGCCGTCCCTGCGGACGGTGAAGGTGCACGGGGTGCACCACCTGTGAACGGCCGTCCACCGCCGCGGAGACACCGGCCACGAACGCGCCCTTGCCGTGGCGCGAGCAGCCGGTGACGGCGGTCGCGTCCGCCTCGCGGATGCTGCCGTCGGACTGCTGGACCACGTCGATGGTCTCCGCCTGCCGCTGATCCCCTCCCGGCGGCACCGCCGGCCCGAGATCGACGACGTGACGACATGAGAAGGAGCCTCCAGGGAGGGGTGCTCGCGGTTGCTGGGGGAGTGCCCGATATCCGACCGGGCAGGTGAGCGCTCCCACAGGCTAGATACCAGCCGCGACGCTCGCAATATCCCGAACGTGACCGCGGCGACTTGGCTGCTTTTCCTCCAAGCGCTTTTCACATGGGCGCGACAGGTCAGGATCTCGTCGGTTTCCCGGAGGGAGGTCTCTCCCGCTTCCCGGAGGGGGGTCTCTCTCGCTGGAGGGATCACCTGCCCGGTCCGACGGTCCGATCGTCCTGAGCGGACGGCGTGCACATCGAAAGATTCGGAGACCGCACGAAACTTGCGGCCGGTATCCGTCACCAGTGGCCACATCACGCCCGTGCGCGATGTATTGACGGGCCTCAGCGGGCGCTCTATGGTGCCGCGAAGTGTAGAGGAGAGTTCGAAACTTTCGCTCCCTCTCCGGAAGTATTCAGGGGTCGGGCAACCCTTGGAGCCGTGCAGATCCAGTGACACGAGAGGCGCTGTCGCGCGCCTCAATTCGCATGCGAAAGGCGGTGGGGGAGGGGTGCGTCGACGCTGAACAACACGTAGCCATTCACGTTTCCGGCGGCTTGCCGCTTTTCCGTCGCGCCGAATTCCTCCCGTGTTTCGGCGGCGGCACGGATGTGAAGTGCGTCCTGAGAATCCATGTGCGTGCCCCCCACTCGAAAGGACCCCCCATGTCATGGCTCACCAGGCACCGAGGCGCTCGTAGCAGGGCGGTGGCGGCGGCCACCGGAGTGGCGGTGACCGCCGCGTTGACCGTCGTCGGTGTCGCGGCGACGGCGCCGCACGCCGCCGCGGCGAGTTCACTGGGTGCCGCGGCCGCGCAGTCGGGCCGCTACTTCGGCACCGCGGTGGCCGCGGGCAAGCTCAGCAACGGCACCTACGCGGGCATTCTCGACCGGGAGTTCAACATGATCACCCCGGAGAACGAGATGAAGTGGGACGCGACCGAGCCGTCACGCGGGTCGTTCAACTTCGGCTCCGCCGATCAGATCGTCAGCCACGCCCAGGCCCACGGCCAGCGGATGCGCGGGCACACACTCGTCTGGCACTCGCAACTGCCCAACTGGGTCTCGGCGCTGTCGGCGACGGATCTTCAGACGGCCATGGACAACCACATCACCCAGGTCATGAACCACTTCAAGGGCAAGATCTACGCCTGGGACGTGGTCAACGAGGCGTTCGCCGACGGCAGTACCCAGCACCGCAGTTCACCCTTCCAGGACAAGCTGGGCAACGGCTTCATCGAGCACGCGTTCCGTACCGCCCGCTCGGTCGACGCGAACGTCAAGCTCTGTTACAACGACTACAACATCGAGAACTGGTCGGACGCCAAGACGCAGGGCGTCTACAGCATGGTCAAGGACTTCAAGGCCCGCGGTGTCCCCATCGACTGCGTCGGCTTCCAGAGCCACTTCGGCTCCGGCGGGGCACCGGTCAGCCTCCAGACCACCCTGTCCAACTTCGCCGCGCTCGGCGTCGACGTCCAGCTCACCGAGGTCGACATCGCCCAGGCCTCGTCGAGCGCGTACGCCGGCACGGTCAACGCCTGCCTGAACGTGGCCCGTTGCACCGGCATCACCGTCTGGGGCATCCGCGACAGCGACTCCTGGCGCTCCGGTGACAACCCGCTCCTCTTCGACGGCAACGGCAACGCCAAGGCGGCCTACACCAGCGTCCTCAACGCGCTGAACGCCGCCGGGCCGACCACACCGCCCACCGACCCGCCCACCACACCGCCGACCGGCGGCGGCACCGGCGAGATCAAGGGCGTCGGCTCCGGACGCTGCGTGGACGACCCCAACTCCACCACGACCGACGGCACCCAACTTCAGCTGTGGGACTGCTCGGGCCAGACCAACCAGCAGTGGACCTACACCTCCGCGGGCGAGTTGAAGGTCCTGGGCAGCAAGTGCCTGGACGCAGGCGGCACCGGCAACGGCGTCAAGGCGCAGATATACGGCTGCTCGGGCGGCAGCAACCAGAAGTGGACCTTCAACTCCGACGGCACCATCCGCGGCGTCCAGTCCGGACTGTGCCTGGACGCCGTCAACGTCGGCACCGCCAACGGCACCAAGCTCCAGATGTACACCTGCTCGGGCGGCAGCAACCAGAAGTGGACCTGGAGCGGCAGCAGCTCCGTCGCCCAGCCGGCCCGAACGGGATGACCGCACCGTGAGCCCCGCGCCGGACCCCGCGCGAACAACCCGTCCGAGGCCGGCGACGTCCGCACCGGCCGGCCCAGCGGCCGGTGACTCCCGCCGCTGACCTGTTTCGTGCCCCGCCGGAGGTTGACCCCGGCGGGGCACGGCACATGGCCGCCCGCCGTGTCCCCACGGGCTCCGTCCCGCTCGGCTAGCCTGACACCGGAGGTGCCAAGTGGCCGAAGCGCACAACGCGTTGGGCGGGACGGAGACCGAGTCCACCACCGTCGTGGTGATCGGGGCGGGACCTGCCGGGCTGACCGTCGCCAACCTGCTGCGCCGATGCGGCGTCGACTGCGTCGTCCTGGAACGCGGCAGCCGCGCCCACGTGGCGCGGCGGCAGCGAGCCGGCATCGTCGAGACCCGCGCCGTCCGGATGTTCGAGTCGTGGGGGCTGGCCGACGTCGTCCGGGGCGGCCCACCGCACGACGGCCTACTGGAGTTCCGGATCGACGGCGAGAGCCGCTTCGTCGACGACCGTGACGGCTCGGCGGGCTCAGGGGCGCGGCTCTGCCCCCAGCAGGTCCTGGTCGAGAACCTCACCGCCGCGCATCTCGCCGACGGCGGTGACCTGCGCTACGAGGCCGCCGACGTCTCCCTGCACGACCTGACCGGCGACCGCCCGACCGTCCGCTACCGCGCCGCGGACGGCACCCGGCACTCGATCAGCTGCGACTTCGTCGCCGGCTGCGACGGCGAACACGGCGTCACCCGCACCGCCGTCCCCGAGGGCGTGGCCACCGTCCACACCTTCGACCACGGCATCGGCTGGCTCACCGTCCTCGCCGACGCGCCGCCGCCCGCCCACCCCCTCCTCGCCGTCAGTCCCGAGGGCTTCGCCGCGCACTTCCCGCGCGGGCCGCGCAGCAGCCGCTACTACCTCCAGTGCCCGCCGGACGACGACCCGGGAGCGTGGCCCGACGACCGGGTCTGGGACGCCCTGCGCACCCGGCTCGCCGACCCCGCTCTCGTCCCGGGACCGATCACCGACCGTGAGACCTTCCGGCTGCGCGGCCTCGTCCACGAACCCATGCGGCACGGGCAGTTGTTCCTCGTCGGCGACGCGGCCCACATCCTGTCCCCGATGGGCGGCAAGGGCATGAACCTCGCCCTGCACGACGCCGACCTCTTCGTCCGCGCCGTCCGGGACGCCGTGCGCGGTGGCGACGACACCGCGTTGCGCGACTACTCCCGGCGCTGCCTGCGACGCGTCTGGAGCGACCAGGAGTTCTCCCACTGGCTGACCCGCACGGTCCATGAGGCGGGCGGCGACACCGACTCGGGCCCCTTCCTGCGCCGGCTGGCCCGCGCCCGCCTCGACCGCCTCGTCACCTCCCCCGGGGCCCGGCACGCCTTCGCGGAACTCATGACGGGCCTCGACCCGGCCCGCGCGGAGACCGGGCCCGCCTGACATCCGCGTCGCGGCCGGACCGACGCGGGAACGGCGCGGACGCCGACCGGAGTTCCGCCACGTGGCCGCCGGCCCCGGCCGTCCGACCTCGTAGGCTGGGCGGATGGGGTGGCTGAGACTGTGGGGGACGGCAGCGCTCGTCGGCGCACTGCTGACGGCGCTGGGAGCGGTCGCCTCGGCGACGGCGGTGGCCGAGGCGGTCGACACCGTGCGGGCCTACCGCACGGCCGAGGCGTGCCAGGACGGGAAGGCGCGGTCCGACTGCCTCACCACCCGCACCGCCACCGTCCGCGCCACGGAACGGACCGGCGGCAGGAGCGCGAGGTACGCGGTGCGGCTCGAACACACGCCGGGCGTACCGGAGTTGGTCCGACTCGCCGGTGACGAGCCGCTGCTGAGGCTGCTGAGGCCGGGCGACGGGATCACCGTCACCCTCTGGCGCGACCACGCCACCGCCATCCACCGCGACGGTGTGACCCAGCACTCCACGGACACCCCCGAGACCGATCCCGAATGGCGGACCGGACTGGCCGCCGTACTCCTGGTGTTGGCCTGCTACCTGCTCTACGTCGGTACGACGCTGCTGGCGCGCACCCGCGAGATCGCCGAGCGCGGAGCACCCCGCGGCTTCCGGTTCTTCGGCACCCGCGCGCTGTGGACGGCCCTCGCCGTGATCCCGGCCGGCGCCGCGGGCGCCCTCGCCTCGGGCGGCGCGGGGCACGAGGAGAGGGGATGGATCGTGCTGCTCGCGGTCTGGGGCGCGCTGGTGCCCCTGGTCCTCGCCGTGCTGCGCCGACGCGACGGCCGACGGCGCCGGGACCAGCGGTCCGCCCGCCTGTACGGGTCACCGGGCACGCTCTGACCGACCACTTCCGCCCGGCCGCCGACCGTCCACGGACGGAACATCCCGGTACCTCGCCCGTTCGCGCGTGCTCCGCCGCCTCCGGCTACGGCATGGCGCAGGCGCCCCCCTCCGCGTTGCTCGACTCGCCCTGCCGGTACGCGCCGCACACGAGGGCGACCTTCGGACCCGTCCCCGACTGGCGCAGCAGGACCAGCGTCTTGTCGCGCGGCGGCATGTTGCTGCCCTGCCCGTAGGAGACGTAGCCGGTCGCGCCGTCGAAGGTGATGCCGCTGCGCAGGGCCGTGAGCATGGCGTTGGGGTCCACCCCGCCCTGCCCGGAGAGCGCCATGTCCGCCGATCTGGACAGGACGTGGAAGGCGTCGTAGGAGACCGCGGAGTGACCGTCGTCGCGCCACGGGTCCTGGGTGGGAGGCCCGGAGACGAACGCGTCGTACTCGCTGACGAACTGCTTCGTCTTCTCGTCGGCGGCCTTGTCCTCGGCGGGCAGCCGGTGCGCCGAGTAGTACAGCCGCAGCCAGTCCTTGTCGTTGAACTCGCCGGTGAGCGCGACGTTCGTGAGTTCGTTGCCGCCCAGCATGGTGATGTCGCGGTGGGTGCAGGTCCCTTGGGTGTCCAGCGCGTTGACGAAGGCGACGAAGTCCCGGGCGCGCGCGGACCAGAAGACGATGGTCGGGTCGGAGTCGCGCAGCTCGTCGCAGACCGTCTCGGCGAGATCGTGGGCGCTGCGTATGTTCGGCGTGCCGGCGGGAGAGCCGCTGAAGTCGCCCTCCTGCGAGAAGTTGACCAGCTTCGTGCTGCCGTGGAAGTCCTTGCGGAACTTGTCCGCGAGGCTCTTGCTGTACAGGTCCGCAGAACTCTGCACCACGATCGCCCGCTCGGCCGGCTCGCAGCCGCCCGAGGCGCGCGCCACGACAGGGGACGCGGCGGCGAAGTTCGCCTCGATACGGGCCTCGGTGCTGTTGAGCGGGGTGAACGGCCAGTAGGTGGCGCTCACCAGCATCTCGTCCGCGGTGGCGGTCGTCCCGATCACCGGGAGTTCGGCCTGCTCCAGGATCTTCAGGGCCTCGCGCGTCGGCTCCGTGCTCTGCGCGAAACCGAGCACGCCGATCACCTTCTCGTACTCCTTGCGCGCCCCGCCGACCGCGTCGCCCTCGTCCCGCTGGTCGTGCTCGACCTGCTCGACGAGTTCGCGCGCCTTCTGCTCGGCGTTCTCGAAGCCCTTGCCCGTGGTGCGGACGTCGACCCGCAACGGCACCCGCGAATCGTCCGACACGGCGTCGTCGTTGAGCTTCAGCTGCCACATCGCGATGCCGCGCAGCTCCGGGATCGTCCCGTCGAAGAGGGTCTCCGTCTCCGAGGTCGGGGCGGTCGACGCGAACGCGACGACCGTGCGGACGGTCCTGCCCTGCGCCGCGAAACGCTCGGCCCGCCGGTTCTGCACCCGGATCTCGGCGAGCGTCTCGTCGTACCACTGCTTCGGATGCAGCGGGACGGGCACGGCGTACTTGGCCCCCGCGACCGGCACGTCGCCGCCGACGCAGCTGCTCGACTCCTTCTTCACCGGCGCGAAGAGGGCCGCGCCGCCGACCCCGAGGAGCCCCACCGCCAGCGCGGTGCCGCCGGCCACGCCCGCGGTCACGACCCGCCCGCCGACCCGGTACGACGTCGGTGACGTCGGCCGGACGAACAGGCCCTCCCTGGTGAAGGGTTCCTCGCGCAGCCGCACCAGGACCACGTCGGAACCCGACTGGTGGAGCAGCCGCCCGGCCGAGGTGAGGCCGACCGGGGACGGGCCGCCGAGTTCCGCGACCAGCTCGTCCGAGGGGCTGCCGACCGCGATGACGAGGGGGCCTGGTGCCTGCGCGGTGTTCTTCCGCTCCTGGTGGAAGGCGCGCAGGAACCGCTCCGCCGCCTGGGCGCCCGGCCGTTCCTGCCGGGGCAGCGGGACCAGGATCACGGGACGCGCGGTGCGCCGCCGTTGCAGCGGCCGTATCCGGCCGATCGCGGGCGTCCGCAGATCCTCCAACAGGGCGCGCGTCAGCAGCAGTTCGAGCGCGAGCAGTGACTCCTGGTGCCGCGGGTGCTCCAACGGAAGTACCAGGCGCGACATCTGACGGTCCGCCACCTCGTCCATCACCGCGAAGAGGGTCTCCGTCTTCCCCGACATGCCGAGCATCCCGCCGAGCCACCGCTGACGCGCGGGGCGCAGCAGCCGGGGGGCGCGCACCAGTGTGCGGGTCTTGCGCCGCGCCCACCACCAGCGGGGGAAGGTCCGGGTCAGCCCCTGCCACAGGGAACCGAGCAGCCAGCCGCGCAGGCCCCCGGCCGGTGGCGCGTCCTTGCCGCCGAGCGCCCACAGGAAGACCTGGAGCCGTCCCTCGCGCCGCTGCTGGCGGTGGATCCGCACCTGGCTGTGCGCGTGGTCGCGCAGCACGTCCGCGCCGGGAGCCTGCCGTTCGCCCGCGTGCTCGCGGATATAGCCGACCGAGTCCCACAGCGGCCAGAAGCCGGGCAGCCGGTCCGGCGTCATGTGCCGGGGCAGGCCGAGCGTCAGCCCGCGGGCCGCGGCTCCCGAGAGCAGTTCGGAGCCGTCGTCGGCGGTGGGCAGCGCGTACGGTACGAGCTTCACGTCATGCTGACCGCGCAGCGCCCGCTCCAACGCCCCGATCAGCCGCCTGACCCGGGCGTCGTACCCGGCGTCGTCGCCCGCGACGTCGAGGATCACCAAGGGCGGTGTGTGCGCGAGCAGGTCGCGTTCGGCGGGTGAGACCGCCTGGCGGAATTCCCGGACGAAATCGTCGGCGCCCTCGTCGTCCGGAAATCCGGTCGGTGAGCGGTGGGGTACGGCCATGGAAGTTCCCCCTTGAGTCCCCCTCGGCAGACCCTGCCGTCCAGCCCGCCGTTTTCCCTGGTGAGTGGGTGAGGTTACTCGGAGTGCCGCCACTGTCACAGCGCTTCGCGAAAAGCGCGACGGCTGGTGCTGATGAGCCTGCTGTTGCGTCGACGGGTGCCCGTCCGGCCGCTCGGAAGCGGGGCGTGACGAGCCGTCCACCACCGCTGCGAGGCGCGCGACGACGGTGCGGACCTCCCGGCGCCCGCGGAACGTGCCGTCCGAATGCCGCCGGATCGGCGGGGCGTTCCGGCCTTGGATGGAGCGTGTCCAGGAGACCGGAACAAGGAGCTTCACGGCGATGACGATGCACGGTGCGACGGCGCTCGGCGGCAAGGTGGCGCTGGTGACCGGCGGCAGCCGGGGGATCGGGGCGGCGGTCGCGCTGCGGCTGCCCGAGGACGGCGCGGACGTGGCGCTGACCTACCGGGGCTCAGCCGAGGCGGCCGAGGAGGTGGTCGCGGAGATCACCGCGAGGGGACGGAGCGGCTGGGCCGTCCGCGCGGACAGCGCGGACCCTGAGGCGGTGGCCGGCGCGGTGGCGGCCGTCGCCGAACGGTTCACGCGCCTCGACATCCTGGTGAACAACGCGGGGGTCGGCGCCGTCGGACCGGTCGGGGCGGTGACCCGCGAGGAGATCGACCGGGTGCTGGCGGTGAACGTCCGCGCGCCCTACCTCTACGCCCAGGCGGCGCTGCGGCACCTGGCCGGGGGCGGACGGATCGTGAGCGTCGGCAGCTGCGTCGCCCGGCGCGCGGCCTTCCCCGGGAGCGCGCTCCACGCGACCAGCAAAGCCGCTCTGATCGGCTTCACCAAGGGCATGGCCAGGGAGCTCGGCCCGCACGGGGTCACCGTCAACCTGGTCGCCCCGGGCCCGATCGACACCGACATGAACCCGGTCGATGGCGACTTTGCCGACCTCCAGCGCGGCTTCACCGCCCTCGGCCGCTACGGCACGGCGGCGGAGGTCGCGGACGCCGTCGCGTATCTGGCGGGCGAGAGCGCCCGCTACGTCACCGGCGCGGAACTGGCGGTGGACGGCGGCTTCGCGGCCTGAGCCGGCGGGGTCGGGCCCATCCGGCGTCCGCGTGGCGGCCCGTTGACGCCGTAGCTGTGCGCGGGCGGGCTGACCGGTCGTCAGCCCGCCCGCCTCCCGGGGAAGTCAGGTCCGGTGCGTCGCCTCCCGCAGCGCGGCTTCCAGGGCCTGGCGGATGTCCTCCGCCAGATCGTGCCCCGACGGCCAGCCGACTATCTGCTCGGCGACCTTCCGCAGCTTGGTGTTGGTGTGCTGCGACACGGACCTGAGCACCGCGAAGCCCTGCTCGGGTCCGAGCCCGCTGACGAAGGTGAGCACACCGATGGCCTGGTCGATCACGGCGTGCGAGACCACCGCCTCCTGGAGCTGGCTGCTCTCCCGTTGGAGCCGGGCGATCTCCCGCTCCGCCGCGGCGGCGTCGGAGCCGCCGCTGCCGGAACTGTTCGTGTCGTGCTCCGCCACACGCCCGTCCTTGTCGTCCGCGGTCCGGCACCCCCGCGCCGGCAGAGGCCGCCAGCAGCCGGCCTCAACAGTTGTCTCCCGACAAGTATCGGGGACGCAGGGACGCTGTCCGCAACCGGTGTCGACTCGACGGCGAACGGCGTCGGTGCGCCGTGCGCGGGGGCGGCTCGGCGGGGGTGTGGTCCGCTGTCACGACCCCGATGGACCGCCCGGTCGCGGCCACCACGGGCCGACCCTCGGGGCCGTGCTCACCGTCTCGCCTGGTGGCGCCTGCCCGCCATGGCTGGTCGACCCTCCCGCGGCCGTGGTTACCATGCGCCATGGACCTGTTGGGCGGCGGCGACGGCAACGCCCCTGTCGTACCCCTCCGTGCTCTCGCGGCGGCGCTCGGCGCTGCCGTGGTCCTGGGTGGCGCCAAGGACACCGACGTCAGCGACGTGATCATCACGGAGCCGGGGGAGACGCCCCCGTCCGTCCCTCGCGCGCTGGTTCTGGCCGTCGGCGCGCGGGCCGACGCCGCCGTGGACGCCGTGACCTCCGCCGGGAAGGCGGGGGTGAGCGCCGTGGCAGTCAGGCTCGACGAAGGCGCGAGCGCCGTCCCCGAGGCCCTGCGGGTCGCCGCCGAGGCATCGGGTGTCGCCGTGCTCGGCATCCCGAGCGGCACACGGTGGGAGCGGGTGGAGACCGAAGCGCGGCGGATACGGCACGGCGGGCCCAAAGACCCGCGCCCCGTCATCTCCGGTGACCTGTTCTCCCTCGCGCAGACCGTGGCGACGCTCAGCCTCGGCGTGGTCAGCATCGAGGACAACGGGCACCGGGTCCTCGCCTACGCCGGACCGGGAGACGAGGCCGACGAGCTGCGCCGGCAGTCCATACTCGGCCGCCAGTGCCCGGAGCCCTACCTGGCGCTGCTGCGGGAGTGGGGGGTCTACCGGCGTGCCCGCTCGGGCGGCGAGGTGGTCGAGGTGGAGGCGCGGCCCGACAAGGGAGTCAGACGGCGGCTGGTGATCGGCATCGGCGCGGGCGGGCGCCCGCTCGGAACGATCTGGGTGCAGGAAGGCAGCCGCCCTCTCGCGCCGAGCACCGAGCAGACGCTGCGTGGCGCCGCTCGGCTCGCCGCACCGCAACTGATCGACCACTACTACGAGGGCGACGCGACAGCCCGTCTCCTCTCCCGCTCCGACCTCGCCCACAGCCTGCTGACCGGCCGCTTCAACTCCGCGGCGCTCGCTGCCCACTTCGGGATCGAGCCCTCCTCAGCTGCCGCCGTCGTCGCCTTCGATCTGCGCGAGCGGCCGGACGGCGGGGAGAGCGGCGGCACTTCGTGGCGGGAGGCGCGGCGGGCCGAGGCCGCCGAGATCATCGCCGTGCACGCGGCGGCGGGACGGAAGAACGCGCTCGTGGCGCAGGCGTGCGGGCAGATCTACGCGATGCTGCCCGAGCCGCCCGCCGCCGGCGCGGGACACCGGGCGGACGCCCCCGACGCCGTCGACGCGCCCCTCGTCCGGTGGGCCACCGAGGTCGTGTCGGCGCTGCGCCGGCACACGGACACGCCTGTGCAGGCCGTCGTCGCCGGTACGGCCGCGGGGCTGGAGGACATCCCCGCCGTCAAACTCCGAGGCCACCACGGTCTGCAGATCATGGCCCGCACCCTCGAGCGCGCCGTCGCCGCCCACCGCGACCTGGCCGCGTCCCTGATGGTGCGCGACCTGGTGCGGCTGCTGGAGGAACACCAGGAGATCCGCGAGCCGGCGCTCCAGGAACTGGTCGTGCGGGACGCCGAGCAGGGGACCCAGTGGGGCGAGTCGCTGCTGCGCTACCTCGACGCCTTCGGTGACGTCTCCGAGGCGGCCCGGACCCTGAACATCCACCCCAACACCCTGCGTTACCGGGTGCGCAAGGCCGCCGCGCTCACCGGCCTCGACCTGGACGACCCGGAACACCGGCTGGTCGCGATGGTCCAACTCCGCCTGGGCCGCCTCCCGTCGAGGCAGCGGACCGATCCTTTCCCCGCCTCCTGACGCCGGCGGAGGGGCCAACACCGCATGAGGACGGTCGACTCGGGCGGGCCGCCGCCCCCGATCCCGGCGGCAGCGGCCCGGCACACGCGTCCGCCCGAGCCGTCAGTCCTCGCCCAGATACGCCTTGCGTACGACGTCGTCGTGCAGCAGCCGTTCGCCGCTGCCCGACAGGACCACCCGGCCCGTCTCCATCACGTACGCCTGGTCGGCGAGGGAGAGCGCGGCGCGCGCGTTCTGCTCCACGAGGAGGATGGTGGTGCCGGTCGCCTTCAGTTCGGCCACCGTCGCCATGATCTTCTTCATCATGATCGGCGAGAGGCCCATCGACGGCTCGTCCAGCATCAGCAGCCGAGGACGGCACATCAGGGCCCGCGTCATGGCCAGCATCTGCTGCTCGCCGCCGGAGAGCGTTCCGGCCGGCTGGGCCCGCCGTTCGCGCAGCCTCGGAAAGAGCGTGTACGCCCGCTCCGTGTCGTCCGCCACGCCCTCGGCGTCCTTGCGCAGAAAGGCGCCGAGCAGCAGGTTCTCCTCGACGGTCAGCCGGGGGAAGATGTGCCGGCCCTCCGGCGAGTGCGCCAGGCCGAGGGCCACGACCTGGTGCGCCGGTACGCCCGCGAGGTCCCGTCCGGCGAAACGCACCCGGCCGCCCGAAGGCGGCAGCAGGCCGCTGAGGGCGTGCAGCGTGGTCGTCTTGCCCGCGCCGTTGGTGCCGACGAGCGTGACGGCCTGCCCCTCCTCCACGGAGAAGGAGATGCCCTTGACCGCCTCCACCTTTCCGTAGGCGACCCGCAGGTCCTCGACCTCCAGCAGCGCGGTCATGCGGTCCTCTCCTGATTCCGGTCGCGGGTCGCGGATTCGGCACCCTCGTCGCTCTGGTCGCGGTGGGCGCGCTGATCGCCGTGCTCGCTGTGGTCGCCGTGCTCGCTCTGGTCGCGCCGGTCGGCAGGTGGTGGCTCGTCGTCCGGCGCGCCGAGGTAGGCCTCGACGACCCGCTCGTCCGCCTGGACGTCCCCGGGCGGGCCCTCGATGAGCTTGGAGCCCTGGACCAGGACCGCGACCCGGTCGCAGAGGCTCATGATGAACCGCATGTCGTGCTCGATGACGAGGACTGCGATGCCCAGGCCGCGGATGGCGTGGACCAGTTCCTCGGTCTCCCTGGTCTCCTGCGGGTTCATGCCGGCCGTCGGCTCGTCGAGCAGCAGCAGCTTCGGTTCGCTGGCCAGCGCGCGGGCGATCTCCAGACGGCGCTGGGCACCGTAGGAGAGGTTGCGGGCGAGCTGGTTCCCTTGTCCGCGCAGGTCGACGAAGTCCAGCAACTCCTGCGCCCTGGAGAGGGATTCGCGCTCCTCCCGGCGGTAGCGGGGGCCGCGTCCGATCGCGGAGAGCAGACCGGCGGTGGTGCGGGTGTGGCGGCCCACGATGACGTTCTCCACCACGGTCATGTTGGCGAAGAGGCGGATGTTCTGGAAGGTGCGGGCGACTCCGGCCCGCGTCACCTTGGCCGGCCGCGGCGGCAACGCCGCCCCGTCGAGGCGGACTTCACCGTCCGTGGGGACGTACAGACCGGTCAGGCAGTTGAAGAAGGTGGTCTTGCCCGCGCCGTTGGGCCCGATCAGGCCGACGATCTCGCCGCGGCCCACCGTCAGGTCCACGCCGTCGACGGCGGTCAGGCCGCCGAACCGCATGGTGACACGGCGGGCTTCGAGCAGCGGCGAGGTGCGCGCGGCCGGGGCTGCGGCCGGGGACGGAGTGCTCATGCGGTGGCCTCCGCGGCCACCTGGCGCGCCTGGGCGCCGGAGACCTGCTTGTCGTGGAACTCCAGTTGGTGCTTGCGGTCAGGTACCAGGCCCTCGGGCCTGAACCGCATCATCACGATCAGCGCGAGACCGAACAGCATCATCTGGTACCTGTTGAAGAACTCGAACTTCGCCGGGATCAGGTACAGGAGGGCCGCGCCGACGAGCGGCCCCGAGATGGTGCCCATGCCGCCGAGGACCACCGCGGCCAGCAGGAAAGCCGAGTTGGGCGGTGCGGTGTCGGCGAACTTGTAGTTGTCGGGAACGGCGTTGGTCTGCAGATGCGCCATGACCGTGCCCGCGAGTCCCGCGAGGCAGGCGCCGAGCCCGAAGGCGAGGAGCTTGAACCGGAAGCCCTCGATGCCCATGGCGGTGGCGGCCTTCTCGTCCTCGCGCAGCGCGATCCAGGCCCGCCCGACCCGGGAGTCGCCCGCCCGCGCGTACACGAAGACGATGACGGCGATCACCGCGAGCAGCAGCAGGTAGTAGTTGGCGAACCTGCCGAAGGAGACGCCGAGGACGGTGTGCGGTTTCCCGAAGTCGAAGCCGAACAGCTCGATGTCGGGGATCGCGTTGATTCCGTTGGGGCCGTTGGTCAGTGACGGTCCCGAGGTGCCGTCGAGGTTGTTGACGGTGATGCGGAAGATCTCGCCGAAGCCGAGGGTGACGATGGCGAGGTAGTCGCCGTGCAGCCGCAGGGTGGGCGCGCCGATGACGAGGCCGGCGAGGAGCGAGACCGCCATGCCGAGCAGGGCGGTGGCCCAGAACGGCCAGGGCGCGATGTGGAACGTGGAGAACGTCGAGCCGGAGACGAGCGCCGCCGAGTACGCGCCCGTGCCGAGGAACGCGACGTAGCCGAGGTCGAGCAGCCCGACCAGGCCGACGACGATGTTGAGGCCGAGCGCGACCGCCGCGAAGACGAGGATGTTGTCGGCGATCGCCGTGTACCGGTCGCCGGTCTGGGTGAAGGGGAAGACCAGCGCCGAGGCGAGCGCGGCGACCGCGACCGCGACCCGGTGGCGGGCGTTGATCTCGCTGACGCGTCGGGTGATCCCCGCGGCCGACAGCGCGCGGGCGCCGAACCCCGCCGCGGGCAGGAAGGCCAGGAATTCCTCCGCCGAGTCCGTGGTGATGCCGTACGTCAGCACGGCCAGGGCGGCCAGGAACACCGCGGTGATCAGGGCGACTTCGGCCGGCCACGGCAGCCGCGCGCCTGGCGGCGGCGGTTCGACCGTGTCGTCGGGCAGCGCGTGCGCCCCGCCCGCGAGGAGCAGTACGGCGACGCAGGCGAGCCAGCCGCCCGGCTCGACGTTGACGGCGCCGCCGAGGGTGAGGGCGATCGCCCCGACGGTGACCCAGGTGGTGGTCAGCGCCGCGAGCGACGCGGACCGCAGCGCGCGTACGGCTCCGGCGGGCGCGAGCCGGCGCACACCGGGGAGGCCGAGAGCGGCGGCCGTGAACAGCGCGGCCAGCGCTCCGGTGACCAGCGTGACGACCTGGCTTCCCCCGGGATATCCGTCGAGCGTGAGATTGCCCGGGTAGGCGGCGGTCCAGGTCCAGGCGAGGAAGGGCGAGGCCAGGGTGAGCGCCGCGCCGATGGCGGTGAGGGTCCGCGCGAGCCGCGGATCGATCGTGGTCGTCATGTCGGTCACGCCCTGTCCGCGATGCGTTCGCCCAGCAGGCCCTGTGGTCTGATCAGCAGGACGGCGATGAGGATCACGAAGGCCCACACGTCCTTCCACACCGCCCCGCCGAACATCTGCAACGACGGCACGTGCGGCAGCAGCCCGGAGGCCAGGGACTCGGCGACACCGAGGACGACCCCGCCGAGCACGGCGCCCCTGATGTTGCCGATGCCGCCCAGCACGGCGGCCGTGAAACCCTTCAGGCCCGCGATGAACCCCATGTTGTACGAGATGCTCCCGAGCCTGAGCCCCTGGGTGAGACAGGCGACCGCCGCCAGGACCGCGCCGATGGCGAAGGCGACGACGATGACGCGGTCCGTGTCGATGCCCATCAGGCGGGCGGTCTTCGGGTCCTGGGCGGTGGCCTGCATGGCCCGCCCGGTACGGGTGCGGCCCACGAAGTACGTGAGCCCGGTCATCGCGCCCGCCGCGACGACGAGCGTGAGGATCGCGGCGTACGAGACGGTCACACCGCCCAACCGCAGTGGCCCGCCGTCGAGTTGAGGGAAGGGGACCGGGGCGGTGATGCCGACCGACTCGCCCGGCAGGGTGAAGAAGTTGAAGACGACCTGCTGGAGGAAGAGCGACAGGCCGATCGCGCTGATCAGCGGCGCGAGCCGCGGCGCGGTGCGCAGCGGGCGGTAGGCGAAGCGCTCCGCGGCCACCGCGGCGGTCACCGCGAGCAGGACCCCGACGATCAGCATGACCGGCAGCGCGACCCACAGGGAGGTCTCGTGCAGGGCGGGCACCCACGCGTAGACGAACAGGGCGCCGAAGCCGCCCAGCATGAAGATCTCGCCGTGGGCGAAGTTGATGATCTGGAGGATGCCGTAGACCATCGTGTAACCGACGGCTATCAGGCCGTACATGGAACCGAGGACCAGGCCGTCGGTGAGGAGTTGCAGGAAGTCGGTGAAGGTCACCCGGGTACCTAACGCGCGAGGACGTGGCGAAGCAGAGGGCGCGGGCGTCCGGTGGCGCAACGCCCGCGCGGCGACGGCTACTTGACGGTCACGACCTTGACGCCGTTCTTCCAGGCGCCGCCCTGCACGCAGTTGACGCTGATGACCTGGTTCACGCTGTCGCCGTACTCGTCGAAGCCGACCTTGCCGGTGGCGCCGTCGAACGACACCTCCTGCATGGCGTCGACGACCTTCGGCCGCAGCCGCGCGAGGTCGCCCGCCGTCCCGCCGCCGGCCTCGACCGCGGCGCCGACCGCTTTGATCAGGGCGGTCGTCGCGTCGTAGACGTACGCGCCGAAGACGCCGTAGTCCTCGGCGTACCCGGCCGCCTTGTAGTCCGCGACGAACGTCTTCGCGGAGTCGAGGGAGGCGACCGGGGCGCCGTCCGAGTGCGCGCACACGCCGTTCGCGGCCTTCGCGCCGGCCAGCGAGACCAACTGGTCGTCCTTGACGGCGTCGCCGCCGCCCATCGGACCGTCGAACCCGGCCGCGACGAGCTGCTTCTTCAGCGGCCCGGCCTGCGGGTACTCACCCCCGTAGAACACCCCATGCGCACCGGACGACTTGACGCTGTTGACGACGGCCGCGTAGTCGGCCTCGTCCGGGTTGATGGACTGGTGGATGACGACCTTGCCGCCCAGCTTCCGGTACGCGTCGGTGAAGTTGTCGACGATGCCGGTGCCGTAGGTCTTCTTGTCGTCGACCGTGGCGAGCTTCGTGACCTTGAGGTCCTGGTAGAAGTACGCGGCCATCACGGGAGCCGCCACGGCGTCGGTGCTGATCGTGCGGAAGTAGTTGTCGTACTGCCGCTTCGGCGCCGTCTTGTAGTCGGCGCCCTGGGTGAGGGCCGCGGCGGTGTTGGCGCCCGACACCTGGACCATCCGCGCGTCGTGCAGCGTCGACGCCATCGCGGCGGACACCGAGGAGTTGTAGGCGCCGACGACACCGACGACGCTCTGGTCGGCGACGAACGCGGCCGCGTTCTGCTGGCCGATGTTCGGGGTCGCCTGGTCGTCCTTGGCGGCCAGTTCGAACGTGACGCCCGGTACCGCCTTCGCGGCGTTGGCCTTCTTCACCGCCAGCTCGGCGGAGTTCTTCATGCCCAGGCCGACGGCGGCCAGATCCTTCGACAGCGGGGCGTCGAAGCCGATGGTGACCGTCGTGCTCGCGCCGGTGGACGAGCCGGTGCCGTTGCCCTCGTCGCGGCTGCCGCACGCGGTCAGCGTCAGCGCCCCGGCCACCAACGGGACACCGAGTCTCAGCAGACGAGTGTGGTGCATGGATGCCTCCCAGGAAGTTTCGCAGAACCGCGTCGGGGCAGGGGCCCCTCGCGTTCCCTGGCCGGGAACTGCTGTGCGCGGTGGCTGAACCGTAGGCGGGCGGCGACCCCGCTGCGTCTGTCCCGCAGGCAGATGTCGGAGGCCGGTTGTTGTCCTGCGGGACAACGCCGTTAGCACGGACGTCACATGCCCGTCCCGCTCACCCGCGGCCCTGCCCGCGGATCTTGCGCAGCTCCAGCATCGCCACGAGCCGCTGGTCGGGGTCGCGCAGATCGAGTCCGCTGAGCCGCACGGCCCGCCGGATGCGGTGGCGGAGCGTGTTGGGGTGGATGTGCAGCTGCTCCGCCACCTCCTTCACCTCGCCGAAGGCGTCGAGGTACCGCAGCAGCGACCCGCACAGGTCCGTGCCGTGCCGGACGTCGTGGTCGGCGAGAATCCGCACCGCGGGATCGTGGACGGCCGGGTTCTCGGCGAGCAGCCCGAGCACCTGCCCCAGCACGACCGTGGCCCGCACCTGCGCGTACGTCGCCACCGGCCGGCCCGGATCCCGCTCCAGCACCCGCAGGACGCGGTCCGCCGACAGCCGGGCCGCCGGGGCCTCCGTGAGCCGCCGCACCGCGGGGGCGATGCCGGCCTGGACGGGGGTGCCCAGATGGCGCCGGAGGGTGGCCACCAGGTCGGCGGTCCACGCGAGCAGCGTCGACTCCGCGACCGGATCGGCGGCGGCCCGGTGCGTGCCGTGATCGGGGCCCGCACCCGACTCGGGGACGAGCACGTAGAGCCGGCCGTCCAGCGGGGCGGCGACCGCGGTGCGCCGGTACGCCGCGGCGTGCACGGAGACGATCTCCGTGCTGCGCGCCCGGCCCAGCTCGAGGGACGGACCGTCCACGCCGTCCCGCTCGCGGAGATCGATGCCGATCACGGTCGCCGCGCAGTCCGGCGGCACGCCGAGCCGTCCCGCGAGCGAACCGGGCGGCACACGCCCCTCCAGGAGTCCGGCGGCCAGTTCCTCACGCAGCAGGCTGTGCCGGCCCGGTCCTCCCGGGTGCCGGATGAGCAGCAGCGTCGCGAGCCGTGCCGCACCCTTCAGCAGCTCACCGGTCCGCTCCGCGAGCGGTGCCGGCCCCTCCTGGACCCAGATGGTGCCCAGCAGCCTGCCGCCCGCGGTGACCCCGGCCACCACCCGACGGCGCGCCCCCAGCTCCGGACGCGCGGCGACCTCCAGGACCTCCTCGCCCGCCCGCAGCCGCGCGTACACGCCCGCCTCGCGCAGCACCGCCAGATACCCCTCGGGACACGCCTGCCCCAGGATCGACAGCCGGCGCACCTCGTCGACCCGGTCACCCGACCGGGAGTAGGCCAGCACACGGTGGGTGGTGTCCTCGATGCTCACGATGCCGTCGGTGAGCGACGCCAGGGTCTGCGCGAGCGAGAACAGATCGTTGTCGGCGTACGGTCCGACGAGATCCGGTGTCTGGTGCACCGTCTCCACGACCGTCCTGGCCACCGCCTCGACCTGCTCCCAACGGGCCCCGTCACTCACCGCGAGCAGCGCCACCCCGCACTCGGCGGCGGCCTGCCGCAGCGCCTCCACGTCACCGGCGTCGGCGCCCGTCCGCACGGCGACGGCGCTCGCACCGCCGCGTCCGGCGGCCATCACCGCTCCCGTCGCGGACCGCCCGCGCGCCCCGATGACGAGCACCAGCGCCTCGTCGTAGGAGCGGGGCTCGTCGTCGGGCTCCGCGATCACCACCGATGTCAGGGGACGCTCCATGCCCAGCGGCGCGACGAGGAGGTCCACCAGGGGCCCCGAGAGCGTCGGGACGACGTGTTGCAACTGGACGACAGCGGGCACGGCGGGATCCGGGGGCGGGTACATGAGGCTCTCCGAGGACGCCGGACAAGACCGCCGCACGCTAACTGCCGCTTTCGGCCGAGGGAGTTGTCCGTCCGGACAACAACGGACCCCCGGGACTGTCCCGCCGGGCAAAGCCGCGCGGGACCTCGACGTCTCCGGAGGCCACTGACCCGCCCCCTGACGGGGCACGGGATCAGTCCGTGGCCGCCTTCCTCAGTGCGCCGTGGTGTGCAGGTGATCGTGTTCGCGTTCGTAGTTGGCCAGGGCGAGCCCGAGGGCGAAGAACGTGGGTGCCCACTCGCCGACGAAGATGCCCCACCGGTCGGCGCGTGCCGTCCCCGCCGACTCCGCCTTGATGGATCCGCACCACGAGGCGACGGACAAGCCGATCGACGCGACCGCCGCGGTGTAGGCGTGCTCGGACTTCAGGCCCTTCTCGTGCAACAGCTTGACGATCATGACTCTCCAAAGGCAGGGGGATCAGGGTCTCCCACAACCGTGCCCTCCGGACGGGACGCCCGCATCTCGGGCCTGACGACGGCGGGTCGGACCCACGCGGTGACGGCGGGTGGCCGGGGCCCGCCGGGCCCCTCCCTTCTGGCCGGTGCCAGGGGACGGCGCGAGGTCGGGAGCCAGAGGCCGGCGGGTGGGCGGGAGCCCGCTCGGGCCCCTCCGGCCGGTGCCGGGCCGGGACACGATCGGCCGTTCAGGGCGTGGTGCCGAAGCACTCGCGGGCCGGTCTGTCCGCGACCGGCCGGTAGCAGGCGCGGAGACGGCCGGGACTGCCCGCGGAGATCATCGTCGTGGCCACCGCTTCCGGCTGAGCCGACCGGATCGTGCGGACCGCGGACTGCGGCTCCGCGTCGGGGCCGCTGATCACGAGGCCGAAGCCGGTGTGCGTCGGCCACGCCCGGATCCAGGCCGCCCGGCAACCGGGGCTGAGCCGGATCTCCAGGCGGGTGCCGTCGGCCGCCGTGTGACGCGCCACCGTGACGGGGTCCTCGCAGGCGGTCGTCTGCGGAGAGCGCCCCTCGCAGGATCGGAGCAGGCACACCGGGGGCGGGGCGGAGGCCGCCGGTCCCGCCGCGCCGCGCGAGGCGTGCACGACGGCCGCGGGCACCAGCATCGCGGCGCAGAGCAGCGCCACACCGGCCGCGGACGCGACGGGATGGGCGTCGAGCACGGCGGACGCCGCGAGCAGCGGGCCCCGCAGCAACCCGTCCTGACGCTGACGGCGACGGACGCCGGTCCCCGCCCCGCTCGTGGAGCGGCCGGCCCGGTCCGTGCCGGGTGAGGCGGGCCGGTCAGGCCGCCCGTCCGGCCCGGAGTCGGATCGCGGGGCGGACGCCTGGGCAGACTCCGGACGGTCGGAGGGGGCCACCTGCGTCCGTCTGCTCCACGCCGCGTCCGCCAACTCCCACTGGGAAAGCGCCCGTTGCCGGTCCCGCTCGTCCGGCACCGCCTGGCACAGCGCCTCGACCGCGTGGCGGGGCGGGAACTGCCTGCCGTTGAGATACCGCTCCCAGGACGATCTGCTCACCGCGGTCGTCTCGGCGAGCCTCTCCAGGGTCAGCCCTTCCCGGTCCTTGATCCGGCGCAGACAGGTGACCAACCTCGCGCAGTCAGGCGGCAGTTCCGGTGGCAGCTCGCGCCAGTTCCCGGGCCTGGACCCGTTGGGCGATCGTTTCACCCGCTCCTCACTCCTCCCCGGTGGCCGACCCGCCGTCACTCCACGTGGCGCAGCAGCGCCCAGGTCTGTTCGCCGACGATCCTGTCGGCGGGCACGTGGTTCTCCCGCTGGAGCCGCTCGACCTGGGCGGCGGTGCGGTCGCCGTAGTAGCCGTCCACGTCACCGGGCGAAAGACGGTGGCGCAGCAGGAGGCACTGCACCTCGGCGGCCTCGGGTCCCGTCGTGTTGAGCGAGACCAGGCGGGTCGTCGTGGTGCTGTTCCCCGCGAACACGAGGTCGCCGTGCCGGCTGTAGGAGCACGTGTACGCCCCGGCCCCGCCGCCCGTCGCCGTGCCGCGCGGGGTGCCGGACGCCGGTGCCCGGATCAACCACACCGAGACCGCGGCGGACAGCAGCACCGCACCGACCGCGGTGGACAGCGCCACGACGCGGACACGCCCTCCGGACGCGCTCGGTCCCGGAGCGGGGTGCTCGACGTCGGCGGCGGCGGCCCTGGCCGGGTCGGGCTCGTCCACGGCCCTGGCCGGGTCGGTGTCGTCGAGGGCCCTGGCCGGGCCCGAGTTGTCGAGGACCGTCTTCGGCGTGGCCCGGGACCGCTGCGCCGCGTCCCGTAACGCGAGGAGGGGCGCCGCGTCCGCTCCCGCGAGACGCGCGAACGCCACCACCGCCGTGGTCGGCGGCACCGCCCCGCCGTTGAGATAGCGCTCCCAGGACGACACGCTGAACGGTGTCCTCGCCCCGAGCGACATCAGGCTCAGCCCGCTGCGATCCTTCAACAGCCGCAGTTCCGCCACGAGTTGACGTTCGGCCGGGCCGAGCGACTCCGGCAGCATCTTCCACCGCACGACACGACTCCTGTCCCGCCCGGCCGTCCGCTCCGTGCGTCGTCGCCGTACCGGCCTCGGGCGAGCGTGCACCTTCTGGCTCTCCGTTCCGCCTCATGGTGTACCCCGGACGCCGTGCCCCCGCACTGCCGCCGCTCCCGTACGGCCCGATTCACGCCACCCACCGCCCGGGGTCGGGTCCTCCGTCCCGCCTCTCCGGTGTCCGGGACGTCCCAGCAGGTCAGCGGCCGGGACGTCCCGGGACATCTCGCGTTGCCCACAGGGTCTGGCCCGGCGATCAGGTCGTCCAGCACGCTCGGCGGGACGTTCCACCGGGCCCTCGCATCCGGTGACGGCCCCCCACCGACCGTCAGGAGAGACTTCATGCGTTTGCGACAGCACGCCGCCGTAGGCGTCGTCCCCGTCCTGCTCGCGGCCTTCACCGCGGCGCTCGCGCCCGCCGCCCACGCCGTCCCGTCCCGTGACGCGGCGCCGGCCGTCGCGGCGTCCTGCTACGGCAGCGCCCACAGCTACAGCAAGCCCAGCGGCAACAACGACTACCCCACGGGCAGTTCGTACCTCACCACCACCAGCAACTGCACCGACATCAACATCAAGACCAACACCAACCGCTACGTCGAGGTCTGCTGGCTCTCCACCGGCACCTGCCAGAGCAGCTACACGCTGACCACGGCAGGCGAGTGGACGACCGTGGCCACGAACGTGCTCAACGGCACCGACTTCTTCTTCTGGTTCCGGTCGGACGCCTCCTCCACCGGGTCCTGGGCCGCCTGACGAGGCACCCGGACAGGGGACGCGCCGTCGGCCGCACGTCCCGGTCGGTCCCGATCAGGCGTCACGGCGCCGCACCTGGTGGTGCGGCGCCGTTCCGGTGCGGTGGGGCCAGACGTCCCGCGCCCCCGTTCCGACGAGGCGAGGCGAGGCCGGTCGTCCCGCGTCCCCGTCGTCTCGTGAAAGGCGACGATCGCCGCGCCGTTGGATCTCGCCCACTCGGTCAGCTGCACGATGGGCTCCTCCAGCGTGCGACCGAGGCGAGCCGAAGGGTACCCATGGGTACCTATCGGCTGCCTAACGTCGAAGGCACGCGGCGCACCACCCTCCGGTGCGTGCCGAGTCCGAACCCGGCGGCTTCCCCCTCACCAGCGGGACGAGTGAACTGCACTGTGTCCAGCGGGTGTTCGGAGAGTCCGGCTCGACGGTCCTCGGCGCGCCCGTGTGCCCGCCCGACGGAGCGCGGGCGTGCGCCGCACCAGCCAGCAGATCCCCACCACGGCAAGGAACTCGCCATGTCCCACCCGACCACCTACCTCCTCGTCCACGGCGCCTGGCACGACGGGCAGTCCTGGAACCGCGTCGCACCCCTGCTCACCGCCCAGGGGCATCGCGTCCTCACGCCCTCCCTCACCGGCCACGGCGACAAGGCGCACCTGCTCAGCCCCGAGGTCGGGCTCACCACCCACGTCGACGACATCGTCGGCCTCATCCTCGACCACGACCTGCGCGACCTCGTCCTCGCCGGGCACAGCTACGCGGGCATGGTCATCTCCAGCGTGGCGAACCGGGTCCCCGAGCGCATCGCGCGCCTCGTGTACATCGACGCGATGGTGCCGACCCACGGTGAGAACGCCATCGACGTCATGCCGCTCACCCGAGTCATGATCGACGGCGCGGCGGACAGCGCCCAGCCCTGGCGCATACCGCCCATGCCGGAGTTCCCCGCGCCGCAGGGCCTGTTCGGCGTCACCGACCCCGATGACATCGCCTGGCTCAGGACCACGCTCACGGACGAGTCGGTCCTCTGCTTCCAGCAGCCGGCCGAACTGGACGACCCCGCACAGGCGTTGATCCCCCGAGTCCACGTGCTCTGCGTCGGCAGCGTGCCCGAAGGCGTCACCCGGCGTCCCGTCCCGGAGATCCAGCCCAACGGCGAGCCGTCCCAGGTCCATGAACTGGAGACCGGGCACGACTGCATGATCACCAAGCCCGCGGAACTCGCCGACCTGCTGCTCAAGCACGCCTGACCCGCGCGACGGCCGAAGGTGCGGCTGTCCCGTCGGTGGCGGCCCGGCGAGCGGCGGTCACCCCGCTACTCGTAGCGGTACTTCAGCGCGTCCGCCTCCGCCTGCTCGATGTCGGCGATCGTCAGCTCCGGCATCCGTAGTTGGGCCAGTGTCACCTCGGCCGATGTCGGCTGCGCGTCCGCCGGCAGCCACTGCTCCGGCTTCCACGCCCCGCTGCGCAGCAGCGACTTGGGGCAGTGCGGGTAGACCTCCTCGATCCCCAGCACCAGTGCGCTGGCCGGCGGCTTGCCCACGGCGGTCAGCTGCGACAGCAGGTCGGGGCGGGTGGAGACGCAGGCCCGGCCGTTCACCCTGAGCGTGGTGGTACGGCCCGGGATGACGAACAGCAGCCCGGCCCGTCCGGTGGCGATGACGTTCTGGAGGGTGTCCAGACGCTTGTTGCCGGTCGCGTCGGGTATCGCCACCGTCCGTGTGTCCAGGACGGACACGAACCCGGCGGGGCCGCCGCGCGGTGAGACGTCGCAGTTGCCCTCGGCGTCGGTGCTGGCGACCAGGACCAGTGACGAGCAGCCGATCAACCGCCTTGTCTCATCGGTGAGTTCGGTCATCTGCTTGCGCAGTGCCGCTTCTCTGGGGAGTTCGTAGGCGCGACGCAGCGCCTCCTGGTCGGCCACGGCGTCGAGGCGGAGCGAGTCGAAGGCACTGCCGGGAAGGGATGTCGTCATGCCCCCGACCCTAACGAGCCGACCTCCGTACGGTCTTGGTCGTGCGGTCACGTGGGGTCGTGGATGGGCGGGCCTGCGGCCGTTCGCTCGCGGTCACCGGTGCTCGGCGATGTAGCTCACCATGTCGCCGACGGTGGTCAGGTCGGCGACCCGTTCGTCGGGGATCTTCAGGTCGAACCTGTCCTCGATGACGATGTTCATCTCCACCAGCGCGAGGGAGTCGATGTCCAGGTCGTTGACGAAGGACTTCTCGGTGGTCACCAGAGCGGGGTCGACGCCGACGACCTCCGCGATGATCTCGGCGACGGTGTTCAGAATGTCGGTGCTGTTCACCAGCGGTACTCCTTCACGGGGTTCTCCGTCATGGGTTTCTCCTGCACGGGGTTCTCCTTCGGCCTTCGGCCATCGGGTGTCGGCCATCAGGGGTCGGCTATCGGGCTTCGGGCTTCGGGCTTCGGGCGTTGGGAGTTGGGCGTCGGTGTCGGGCGGTGCGGCCGGCTTCCTCCCGGGTGTCAGAGTCCGAGGCGTCTGCGGTAGGTGAGGAGGGTGCGCAGGAACGCGTCCATCTGCTCCTCGGTGTGGCCCGCGTGCGGGAACAGGCGCAGCAGCGCCTGATTGCGTGCGACAGCCGGGTAGGAGAAGACGGGGACGAGGTAGCCGTCCTCGACGAACCACTCCCGCATCTGGAGGGCGGCCGCGTCGTTCCCGATCGGCATCGAGAGCATGTACGACTCGGTCGGCGTCGTCGGTGTGCCGGCCTCGTGGATCTGGCGGCGCAGGCGGGCCGCGTGCGCCAGGTAGTCGTCGACGATCGTCGGATCGGCGGCGAGGGCCTCGATCGTGCGCTCGGCGGCGTGGGCGGTGGGCGGCTGGATGGCGGCCGTGAACATCGAGGTCCCGGAGAGCAGTTCGAAGGCGTCGATGGCCGCCGCGGGCCCGGCGAGCGCGCCGCCTTCGAGACCGATGGCCTTCGACAGCGACACCATGACGAAGTCGGCCCGCTCCCTGATCGCGGCCGCCTCCCGGGCGTAGGGACGGTTCTCGGGCCCGTACACCATGAAGCCGTTCGCGTCGTCGATCATGCTGATGGCGCCGTGCCGGTCGCACGCGTCGAGGATCTCCACGATCGGCCCCATCGTGCCGTCGGCCGAGTAGATGCTCTCGGCGATCACCACGGTCTTGCGGGTCCTCACCCGCTCCAGGACAACCCCCAGGTCGGCGACGTCGTTGTGGCGGAACGCGTGCACCCTGCGGCCGTAGCCGAGTCCCTCAAGGCCCTTCCAGATGCTCCAGTGGACATCGCGGTCGACGACGAAGACGGTGTCGTTGTTGCGCACCTCGATCCCGGTGTCGAACTGCGCGGAACTGCTCATGGCGTGCACGAACCCGATGTTGGCCAGCAGCCCGGTGGCGAAGCTGATGGCGCGCTCCTTGCCGGTGCGGCGGGCGATCGTCTCCTCCAGCACCTGGTGCGGGCGGCAGATCCCCTGGGTCATCCTCGACCCGCTGGTGCTCAGGCCGTGGGCGAGCGCCCCTTCCGCGAAGTGCCTGCGCACCGGGATGTGGCGTTCCAGATCGAGGAAGCTGATGCTGGCGAAGTTCACCAGCTCGCGTCCGTTGCGCACGATGGTCGGCCCGATGGGACCGTCCACCACCGGCGGCCGGTACTGCGTGTCGTGGGTGTTCGCCTCGACGAACGCGGCGAAGGCCCAGGGGGCCAGGCGGTCCACGGACGGTGCGGGGGCGGGGGACGCGGTCATGGCGAGGTTTCTCCTCCACGGTGAGCCCGGTCCCGCAGGGGTTCCAGGGCTGCGGCAAGGTGTCCGAGCGAGGCCGTTCCCGCCAGCTCGTCCGAGGCGATCCCGGTGTGGCCGGACCGGTGGAGCAGCGCCAGCAGACGGGGGACGGCGACCAGGGTGACTCCGTGATCGGCGAGGCAGCCGTTCATGTCCACGGCGACGGGGTTGTCCGACGAGCCGGCGGGCAGGCCGTCGGGTGCGGCGACTGCCGCCACGGCGGCGGCCAGCGCCCGTTCGGCTTCCGTCGCGGGGGGACGCGCGGTGAGCCGGGGTGTTCCCGCCGCGCTGCCGGCGGCGCCCGGCCGGTCGGGGAGAGGGCCTGACCCGAGGCCGGCCGGGGACAGGACGTAACCGTCCGGGGCCAGCAGACCGGGCACCTCACCGAGGTGGTCGAGGACGTGGCGGTGCAGGTCGGCGGAGGTGACACCGGGGACGACGCGAGCGCGCGCGACGAGGCGCGGTCCCTCGCCTTTCCTCCGCCCGGCCTCCTCGGCGAGGGCCGGCCCGTGGCTCTCCCGTCCGGCCTCCCCGGCGGGGCGCGGCTCTTGGCTTCCTCGTCCGGTCTCCCCGGCGGGGCGCGGTCCTTCGCCTCCTCGTTCGGTCTCCCCGGCGAGGCCCGGTCCGTGGCTCTCCCGCCCGGTCTCCCCGGCGGGGCGCGGCCCTTCGTCTTCCCGTCCGGTCTCCCCGGCGAGGGCCGGTCCCTCGCCTCCCCGCCCGGCCTCCCCGGCGGGGCGCGGTCCCTCGTCTTCGCTTCCGGTCTCCCCGGCGGGTGTCACCGTCACGTCGAGTACTCCGGGGTGGGCGCGCACCACCTCCGCCAGACGCGGCAGGCACACCCAGCCCTGCGGGGCGCGCCACCATCCGGGGGCGGCCGGTGCGAGGGCGCGGGCCGGGACCGGGCAGCGCGCGCCCTCGGCGAGCGCGCGCAGGAGAGCGCAGAGACGGACGGGCAACGCCACGGCCTGCTCGGCGTCGAGCAGATGGTCCCCGACGGTGACGTCGAGGGTGACGACGCCCGCGTCCCGGCTGAGATCGACGTAGAGCGTGTCGCAGGGCTCGTCGGGCTCGCTGCGGATCCAGGTGGCGGGCCCGTCCGGCCGGGTCTCAGCGCCGGGGACCAGGTAGTCGCGCGGCCACGAGTAGCAGTTGTACTCGATGGTGTGCACCGCCACGACACCGCGGCGCCGGTCCATGCGGGCCTGCGCGGCGACGAGTTCCGCGACGCGGTACTGACCGTGCCGGTAGGCCGCGGCGCAGGCAGCGGCCACCGAGGCGGCCACCTCGCCGAACGCCGCGCCCGGACGGAGGTCGATCTGCACCGGAACCGTCAGGGCCCGCACGCCGACGCTGCCGCGCAGGGCGGCGCGGGCCCGGTTGGAGACCACCACGGAGGCGAGGAACCGGTGTTCGCCGGTGCGGCCTGCGACCTCGTGGGCCAGCGCTGCGAGCACCACGACCTCCGCGCTGACCCGGTAGCGCCGGGCGACGCGGTCGAGGTCGTCGTACGCCTCCACCGAGCGGTGCTGGAGGCGGTGGCGGCCCGCGCCGTCTGCTCTCCCGCCGAACGGGGCCAGCACGTTCGTCGGGTTGGTCGCGAGACGCGTCAGCCACTCCCGCTCCGCCGCGCGGGCGCGTTCCAGAGGCTGGGCGGTGAGCGTGTCGAGCGGGTGGGCCACCGGCGTCCGGGCCGGTGCGGCGCCGTGCAGCAGGTCGTGCAGTTGGCCGATCAGCACCGCGAGTCCCCATCCGTCGATCAGGACGTGGTGGGCGGCCACCAGCACCGCACGCGGCTCTCCCGCCACCAGCAGTACCCTGGCCAGCCAGGGCGGATTCCGCTCGGGGTCGATCGGGCGGGCGGCCAGCGCCGCGGTGGCGGTCTCCAGGGTGCCGGCGTCGACGTCGGCGACCTCGACGCAGTCCACCGGCGGCGGGGCCCACTCCGGCCGGTGGACGTGCTGGAGCGGCTCCAGCGGGTCGACGGTGGTGCGCAGCGCCTCGTGGCGGGCCGTGAGGGAGGCGAGCGCCGCGAGGACGTCGTCGACCGTCGCCCCGGGAGGGACCTGGCAGTGGTCGGCGAGCGGCGTCGGGTTCACCCGCCGCGGTGCGGGGATGGTGTGCTCGAACCAGTGCCACTGCTGGACCCAGGTGAGCGGACCGCTGCGGGTGACGGTGGCGGGGGGCGGGGCGGGGTGCTGACGGTGGTTCATGGCCGGGACCTCATACCGCTCGGATGACGAGAGCGGCGTTGTGGCCGCCGAAGCCGAACGAGTTGCTGAGCGCGATCCGCACGCGGTCGTGGTGCTGCGCCCGGTGCGGCACGAAGTTGATGTCCGGGGCGATCGGGTCGTCGCAGTTGATGGTCGGCGGGACGTCACCGGTGCGCAGCACCAGGATCGACGCGACCAGCTCGACCGCTCCGGCGGCGCCGATCATGTGCCCGGTCATCGACTTGGTGGAGCTGACCGGGATCCGGGTGATCCGGTCACCCAGCACCGTGCGCAGGACGGCCGTCTCGGTGACGTCGTTCAGCGGCGTTCCGGTGCCGTGCGCGTTGACGTAGTCGACGTCCGCCCCCGTGATCCCCGCGTCGCGCAGCGCCGCCTCGACGGCGAGGCAGGCGCCGCGTCCCTGCGGATGCGGGGCCGTCCAGTGGTGGGCGTCGGAACTCGCCCCGTACCCGGCGAGTTCGGCCAGCGCCGTCGCTCCTCGCCGTTCGGCCACCTCGGCGGCCTCCAGGACCAGCACGGCGGCCCCCTCGCTCATCACGAACCCGTCGCGGTGCGCGTCGAAGGGCCGGGACGCCGCGGCCGGGTCGTCGTTGCGCCGGGACAGCGCGCGGGCGTTGCCGCTGCCCGCGAGGTCGACGGCGGTGACGCAGGCGTCGGCGCCGCCCGCCAGGACGACGTCGGCCTCGCCGCCGCTGATCATGCGCATCGCCGCGCCCACCGCGTCGGCGCCGCTGGCGCACGCCGTGCTTTGGGCGCGGCTCGGCCCCTGGGTGCCGAAGCGCATGCTGATCTCGCAGGCGGCACTGTCCATGGCGGTGGTGACCTGGGTGAACGGGCCGATCCCGCGCGGGCCCTTGTCGCGCAGGGTGTTCGCGGCGCGGTAGATCGAACCCACCGGGCCGTAGCCGCTGCCGATGATCACGGCGACCCGCGGCGCCAGGCGGTCGTCCACGACGAGCCCGGCGTGGTCGCACGCCTCGACGGCCGCGGCGAGGGCGTACTGCGCGCACGGATCGGCGCGGCGGCTGACCGGCGCGGGCATGTAGCGGCCGGGGGTGAAGCCGCGGACCTGGCCGCCGATCCGCACGCCGAGACCGGTCACGTCGATCGTGTCCACGGTGTCGATGCCGCTGCGTCCGGCGAGCATCGCGGTCCAGGTCGCGCGGACCCCGAGGCCGAGCGGCGTCACCGCCCCGTACCCGGTGACCACGACCCGGCGCCCGCCGCGACCACCGTCGCCTCGTTCTGCCACGTGCGTCATTGGGGAACCACCTCCGCGTCGCGGACGGCCGGAAGGACGTCGTCGGGGGCGACCGGCACCATCAGCACCGCTGTGCCGCCCTGGGAGCAGAACCGGCGCGCGGCCAGGATCTCCTCGGTCAGCGCGGCCTTGTCGCGCAGCACCCGGTGGTGGAGGTCGGGGCCGTCCACCACGGGCGGCGGTGCGCCCCGGCGGGCGAAGGCGTGGCGTTCCGCGTCGAGGCCGAGGCGGGCGCGCTGGGCGTCGAGCCAGCCGTAGCCGCCGTTGCACAGCACCACGTAGAGGACACCGCCGTGGGACGCGGCGGTGACGGCGATGTCCGCGCGGGCGGCGAGGAACGCCCCGTCCCCGATGAACGCGGTGACCTCGTGGCCGGGGGCGGCCCGCTTGACCCCGATGGCCGCCGCCGCGCCGAAGCCCAGGGGGGTCTGCTCCGACGGCACGACGGACCCGCCGCCGGCGTGGAAGGGGAAGCCGTAGGACCACATGTCCTGGAGCCCGTTCTCCTGGACCAGCACGTGGTGTTCGCCCGCGGTGGCGTCGAGGGCGGCGAGCAGCTCGGCGACGCGGATCTCCGGCAGCGCCGCCGCGCGGGCCAGTTCCGCTTCCACCTCGCGCGACGCGGCGGCGCGGGCTTCGGCGATCCGCTTCGACCACGCGTCGCGCGCGTCCGCGTCCGCGAGCGCGGCGCCGCGGTCCTCGTCCAGCGCCCGCGACCAGCCGAGCACGGCGTGCCGGGCGTCCCCGAGCACCCGCGGGCCCGCGAACTCGGCCGACAGGCCGCCCGGATCGAGGTTGACCTGTACCACCGGGACCCGCGGCCACGGGGAGCCGCCTTCGGCGACGGTCTCCTCCAGGCGCCCGGCGAGCGACACCACCAGGTCGCAGGACGACCACAGTTCGCGGAAGGGGGCCGCCGCGTAGAAGCCCGCCACACCGCAGAACAGCGGGTGGTGTTCGTCGACGGCGCCGCGGCCCGACGCGGTGGTGAAGAGGGCCGCGCCGAGGCGCTCGGCGAAGCCCTCGACCGCTCCGCCGTCGTTGCGGTGCCGCATCCCGCCGCCCACCAGCACCACCGGACGCCGGCTCGCGCGAAGGGCCGCCAGCGCGGGGCCCGGCGTCACCGGGGCGACGGCGAAGGCCAGGGGTTCGGGCGGCGTCGGCATCGGTTCTGTGACGACGACCTCGGCCGTGCGCACGTCGTCGGGCACCTCCAGGTAGACCGGCCCCGACGGCGGACCCGCGGCGCGGGTCATCGCCGTCACCGTCGCGGGGACGACCCGGTCCGGATGCCCCACCCGGTGCGCCCACCGCACGAGGGGCGCCACGACGGCGATCTGGTCGAGCTCCTGGAACCCGCCGCTGCCCCGGCGCCGTTCGGGTGCGCCGGCCGCGAGCACCAGGACCGGCGCACCGGACTCCCGTGCCTCCAGGAGTCCCGTGGCCGCGTGCGTGACGGCCGGGCCCTTGCCCAGCGCACACACGGCGAGCCTGCCGGACTGCAACGCGTAGCCGGTCGCCATGTACATCGCGTTGCGCTGGTCGCGGCAGGGCACGAGGTCGAGGCCGGCGGCGTCGAGGGCGCGGAGCAACTCCAGGTCGTCGCCCGGCAGTCCGAAGCAGGTGTCCACCTCGTGCGCCACCAGCAGGTCGACGATCGCGGACCACGCGTCGGCGTACCGTTTCCTTGCCCGGGTCATTTCCCGTCCTCCGTGGTGGGGTCGGCCGTCGGGAGGTTCCGTGCCGCGGCCTGTGACATGAGCAGGGGTTCGGCGTGCCGTTCGCCGCCGTGGGCGAGGTAGTTCGCCCGCAGCCCGAGCCCGCCGAACGGGCGGTTGCCGTCCTCGTCGTCGAGCAGGGTGCGGTCGACGCAGGTCTGGTGCCGCTCGGTCAGGACCCGCACCGTCTCCGGGTCGGTCCCGTACACCATCGCTCCGAGCGCGCGCTCGTTGAAGTAGGGGCTCGACAGCCGTGCCCGCAACAGCCTCGCGGTGGGGTAGACCACGACGTTGAACACCGGGGCGAACATCTCGTCGAGGGGGATCTTGTCGTCGAAGCCCCACAGCAGCACGGTCGGCTCGATCTTGCGGGACGGCAGGTCGATGCGCCCGCCGTGCCGGATGTGCCGCGCGTGACGCACCAGGTAGTCCGAGCAGTTCACCAGCGCCGAGTCGTAGCAGATCGGGCCGTAGTCGGCGGCGGGGTCGCTGTTCCGCCCGAAGCGCAGCGACGCAAGTTCGGCGGAGAGCAGGGCGACGAACTCCTCGGCGCGGCCCTTCGGCGCGAACACGACGTCGGGACCCAGGCAGTCCTGGCCCGAGTTGTAGAGCCTGATCCTCGTGACGTCGTGCGCGGCGCGCGCGAGGTCGGCGTCCGGTGCGATCACGAAGGGGTTGATGCCGTGCCCGAAGAAGAGGAAGAGCTGGTCCTCCGCCAGCCCTTCGCGGACCGTTTCGGCGTTGTCGTAGTTGCCGGTGAAGACGATGAGATCCGCCTCGCGGACCGGTCCCGTCACGAACTTGCGCTGGCTCAGCTCGAAGATCTTGATCGGCAGCCCGTGGACCCCCGCCAGCAGGGCGTGCAGGCGCTGCACCTGGCTCTTGATCTCCGACGAAGGACGGAAGGTGATCGTCTCGCAGTAGAGGGACGCCACGAGGGTGTAGAGCGCGTAGGAGTAGAGCGGGATGTTGGACGGCATGAAGACCGCGGCCCTGGGCACCTCGCCGGGGCGGACCCGCTGAATCTCCGCCTCCGCTCCGTCCAGGGTGGCGAGGAACGACCGGATCTCCGCGACGGCGGTGCGGTGCGGCGAGATCTCGGTGAGGATGCTCATGACCGCGTCCTCGTTGTCGCCCACGTACCGGCGCACCGCCCGCAGCGCCTCGACCCGGTCGGCGAAGGGGATGCGGTAGCCGGCCGCACGGGCGGTCGGGTCGGGCGCGGACGCGTCGGCGGCCGTGCGGCGCGGCGGGGGCAGCGAGGTCATGGCGATCTTCTCCAGAACGGCCAGGTTGGGCTTTCCCGTGTGGGTGAGGGGCAACGCGGGCACCACGACGATGTGGTCGGGCTGTTCGTAGCGGGCGAGCACCGGGCGCAGCAGCCGTTTCCAGTGCGCGGGCTCGTGACCGTCCGGGTCCGCGATCACGAACACCAGCCGGTGGCCCGTCCGTTCATCGGGGACGGCGACGACCTGTGCCTGCGCGCCGGCCGACTCGGCCCGCTCGGCGAGGCGTTCGGGGTAGAGCGTGTGGCCGTCACGGTGCACGGCGTGCCGGCGCCCGATGGGGAAGACCCGGCCGGCTTCGTCGACGAGACCGATGTCGCCGGTGCGGTGGACGGGCCCGGGAACCGGGACGATCTCGCCGTCCGCACCCAGGTGCCCGGTCATCAAACCGGCGCTGCGGACGACGAGTTCACCCGGCCGCCCGTGCGGGAGCGGTCTGCCGTGGTCGTCGTGGACCTCGACGACCACGCCGGGCAGCGGTGTGCCGCATCCGACCGGATCGCTGGGGGGCGCCAGCGCGATGTTGCCGAGTTCGGTCGCGCCGTAGCCGTCGAGCAGGTGCCGGCCCGTGCGGGCGTGGAACCGGGCCGCCAGGTTGCGCCCCAGCGGCGCGCCGCCCACGCACCAGGCGCGCACCCCTTCCAGCGTGTCCGCGAGAGCGGGACGGCGGTCGAGGAGGTTGAGCAGGCTGACATAGGTGGACGGGGCACCGTCCACGATGGAGAGGCCGTGCTCCGCGCCCGCTTCGAGCGCGTGGTCGAGGCGCGTGCCCGGCCCGTAGACCACGAGCGTTCCGCCGCCCAGCCACCAGCAGAGGACCAGCGACAGACCGTACTGGTGGGAGTACGGCAGGACCGGCAGGAAGACGTCGTCGGGCCGGTACCCCATGCGGTCCGCGCTGAGCGCGAGGTTGTCCAGGATCGAGCGGCCGGAGCGTACGACGCCGTGGGGTTCGCCCGTGGTGCCCGAGGACCAGGAGATCGCGGCGTCCCGGCGGCGCGCCCAGTTCGTGACGTCCGGCACGGGCGCCGGGTTCGAGACGTGCCGTTGTGCCGTGGCGGCGTCGTCGCCGATCTCCAGCACCACGCGTGCCTGAGCGTGGATCCGCGAGCGCTGTGCCGGGGTGGTCCGGTGATCGGCCAGGACCACCGAGGCGTCGAGGTGGACGAGCGCGAGCAGATCGACGACCCATTCCGGTGAATTGGCCCCGCTCATCATCACCCGCGAGCCGGGTCCAATTTCCCGGCGCGCGAGGAATTCGATGGTGCCGGCCATGCGGGCCAGGATTTCTTCGGTCTCCCAGATGGGTCCTTCGGGCGATACCAAGCGCCTGAAACCGAGCAACTCGTGCTCCTTCACGTCAGGGGACGGGTACGGGTTCCTGACGTGCAGGTACGTAAATCCATCATCCCGCGACAAAGTCTGCTTCCGTCAATAAGAAGCACTTCACCTCATGCCACCATGCCATACCGGTAGACCCGTGTCGAGGGCTTGGTTGACGGTCCGTTACGCGTGGGGTTATTGGATACGAAATAGCGGAAGAAATATGTGACGGGTGGTCAGTTCCGGCAGGTGAATGAGGGGCGCGGTTGCCATTCGTGTACACGGTGGATCTCGCGTTCTGTGAAACTTTGATTAGCATACTAAATTATTTGCGTGGTCGGTTTCTCAATTTCATTGAATGCGAAAAACGCACTCGGGCATTGACGTTATGCGACTGGATTGTGCGGCGGAGTGACGGGCGGGACAGGGGGTGCCGGGGTGGCGGGAGTGGAAATCCGGTCGCTCCCTGTCGTCCTCTTCGGCTGCGGCGTGCAGGCCGGTGGCACGTGGCGGCACGTGGCGGCACGCGGTGGCGCGCGGCGGTGGCGCGGGAAGGGGGGAGTGGTGCGGGTGGTGGCGCCGCGGGGGCCGCTGGACGCCGGGGCCGCTGGATGCAGGGACCGGAGCCGGTGGCAGGGGCAGGGGCAGGGGCAGGGGCAGGGGCAGGGGCCCGGGGCCTGGGGCCTGGGGCCTGGCGCTTGGAGGATTACGACGCGTCGCTCAGCGTCCGCGCGATCGCCTCGGCCCGTCCGCTCACCCCGAGCTTCCGGTATATCGCCTGCAAATTGTTTTTGACGGTGCGTTCGGCGATCCCCAGCTCGCGCGATATCTTCCGATTCGAGGCACCGGTGATCAATATGTCGAGCACCTGCTGCTCCCGGCGCGTCAAAGGGACGGCGGGGGCGAGCGTCCGAGGTGTGCTGTCGCGCGTGCTGTCCGCCGGGTTGTGCGGGATTTCCGGGTGCCGGGAACCGCCTGACCGGTCGGGCGGGTTGGCGAGGAAAACGCCGTTCTCGGCGAGGCCCCTGAGTAATCCGGCTATCTCTCTGAGGCTGGAGATGATCTCGTCGTCGCTGCCGCCCCGTCGCCTGTCGCACCCCGGACCCGGCTCGGTGGTCATGGCATTCGGTTCCCTCCCGCAGTGCCCGCCTGAAATACCGGGAGCGACGGCGTGCGGCGTTCCCGGTAAGGACGGCACTCCGCGGAAGGTAGACGTCAGGGGTCTACCCTCACCGCGCTTCCCGAAACCGTCGAACTGCCCCCGAAACCCTCCTTTTGCTTTCTTTTTCGCGCAGGCGTCCTCCGCCCGGCGCCCGTCTCCACGGATTTCTCGGACGGACCCTGGCCTGAAAGGACCGGGTACCGGACCCAAGGGACTATGCGTCTGGCCGTTTCACCGAAAGAGGGATGGCAAGCCGAGTACGGACCGCGGTTTTCGAGACGCGAGGAAGCGAGGGATTTCGGTGCCACCTGAAGAGAACGCGACGACCGCCAAACAACTGATCATGGAACTCGACACCCGGCGGGCGAGCCGCCCCCCGGACGCCGCGACCGGGACCGGCCGGGAGGACCAGAGCCGGTCACCCGCGCCGGACAACGCCCTGCTCGACCTCGCCGGGCGCGGTGAGCTGACAGCCGATCACCTGCGCCGCCTGGTCGTCGTCGAGGCGCAGTGCCAGCGCGCCGAACTCGCCGCCTACGGGCTGCTGACCGCCCGCTTCCCGCACCACCGATCCGTGGGCCTCTACGCCGAGTTGATCCGGCTGATCCACGGCGCGATGCCCGCCCTCACCGACTGCGCCGAGGCGCTCGGCCTGTCACGAGACGACCTGCGCACCCCGCCCCAGGACCACCGGGCCTACGCCTTCAACGGGACGCTGTCGTGGATCGCCCTCGAAGGCAGTCAGGCGGCGACGGCGCTGGCCGTCCACACCGACCTCGTCGTCTACCTGGGCGGTTGCGAGCGGCTTGTCGACGCGGTCCGCGCGGCGGGCCCGCCGGCACCGCGGGAGTTCCTGGCGTACTACGGCGCCGGCTGCGCGCCCGAACTCCTCGCCCGCGCCGAGGAAGCCGTGGACGACGGCCTGCGCCGCGGCGACGACCCCGCGACCGCACTGCACATGGCGTGGCTGCTCGAGCAGAGCATCGGACAGTTCTGGCAGGCCGCGGCCGCTACCTCGGCCGCCCCCGCCGTCCGCGGCTGACCCGCTGCTCGCGGCTGACCGGCTGTCCGCGGCTGACCCGCTGCTCGCGGCTGACCGGCTGTCCGCGGCTGACCCGCTGCTCGCGGCTGACCGGCTGTCCGCGGCTGACCCGCTGCTCGCGGCTGACCGGCTGTCCGCGGCTGACCCGCTGCTCGCGGCTGACCGGCTGTCCGCGGCTGACCCGCTGCTCGCGGCTGACCGGCTGTCCGCGGCTGACCCGCTGCTCGCGGCTGACCGGCTGTCCGCGGCTGACCCGCTGTCCGCGGCTGACCGGCTGTCCGCGGCTGACCCGCTGCTCGCTGCTGACCCGCCGCCGGCGTCTGACCAGCCGTGACGGCGTCATCAGCCGTGACGGCGTCACCAGCCGTGACGGCGTCACTCGCCGTCGCCACCCACGAGCGCCGTACGGCCGAGCCGCGTCAGCTCCGCCTCCCGCGCGCTCCTTTCGCCCGTCCGCGACCCCTTTCCCATCCCCCTACCAGGGAGATCACCCATGTCCTCCAGCACCCACCGGCAGCCGTCCACCCGGCTGCCCCGTCACGTCCTCGCGTGCAACGACGCCGACGGGGACTACCCGCGCGACGCCACACTGAGCGCCCTGTTCGCCGAGCAGGCGGCCCGCACCCCGCGGGCGCCCGCCGTCGAATGGGACGAAGGACAGTGGAGCTACGGCGAGTTGAGGCAGCGCGTCCGAGGAGCCGCCGCGGTCCTGCGCGCGCGTGGCGTCCGGGCGGGCGACACCGTGGGCGTGCTGCTGCCGCGCTCTCCCGAGTGGGTCGTCGCGGCCCTGGGCGTCCTGGAGGCGGGGGCGGTGTACCTGCCCCTCGACCCGGCCCACCCGGAGAGCCGGCTGCGCGACATCCTCGAAGCCGCCGCCGTCCGCTGCCTCGTGACCGGCACCGAAGGCCCGACACCGGCCGCCGACGCCCTGACCCGCGTGACCACGGACGAACTGAACACCCCCGCGCCCGCCGAGGACCAGGAGGACCCGACGTCCGCCGCCTCCCGGCAGGGCGAGAACGCCGGCGACCCCGCCCCGCGCGACGCGGGCGACCCCGCCTACGTCATCTTCACCTCCGGCTCCAGCGGCACCCCCAAGGGCGTCGTGTGCGCCCATCGCGGACCCGCCCGGCTGGCGTTGGGCGCGGGCGACCTGCGCCCGCGCACCGGAGACCGACTGCTCGCCACCACCAACGCGACCTTCGACGTCTCCTGCTACGAGCTGTTCGCGCCCCTCCTCAACGGCGCCTGCCTGGTGCTTCCCGACCCCGAGACGCTGCTGAGCACCGACGCGCTGGCCGAGCTGCTGCGCCGCCGGGAGATCACGGTGATGTGGCTGAGCGCGGGACTGTTCCACCAGCACGCCCAGGCCCAGCCGGAGATGTTCGCCCACCTGCGCTGCCTGATCGCGGGCGGCGACGCCCTCAACGCCTCAGCCGTACGCGCCGTGTTGGAGCACGGCAGGCCCGGCGTCTTCCTCAACGGCTACGGCCCCACGGAGAATTCGGTGCTCTCCACCGTCCACCGGATCGAGCGCCTCTCGCCGCACGCGGAGTCGGTGCCGATCGGCCTCCCGGTCACCGCCTCGACGGCCTACGTGGTGCGTCCCGACGGGAACCTGGCCGGGGTCGGCGAGCAGGGCGAACTGTGGGTCGGCGGCGACGGGGTGGCCCTCGGCTACCTGGGCGACGAGGAGAAGACCGCCCGCCAGTTCGTCCCCGACACCTTCGGCGTCGACGAGCGGCGCCGCCTGTACCGGACCGGCGACATCGCCTGCTGGCGCAGGGACGGGGTCATCGAGTTCCGCGGGCGCCGCGACCGGCAGGTCAAGGTCCGCGGCTACCGCGTCGAACTCGACGAGATCGAGGCGACGTTGCAGGCGCACTCCGAGGTCACCGAAGCCGCGGTGGACATCGTGGGCGAGGGCGCGGGACAGCAACTGGCCGCCACCGTCATCACCGAGGGCGGCGCCGAACCGGACGCCCTGGCCCGCAGGTTGCGCGACCACACCCGCGACCGGCTGCCGGCCCACATGGTGCCCGCCCGCATCGTCGTCGCGGACGAACTGCCCCTGACCGCGAGCGGGAAGACCGACAGGGCGCAGCTGATGCGGCTGGTGGAGCGGCCACCCGCCGCGTCCGGCGACGAGACCCTGGCCCCGCGCGGCGAGCACGAGGAGAAGGTCGCCGAGATCTGGGGCGGCGCCCTCGGCGTCGACCGGATCAGCCGGGACGACGACTTCTTCGCCCTCGGCGGCACCTCACTGCGCGCGACGCAGGTGGCGGGCACCACCCGCCGCCGCCTCGGCATCAGCCCCGCCCACGGCGCCGAGCTGGTCCGCGCGTTGCTCGACAACCCGACCCTGAAGGACTTCACCCGGCGTTCCCTGCGGCTCGCCGACCCCGCCGCGGCGGACGGCCCCGACGGAGGAGACCACGCGGGCGTGGACTTCACCGCCGAGACGGCCTGGCCGAGCGGTCTGCGGTTCGACGCACCCGCGGCCGGTGACCCGCTGCGCCCGCGAACGGTCCTGCTGACCGGCGCCACCGGGTTCCTCGGGGTGCACCTGATCGCCCAACTCCTCGACCACGGCGTCGAGTCGGTGTTCTGCCTGGCACGGGCCCGTACCCCGGACGAGGCCCTGGGCCGGATCACCGCCCGGATGCGGCGCTACGGCCTCGACCCCTCGGCCTACGAGGACCGGCTCGTCGCCGTCCCCGGCGACCTCGCCGCCCCGCACCTGGGGCTCGACGACGCCACCTGGCAGCGGCTGGCCCGCGAGACGGACGTCATCGTGCACGCCGGCTCCCACGTCAACTTCGCCTACCCGTACGAGGCGTTGGCGCCCGCGAACGTGGGCGGCACCCGCACCGTCCTCGAACTGGCCGCGGCGCGACGCACCAAGGCCGTCCACTACATCTCGACCATCGCCGTCATCGCCGGATTCGGCACCGCCGGAGTACGGCACGTCGACGAGGACACCCCCCTCGACCACGCCGACCGCATCTCGCTGGGGTACCCCGAGACCAAGTGGGTCGCCGAGCGCCTGATCGGCGAGGCCGCCGCACGCGGACTGCCGGTCACCATCCACCGGCCCTACGAGATCACCGGCACCGAGGACAGGGGGGTGTGGAACACCGACACGATGATGTGCGCGCTGTTCCGCACCATCGCCGAGACCGGCACCGCACCCAGGATGGCGCTGCCGCTCGACTTCGTACCGGTGGACCACACCGCCGCCGTCATCACCAGGATCATCACCCACGACAAGCCCGACGGCCGGGTCTACCACGTCACCAACCCGCGCCCGGCGCTGCTGGACCTCGCGGTGCGCCGCCTGCGCGCGATGGGCCACCCGGTGCGGGACCTGCCCTACGACGACTGGGTCGCCTCGGTCGACCGGCTGGCGGCCGACAACCCGGAGCACCCGATGTCCCCCTACCTGCCGATGTTCACGGAGCCGGCGCACGACTGGTCGTCGTCGGTCAAGGAGATGTACTGCGAGGGCACCTTCCCCTCGTTCGGCCGCGCCAACGTCGAAGCGGCCCTCGAAGGCAGCGGCCTGCACTGCCCACCGGTGGACGACGCCCTGCTCGACCTCTACCTGCGGTACCTGCGCGACAGCGGTTTCCTCCCCGCGCCGCCCGCCTGACCGGCCCCGCCGCCCCGCACCGTCCGCAGCCACCCCCGCAAGGAACCCGGAAAGGCACGTCCCATGCGCATCGCCGTCATCGGAGCCGGAACCGCCGGACTGACCACGGCCTGGCTCCTCACCCCCGACCACGACGTCACCGTCCACGAGGGTGCCCGCCACCCGGGCGGCGCCGTCCGCACCCACACCCTCGACACCCAACGGGGGCCCGTCGCTCTCGACTTGGGCGCCCAGCACCTGTCGCCAGGAGAGTTCACCGCCCATCGGGCGCTGCGCCGGCTGCTCGGCGTCGGCGAGGACGACGAGACGACCGTCCCCCTCACCCTGACCGTCACCGCGGCCGGCACCGAGACACCCCTGCTGGTGACGCCGGACGCCGCCCGCGACGCCGACGCAGGCCGCACCCCGGTGACCGGCCCGGCCTGGGAGCGGATCGCGGCGTTCCTCGCCGAGACCGCGCGCCCCGAGCCCGTCGGAACCCGCGCCACCGTCGCCGAGACGGCGGAAACCGCCAAGGTCGGCGACGAGACCCTCGACAAGGTCCTGCTGCCCTGGCTCGCCTCCTACTCCGGCTGCCGACTGAAGGACGCGGCCGCGATGCCCGCCAGGTACGCCGCCGCCTGGGCCCTGCGGACACCCCCCGACAGGCCCGAGGACGCGGCACTGTGGACCAACCTCACCGGCGGCCTCGCCACCCTGACCGGCCGCCTCGCCCACGCCCTCGGCGACCGGCTGCGCCTGTCCGACCCGGTCGCCGCGGTCAGCGCGCAGGGCCCCGGCGGCTCGGCCCCGCTGACCGTACGCACCACCGCCGGAGGGGAGTACGCCTACGACCGCGTCGTCGTCGCCACCCCCGCCGCCGAGGCCGCCCGGATACTGGCCGCTGACCCGGTCCTCGCCGAACGGGCCGTCCTGCTCGGCCGGTTGCCGTACGAACCGGTGACCGTCGCCCTGCACCGCGACCCCCGGTTCATGCCGGCCGAGCGCCGCCACTGGTCGGCCGTCAACATCCACGCACACGACGAACGCGGCGAGGCCACCTTCTGGTTCGGGGCCGCGGGAGCGCCCGACGTCTTCAAGAGCTGGATCACCCACCGCGACCAGCCGGACGACGTCATCCGGACCGAGCGGTTCGACCACCTGGTGCTCACCGCCGAGGCGGACGCCGTCCGGCGCACCCTGCACGGCCTGCGCCTCAGCCCCCACCTGCAACTCGCGGGCAGCTACCTGCACGACATCGACAGCCAGGAGTCCGCCGTCCGCTCCGCACTGCACGCCGCGCAGGAGATCGACGTCTCCGGAAGCCGGGTGGCCCGGCTGCGCGCCGCCGTCAGGACGGAGACCACGTCATGACCGCCACCCTCAAGGCCGGTGGTGCCCGCCCCGCCCGGCACGTGGCGGCCGGCGGCCACGGACTGCGCGGCACGCTGACCTCCGAGGCCCGCGAACTGCGCTCCCGGGGCCGCCGGCTCATCGACCTCGGCCTCGGCGACCCGGCCGCTCACGGGATACCCGCGCCCGCGGCCGTCGTCACCGCGCTCTCCGGACGGCTGGAGGAGACCCACGCCTACACCGAGGAGGCCGGACAACCGGCGGCCCGCGCCGCCGTCGCCGAGTACTTCCGCACCCGCAGGGGACTGCCCGGGGTCGGACCGCGCGACGGGTGGCTCGGCAACGGCGTCTCCGAACTCGCCTTCCTCACCCTCCAGACGCTGCTCGACCCCGGCGACGAGGTGCTCGTCCCCGACCCCGGATACCCCATGTGGCCCGCCTACGTCGGCCTGTGCGGCGGCACCCCCGTGCCCTACCCGTGCCCCGAGTCCAACGGCTGGCGCCCCGACCTCGACGCCCTCGCCCGACGGGCGGGGCCGCGCACCCGGGCCCTGATCGTCGTCAACCCCGTCAACCCCACCGGCGCCGTCTGGCCCCCCGAGGTGCTCGGCGGACTGGCGGCGGTGGCCCGCGCCCACGGGCTCGTGCTCTTCGCCGACGAGATCTACGACGGCATCCAGTACGTCCCCGGCCCGCACCCGCCGCTCGCCGCCCTGGCGCCCGACCTGCTCTGCCTCGTCTTCGGCGGACTGTCGAAACTCAGCCGGGTCCCCGGCCTGCGGGCGGGATGGGTGGCCGCCTGCCGCCCACCCGGAACCGCCCGCGCCTACCTCGACGCCCTGACCTCGCTCGCCGCGCTCCGGCTCAGCCCCAACACCCTTGGCCAGCACGTTATCCCGGCCGCCCTGTCACCGTCCGCCCTGGCCGACGCGGCGGCCCTGACCGCACCCGGCGGCGCCCTCCACGAGGCCCGCCGGGCGGCCCGCACTGCGATGGCGCGCCAAGAGGGCCTGCGCTGCGCCCCGTTGGACGGCGCCTTCTACGCCTTCCCGCGCCTCGACCTCCCGCCAGGGACCGGCGCCGACGACTTCGCCCTGCGCCTGCTGCGGGAGAAATCCGTACTGGCCGTGCCGGGACCGCAGTTCGCCGCGGGCGACCACGCCCTCGACACCCATCTGCGGCTGACCACCCTCGCCCCACCGGCCGAGACGACGGCCGCGGTCGAACGCGTGGGAGAACTCCTCGCGGAACTCCGAGCGGGGAGAGGGCGAGGAAGGTGAGGAGGTGAGTGCGGGGGTCGCCGACTTGAGGGTGCTCAGCACCCACCGCGGGGTCGTGGCCCCCCACCGATCGTCAGCTCCACCTCGTCTCCCGTGCGGGTGAACTCCCGGATCAGCCAGGCGCGGCCGTCGATCGGTGTGCCGGCCCCGGTGGTGTAGGCCGGGACGGCCAGTACGGCGCCGTCCGGGCCGTCGGTGCGTACCTCCGCGTCGACGGTGACCGAGTCGGAGAAGCGCAGGAGGACATCCACCGGCCGGGGTCGGGCAGCGAACGCCTCGGGGTCGGGCAGTCCCTGGACGCGGCAGCGGGCACCGGGGAAGAGATGCGTGTGGCCGCACAGGGCCAGGAACGTGTCGGGCTCGGTCGGTCCGGTGGCGGGCTGGGGCAAGGAGGGCTCCGATGTGCGCGGTGGCGTCCTGGTCCTTCGCAGTCTGGCGGCGGGCCCGCCCGCGCCGCGTCCCGCCATGGCCGGGCCGCCCCCGCCGTCACCCTGTCGGAGGCGGGGCGGGCGCGTGTCGCCGGCCCTGGACGGCCTTCTCGCTACGCCCGGCCCACGCCGCTCAACAGTCCGTCGTCCCCACCGGCTTCTGGGCCCCCTGCCGGGCCACCGACACGATGAGGTTCCGCAGGGCCTCGATGTACCGCCGCATGTTGGTGTCCGCGAGGGGGGTGTCAGGACAGCGGCTGGTGAACTGCAACCCTTCGTGGAGCCTGGTGATCCACACGCATGCCTTGTCGCCCTGGGAGACCCGTACCAGCGCGTACGACTTCAGGTCCTGCCAGCGCTCCGACCCTGGGATGCCGCGCGCGTCGACGAACGAGACGATCGAGTACAGGTCCGCGGAGGTGGGCCGGAAGTCGGAGCCCAGGAGGGAGAGCACGCGGGCGATGGGCATCCGCGACAGCGGCCGGTTCTCCCGCAGCACGGAGCGGACGTGCCGCAAGGTGCTGTCGAACTGCGCCGTAGCGAGCAGATCTTGAGTGTGCGTCAGGGAAATCTCGATCGGCGCGCAGCCGACGTACCAGCCCACGGAGTCCGACCACTGGGACTTCGCCCGGGTGTGGAACGGCACGACGGTGCGGTACACCGGCTGCCCGCTGATCTCGTGGACGATGAGGGCGGTGGCCGCGAGGAGCCCGGTCAAACTGCCGCCGTACGGACGGCAGTAGGACTCGAAGGCCGCCGCGTCGGCCGCGTCGACCAGCATCTCGTCCATGAACTTCTGCTGCGGCGAGACGTCTTCGGGGCCGAGGCCCAGGTCGACGGGGAAGTTCGGCAGCTTGCCCCCGCAGCGCGCGATGAACTCCCGCCAGTGGGAGACGATGTGATGAGTGTCGTCGATCTCGTCGGCGTGGGCGCGCTCGGCCGCGCAGAAGTCGACGTAGCTGGCCACCGGAGTGCCGGTCAGGGCGCGGCCTTCGAGGCCGGCCGCGTAGAGCTCGTGGATCTCCGCGGGGATCCGCTGGAGCGAGTACGCGTCGACGTTGCTGTGGTCGAACGCCATGTAGACGCTGGTGCCGTCGTCCCTGACCACCGCCGTGAAGATGAAGTTCGGCCAGGTGAGGGCGTCCGCCACGGTGTCGAAACGCTCCTGCAAGTACTGCGTCAGCTTCACGGCGTCGGAGAAGTCGCCGGTCTCCTCCCGGTGCAGCAGCAAGCTGTCGGCGTCCAGGGTGAAGCGCCGCATCTCGTCCCCTACCCAGCGGAATCCGCTGCGCAGGGTCTCGTGCCGGAGTGCCCAGGCGGCCAGCGCACCTTCGAGGACGGCGAGATCGACCGGCCCCGGAATATCGAACGCCGCACCGAGCCAGGCGGGTGCGAACAAGCCGTCCTGGCGCAGCGATCGGGCCCTGCGGAGGTGGGACTCCTGTGCGTACGCGGGTGGACGGGAGTCTTCCGGAAGGCTCATCGCCGCCTCGACGGCCCTCGGATGCAGCGTCCACTCCACGAGACGTCCGGGACGGACTTCGCAACGCTGGATCTCGGTGATGCGCACAGGGCTCTCCGCTCGTAGGTGCCCCGAACACAGGTGACAGGGCAGGGTGGGACCGGGTGGAGGCGCACGGGACGACGCCCTGCCGGCCGTACGCCCGCCAGGGTGTCGCCGCCGGGGCTCCGCCCGCGTCTGCCTACCGTTACCGGTCATGGCTCGTAGACACGCCCCGACCAACGACCGGACCCCTCGCGAAGAAACGCCGTGGACGGGGCCCGGCGCCGCCCCGATCGAGCGGGCCCACCCCGACTCGGACACCGGGCGGAGCGACGACCGGAGGAGACCTGGATGAACGTTGCGCCACAGTGCCACCTGACCCCGTGGCCGACGGCCACCTGTCCCCGTGGCCGACGGCCACCTGTCCCCGTGGCCGACGGCCACCTGTCCCCGTGGCCGACGGCCACCTGTCCCCGTGGCCGACGGCCACCTGTCCCCGTGGCCGGCCGCCGCCAGGCACCGGCCGACCGCAGCCGGCCGGACCACCCCGTCAGCGCGGTGGGTTGATCCTGCGGAGCGTGGTGAGCGGGCGGAGCTTGGGGAGCGGGCGGAGCGCGCCGAGCGAGCCCAGGCGTGCCTGCACGCCCGCTTCCGCTTCCGCTTTCGCTTCCGCCTCTGCTTACGCCTCCACAGCCGGGGTCCGGCCCGCCGTGCCGGTGAACGCGCTCACGCCAGCGGCTCGTGGTTGGCCCAGAGCACCTTGTACGGGTAGCGGCCCTGCCAGCGTTTGATGAGGTCGACTGCCCCGGGCATGGTGAAGGTCGCGTTCAGGGCGTCGAGGTCGGCCAGGCGCAGCTGCACGATGGCGCTCGCGACAGCCACCGGGGCGTGGTCGTCGCCAGGGACGCGGATGTGCTGCTGGGCCGCGACCGACTCGACGAGACCGGATCGCTCCACGAGTTCCTTGAACTCCTTGAGGTACTGGTCCAGCTCCCGCGCGGGAATCGGTTGGTCGAATGCCACGATCATCGTGTGGTGAATCATGCCCCCAGAGAACAGGCATTCTGCCCGCCCGTCCAAGATCCATCCGTTCCCTTTCCATGCCTGGGAGGAATGGATCGGGCGATAGTCTTTGGGTATGGCCGAGCTGGAGACCCGCGAGCTGGAGTACTTCGTCGCCGTGGCCGAGGAACTGCACTTCGGTCGCGCCGCGACCCGCCTGGCGATCGCGCAGCCGGCCCTGTCCAAAGCGATCCGGCGCCTGGAATCCCGGCTCGGAGTGAAGCTGCTGGAGCGCTCCAGCAGGCATGTCGCCCTCACCTCAGCCGGCGAAGCACTCCTGCACCACGGCCGGCACGCACTGAACGCTGTCAGCGCGGCCGCCGAGAAGGCCCGCCGGGCCGGCGATCAGCATGCCCACCTGCGCCTGGTGATCAAACCCGGCGGTGACGCGAACCTCCTGTCCGGCATCCTGGCCGCCTACGCCGGCCGGCCCGACGCCCGCCAGGTGGACATCCTCTTCGGCGGAGCCACCGACCGTGCCGATCACGTCCGCGACGGCCGCGCCGATGTCGCCCTGCTGTACCTGCCGTTCGACGACATGACCGGCCTGGACCACGAGACGCTGACGGTCGAGGGACGCGTCGCGATTCTGCCGCCTGACCACCGGCTCGCCTCTCGCTCCGAGGTCACGCTCGCCGACCTCGCCCAGGAGACGCTGCCGCGCTGGAGAGGCGTGCGCTGGACCGGAGCGCCCGAGGCCGTGCCGGGGCCCGAGGTCACGGACGCGGCAGAGGCGATGCACATGATCAGGCTGGGGCGCACCATCGCGATTCTGCCCCGCTCGCTGGCCCAGCCCCCGCACCCCGACCTCGTCTACCGGCCCGTGATCGACGCCCCGCACAGCGAACTCGTCCTCGCGTGGGCGCAGGACGACCGTCGTCGCCTGGTCGCGTCCTTCGTCTCTGCCGCTGTAGATGCCGCGGGGGCGACGTGAGGCTGCGGACGACTCCGCACGACCCGGGTGGATGGGCGCGACAGCACGAGGAGGCGGAACGCGCCCACCGGATTCCACTCCAGGGGGCCTGAGTCGTACCGTGGCGCCGAGTGCGGGTTCAGGGGGTGCGGCACAGGGCGTGGTCGACGAGTTCGCGCAAGGCGTCCTCCTGACGGGCCGCGGTCTGCGAGTCCGCAGAGCGGCTGTGCGCGGAGACGGTCACAGTGCGCCGACCGTCCGTGGTCGTCGCTGCCCGGACGACGTATCCGAAGCCGCTTCCTCCATGTCCGAGATAGCCGCCACCGCAGGACAGGGGTGTGAAGAACAGGCCCAGACCGTCCCGCGTGCCCTCCGGCTGACCGCTGTCCTGGGGCACCGGCACAGTGGTCCGCATGGCGGCGAGTTCGTCGGGCTTCAGCAGCTTTCCGCTCGCCAGTGCGGCGAAGAAGCGGTTGAGGTCGCGGGCGGTGCCGGTCATCGAGCCGTCGGCCCCGCTGTCGAAGGGGCGGTAGGGGATCGTGGTGTCGACCAGCGGGCCGTCCACGGTGAACTGCTGGTAGTCGGCGGTGTGCGGATGCGGAAGGAAGGGCCAGGTGCCGGGGGTGTCGGTGTGCCGCAGGCCGAGCGGACGCAGGACGCGGTCATGGACCTGCTGTTCCCAGGTGCGGCCTGTGATCTTCTCGATGATCATTCCGGCGAGCACGTAGTTCGTGTTCGAGTACGCCCAGCGGGTGCCTGCCGGGAAGGCGGGTGCGCGACGCATGGCCAGGTCCACAAGATCTTCGGGCTGGTAGACACGCCAACGGTTGGCGAAGTAGGTCCGGGCACTGCCATCAGGGAAGACGTCGTAGACGTAGTCCGACAGGCCACTGGTGTGCTGGAGCAGGTCGCGGACGGTGACGGTCCGACCGTCGTTCCCCGCGCCGGACACGACCCCGGGCAGCAACTGCTCCACGGTCTGGTCGAGGAAGATCCTTCTCTCGCCCACCAGTTGCAGCATCACGGTGGCGACGAACGTCTTGGTGGTACTGCCCAGACGCAGGTAGCCGTGCAACGGAACCGGGCGGCCAGTGATCAAGTCCCCGACCCCGGAGCGGGCCGTGACCGTCCCGCGCGGGGTCTCCAGGCGCACCGCCACCCCGGTGACCCCGGTATCCCGCAGCGCGTCCGCGTCACGCTGCACGGACCACGCCGAGCCGGAGGGGCGTGGCGCGCCGAAGCCGCGACGGACGGCAGAGACGACACGGCCAGGGCCAGCACCGCGACTGACAACCACGAACGGCGAAAGATCATGAGGCGAGGTTAGGAACAGCAGGGGTCACCAGCCAGCCGGGATACGCCCCGTCTTGATCGGGTGCCAGCCGGATGGACAGCACGCCGGGTACCCAGCACAACCGCCGGCCTCCCCTGTCCGGCCGTGCTCCTGGAAGCGCGGAGAGACGTTCCGGTACGGACGTCGGCTCAGTCGCGTCGGTCCAGAGCCGTAGGCAGGTCCCGGCTGGCCGCCCTCGCGGCGTCGAGATCGGCCCGGCCTCCTTGAGCGCGGAGGCCGGGCCGACGGTGTGCTGCTCCAGCCTCGTGGTGCTCCGCTGGAACTCGTCGACGTCCGCTGGGGCTCCCGGCCGTGACTCCTGCTGGTGCTACCGGCGCGCCACAGGCCAACTCGCCTTCGGGCGGCTCGCTCCCGGGGCGATGAGACTCGTCCGCGGTCGCGGTGCCTCGGTCATCGCCGCACCGCCCGGTTCACCGCGGACCGTACGGCCCGCACCTCGGCGTCCGGTCCCTCGGCCGCGCCCCAGACGGTGACCCCGTCGACCCTGCACCGCGCGTAGGCCGCCGGCCCGTCGACCGTCAGCTCCAGCACCTCCACCGAACGCCCCTGTTCTGCATGGGCGTTGAGGACCTCGGGCACCGAACCGGCGGTCCGCGCCGCCGGTCCCTCCACCACATAGGTCGCGAGGAACAGGTCGTACAGCTCCTTCGCCGTCATCTCCCGCCCGCTGTCGTCCGTGGCGTCCTGCACCACCCGGGAGAAGTCGGGCCGCATCGCCGGCGGCAGGTCGAGCCCGTGGTGGGTGCGCAGCAGATACGCCACCCCGCCCTTGCCCGACTGGGAGTTGACCCGGATCACCGCCTCGTAGGAGCGCCCCAGGTCCGCCGGGTCGACCGGCAGATACGGCACCGACCAGGGCGCGAGCCCGGCCGGCACCCCCGACTCGGCGGCGGCGCGGGCGTGTTCGGCCAGCCCCTTGCTGATCGCGTCCTGGTGGGTACCGGAGAACGCGGTGTGGACCAGGTCGCCCACGTACGGGTGGCGGGCGTGCACCGGCAGCCGGTTGCAGTGCTCGACCACCTCACGCACCGCGTCGATGTCCCGGAAGTCCAGCATGGGGTCCACGCCTTGCGCGTACAGGTTGAGGGCGAGGGTCACCAGATCGACGTTGCCGGTGCGCTCCCCGTTGCCGAACAGGCAGCCCTCCACGCGCTCGGCTCCTGCCAGCACCGCGAGTTCGGCGCAGGCGACGCCGGTGCCGCGGTCGTTGTGCGGGTGCACGGAGAGGATCACCGAGTCCCGCCGGGCGAGATGGCGGTGCATGTACTCGATCTGGTCGGCGTACACGTTCGGGGTGGCGATCTCGACGGTCGCCGGCAGGTTGTGGGTGACCGGACGGTCCGGGCTCGCGTCCCACAACTCGGTGAGTTCGTCGCAGAGTTCGAGGACGTAGTCGGGCTCGGTGAGGTTGAAGGTCTCGGGGGAGAACTGGAACCTGATGCCCGGCGCGTCCTGGGCCAGGCGTGCCATGTGGCCGGCCGCCTCGCGCACGGTGGCCCGCACCTCGGCGCGGTCGCGGCCGAGGACCGTGCGCCGCCACACCGGCGAGGTCGCGATGTACAGGTGGACGACGGCCCGTGGCAGACCGGCGATCGCGTCGAAGGTGCGCTCGATCAGATCGCGCCTGGCGGGGGTGAAGACGACCGGGGTGACGTCGTCGGGCAGGACGTCACCGGTCGCGAGGTGCCGGACGAAGTCGAAGTCGGTGCGGCTGGCCGACGGGTAGCCGACCTCGATCTCCTTGAAGCCGGTCGCGACCAGCAGGTCGAGGAACCGGCGCTTGCGGGGGGTGTCCATCGGTTCGGCGAGCGCCTGGTTCCCGTCGCGCAGGTCGACGGGGACCCAGAGCGGGGCGCGCTCGATCAGCGCGGCGGGCCAGCTCCGCTCGCCGACCGGGACCGTCACACGGTCCTGGAAGGGGCGGTAGCGGTGGTGCGGCATGGGTCCCGGGCGCTGCGGGTTCCAGGCGGGGGAGGGGGCGGTGAGGGTCATCGTCTGCTGGTGGCCTTCGGCTCGGTCGGACGGTGACCGGCGGCACGGCGACACCCGCGGCGGGGTGCCGGTCGCGTCAGGCCCCGCCGCGGCAGCCGAGAAGAAGGAGACCGCGAAACGTCATGACGGGATGCTATCCACTCCTCAGCTCCTCAGACAAGTGAGCGCGACGGCACCCACGCGGATCTGGTCCTGGCCATCGCGGAGCGGGACGGGGAGGAGGCCGTGCGGGTGTCGACGCGCGAGCTGGAGGAGACGCTGACGCTGCTCGGCGCGGGGCGACCGTCCGGCGGGCGTCCGCGATAGGGATGCCGGTTGCCGGTAAAGGTGCCGTCAGGAAAGCTCTGCGAGTGCGGGTCACCGGTAAAAGTGCTGTCAGGAAAGCTCTGCGAGTGCGGGTCACCGGTATTCGGTAAGGAACTGCCGGAACTCGCATTTCATCGTCAAGGCTGAAATCGAAGGCGGCCCCTGGCCGGGGCCGCCGCCTCACCGCGCGATTCGGCTGTGAGGGTCAGCTCTTGGAGAGGACGATCGAGTTGATGGGGGTGATGTTGCCCCGCCAGGTACGCCCCTGCTCGACGCGGGTGCACGAACCGCCGCCGTTGTATTTCGTGCAGAGGCTCGCCACGGCGCCGCCCCTCTGATTGTTGAACAGAACGCGCTGACCGGACTCGTTGTTGAGGTTGCTGACCCCGTAAGTCCAGTACGTGTGCTGCGGAGTGTGGTTCTGCCAGCCGGAATCCGTGTAGAGACACACCACTCCGTTGCCGCAGCCGTTGGTCTCGGCGGGTTTGGCTTCCGCCGCTCCACCACCGGCCAACCCGGCCCCCGCGAGGAGGACACCAGTGGCGATCGCTGTCATGATCCGTCGAAACATGCGGTCTCCCCGTTCATTTGGGCCCGACGCCTGCGATATTCACGCCGGGCATCCCGCGACCTGACATTTCAGGGCGGTGACCAAATACTCCAGGAGTGGCACCCTTTCGCGCATCACCCACACGAACGAAGCCCATTGTGCCTGAATGGACAACGCGGCACCGCCGTCCTGGACTTCGACGTCCACCTCGCCGCGGTGGTTCCGTCTTCAATGGGCTCCCAGACCGGCGGAGCCGGGGCTGCCGAGGTGCGGGATGTCTTCCGTGGCGTGCGGAATGTTCTCCGTGGCGGCCCAACTGGCGAGGAGCTGGAGGGCGTCGTGGTCGGGGGTGCCGGGTGCGGCGGAGTACGCGGTGAGGGTCAGGCCGGGTTGGGCGGGGAGTTCCATGGCGTCGAAGTCCAGGGACAGGACGCCCACCGCCGGGTGGCGGAAGGATTTGCGGCCTGTGTGGTGCAGGCGCACGTTGTGCTTGGCCCAGGCCGTGCGGAATTCCTCGCTGCGGGTGACGAGTTCGCCGATGAGTCCGGTCAGTTCGGTGTCGTGCGGGGCACGTCCGGCTTCGGTGCGCAGCAGGGAGACGGTGGTGTTGCGGGACTCGTCCCAGTCGGGGAAGAAGTCGCGTCCGCGCGGGTCGAGGAACTGGAATCGGGCGATGTTCACGGGCCGGGGGGTGCCCTCGGTGAACAGGGGTGAGTAGAGAGCCCGGCCGAGGTGGTTGGCGGCGAGCAGGTCCAGGCGCCCGTTGCGGATGAAGGCCGGTGAGCCGCCCATGGAGTCCAGGACGCGCAGCACGCTGTCCGGGATCGGTCCGCGGGCGCGTCTGGTCCGGCGGGCGGGGCGCTTGGCGGCGGCGCGGGCCAGGTCGTAGAGGTGGGCGCGTTCGGCGTCGTCGAGTCGGAGGGCGTTCGCGACGGCGTCGAGTACTTCTTCCGAGGCTCCCGCGATGTGGCCGCGCTCCAGGCGGATGTAGTAGTCGATGCTGACGCCGGCGAGCAGGGCGACTTCCTCGCGGCGCAGGCCCGGCACGCGCCGGTTGCCGCCGTAGGCGGGCAGTCCTGCCTGCCGCGGGGTGATCTTGGCACGGCGGGAGGCCAGGAACTCGCGGATGTCGCTCTCGGTACTCACGCATCCAGGCTAGGACGGTCGCGGCGCTGGTGGGGGGCCCTGTCAGTACCTGGCATGCCAGTCCCTCCTCAGCCCCTTTGATCTGCGGTTTCCTCGAAATCGAGAGCGGTCGGGGCCCGCGGTGCCGACCCGGTGCACGACGCGGAGGCCGCCCGCACCGGCCGTCTCCCGCAGAGAATACCTGTACCGATTGATCACGTTTTGTCCAGGAGGAGTGCCGTGCCGAAACAGTCCGCACCCCAGGAGCTCGCCGCCATCGCGCCGAAGCTCGTCGAGGTCACCGACAACGTCCTGTTCGCCGACGTCTGGGAGCGTCCCGGGCTGTCCCCGCGGGACCGCAGCCTGGTCACCGTGAGCGTGCTGGCCGCCCTGTACCGCTCCGAGCAGCTCGGCTACCACCTGGGCGTGGCCCTGGACAACGGCCTGAGCGTGGAGGAGCTGTCGGAGGCCATCACCCACCTCGCCTTCTACGCGGGCTGGCCCAACGCCATGACCGCGATCACCCAGCTCAAGAAGATCGCCGACGACCGCAGCGCCGGCTGAGCCCTCTCCCCTCTCATCACCCGAACGGAGTACCCCCACGTGAGCAAGGTCTTCCTGATCACCGGCGCCGGACGCGGTCTCGGCGCCGACCTCGCCCGCCAGGCCCTCGAAGCAGGGCACCGCGTCGTGGCGACCGCCCGCCGCCCCGAGCACGTCCTCGAAGCCCTCGGCGGCGAGCAGGACAACCTGCTGGCCACCGCCCTGGACATCACCGAACCGGACACCGCGCGCAGCGCCGTCCGGTCGGCGGTCGAACGCTTCGGGCGCATCGACGTGCTGATCAACAACGCCGCCAACTTCTACGCCGGCTACTTCGAGGAGATCTCCGACGCGCAGTTGCGCGCCCAGATCGAGACGAACCTGTTCGGGCCGATGAACGTCACCCGCGCCGTGCTGCCCGTCATGCGGGCCCAGCGCGACGGCCACGTCATCACCCTCTCGTCCCTCGCCGGCGTCGTCGGCCTGGAGTTCTGCGTCGCCTACGCCGCCGCGAAGTTCGGCGTCGAGGGCTTCATGGAGTCCCTGCGCCACGACGTCGAGCCGTTCGGCATCCGCACCACCGTCGTCGAGCCGGGTTTCTTCCGCACCGAACTGCTGGTGGACGCCTCCACCACCTGGGCGGAGCTGTCGATCGACGACTACGCCGAGCGCACCGCCGCCACCAAGGAGCAGTGGCAGGCCATGAACGGCCGGCAGGCCGGCGATCCCGCCAAACTCGCCGCCGCCCTGCTGACGATCGCCGGCCGGCAGCAGCCCCCGGCCCGCTTCGTCGCCGGTTCGGACGCCATCGACGCGGTCGCGGCCAAGGCCAGGGAGCTGCTCGCGCAGGCCGAGGCCTCCCGCGACCTGGGCGCCGACCTCGCCCACGACGACGCCTGACCGCCCGGCTCCGCAGCCCGCCACCCCACACGATCGAGGAACAGTGCCATGGAACACATCACCTCCACCCCGACCATGAAGGCACCCGCCGCGCGCTTCACCGGCGACGTCTACCTCAACATGATCGAGGCCCCCACCGAGCCCGCGCTCCTCGCGGCCGGCCTGGTGCGCTTCACGCCGGGCGCCCGCACCAACTGGCACTCCCACGCGCTGGGCCAGGTCCTGTACGTCACCGACGGCGTCGGCCTGGTCGGCACCCGCGACGGCGGTGTCGCGCGCGTCAGCGCGGGCGAGACCCTCAAGTGCCCGGCGGGCGAGGAACACTGGCACGGCGCCACCGACACCCACCTCATGGCCCACATCGCCCTCGTCGTCGGCGACGGCGACGGCACCACCTGGCTGGAGCCCGTCACCGACGAGCAGTACGACGCCGCCCTCGCCACCGTCTGACCAGCCGCCCGGCCCGCCCCGCCACGCCGTGCGCGGGGGAGGGCGGGCACCCTCGTGTCCGGAGGAAAGACGCATGACCGCGACCATGACCGCCCTCTTCGGCGGCACCGCCCCGCAGTGGCAGGCCCGCCGGGTTCCCGTACCTGAACCAGGCCCCGGCCAGGTTCTCGTCCGCGCCCGCGCCGCCTCCCTCAACAACGCCGACGTGCAGCGGCTCGATGCGTCCTTCGACCCGGCCACCGGCGGGAGCACCGAGTACCTGGCCGGGTACGAGTTCGCCGGTGACATCGCCGCCACCGGCCCCGGCGTGCGGAACGTCCGCATCGGCGACCGGGTCATGGGCACCACCCAGGGCGCCTTCGCGCAGTACGTCCTCGCCGATCACCGGCATGTCATGCCCATCCCCGAGAACCTCGGCCACGAGGACGCCAGCGCCCTGCCGACCGGCCTGCTCACCGAACACGGCGCCCTCACCCGTGCCCGCTTCGAGGCGGGGCAGAGAGTGCTCGTCACCGGTGCCGCCTCCAGCATCGGCCTGATCGGCGTGCAGTTGGCGAAAGCGCTCGGCGCCTCGCTCGTCATCGCCACCACCCGGTCCAAGGACAAGGAAGCCCTGCTGAAGAAGGCCGGAGCCGACACGGTCGTCGTCACGAACCACCAGGACCTGACCCGGGCGACGCTCGACGCCACCGGCGGCGACGGCGTGGACGTGGTCCTCGACCACGTCGGCGGACAGACCTTCGCCGCCTGCCTGCCCGCCACCCGCGTGGACGGCCACCTCGTGAACATCGGGCGCCTCGACCGAGCCGAGTCCACCATCGACCTCGACGCCCTCTCCTACCGCCACCTCCACGTGCGCGGCGTCTCCTTCGGCTTCAGCCGGCCCGAAGCCCTCGGCCAGGTCGTCGCCGCCGCGACCGACGAGGCGATGCCCGCCGTGGCGGACGGCCGTGTCCGCCCCGTCGTCGACAGCGTCCACCCCTTCGACCGGGCCCACGAGGCCGCCGACCGCATGCGCGGCCACCAGGCCCACGGCAAGATCGTCCTGACGGTGCCCTGACCCGCCGGGACCCGGCCGACCGGACTCAGGCGCCAGGAGGTCGACGATGCCGAGCGGGCCCCCGCGCCGCTGCGCGCCGAACGGCACGGCCGTGGACGGCAGGTGAGCGGATCACGGGCACGCCGGCTTTCCGCACGTCGCGGGCGCGTCGACCGCGACGTCGATGATCTTCTGAAGCTCGTCCAGGATGTTCTGCCGGTTGCGCACGAGCGTCGCGTCCGTCACGCCGGTGGAGCCGAACTGGAGGACCGGGGTGTGGACATGGCCGCCGGGTATGTCCCTGGCCGTCCGGTCGCGCAGCAGGGTGGCGCGGTAGGCGATCTCGTTGGACAGGAAGTCGCCGCCGCTGCCCGCGCGTGCGGTGGACCCGGCGCTCGGCGCGGGCCGGTTCACCGGAGTGGTGGAGCCGGACGGGATCTCCGTCACCGTCGTGTTGTCGTAGACGGGGAACGGACCGATGCCGGCCTGGAGGATCTCGGGGTGGCCGAGCGTGCTCCACGCCCACTGCGGCTGCGTCGACGGATCGGTGACGGGGACGAGTCCCGTGGCCGTGGTGTTCTCGTTGTCCGGCGTGCTCCCGCGCCAGGCCCCGTTGTAGCGCTCCAGGTCGAAACGGCCGAGCCGGCCCTGGCTCACCGTGACGACCAGATCGGCGGACGTCATGGGATGGCTCGGGGTTCCGGCCAGGGTCCGTTCGACGACGCCGTCCGTGAAGTCGCGCCAGCGGACCGGGAACATGGCGGTCTCGACCCGGTAGAAGTGTCCTTTGCCGCTCAGGAAGAGCTTGCCGTCGAGCGCCAGCGCGGCGGACCCGGAGGGGTTGCTGTTACGGGCGTCGGCGTCCAGTTGGAAGGGGTCGAAGCCGGTCACCACGACCCGCCGCAACTTCCAGGGCTGGTCGGGAGGCAACGGCTCGAACCACATGGCGTCCTGGCCGCGCGAGTACGTCTCCAACGTCCCCAGCAGAGTGGTGCGTTCGGCGGCGGAGAGCCCGAAGGCGGGCTGCCACTGGCGCAGCGCCCGGGTCATGCCGAGCCGCGCCCAGTACAGCGGCCGGTCGTCCTCCTTGCTCAGGTCCCCGGTCAGGGGGATCTTGCCCTGCGCCCGGTCCACGGCCCGCTTCCACAGGTCGGCGCCCTGCTGGGTCACCGTCGTCTCGGCCGCCGTGTACGTCGTTGCCTGCCGCAGGGCGGTGGCGAAGGCCGGCGCCACCGCGTCGAACCCGCTGCGGCTGAGGATCTCTTGGGGCACCGCTCTGTCGAGGCGGAGTTCCTCGGCCGTCAGCGCCGTGGGGTCGGCCTGTGGCAGGGCGACGGCCGAGGGGGAGCCGCCCGTGAGGGTCAGCGCGGCGCAGGCCAACAGCGTCAGGCATAAGGCACCGGTACGCCGCGGGCGCACGCGGCGCGCAAGTCTGGTCGGTCGCACGTCGATCCTTCCGTCGGGTGGCGGAAGTATCGCCCCGGAGCGAGGCCGTGTGAACAGGGCCTGATCGTCGGGGAACCGGGAGCGGGGCACATGCCTGGGGCAACTGTGGGGCGCGGCGGGTGTGCGTGTTCCGTGTGCGGGGAGGGGTCCGCGGGAGGGGCATGCGCGGGGGCAGGGAGACGGAGGGAGGGGCATGTGCTGGGTGCAGGGAGCCCGGGGGAGGGGTATGTGCTGGGGGTTCTGGGGTGAGCGGCATGTGCGGGAGCCCCGCCTCGAACATGCCGTCGCGGTCCCCGTCGAACCGTCCTCCGGCCCGCCCGCTCCGGTCACAGAAAGCGGCGCAGTGGCAGGACGGCGGCCTCCCGGGCGCGCTGGAGGACCGGGCGTCTCTTCCACCGGCCCTTTCGGATCGGTTCGCTGAGCGCCGTGTCGGACTCGAAGTGCTCGTCCAGGGTGGCGGTGAACTCCGGGTCGAGGACGGCGAGCATGACCTCCTCGTCGTGGTCGAGGGAGCGGCGGTTGAAGTTGGTCGAGCCGATCAGGGAGGCGATGCCGTCGACAGTGATGACCTTGGCGTGCATCATCGTCGGCTGGTACTGGTAGATCCGCACCCCGCAGGCGGTCAGCTCCTCGTAGTGGTGCTGGCCCGCGAGTTGGCAGACCCGCTTGTCCGTGTGCGGGCCAGGCAGCAGGATCTCCACGTCGACGCCGCGCCGCGCGGTCTCGCAGAGCAGCCGCACGAAGTACTCGTCCGGTGAGAAGTAGGCGGTGCAGAGGCGGAACCGTTCCTCGGCGGACTCCAGCATCACCCGGATGAGGGTCTGCATGTCCTGCCAGCCGAAACTGGCGGAGCCGCGCACCACCTGCACGACGGCGTCCCCCTGCGGGCGGTGCTCGACGAACCGGTCGCGCCCGCTGAAGAGTTCGCCGTGGCACTCGGCCCAGTTCTGGGTGAACGCGGCGGCGATGCCATCCACCGCGGGTCCGCGGACCTCGACGTGGGTGTCGCGCCACTCAGTCTCGTCGCGGGCGTCGCCGCACCACTCCTCGGCGATGCCCACCCCGCCCGTGAAGGCGGTCTCCTCGTCGACCACGAGGACCTTGCGGTGGCAGCGGTGGTTCTGCTTGAGCGGGGAGAGGTACAGCGGCTTGCGGAACCAGGCCACCTCCACTCCGGCCGCCTCCATCGCGTGGAGCTGCTCGGTCTCGATCAGCCGGCTCCCGAAGCCGTCCAGGAGCAGCCGCACCCGGAGCCCGGCCTCGGCGCGCTCCGCCAGGGCCTCGGCGAACTCGCGGGCGATGTCGCCCTTCCAGTACACGAACGTCATCATGTCGACGGTGTGCTCGGCCCCGCGGATCGCGGCGAGCATCGCGGCGAAGATCTCGTCGCCGTTCCGCAGCGGGACGAGCCGGTTGCCCTCGGTCGCGGCTATGCCTATCAGCCGCTCCAGGCGCCGCCGGATCCGTGTCACCCGTTCCGCGGCGGACGGAAGCTCAGGGTCGGCCTCCCGCAACGTCGACTCGGGCGATTCCTGGATACTGGTCATTGCCTCACCGGGCCGGAACACGCAGGAGAACCGTCGGGCCGCGGTGCCCGTTCCGGCGCGGGCTGGGCGGCGAGCCGAACGTACCCCGTCGCCATTCTTGTATTCCCGGGGACGGCCCGGCGGCCCGGCCCTTCGTGCGGGAACGCGGGGCCGCAGCCGAAGCCGCTAGGGAAGGGTGAGCCGCCCGGAGCCACACCGGTCAGCCCGTGAAGCTCCAGTTAGGCGAACGGCGAACGGCGAACGGCCAACGCCACGGGCGCCGGCGCCGACGCGCGCCGCACCGGCCCCCCTCAAGCCGCGCCCACGACGCGGCCGCACGAGGTCCTGCCGACCGAGCCGAACGCGGCATCGCGGTCGGCCACCAGCACAGCACCCCGCTCGCGGTGCGGCTGACCATCGGCAACCGCAACGACGTCACTCAACCGCTGCCGCTGCCGCTGCCGCTGCCGCTGCCGCTGCCGCTGCCGCTGCCGCTGCTCGACGCGATCCCGCCGTTCCGTCCACGGACAACTCGGCTCATGGCGCCGGCCGTTGCGAGACCGCCTCATCCAGGACCGCGAGCGACGCGCGCTGCACTCTGTGTACGGCGATGCCTCCAGAACAGACCGATCAGCCGCTTCACCGGGGCCCGTCCTGCGTGGCACAGACCCCGATCCGCCGGCTCGGTCGGCACCGGAGGACGTCCAGACCAAGATCCCCACTTCCATGATGCCTGTCTCGCCAGGTATCTTGCATGACATGGAACCAGGTGATTCAGACAAGCAGGCCAGGGCGGCAGCCCAACTGCGCAAGGGCGTCCTGGAGTACTGCGTCCTCGCTCTGATGCGCGACCGCCCTCGCTACGGCGTGGAACTCCTGGCCGCCCTGGAGGACTCCGGTGCCCTGGCCACGAGCCAGGGGACCGTCTATCCGCTGCTCTCCCGGCTGCGTCGCGACGACTTGGTCACCACCACCTGGCAGGAGTCCGCTGTCGGGCCGCCGCGCCGCTACTACGCGCTCACCGACAGCGGCCGGGCCGCGCTTGAGGAGTTCACCCTCCTGTGGCCCGGCTTCCGCGACGCCGTCGACGCTTTCCTGAACGTCCCCCGTCCCTCCCCTGGAGACCCCGAATGAAGACCGCCGACCTTGTCCAGGACTACCTTCGCGCCGTCGAACGCGAGGCGTCCGCGCTGCCCGCGGAGCGCCGCCAGGAACTCCTCGCCGACCTCGCCGAACACATCGAGGTCACCCGTGCCGAACGCCCCGGCACCGCGGTCGGCGTGGTCCTGGCCGAACTGGGCGACCCCCGGACGATCGCGGCGACGGCACTGGCCGAGGCCGGCCACGGGAACGCCTGGGTCCCGGCACGCGGCGACGGCGTCGACGCCCCGGCCGCCCGGCCCGGCAGGGTCCACCCCCTGGTCCCACTCCTGATGCTCACCCTCGCCGGCCCCTTCGGGCTGGTCTTCCCCGACCAGCCGGGGCCTCTGTTCAGCTTCCTGTTCCGCGTCGTCGGCGCCGTCCTGCTGTGCACCTCGGTGCACTGGCGGGCCGTCCAGAAAACCACCGGAGTCCTGCTGACCGCGGTCCTGCCCACGGTCGTCATCACCACCTGGAACCTCTCCTCCGGCGTCCTGGAGGAGGACAGCGCTCCCGCTCTCGTGCCCAACCTGGTGATAGCCGCCCTGATCGCCGCCGCGTGCACCTGGCTCTGGCGGATCCGCCGCGCCTGACAGCTCCACGGTGGGGCGCCGAACGCGTCGGCGTAGACGGTTCGACGGTTCACTTGTCGTCGCCGTACGACCCCAGCCGCTGTCCGGGGACGAGCGGAGTGGGCTCCGTGGCCCAAGGCGCCGAAGGGCCAGCGGGACGCCTGGCCGCCGACGTCATCCCCAGGAGGCAGAAGGGCGGTGGATGCCGACCGCCGCGGCTCGGCGGGTGGCGAGCGGGTCAGGCCGAGCGCAGGCAGAAGGGGTGTCCGGCCGGGCTGGCGTAGACGCGGCTGCCGGTGCGGGATTCCGGGGCGATCTCGTCGGTGGGCCGCAGTCGGGTGGCGCCGGCGTCGGTGGCCGTGCGGTCGGCGGTTGCGAGGTCGTCGACGCCGAAGTCGAGGTGCATCTGCTGGGAGGTGCCGTCCGGCCAGTTGGGGGCGGTGTGCCCGGGGGCGGACTGCACGACGATCACCGGGAGGCCGGGGGCCTGGACGAAGTGGTGGGTTGGCGTGGGGGTGAGGGAGCCGCCGAGCAGCCGGTGCCAGAAGGAGCTTTCCTTCTCGATGTCGGCGGCGTCGATGATCACTGAGGTCAGGGTGACGGGCATGGGAGTGTCCTGTTCGTGCTGTCGGTGGTTGCTCAGACGGTCGGAATGATGCCGCCGTCAACGCGGAACTGCGCTCCGGTGAGCCATTTCGCGCGGCCGGAGGCGAGGAAGACGATCATCTCGGCGACATCCTCGGGATCGCCGGGGCGGCCCATGGGAACCTTCAGGTGGTCCACGATCTGCTGCGTGACCTCTTCGGTGGTGATGCCCTGCTTCTCGGCCATGTGCTTCAGGTGGGCGGTGGCACCGTCGGTGACGACAAAGCCGGGAAGGACGCAGACCACGCGCACCCCGTGCTCGCCGACCTCGGTGGCCAGTTCGCGGCTGTAGGTGTTGAGCGCGGCCTTGGCGGCGGCGTAGGACGCTTCGGCGCGCTGAGGCAGTCGGCTGGCGATCGAGGAGACGTGCACGACGACGCCTGAGCCCCGCTCGACCATTCCCGGCACCAGGGCCCGGTCCAGGCGCACGGCGCTGAGGAGGTTCATCTCCAGGTCCGCCTGCCAGGATTCGTCCGACCGGCTCAGGGTCGGCGCCGGGGCGCTCGCCGCGCCCGCGTTGTTCACCAGCACGTCGACGCCGCCCACTTGGTCGACGACGCGGCGGCCGAGCTCGGCCACTCCCTGCGGTGTGGAGAGGTCCGCCGCGAGGAATGCGGCACCGCTGTCCTCCGCGGGCCGGCTGCGTGAGGCTGTCAGCACGGTCGCGCCCGCGGCGGCGAAGCGGCGCACGGTCGCCGCGCCCAGGCCCCGGCTGCCGCCGGTGACCAGTACCCGAAGGCCGTCGAGGCTGTTGTCCGTGATGGGCATGGGGTCTCCCTCCGTAAGATGAACCCGACTCCGGAAACGGTACCGTAAACGGAACCGGACTCACCTTATGGAGGTTCTCTTGCCGGCATCCCGCCCGCTGCGCGCCGACGCGCGACGCAATCGCGAGGCACTGCTGTCCGCGGCCCGGCAGGCGTTCCTCGGCGGCGACACCGATGCGCACGTCGAGGACATCGCCCGCAGCGCGGGTGTCGCCGTCGGAACGCTCTACCGCCATTTCGAGACCCGCGAAGCGCTGATCGAGGAGGTCTACCGCAAAGAGGTCGACGACCTGTGCGCCACGCCCGGCGTCCTGCTGGACCAGCACGCCCCGGAGGAGGCGCTGCGGCGCTTCCTGCTGCTGCTCGTGGACCACGCGGCGGTGGGCAAGGGGATGTCCAGTGTGCTGGAAGGCATCATGGCGACGGACTCACCGGTCTTCGACGACGCACGCACCCGGATGGCCAACGCCCTCTCCCTGCTGCTCGAAGCCGGCAGCGCGGCCGGCACCGTCCGCGACGACGTCACAGGGCCAACTCTGTTGCGCGCCCTGGGCGGCATCTGCGGAATGCGCGCCACGGAGGGCTGGTTGGCCGAGGCCCGGCAGATCACCGCCCTCCTCTTCGACGGCCTGCGACACGGCGCCCCGCAGTCACCCTGAGCCTGGGGCCGCGCGCCGCCGGCCGGGTCGTCCTCCTTGCTCCCGATCGCCCACCACGTGCGGCGCCCTGCCCGTGGCCAGCCCGACAGCGGCTCCTGGCGTTGGTCTGGTCGTGGGTGTGGGGGCGGTGATCATGCCCGCTGGGTTGGTGTGGCATGCGACGTCCACGGGTTTGACGGAGCGTCAGTCCGTCGTGCGGGTCGCGGTGGTGTGCCGCCGGGGCGAGGGCGGGAGCGCCTGTGGCGTCTGCCGTTGGCGGACCGGGTGCCGCTGGTGGCGACGCACTGGCGCACGAACCTGATGCTGCGGCCCGGGGGCGCCGTGGTTCGTGCTCTCCAGGTCCGCGGCGGCCGGGTGTTGGACCACCTCGCGCTGCCGCCGCCGGTCTCCCCGGCTCCCCGGCCGCGCAAGGGCACCGCCCTGACTGCCGTCGGGGTACCTCGGTGCCCACCTGCGACCGCACGGTGGCGGCCTTCAGCGAGCAATAGCGGTACCCGACCGACCGACAGGTCGTCGGTCGGTCGGATTCGGTCCCGTCAGCTGCCCCCTTTGAGGGCTCGGACGCTGACGGAGTCGATCGCGCACCGCGACCGGTCGACCAGGCCCCTGCGTACCGCGACCGGTCGACCAGGCCCCTGCGTACCGCGAGACGGCGGTAGGTGCCCTGGCGTCCGAACGGCCCGTTGGGAGGCGGCCCCTCTCCTCTCGGGCAACCGGCGGAAGCGTGGCACCGCCGCCCGCATCGTGCTGTCTTGCGAGCGCCGGGCGAGGCCGGTCGTGCTCACGGAGGAGGCTTAGCAACCGGTGTAGTTGGAAACGACTATCACGAGCTGAACGGTTGAACGACGACGTGAACACCGATCGCCGTGGGGGTACTTCGTGAACGATGCGCCCTTGTACCTGCGCCCGCGAGTGGATCCACCGCTCGCCTCACTGCTGGAGGACGCGCCCTTCCTGCACTCCTTGGCCGACGCCCTCGGCTCGCCGCTCAATGTACTGATCCCGGAGGTCGTCGCCGAGAACGCGGAGCGCTTCGGGGCTGTCTACCGTCGCCACCACCTCTCCGGGAGGGTGTACTTCGCCCACAAGGCGAACCGCTCCAGCGCCCTGGTGCGCAGACTCGCGGCGTGCGACCCGTCCGCCGTAGGCATCGACGTGGCCTCCCTGGCGGAGCTGCGGCACGCACTGGGCTGCGGCTTCACCGGCGACCGGGTGATGGCCACCGGTCCGAAGGACCCCGAGTTCCTGTGGCTGGCCGCCCGAGTGGGAGCGACGGTGAACGTCGACTCGGTCACCGAACTGGAGCAACTGGCAGCTCTGGTGGGCGCGCACGGTCTGGGCAGGACGCGTGTGCTGGTGCGGCTGTCCGGGTTCGAGTCGGACCACGGTCCCGCAGGCGCGGGCACGCGGGTGCTGTCGCGCCGCAGCCGCTTCGGAACACCGGTCGCCGAGAGGGAGGCCATGTGGGCGGCACTGGAGCGGCACGCGGACAGCGTCGAACTGGTCGGCCTTGCCTACCACTTGGACACCATTGGCCTGGAGGAGAAGGGCCGCGCCCTGGAACGCTGCGTGCTGCTCATGGACGAGTGCCGTGCCCGGGGCTTCGCGCCGCGCGTGGTGGACATCGGCGGCGGCTTCGGGGTCGGCTACGTCGAGGACGCCGGCGAGTGGGAGCGCTGGACCACCGCGCTGAGCGAGGCGGTTCTCGGCCTCCGGCCGCCCCTCACCTGGCGCGGCCACGGCTACGGACTGCGCAACGACAACGGCACCGTGCGCGGCGCAGCCGCCCTCTATCCCGCCCACCGTCCCCTCGCCGGACCCGGATACCTCGACGAGCTACTCTCCCGCCGCAGTCCCGTTCTCGGCCGCGCATCCGCCACGCTGCTCCTCGAACACCTCCACGACCTGTACGTCGAACCAGGCCGCGCGCTGGTGGACCAGTGCGGCCTGTCGCTGGCGCGGGTGCTGGAGGTGCGCCCTCTGGGGGACGATCCGGGCCGGTATCTGGTACGCGTCGGCATGAACGCCGCGGACGTGAGCCTGGAGGAACACGGGGTCCTCGTCGATCCCGTGACGCTGCCGCGTGGCGGCCCTCGGCACGAGGCGGCGGACGGCGGGCCGGTCGGGGTCCATCTCGTCGGCAACCTCTGCCTTGAGGCCGACCTGATCACCCGCCGGCTCGTCTTCCTCCCACACCTGCCGCGTGTCGGAGACCTCCTGGCCTTCGTCAACACGGCCGGATACGTCATGGACTTCCACGCTCACCACGCGCAGCGCCAACCGTCGGCGCGGACGGTCGCCGTCTCAAGAGAGGCGGGCGGAACCTGGCGCTGGTGTCCGGATGAGAACTACTGGCCCCTCACACACCCGCAGGGAAGGCCGTCATGAGGTACGACAGCATCACGGAAGCCATCGGCAACACGCCTCTGGTCCGCATCGACCCGTCGGTGCACGGTCTCCGCCACATCGATCTCTACGCCAAGCTGGAGATGCTCAACCCGTTCGGGTCCGTCAAGGACCGGCCCGCCTGGCACATGGCCCGCCCGTACCTGGAGGACGCGGCCAGCGGTGACGGGACGGTGGTGGAGCTCTCCAGCGGCAACACCGCCAAGGCCCTCGCCCTGCTCGCAGGGATGCACGGGCTGAAGTTCAAGAGCGTCACCAACCGGATGCGGGTGCCCGAGATCAAGGACCTGCTCCTGCTGCTCGGCGCCGAGATCGAGGAACTGCCCGGACAGAGCGAGTGTCTCGACCCCACCGACACGGACGACCCGCTCACCCGCTTCCACCAGGCACTCTCCGAGCCAGGCAGCGCCCACCTGCACACCGACCAGTACTTCAACCCGCGCAACGTCGAGGCACACGCCACGGGTACCGGCCCCGAGATCATCAAGGACCTCGACGGCCGGGCGCCTGACTGGTTCGTCGCGTGCGTCGGCACGGCCGGCTCCTCCACCGGCGTCGCCCGTGTCCTGCGCGAGCACGACGGCGACGTGCGGGTTCTCGGACTGGTGGCCGACAAGTCCGACTTCATACCCGGGATCCGGACCATCGACGAGGTGCACCAGGTGGGCCTGTTCGACCCCGCGACCTACGACTCCCTCGCCGCGGTCACCTCGCAGCAGGCCATCGACGGAATGATCACGCTGATCCGGCGCTGCGGACTGCTGTCGGGGCCGACCGGCGGCGCCGCCTACCACGGAGCCGTACGCCATCTCGCGTCCGTCGACGCCGAACTGGACGGTGCGGGGCGCCGCCGGACCGCCGTGTTCATCGTGTGCGACCGGGCCGAGAGTTACCTCAGCTATGTGCGCCAACGCCGCCCGGAGCTGCTGGGGCGGCCGAGGCGCGGGCGATCGCCGTCGGAGGTCGGCGACGAGGCGATACGGGCGGCGAAGGCTCGGGCGGTCGACGTCGACGACGCTCGGCGCTGGATCGCGGAAGGAGAACCCCGCCCGCTGGTGGTGGACCTGCGCGGCCCGCATGCCTATGCCGCCCTGCACATCGAGGGCTCGATCAACATCGTCGACGAGCTCTTCGCCGAACTGGTCCGCGACGGACTGCCGTTCAGCAAGCGCACCCCGGTTCTGCTCGCCTGCCCGGTGGGGGAGAAGTCGCTGCGCTACGCCGCGTCGCTCGCCCGCTCGGGACATCCGGACGTCAGGAGTCTGGCGGGCGGGATCGTGGCGTGGCGGGACGCCGGCGCACCGTTGGTGAGGGAGTGACCATGCCGGAACGGAATCCCGGTGAAGACGCGTCCTGGGAGCAGAAGCTGAGGAGCCAGTTCCCGATCGTCACGGCCCATCCGGAGCTGACGTATCTGGACAGTGCGGCGACCTCGCAGAAACCGCGAGCCGTCCTGGACGCCGTGGCGACCTACCTCACCACGTCCAACGCCAACGCGGGCCGCGGTACCTACCCCTGGGCCAACCGCACCACCGAGCTGGTGGAGCGTACCCGCGAACGGGTCAAGGAATTCCTCGGCGACCGGCAGCCGGAGCGCTCCACCGTCCATTTCACCAGCGGCGCGACCGAGGGGCTGCGTTCCGTCGCCCGTGACTGGCTCGTGCCCTACCTCACCGACGGCGACGAGATCCTCGTCCCGTTCGGCGACCACCAGGCCAACTTGGAGCCCTGGCTCGAAGCCGCGCGGTCGCTACGACAGCGAGGTGTCGACGTGACGGTGCGCGCCCTTCCCGTCCAGGCGTCTTCGGGCGACTACGACCACCGCGCTCTCGCGCGGATGGTCGGCCCCCGCACCCGCTTCGTCGCGGCGACCCACGTCCACCACGTCTACGGCGGCGACATGAACGTGCACCGCCTGCGCGCCGCCGTCGGCCCTGACGTGCCGATCTGCCTGGACGCCGCCCAGAGTGTCGGCCACCTTCCCGTCCGGGTCGGCGGCCCGGACCTCGATGTCGACTTCGTCGTCTTCTCCGGACACAAGGTGATGGCCCTGCCCGGCACGGGAGCCGTGTGGGCGCGCAACACGCGAGGGCCGGCGCTGCGGCCCACCGGCTGGCAGGGCACCCCCAACACCACGGGCATCGTGTCGCTCCTGGCGGCGATCGACTGGCTGGACGAGGCCGGCCCCGAGCGCATCGCCCGTCATGTCACCCGGCTGGCGACCCGCCTGACCGACCGGCTGCACCGCCTGGACTCCTACGAGATCCTCGGCTGCCCCGCCAGCCTCGCCGTGGACAGCGCGCTGCCCACGGCCCAGCGCCGGCACGGCATCGTCACCTTCCGGCACCGCGACATCCCCTCCGACGACCTCGGCTTCATCCTCTACAGCCACGGCTTCATGGTCCGGGCCGACAATCTCTGCCAGGCCGGTGCCGACGAGATGGGCGGAGCCGTCCGGGTCAGCGTGCACGTCTACAACACGGAGGAGGAAATCGATCGCCTGCGGGCTGTTCTCGACTCCCTGGCGTGAACGTCTATTGATAACCGTTTCCACCTGTAGATTGCGCGGTAGTCGCGACTGGTGAGAGACGGGCGAGGTGACACGGTCACATGGGCTTGAGCATGGCAACAGCCGGTATGTGGGTGGAGCGCTGGGAACGGCAGCAGCAGCTCTACGCGCTGGACCGGGAGGAGCGGTTCGCGGTGATCGCCGATGCCACGGAACACCTCTGCGTCGACCGGGACCGGCCGCTCCTGCTCGACCTCGGCTGCGGCCCCGGTTCCCTGTCGGCCCGACTCGCCCGCCGTCTTCCGGACGCGGAGATCGTCGCCGTCGACATGGACCCTGTACTCCTTGAACTGGGACGTACCCAGCACGCTGACGCCGCTCGGTACGTGGACGCGGTGATCGGCGAGGAGGGCTGGACGGATGCTCTCCAACTGGACCGGAACGTGGACGTCGCGGTCACGACGACAGCTCTGCACTATCTCCCCGCGAACGTTCTGATCCGTACCTACCGGGCCCTCGCCGCCCTGCTGCGCCCTGGCGGTGCCCTGGTCAACGGCGACCACTTCCCCCCGGACGGGTCGCCCTGTTCCGAACTGACCGCTCACGTGGGGCTCCGCCGGGCCGAGCGTACGGGGGCGCACGGGCCCGTGGACGAGGACTGGGGAGCGTGGTGGCAGGCCGCTGCCGGCGATCCGGAGCTGGCCGATCTGTTCCGGGAGCGTGCGAAGCGGTACTCGTCCTCCGTCGACGGAAATCAGCACCTCTCGGTGGGGCGTCACACCCAGCTGCTCCGTGATGCAGGGTTCGCCCATGTCACGACGGTGTGGCAGGTCGGGGACAGCTGCGTACTGGTGGCGCAGAAGGACTGACGCACCCCTGGCGCCGGGCTGGTGGACGGCGGTCACAGCGCGATGCTCATGAGGATCTCGTCACGGTCGTCGCCGGGTGCCAGGCGCAGCACTCCCGGCCACCGGCCGACCTCCGCCCAGCCGGCCTTCCGGTAGAAGTGTTCAAGCCCCAGCCCGGCTCTGGCCGTCAGTTTGAGGCGGTCGAGGCCCATCTCCTCCCGTGCGACGTGGCGGACGCGGTGCATCAGCGCGGCACCGATACCGAGACCTCTGAGGTGGACCTGTGTCTGCACATGGTTGACCACGCCGCAGTGTGCCTCCAGCGGATGCGCCTCACGGCGGAGGACCAGCCAGCCCGCGAGCGCGCCGTCGAGAGTGGCCGAGAGCAGCATGCTGTGATCGGGCGTCAGGTTCTCCGCGATCCGGTCGACGGCGGTCGCGACATCGGCAGGCGTCACGGGCGGCAGCGGACAGTCGGGCGGGATGACTGCCCCACCGGTGTTGACGACCGCCGCCCAGCAGGCCGCCAGTTCCCGCCGTAGCGGTCCGGTCAGCTCGGACGGGCGGGTGAACTGGGTGAACGTGGGCACAGGGACTTCGAATGGCGTCACACCTATGAGGCTGGCACGGCGCCCGACCCCCGCACCGCGGTGTGGGCAGATCCGGGAGAGCGAGCAGCGGGGTGGCTCCCGACTGCGGACATCTTCGACGCGCGCGGGGCGGGCGGGTCGCGCGAGGAGATGGTAGACGCGGGTCTGATGCTCACTGGTGAGCTGTGGTGAGCTGTGGTGAGCTGTGATGAGTCACTGGGCGGACGGGAATGCTCAACGACGGTTCCCGCTGGTACAGCGCCCTGCGAGAAGCGCTGAACCTCGCGGTCGAGACGATGGACATCGTGCCGGACAACCCGGTCGCCATCGTCCTGGACGACACCCCGCGCGACGAGGACGACCTCTCCCGCAGCCGCGCCTCCGTCCTGACCCGCGACGACATGGAACGGGGCTTCGCCTGCGACGCCCACCACGAACTCCGCCCGCGCGGCGTCACCTCGACTGCTGGTCGGTCACTTCGCCTGGGCGAGCCGGACCGCGTCGGGACCGGCCGGGAATCGCAGCTGGCCGGTCGTGTCGTGCACGGCTCGCCACACCGCCTCGGCGACGTCGGTCTCCTTGGTGAACAGGTCCTGGCCTGTGAAGGAGTCCATGGCCTTTTTCGCCCACGGTGCGTAGGGCGCCGGGACCAGCTCGTCCAGTGAGGCGCCGTCCGTCGCCCTGGTGGCGAAGTTCGTCGTCAGGCAGGCGCCCGGCTGCACCGTCTTCGCCCGCACACCGAACGGCGCGAGTTCGAGCGCGAGGGACGAGGTGAACCCCTCGATGGCCATCTTGCTCGCCTTGTAGACGGCGGAGAGCGGCATGTGGCCCAGCACCACGCTGGAGGTCACGTTGACCACCGTGCCGGAGCCGCGCTCGCGGAACTGGGGCAGCACCGCCTGCGTGGTGGCCATCACACCGAAGGTGTTGGTCTCGAACACCTCCCGTACCTGGGCCATGGGGGTGCCCTCGAACACGCTGATCGAGGGGACGCCGGCATTGTTGACCAGAACGTCGACGGGTCCCGCCGCCTCGATCGCGGCGGTGATGCTCGCGGGCTCGGTCACGTCGAGTCCGACGACGCGGAGCCGGTCCGACTCGGGCAGGACGCCCGCTCGGGGGGTGCGCATCGTGGCGATGACGTTCCACCCCTGCGCGGCGAAGTGGAGGGCGGTCTCCCGGCCGTATCCGGACGACGTACCCGTGATCAGAACGGTCTTCATGCTGTGCCCTTCGGCGATGGGACGGGATCTGCGGAGAACAGGCACTTTCCAGCCCCGCAGAAGAACTGACAATCCCATTGAATCGCTCTGACCTGCGAAAATAGCAGAACTATCCTCGCACGCCCTTGCATAATCCTCCTCCGTGGTCGCATCGCCGCTCAGGGCAGGACACCGGCGGGGGCGCGCACGGCATCGCGCAGGCGGGCGGCGTCCCGGCTGGGCGGCGCACCGAACTGGCGGCGGTACTCCCGGCTGAACTGGGAGGGATTGTCGTAGCCGACGCGAAGGCCGACTCCCGTGACATCGCCCGGGTGGGTGGCGAGCAGCAGCCGGGCTTCCTGGAGCCGGATCTGCTTCTGGAACTGGATGGGGCTCATCGCGGTCACGGCCTGGAAGTTGCGGTAGAAGGCGGAGGCGCTCATGCCGGACATCCGGGCGACGTCCTCGACGCGGAAGGGCTGCGCGTAGTTCTCGCGGATCCAGCGCACGGCCCGGGAGACATGGCTGAGGCTGCTGTCGGCGAGGCCGAGCTGGCGGACCGTCGCCCCCTGCTCACTGGTGATCAGGCGCCACAGGATCTCACGTTTGACCAGAGGCGCCAGTACGGCCCGGTCGCGGGGCTCGTCGAGCAGTCGCAGCAGCCGGACCACCGCGTCGAGCAGCGCGGGCGGGGCATCGCTGACGGCGATTCCCGAGGGCGTGCCTCCGCCGGCGCGCGGGGCGTCACCTGGGCCGGCCTGGAGGAGCAACTCGGCGACGGCGGACGGGTCCAGCGTGAGTCCGAAGCCGAGCGCCGGCTGCTCGGGGGCGGCCTGGGTGAACTGTCCGGTGACGGGCAGGTCCACGGACGCGACCAGGTACTGCCCGGGACCGTACGCGTAGATCCGGTCGCCGAGGGCGAGTCGTTTGGCGCCCTGGGCGATGACCGCCAGCACCATGCCGGACATGGACGGGGCCGGCGGGTCCGGGCGGTCGACCTTCGAGACGAGGACGCCGTCGATGGCAGTGGTCCAGTCGGTGCGCGCGTGCCGGGCCAGGAGAGTGCGGAGCTCCTCGAGATGCATGCGTCCATTGCAGCACCATCTCGGGCCATGGCTCCCGTGCTCAGGAGGATCGTGCAAGTGCGGGCGAGCATCGTTCTAACGTTTCCGCAGGTCACCTCGCTTGAATGGAATCACCGCACTCCACCACTGCCCGAGAGGCTGACCATGATCGCCACCTACGGCTTCAGCGCCACCCTGACCGCCAGGCCCGGCCTGGGCGACCGACTCGTCGACCTGCTGCTGACCGGCCTGAACCCGGGGAGCCCCGGCGCGAGCGGACACTGCGTCGTCTATCTGGTCTCGCGCTCCGCGTCCGATCCCGACATCGTCCACGTCACCGAGGGCTGGACCAGCGAGGACGACCATCACCGGATCTTCGCCGGTGAGGCCGCCCGGTCCATCGTGGCGCAGATCGACCCGCTGCTTGACAAGGAACCCGAGTACACCGACCACGTCCCGGTCCGCGGCAAGGCCGCCTTCTGAGCCCGATCGATCCCCCGGTCCGCCGCCCCGGCGCCCGCCGAGGCGGAAACCTTGGCGCCCGACCGTCCGGCACCACCCACGAAAGGCAACGACGATGACCATGGCACGACCTGCCCTGGACCCCGAACTGCGGGAACTCCTGGCCGACATGCCCCTCATGTCCCGGCTCAACCCGGAAGTCCTCGCGCGACTGCGCCCACTCTCCTCGACACCTGTCGAGCCCCTCCTCGAGCACCGGCGGGTCGACCGGCGCGAGATCACCGTGCCCGCCAAGGACGGCGCCCCGATCCCTCTGTCGGTCCTCAGTCCCGCGAGTCCTGCGAGTCCTGCGAGCCCCGCGCACTCCGATCGCACCGCCGCCGCGCCCTGCGTCTACTGGATCCACGGCGGCGGGATGGTCATGGGCGACCGCTTCTCCCAGATCGACATCCCACTGGAGTGGCTCGACCGGTTCGGCGCGGTCGTGGTCTCCGTGGACTACCGGCTCGCGCCGGAGGCCACCGGCACCGTCCTGGTCGACGACTGCTACCGGGGGCTGCTCTGGGTCGCTGACCACGCCGGCGAACTGGGCATCGACCCTGCCCGGATCATCGTCGCCGGCGCCAGCGCGGGAGGCGGTCTCGCCGCCGGCGTCACCCTGCTGGCCCGCGACCTCGGCAGCCCGGCGATCGCCGCGCAGATGCTGATCTGCCCCATGCTCGACCACCGCGACACCACCACCTCCAGCCGCCAGTACTCCGGCGTGCCCGGCGTCTGGACCGGTGAGATGAACGCGTTCGGCTGGGCCTCGGTCCTCGGCGACCTCACCGACGCCGAGGTGCCCGAGTACGTCTCGCCCGCGCTGGCCGAGGATCTCTCCGGCCTGCCGACCGCCTACATCGACACGGGCTCCGCGGAGGTCTTCCGTGACGAGGACACCGACTACGCCACCCGCATCTGGGCGGCGGGAGGCCAGGCCGAACTCCACGTGTGGGCGGGCGGCTTCCACGGCTTCGACGCCCTGTACCCGCAGGCACACCTCTCGACCACAGCCCGCCGAACCCGCACGGACTGGCTGGCCCGGCTGCTCGAACCGCGCCGCTGACTCCATCCGACGGTGATCGACCGCGGCTTTCACGGATACGCGGGCAGACCCATCGCGAGGGTCGCCATCACCATCCTTTCCGCCGCTTACCGGCTGGCTCCCCTGACGTCGCGGACACGACCCAGCGGGATGGAACACCGGACCGCCATGGACGTCCGTGACGGCTTTCGGTGTCGTCGCCGCGACGAGTTCTGTGAGGTGACGTGAAGTGGCTCTTTGGAGTGACGAACGCCGGTGCGCAAGGTCGTATTGTCGGACGGATGAGAGTGAGGGACGGCAGGTGGCCCGGGTGGGGTGCCGATGCCGGGCTGGTCGTACTGACGTTTGTGCCGGCGCTGCTGTCGCAGCCGTACGTGGACACTTCCGGGCCGGCGTGGGTATCGCTCATGGCGTACGAGGCGGTGGGCGTGGTGGTCCTGCTGCTACGGCGCCGTCTGCCGGCCACCGCCTTCGTCGTGGGCTTCGGGGCTCTTCTGGCGGCGCTGGTGGGGAGCGCGGGCCAGGGGGCCAAGCTGTCACCTCTGGTCTTTCTGCCGCCGGCGGTGCTGCTCTACAACCTTGGCCACCACGGCGCGAGCCGGCGGCGGACCGTGCCGGCGGTCTTCTGCGCCGGCGTGCTCAGCGTGGCCGGTCTGTGGCTGAACCGGATGACGACCGACTCCGGCGACTTCCGGGGCGGCCTTGACGTGCTCGCCGCGCTGGCCCCGATGCCGCTGGCCTGGGCGATGGGCTTCGCCGCGCGCACCCGGCAGGAGCTGCTGGCCGCGGCCGAGCGGCGGGCGGCCGACGCGCGCCGGGCACAGGTCCTGGAGGCGGCACAGGCCACGCAACGCGAGCGGACAAGGATCGCCGGTGAGATGCACGACGTGGTCGCGCACTCGCTGACTCTGCTCGTCGTGCACGCGGAGACGCTGCGGGCCCGCGGCGGCGAACTGCCCGACTGGGCCCGTGCCCAGGTCGACGGACTGGCCGCGGCGGGCCGGCAGAGCAGCGGCGAGCTGCGTGACCTGCTGCGGATGCTGCGCGACCCCGTGGACGCCGTCCCGCTTCAGCCCGTGCCTGGCCTCGGTGAGCTGGACGCGTTGCTGGCCGGCCACCGGGCCGCGGACGGAACGGTCGAGCTGACGATGGACGTCGCGCCGCGGTCCGTGCCGGGGGCGATCCAGCTGGCGGTGTACCGCGTGGTGCAGGAGGCACTGGTCAACGCCCGTCGGCACGCGCCCGGAGCGCCCGTCAGGGTGACCGTCCGCGACACAGACGACGGAGAGCTGCGGTGCGAGATCGTGAACGACCGGGGGATGCGGCGGGCCGCGGCCGGCGCCGGCGTCGGGCTCGGCCTGGTGCACATGGAGAAACGGATGAGCGCGCTGGGCGGCGAACTCACCGTGGGCCCCACGCGTGACGGCGGTTTCCGCGTCGCGGCGACGATGCCGTGGGAGCGTGCGGATGCCTGAGCAGATCCGCGTGCTCGTCGTGGACGACGAGCCGGTCATCCGCGCCGGGCTGAGCGCGATCCTGGACAGCCAGGCGGACGTCACCGTGGCGGGCACCGCGAACGACGGTGAGGAAGCCGTCGAGGTGTGCGCGCGGCTGCGGCCGGATGTGCTGGTGATGGACATCCGGATGCCGCGCCGCGACGGCCTGTGGGCGCTGGCCGAGCTGCGCCGCCGGGGCCTGCTCGGGCCGGGGCGCAGCCGGGTGCTCATGCTGACCACGTTCGACCTGGATGCCTACGTCGACGATGCGCTGGCGGCCGGGGCCTCCGGCTTCCTTCTGAAGAACAGTTCGTTCGAAGAGCTGGGTGCGGCCGTGCGCGCCGCGGCGGCCGGGCACAGCGCGCTGAGCCCCGCGGTGACCCAGCGGATCATCGAGGGCCACCTCAGCGGTCGGCGCCTGCCCAGCGATCAGGAGCTGGCCCGTCTGAGGGACCTCACCCAGCGGGAGGCCGACGTGCTGCGTCTGATCCGGGACGGTCTGAGCAACGCCGAGATCGCCGACCGCCTCGTCGTCAGCCTGCACACGGTCAAGACGCACGTCAGCCGCGTGCTCACGAAGACCGGCTGCCAGAGCCGGGCACAGGCGGCGGTGCTGGCGAGGAACACCCTGCCCTGACCTGCCCGGTCGGACGGCGGGCCGGCGTGGCGCCTCACCCCGTGGGGTCACTCCTTGGAGTGACCCCACGCCGGTGGAAAGCCCGCCATCGAGCGATGTACCCGGAGCGCGCCACTGACTGAATGGATGGTGTGCGCGGGACCCGCCGAAAGGCCGCTCATCAGGCGATTGTCCGGTCCCTCGACGCACGCAGCACATCGTCACGCGCCGAAGGGAACTGCCATGTCCGCATCCACACTGTCCCGCCGCCACCGAATACGCCGCGCAGCGCTGACCATGGCCTTGACGACCTGTCTGGGCGCGGCGCTCGCGAGCTGCTCGGACGAGGCCGAACCGGCGGCCGGGCAGAGCGCGGCGAGCCCGGCGGCCGACGCGCGGCTGGCCCGCCTCGCGCAGCAGGCGGCAGACACCGGCTCCCTGGGCGTCATCGTCCGCGTCGACACCGGCGACGGGAAGCCCGTCGAGATCGCCAAGCAGGCCGCCTGGACCAAGGACGACCACCGCCTCGCCGTCGGCGACCGGTTCCGAGTCGGGTCCAACACCAAGACGGTCACCGCGACCCTCGTCCTGCAACAGGTCGCCCAGCAGAGGATCAGCCTCGACGACACGGTCGAGAAGTGGCTGCCCGGCCTGGTCGAGGGCGGTGAGCACATCACCGTACGGATGCTGCTCAACCACACCAGCGGCCTCGGCGACTTCTTGCTGACCCCGCAGTTCCTGCCCTCCCTCACCGGCCAGGAGAAGCGCACCTGGACCCCGCGGGAACTGCTCGCCATCACCCCCCAGCAGGGCCCGCCGACCGAGCCCGGCGAGACGTACTCCTACAGCAACGCCAATTACGAGGCCCTGGGGCTGATCCTCGAGAAGGCCACCGGGAGCAGTCTGGCCGAGCTGATCGAGCAGAAGATCACCAAGCCGCTGGGCATGAAGGACTCCTACCTCGCCACGGACGCGGAATGGGACACCGGAGAAAACAGCGACAACGAGCATGTCACCGGCTACGAGCCGGACGCCGCGCGGCTGAAGAAGATCCTCTCCGCGACCGTGGACCTGCCCGACGGCGTCGGATTCGTCGGAGCCGACCGTCCCGGCCACAACGTCGACACCTCCGCCATCGACCCGAGCTGGTCCTGGGCGGCAGGCGGCATGGTCTCCACCGCGGCGGACTGGCAGACCTTCCTCACCGCGCTGAACTCCGGTGAGCTGCTGCCCGAACCCCAGCTGAAGCACATGCGGACCACCGTGGACGCGCCCGAGGAAGGCGGCGGCTACGGACTGGGGTTGATGCGGGTGGACACGGTCTGCGGCACCGTCTGGGGCCACACGGGCGGCCTGCCCGGCTACTCCAGCGAGATCTACACGGACGCCACCGGCACCCGCAGCGTCGCCGTCTTCACCAGCACGAACTTCGGCATCAAGGAAGAGAAGGCCGCCACCGCGAACAAGGCCCTCGTCGAAGCCGCCACCTGCCAGATGCTCGGCAAGCCTCAGCCCGCGCACAGCCCGGCCGGTTGACGGCCGCGGACACGAGCAGCCTCCGCGTGCGGTGAGTACAGCCGGGTGATGAGCGCGGAGAGCAGAATGCCGGGAAGCACCGTCCGAAAGCCACCGGCTGGGCCGGATGCTTCGACGGGGGGAGGGCTACGCGCCCTGTCTACGAAGGGCCGGTCGGCGTCGGGGATGCTCCAGTGCGCGGTCATCACGGGGTCCGGGTCACGTCGGAGGCGGTGTGGATACGTCGACGGTAGTTAGCAACCCGTAGGTGCGGCGGAGGCGGATCAGGCGGGTCCCGTTGTCCGCACCCGCCTTCGCCAAGAGTCGGGCGGTGCTGCCTGGGATGTCGAACTGGTCGATCCCGGCATGCCTGGCGATGGCGATGGCGCTCGCCGCGTGTCGCAGGGCGTAGGCCCGCAGCAGCAGCCTGCCCATCTCGTCGAACAGCGCCGGCGCCGACAGGAGGTCGGGCAGGGGCAGTTCGCCGGTCACGACGCTCATCTGCGCCTTGAGCGGAGCCTGTTGGCCCGCAGCTTGCGGCCGATCTGAGTGGAGTGCCGCCTGAAGGTGCCCGGCGCCATGTTCAGTTCACGGAACCGGCCGCCTGAGTGCGGCCGAAAGGTCCGGCCAGGCCGATGGCCCGCGGCGGGGAGAACCGGCCGACGCGGAGCAGATCTCGTTCCCTCAGATTCTTCCCCGCGGCCTCGGGCGGGCCTTTTGGAGACCGCCTAGGCGTTTCGGTTGAAGATGAAGGCTGCTCCGTTGTCGCCCATACCGATCAGGTTCTCGGGCTTGACCTTGGCCCCGGCACACTGCGGAAGGAGGTGAAGGCTGGGACTGCCAAGACCGGGGGAGGCGACGATGATCGAGCTGTCCTGGAACTTCCATGTGGTAGATCGTGACGTGAGCTGACCCCGGATTCGTGGAGTCCCTGAAGCCAGGCTTATGATCCTGGCCCGAAGGAGAACCACGAGCAGTGCCAGCACCACGTAAATATCCGGACGAGCTCCGCGAGCGGGCCGTGCGCGAGGTCCGCACCACGGGCCGTCCGATCGCTCATGTCGCGAAGGACCTGGGAATCCACAAGGAGGCCCTGCGCGGCTGGGTCCGCCAGGCCGAGGCGGACGCCGGCGAACGCGACGACCGGCTGACCACCGCCGAGCACGAGGAACTGAAGCAACTCCGCAAAGAAGTAGCGGAGTTGAGGCGGGCGAACGAGATCCTCAAAGCCGCGAGCGCGTTTTTTGCGGCGGAACTCGACCGTCCCCGGACGAGGCCGACCAGGTGATCGAGCACCTCAGGGACAAGGGCCTCGGGGTCGGGTTCGCCTGCCGGGTGCTGGGCTTTCGGAGTCGGCGTACTACGCGCGCAAGAAGCGGCCGAAGTCGGCCCGCCGGCTGCGCGACGAGCAGCTCATCCCGCTGATCGAACAGGTCCATGCCGAGTCCGGCGGCACCTACGGCGTCCGCCGGATCACCCGCGCGCTCAGGCGCAAGGGTGTACAGGTGGCCCGCTGCACCGTCGAGCGGCTGATGGCTGAGTTGGGCATGGAGGGCGTCATCCGCGGTCAGCGGCGGCGGACCACCGTGCCTGAGCCGTCGACACCCAGGCCCCCGGACCTGGTCGACCGCGACTTCACGGCCTCGAGGCCGGATCAGCTGTGGGTGGCGGACATGACGTATGTGCGCACCTGGTCCGGCTGGGCGTACGTGGCGTTCGTCCTGGACGTGTACTCACGGATGATTGTCGGCTGGCAGGTCGCGAACCACATGCGGACCGAACTGCCTTTGGACGCACTGGAGATGGCATTGTGGAGACGCCGGATCAAGAAGGACTCCGGCCTCATTCATCACAGCGACCGCGGGTCGCAATACGTATCAATCCGGTATACCGAGAGGCTGTCCGAGATCGGGGCTTCAGCGTCGGTCGGCTCAGTCGCGGACAGCTACGACAACGCGATGGCCGAGGCGCTGAACGGCACCTTCAAGGCTGAGCTGATCGAGATGCAAGGACCGTGGCGGGACGTCGACCAGGTCGAGCGTGCGATCTTCCAATGGGTCACCTGGTACAACGAGGAACGGCTCCACTCCGCCCTCGACTACGTACCACCCGCCGAGTACGAACGCGACTGGTGGCGACAACAGGAAGCCACCCCGCAGTCCGCTTGAAACACGATCACCGGACTCTACGAAACTCGGGTCAGCTCAAGGCCCTGTTCGATGCCGCTGATGCCCTGCCTTCCAAGATCCGCGACCAGGGACGCACAGGCGTTCTCACAGCGATGAGGGACGCGGCCGTTATCAAGACGGTCTACGCCTTCGGCATACGGCGAACCGAAGCGTCGCGTCTGGACCTCGTGGACCTGCGGCGCAACAGGCAATCGCCGGACTTTGGGAACTTTGGTTCGATGATGGTGCGCTTCGGCAAGTCGTCGAAGGGCGCTCCCAGGGGCGATGCGTTCTCAGGCTGTGAGCCGGAGCATGGCTGTCGCGTGCTGGGGGCGTGACCGGTAGTGATCGGCTGCGGCGGCGATGTTGGTCCAGCCTGCTTGGCGCATGAGTCCGATGGCGAGGTTGCGCAGGGTGGCCATGGCGCGGGGTGCGGTGCCGGTGCGTACTCGCGAGGCGTCTTCGCCGAACGTCACGTCTCTGACGTGGTGCAGGGCCTCAACTGACCAGTGGTTCTGAATGAGTTCGGCGAGTTGCGCCGGGCCGGCCTGTTCGGGTGGGAGGCTGGTGACCGCGTAGACGGTCTTCGTTTCGACCTTGCCGGTCTTGCGGTGGGTGCGGCGGCGCTTGACCTCCATGGCCTGGACGGCGTGTGGGAAGAGTAGGCCGGGACGGGCGGTGCAGACCTTCACGCGGCGGCCGTGCCCGGCCCCGGTGGTGCGGGCCTGCAGCGGGATCTGGTGCCAGGGCAGGCCCCGCAGTTGCTTGCGCAGCTTCTTCTGGTTCCCCTTGACCACCAGGAGGTAGTGGCCGCCGGCGGTGATGACGTGTTCGGCGTGGGCGCGCTGGGTGTGCATCGCATCGGCGGTGACGACGACGCCGCTCAGGTTGATCCGGTCCAGCAGCGGGGCGAAGGCGGGTATTTCGTTGCTCTTCGCGGCGATCTGGCGTTGGGCGATCACGGTCTGGCAGGCGTGGAGCGCGGCGGCGAGCAGGTGGACGGCTGCGCCGTCGGTGCGGGATCCGCGCACCGTCTTGCCGTCGACGGCCAGGCCGACCAGCGTGTCGCCGGGTTCGTCGACCGGGTCGGTGGCGTACCGGGCGAGCCAGGCGCCCACGGCGTCGTCGAGGGTGTCGCCGTTCAGGCGGGCGAGGAGCCGTCCCCGTGTGGAGGCGTTCGGTGTACTGGAGGTGAGCCCGAGTTGTTCGCGCAGGTCGTAGTCGGTATCGACAGCGAAGCGGGCGATGGCGGCCAGGGACGTGGCTCCGCCGAGGACGGCGACCAGGCACAGCGCGAGCAGGGAGCCCAAGCGGTAGCGGCGTCCCCGGACCCGGCGGGGATCGGGTATCCGCCCCAGCACCTCGGCCAGGGAGGTGAACTGCTGCGGATCCGGGCAGGCGGCGTCGATGTCCTCGCAGTGGCGCTGCAGGACACCGATCAGGGAAGATGGCACGCGAACGCGACCCCTGTTCGTGATCAAAGGCTTCGACAACCTTGATCATCAGGGGTCGCGTCTCTCGTTGCCGAACCGGGCGAACCGCATGCAGCGGCGCTACACGGGCGATCAACTCATCTCGTCAGCTGAGAACGGGGCGCTCCTCCCAAGCGGCGCATGGTCCTGACCGTCCCGGAGAAGGACTGGGTGGTCGAGGTCCTGAAGCACTGGCAGGCCGAGATACGCCCCCCGCGCCTGGTCCCGGGACGCCACCCGGCGCTGTGGGTCACCGAGCGCGCGGGGCGCCTGTCGCCTCGCTCGATCAACTCCGCCTTCACCGCCGCACGCGAGGCGGCCGGGCTGGATCCCGATCTGGACCTGCACTGCCTTCGCCACAGCTACATCACCCATCTCACCGAGTTCGGATATCCAGCACGATTCGTCCAAGAGCAGGTCGGGCACTCTCACGCATCCACGACGGCGATCTATATGAACCCTCGGGAATTGCATCAAACGGGCGCGAAGTCGCAGGTCACGTGGTCACGGCGGGAAACGGAAGGGTTCCTCAGCCTCTACAAACTGGCAGCCTGAGCAGGGCTGTTGCCCAGACGAGCCCTTCTGATGCATGATCTGCTCTCCAGAAGGGATGGCCTGGAGTGGTGCATCAGCGCACGGTGGCCCTGGCCGGGGCGGCTCATATGGAGCTCGTTTCCGGTGTGGTTCAGCTGCGTCCGGAGGACGCGATGCTGAGGGGCTGGCGGGCTCAGCAGAAGTCGCGAGGGCTGAGGGACGACACGATCGACCCGAGGGAACGGCTGATCCGCCGGTTCCTTGAGTTCGCGAACGAGTACCCGTGGCAGTGGACGCCTGCCCACCTGGACGAGTGGTCGGCATGGTTGACGGGCGAGAGGCACTTGGCGCCCTCCACGATCCGCAGCTACCAGGGCACCGTTCGGCTGTTCACCGAGCTCCTCATCGACGCCCGCTACGGCTGGGGCACGGCATGCGATGAAGCCTTCGGCGCTTTCCCAGTGGCGATCTGCCATGAGTGGAATGCCCTCCCTCACCTGCAGGATTACGAGGGCGATCCAGAGGCGCGGCCGTTCACGCGGGAAGAGTTGCAGCGCTTCCTCGACTACTCCGACGACCAAGTCGCACGAGACGTGAAGGCCAAGCGCAAGGGAGCCCTCGCCACTTACCGGGACGCCACTCTCTTCAAGGTCATCTACGGGTGGGGTCTTCGCCGGACCGAGACGTCCAAGCTGGACGTGGTCGACTTCGGACGCAACCCGCAGGCCCGGCAGTTCGGCCGGTACGGCACGCTCAACGTCCGCTACGGCAAGGCGAAGAAGGGCCAGCCGCCGCGGCGGCGGAACGTGCTGTCGGTGATGGACTGGGCCGTCGAGGCTGTCGCCGACTACGTCGAGAACGCCCGGCCGCGCTTCGGATTCTCCGACCACCCGGCTCTGTGGATCACCGAGCGCGGGGGCCGCCTCCAGCCTGGCAGCATCAACGACCGGTTCGAGGCATATCGGGACGCTCTGAAGCTCCCAAAGGACCTGACTCCCCACTCAATCCGGCATTCTTACGTCACCCATCTGACCGAGGACGGGGTCGATCGGCGCTTCATCCAGCAGCAGGTCGGCCACGAGTGCGACAGCTCCCTGGCCATCTATACGCACGTCAGCGACGACTTCATGAACACTTCCCTGCACAAGGCACTGGCCCCGGCGTTCGCCGGGGCCTGGCAGGAGGGATCCGGCGATGGCCGCCAAGCTCGACTACCACTGGCACCTGCGCAAGGTCATGGCCGGCCGCGGGTTGTTCTCCACCACCGACCTCATCCCTCCGCTCGCCGAACGCGGCATCACCTTGTCGTCGAGCCAGGTCTACCGGCTCGTCGTCGAGCGACCTGAGCGACTGAGCCTCAAGATCCTCATGGCCCTGCTCGACATCCTCGACTGCACCATGGACGACCTCATCGAGCCCGTCGCGGCGGCCGGCGCGGTGAAGAAGCCAAAGAGAGCTGCCGCCGGAGGCGGCTCGGCGTCCGATGCAGAGGGGCTTGGTGGGCTGCGGCCAAAGCGGGCCCGGATCAGGGGTGTTGACCGGCCATGACCACCGCTTACCATCTCGACCTCGGCCGCGCCGTCGCCGACCCGACCGGCCTGATCACCGACCTCGTCGCCGACGTCGAGAAGCAACTCAGCGCGGAGACCATCCGGGCCGTGGTCGCCGCGGTCGCAGGCGGCCGCGCGAAGTCACGGCGCCTGGCTGCGGCCCTGGCGATGCGGCCCTCCGTCCTGATCGACGGCCGGTCCCCGGCACCCCGGGCCATCGGCGATCTGCTCATCGAGCTCCGCAAGGCAGGCGCCTCGGAGATCTCTCCGCCGGTCTGCGTCGAGTGCGGCAAGAAGCTGCGAACCCTCCAACGCCAGGGCCAGGACTGGTACTGCTCGGTCTGTGGACAGGAGACCGCTGAGTGCGTCGCCTGCGGCACCGTCCGGCGCGTCGCCTTCCGGGACCGCAAGGGCCTGCTGCGCTGCAAGATGTGTCCCGACAACGACGACCGCGACCCGGTCGACGTCATCTACGAGGTGATCACCGGGATCACCCCGGACGCCGACCGTGACGTGATCGCCGATGCCCTCCACCAGTCGGCACCCCACCGTCCCCACTATCGGCAGAGCCTGGTCTGGGCCCTGGAGGAGAACCCTCTGCTGAACGGGGAGGGATATCTCGCACCGCATCGCGCCATCCTTCGGTTCATCGACCTGCTGCACGAGGCCGGCGTCACCGAGATCGTCCGCCCGGCCTGCCCTCGCTGCCACCGGGTGGTGCGCATCGACAAGCCGCTCGACGGGCAGCGGGTCTGCCGCAACTGCATCGCCAAGTCCCGCATCGAAGAATGCGTACGCTGCGGTGCTCGGCGCGAACCAGCCACCCGCGACGCCCAGGGACGACCCCTGTGTCCGGGCTGCCTGATCAGAGACCCGGCAAACCGGGAGACCTGCACTGTCTGCGGCGAGTCACGCATGGTCAGTTGCCGCACCACTGACGGACCGATCTGCCCGAACTGCCGTCCCTTGCCATTGCTGCTCTGCTCGATCTGCGGCCGCACCGCACCCTGCACGCTCTCGAAGCTCACCGGCCTGCCCCGCTGCGGCGGCTGTGACCGGCGACCGGCTCACTGCACCATCTGCGGGCGACTCCGCGGCATCCACTCCGGGACCACCGACGCCCCCGTCTGCGGTCCCTGCACCAAACCGGACGCCGAGCTCTGGCGCCCCTGTCCCGCCTGCGGGCAAGCCGAACGGCTGCAAGCTCCGGGTCCGTGCCCTCACTGCACCCTCAAACAGCGGCTCCACGAGCTTCTCGCCGATGACACCGGCGCCATACCCACGAAACTGCAGGCCCTGGCCGGCACCGAACGGGCCGCCACGGCGATGCGCTGGCTCTCCGGCGGCATCGTCTCCACCGTCCTGTCCGACCTCGGCTCCGGCCGCCGTCCCCTTACCCACGAAGCCCTGGACGAACTCCCCGAAGGAAAGGTCGTCGAACACATCCGCAGCGTCCTCGTCGCCACCGGCACCCTGCCGCGGAGGGATGAGCAGATGGCCCGTCTCGAACGGCACGTGAAGGACCTCGTCACCTCCCACACGACCGCCGAGGGACGGAGAATCCTGCACCGGTACGCAACCTGGCACCTCCTGCGCCGGCTTCGCCGACGCAGCCGCGGCAAGGAGACCACGCACAACCAGCTCCAGGTCGCTCGGCAACACCTGCGGGCAGCCGTCTATCTCCTGAACTGGCTTGGGGATCAGAACCTGACCCTTGCCACTTGCCAGCAGACCGACCTTGAGCGCTGGATGACCAGCGACGACGTCCGCCACCGCCAGGAGGCAGGCCACTTCGTGCGCTGGGCCCTCTCCCAGAAGATCGCCCGCGATCTCACCTTCCCGGCCGAACGATGGAATGGCCCCTCCCAGCCCATGGACGACGAGGCCCGCTGGCACACCGCCCGCCGCCTGCTGCACGATGACACCCTCAAGTCCGAAGACCGTCTCGCCGGCCTGCTGTTGCTCCTCTACGCCCAGTGGCCCGCGACGATCTCCCGGCTCACCGTCGAGCAGATCGAGGAGACGGACGGAGCGGTCCGCATCCGCCTCGGCGCCGTCCCGGTCGAGCTTCCCGCACCCGTTGCTGAGCTGGCCCTCCAGCAGGTCGCGGCCCGCCGCAGCCATGCCGTCCTCGGCCGCACAGATTCACGCTGGCTCTTCCCCGGGGGCCAGCCCGGCCGCCCGATCAGTGCCTGGGCCATGGGCGAACGGCTCCGCAAACTCGGCATCCGCCTCGCCCAGGCCCGCTCGACTGCCCTGTTCCAGCTCGCCACCGACCTGCCCGCCGCCGTCCTCGCCCGCACCCTCGGTATCGACATCACCGTCGCCGTCAAATGGCAGCGAGCCGCCGCCGGAGACTGGGCCGCCTACGCAGCCGAGGTCAGCCGCCGCACTTCACCACAACATCCGATGCACGAACCAGGACTACCGACATGAGATTCGACAGCCACCGCGTGGTCATCACCGCCGCCGGCCGCGATTTCGGGCGCACTTTGGCCATCCATCTCGCGGACCTCGGCGCCGAGGTCTTCCTTTCCGCGCGCACTCTCGCCGCCGCTGAGCATGTCCGCGACGAGATTCGCGGCCGAGGGCACCAACAGGTCCACGCCTTCGCCTGCGATCTGACGGACCCCGCCTCGATCCGCGACTTCGCTGCTGACGTCACCCAGCGCACCGACCACATCGACGTGCTGATCAACAACGGCTCCCGCTACCTCGAAAGCCCAGATCTCCAATCCGCCTCCGACGCCGACGTCATCGACACCATCGCATCCGGCGCCACCGGCACCGTCCTGACCGTGAAGAACTTCCTCCCTCTCCTACTCAACTCGGACAAGCCGGACGTGGTCACCATGGTTTCCGCCTGCGGAACGGCCGGTCATCACCGCTCGGACGCCCACGAAGCCTTCTACGCAGCCAAGAGCGCCCAGACAGGGTTCGCCGAGATCCTCTCCAAGCGCCTGCGGCCGCAGGGAGTCCGGGTGATCTCCCTCTACCCGCCCGACTTCGACAACCCTGACCCGCTCTCCGAGGAATGGGAGACCACACCACGCGAGGCCAAGAACGCCCTCACGGCGCAGTCACTCGTGGAGTGCATCCTCTTCGCCGTCGCCCAGCCTCGCGACTGCTTCATCAAGGCATTCCACTTTGAACAGGTCTGACTGATTCCTGGCATGTCCACACAGGCGAGTGCCACCGCGGTCGGGGTGCAGCGCATGCGCCCGAGACCGGGGGGCATTCAGACAGTTCCAATACCCGACTCCACCATTAGGAGTGTCGAACGAGTACGGCAACAACCTGCTGGAGGCGGCACTGAAGAACCGACTGGTCGAGGTCTGGGACGTGACCGCGTGATTAACGAGTTGGTGCGTGATAGCGGGTGAGGTGTCGTGCCAGGTGGATGGCATGATCCCGCTGTGGTGGTCATGGTCAATCGGGCGGTGCTGGCGCATAGGCTGTTCACGGGGCTCTCTCGGTCTCATCTTGCGTGCCTGGTCGAAGAGTTGGCCGAGCCGTGGCAGGCCAGGGTCGAAGGTCGTCGCCATGCGGCGCGGGGCGGGGCCAGGAAGCGGGCCGCGGGTGCCGGCGCCAGCCATCAGCTGGTGTTCGTCGACAGGCTGGTGGCCACGCTGATCCATCTGCGGCACGACCTGCCGCACTCGGTGCTGGGGCTGCTGTTCGGTGTCGACCGTTCCACCGTCACCCGGGCCATCGGAGAGGTGCGCACGCTCCTGGCGGAGCGGGGGTGCGCGGTTCCCGACCGTCCCGGCCTGCGGCTTCGGACGCTGACGGATGTATTTGCCTATGCCCAGGCCGAAGGCGTCGAGCTGCGGCTGGACGCCACCGAGATCCAGGTCCGCCGGCCACCGGCCAGCCGCGGCGGACGCCGTGCCTTCGTCTCGGGCAAGAAGAAGCAGAACACGATGAAGGCCACCGTGATCGCCGACTGGCGAGGCCGCACGTTATGGACCGACGCCCTGCGACCTGGGCGTATGCACGACGCCACGGCCGCCCGCAACGAAGGCATCGCCGTCTGCTTCCGGCACTTCCCCGACGTCGAAGTCCTCCTGGACGACGGCTACCTCGGCCTGAGCCGCGACCACCGTGGCCAAGCGATCACACCGCCCAGAAAACCGCGGCCGGGAGCATTGCCCGGCAGAGTCGAGCAGTGGGAACGCGACCGTCACGGGCACTCCTCCGACCGCATCACCGTCGAACACGCCCTCGCCGACCATAAACGCTGGAAGCAACTGACGCGCTGGACCCACCGCCGCGACCGACTCCCCGACACCTACCGCGCCATCGCCAGCCTCGTATCCGACCGCACCGCCACCACCTGAGAACAGCCGTGAGCAGGGCAAACACGCCTCACCCGCTATCACGCACCAACTCGTAAGAAGATGGGATACCACTGGCAGCTGCGTCAGCTGATGGCCGAACGCGGCATGTTCCAGACCACCGACCTGGTTCCCCTGCTTGCCGAACGCGGCATCCAGCTCTCGCGTGAACAGGTCTACCGCCTGGTCACCCAGGCCCCGCAGCGCATGAGCATGGACACCCTGGTAGCCCTCTGCGACATCCTCGACTGCACACCCAACGACCTCATCAAGCCCGAAGTCTTCAACCGTTCAGGTCCGCAGGACCGCTGGCGGTGACTCCGACATCGCCCCTCCCACACAACCGCGCCGGACGGTCGTCCGCCGCCCCGGCACGTGAGCGACTCAGTGAGCCGACCCAGCCGGGCCAGACCTCAAGCGCGGCGCCACCAGGCCGAACTGGCAAGCCGCACAGCCGACTTGGTACGCCACATCCAGGCCGTTGCCGGATCACAACTCACCTCCAGCGACGCCCAGCGCATCCTGGGGGCAGCCAACGCCTAGGAACCTCGGCCCGCCCGAGCTCTGGCCGCCCACCTGGCCGAACACCCTCACGCGCTCACCGCACCGATATCCCACAGCCCGGCAGCTCTTCCCAGGCTCCTGCTGGGACTGGCCGCAGCAGGCTTCGCGGTCACCAGGCTCGCCTGCGCACGCTGCGCACGCTGCGGACGCACCGGTGACCCGTGGCCTCGTAACTCGCCCGTTGGGCGTCTCTGTAACTGGTGCATCGAACGTGACCGCCTTCAGCAGTGCACCCAATGTGAACGTCAAACGCGCATTCACAGCCGTACGGCAGACGGCCCGGTCTGCCGCTCCTGTTTCCAGAAGGACCCCGTCAACCACCGTCAGTGCGAACGCTGCCAGCGACTTCGCCCCACCAGTCGGCGCCCGGACGGCACGCACCTCTGTTCCTCCTGCAGCCCCCGCCCAAACGCACCTGCATCCACTGCGGCACCGTCGCCCGCGCCCGCACCATCACAGACGCCGGCCCGATCTGCCCCCGCTGCTACGAACGGCCGACGCGCCCATGCGGCATCTGCGGACAGACCACCACCATCAAGATCCGCAACGGACACGAGCCCTGACATCTGCGAGCCGTGCTTGCGCCACCACATCGCGACCTGTGAGGCGTGCGGCCATCAACGCCGAGGCGCTGTTCGCAGAGGCGGCACCTTCCTCTGTCACAGCTGCCAGCCACGGACGCCAAGGACCCGCGCTGACTGCGGCAAGTCCAAGCCTGTGACCGCGACCTACCCGGTCGGCGCGCTCTGCAGCACCTTCTACCACCACCGCCGACGCAACCCCCGAACCTGCGTCGAATGCGGCAACACCCGCATAGCCGCAGGACGCACCTCGGAGGACGGGGACCTCTGCGGCCCCTGCAGCGGACGCCCTGACCTGCACACGACCTGCAGACAATGTGGCTACCCCGGAGACATCTACGCCAACGGCCGATGCACCCGTTGTGCCATCACCGACCGAGTCACCCACCTTCTCGCAGGACCCGATGGCACGATCGCTCCGCCGTTCCTGCCCCTTGCCAACGCGCTCACCCAGGCAGAGAAGCCCTGGTCGGTCATGAGCTGGCTGCGGAGCAGCGCCGCGGCTGGACTTCTCGACGAACTCACCACGGAGTAAACCGAGATCAGTCATGGGCTCCTCGACCGGTCACCCGCAACGTCTGGCACCACCTCATCATGACCGGAGCCCTCCCCGAACGCCACGAGACCTTTGCCCGGCTCGAGCTCTGGGCGAGAGCCACCCTCGAAGCCCTGCCCCCACACCAGTCCCGGATCGTCAGCCCCTTCGCGGAATGGCACGTCATCAAGGACGCACGCCGCCGAGCGGAGCGCGGACGTCACACTCTTGGCGCCGCGAAGGCCAACCGTGACAACATCCGAGCTGCAATCCTCTTGCTGAACTGGCTCGACCAGCACCAGCTCATCCTCCTGGACCTGCACCAAGAGGACCTGGATCTGTGGCTCACGCAGAACCCCACCCGACGGCAAGCCGTCCACTCCTTCGTCCGATGGCTCACGAAGCGAAAACTGACCCGACCGCTCGATACACAACTCGCCCGCAAGGGATTCGCTGCGAACTTCCAGACGGACGACGAGCACGAGCAACAGCTGCGGAGATGCCTCACAGACGAGGCTCTGCCCCGAGAACTCCGCATCGTGGGAGCCCTGATCCGCCTTTACGCACTCCCCATCTCGCGCATCAAAGAGATCACCACCTCCCCGTTCCAACTGAACGATGCCGACGCCTTCCTCACCATCGATAGCCACCCTGTGCTGCTGCCTCCGACGCTGGCCCGGCTCATCAAGGCCCACATAGCCAGCCCGTAGGCCAGCTCGATGCTCAAGCCCCGCGCGTCTTCCGGGCCCGACTACCTTCCCTGGTCGACACGCAGGTCGCCCTCTGAGCGCCAGCCACCTCATCAAACGGCTGCGGAACCACGAACTCCCCACCCGTGCGGCATACAACACGGCAATGATCAATGCCATCACCGAGCTGCCACCGATCGTGGTCAGCGACCTCTTCGGGCTCTCGGCCGCCACGACCCTCCGGTGGGCCAAGTTCGCCCAACAGAACTGGACCGACTACCTTGTACTGCAGCAGCAGATCTTGAGGGCGTGATCGGTTCTGTTCGGGCTGCTTCCAGGGGCGGAGCCGTGCGGGGAGCGGCTCGTCGCGGCGGCGGTAGTGGGCGATGGTGGCCCCCTGGCTTGGTGCGCCAGTGGTGCTGCTGGAGGTGGTAGGCCTCGTTGTGGTGGGGCGTCCCGGTCAGCACGAGAAGCGTGGCCAGGGCGGGGACGGTGAGCCGGACCCTGGGCAGGAGCGCCTGGATGTCGCGGGCGGGGTGAGCCGTGAGGTCAGCGGGCTGAGCTGCTGCCGTCACAGTGAGGGCGTTTCCCTCGGCGTCGTCATGGTCGGGGAGCAGCCGGGCGTCCGGGCCGGGGGCTGCGGGTCGTGATGGCGGGCGAGCTGGACCGCGAGGAACGCCAGGGCGAGCATCGCGCAGGTGACGTACCGGTGCCAGGCACTCCAAGTGCGGACCTGGTAGCCGCCCAGCCGACCAGCTGTTTTCCCTCGCGGTTGTCCTCCTCGATCTGCCACCTCGCCCCGGCCCGGGAGATCATCTCCGGCACCGGGGTGGCCGGAGGGCGTGGACCAGGAAGTAGCCGTACTCGTAGTCGATCCGGCTGCCTGCCAGCTGTTTCTTCTCGGTGGAGCGGCGGATCAGCAGCCGGTGCAATCCACGCGAGACGCAGTCCTTGGAGACTCCGCCCGCTTTTGCGACGGCGGCGATCCCGCCGTGACCGAGTATCCGGGCTTCGGCCCGGTACTGGAGCCGAAGCTGACGCTCGTTCAGATGTGGCGTCACCGCCTCCAGCTTCGCCCGCAACGGACCGATCAACTCATCAAAACGCCCCACATCAACGATCCGAAGACTCGGAAGCAACCCATAGAGAATCGACGGCCCAATGGCTGTGCCCTGGGTGTGGAGGGCCACCAGGCATTCCGCTCCGCCCTGCGCGCCGTCAGGGACACCCGGCCCGACCTCGACTGCCTCGTGGAGGCGCCGGACGGCCGGACGGCGATCGCGGAGGTGACCCGACTCTCTCCCGCCGTCGCCATGCTGAACCTACAAATGCGGCGCCTGGAAGGGCTGCGCACCACCGAGGCGATCCTCGCCGCCTCGGCGAACGTCACCAAGGTGCTGCTCGGCATTTGCGACAGCGACGCGTACGTCCACCGCGCGCTGCATGCGGGGGCCAGCGGATTCCTCCTCAAGAGCGTGCCCTCCGGGGAGCTCATCGCGGCTGCGAGGGTGGCTGCTGCCCGCGCGCGGGGACGTACTGATCGACCCGTGAAGACGGAGGGCACCGGGTCGAAGATCTCCTCCTGGGCGATTCGCATGTCCGGCGCCACCCGGTCGAAGATCGTCGGCTCCGCGAAGAAGCCCCGGTCGTACGCCTCCCCGCCGAGCCGGCCATCGCCGATCACAACCTCGGCGCCCTCCTCCCGGCCGATCACAGGTAGTCGAGGACCCGGGCCTGCTGGCGGGCGGGAGAGCGGACCGACAGCGGTGAAGTCGTGCCCCCATCTCGGTCAGCTGTGATATCGATGTCATGTTTCGGCCAATGATCGCCTCCATGGAGTCATTGCGTGAAGATCCATTGAAAGCGGGATCATTCCTGGGCGACGCTGGGGCCCGTTCGTGTCCGATCGCGAACTCCGTCCACAGCAAGGGGATTTTCATGAGACTGGCCATCCGTGCCTCTCTGGTAGCTGTTGCTCTCGTCGGGGCCGTCGCTGCGCCGGCGGGCGCGGCCTCCCAGGATCAACCACGTTCCGAAGCAGAGCCGCTGGCCGCGCAGTCCACCGTGGTGAGCGGGACGGGCGGTCTCAGTGTCGCCGCCAAAGCCGCGAGCGGGACCGAAGAGGTCCTGAAGGCCGACACCGCCGCTGCGGTCGCTGCCGCCAACGTGTGCGGATCGGGCTATACCATCTCCGTGAGCGCCGCGCGGTACGGCACCTACGGCACCGTGTACACGTGGTGGAACGGCACCTACAGCGGTAGCAACACTCTGTACGACCGGCCCATCTGCGCCGTCTTCTTCAACGACACCGGCATCACGCACTACATGGGCGTCCGGCTCAAGGACAACTACACTTCCACCGCGGACTCCGAGGACTTCGGCGCCTTCTCCCAGTACGCCGGTCCCGTCTACCAGAGCAAGGGTTACTGCGGCCAGGTGTACTCCTACATGGAGGACGCCACCGGCAAGGTCCTGGTCGACAACTACCTCGGCGTCGGAACATGCGACTGACGCACCTCCCCTCCCGCCCGCTCCGCCACGGCCCGGCCACACCATGGAAGGGCCGGGGCATGTCCGGCCTCACCCTACTGCTCCTGACGACCGGTTGCGGCGCCGGGGAGGATAACGCCCACCCCCCTGAGACGCCGACCGCGGTGGTCTCTCTGTCGGCGCGCCCGGACACGCCGACCGCCGCCGCCACCTCTGGGGAACCGGCGGAGGACGCCGAGCCTACGCCCTTCTTCTCGCGGGACGGTGCGACCAAGGTGCTCTTCTACGGCAACCTGAAGGTGTCCGCCACCCCGGAGGCTGACGGTGTGCGGACCACGGTCACCGTGCGCAACGACACCGAGGACAGCGCCAACTACTACATCGAGATCAGCGTCGGGAACAGCGTCGACTGGGTAGCCTCGAACACCTACCGCCTGACCGATGTGCCTGCCCATGACAGCGACAGCCAAACCAGCACTATTGGCGGCGTCCATCTCGGGCCCATTCCGCAGCACCCGAAGATCTACGTAGACCAGATGGAGCAGTACTGAATCGGGATGCGGCGTCTACCGGCCCGAGGAGGCGCTGTCACGAAAGATGCACCACGGTCGCGTCGATCGACATTCGCTTCAACCGCCTCACCGCCACCGAAGTGCCCGGGGAGGACACGGGCGGCCTCGACGCTGATCACATACCTCTGGCGTTCCCTCCAGGACGCCGACCACAAGATGTTCCCCTGAACGGGGTCGAGGCCGCCGGCGTGTACTGCAAGGCCCGCCTCGCGTCCGACGAGTCGGTCCGCTCATCCCCGGTCGGCGACAGCACCGGAGCCGTCTCCCGGCCCCCGGTGATCGCGGCCTCTTCCGGCGTGCTCGCCGTAGCCAGACCACACTTCATTCAGGGCCGCGGTTACGACCCGTTCCACGACGCACACCACCAGTCTGTCGCTGTGATCGGGTCATGGACGGCTGCCCGTCCGGGCACGCTCCGTACCCAGCCCGCCCTCTTCATCGGCAACACCGCGTTCACGGTGGTCGACATCTTCGACCACATCAAGCGCATGCCAGATCTCCTGCTGTCCATCATCATCCCCAGAACCACCGCGGAAGGAATCTGGGGACCCCCGCAAGACGAGCGGGCAAAGATGCTCGTCTCCACGCAATTGGGAGCCGCCTCCCAGGTCGCGCAGGAGGCAGCCCTGGCCCTGCGGCCCGACCACCCCGAGTACCTGGGCGCCCTTCCCCCGCCAAATCCCAAGGCCCGTCGCAACGCCGTCAGTAGCGACCTGGGGCCGCTGTTCCTGCTGATGTCGATCGTCTGCCTCGTGATCGAGGCGGTCGGGATCGCCAACACCCCCCTGGTTGCGGTCATGGAGCGCGTCGGCGAGATCGGGCTGCGGCGCGCCCTTGGGGCCCGCGCCCTCCACATCACCTGGCAGTTCCTGCCCGAATCCGCTGCCCTCGGCCTGGTAGGCGGGACTGCCGGAACATCACTGGGCACAGCAGTTGTCGTCGGCGTCTCGTTCCACAACGAATGGACGCCCGTTCTTGACGTGGCGACCCTCGCCGCTGCCCCCGCACTCGGGCTCGCCACCGGTCTCCTCGTCGGCCTGTACTCGTCCTGGCGCGCAAGCCGCATCCAACCCGTCGAAGCACTGCGGAACTGACCTCACCTCCCTGGCGCGGTCCGCCCGGATGGCGCCGCTTGCACCTGGTTTCACGCGAAAGGAAACAGCTGTGGCAGACGAACAAGTCCTCAGAGCCCAGAAGTGGGTCAACTCCAACTACGGCAGCGTCGCCGGCTACGTCGCCTGCCCGGAGAACGGCCAGACCGGCTGGGGGACCATGAACTCCCTGGTCATGGCACTTCAGCACGAACTCGGCATCAGCCCTGTCGTGGCGTCCTTCGGCCCCACCACGGCGTCGAAGTTCGCCGCCCTCGGCGACATCGGCTTCGAGTGGGACACCAACCGCAACATCGTTGCCATCCTCGAATACGCCCTGTGGTGCAAGGGCTACTGGGCCGTCGAGCCAGGCAGTGAGGGCTGGTTCACCGGCGTAACCCGTGATGCCGTCTCAAAGCTGCGGTCCAACATGGGCATTGGTGGCGAAGGGGTCATCAACGTCCAGGTCGCCAAGGCCTTGATGAACATGGACGCCTACATTGTCGTGGCGGGCGGAACTGACGGGATCCGCGAGATCCAGCAGTGGCTCAACGGCCGCTACTGGACCAAGAGCGCCTACAGCATCGGCCCGTGCGACGGCATCTACTCCCGCGACGTCCAGAAGTCACTGATGATCGCCCTGCAGTACGAGCTGGGCATCGCCGCTCCGAACGGTAACTTCGGGCCAGCCACCCAGGCAGGGTTGCAGTCCCACACGCTCACCCAGGGCGACTCCGGAGTCTTCGTCCAACTCTTCTCCGCCATATGCCTCTTCAACTCGCCCACCTACGATAGCGACGGCAACGACGTCAACACGACATGGCGCTCCTCCTACGACTCCGGGCTCACCCAGTGGGTCCAACTGTTTCAGCGATTCAACAAGTTGACCGTGAACGGGAACGGTGACTACGCGACATGGGCACAGCTTCTAGTCTCCATGGGAGACCCGGATCGTGCTGTGACCGGCTCGGATACGCGGTACGAGATCACCAGCTCCCGCGCCAAGTGGCTGTTCGACAACGGTTACCGATTCGTCGGCCGTTACATATACGACCCGCCCGGTTCCACTCTCGACAAGGAGATCAAGCCGGGTGAACTGAACGTCATCTTCGGCGCTGGCCTCAAGGTCTTCCCGATCTACCAGGACAATGCCCGCCAGCTTGCGGACTTCACCTACACCAACGGCTACTCACACGGTCTGAACGCACACAAGTGCGCCTCCGACTACGGCTTCAACCGCGGCACCACCATCTACTTCGCCGTCGACTACGACGCGACCGGCGAGGAGATCGCCAGCTCCATTGTGCCGTACTTCCACGGCGTGCAGGCAGCCCTGGCCAGCCAAGGAAAGAAGTACACGCATGGTGTGTACGGGTCCAGGAACGTCTGCAGCACCGTGAGCAACAAGACGTTCGCCCGTTACTCCTTTATTTCCGGCATGTCCTATGGGTTCTCCGGAAACCTCGGCTTCCCCATCCCCAGGAACTGGACCTTCAACCAGATCAAGGAATTCCACGTCACCAACGGCTCCGACGGGTTCGATCTGGACAACGACGCGGTCTCCGGCCTCGACCGCGGCGTCTCGTCGGTGAGCGACGCCGGTGGCCCTGCCGACGACTTCATCGCCTACGTCCAAAAGCTGTACGACCTGGCGGGCTCCTACGGTGCCAGCGGCCAGAAGCGCAGTCAGCTCGTCATGGAGTACATCCGCCACCACTCGTACGGCGATAAGGACCTCGAGAACAAGGTCGGCTGGTGGTACCTCATCGGCTCGTACGACAGCGGGTTCGTCGACTACTGCAACTCCAACGGCATGAGCGTCAAGGCCCTGTTCACCGATCCCTTCACCGGCTACCAGCTCGGCGCCGAGCACATGATGGCCACGGCCAACGCCCACCTCCTGACGGCGCAGCCGGACAACAAGAAATCGGCCAACGGGGGCGATGTCGGCGGTTGGGCGGGCGACTTGATGACGTTCTGGGCTGATTGGCGTAACTCCCAGCAGGAGTATGCCGATCCGCTGCAGTTCGCCCACGCCAAACTTGCGGTACCCGGAGTCAATTCATCGTTCGGATTCAACGACCTCATCGAGGACGCCGACGGATACCTTCTCGCCCGGGTCGTAAATGGCGGCAAGACCATCGTCGATGCTGTGAGGGACCACTATAACGGCGGCGGCGGCCTCAAGCGCTTCAACGACTACTTCGCCAACAGGTGGGGCAACGCCACCGACTGCAAGACTTCCGCGCACAACGCCTTGACCGCGGTGGACGCGACGCTATCCGTCGCTCAGCTCCAACTCATCACCCTCGCCGGAGTGGTGTCTCCGAGCGACTACCAAAACCTCCCCGGCGGCGGTGACAAGCTCAGCAACTTCGAGCAGGGCTTCGTTGACGCACTGCTGGCCCGTATGGGAACGGAGACCACCAAGCTGTCCCTGTACCAGGCGAACCACAAAAAGTACCTCAAGGCAGCCCGCTCACGTGCCGCCCAGTGACGACGGATAGAACTACGAAATGAAACAAGCCGGAGCCCTTATCGCCGCAGTGATCCTCGTCGTCTGGTTGGTGTGGAACCTGTGGAATGTCTTCCGCATCGTGACCGGACTTCGAGACCGATCATGGCGGCGCCCGCTGTGGTGGGCACGCGTGTGCTCTGTCTCTCTCTTCGCGGGCCTCTTGGTGTGGATCTGGGGCGTGTTCAGAACAGGGCTCGATGTCCGCGAAACCTGCCAGTTCGTCCATCACGTGCACTACGACAGGGTGTACAGGGATGCGCATGCTGCGGAGTTCCAGAAGTTCTTCCCACTGCACAACAGGTGCAATGCAAACTTCGATCTGGTTCCCGCATGGGTCAATCCGTCCCTTGTGGCGTGCGCCGTCATCTCCATCGTCGCCATTGCCGTCCTCGTGAAGTTCGGCATCACGCACCTGAATCGCTTGCCCCGAAAGGAAAGTCAGTCATGACCCAGACTGGTCTGTCACGACGCCGGTTCATCGGCGCCACGTCCGGCGCTGCGGCAGCCGCAACACTCGTCAACCTCAGCGGAACCGCAGTGGCTTCCGCCGACACTCGCACGTGGAAGAGCGCAACGTCGAAGAACGGCTGGTCCGTCCTGGACGAGGCAACAGTATTCACCATTGAGGGCAGCGGCCGGAACGTCTCACTCGCTAAGGGCGACGCGGCCACGATCCTGCTGCACGTGGCCCGCAGATTTCACTACGAGATCGACTCCCTGCGGGCCGGTGACGTTCACGGTTGGACCATCAACCGTGATGTGGCCGAAGCATACGAGTCGAACTACCTGTCCGGAAGCGCGATAGCAATCCGGCCCGTCGCGTATCCGGTCGGCGCGAAGGACAACCTGTACCCGAACGAACTCGTCGTCGTCCGCGACATCCTCGCTGAACTTGATGGCGTCGTGGCCTGGGGCGGTGACTTCAAGACGCCGAAGGAATCCCACTTCGAGATCGCGCTCAAGCCCAGCCACCCCCGTGTAAAGGGGGTGGCTCGCAAGATACTCGGGTGGAACGACGGCCCGGGCAACGCCGGTGCCGGCGCAACCGACGCCTTTGACCCGAAGCGCCTCAAGGTATCTCGCACGTTCAGGCAACGCACGTCTTGACTGGTTTGGTGGTCTCGCTCCCGCGAATTGATCTTGGCGTCCAACTGGTTGCTCATTGAGTAGGGTCGGGGACTGGCGCGGTGGCCCGTGAGGGCTCCGTTTCCAGCCCCGCCCGTCAAGTGAAGTAGGCCGCTGACGAGGTGTCCGTGGCGTTTTCCAACCGGCGCTGGCGTTGCAGCCGTCATGGGACGGACGCACAGCACGCTGATAAGCAGATGGAGGCTCGGCAGAGCTGGGATGCTCTCAAATTCGACCTCTGTACCACCGTAGACAGCGGCTACCGCCTGTTCGGGCTGCCGTTCCTTACCAGGGGTGAGGCGGACGAGTTGGAGAGGGAGTTGCTGGTTGAGGTCAAAGCCACCGATCCCACGGCCGCTGCCTCGGCGCGCAAGAACCTACACGCCATCCTGAAGGCGTGTGCTGGACGCATCGACGTCTTGGCCTAGCAGCTCCATGCATCGGCGCTCCTTCCTGACGGTCGCTTCCCTCACTTGCCCGCAGAAGCTCGACAGGACTACCAGTCGATCACGTCACCTCGCTCCGAGTAGCAGGGTGTGAACACCGACTCTTCCCCAGTCTGGGGCGCCGAGGAACTGCGGCGTGAGACAGAGGTCGCCCGGTCGCAGGCCGGTCTCCTCGCACACTTCCCGCAGCGCTGCGGCCACCAGCGTCCGGTCCCCCTCCATATGGCCCCCCGGGTTGAGGAGTAGCCCGGTGCTGCGGTGCCCGATGTGCAGCACGCGCTGTTCACGGTCGATGACCGCCGCGCCGCACGTGACGTGGCCGGGGAGCGTCGCGCGGTCGGCCGGGTCGGCGGCGCCGTCCAGGAGGGACATCAGCCCGGCGAGTGAGTCCCGCTCGTGCGGATGCCGGGCCAGGTACGCCTCGGTGGTCGTGCGGATGGAGGAGCGGGTGAGGGGCACGTCATCACCTCGGGACGGCGGAAGAGGGGCGGAGAGGTCCGCGGCGGTGGGGGCGGTCGGTTCGGCGGGGCGCGCGGGAGTGGCGCGGGGGCGGCTCACGCGGGGGTCCCGTGCTTGTCGCCGTCCGGCTCGGACGTGATCTGGTAGGACAGCAACTGCTGGAAGAGACCGGGCTGTTGGGAGAGCTGGGCGTAGCTGCCCTCCTGGACGATCCTGCCTTCGTCGAGGACCACGATGCGGTCGGCGATGGCGACGTTGGTGATGCGGTGGGTCACCAGCAGCACCGCCCGGTCCCGCGCGAGGGTCCGCAGCCGCTGGAAGACGCGGTATTCGGCGCGGGGGTCGAGGTTGGCCGTCGGCTCGTCGAGGACCAGCAGACCGGCCGGGCGGAAGAACGCCCTGGCCAGAGCGATGCGCTGCCACTGGCCGCCGCTCAGTTCCTCCCCGTTGAGCCACTCGCGGGCCAGGAGGGTGTCCAGGCCGGCGCCGAGTTTGTCGACGACCTCGTCGGCGTCGGCCGCCTCGCACGCCTCGCGGACCGCTTGGTCGCCGCGCGCGGTAGGCTGTCCCTGGGTGACGTTCTCGCGCACCGTCAGCGGCCAGTGCGCGTAGTTCTGCGGCACGAGGGCGACCTGCTTCCACAGGGCCTGCGGATCGGCATCGACGGTGGGGACGCCGTCCCACAGAACCTGCCCGCCGGTGGGCAGGTACAGGCCACTGACCAGCTTCGACAGCGTCGATTTGCCCGAGCCGTTGAAGCCCACGAGCGCGGTGACCTCGCCGCGGCGCAGGGTGAGGGAGACGCCGGACAGGGCGTCACGGTCCTTGCCGGCGTAGCGGTGGGTGACTGCCTTGACCTCGATCGTCTCCGGGGCCGTGGGGTGGTGCGGGCCGCGGCGCATGCGGAAGCCGCCGGCCTTGTCGAGGAAGCCGGTCCAGTCGTCCATGTACAGCCCGGTCCGCACCGCGCGGGCGCCGACGGCCACCAGGCCGCGGACCGACATGCCGACGGTCTGCAGGGCGAAGACCGCGGTGCCGGCATGTCCGACGGTGATCCGGCCTGTCGCGAGCAGCCACACGACCGCCGCCCACACCACGGCCGACCCCAGGCCCCCGCACGCCGCGCCGACCAGGGACATCCGGGCGCCCTGGTCGGCCGCCGCCCGGTCCTCGCGGTTGATCCGGGCGACAGTGCCGCGGTAGCGGTCGGAGAGGAAGTCGGCCATGGTCCCGGCGCGGATCTGGTCGGCGGCGTCCTTGGTGTAGATGTGCCAGCGCAGCACGGACAGCATCCGGTTGTCGCCGTTGCTGCGGAGGTTCGCCAGGTAGCGGGCGCGCGCGGCGCTGACCTGGGCGACAGCCTGCGGGAGGCTGGCGGCGACGAGGAGGGGGAGGAGCATCCAGTGCACGCCCGCCAGGACGACGGCTCCGGCGAGGAAGGCTGCGGCCGAGGCGATCAGGTCCTGGCCCTCGTTGATCAGGTCGCCGGTGACCTGGGCGCCGCGATCGGCGGCCTCGCGGTCCCGGTTGAAGTCGGGGTCGTCGTACGCGCACAGCTCGGCCTCCGTGCAGCCGGTGAGCAGCAACTGCTCGGCCTCGCGGGACATCAGCGGCCCCAGCCGGGAGGAGAGCCAGTTGACGGTGATGCCCAGGAGCGCGCGCACGCCGGCGGCCCCGGCGAGCAGGGCGACGGAGGGCCACGCCTGAAGCAGCCGGTGGTAGACGTCTCCGTCGCGCAGCAGGGCTGTCAGGGTGCCGGCGATGGCGACCAGGCCCAGCGCCTGCGTCACGCCGGTGACCAATTGGCACAGCAGGAGGCCGACGGTCGCCCGCCGGTCGACACGCCAGGCCAGGGCCAGCGAGCGGCGGACCAACTGCGGCAGACGGCGGGCCATGTCCCGCATCCGGATCGAGCGGCCGGCCGCCTCGCGGCTGCCGGTTACGTCGACGAACCGCATCTGCCCCTCGGGCGTCGGCGCGGTGGCCGCCGCCGAGGGGGCGGACGGGGAGGGGACAGGGGACGGCGCGGTGGTGGTGCGCGGTCCCGGCACGCTGTCGGCTGATGCATCGGTGGGCTCGCTCATGCCGCCCACCCCGTATCCGGGCGTTCTGAGGTGCGGGTGCTGTCAACGCCGTGGGTGGGCCGGCCGGGCCGCCGTTCGATTCCGGGAGGCTGATGCAAGGGGGCGAGGGTGGGGTGCATGGCGTCCTCCGTCTGAGCGCGGGTGTGGCACTGATGCTCTAAAAACGCGGTGGATCTGGTCCCGTCACGGCCCGATCGGAGGGGATTCGATGAACGCGAGTTCAAATGCCGGGGTCGGGCCGTGCGGGCTCTGGGGTGTCGCCGCTCAAACTCGTTCGATCAGGTCGGGTCACTCCTCCGGGGGATTGCGGACGGCACGGACCGGGCCGAGGCGCGCGATGGCGGCGGCCCCGAGGCAGCTTCTCGGGGCTTCAAGGGCTGGAGCGCCGGTCAGGTGTCGAGGACGGTGAAAGCGATCACGGGGAACCGCCGGCCGTTGACCTGGAGAGCGAGGGAGTAGGAGCCGGGGGAGACCTTCCATCGCGCGGTCGAGCGCAGCGGGTGCGCCTCGGCGAGCTTCAGCTCCTGGCCCGGCTCGGCGGTGGCGCGGCGCAGGAAGGCCACCTTCTGTCTTGGACGTAGCCGAGGAGGGCGGCGTGGGCGGGCGGCCAGCCCTCCTTCAGCCGGTTGCTCAGGGCGTCGCGGGCGAGGATGGCGAACTGCTCGCCGGTGACCCGGCCCGAGGCCCTCCACCGCTGGAGAGTGGCCGGCGCGAGGTCGGGCTGGGTGGCGGCGACGTCCCCCATGTGGTTGGCCACGTAGGTGCGCACGTAGCGGTGCAGGTCGTCGTTGAGGGTCTTGAGGACGGGCAGGCCCGCGTCGGCGGGGAGCGCGATCCGCGGGGCCCAGGGCAGCGGGGCCCAGGGCAGCGGGGCCCAGGGCAGCGGGAGCCGGGTGGCCTCGCTCGCCAGCCGCCGTACCCGGAAGCCCTCGTCGCGGCTCCACGCGTCGACGGCCTTCATCGTCTCGTCGGGAAAGTCGGCGAGAAAGTGCCGCACCGGGAGCTCGACGGAGAAGTACCCCGTCGTGCGGGTCGGCGCGGCGAGCGACCGCTCCAGGTGCTCGGCGGTGCGCAGGTAGCGGGAGACGTAGTCGGAGCGGGGCGAGTAGAGGTGCAGCCCGAAGTCGTTGGTCACCGCGGTGGCCGCGGGCGTCGGCGGCAGCGAGCGCAGCGGGATGTCGAGCGCGTCGGGCCCGGTGACCGGGAGGCGGTCGCGCAGGCCCTGGCTGGTCCGGGCGATCCGGGCGCTCAGCTCCAGCCGGGGAAGGTCCGCCGGCACCGACGCCACGAACGCGTCGGTGTCGAACTCGGGGCACACGGCGTGGACTTCGCGGACGATACGGGCGATGCGCTCGGCGTCGATCGTGCCATCGGCGGAGCTGCGACGCCCGTGATTCAAACCCGTCATCGCACCCGCGGCGGGTCGGTCGACGCGACGGCAGGCGTGCTTCGTGACGTGCTGCACGCCGGGGGCGTACATCACTGCACATGCCTGCGTCAATTGTGCCGTGCGCGCTCTTCCTGTGCTTCTGGAGCTGGACGATCATTGCAAAGGACGTGACGAAACAGTAGGGACGGTCTGCCTGACCACGGGGCCGTGCCGCTAGTAGGGCTGGTGCCACATGGCCGCCGTCGCAACTCCTCCTCCCATCCTGCCGTCGCCGGCCGCAGTCTCGCCGCGCCGTGTGCTGCCGCACGGGTCCGGGCACCCCGCGCCGGCGCGGCGTGCCCAGGTCCTCCCCGTGAAGAGGCCCTCGGCGGTGGTGCGGCATCCGGGGCGGCTTGTGGACGTGGTGGAGTCCACGTGTGCGCCTCCGCTGCGCCCGGTGCTGCCGGGGAACGGGGCGCGCCGCCCGCCGTCGACGCGTGACGGTCGAGGCGAACTCCCGCACGGGTGGTCCGGGCCTTGTGCTGTGAGACCTCGCCGACCACGCGGTCCCCCTGAACGCGCTCGGCCTGCTCCGAGTGTTCGTTCCGCACAGAGGGCGTTGACCTTCGTGGCCCGGGTCGGGGATGTCCCCTCGCTGACCGTCTCCTTGGTCGTGCGTGCCCGCGCCGGCGAACCGAGCTTGACTCTGCATCCTTCGACGGGAGTGCGGTATGACCGCAGTCGACCTGCCCCAGCCGACCATCCCCCCGCCCACGCCCAACCCGCCGGCCCTACGCCGCCACACCCGCCAGGTGAGGGTCGGTGATGTCCTTGTCGGCGGTGGCGCTCCGGTGACCGTTCAGTCCATGACCACCACCCCCACCGCCGACGTCGACGCCACTCTGCGGCAGATCGCCGAACTCACCGCCGCCGGGTGCGACATCGTCCGGGTCGCCGTGCCTTCTCAGGACGACGCCGACGCTCTCGGCCGGATCGCCGCGAAGTCGAAGCTCCCGGTGATCGCGGACATCCACTTCCAGCCCAGATTCGTCTTCCAGGCGATCGACGCCGGCTGTGCGGCGGTTCGCGTGAACCCCGGCAACATCCGGAAGTTCGACGACCGGGTCCGTGAGATCGCCGTGCCGGCAGCGGCCTCCCGGCCGGGAACATTGCCGCACACCTCATCGGCTCCGACCGTCCCGCGCTGAGCGAAGGCTCCCGCCAGATATGCCGCGAGCGGACCGATCACAGCGACCGGCACTGTCTGCACACTGCCACAGACTTTGACGCCTGACGCCTGACGCCCTGAATGTCCGCCGCGCACCCTCCCCGTCACGGTGAGCCGACATCACATTCGTGATCCGGCGGCTCTCGCTCATCTGTGCCCAGCGGGTGCGGTCCTCAGCGGTCTGTGCCGGCAGTTGCCTGCTGCACCGCGGCGTCATGGCGGCGCAGCATCGCGCTGAGCGCCCCGGCGGTCAGCAGCCCGGTGCCCGCCACGGAGAGCGGAACGGAGAACGCCAGAGCGGCCAGTGGAGCGGGCCAGCTGCGGTCCGAGGCGCACTGCAGAGCGTCCTCGTGCCGTCCCACCGCATCGTCGAAGTAGAGCTCGCGCGGCTTGGCGTCGACCGGGGCGGGGCAGTCCACGGCGTTGTAGGTGGAGCCGTAGGGCGTGAGTACCTGCCATGCGGCGTAGGCCCAGAACAACGACGCGCATATCAGCAGCCCGGCGCCCCACCTCCGGAGTCGCCCTGCCCTGTCCAGGAAGCGCTGCTCGACTGCCAGAGGGTGCACGTGAATCTCCCGTTGTCGTACCAGATGTGACTCCGAGGACTCTACGGATCTCTGTTCAAGGAGATGCTCGGAAGTCTTGCCGTAGATGGGCCCGGCACTGCGTTCGCCACCTGTGGTCGGCGGCGAGAGCAACGGTCAGGCTGTCCGGGATGATCCCGGGGCGACCCGGCCCTGACGTCAACCGTTCACGCCAGGCGTTCGCACCGTGCCTGCCCCGGCTGGCGCGAGGACAGGCAGAGTGACGCCCTGTCAGTCCTTGCGGGCGGTGAGCGCGGGTCCGAATCCGAGTTACCGGGAGGTCAGCGTGCGGCGGGTAACCGGTGATCTCGCCGGCCCTCCGCAGGATGCGGCGGACGCCCGCGCGTTGATCCTCCGGCTGCGCACGGGGCCTTCTCGATGGGCGTGGGATAGCCGGTCGGGGCAGGCTGACCGGCCTCGCGAGGTAGGTCAGCACCGTTGAACGGATCACGTGCTGGCCTTCCTTGAGGTACTGGGGACTGCCGGTGGTGCGCAGGCCCCGGGGTCAAGGGACCTCCGGGGAACGCCTCGGGTTCTGGCGATCGTGATGGAGCGGCCGCGGTCGGTCAGGAAGCCGCGGGCGGCCCGGCGACCGGTCCGGGCAGCGGACGCGGCGCTGCCTGTCGAACCTTCGGTCGTAGTCCAGGATCGAGCGCGGTGCGGCAGTTCAAAGGTCGTGGAGCAGTGCGCGGGAGGAATTGGGCAGCGCCGCACACCGGTCTCCCTACAGCAGGCCGTCGCGCTGGGCCTGGTAGACGGTGGGGACGGTGGGGGTGAAGCCCAGCGTGCGCAAGAGGGTGCCGTCCGCGCGGCCCGTCCAGGGGTCGTTGAGCGGTTCGGCGGACGGCTCGTAGGGGGCGCCGACGATCTGGGCGATTTCGTAGATACTGGTGGGGGCCTCGTCCACGACGTTGACGGTGTGTCCGTCGATCGCGCCGGTGAGGGCGAGCTTGACGGCGGTGGCGATGTCACGGTGATGGATGAGGCTGAGGGCCTGGGCAGGGTGCCATTTCCAGTTGGCCATCAGGCCGGGGGCGGATTCGAGGTGGCCGTCCTTGTCTCCGTAGACGAAGCCGAAACGCAGGATGCTCCAGTTGAGGCCGCTGGCCTTGAGGTCGGTCTCGGCGAGGATCTTGCTGGCCGGGTAGGGGAGGTCGGCGGTGGCGGGGTCGTCCTCGCGGGCGGGCCGGTTCAGGCCGGAGCCGTAGACGAGGCCGGTGCTGGCCATGGTGAAGCGCGCCTGCGGAGCCTGTGCCTTGGTGGCCGCGATGAGGTTGCGCGTGCCCTCGACGTTGGTGCGGTGGATGGCGTCCGTGTCCTGAGTGCGGAACAGGGCGGCCAGGTGTACGACGTCGGTGACGCCGTCGAGCGCGCCGTCGAGCGAGCCGGGGTCGAGGATGTCGCCCTCCACAGGGGCGACGCCGTCGGGGGCGGACTTGCCTGGACGGACGAGGGCGCGGCAGTCGAGGCCGGCGTCGATGAGGCGGGGAAGGAGGCGGGTGCCGACCAGTCCGGTGGCGCCGGTGACGAGGATCGTCATGAGGGGGGTGACCCTTTCTTCAGATGGTGTGCGAGCCGTTCAGTGGCCTCACGCAGGATGCGGGCGACCTGTGCCTGCTCCTCCTCGCTCACGCCGTCGAAGGCGACGGCGCGGAGACGGGCGATGGGGTCGGGCAGCCGTGCCCATAGTTCGCCGCCCGCTTCGGTGAGGCGCAGCGTCTTCTGGCGCAGGTCGACGGGGTCGGGTATCTGTTCCACGAGCCCTTTGCGGACCAGGGCGGCGACGACGCCGGTCATCGTGGCGCGCTCTACACGGAGCGCGCGCACCAGGTCGCGCTGCCTGGTCGGACCGTCGTGAGCCAGTTGGTAAAGGACGTACCACTGGGTCGGTCCGAGTCCGTAGGGGCGCAGGATCGCTTCCAGAGCCGCTTGGCTGGCCTGGTGGTACCGCTTCGCCCACGCGCCTGCGGACTCGTGCTGCCCATGCGTCTTTTTGCTAGCCACCTAACCAATAATGTTAGGGGCCTAGCAACATGTCAAGCGGAACGAGGCGGACGGCGCACGTGCCAGCAGCTACCCAGGGTGCCGGTGGCACGTCATCAGGTGTGACGACACACGCGGGATCTCGATCGCCCTGGCCGTCGGGAGGGGGAGGCCGGCGAGGTCGTCGTCCGGGATCCGCAATGACGTTGCGGTGGCTCACCTCGTACCCCTTCGTCGCGAAGGCCCGCACCACCCGCGGGCAGGACGCCGACATGCACCAGCAGCCCAGGAAGACCGACGCCAAGAAGACGGCGAAGTCGCCGACCAAGAAGACCGTGCCGAAGAGGGCGGCGAGGTAGCCGCGCTCCGCCTAGACCCTCAGGCCCCCTTCTGTGTCTGGAGGCGCCTTCCCGCGCAGGCCATGCTTTCTGTCAGGTCTCGGGGAGAGTCGGGTGGCACGCCTCGCGCGGCACCGCCCGGCCCTCGCGCAGGCAGACGCGCGCGTGCTTGGTCTCGGCGATGACGAGGCCGCTGTCCTCCGGCGCCACCCAGCAGCCGCGCTCGTGAAGCACGACGGCCCGATGGTCGGGTCGGTCGTGCCGCAGCGGCCGGAGAACCCACGCGGTCGCGGTCCCCGGTCCGTCGGCGGGCGTCCGCGTGGGCACGCCGCTGTAGTCCTGTCCCGGCAGGGGCCGGACCGCGGCCGCTGGCACGAAGAACGCGACCCGGGAGCGGCTGGAAATGGGACAGCACCGGCTTCAGGGCCTGGCTGTCGCGGACGTTGGCCGCGGAGACCTCGACGTGTCGGGGCAGTCCGTTCGCGTCCGGCAGGACGTGCATCCTGGCACCGGGCCTACCCCGGTCCACGGGGCTCGGACCTGTAGTAGCGCCCCCCTTTCTTTCAGCGCGGACATGAGCTGGGTCGAGGACTGCACGGGACAGGCCGATCAGGTCCTGCCCGTCCAGGAGTTGGAGAACCTGCCGATGCGGTCGGCCCTGGACCCCGGCCCGCGACCAGATGGCGAAGCGGCGGTGCACGGTCGACTTCGACGCCCCGAGGTACGTCGGCAACGCCCGCCACGCGCAGCCGCTGACCAGGACGTGGACAATCGCGGCGAAGACCGCCTCGTCATCGATGTCCGCGACCCCGCCGCCCTGCGGACGAACCCGCGCCGGCGGCACCGACGGCCTCGCCAACTCCCACAAGCCGTCCGGAACAATCCATCCCCACTGTTCACCCCCCCCATGGCCAGCACAGCCACCAACTGACCATGTAGGACACGGTCTATGTAGTCCGCTACTGGCAAGCAGGAGTCCAGGGCGTCCCCGGCACCCTCAAGCGCACAGACGAGCGGGTCCGGCTCCACATCCGGCCTCACCTCGGAGCGGTGTCCCTGTGCGACATCAGTCCGGCGGTACTGCGTGGCTACATCGCCACGCTGGAGAGCGAACTGTCACCGCGATACGCCCGGCCGATCCTCGGCTCGCTCTCGAACATCTTCGAAACCGCCATCGACGACAAGCGCCTCGTGCGCAATCCGATGCGGGCCAAGTCCGTGCGGTGGCCCAAGGCGCGGAGGATCGGAGAGAAGCCTGGCCCCTGGAGACCGCGCAGCGCGTACGGGGCGCGATCAATGCGCGCTTCCGCGTCGCCGTCGTGCTCGCGCTGAGCTGCGGGCTGTGGGCTGCGGCAGGGCGAGGTCTTCGGGTTGTCGCCGGAGGACGTCGACTTCGCTCGTGGAGTCCTGCGTAGCCGTCGGCAGGTCCAACTCCTCGTTGGGCGGCTGTACTTCACCCTGCCGAAGAGCGGCCCGGAGCCCGACCGGGAGACGGAGAAGTTCCCGCTCGTCATCACCACGACGTTGGGCAACGCCCCTCGCGCGAACATCTTCAACGTCGGGGTGTGGAAGCCTGCCCTGGCCGCCGCCGGCGTCATCCCCATGCGGCAGAAGGGCGAGCGGTGGAAGGTGTCCCGCAAGGACGGCTTCCAAGTGCTCCGGCACACATACGCCTCGGTCATCCTCGAAGCGGGCGAGTCCGTCGTCACCCTGGCCCGCTGGCCCGCTGGCTCGGCCCTTCGAGCCCGACGATCACCCTGGACTACCGCGCCCACTTCATGCCGGAGGGCCGGCGGCAAGGGGCGAGGCGCCATCGACGCTCTGATCGGCCAGCCCGCACTGACCGCGTAGACATCCTCTCCGCGCAACCCACGGAACGGGTGGGCGCAGCGAACTGCTGCGTCCACCGTTTCGGCGTTCCACGAGCGCCTCCCGTGACCGTCACTCACAGCCAGTCCTTCCGTTTGAAGTCACGTACAGGCTGCTGCACACCACCGCCATCAGGATGATCGCGAACGGGTATCCCAACGCCCAGTGCAACTCCGGCATCCGGTCGAAGTTCATCCCGTAGATCGTCCCCACCAGCGTCGGCGCGAACAGGATCGCCGCCCATGACGAGATCTTCTTGATCTCCTCGTTCTGTTCGAAGCCCGCCTCCGCCAACGCCCGCATCTCCGCGTTCTGTTGCTGCGTCACGAGCGTCGCGTTCACCGTGAGGATGTCCGTCAGGGCCTGGCGGAAGCCGTCGACGCGTTCGCTGGTGTGGGTCACGTGGTCGGCCACGTCCCGTAGGTAGCGCTGGAGTTCCTCGTCCGTGCCGTACTTCGCGAAGCCCGCCATCAGGCCGTGCAGCATGCCCACCAGGGGGCGGGTCGCGCGCTGGAACTCGACCATCTCGCGCGAGAGTTCGTAGATGCGGCGGGAGACCTCCGGGTCGCCGCGGAAGACCTCCGTCTCGATCTCGTCGACGTCGTTCTGGACGCCCGCGACGACCGGTACGTAGCCGTCGACGACGGAGTCGAGGATCGCGTAAAGCACCGCCTCCGGGCCCAGCCTCAGCAGTTCCGGTGTCTCCTCCATGCGGCGCCGCACCGCGGAGAGGTCGGGGGCCGCGCCGTGCCTGACCGTGATCACGAAGTCCTGGCCGACGAAGACGTGCAGCTCGCCGAAGTCCACCTCCTCCGGCGCGTCCAGGTAGCGGGCCGCCCGCAGCACCACGAACAGGGTGTCGCCGTACCGTTCCAGCTTGGGGCGCTGGTGGGCCTCCATCGCGTCCTCGACGGAGAGCGGGTGGAGGTCGAACTCGGCCGCCAGGGAGAGGAGTTCGGCCTCGGTCGGGCGGGCGAGGCCGATCCACGCCATGCCGTCGGGCTGTTCGCGCAGCTCCCTGAAGGTGTCGGCGAGCGTCGCCGGTGTGGAGACGCGCACGCCGTCGCGGTAGAGCGCGGCCTGCACGATGCTCACCGGCTCGACCGGGCCCGCGGGCTCCGGTTCGGCCGGCGCGGGGGCGGACCGTGACGCCGGGGACTGGGGCGGCGTCAGGGCGCGGCGCCAGGCGGACTTCTTCGCGTCGGAGTCAGGGGAGGCGGGACGGGCGCGTCGCTCGGACATGCGGCTGCCTCTCGCGTGGTCGGGCGCCTGCGGCCGGTGGGGCGTCGGGCCTGGCCTGGCCGGGCGTGATCACGCGCAGGATATACGGGGCGAACCGGTGCGGGTCGTACGGGGCGTACCTGTACCGGATGTACCGGCCCATCGGTGCGGGACGCGGGGCCGGTCGTCCCGGTGGGCGGGGGCGCTGGAGCGATCCGGTGCCCGCACATGGACAGGGAGCGTTGCGGGCTGCTCGTGGAAGCCCGCAACGCTCCCTGGTACTGCCCTGAGCGTGGTGCTCAGGAGTTCTTCCGGGTCACGAGTTGACCTGGGTGGCCACCAGGCTGGAGAAGGTCGTCAGCCGGGTGTAGACACCCGGGTAACCGGCCTCCGCGCAGCCCTCGCCCCAAGAAGTGATCCCTGCCAGGACGCCCCCGATGAGCAGGGGACCGCCGCTGTCGCCCTGGCAGGTGTCGACGCCGCCGGACGAGTATCCGGCGCAGACCATGTCGGTCTGGACGAAGTCCGAACCGTAGGAGCTCTTGCAGCTGGTGTCGGACACGATCGGGACGGTCGCGGTCCGCAGCTGGTTGGAGGAGCTGCCGTTCTCCGAGGTGGTGCCCCAGCCGAGGATGCGGGCCGTGGTGCCGGCCGCGTACAGGCTGGTCTGGGACGAGGTGACGTAGGACGCCGTGGTGTACGGCATCGACGTCGCGAGGGTGAGGACCGCCACGTCCTTGCCGTTGGTGGCGTCCGTGTAGCTCGGGTTGATCCAGATCTTGCTGACCCGGCTGACCGTGCCGTTGGTGCCGTTCAGGTAGGTGCGCCCGCCGACGACCCGCACGCTGCTGGTGGTCTCGCCGACCATGCAGTGGGCCGCGGTGATCACCTTGGTCGCGGAGACCAGCGTCCCGCCGCAGAACTGGTTCTGCGAGGCGTCCGTGATCTGCATGACGAACGGGTACGCCGTCGTCGTGGTCGTCGTGCCGCCGACGATGGGCTGGGGGGCCGCTGCGGCGTTGGGGGCGCCGAGCAGGGCGGTGGTGGCCGCGGCGGCGGTCGCCGCGAGGACGGCCGCGGTCTTTCTGGCGCGGTTGAGCCCGAACATGAGTCTCCTCAGTGGGGGTTGCCGGTGGGGGGCGCGCGGGTGTGTGGGGGGGGTGCACGGGGGTCGCGGGACCGACCCCCGTATGCCGGGGCGAGCGGCACGCCCCTAAGGTAGGACCCGGCCCACCCTCGTCCCAATGAGGGAACCCCCTAGGGGAGTTGGGCAGGGAAAACCCTCGGTCGCGCCCAGTAAACCCGCAGTGACGTCACTTCGGACGGCGCCCCGCCGCCAGCCGGACGATGTCCACCCGTGAGCGGATGCCCAGCTTCCGGTAGACCCGGGTGAGGGTCGCCTCGACCGTCTTGACGCTGATGAACAGCCGCGCGGCGATCTCCCGGTTGGTCGCGCCCTCCATGACGAGACCGGCGACCTGGCGCTCCATCGCCGCCAGCCCCTCCAGGCCGTCGAGGGTGGCGCTGTCCGCGGACGGCGGCTGGACCGGCGGCGCCGCGCCCGCCGCCTCCACCTGCCGCAGCCAGGGCAGCGCCCGGCAGCGCCTGAACAGCCGGGCCGCCTCGTCGTAGGACGTCGGTCCAGGCCCGGTGGTTCCCGGCGGGCGGGCGGGGCCGAGGGGGCGGGGGGTGCCGCGCAGGGTGGCGAGGGCGAAGGCGGCCCGCGCCTCCTCCAGGCCGTACCCGAGTTTGCCGAGCCGGTCCTGCACGGACGTCAGCCGGGCGAGCGCCGCCTCGTGGTCGCCGCGGGCGGCCCGCACCATCGCCTCGGCCCGGTCGAGGACCGCGAGCACGCTCTCCCGTCCGAGCCGCAGCGCGTGCTGCCGGGTGACGTCGACGAGTTCCTGCGCCTCGTCCGGCTCGCCGATCCGCACCAGCGCCTCCGCGAGGTCGCCCTGCCAGCGCCCGCGCGCCGGGTCGGTGATGCCGAGCCCCTGTTCGAGCTCCCGCACCCGGCGCAGCGAGACGACGGTGCCCTGGTCGTCCCCGTCGACGAGCTGGGCGTGTCCGAGGGCGGCGAGGGCGCGTGAGACGTAGATCTGGTCGCCGACCTCCTCGGCCTGCCCGACCGCCTCGCGGGCGAGGTCGAGAGCGCGCCGCACATCGCCGCCGGACGCCTCGGCGAGCGAGGTGAGGACGGCGGACGGCACCTCGCCGATCCCGGAGTCGCGGGCCAGTCTGCGGCTCTCCCTGGCCAGGTCGAGGGCGCGTCCGCAGTGCCCCGAGCGCAGTTCGGTCTCGGCGAGCAGCCGCACGAAGTGCACCTCGGACTCGACCATGCCGCGCCGCCGCACCTCGCGCAGCAGCGCGGCGACCGTGCCGCGGGCCTCGGGCAGCTGGTCGCTCATGATGAGCCAGCGGTAGCGGGTCGCGCCCGGGCCGTTGTGGTGGCAGGCGACCTGCGGGTCCTGGGGCTCCCTGAGCGCGCGTTTGATGGTGGCGGGCGCGTCCGGGTGGCCCATCAGGGTCTCGGTCTGGGCCTGGAAGGCGAGCGCGAGGAGTTCGGTGCGCCGGTCGGCGGCGCGGGCCGCCAGCTCCGCCGCGTGCGCGGCCTCCTCGCGGCCCTCGGCGAAGTCGCCCTCGACGACCAGGGCCCGCCAGGCGAGCTGGTAGCGGACCAGGGCGAGCAGCCGCGGGTCGTCGCCCGCGTCCGCGAGGGCCTGCGGGTAGACGGTGTCGACCTCGCCGAGCGCCTGCCCGGCCGCCTCGATCACCACCATCCAGGCCCGCACCCGGTCGGTCGGGGCGCTCGCGCGGGTCAGCACCTCGTGGGCGATGTCCCGGGCGAGGTCGACCTCGCCCGCGGTGATCGCGTCCTCGGCGGCCTGGAGCCGGTGGTCGTCGGGGCCGGGCTCGCCGTCGGGCGGGGTGTGCCGGGCGGCGAGCAGGCCGAGCGAGGCGGCGACCGAGGGGGCGCCCCGGTCCCGGGCCCGGTCGGCGGCCTCGGCGAGCCGGGCGGCGGCCTCCGGGTCGGTGCCGGTGATGGCGAGGGCCAGGTGCCTGGCGCGTTCGATGGGGTCGGAGGCTGCGGTGGAGAGCGCGGCGTGCGCGGCCCGCCGGTCCTGGGCCGGGGCCTCGGCGTAGAGCGCGGCCGAGATCAGCGGGTGCGCGAACCGCACCGCGGGGCCTTCGGGTTCGGTGGCCAGCAGGCCGAGTTCGGCGGCCTGGGCGGTCTCGGCCTCGGCGTTCTCCCGGCCGGCCGCGCGCAGCAGGGCCAGCGTGGGGCGGGCGCCGGCGCTGGCGACGAGGAGGGTGCGGCGGGCCTCGGCGGAGAGCATCCCGAGGCGGTTGAGGACGAGGGCGCGCAGCGAGGTCGGCACCGGCAGCGGCTCGCCCGGCCGGGGTGGGGTGGGGCTCTCGGCGAGGGCGCGGCCCAGTTCGAGGGCGAACAGCGGGTTGCCGCCGCTGGTGCGGTGGATGTCCCGGACGGTGGAGCGGGGCAGGCCGGTGTAGCCGCGGTGGTCGAGCAGCGAGGAGACCTGGGAGCCGGAGAGCGGGCCGAGCCTGACGGCCAGGGTGTCGGGCGGGGACGCGCGTAGATGACGGTCGTACTCCTGTCCCTCGGTCCGTACCGCGCACAGCATCTGGACCGGGGTGTCGCCGAGGCGGCGGGCGGCGAAGCCGAGGAGTTCGGCGCTGGCCGAGTCGAGCCACTGGAGGTCGTCGGCGACGATCAGGACCGGGCCCTCGGCGGCCAGCGCGCGCAGCGCGGAGAGCACGGCGAGGCGCAGGGCGAGGCCGTCGCGCTGGAGGGTGGACTCGCCGCGTCCGGTGAGGGCGGACTCGAGCGCGGTGCGCTGGGCGGCGGGCAGCCGTTCGGAGACCTCGTCGAGGACCAGGCCGAGCAGGTCGGCGAGGGCCAGGAAGGGAAGGTGGGATTCGGACTCGGTCGCCGAGCAGCGCAACACGGTGCGGGCCGCGGTCCCGTATTGCGCGGCCAATGCCCGCAGAACGGTCGACTTTCCTATTCCGGCGGGCCCGTGGAGCAGCACACTGCCGCCGCGGGCGAGCTGCTCGTGTGCCGCGCCGAACAGCTCGTCCCTGCCGATGACCAGGTCGGGGCGGCATCTGGCAGGCTCCTTGAAGTCCCGTCGCACGGTCACCGCTCCCTCCGCGTGTCGTGTCCGGGCCAAATTCTAGGCAACGTCTCATTGAAATTCGGACGGACCGCATGGTGAGGGATATAACAGCGGCCGGGCATAGGGAAATTCAAAGCACGCCCGAATGAATAGAATGCCCACGCCCGGGTCCTGGCACACCTACGGCAACACCCCCGCCCGCCGCGCCGCCGCGACCGCCTCACCCCGGGTGTGCGCCCCCAACTTCCGCATGGCGGACCGGAGATACCCCTTCACCGTCTCCGCCCGCACCCCGAGCCGCTCCGCCGCGAGCGCGTTCGTCGCCCCCGCGGCCACCCACGACAGGACATCCAGCTCACGCGGCGCGAGCACCGGCCCAGGCACCCGCGACCTCGGCGCCAGCAGCCCGCACACGTCGAGGAGTTCGGCCCGCAGCGACGGATCCGCGATCCGCGGGGCCAGCGCGCGCAGCGCCGCGTGCGCCTCCCGCACCTGCTCGCGCACCGCGCCCGCCGCGAGATCCGGCTCGGACGCCGACTGCGCGGCCACCAGCAGCCCGCGCGCCTCCTCCCGCACCACCAACGCCTGTTCGACGTCCCGCGCCGCCGCCATCGCCGCGCCCAGCGCCCGGTCACCCAGCGGCTCGGCCGTGCGCAGCGCCCCGTACAGCACCCCGCGCACCCGCCGCCGCACCACCACGGGCACCGCGAGCACCGAGCGCAACCCCTCGGCCGCCACCGGGACGTCGTACTCGTGGCTGATCTGCCGCGACGCCGAGTAGTCCGTCACCGCGCACGGCCTGGCCAGCGCGACCGCCTTGCCGCCGAGGCCGTTGCCCGCGGTCACCGCGAGGGCGCTCAGCGCGGGCGTGGCCGTGCCGCACAGCTCACTGATGCGTATCCGGGGACCGCCCGACTCCACCAGGCCGCCGAAGGCGACCGGCAGACCCGTGGTGTGCCGAAGCCGCAGCAACGCGGTGTGAATCTCCACCGCCCCCGTCGCATCACCTGTCACCCGCTCGCCCTTTCCCGCGGCCACACCCCCGTCCGGGGGTAGTGAGACGTGCATCACGGATTACACGATGACAGAGAGCCGCCCGGCAATGGTCCGGTATGAGGAGGACAGAGCACAGATGACGACGGCGACGGAGGCCTTCCGTAGCGCGCGGGACTTCCTACTGGAGCACCGCGAGGACTACGTGACGGCGTACGAGGGCTTCGACTGGCCCCGACCCGCACACTTCAACTGGGCGCTCGACTGGTTCGACGCCATCGCCGACGGCAACGACCGCACCGCCCTGCACATCGTCGAGGAGGACGGCTCCGAGCTGAAGCTGTCCTTCGCCCAACTCTCCGCCCGCTCCGACCGGGTGGCCTGCTGGCTGCGCGCGCGGGGCGTCGCCGCCGAGGACCGGATCCTCGTCATGCTCGGCAACCAGGCCGAGTTGTGGGAGACCGCGCTGGCCGCGATGAAGCTGCGCGCCGTCGTCGTCCCCGCGACCCCGCTGCTCGGCCCCGCGGACCTGCGCGACCGGGTCGCCCGCGGCCGGGTCAAGCACGTGATCGCGCGCGCCGAGGACACCGCCAAGTTCGCCGACGTGCCCGGCGGCTGGACCCGGATCTCCGTCGGCGGCCTGCCCGAGGACGGCTGGGAGCCGTACGAGGACGCCTACGCCACCACCGACGCGTTCGTGCCCGACGGCCCGACCCTCGCCGACGACCCGCTGATGCTCTACTTCACCTCGGGCACCACCGACCGCCCCAAGCTCGTCGAGCACACCCACACCTCGTACCCGATCGGCCATCTGGCCACCCTGTACTGGATCGGGCTGCGTCCGGGCGACGTCCACCTCAACATCTCCTCGCCCGGCTGGGCCAAGCACGCCTGGTCCAACCTGTTCGCGCCGTGGAACGCCGAGGCGACCGTCTTCATCCACAACTACACCCGCTTCGACCCGGTCCGCCTGATGGCCGAGATGGACCGCGCGGGCGTCACCACCTTCTGCGCGCCACCGACTGTCTGGCGCATGCTCATCCAGGCCGACCTGACCCAACTGCGCACCCCGCCGAGGGAGGCGCTGGCCGCGGGCGAACCCCTCAACCCCGAGGTCATCGAACAGGTCAGACGGAACTGGGGCGTCACCATCCGCGACGGCTTCGGACAGACCGAGACCGCCGTCCAGGTCTCCAACAGTCCGGGCCAGGAGCTGAAGACGGGCTCCATGGGCCGCCCGAGCCCCGGCTACCGGGTCACCCTCCTCGACCCGATCAGCGGAGCGCCGGGCGCCACCGAGGGCGAGATCGCCCTCGACCTGTCCACCCGCCCGGTCGGCCTGATGACCGGCTACCACGGCGACCCGGACCGGACGGCGGAGGCGATGGCCGGCGGCTACTACCGCACCGGCGACGTCGCCTCCCGCGACGAGGACGGCTACCTGACCTACATCGGCCGCAGCGACGACGTCTTCAAGGCGTCCGACTACAAGATCAGCCCGTTCGAGCTGGAGAGCGCGCTCCTGGAGCACGAGGCGGTCGCGGAGGCGGCCGTGGTGCCCGCGCCCGACCCGGTGCGGCTCGCGGTGCCTAAGGCGTACATCGTCCTCGCCGAGGGCTGGCAGCCGGGACCGGACACCGCGAAGGTGCTGTTCGAGCACGCCCGTGAGGTCCTCGCGCCCTACAAGCGCATCCGCCGCATCGAGTTCGCCCCGCTGCCCAAGACCGTCTCGGGCAAGATCCGCCGGATCGAGCTGCGCGAGGCGACGGCGGCCGGCTCCACCGACGAGTACCGCGAGGAGGACTTCAGGTGACGGCGATACCGTCCTACGCGCACGGGACGAGCGCCACGACGCTGCTGGGCGACACCATCGGCGCCCACCTCGACCGGGCGGTCGCCGCCTGGCCGGACCGCGAGGCGCTCGTCGACGTGCCGTCCGAACGCCGCTGGACGTACCGGGAGTTCGCCGCCGACGTCGACCGGCTGGCCCGCGCGCTGCTCGCCGACGGCGTCGCACAGGGCGACCGGGTGGGGATCTGGGCGGTCAACTGCGCCGAGTGGGTGCTCGTCCAGTACGCCACCGCCCGGGTCGGCGCGATCATGGTGAACATCAACCCGGCCTACCGCACCCACGAGGTCGGGTACGTCCTCCGACAGGCGGGCGTCTCGCTGCTGTTCGCGTCGCTGAGCCACAAGGGCAGCGACTACCGGGCGATGGTCGACGAAGTCCGCCCGACGTGCCCGCAGTTGCGGCGGGCCGTCTACATCGGCGACCCGGGCTGGGCCGCCTTCACCGCGCTGGGCACCGCCGACCGGCAGGACGAACTCCGCGCCCGGCAGGCCGGGTTGTCCTGCGACGACCCCATCAACATCCAGTACACCTCGGGCACCACCGGCTTCCCGAAGGGCGCCACCCTCTCCCACCACAACATCCTCAACAACGGGTACTTCGTGGGGGAGTCGATCGCCTACACCGAGCAGGACCGGATCTGTCTGCCGGTGCCCTTCTACCACTGCTTCGGCATGGTGATGGGCAACCTCGCGGCCACCTCGCACGGCGCCTGCGTGGTGATCCCGGCGCCGTCCTTCGAACCGCGGGCCACCCTGGAGGCGGTCGGGCAGGAGCGCTGCACCTCCCTGTACGGCGTCCCCACCATGTTCATAGCGGAGTTGAACCTCCCCGACTTCGACAGCTACGACCTGTCGTCGCTGCGGACCGGCATCATGGCGGGCTCGCCCTGCCCGGTCGAGGTGATGAAGCGGGTGGTCGCCGAGATGCACATGGCCGAGGTCTCCATCTGCTACGGCATGACGGAGACCTCCCCGGTCTCCCTCCAGACCCGCAGGGACGACGACCTCGACCACCGCACGGGCACCGTCGGCCGGGTCCTGCCCCACCTGGAGGTCAAGGTCGTCGACCCGGCCACCGGGACCACCAGGCCGCGCGGCGAGGCGGGGGAGCTGTGCACCCGCGGCTACAGCGTGATGCTCGGCTACTGGAACGAGCCGGGGAAGACCGCCGAGGTCGTCGACCAGGGCCGCTGGATGCACACCGGCGACCTCGCCCTGATGCGCGAGGACGGCTATGTGGAGATAGTCGGCCGCATCAAGGACATGATCATCCGGGGTGGCGAGAACATCTACCCGCGGGAGATAGAGGAGTTCCTCCACGGCCACCCGAAGGTCGCGGACGTCCAGGTCGTCGGCGTCCCGCACGAGCGGTACGGCGAGGAGGTCCTGGCCTGCGTCGTGCCGCGCGACCCGGCCGACCCGCCGACCCTCGACGAGCTGCGCGGCTACTGCGACGGCCGGCTCGCCCACTACAAGACGCCGACCCGGCTGAGCGTCCTGGACGCCTTCCCGATGACGGTGTCGGGGAAGGTGCGCAAGGTCGAGCTGCGGGAGCGGTACGCCACGCGGTAGCCGCCGGAGGGGCCGCGCACGGGGTCAGTCGGGGTCCGTGGCGCCCAGCTCGTCCGCGAGGCCGTTGACCGGCTGCGGGGTGCCGGTGAGGTCCAGGACGAAGAGGGGCACGCCCAGGTCGTCGGCGCGGTGGCGGGCGTCCTCGGCGTACCCGGCGAGGGAGAAGTAGACGCACTCCGCCGACTCCGTCATCGCCGTCAGCCACAGGCACTCCACGTCCCGCGGCGAGGCCGGGTGCACGGTCGGGTCGACCTGCGCGAGCAGGCCGCGCGCGGCCAGACCTATGCCGGACGGCGGCCGCTGGTCGGCCCGCCGGATGTCCTGGTAGCCGAGCCACCGCAGATACAGCGCGGCGGCCGTCACGGCGTCCCGGGCGGTACGGATGGTGACCGGCTGGAAGGCCCGGCGCGGGGTGCCGGAGACCGGCGGCCCGGAAACCGGACGCCCGCCCTTCCCGCCGTCCGGGCCGCTCTCGCCGCCCCCGCCGCCCTCACCGTTCCCGTCCTCCGGGCCGCTCTCGCCGTCCTCCCCGGGCTCCGCGCTTACGCCCTCCTCGGGCGGGCCGGCGCGTTCGGCCACCGGTATGCGCAGCGACGTGCCGCACGGGCAGCCCAGTTCCGGGTGCGGCCACTGGTCCTGGCGTCCGCAGGACGCGCAGCGCACGGCGATCCAGTCCTCGTCCCACACCCGGTCCCCGACCACCACGGGCGTCGCGTGCGGATCGAGCGGCGGCGCGACCGGGGCGCCGCACACGCACGGGTAGGACGGCGCGCCGTACCGGTGCCGACGTCGGCAGGCCGGGCAGAGCACCGGCACGCTCTCGGGCATGGCCCACTCCAAGGCGTCGCGACAGGACGCCGCTGACGGGCGTCGCAACAGGACCGCACCCCCATGCTCCTCCTCCGTCCCTCCCGTCGTGGCCGCTTGCCCGTCTCTTGACGGGTTTTCGGCCTCCCCCTACATTGTTTCCAGATAGTAGAAGTTACTTTCCATGATACGGAAAAAGTACGGAAGATAATCTCACCGCGGGGCGCGACGGGAGTGCGATTCCGACAGGCCGACCAGGAGTACTCGATGGCTCGAATGACCGCTGCCCGCGCGGCAGTTGAGATCCTCAAGCGTGAGGGCGTCCGGAACGCGTTCGGTGTCCCCGGCGCGGCGATCAACCCCTTCTACGCGGCGCTCAAGGCCGCAGGAGGCATCCAGCACACGCTCGCCCGGCACGTCGAGGGCGCCTCGCACATGGCCGAGGGCTACACCCGCACCCACCCGGGCAACATCGGCGTCTGCGTCGGCACCTCGGGGCCGGCCGGCACCGACATGATCACCGGCCTGTACTCGGCCCTCGGTGACTCGATCCCGATCCTGTGCATCACGGGACAGGCCCCGACCGCGGTGATCCACAAGGAGGACTTCCAGGCCGTCGACATCGCGTCGATCGCGGGCCCCGTCACCAAGATGGCGATCACCGTCCTGGAGGCCGCGCAGGTCCCCGGCGCCTTCCAGCAGGCGTTCCACCTGATGCGCTCGGGGCGCCCAGGACCCGTTTTGATCGACCTGCCGATCGACGTCCAGCAGACGGAGATCGAGTTCGACCCCGAGACGTACCAGCCGCTGCCCGTCTACCGGCCCACCGCGAGCCGCGCCCAGATCGAGAAGGCGCTCGCGCTGCTCAACGCCTCCGCGCGCCCGCTGATCGTGGCCGGCGGCGGGGTCGTCAACGCGGACGCGGCCGAACTCCTCGTCGAGTTCGCCGAGTTGACGGGGACGCCGGTCGTCCCGACCCTGATGGGCTGGGGCCTGCTGCCCGACGACCACGAGCTGAACGCCGGCATGGTCGGCCTCCAGACCTCGCACCGCTACGGCAACGCGACGTTCCTCGAGTCCGACTTCGTCCTCGGCATCGGCAACCGCTGGGCCAACCGGCACACCGGCAGGCTCGACGTCTACACGGCGGGCCGCACCTTCGTGCACGTCGACATCGAGCCCACCCAGATCGGCCGGATCTTCGCCCCCGAGTTCGGCATCGCCTCCGACGCCAAGGCGGCCCTCCAGCTCTTCGTCGAGGTGGCGCGGGAGTGGAAGGCGGACGGGCGGCTCAAGGAGCGCTCGGCGTGGGCCGCGCTCGCCCAGGAGAAGAAGGCGACCCTCCAGCGCCGCACCCACTTCGACGACGTCCCCATCAAGCCGCAGCGGGTCTACGAGGAGATGAACAAGGCGTTCGGACCGGAGACCCGGTACGTCTCCACCATCGGCCTCTCGCAGATCGCGGGCGCCCAGATGCTGCACGTCTTCAGGCCGCGGCACTGGATCAACTGCGGCCAGGCCGGCCCGCTCGGCTGGACGATCCCGGCCGCGCTCGGCGTCGCCAAGGCCGACCCCGAGGCGCAGGTCGTCGCGCTCTCCGGCGACTACGACTTCCAGTTCATGATCGAGGAGCTGGCGGTCGGCGCGCAGCACCGCATCCCCTATGTGCACGTCCTGGTCAACAACTCCTACCTGGGCCTGATCCGCCAGGCGCAGCGGGCCTTCGACATCGACTTCCAGGTCAACCTGGAGTTCGAGAACGTCAACTCGCCCGAGCTGGGCGTGTACGGCGTCGACCACGTCAAGGTCGCCGAGGGCCTCGGCTGCAAGGCGATCCGGGTGACCGACCCGGGTGAGCTGGGAGCCGCCTTCGAGCAGGCGAAGAAGCTCGCCGCCGAGTTCCGGGTGCCGGTCGTCGTCGAGGCGATCCTGGAGCGGGTCACGAACATCGCGATGTCGACCACCAACGACATCTCCGCCGTCGTCGAGTTCGAGGAGGTCGCCACCGAGCCCGGCCACGCGCCGACGTCGATCAGGACCCTGAAGGTCTGAGCGCGCGGCACGGCGTACGAGGGCGGCCCGTCCGGTGGACGGGCCGCCCTCGTGGTCGTGGTGCCGCGGCCGTCGCGGCACAGGGAAGGGCGCCGGACGCGGGAGGAACCGCGTCCGGCGCCCTGGCCGGTGGGGAGGGGAGGTGGTGCCGTCCGACGGCGCGAGGCTGGGCGCGACAGGTCGTTCGCGCCGCCGGACGGGATCGGGAAGTGGCAGGGACCGCGGCGGCCGTGACGGCGCCGGGTCTCGTTCCTCTCAGGTCGAGGAAGGAGATCCGGGCCTTCACCACCGCACTGGCTCACGTACCGCCGCGGCCCTCGCCCCGCCCGCTTCCGTCCGGCCGGTCACCCCTCATCCGGGCCGGCCGTCCGTGCGGGCTGTTCGTGGGTCGGCTCCCCCGCGGGAACCGACGGGTCACCGTCGTCCCGTCGTCCCCTTCCCTGCGGGGACCCGGGATTCGGGTGGTGGGATTCCGGGCGGCGCCGACGCCTGGGCGCGACAGGACAGATGTCAGCGCCTGCGCCGCCCGGAAGTGTGGTGGGCGCCGCTCAGACCTGGCTGCCGGACAGGCGTTCCACGGACCGCAGCAGCGCCGAGTGGTCGAGCCCGCCGTCGCCCTGCGCCCGCAGGCTCGCGACGAGTTGGGCGACCACGGCCCCGACCGGCAGCGCGGCGCCGACCGTGCGGGCCGCCTCGGTGACGATGCCCATGTCCTTGTGGTGCAGGTCGATCCGGAAGCCCGGCTTGAAGTCGCGGGCCAGGAAGTTGTCCTTCTTGCGGGTCAGCACGGTGGAGCCGGCCAGCCCGCCGTTGAGGACGTCGAGCGCGGCCTTCAGGTCCACGCCCGACTTCTCCAGGAACACCACGGCCTCCGCGCACGCCTGGATGTTCACGGCGACGATCAGCTGGTTGGCGGCCTTCACGGTCTGGCCCGAGCCGTGCGGACCGCAGAGCACGATGGTCCTGCCGAGGGCGTCGAGGATCGGCTTCGCCGCGTCGAAGTCGGCCTGTTCGCCGCCGACCATGATGGACAGGACCGCCTCGACGGCCCCGGCCTCACCGCCGGACACGGGCGCGTCCAGGACCCTGATCCCCTTCTCCCGCGCGGCCTTCGCCAGGTCGATCGAGGTCTGCGGGGTGATCGACGACATGTCGATCAGCAGGGCGCCGGAACGGGCGTGCGCGAGGATGCCGTCGGGGCCGTACGCGATGGCCTCGACCTGCGGGGAGGCGGGCACCATCGTGATGACGACGTCGGCGTCCCGCACCGCCTCGGCGATCGAGGCCGCCGCGGTGCCGCCCGCGGCGGTCAGCCGGTCCAGCTTGTCCTGCTCGAGGGTGTGGCCGGTGACGTCGTAACCGGCCTTGATCAGGTTCTCGGACATGGGGGAGCCCATGATGCCGAGACCTATCCAGGCGATGCGGGGGAGCGTGCTCATGTCGGGGTACCTCTCTGACTGCGGTGCCTGGGCGGGGAGTTCAGCGGGCGGTGCGCGGGAGCCAGTCGAAGGACTCGGCGCTCGGGCGGTCGCCCGGCTTGTACTCGAGACCCACCCAGCCCTCGTAACCGGCCTTCGCCAGCCGGTCGAGGAGGTCTTCCAGGGGGAGGGTGCCGGTGCCCGGTGCGCCCCGGCCGGGGTTGTCGGCGATCTGTACGTGGCCGGTCCTGGACGCGTAGCGCTCGATCACGGCCGGCAGGTCCTCGCCGTTCATGGACAGGTGGTAAAGGTCCATCAGGAAGCGCGCGTTGCCGAGGCCGGACGCCTCGTTGACCCGGTCGACGACCTCGACGGCGGCCGGCGCCGACACCAGCGGGTAGCGCGGCGACTCCGGCAGGTTGAGCGCCTCGACGAGGAGGACGGCGCCGATCCGGTCGGCGGCGCGGGCCGCGAGGACCAGGTTGGCCAGCGCCAGCGCGTCCTGCTCGGCCGGGTCCACGCCGTCGACGCGGTTGCCGTACAGCGCGTTGAGGGCCGTGCAGCCGAGCGAGCGGGCGAAGTCGGCGGCCACGTCGATGTTGGCGCGGAACCGCTCCGACTCCTCGCCCGGGATCGACAGGGCGCCGCGGTCGGGGCCGGGCAGCCGGCCGGCGTAGAAGTTCAGGCCGGTGAGCTGGACGCCCGCGTCCTCGACGGCCCGCTTCAGGGCGTCGAGCTCGGACCGCTCGGGGGTGGGGGAGTCGACCCAGGGCCACCACAGCTCGACCGCGGAGAAACCGGCCGCGGCGGCGGCCGCGGGGCGCTCCAGGAGCGGGAGTTCGGTGAAGAGGATCGACAGGTTGACGTTGAAGCGCTGGTCTGCGAATCCCATCGGGGCCGCGCTCCCTTCCGTTGTCGTCGTTCCGCCGTTCGGTAATTCCATATTGCGGAAGTTTGTTTCTGCTTAACGGAAGATTGCCGTCGAGAGGGGAGGCTTGTCAAGAGGTCAGGGCCGCTTCGCCCGTCGCTCGCCGCTCCCGTCGGGCGCGCGGCCTTCGGCTAGAGTCGCTGGGCGCCCCCGGGTGCCGTCCCCGTGTGGCCTCACCGCGGGCGATCCGGGCGGACGCGCAGGCCAGGACCGTTTGGGGGCAGGATGCGATTGCGGGTGGAGTTCACCACCGAACCCTTCGACCTCGACGAGGCACCGGCGCACGCGCTGGTCGCCCGCGAGGTCATCGAGTCGGCCGCGCTCGACGCGGTGGACGTGGGGCCGTTCGGCAACACGGCGGAGGGCGCGGCCGACGCGGTGCTCGGCGCCGTCGACACGCTGCTGCGGCGGAGCCTGGAGGCGGGCGCCACCCGGATCTCGCTCCAGGTCAACGTGGTCGGGGAGGACGGCAGGTGACCCGAGCCGGCCACGAGTCCTTCCTCGCCGCGGTGAAACCGCTGGTCGACGCGATGGGCGGGGAGATGGTGCCGCCCGGCGAGGCCGGACCCGACGACGTGGTCCTCTCCTGGGAGGGCGCCGAGGCGGTCGCGGTACGGCTGCCGCAGCTCGCCGACTCCCTCGACCACATCCTGGCCGCCATGGAGCGCGCCCGCGGCAAGCCCCTCGCCGACCTCGACCGCAAGGCCAAGCAGGAGGTCGTCAGGGCGCTGGAGGCGCGCGGCGCCTTCTCCGTGCGCCACGGAGTGGAAACGGTGGCGAGCGCCCTCGGCGTCAGCCGCTTCACCGTCTACAACTACCTCAACCGCGAGAAGGGCGTCTGAGGCAGGACGGGGGCGGACGGGGGCGGGCGGTCGACGCGCGGGAGGCCGGGATTCCGGTCCTGGTCCGCGCTCTGCCGGCGGGTGCGCGGCAGGGGCCGTTAGCCGGGTTCGCGGGCGGTCCGGGTCGCCGTCGCGGGTGGCCGGAATGTGCGTGCGCGGGCGGGCGGCGTCCGGGTCGGCGGGCGGCCGGCATCCCGGTCCGAGGAGGGGCGACCGCGGGGTCCGCGGGCCGTCGGGGCAAGGCGCGCGGGCGCTCTGGGCGGGGCGTCCGGCGGGCCTGGGCCCGCTCCGGTGAACGGCCGTGCCACCTCTCCGAGAGGTAACCAGGAATTTTCAACAAAGTGTTGACGGCGTGTTTTCGAGGGCGTTAGCTATCCGCAGCCCGTTCAGCACGACGGCCGTTCGCGGCCACGGAGGCTCCCGTGACGTCGACTTCCACGCCCCCGGGCCTGGCCCGGTTCAACGACCTGGCGGACCACGCGGCCCTCGCCGTCCTCACCGAGGCGTGCGCCTCCGCCACCTGGGCGAAGCGGCTGCTGGCCGCCCGCCCCTACCCCACCCTCGACGCCCTCCGCACGGAGAGCGACGCCGCCACCGCCGACCTCACAGCCGACGACCTCGCCGAGGCGATGGCCGGGCACCCGCCCATCGGCCGCCCCAAGCCGGGCGACCCCGCCTCCGCCCGCGAGCAGCGCGGCATGGCGGGCGCCTCCGAGGCGCTGAAGGCCGAGATGCTCGAACTGAACCTCGCCTACCAGGAGAAGTTCGGCCATGTCTTCCTGATCTGCGCCACCGGACTGACCGGCGAGCGGATGCGCGACGCGGTCAGGGAACGGATCGGCAACGCGCCGGAGCGAGAACGCGCGATCGTCCGCACCGAGCTGGGCAAGATCAACCGTATCCGGCTCGCCCGACTCGTCGAAGAGGACTGAGACCAGCATGAGCACCAGCACCACGGCCTCGGTGTCCACGCACATCCTGGACACCAGCGCCGGCCGCCCCGCCGCCGGCGTCACGGTCAGGCTCGCCGCCCGCGGCGGCCCGACCGCCGACTGGCAGGCGCTCGGCGGCTCCGCGACCGACGCGGACGGGCGGTGCAAGGACCTGCCGGCGCTGCCGGAGGGAACCACCCGGGTACGGCTCGACTTCGAGGTCGAGGCGTACTTCGGGACAGCAGCCCAGAACCAAGCCGATGCGCAGCAGGACGCCCCCGCGAATCGGGACAGCGGTGCCGGCGCGTTCTTCCCGGAGGTGGCGATCACCTTCGTCGTGAACCCCGGGGAGCACTACCACGTACCGCTGCTGCTCAACCCGTTCGGCTACTCCGTATACCGAGGGAGCTAGCAGACATGACCGACGTTGCCCGCCCTGCGCACGCCGACGTCCCGCACCCGGCCCGCACCGAACCCGCCCGCCAGGCACGCCTGGTGACGCTGGGTCAGAACCAGTACGGCAAGGCCGAGAACCGCGTCGTCAGGATCACCCGGGACGGCGCCACCCACCACATCAAGGACCTGAACGTCTCCGTCGCGCTCTCCGGCGACATGGACGAGGTCCACCTCTCCGGATCCAACGCCAACGTGCTGCCGACCGACACCACCAAGAACACGGTGTTCGCGTTCGCCAAGGAGCACGGCGTGGCCTCCGCCGAGCAGTTCGGCATCCACCTGGCCCGGCACTTCGTGACCTCGCAGGAGTCGATCCACAGCGCTCGCATCCGCGTCGAGGAGTACTCCTGGGAGCGGATCGCCGCCCCCGGCGCCGACGCCCCCGCCGACGCGCCCCGGCACTCCTTCGTGCGCAGCGGCCAGGAGACCCGGCTGACCCAGATCACCTACGACGGCACGTCCTGGGAGGTCGTCTCCGGGCTCAAGGACCTCACCGTCCTGAACTCGACCGACTCCGAGTTCTGGGGCTACGTCAAGGACAAGTACACGACGCTGCCCGAGGCGTACGACCGCATCCTGGCCACCGAGGTCAGCGGCCGGTGGCGGTTCGCGTGGAGCGACGACGAGCGGGAGATGCCGGACTGGGAGGAGTCCTACCGGCAGGTCCGCGCCCATCTGCTCCAGGCGTTCGCCGAGACGTACTCCCTCTCGCTCCAGCAGACCCTGTACGAGATGGGGTCGCGGATCATCGAGCACCGCGCCGAGATCGACGAGGTGCGGTTCTCCCTGCCCAACAAGCACCACTTCCTCGTCGACCTGGAGCCCTTCGGGCTGAAGAACGACAACGAGGTCTACCTCGCCGCCGACCGCCCCTACGGCCTGATCGAGGCGACGGTCCTGCGGGACGGCTGCGAGCCGCGCATCCCGGTGGACCTCAGCAACCTGTAGCAACCGCATCTCGGCACCCGCGGCCGGCGGGGAGACCCCCGGCCGCGGCACTCAAAACCTCCGGGTCCTGCCGTGCCCTCCACTCCAGCGCAAAGGACGAACCATGGCAGCAGCCCAGCGCATCGTCATCGAGAACGGCGCGATCGCGACCGTCGACGCCGACGACACCGAGTTCGCCACCGGGCATGTGGTGATCGCGGGCAACCGCATCGAGGCGGTCGGCGCGGGCAGGGCCCCCGAGGGCCTGGAGAACGTCGTCCGCCGGATCGACGCCACCGGCCACCTCCTCACCCCCGGCCTGGTCAACACCCACCACCACTTCTACCAGTGGATCACCCGGGGCCTCGCCACCGACCACAACCTCTTCGACTGGCTGGTCGCGCTGTATCCGACCTGGGCGCGCATCGACGAACCCATGGTGTACGCCGCCGCGCAGGGCTCGCTCGGCATGATGGCCCGCGGCGGCGTCACCACCGCGATGGACCACCACTACGTCTTCCCGAGGGGCTCGGGCGACCTCTCCGGCGCCATCATCCGCGCCGCCCGCGAGACGGGCGTCCGCTTCACCCTCGCCCGCGGCTCCATGGACCGCAGCGAGAAGGACGGCGGACTGCCCCCCGACTTCGCCGTCGAGACCCTCGAAGGTGCCCTCGCCGCCACCGAGGCGACCGTCGCCGAACACCACGACGCCTCCTTCGGCGCGATGACCCAGATCGCCGTCGCGCCCTGCTCGCCGTTCTCCGTCTCCACCGAACTCCTGCGTGAGGGAGCCCGGTTGGCCCGCCGGCTGGGCGTGCGGCTGCACACCCACGGCTCCGAGACGGTGGAGGAGGAGAAGTTCTGCCACGAACTGTTCGGCATGGGCCCCACCGACTACTTCGAGTCCACCGGCTGGCTCGGTGACGACGTGTGGATGGCGCACTGCGTCCACATGAACGACTCCGACATCGCCGCGTTCGCCCGCACCCGCACCGGCGTCGCCCACTGCCCGTCCTCCAACGCCCGCCTCGCGGCCGGTATCGCCCGGGTCCCCGACCTGCTCGCGGCCGGCGTCCCGGTCGGCCTCGGGGTGGACGGCACCGCCTCGAACGAGTCGGGCGAACTCCACACCGAACTGCGCAACGCGCTCCTCATCAACCGCCTCGGCGCCCACCGCGAAGCCGCCCTGACGGCCCGTCAGGCGCTGCGTCTTGGCACCTACGGCGGCGCCCAAGTCCTCGGCCGGGCAGCGGAGATCGGCTCCCTTGAGCCGGGCAAGCTCGCCGACCTGGTGCTGTGGCGGATGGACACCCTGGCCCACGCCTCCATCGCCGACCCGGTCACCGCGCTGGTCCTCGGCGCGGCGGCCCCGGTCACCGCGTCGTTCGTCGACGGCCAGCAGATCGTCGAGGACGGACGCCTGACGCACGTCGACGAGGACGCCATTGCCCGCGCCACCCGTGACCAGGCCCGACGGCTCGCGACCCTGGCCGCCGGGGGCTGACCCCCGCCGCCGCCCCGCCCCCACCCGGGACGGCGGTGCCGGCACCCGCGCTTCCCTGCCCACGAGCGGCAGGGCGGACATCCAGCTCCGGCCGGGAGGGACGGCTCCCGGCCGGTAGCCGTGGACCCGCGACGGGCCCACGGCGGCCGGCCGGGGCGCGCACCGACGTGCGCGCCCCGCGACGGTCGACCGTCCCGCTCCACGTACGACCGGTCCCGCACGACCACACGCAACACCTCCAAGAAACCCGCGTCAGAGCCGACGCGTCACCCACCCGGAGGAGCCGCTGTGACCCCCGACCCGCTAGCCACGACCCACCCGGTCGACGAGAAACTCCCCGCCCTGAAGATGGCGACGACCGGCCTTCAGCACGTGGCCGCCATGTACGCGGGGGTCGTCGCGCCGCCCCTGATCGTCGGCGCCGCCATCGGCCTCTCCGCCGCCGACCTCACCTTCCTCACCGGCGCCTGCCTGTTCACCGCGGGCCTCGCGACCTTCCTCCAGACCATCGGCGTCTGGAAGATCGGCGCCCGGCTGCCGTTCGTGAACGGCGTCACCTTCGCCGGCGTCGCCCCGATGACCGCCATCGCCGCCTCCACCCACGACAAGTCCGACGCGCTGCCGATCATCTTCGGCGCCGTCATGGTCGCCGGACTCCTCGGCTTCGTCGCCGCCCCCGTCTTCGGGAAGGCGGTACGTTTCTTCCCGCCGGTCGTCACCGGCTCGGTCATCACCCTGATAGGCGTCTCCCTGCTGCCGGTCGCCTTCGGCTGGGCCCAGGGCCCGGTCCCGACGGCGCCCGACTACGGCTCGGAGACCAACCTCGGGCTCGCCGCCGCCACCCTCCTCATCGTGCTGCTGCTGCGCCGTTTCACCCGCGGCTTCGTCAAACAGATCGCCGTGCTGCTCGGCCTCGTCGCGGGCACCGTCGTCGCGATCCCGTTCGGCGTCACGGACTTCGGGCCGGTCGCGGACGCGGACGTGATCGGCTTCCCCACGCCGTTCCACTTCGGCGCACCGCAGTTCCAGCTCGCCGCGATCGTCTCGCTCTGCGTGGTCATGGTGGTGTCGATGACCGAATCGACCGCCGACATGCTGGCGTTGGGGGAGATAGTGGAACGCCCCGCCGACGAGCGGACCATCGCGGCCGGGCTGCGCGCCGACACCCTCGGCTCCGCCCTCAGCCCCCTCTTCAACGGCTTCATGTGCAGCGCGTTCGCCCAGAACATCGGGCTGGTCGCGATGACCCGCGTCCGCAGCCGGTTCGTGGTCGCGGTCGGCGGCGGGTTCCTGGTGCTGATGGGGCTCTGTCCGGTGGCGGCGTCCCTGATCGCCGTGGTGCCCCGCCCCGTACTGGGCGGCGCCGGGGTCGTGCTGTTCGGCTCGGTCGCCGCGAGCGGCATCCAGACGCTGGTCAGGGCGGGCCTCGACAAGGACAACAACATCCTGATCGTCGCCGTCTCGCTGGCGGTCGGCGTCATACCGATCACCGCCCCCGACTTCTACCACGCCTTCCCGCAGACGGCCCGTATCGTCCTCGACTCCGGCATCTCCACCGGCTGTGTGACGGCCGTCGTCCTCAACCTCGTCTTCAACCACCTGGGCCACCAGCGCGACGCCCAGGACGTGACGCACCCCATGGAGGCGGGGGAGGAGATCGCGGCGGCCCGCTGAACGTCCGCTCCCTCAGCGCGGTCCCGACGAAGGACAGAGCGCCGCCGTCGGGAGCCTGCCGGTGACGTACGAGCGGGGCGGGACCCCCATCAACGTACGGAAATCGGCGCTCAGATGGGCCTGGTCGAAGTAGCCGGTGGCGGCGGCCAGTTCGGCCCACGAGGCGGTCGACGCGCCGTCGAGCACCGCCCGGAGCCGGGTGATCCGGGCGAAGTGCTTGGGGGACAGGCCGACACCCTCGGCGAAGAGATAGCGCAACTGCCGTTCACTGACGGCGAGTTCCCGCGCCACCTCGCTCACCCGGCCCGGCGGGTGCCCGGCCCTCACCGACAGCGCGGCCACTCCGGCCCGCAGCAGCTCCGTCCTGGGCCCGTCGCTGTCCGCGGCCAGCCGCTCGGGCAGCACCTCGGCGAGCCCGGCCACCGCCTCGGCCGGGCCGAGCCGCCCCAGGTCACGGGCGAGCCGGCCGGCCGCGGCCCCCGGAAGATCCGCCAACGCCACCGCCCTGCCCGCCAGTTCGACCGCGGACACCCCGAGCAGCGGGCGGACCGTCCCGGGCGTGAGCAGCACCTCCGTACAGCGGACGTGCCGCCCGCCCCGCCGGTACAGGGCACGGGCGCGCGGCCCGACCACCAGCGTGCCGTGCACCCCGTCAGCCCCGGTGCGCACGATCACCTTCGTCGCCGTCTCCGGCAGATGCGCGAACGGCTCCGTCGGCCCGCCGTCCACGGACAGCGCGCCGATCCCGGCCACCCACGGGCGCAGCGCCTCGGGCGTCGGCAGGGCCTGTCGGACCACGGTGTTCGGCACCCCTCCACGGTAAGCGCGCCGCGCCACCGCCCGGCGCCCGGGACCCTGCCGGAATCTCCAAGAGTTCCCGCCCCCGCCCGGCGCACCGTGGTGCCCATGATCCTCGTGACGGGTGCCACCGGCACCACAGGTACAGACGTCGTACGACACCTCGCGGCCCGCGGGGCGCCGGTGCGCGCCCTGACCCGCGACCCGGCGCGGGCGAGCCTGCCCGAGGGCGTGCGGGCGGTGCCGGGCCACCCCCGCGACTTGGCCTCGCTCGCGGCCGCCTTCGAGGGCGTCGAAGCCGCCTTCCTGGTCGGCGTGTTCGGGCCCGACGACGGCCCGTACGACCAGGGTCTGGTGGCGGCGGCCCGCGCGGCGGGCGTTCGGCGGATCGTGAAGCTCTCCGCCATCGCCACCGGCGACCCGCGTCTCGGCTCGTTCGGGACCTGGCACCTGCCCGGCGAGGAGGCCGTCAGGGCGAGCGGCCTGGAGTGGACGATCCTGCGGCCCTCCTCCTTCGCCTCCAACACCCTGGGCTGGGCCCCGGCGATCAGCCAGGGCATCCCCGTCCCGAACTCCATGGGCGACGGCGGGCAGGGCGTCGTCGACCCGCGCGACCTCGCCGAGGCCGCGGTCGCCGCGCTCCTCGACGCCCGGCACACGGGCCGCACCTACACCCTGACTGGACCGGAGGTGCTGGGCGCCCATGAGCAGGCGGCGGTCCTCGCGGACGTCATCGGCCGCCCGGTGCGCCTGCACGACCTCTCGCCCGAGGAGCACGCGGCGCGGTTCCGCGCGGCGGGGCTGCCCGAGGCCCACGCGCGGGACTTCCTGCTCGCCGCCCGCGTCGTCCGCGAGGGCGGCAACGCCGTCGTCACCGAGGACATGACGGAGGTCCTGGGGCGGCCGGCGCGCAGCTACCGGGAGTGGGCGACGGACCACAAGGGGGCGTTCCAGGACCCTCACCCGGATCACCCAGGTACCGGAACCGGGCACCCGCCGGCGCCGGCCGACGGATAGCGGCGGTCGGGCGGGTCAGCCGGCGACGGGGTGCGGTGCCGTGCCGGCGGACCCGAGCGGGCGCGCTGCTCACACCCGGCGCGGTGACGCCAGGAGATAGCGGGTCCCGGTGCGCGGCTCGCTGTACTCCCCGACCTGCCAGCCCGCCCGCTCCAGGGTGACAGCGCAGGCCCGCAGCGCCGTCGCGTCCGGCTCGTGGACGGCGACGGCCTCCGGCTGCGGGGTCGCCCGCACCCGGTAGCCCGGCGGGTCGGCCCCGGCCGGGCGGTGACCGGCCGCCTCAAGCGCGAGCGCGGCGGCCCGCACCAGATGCGCTCGCTCCCAGCCGCACGGCCGGTCGACCGCGCCGTCCGTGTTGGTCATCCGGCGCAGCTCCAGCAGCCCCTGCCAGGCGCTGTGCACCTCGCGCGTCCGGGCGGGACCGGCGTCCGGCGGGTCCTGCTCACCGCCCACCCGCGCGGCGAACACCCCGCCCGCCGCGCCGTCGGAACCGGTACCGGAGGCTGGCCGCCCCGCTGCCGTTCCGTCCGCCGCACCAGCGCCCGCACCCGCCCCCGCACCCCCGTCCCCGCCGCCCTCTCGTATCCGGTGCCCGGCCGGTGTCAGGAAGTGGGTGTGGGGAGGGCGGGGGTGCCGGAAGGCGAGCCCGTGCCGTACCAGCGCCGCGAGCTGGGACGGGGTGCCGCGCAGCCGTCCGGTGACGGGGTCGGCGGCGTCGACGAGGCGGCGTTGGGCCGCGGTCGGTGGTCGGGTCACGGCGTGCTCCTCCCTGGTCGGCAGGCACACCCGCAGACTACGACGGGGGTCTGACATTCCACCCGGAGATCACCGGGCGCCCGTGCTCGGTCGACAGCCGGCACACCGTGCCGGTCGCCAGCTGGAACAGGGCGCCGGCCGACGGCGGCAGACCGAGCCTGCGCGCGGTGAGCACCCGCAGGAAGTGGCCGTGCGCCACCAGCAGCACGACCCCCTCGGCGTTGGCGAGCGCCGCGTCCGCCTTGGCGAGCATCCGGTCGGCGCGCTCCCCGACCTGCTCAGGGGTCTCCCCGGGATGCTCGGGAGGCCCCGGCGCGACGCCGTCCGTGAACAGGAACCAGTCCGGCCTGGTGCGCTGGATCTCGACGGTGGTGACGCCCTCGTAGCCGCCGTAGTCCCACTCGCGCAGGTCCACGTCGACCCGGGCGTCGTGCACCCCGATCAGCTCGGCCGTCTCACGGGCCCGCTGCATCGGGCTGACGAACGCGGCGCCGATGCGGTGCGAGCGGATCAGCGGCACCAGCCGGCGCGCCTCGGCGCGGCCGGTCTCGGTCAGCGGCACGTCCGTCGCGCTCGTGTGCCGTCCGGACCGCGACCACTCGGTCTCACCGTGCCGGACGAGGAAGAGATCACCCATGTCTTCGAGGCTAAGAGCCGACGGCGCCCGTCGCGCGGGGGCACGCGCGGCGGGGCGTCCGGACGCCGGGGCGTCTCGGGTGGCGGCTACTGCCGGTACCCGCTCAGGAACCGCCCGATCCGGCCGATCGCCGCCTCCAGGTCGTCCGCGTGCGGCAGGGTCAGGATGCGGAAGTGGTCCGGGGTCGGCCAGTTGAAGCCGGTGCCCTGGACGACCTGGATCTTCTCCCGCAGCAGCAGGTCGAGGACGAACTTCTCGTCGTCGACGATCGGATGCACCTTGGGGTCGATGCGCGGGAACGCGTACAGCGCCCCCTTGGGTTTCACGCAGGAGACCCCGGGGATCTCGTTCAGCTTCTCCCAGGCCACGTTCCGCTGCTCGTGCAGCCTGCCGCCCGGCCTGGTCAGGTCGCGGATGGACTGCCGGCCGCCGAGCGCGGCCTGGATGGCGTACTGGGCGGGCGCGTTGGGGCACAGCCGCATGGAGGCCAGCATGGTGAGGCCCTCCAGATAGCTGCGCGCGTGCTGCTTGGGCCCGGTGACGACCAGCCAGCCGGAGCGGAAGCCCGCCACCCGGTACGTCTTGGAGAGGCCGCAGAAGGTGAGGACGACGAGGTCGGGGGCGAGCGCCGCGGCCGAGTGGTGCACGGCGTCGTCGTAGAGGATCTGGTCGTAGATCTCGTCGGCGAAGACCATCAGGCCGTGGACGCGGGCCAGGTCGAGGATGCCCTCGACGATCTCCTTCGGGTAGACCGCGCCGGTGGGGTTGTTCGGGTTGATGATGACGACGGCCTTGGTGCGGTCGGTGATCTTCGCCGCCATGTCGTCCAGGTCGGGGTACCAGTCGGCCTGTTCGTCGCAGAGGTAGTGGACCGCCTTGCCGCCCGCCAGGGTCGTCACCGCCGTCCACAGCGGGAAGTCCGGAGCGGGGACGAGGATCTCGTCGCCGTCCTCGATCAGCGCCTGGACGGCCATCGAGACCAGCTCCGAGACGCCGTTGCCGAGGAAGACGTCGTCGACGTCGACGTCGAGACCGAGCGCCTGGTAGCGCTGGGCGACCGCGCGCCGGGCCGACAGGACGCCCCGCGAGTCGGTGTAGCCGTGCGCCCGCGGGAGCATCCGGATCATGTCCTGGAGGATCTCCTCGGGCGCCTCGAAGCCGAACAGGGCGGGGTTGCCCGTGTTGAGGCGCAGCACGCTGTGCCCCGCCTCCTCCAGCGCGTCGGCGTGCTCGATCACCGGGCCGCGGATCTCGTAGCAGACCTCGCTGAGCTTGTTCGACTGCCGGAACTCCATGCGCCGCTTCCCCTCAGAGAACTTGTGTTGCTTGGTTTTACCAAGTGTCCGCTTGGAAAGTCCAACAACATGTCTAGACTGCGTCGCATGTCACCGCGCAGAAGCTACGACCAGTACTGCTCCGCCGCCCGCGCCCTGGACGTCGTCGGCGACCGCTGGACCCTGCTGATCGTCCGCGAACTCCTCGCCGGTCCGCGCCGCTACACGGACCTGCACGCGGATCTGCCGGGCGTGAGCACGGACGTCCTCGCCTCACGGCTCAAGGACATGGAACGCGACGGCCTCACGACCCGCCGCAGGCTGCCCCCGCCCGGCGCCGCCTACGTCTACGAACTGACCGGGCGCGGAAGGGAGTTGCTGCCCGTCCTCGTGGCGCTCAGCGGCTGGGGGCGGGCCGAGCTGGGGGAGCGGCGGCCCACCGACGCGGTCCGCGCCCACTGGTTCGCGCTGCCGCTGCTGCGCCTCCTCGAAGGGACCGGTCTCGTCGAAGTGCGCCTGGAGGAAGGCGACTTCCACCTCCATGTCGGCGCCGAGGACGGTCCCGTCTACGGCGAGGGACCCGCGCCGACCGAACCCGACGCCCGGCTGACGGTGGACTCCGCCACCTGCGCCGCCGTCAGCCGCGGGGAGACAGGGCTGCTCGACGCCGTGCGCGACGGGCGGATCACCGTCACCGGCGAAGGCCCGCTGGCGAAGGCACTGTTGCGGGACGTCTGAGGGGCCGGGGGCGCGGCGGGGGAGGAGCCGGGAATCGGTGGTGGGGCAGCGAGGGGCGTCCGGGCGGGGCGCGTGACGGGGGCGACGCCCGGGACCGTCCCGGCGTGGGAGACGCAGAAGGCCCGCACCGGGCGGGCCTTCTGAGGGTTCGTCAGGTCGCTAGGCACCCGGCGGGATCCGCGACGGGCGTCCCGTCCCCCGGGTCAGGGCGTAGCCGCCGATGCCGGCCAGCGCCGCCAGCACCCCGCCCACGCCGGTCCACACCCAGCGGCTCGACCACCAGCCGGAGGACCAGCCGCCGTCCGGCTCGATGCTGGACAGCACCGCCGACTTCTTCGAGGTGTCCTCGTCGTCCTGCCGCGAGGTGACCGCGATGCCGGGCACCAGCGGCTGGGCGAGCGAGCCGTCCACCGCCGCCGCGCCGCCGATGTTCTCGGCGCCGACCTCGACCGACGTCGACACCGGCAGCCCCAGGTCCGACGCGGGCAGCCCGATCGCCGTCAGCCGGACGTAGTACGTGCCCGGCAGCGGGTCGTCGGCCCACGGCTCCGACCAGGCCCGCACCGTGCGCAGCACACAGGTCAGGTCGAGGGAGGCGGTGCCCTGCGCCGCGGTGCGCGTCTGCGCCCCGTACTGGCAGGCCTGACGGCGCCGCAGACCGTCGTACACGTCGACCTGCCAGGTCTGCGCGGTGTGCGCGTCCGGCAGCTTCACCGTCGCGCGCACGGTCGGACGGTGCTCGGCGTCCGCCGCGAACGACCAGTACAGGTAGTCGCCCGCGGAGGCGCTCGCCGTCGCCCGCTGGTCCAGTTCGATCTCGGTCGCCGTACGGAACGACGTGCCCGCCCGGGTGGGCACGGAGCCGCCGTCCGAGGCGCTCGGCGACGGCGAGGAGTCGGCCGCCGCCGGACCCGCCGCGCATCCGAGCGCCAGCAGGGCGACGCTCAACACTCGTGTGAACCGCATCAGTTGGTCCTCCAGACCGCGACCCGCCAGCGTGACACCCAGCCCCACAGCAGACCGGCGAGGAAGCCGACCAGGACCAGCACCCCGAGCAGCCACCAGCCGCGGCCGAGCCCGAAGGCCGCCACGTCGCTGGCCTGCGAGGGGCCGTCGACCACGTCCACGGTCAGCTCCAGCGGCATACCGGGCGTGGTCTTCACGCCGGACGGCGCCGAGAACGCGTTGGTGACCTGGAGGCAGACCGACTCTGCCGGTGCCTCGTCGTCGTCGCTCTCCGCCTTCGGGTAGCGCAGGCCCGTCGAGATCACGTCGGTACGGCCGTTGCCCGCCGCCTCACCGCGCACGATCTCCCGGCCGTGCGTCGTCACCGCCCGCAGCAGCAGCCCGTAGTCCGGGTTCACCGCCCGGTCGGACGCCACGCTCACCGAAGCCCGCAGCTCCTGACCGGGGTTGACGTCCACGCGGTACCAGCGCTGCTGCGAGAACTCCTCGCGGTCCGTGTACAGGCCGGACTTGAGCGTGGGCGCCTTCGCGCACTGCGCGGCCCCCTCGGTCGCCACCGGCGTCACCACCGGGTCGGCCGCCCGGTCCACCAACTGGTTCACCTTGTCGGTGAGTTCGTCGGTGTGCTCGACGGAGGTGTAGGTGCCGCCGGTCGCCTCGGCGATGCAGCTGAGCTGCTTGCGGAGCTTGGTGTTGGGCACCAGGCCCAGCGTGTCGATGGTCAGCCCGATACCCCGGGCGGCGATCTCACGCGCCACCTCGCACGGGTCGAGCGGGGCGCAGGTGTCCTCGCCGTCGCTGATCAGCACGATCCGCTTCGAGCCGTCGCCCGCGTCCAGGTCGTCGGCGGCCTTCAGCAGGGCGGGCCCGATCGGCGTCCACCCGGTGGGCGAGAGCGTCGCCACCGCGGACTTCGCCTCGGTGCGGTCCAGGGGGCCCACCGGATAGAGCTGCGCGGTGTCCTTGCAGCCCGTCTTCCGGTCGTCGCCCGGGTAGTCGGCGCCGAGCGTGCGGATGCCCAGCTCCACCTCTTCCGGTGTCGCGTCGAGGACCTCGTTGAACGCCTGTTTCGCCGCCGCCATCCGAGTCCCGCCGTCGATGTCCCGGGTCCGCATGGACCCGCTGACATCGAGGACGAGGTCGACCTTCGGAGCGCTCTCGCCCGTGGGTTCGCCGGCCGCCGCAGCGCCGGGGAACGCGAGCCCGGCCGCCAGAGTGGCGAGCAGGGCGAGCGCCCCGGACGCCAGCCGTTGTCTTCTGATCATCGGCGGATCCTATTGATCGAAGACGCCGGGCTCCAAAACGAGTCGTCAGCACAGGGGCGAGGACCGGCCGAACACGGCCCTCAGCGAAGGGGGTTGGGCAGTGCCGTCCACTGGTCCCCCGGGGTGCCGGGCGAAAGCCGCATCAGCGTCAGCGCCTTGGTGGGCAGCTCCTCTTCGAGCAGCGCCGTCAGATCGGGGGTGCGCGGCAGATCCCGTACCGCCGCGGCCAGCGCGTCCCGCAGCGCGGGGGCCGAACCCGCCGTGGCGGCGAGCGCGCCGGCCACCAGGGAGCCGAACAGCTTCCGGCGCAACGTCGTTTCGTCATCCGTGACGACCCGTCCGGACAGCTCGGGCACCGGGATGCCGTGCCGCCGCAGCCGCGCCGGGCTCACCCGGATGTCGGCGAGGTCGCGGTAGACCAGCCGCAGCGGGGCGCCGTCGGCGGACAGCACCACCAGCAGGTTCTGCCCGTGCGCCTCCAGCGCCACGCCCTGTTCGAGGAGCCGGAGCCCCACCGTCACCGCCAGCCGCGCGAAGTCCGCGAGCCAGCCCGGGGATGCGGTAAGCCGTGTGGTGGCGAGCGCGGCCACCGGCACCACCCGCTCACCCCGCGCGCAGTCCGCGTACACCTGCGGCGACTCGCGCAGCACCGCCGCCAGATCAGGCGAGTTCGCGGTCGCGGCCCCCAGCGTCCGCGTCATGTGCAACAGCCCCTCCGAGCGGGCCGCCAGGGACTCCGCGAACTCCGACAGCACCGCCGCGACCTCGATCGAGTACCCGGAGATGTCCCGCACGGACGACGTCAGCCGGGCGCTCAGCGCCGTCTTGACATGCGGACCACCGGGCACCGCGAGCGTCCTGAGCGACATCAACGGATGCGCCACGACGGCCTGTTCACCGGCCCGCTTCAGGACGTGCGCCGCCTGCCACGGATGCACCGGCAGCAACAGCTCTCCCCCGTCCCGCAGTTCCTGCGGCCACACCCCCGACATCAGGCACTCGGCCGCCGGCACCGGCACCAGCGCCAGCTCTACAAGCGGCCGGTGCTCGGGCCCGTAGGCCAGTTGCTCGGCCACCGAGAACCCGGGCCGGGAACGGCAGTTGGGGTGGTACGGATGCCCGTCCACGACCCGCTGCTCCCACTCCCAGTCGGCCACCGGCCACGGATCACCGCCCGACGGCTGACCGCCTGGCTCCCGCCGACCGTCCGGCTCGCTGTCGCCGCCCGCCTCCTGATCGTCGTCGTCCGCTCCCTGCCCGGCCCGGGACAGCGCCAACGAGGCGACGCTGTGCGCGAGTTCGGCCGCGAACTCGGTGCCGTGCGGCATGCCCAGCTCGGTGACCAGCCGCGCCGGATGGTCGTGCGGGACACCGTCGAGCCGCACCGCCCGCACATAGGTGGCGGTGGCGTACGGGTCCGCCACCGGGCCCTCCAGCAGCCGGCCGTCCCGCAGCCGCACGGTGAGCCCGTCCCGCCCTGGATTACGGCCGCCGATCCACGGCAACGGCTCATGGGCGAGCGCCCGCCACAGCCGGGTCAGCACGGCCGCCCGCGCGCCCGGCAGCTGTGCCGCGTACCGTGGCTCCAGGTCCTGACGCACGACGGCCAGCTCGGCGGCGACGTCGGACTCGGTCGGGTGGGGACGGTGCACGGGGAGTCTCCTCGGGTACGGGTCGGGCGTCACGAACGTGCGGTGACGGCATCCATACTGATCGTCGGCGTCCGAACGGACCTCACGGAACGAACGGAACGAGTGGAAGCGCGTGGAACCCAAGCCCCGGCCCGACAGTGACGCCGCCGCCCGCGTGGACGCCTACGCCGTCGCCCCGCTGCTGAACTGCCTCCTGCGCGAGGTCGCCCTGCCCCGCCCGAGCGACGCGGGGCGACCGGTGCACCTGCTGCCGGGCGCCGACCGCCTGCTGCGGGTGCGCGGCACCCGCAGACCCACCGAGCCCGAGGTGTTCGCCGACGGCGACTGGCACCGGCTCGACCACGCCGACCTGGTCAAACTCGTCGCCGACGAGCTGCGCGAGCGGACCGGCCTCGCCCACCACGAGCTGCCCGCCGAGATCGCCGACAGCCGCGCCGCGGTGGCCGCGCTGCTCACCGCGCGCGACGCGGCGACGCCGCCCGCCGACCCGTACCGGCGCTCCGAGCAGTCCCTCCTCACCGGGCACCCCTACCACCCGGCGCCCAAGGCGCGCGGCGGCGGCCCGGTGGCGGGCTGGCTCCCGTACGCGCCCGAGGCGTACGCCGCGTTCCCGCTGACCCTGCTCGGGGTGCGCGAGGACACCGTCGTCGAGGACGGCGACACCTCCGCGCTCGACGCCCTCGGCACGGCCCCGCCCGGCTACCGGCTGTTGCCCGCCCACCCCTGGCAGCTCGACCTGGTGGGCCACTCGCTCGCGGACGCCTTCGCCGACGGCCGTCTGATCCACCTCGGCACCACCGCCGACGACGGCTGGCCGACCGCCGCCGTGCGCACCGTGTACACGCCGGGCCGCGACCTCTTCCTGAAGTTCAGCCTCGACGTCCGCATCACCAACGACATCCGCCGGCTCTGGCACCACGACCTGCTGAAACTCCGCCGCGTCGACACCGCGGCGGGCGCCGCGTTCGCCGCGGGGCCAGGACCGGCCGCCTGGCTCGCCGACCGCGGCCACCGCACCGCCGACTTCGCCTTCGAGGAACTCGCCGTCCTGGTCCGCGACGGCTTCGGCGGCCATCTGCGGCCCGGCACCACCCCGCTGCTCGCGGCGGGCCTGGTCGAGGGGTTCCCCGGCAGCCCGCTGGAGCGGGCCGACCCGGCGGCCTGGTGGGAGGCGTACCTCGCGCAGGTGGTGCCGCCCGCGCTGACGGCGTTCGCCGACCACGGCGTGGTGATCGAGGCGCACCTGCAGAACACCCTGGTCGCCGTGGACGCGGCGGGACTGCCCGCGCAGGCCCTGTTCCGCGACGCGGAAGGCGTGAAACTGCTGCCCGACGTCACCAGGGAGGCGGGCTGGGAGCGGCTCGTCTACTGCCTGGTCGTCAACAACCTCATGGAGATCGCCGGCGCCCTCACGGAACACCGTCCCGGCTTCGACCCGTGGCCCGCCGCCCGCCGCCACCTCGCCGGACACGGGCTGCCCGAGGCCGCCGCGCTGCTCACGGCCCCGACGCTGCCGGGCAAGACCAACCTGCTGCTGCGCTGGACCGGCGCGGACGGCGCCGACGCCCGCTACCTGCCGTTGCCGAACCCGCTGGCGGCCGGCGGGTAGCCGCCCGGCCGCGGGGCCCGCGGGTGCGGACCGCGCGGCCGGAACGCCGCCTTCCTCAGCAGGAGAGGCTGCCGCCAGGATCGACGCCGAGGATCCGGGTGAAGCCCAGGTAGGAGTCCACCCGGCTCTGCACCTCGGCCGGGTACTTGCCGTCGCACTCCAGGGCGCCGTTGATGGAGCGGACGGTCTGGCCGAAGCCCGCGTTGTTGACGACGGCGTCGTGCGGGGTCATCGAACCGGGCCCGGACTGCGTGTTCCAGTACCAGAGGCCGGTCTTCCAGGCGACCGACGAGTCGCTCTCCACCAGCCCCGGGTTGTTCAGCAGGTCGATGCCGAGCGCGTCGCCCGCCGCCTTGTAGTTGTAGTTCCAGCTGAGCTGGATCGGGCCGCGGCCGTAGTAGGCGGCCTGCCCCGCCGGGCAGCCGTAGGGCTGGCTCGCGTCGCAGTACGCCGGGTAGTTGGCCGTGTTCTGCTCGACGACGTGCACCAGACCGCCGGTCTCGTGGTTCACGTTGGCGAGGAAGGCGGCGGCCTCCCGCTTCTTCACGGCGTCGTCGCCCGAGGTGGCGAAGGCCGGGTAGGCGCTCAGCGCGGCCCGCAGCCCCTCGTAGGTGTAGACGGGATTGTGGTGCGGGAACATCTGGTCGAACTGCGCCTGGCTGACGACGAATCCGCCGTCACCGCCCTCAGGGACGGGCGCGGGACGCTCAGGGGCGGGCGCCGAGGAGGAGCCGCCCGCCGTCACGTTCCACTTCTCGTTGGCGGCGCCCTGGCAGGGCCAGATCTGCAACGGCGTGCGGTTGGCGCTGTTGTACGCGCGCACGTCCAGGCACTTGTCCGCGGCCGGGTTGACGATGTCCTTGGCCTCGGTGATCACCCACTGCTGGGCTGCCGTGCCGTTGCAGTCCCACAGTTGGACGTCGGCGGCGTCGGCCGTGCTGCCGTCCCGGACGTCCAGACACTTGCCGAACGCCCGCAGGGTCCCGTCACCCGGGTTGGTCCACTGCTGGGCCTCGGTGCCGTTGCAGTCGTACAGCTGAACCCGGGTGCCGCTCGCGGGGTTGCCTTCGTCGACGTCGACGCACTTGTCGGCGAAACCGGTGATCCGGCCGCTCACCGCGTCGCCCGCCAGGGAGAGTCCGGGCCGCTGACTGAGCACGATCCCGCCGCCGACGGTACCGAGCACAAGCCCGATGGCGGCGCCGATACCGACGGAACGCCTGGTCAGATGCGCTCTCGCGCGGTGGACGGTGAACGCCATGGAGGTCACTCCTCAAGGGACGGTACTGAGGGGGACGACCGGAACCCACGGACGCGGACCTCTCACCCCACGCCCCGCACCGACCGCCACGGAGCCGGCCCACGCGACCCCGAGGGCGACGAGACCAGAACGACGCGCCGGCCCTCCCGTGCACGCGCCCCGCCCACCGCCCCGACCTCACATGAGCGTCCGCGAACAGGGCAACGGGACGGGGCGAGGAACGGTTCAACGGGGGCGCGGACAGGGATGCTTGTGCGACGGCTCGGCGAGGAGGCCGCGCCGTGCGGGGAGGGCGACCGCGATGGCGGGACCGACAGCCCGTCGCGCACGACGACAGATGTCTGCCGCGAACGATCCCCGCACCGGCGGGGCCGACCCGTGCCCGGGTGCGCCGCCGCCCACTCCCCGTACAGCGCTCCAACACCGCACGCCCAACCGCCGGATATCGTCGGGCCCGTGATGCGCGCGGTGGTCTTCGACGTCGGTGAATGCCTGGTGGACGAGACGCGGGAGTACGGCACCTGGGCCGACTGGCTCGGCGTCCCCCGCCACACGTTCGCCGCCATGTTCGGCGCCGTCATCGCGCGGGGCCGCGACTACCGCGACGTCTTCCAGGAGTTCCAGCCCGGCTTCGACCTCGACGCCGAGCGGGAACGCCGGGCCGCGGCGGGACAACCCGAGCGCTTCGGGGAGGACGACCTCTACCCCGACGTCCGCGACTCCCTCGCCGCACTCCGGGCGGACGGGCTCTGGCTGGGCATCGCCGGGAACCAGACCGTGCGCGCCGGCCGGATACTCCGCGAACTGTTCACCCCTGTCGTCGACTTGATCGCCACCAGCGACGACTGGGGCGCCAGCAAGCCCGCCCCGGCGTTCTTCCACCGGCTCGCCGAAGTCGTCCCCGCTGAGCCCGGCGAGATCCTCTACGTCGGCGACCGCGTCGACAACGACCTCCGCCCAGGCGCCGCGGCCGGGATGCACACCGCGCTGATCCGGCGTGGCCCGTGGGCGACGATCCAGTGGCACACCGAGGAAGCGGAGAGGCTCCCCACCTTCCGGGTGGAGAGCCTCCTCGAACTGTCGCCACGCATTGCGGAGTTCAACGCGCGAGAGCACTGACTGTAGTCGCCCACCTGGGAGTTGCGCCGGGTTTGTATGCGAGCCCAGCGCGCGACCGGTGGCGCTCGGTGGTCCGCGGCCGCTGTTCCCAGCCGGTCGCCCCTGGGAGCGGTGGGGAGGGCGATCACGGTGGACTACCCGAACGGGGCGGTGCCCGTGGGTGCCGGTCGCTATCGGTGCGGCCGACGACGGTGACTCGCATCCACCGGTGACCGGGCGGCGCACCAGGTCGGCCGGCGGAGTGTCCGGCGCGCGGGCGATCCTGAGGCGTTCGTCCCGCCGTACTCGCCCCCACCCTGCGCCCCGCCCGCCCCACCCCCATCCTGGAGACAGGAACCCCGGGCGGTCGGGCCGTTCCTTGCTCGTGATCACCCGTGGTTACTATGCACGAGGGTGAGAGGGGAGGTCGGTTCCGGAGATGTTGCGACAGGTCACCGCCACCCGGTACGTGGAACCCCTGCGCTCCGGGGGGTCCGTCCCGGGGGTTTTCGAGGCTGACGATCTCGGTACCTACGTCGTCAAGTTCACCGGCTCGGCGCAGGGCCGCAAGGCGCTGGTCGCCGAGGTGATCGTCGGTGAGCTGGCCCGTGCGCTCGGGCTGCGCTTCCCCGAGCTGGTGCTCGTCGACTTCGACCCCGCCGTCGCCGACGACGAGCCGCACCAGGAGGTGCGCGACCTGCACGCCGCGAGCGCCGGCCGCAACCTCGGCATGGACTATCTGCCGGGCGCCCGCGACTTCACCCCGGAGGTCGCCGAGGAGTTCCCGGTGGACCCGCTGGAGGCGGGCCGGATCGTATGGCTCGACGCGTTCACCGCGAACGTCGACCGGACGGTGCACAGCTCCAACCTGATGATCTGGCCCACCTTCGGCACCGCCCCGCCGCACCTGTGGCTCATCGACCACGGCGCGGCGCTGGTCTTCCACCACCGCTGGGACACCTCCGCGCCCGAGAAGACCTACGACTTCCGCCACCACGCCCTCGGCCACTACGGGCCCGACGTGCGCGCGGCCGACGCCCAGCTCGCGCCCGCGGTCACCGAGGAGCTGCTGCGCGCCGTCGTCGCCGAGGTGCCCGACGACTGGCTGACCGGCTTCCCGACGGCCGCCGAGGCGCGCGAGGCGTACGTCGGCTATCTGCACGCGCGCGTGCGGGCGTCCGCCGCCTGGCTGCCCACCGACTTCCCGAGCCGGGAGGAACGCGCCGCCGAGGAGGCCCTCCGCGCGGCACGCACACAGCAGGGCCGTCCGAAGTGGCTCAAGCGGGTCCCCGACCTGCATGGCGCCCCGGCGGTCGAGAACGACGGGACGGTCCACCTGGGATGACGGACGTACAGCGGGTCGAGATCGAGTACTGCACGCAGTGCCGCTGGCTGCCGCGCGCCGCCTGGCTGGCGCAGGAGCTGCTGACCACCTTCGAGAGCGAGCTGACGGAGCTGGCGCTGCGCCCCGGCACCGGCGGGGTCTTCGCGGTCCGGGTGAACGGCGAGGTGGTCTGGGACCGCCGCGAACAGGGCTTCCCGGAGCCGACGGCGGTGAAGCGGGCCGTACGCGACCGAGTGGCCCCGGGCAAGTCCCTGGGCCACTCGGACACATGACGGGTCGTCAGCCCGCCGGGCGCGGGCGGTCGCTCAGTCGGCGAGCCGCTCGTACGCGGGCAGCGTCAGGAAGTCCGCGTAGTCGTCGTCGAGGGCGACCTGGAGCAGCAGGTCGTGGGCCTGCTGCCAGTGGCCGGCCGCGAACGCCTCGGCGCCGATCTCCCCGCGGATGCTCTCCAGCTCCTCGGCGGCGACCCGGCGGGCCAGCTCGGGCGTGGCTTTCTCGCCGTTCTCGAACTCGACGCCCGCGTTGATCCACTGCCAGATCTGCGAGCGGGAGATCTCGGCGGTGGCCGCGTCCTCCATGAGGTTGAAGATGGCGACCGCGCCGAGTCCGCGCAGCCACGCCTCGATGTAACGGATGCCCACCTGGACGGCGTTGACCAGGCCGTCGTAGGTCGGGCTCGCCTTCAGCGAGTCGACGGCGATCAGCTCGGCGGCCTCGACGTGGACGTCCTCGCGCAGCCGGTCCTTCTGGTGGGGGCGGTCGCCGAGCACCTTGTCGAAGGACTCCATGGCGATCGGCACCAGGTCGGGGTGGGCGACCCAGGAGCCGTCGAAGCCGTCGCCCGCCTCGCGGTCCTTGTCGGCGCGGACCTTCTCGAAGGCGATCTTGTTGACCTCGGCGTCGCGCCGGGACGGGATGAAGGCCGCCATGCCGCCGATGGCGTGCGCGCCGCGCTTGTGGCAGGTGCGGACGAGGAGTTCGGTGTACGCCCGCATGAACGGGGCGGTCATGGTGACCGCGTTGCGGTCCGGCAGGACGAACTTGGTACCGCCGTCACGGAAGTTCTTGACGATGGAGAAGAGGTAGTCCCAGCGCCCCGCGTTCAACCCGGAGGCGTGGTCGCGGAGTTCGTAGAGGATCTCCTCCATCTCGTACGCGGCGGTGATCGTCTCGATGAGGACGGTGGCGCGGACCGAGCCCTGCGGGACGCCCACGTACTCCTGCGCGAACACGAACACGTCGTTCCAGAGGCGGGCCTCCAGGTACGACTCCGTCTTCGGGAGGTAGAAGTACGGGCCCTTGCCGAGGTCGAGCAGGCGCTGCGCGTTGTGGAAGAAGTAGAGCCCGAAGTCGACCAGCGCGCCCGGCACTTGCTCGCCGTCGACCAGGAGGTGACGCTCGTTCAGGTGCCAGCCGCGCGGACGCATCACGACCGTCGCCAGTTCGGCGTCGTCCTTGAGCGCGTACGACTTGCCCGACCCGGCGTCGGTGAAGTCGATGTTCCTGGTGTAGGCGTCGATCAGGTTGACCTGGCCGAGGATCACGTTCTCCCAGGTCGGCGCGGAGGCGTCCTCGAAGTCCGCGAGCCACACCCGGGCGCCCGAGTTGAGGGCGTTGATGGTCATCTTGCGGTCGGTGGGGCCGGTGATCTCCACGCGGCGGTCGTTCAGGGCGGCCGGGGCGGGGGCCACCGTCCAGGAGTCGTCCGCGCGGACGGCGGCGGTCTCCGGCAGGAAGTCGAGCGTGGAGGTGCGGGCGATCTCGGCGCGGCGCTCCGCCCGGCGGGCGAGGAGTTCGGCACGCCGGGGTGCGAACCGCCGGTGCAGCTCCGCCACGAAGGCGAGGGCCGCGTCCGTGAGGACCTCCTCCTGGCGGGGCAGCGGCTCGGCGTGGACGACGGCCAGCGGGGACGGCGCTGGTGCGGACATGATCTGTCACTTCCTTCAGCGTGCGTGGCACCGGGTGCCGGTCGACCCGGGCAGGGCGGGAGGCACCCCGGTGAGAGTCAGAGCGCTTCTGAACAGTGGATACTAGTTTCCTCATCGTGGAAGTTCAATGGTTTGTTGACGTCGAGATTCTCCGGATCGAGCCAATGTGGCGCTCCGTGCCACCCCGTTCACTCAAGGTGCGCCAGATCCGCCGCCGTGTCGATGTCGAAGGGCCGGGCGACGTCCCCGCACTCGACGAGCGCGAGCGCGTCCCGGTGCGCCTTCAGATAGGCGCGCGCCCCCTGGTCACCGGTCGCCGCCTCCGCGATCCCCGCCCAGTGCGCGGCCCCGAACAGCACCGGATGCCCGCGCACCCCCGCGTAACAGGCCGCCACCAGCGACGACTCGTCCCGGTATCCGGCCAGCACCCGCCGCACGGCCGCCGCCCCGATCCCCGGCTGGTCCACGAGCGACACCAGCGCCGCCCGCGCCCCGGTCCCGGCGAGCGAGCCGAGCCCGGCCCGCAGCGACGAACCCATGCCCCGCTCCCACTCCGGGTTCTCCACCACCACGCATCCGGCCAGATCGGCCCGCTCCCTGACGGCACCGGCGCGCGCCCCCAGCACCACGTGCACCCGCGTGCACCCCGCCGCGCGCAGCACCCCGACCGTGTGCTCCACGAGCGGTCTGCCCCGGTGCGTCAGCAGTGCCTTGGGGCGCCCGCCGAGGCGCCGTCCGCCCCCCGCGGCGAGCACCAGGCCGACCACCGCGTCCTCGTTCTCCGTCATGCGTCCTGCATACCCGACCGCCGGGCGTACGCCGGGTTCCCGGGGACTGAATTTCGGCACGCACAGTGGCGCACCGGGCACCGAGTGGCGTTTACTGACCGGCGTCCCGAGGCGCCGACCTGCGTGATGGGCGCGGTGTACGGGCATACGTCAGGCAGGCGCACACCGGCGTGTGCGGGGGGAGAACTGTGTTGCGGAGCTTGGGGCAGAGAACGGTGACCGGCAGCGGCGAGGATCCCCGGGTGGCGGGCCTGCGGACCGCGGTCGCCCGGTTACGCCGCGAACTCGCCACGCATCCGGCGCAGTTTCCCGACCGCTCGATCGCCGAGGAGGAACTCGCCACCCTCGCCGCGATGGTCGCCTCCGGCCCGCCGGAGATACCCCGCCTGCGCCGCTCCCTGCTCCTGATCGCCAGCACCCTGGGCTCGGTGAGCGCCCTGGCGGCGGGCCTGACGGCGCTCCGGACAGCGGTCGACCTCTTCGGACCGCCGCCGAGAAGCTAGCCGGGCCGCCGCCGAGCAGTTGGCCGGGTCGTCGCCGAGAAGCTAGCCGGCCGGCTGGCTGGTCGGCCCCGGCCGTCCCGGTGGCCCCGGCAAGCCGTGGCCGGCCTCCGCCGTCCCCTACGGCCTCGCCGCCCGGCGTCCGGCCTCGCCGTTCTCTGCGGCCACGCCGTCCGGCGTCCCGCCGCGGTGACCTCTGCGGCCTCGCCGCCCGGCGTCCCGCCCCGGCTCACCCCTGGTTCTGGGCCGTCAGCGCCTGGGACAGTTCCGTCGCGACCTGCTGGAGCACCGGCACGATGCGGTCCGTCGCCGACTCCGTGACGCGGCCCGCCGGGCCCGAGATGGAGATCGCGGCGGCGGTGGGGGAGTCGGGGACCGAGACGGCCAGGCAGCGGACGCCGACCTCCTGCTCGTTGTCGTCGACCGCGTAGCCGAGGCGCCGTACCTCCGCCAGGGCGGTGAGGAAGCCGTCGGCCGTGGTGATCGTCCGGTCCGTCGCGGCCGGCATGCCGGTCCTGCCGAGCAGGGCGCGCACCTCGTCGTCGGGGACCTCGGCGAGCAGCGCCTTGCCGACGCCCGTGGAGTGCGGCAGCACGCGCCGGCCGACCTCGGTGAACATGCGCATCGAGTGCTTCGACGGCACCTGGGCGACGTAGACGATCTCGTCGCCGTCCAGGAGCGCCATGTTCGCCGTCTCGCCGGTCTCCTCGACCAGCCGGGCCAGGTAGGGGCGGGCCCAGGTGCCGAGCAGCCGGGACGCGGACTCGCCCAGGCGGATCAGCCGGGGGCCGAGCGCGTACCGCCTGTTGGCCTGCTGGCGGACGTATCCGCAGGCCACGAGGGTACGCATCAGGCGGTGGATGGTGGGCAGCGGCAGCCCGCTGCTCGCCGACAGCTCGCTCAGACCCACCTCGCCGCCCGCGTCGGCCATCCGTTCCAGCAGGTCGAAGGCGCGCTCGAGGGACTGGACCCCGCCGGAGGCGGACCTGGCGGAGTCGGTGGTGCTGGCGCTGGACGTCGGCACGTCGCGTTCCTTTCGGGGCTGGCAGGAAGGGCAGAAGCCTACCTGGCGGTCGGTTGACTCCCCGGCTCTCGATAGCTACGTTCTGCGATACGGAAGTGTAGTTTCGCTTTGTGGAAACGTCCAGGGTGTGGGCGACCTGTCCGTGCGGGGAAGGTCTGCTCTTGACGACGTGGTACCCGGAGTGAAGACTCCTTCAACAGAAAGTTGAATTCCGTTACGTGGAAGTAAATCCCGTTTCCGCGGTGTGACGCGGTGGCTGAGAGGGGCCTGGGTGTCCGACGTAGAACTGGTGCTGCGCTCGACGCGCGTCATCACCCCCGAGGGGACGCGCGCGGCCACGGTCGCGGTCACGGGCGGCACGATCACCGCCGTCCTGCCGTACGACACCGACGTGCCGCCGGGCGCCCGTCTGACCGACCTCGGTGACGACGTCCTGCTGCCCGGCCTGGTCGACACCCATGTGCACGTCAACGACCCGGGGCGCACCGAGTGGGAGGGGTTCTGGACCGCCACCCGCGCGGCGGCGGCCGGCGGCATCACCACGCTGGTGGACATGCCGCTCAACTCCCTCCCGCCGACCACCACCGTCGACCACCTCCGCGTCAAGCGCGAGGTCGCCGCCGCCAAGGCGCACATCGACGTCGGTTTCTGGGGCGGCGCCCTGCCCGACAACGTCAAGGACCTGCGCCCGCTGCACGAGGCCGGCGTGTTCGGCTTCAAGGCGTTCCTGTCGCCGTCGGGCGTCGAGGAGTTCCCGCACCTCGACGAGGAGCGGCTGGCCGCGGCGCTGGCCGAGATCGCCTCGTTCGACGGCCTGCTGATCGTGCACGCCGAGGACCCGCACCACCTGGAGGCGGCCCCGCAGCGCGGCGGCCCCCGGTATGCCGACTTCCTCGCGTCCCGGCCCCGGGACGCCGAGGACACCGCGATCGCCCGCCTGATAGCGCAGGCGAAACGTTTCGATGCCCGGGTGCACATCCTGCATCTGTCGTCCGCGGACGCGCTGCCGCTGATCGCCGCCGCCAAGGCGGAGGGCGTCCGGCTCACCGTCGAGACCTGCCCGCACTACCTCACCCTCACCGCCGAGGAAGTACCCGACGGCGCAAGCGAGTTCAAGTGCTGCCCGCCCATCAGGGAGGCGGCCAACCAGGATCTGCTGTGGCGGGCGCTCGCCGACGGCACCATCGACTGCGTCGTCACCGACCACTCGCCCTCCACCGCCGACCTCAAGACCGCCGACTTCGCCACCGCCTGGGGCGGCATCTCCGGCCTCCAACTCAGCCTGGCCGCCGTCTGGACCGCCGCCCGCGCGCGCGGCCACGGCCTGGAGGACGTGGTGCGCTGGATGTCCGAACGCACCTCACGACTGGCCGGACTCGACCGCAAGGGCGCCATCGCCCCAGGGCGCGACGCCGACTTCGCGGTGCTCGCGCCGGACGAGACGTTCACCGTCGACCCGGCCGCCCTCCAGCACCGCAACCGCGTCACCGCGTACGCGGGCAAGACCCTGCACGGCGTCGTCAGGTCGACCTGGCTGCGCGGCGAACGCGTCGTCGCAGGCGGCGAGTTCACCGCCCCGAAGGGCCACCTGCTGACCCGCACCCCCTGAACTCCGGCGCCCCGCGCGCCCCTTCGCACCCGCAGCGGCCGACTCCCGAAAGGAAACCCTGATCACCGTGACGGCGACACCTGGCTTCACCGGCGACGCGAACCCCTACGGAGGCGGTGACCCGTACGCGGACTACCGCACGGCCGACTTCCCCTTCACCCAGTACGCCAACCTCGCCGACCGGCAGCTCGGCGCCGGGGTCATCGCCGCGAACGACGAGTTCTTCGCCCAGCGCGAGAACCTCCTGGTGCCGGGCCGTGCCGAGTTCGACCCCGAGCACTTCGGCCACAAGGGCAAGGTCATGGACGGCTGGGAGACCCGCCGCCGGCGCGGCACCTCCGCCGAGCACCCCTGGCCCACCGCCGACGACCACGACTGGGCGCTGATCCGCCTCGGCGCACCGGGCGTGGTCCGCGGCATCGTCGTCGACACCGCCCACTTCCGCGGCAACTACCCGCAGGCGGTCTCCGTCGAGGCCGCCTCGGCGGCCGGCTCGCCGTCCCCCGAGGACCTCCTCGGCGACGACGTCAAGTGGACGACCCTCGTGCCGCGCACCCCGGTCGGCGGGCACGCCGCGAACGGGTTCGCCGTCTCGGCTGAGCAGCGCTTCACCCACCTGCGGGTCCGCCAGCACCCGGACGGCGGCATCGCCCGGCTGCGCGTCTACGGCGAGGTCGTGCCCGACCCCCGGTGGCTGGCCGCCCTCGGCACCTTCGACGTCGTCGCCCTGGAGAACGGCGGCCGGGTCGAGGACGCGTCGAACCTCTTCTACTCGCCCGCGACCAACACCATCCAGCCCGGCCGCTCCCGCAAGATGGACGACGGCTGGGAGACCCGCCGCCGCCGCGACCAGGGCAACGACTGGATCGCCTACCGACTGGCCGCCCAGGCCCAGATCCGCGCCGTGGAGATCGACACCGCGTACCTGAAGGGGAACAGCGCGGGGTGGGCGTCGGTGTCCGTGCAGGACGCCGACGGCGGTGCGACGGGCGAGTGGCGCGAGATCCTCCCGCGCACCCGCCTCCAGCCCGACACCAACCACCGCTTCGTCCTGCCGGTCCCGGCGATCGGCACGCACGCGCGCGTGGACATCTATCCCGACGGCGGCATCTCCCGCCTGCGCCTGCACGGCTCCCTCACGGAGACGGGCGAGGCGTCCCTGACGGCGAGGCACCAGGAGCTGGGCGGCCAGTGATCTGAGAACCGGGCGGGAGGCCACCGGCCGCCGGCCACGGCCCACCGGCCACCAGCCACGGCCCACCAGCCACCGGCTGCCGGGACCGGCTGCTGGCGGCCGGCGGCCGGGAGGTTCCCAGGGGCCCCTTCCCGGCTCCTCCCCGGCCCGTCCGGGCCGTCAGGGGTGGCCGCTCGCGGGGCGGGTCGGTGCCGGGGGCATCCCGCGACGGCCGGGGTCTGCCGGAGCCGTCGACCGGGTTCTGCCGGTGGCGTCGGCGGGGTGGCCGGGGTCACCGGTACGGCGGCCCCGGAAACATCTGGTCGGCGACGCCTCCGCTGGGTACCGTGAGCGCTGAGCACGTGAGCCGCCGCCGTCTCCGTCCGCCCCTCGGAGACCGGGAGAGCCGCCCCCATGTCGTCGATCGCCCTGCCGCGCGCCGTCGCGCCCCGCCGTGCCTGGCTGACCGATCTGCCCCTGCTGCTGGTGGCGGTCGTCTGGGGCGCGAGCTATCTCGCCGCCAAGGACATCACCACCGCGAGGACGGTGCTGGCGGTCCTGGTGCTGCGGTTCGCCGTCGTCGTGCCCGTGCTGGTGGTCGTCGGACGGCGGGCGCTCCTGGCACTGACCGCCGCGCAGTGGCGCGGGGCCGGGCTGCTCGGGCTGATCCTCGGCGGGATCTTCCTGCTGGAGACCTACGGGTTCGTGCACACCTCGGCGACCAACGCGGGCCTCATCATCAGCCTGACCATGATCTTCACCCCGCTCGCCGAGGCCGCCGTCACCCGCACCCGGCCCTCCCGCGCCTTCCTCGCCGCGGCCGGACTCTCCGTGCTCGGCGTCCTCCTGCTCACCCAGAACGGCGGCCTCAGCCGTCCGGGCGCCGGTGATCTGCTGATGCTGCTCGCGGCCCTCGCGCGCACCCTGCACGTGCTCGCCATGGCCCGTCTGAAGGGCATCAGGGGCGCCGCCGCGCTCCCGCTCACCACCGTCCAACTCACCACCGCCGTCGTCGTGTTCGCGATCCTGTCGGCGGGCGGCGGGGGAGCCACCCCATGGGCGACGGCCGCCGGGTTCGGGGCGCGGGAGTGGGCCGGGCTGCTCTTTCTCGCGGTGTGCTGCACCCTCTTCGCGTTCTTCGTCCAGATGTGGGCCGTGCGCAGGACCTCGCCCTCCCGGGTCAGCCTGCTGCTCGGCACCGAGCCGCTCTGGGCCGCCACGGCGGGCATCGCGCTCGGCGGGGAGCGGCTCGGGGTGTGGGGCCTGGCGGGCGGCGCGCTGGTGCTTGTGGGGACCGCGTGGGGACGCGGGGCGGCACGTTAACACCGGGAAAATTCAGCGGTCGTGAAGGGAAAATCTGTCACCTTGTCATTGACATGCCATGGTCTACGCGCGTCATCATGAGGCCCATGAGATTCCCCCCACGCACCAGCCGCATCGGCGTCGCCGGCGCGCTCCTGTCCGCCCTGCTCGTGGGCGGCACCGTCTCCGCCACCACGGCGGACGCCTCCGCCGCGTCCGTCGGCAGCATCTGCTACAGCGCGCTGCCGTCCCAGGCGTACGACACCCTCGCCCTGATCGCCAAGGGCGGCCCCTACCCGTACTCCCAGGACGGCGTGGTCTTCCAGAACCGCGAGGGCGTGCTGCCCAGCCAGTCCACCGGCTACTACCACGAGTACACGGTCAAGACGCCCGGTTCCTCCACCCGCGGCGCGCGCCGCATCGTCACCGGTGAGCGCACCAAGGAGGACTACTACACCGCCGACCACTACGTGACGTTCAAGCTGGTCGACTTCGGCTGCTGACCAGCAGCCCGGCACCCGTCGAGCGACCGCCGAGTCCCCCACGACCCGGCACGCGGACCGGTGCGACCGACCGGAGGCCGGCCAGGTGCACCTGGCCGGCCTCCGGCCTGCAACCACCCACCTCGCGTGCGGCGTTCGGGCCGCGGAGAGGGTGCGCCGTCCGGGTCGCCGCGGCTGCCGGGAGCGGCGCGGTGGCGCGCGCCCCCGCTACGGGACCTCCACCCCGATCACCGTGCGCAGCACGTTCCGCAGGTGTCTCGGCATGTCGATGGTCTCCGGGCTCAGCAGCCACTGGACCTGAAGGCCGTCGATGAGGGAGATCAGGTCGGCCGCGAGGGTCGACGGGTCGACGTGGGGGCGCAGCAGTCCGCGCGCCGACAGGTCGTCGATGGCCGACTGCATCTGGCCGCGCGCGCGTTCGTAGCGGGCGACGAAGTAGGGGCGGGCCGGGTGGTCCGCCGCCGTCGCCTCGCTGGACAGGACCGCGAACAGGCTCACGATCACCGGGTTGGCCTGGTTGTGCGCGACCAGTCTGATCATGCTGGCGAAGTACTCCAGGCCGTCGCGGTCGGCCGCGCCGGTGCGGAAGAAGTGCGCGTCGTCCTGGCGTTCGCGCTGTTCGAGGACCGCTTCCAGCAGGGATTCCTTGGTCGGGAAGTGGTGGAGGAGCCCCGCCCGCGAGACCCCGCAGGCGGCGGCGAGCTGGACCATGCTCGCGTTGCGGTAGCCGACCTGCCCGAACGCGGTGAACGCGGCCTCGATGATCTGAGCGCGCCGCCGTTCGCCCTTGGGGTAGTTGCGCGGAGCCGTGCCCTGCCGCGCCGCGCCGGCCGCCTTTGTCATGTGTTGAATGCTAACCACCCCTAGAAACCGACACCCCTGTCGGTATTCTGTCTCCTGGTGCACCGCCCACACCCGCCGTACCGCGACATGTCCGTTCCGGGAGGAATCACGCATGCCCACACCGCAGTTGTCGGTCCAGCTCTACTCCACCCGCCACGCCCTCGAACTCGACGAGGACGGCACCCTCGCCCGGCTCGCCGCCCTCGGGCTGCGCAACGTCGAGGTGTACGGCTTCGTGCACCGCGCCGCCGAACTCGCCGAGGCCCTCGGCAGGCACGGCCTGACCGCCCGCACCGGACACGCCAACCTGCTCTCCCCCGAGAACGGCCACGGCGCCCCCGTACCCAGCCTGGAGGAGACGTTCGCGGCGGCCGGGGTGCTCGGTCTCCAGACCGTCTTCGACCCGTTCGTGCCCGCCGCCCGCTGGGCCGACGGAACGGAGATCGCCCGCACGGCCGCCCTCCTGAACGCGGCGGCCGAGCGGGGCGCCGCGCACGGGCTCACCGTCGGCTACCACAACCATTCGCAGGAGTTCGTGCACACCGTCGACGGCGTCAACGCCTTCGACCACTTCGCCGACCGCCTCGACCCGTCCGTCGCCCTGGAGATCGACCTCTACTGGGCCTCGGCCGGCGGCAACGACGCCGTCGCCCTGCTGCGCCGCCTCGGCTCACGGGTGCGGGCGCTGCACATCAAGGACGGCGCCATCATCGACGACCCGTTCACCTCCGGCGCCCCCTTCGACCCCGCTGACACCCGCCAGGTCGCGGCCGGCCGCGGCGAGGTGCCGCTGGACGCCGCCCTCGACGCCGCTCCCGACGCCGAGTTCGCCATCCTCGAGTTCGACCACTACGACGGTGACATCTTCGAAGGCATCGAGGCGGGCATCGCCTACCTGAGCGGGAAGGGCATCGTCTGATGACCGCACAGCACCCGGTCGGCGTCGGCGTCATCGGCGCTGGCAACATCAGCGACCAGTACCTGACCAACCTCACCCGCTTCCCCGACCTGCGGGTCGTCGTCGTCGGTGACCTCGACACCGCCCGCGCCGAGACCCAGGCCCGCGCCCACGGCGTCCCCGAGTGGGGCACCGCGCAGGACGTCCTCGCCCACCCCGACGTCGACCTCGTCGTCAACCTGACCGTCCCCGCCGTCCACGCCGAGGTCAGCTCGGCCGCCGTCGCGGCCGGCAAGCACGTCTGGTCGGAGAAGCCGCTCGCCGTCGACCGGGAGAGCGCCTGCGCCCTCCTCGACCGGGCGGCGGCGGCCGGACTGCGGGTCGGCGTGGCGCCCGACACCGTCCTCGGCCCCGGCCTCCAGACCGCCCGCAGGGCCATCGCGCGCGGCGACATCGGCACCCCGCTCTCCGCGCAGACCGTCATGCAGTACGCCGGACCCGACCTCTGGCACCCCAACCCCGAGTTCCTGTTCGCCGCGGGCGCCGGCCCCCTCTACGACATGGGGCCCTACTACCTCACCGCCCTGGTCGCCCTGTTCGGCCCGGTCGCGCGGGTCGCCGGGGTCGGCTCGACCGCGCGCGCGGTCCGCACGGTCAGGAGCGGCGACCGCGCGGGCACCGAGTTCGCCGTCGCCGTCCCCACCCATGTCTCCGCGCTCGCCCAGTTCGACGGCGGCGGAGTGAGCCAGAGCGTCTTCAGCTTCGACTCGCCCCTCACCCGCACCGGGTTCGTCGAAATCACCGGCACCGAGGGCACGTTGGTGCTTCCCGACCCCAACACCTTCGGCGGCGAGGTGCGGATCACCCGCGTCCAGGCGCGGGACCGGGACCCGGAGTGGGAGGTCGTCGCGCCGGTCGGTGTCGAGGCCGGCCGCGGCCTCGGCGTCCTCGACCTGGCACGCGCCGTCCGCGGCGGTCAACCCCACATCGCCAGCGGCGAGTTGGGGTACCACGTCCTGGACACCCTGATGTCCATCGACGCGTCGGTCGCCTCCGGCGAGTCGGTCCCCGTCACCAGCACGGTCGGTGAGATACCCCTCGTCCCCGAGGACCGCGACCCCTACGCGGCCACCCTCTGAAACCCCTCCGAACGCGGCCACCGGGTGACCCCACCCGGCCCGGCCGCCCGGTGAACCCACCCTGGACATTGGCTACTTGACCCATCCGGCGGGCGACGTCCGGCCCTGGACGCCCGCCCGGCGGACCGACCTCCACCTCTGCGCACCCACCCGACGGAGCCACCCTGTGAACCCACCCCTCCGCGCCGGATTCATCGGCGGCGGTTTCATGGCGGCCGTGCACACCCGCGCGAGCCGGGCCGCCCGTGCCCGGCTCGTCGCCCTCGCGGGTTCCACGCCCGAGCGCGGCAAGCAGGCCGCCCACGACCTCGGCGTCGAACGCTGCGAGCCGGACGCCCAGGCGCTGGCCGCGGCCGGCGACCTCGACGTCGTCCATGTGTGCAGCCCCAACCGGCTGCACGCCGAACACACCCTGGCCGCCCTGGCCGGCGGCGCGCACGTCATCTGCGAGAAGCCGCTGGCCACCACGGCGGCGGACGCCGAACGCCTGGTCAGCGCCGCACGCGAGGCCGGCCGGGTGGCCGCGGTGCCCTTCGTGTACCGCTACCACCCGATGGCCAGGCAGGCCCGCGCCCTGGTCGCCGAGGGCCGGCTCGGCACGATCCTCACCCTGGACGCCGCCTACCTCCAGGACTGGCTGCTCGACCCGGGCGACGACAACTGGCGTGCCGACAGCGCCGCCGGGGGACCCTCCCGCGCCTTCGCCGACATCGGCTCTCACCTGTGCGACCTCATCGAGTTCGTCACCGGGCGGCGCATCCACCGGCTCGCCGCCCGCACCAGGACCGTCCACGCCCACCGCGGCGGCCGGGAGGTCACCAACGAGGACATCGCGGCCCTCCTCGTCGAACTCGACGACGGAGCCCTCGGCACCCTCCTCGTCAGCCAGCTCGCGCCCGGCCGCAAGAACAGCCTCACCCTGGAACTCCACGGCACCCGGCAGAGCGTCCGCTTCGAGCAGGAGCGCCCGGAGGAGCTGTGGATCGGCCTGCGCCACGGCTCCCAGAGCCTGCTGCGCGACCCCGACCACGCCGCCGCCGACGCCGCCCGCGTCTCCCCGCTCCCGGCCGGGCACGCGCTCGGCTACCAGGACGCGTTCTCCGCCTTCGTCGCCGACGTCTACAGCGCCGTCCGGGGCCAACTCCCCGACGGGATGCCGACGTTCGACGACGGGCTGCGCGCCGCACGCCTCACCGAGGCCGTGCTCGCCTCCGCCCGCGACCACGGCACCTGGACCGAGACCGCGCCCGCGGCCTTCGAGAAGGCCCCCGCGACCACCGAGACCGCCCCCGCGACCACCGAGACCGCCCCCGCGAACGAGGACCGCACATGACCGCATCCACCCACCCCGTCACCCTCTTCACCGGCCAGTGGGCCGACCTGCCCTTCGAGGAGGTCGCCGGGCTCGCCGCCCGATGGGGCTACGACGGCCTGGAGATCGCCGCCTCGGGCGACCACCTCGACCTGCGCCGCGCCGACGAGGACGACGCCTACGCCGCCTCCCGCCTGGAGATCCTCGACCGGCACGGCCTCAAGGCCTACGCCCTCTCCAACCACCTCGCGGGACAGGCCGTCTGCGACGCGCCCATCGACTTCCGCCACCAGGCGATCCTGCGCCCCTACGTGTGGGGCGACGGCGACGCGGAAGGCGTGCGCGGGCGCGCGGCCGAGGACATGAAGCGTGCCGCCCGGGTGGCCCGCAAGCTCGGCATCGACACGGTCGTCGGCTTCACCGGCTCGTCGATCTGGCCCTACGTCGCGATGTTCCCGCCGGTGCCCGCCTCCGTCATCGACGCGGGCTACGAGGACTTCGCCGCCCGCTGGAACCCGATCCTCGACGTCTTCGACGCCGAAGGAGTCCGCTTCGCGCACGAGGTCCACCCCGGCGAGATCGCCTACGACTACTGGACCAGTGTCCGCACCCTGGAGGCGATCGGCCACCGGGAGGCGTTCGGCTTCAACTGGGACCCCAGCCACATGATGTGGCAGAACATCGACCCGGTCGGCTTCATCACCGACTTCAAGGACCGCATCTACCACGTCGACTGCAAGGACACCCGGCTGCGTCCGCGCAACGGCAGGGCCGGCGTCCTCGGCTCCCACCAGCCCTGGGGCGACCCGCGCCGCGGCTGGGACTTCGTCTCCACCGGCCACGGCGACGTCCCCTGGGAGGACTCCTTCCGCGCCCTGGAGTCCATCGGCTACGACGGCCCCATCTCCATCGAGTGGGAGGACGCGGGCATGGACCGCCTGCACGGCGCCGCCGAGGCGGTCACCTTCGTCCGCTCCCTGCTGTGGCCGGTGCCGCAGGCGTCCTTCGACGCGGCGTTCAGCAACCAGTAGACCGGCCGACGGGGGCGCGGGGCGCCGGCGTCCGAGGCCCCCGTCAGCGCCGTCAGCGTCGTCAGCCCCGTCCCTGCCGGCCGCGGCTCTCCGCGGCCGCGAACAGCGCGCCCGCCGCGACCAGCAGGGCGACGCTCGCGTAGACCTCGTAGCCGTCGAGGAACCCCAGCCTCCGCACCACCCCAACGGGCCGGCCCGTGAACGCGTGCGCCAGCCCGAGCACGCCCTGCGTCAGCGCGAGGAGACCGAGCAGTTCCAGCAGTCGCTTCATGGCCCCACCCTCACCCCGCGGCCCGGCCCGACGCGTCGGCCGCGGGGCGCGGGCCGCCCGCCGTAAGTGGACGGCCGCGGGTGCCCGCCGCACCGAAAGTCCCCGGCACCGCGACTTTGGTCGACGATCTGGGCCGGACGGCGCTCGGCCCCTCCGCACCCGCATAGATTTGTCGACCGTGAGTGGTGACAAGGCGGCCCCGGCGCCGCAGACGTACCGCGAGCGCCGATGGCTGTTCCCGTCCGCGCTCCTGCACGAGCTGGACCCGGACTCGGTGCCCGAGGGACGCAGGCCGCGGCGCACCGCGCGCGACTGGGTGGTGGACTTCAGCGCGTTCCTGCTCGCCGTGGTCGTGGGCCTCGCGAGCGCGCAGAGCCTCTCCCACGCCGATCTGCCGGCCGGGGTCGCCACCGCCGACCAGGTGACCGGCGCGCTGGCGTGCGCGGCCGTCTGGGCCCGCCGCCGCTGGCCGGTCGGCCTCGCCGTCGCCATGATCCCCACCGGCCTGGTCTCCAGCACCGCGGGCGGCGCCGCGATGATCGTCCTGTTCACGCTCGCCGTGCACCGCCCGTTCCGGTACGTCGGCTGGATCGGCGGCATCAACCTCGCCCTGGTCCCGTTCTACTTCTGGCTGCGCCCCGACCCCGACCTGTCCTGGGGCGGCGTCGTCGCCTTCACCGGGCTGCTGACCGTCACCGTCATCGGCTGGGGCATGTTCGTGCGCTCCAAGCGCCAGCTCATGGTCAGCCTCCGCGACCGCGCCCGCCGCGCCGAGACCGAGGCGTTCCTGCGCGCCGAACGGGCCCAGCGGCTGGCCCGCGAGTCCATCGCGCGCGAGATGCACGACGTCCTCGCCCACCGGCTGACCCTGCTCAGCGTGCACGCCGGCGCCCTGGAGTTCCGCCCGGACGCGCCCCGCGAGGAGATCGTCAGAGCGGCGGGCGTCATCCGGGAGAGCGCCCACGAGGCCCTCCAGGACCTGCGGGAGATCATCGGCGTGCTGCGGGCCGGGGAGGGCGACGAGGCGGGCCGCCCGCAGCCGACGCTGGCCGCCCTCGACTCCCTGGTCAGCGAGTCCCGCGAGGCCGGCATGAAGGTCGTCCTCGACAACCGCGTCACCGACCCCGCCGGCGTCCCCGCGTCGGTCGGCCGCACCGCCTACCGCATCGCGCAGGAGGCCCTCACCAACGCCCGCAAACACGCCCCGGGCACCGAGGTGACGGTGACCGTCACGGGAGCCCCCGGCGAGGGCCTCACGGTGACCGTCCGCAACCCCGCACCCGACGGCGACGTGCCGTCGGTCCCCGGCTCGGGACAGGGCCTCATCGGCCTCACCGAACGCGCCATACTGGCCGGCGGCCGCCTGGAGCACGGCCCGGAGGACGACGGCGGCTTCACCGTCGCGGCCTGGCTGCCCTGGGGATGAGCGCAAGGCGCACGGCACGCGCGCGTACCCCGCCAGGCGATTGGGCACACGGCACGCGCGCGTACCCGCGAGACGACCGGGCGCACGGCACGCGCGCGTACCCCGCGAGACGACCGGCGCCGGGGCCGCGCGAAGCCGCAGCCCGGGTCGGCCAGGCCCTGCGCGCACCGGCCTCCCACCGCGGACCCGGGGCCGCCGGCCACCGCCGCCCGGCGCTCCCCCCGCCCGCCCAACCGTGATTACGTAAGGACCATGACTGCGATCAGACTGCTCCTCGTGGACGACGATCCACTGGTGCGAGCCGGCCTGGCCCTGATGATGGGCGGCGCGGACGACATAGAGATCGTCGGCGAGGCCGCCGACGGCTCCGAGGTGGAGGCACTCGTCGACCGCACCCGGCCCGACGTCGTCCTCATGGACATCAGGATGCCGTCGGTCGACGGACTCACCGCCACCGAGCGGCTGCGGGCCCGCGAGAAGGCCCCCCAGATCATCGTCCTCACCACCTTCCACGCCGACGAACAGGTGCTGCGCGCCCTGCGCGCGGGTGCCGCCGGGTTCGTCCTCAAGGACACCCCGCCCGTCGAGATCGTCGACGCGGTCCGCCGGGTCGCGGCGGGCGAGCCCGTCCTGTCGCCCGCCGTCACCCGCAAACTGGTCGAGCACGCCGTCGGCAACGCGGCCGACACCCGGCGCGCACGCGCGCGTGGCCGCGTCGGCTCCCTCAACGACCGGGAACGCGATGTCGCCCTCGCGGTCGGCAAGGGACTCTCCAACGCCGAGATCGGCACCGCCCTGTACATGAGCGTCGCCACCGTCAAGACGCACGTCTCGCGCGTCCTCGCCAAGCTCGACCTCAACAACCGGGTGCAGATCGCGCTCCTCGTCCACGACGCGGGTCTCCTCGACAGAGCGGGCGGCGACGGGCACTGAAGGCGCCGCCCGCGCGTTCTCCTCTCGCACGGTGAGGCCGGGGGGTTCCGACCGGAGCATGCCCCGACGCGCCTCGGTGCCTGGAGGGGGAGCACATGACCGAAGTGATCGACCTGGGCGAGCTGGGCGACGGCTTCCGCGAGGATCCCTATCCCGTCTACGCCAGGCTGCGCGCGCGGGGCCCGGTCCACCGGGTGCTGCTGCCGGCGCCCGAGAACTACGAGAGCTGGCTCGTCGTCGGATACGAGGAGGCCCGCGCCGCCCTCGCCGACCAGCGGCTCGCCAAGGACTCCACCAAGATCGGCCTACAGTCCCTCGAAGAGCAGCTGATCGGCAAGAACCTGCTGGTCACCGACCCGCCGCAGCACACCCGGCTGCGCGCGCTGGTCGGCCGGTCCTTCACCGCGCGCAGGACGGAGCTGCTGCGCCCGAGGATCCAGCAGATCGCCGACGACCTGCTCGACGCGATGCTGCCGCTCGGCCGCGCCGACCTGGTCACGTCGTTCGCGTACCCGCTGCCGCTCACCGTCATCTGCGAACTGCTCGGCATCCCCGACCTGGACCGCACGGAGTTCCGCAAGCTGAGCACCGAGGCCGTCGCGCCCAGCAGCGCCGAGAGCGCCGCGGAGGCGGTGACCGGACTCGGCGAGTACTTCACGCAGCTCATCGAGGACAGACGCTGCGCGGGGCCGGGCGACGACCTGCTGAGCGACCTGCTCCGCACCCGCGCCGAGGACGGCGACCAGCTGTCCGCCGACGAACTCCGCGGCATGGCCTTCCTGTTGCTGCTCGCCGGACACGAGACGACGGTGAACCTGATCAGCGGCGGAGTCCACGCGCTGCTCAGCCACCCCGACCAACTCGCCGCGCTGCGCGCCGACATGAGCCTGATCGACGGCGCGGTCGAGGAGATGCTGCGCTACGAGGGGCCGGTGGAGTCGGCGACGTTCCGGTTCGCCGCGGAGGACCTGGAGATCGGCGACACGCTGATACCGCGCGGCGACCCGGTGATCATCGGTCTCGACGCGGCCGACCGCGCCCCGTCCCGCTACCCCGACCCGGACCGCTTCGACATCCGCCGCGACACCCGGGGGCACCTCGCCTTCGGCCACGGCATCCACCACTGCCTGGGCGCCCCGCTGGCCCGTCTCGAAGGCCGCATCGCGATCCGCACCCTCCTGGAGCGCGCCCCCGACCTGCGTGCCGACGGCCCGCCCGGCGAGTGGCTCCCGGGGATGCTGATCCGCGGGGTCAGGAGCCTGCCGGTGCGATGGTGAGCGACGGCGACCGCTGACGGGCCGCCGGCCGCTCGCCGAGGCGCCGAGCGGCCGGGGTACAACAGCCGGGGGACTGGGGTCCACCGGAGCGGCGACGCGGCGACGCGGCGACGCGGTGTCGCGGTGGGCCGCGGGGCCGGCGGTGCCCGGCGTTTCCCACCGTGATCGCCGGTGCCTCCCACTGCTCCCCGCCGCTCTCCAGTGGGTCCTGTGAGTCCCGGGAGGTCCCGGCAGGTCCTGGGGAGTCCCGGCAGGTCCCGGGCCTCTCAGCCGATCGCCCACTCCGCTCCGCCCGGCAGCTCCGAGAGGGCGACCGGGCGGCGGGCGTGCCGGGAGACCTCGCAGGCCTCGGCGATCCGCAGCGCCTGGAGGGCCTCACGCCCGTCACAGGGGTTCACCCGGCGGCCGAGCACCACCTCGACGAAGGCGGACAGCTCGGCCTCGTAGGCGGGCCCGAAGCGCTCCTGGAAGGACGACCACGGCTTGTCGGCGGCCGGGGGCCCGGTCGGCTCGGTGGAGGCGATCGGCGTCCGGTCGTCGAGGCCGACGACGATCTGGTCCAGCTCCCCGGCCAGCTCCATCCGGACGTCGTACCCGGCGCCGTTGAGCCGGGTCGCGGTGGCGGTGGCGAGGGTGCCGTCGTCGAGCCGCAGCAGCGCGGCGCCCGTGTCGACGTCACCGGCCTCGCGGAACATCGGCGGCCCGGCGTCGGAGCCGACGGCGTACACGTCGACGACCTCGCGCCCGGTCACCCAGCGCAGCACGTCGAAGTCGTGGATCAGCGTGTCCCGGTATAACCCGCCCGACAGCGGCAGCCAGGAGGCCAACGGCGGCTTCTCGTCGCTGGTCAGCGCGCGCACGGTGTGCAGCCGCCCGAGCCGGCCCGACCGCACGGCCTCCCGGGCGCCGATGTACCCGGCGTCGAAGCGGCGCTGGAAGCCCATCTGGAGGACCGTCCCCGCGGTCTCCACCTCGGCGATGGCCTGGAGGGTGCCCGGCAGGTCGAGGGCGATGGGCTTCTCGCAGAACACCGGCAGGCCCGAGCGGGCCGCCCGGCCGATCAGCTCGGCGTGCGCGGACGTCGTGGCGGTGATCACCACCGCGTCCACGCCCCACCGGAAGATCTCGTCGACCCCCGGCGCCGCCGTCTCCCCTATGCGGTGGGCCAGCTCCTGGGCCCGTGCCGGATCCCTGTCCGTCAGGATCAGCGATCCGACCTCCCGATGGCGACTGAGCGTGTTCGCGTGGATCCTGCCGATGCGGCCCGTCCCGATGACCCCGATGCGCATGGAAACAAAGTGGGGTGCCGGACCGTACGCTGTCAATCCGCATGTCCTGACAATCGGACTGCGCAACTTCCCGTCACCTACGCACAGAGCTACGCTCGGCCCGTGCCGAAACCAGAAGTGGACCCGACCGTGTCGCTCGACCTCAGTGTGGACCGGAGCAGCCCGGTGCCCTTGTACTTCCAGCTGTCGCAGCAGCTGGAGGCGGCGATCGAGCGCGGGGCGCTCACCCCCGGCAGTCTGCTCGGCAACGAGATCGAACTGGCCGCCAGGCTCGGTCTGTCCAGGCCCACGGTCAGGCAGGCCATCCAGTCGCTGGTCGACAAGGGGCTGCTGGTGCGCCGCAGGGGCGTCGGCACCCAGGTCGTGCACAGCCAGGTCAAGCGCCCGCTCGAACTCAGCAGCCTCTACGACGACTTGGAGGCGGCGGGCCAGCGTCCCGCGACGAAGGTGCTGGTCAACACGTCTGTCCAGGCCACCGCCGAGATCGCCGCCGCCCTCGGGGTGGCCGAGGGCAGCGAGGTGCACCGGGTGGAGCGGCTGCGGCTCGCGCACGGCGAACCGATGGCCTACCTCTGCAACCACATCCCGCCGGGGCTGCTCGACCTCGACACCGCGCAGCTCGAGGCCACCGGCCTGTACCGGATGATGCGCGCCGTCGGGATCACCCTGCACAGCGCCCGGCAGTCCATCGGCGCCCGCGCCGCGACCGCCGTCGAGGCCGAGCGGCTCGCCGAGCCCGAGGGCGCCCCGCTGCTCACCATGGAGCGCGTGACCTTCGACGACACCGGCCGCGCGGTGGAGTTCGGCAGCCACACCTACCGGCCGTCCCGCTACTCCTTCGAGTTCCAGCTGCTCGTCCGTTCGTGAGCCCGGCGGGTCCGCTCCCGGGCCGCGGGCGAGCGCTGTTGCCGCGCTCCTGACGCCCCGGGGCGGCGCCGGGTCTCCCGCCCTGCGGCGCCGAGTTTCTCGCATTGTCCGGACAATGTGACCGAGTTGTCCCACCCGGTCACGGATGTGCGATCCCTGTGTTCGATAATGGGTGGTTTGGGATCGGTGAGGTCGCTTTCGGTGGCCTCGCCCGTCCCGCGCGCACCACCGAACACAGCAAGAAGGGCACGGCCTCGTGGCACGCTTTCGTACCTGGGCGGGAATCGCGCTGGCGGGGGCACTGACCGTGTCCGTCGCCGGCTGTAGCAGCACCGGCGGCAAACGCGCCGAGGACGCGCGCGCCGCCGCGGCGGCCCAGGGCAGGTCGGCGGTGAACACGCCCCGCTGGACCTTCGCGATGATCACCCACTCCGGTGACGGCGACAGCTTCTGGGACATCGTGCAGAGCGGCGCCAAGCAGGCCGCCGTCAAGGACAACATCGACTTCCTCTACTCGCATGACGACGAGGCCCAGCAGCAGGCCCAGCTCGTGGACGCGGCCGTCGACAAGAAGGTCGATGGGATCATCGTCACCCTCGCCAAGCCCGACGCGATGAAGGCGGCCCTCGCCCGCGCCGAGAAGGCCGGCATCCCGGTCGTCACCGTGAACTCGGGCTCGGCCGAGTCCAAGAAGTTCGGCGCGCTCACCCACATCGGCCAGGACGAGGGCGTCGCCGGCGAGGCCGTCGGCGAGGAGCTGAACGAACGCGGCAGGAAGAAGGTCCTCTGCGTCCTGCACGAGCAGGGCAACGTCGGCCACGAACAGCGGTGCGCCGGGGTCCGCAAGACCTTCGACGGCGACGTCCAGAGCCTCTACGTCAACGGCACCAACATGCCCGACGTGCAGTCCGCGATCGAGGCCAAGCTCCAGTCCGACGCGTCCGTCGACGCCGTCGTCACCCTCGGCGCCCCCTACGCCGACACCGCGGCCAAGGCCAAGCAGGGCGCGGGCAGCTCGGCGGAGATCGACACCTTCGACCTCAACGCCAAGGTCGCCGCCGGTCTGAGATCCGGCGAGCTGGGCTTCGCCGTCGACCAGCAGCCCTACCTCCAGGGCTACGAGGCGGTCGACCTGCTCTGGCTCCACCGGTACAACTCCGACGTCCTCGGCGGCGGCCGGCCGGTCCTGACCGGACCGCAGATCGTCACCAAGGACGACGCCGCCGCGCTGGAGGAGTACACCAAGCGGGGCACCCGATGAGCGTCACCGATCCCGCCATGACCTCTGACGAAAGGATTCTGCGCAGCTCGCCGCTGCGCAGGCTGCTGGGCAGGCCCGAACTCGGCTCGGTCGTCGGCGCGCTCGCCGTCTTCGTCTTCTTCGCCGTGCTCGCGGACGGCTTCCTGCGCCCGACCAGCCTCAGCACGGTCCTCTACGCCTCCTCGACGATCGGCATCATGGCGGTGCCGGTCGCGCTGCTGATGATCGGCGGCGAGTTCGACCTCTCCGCCGGTGTCCTGGTGACGTCCTCGGCGCTGGTCTCGTCGATGTTCAGCTACCAGATGACGGCCAACACCTGGGTCGGCGTCGGCGTCTCCCTCCTGGTCAGCCTCGCCATCGGGGCCTTCAACGGATACGTGCTGACCCGCACCAGGCTGCCGAGCTTCATCGTCACGCTCGGCACCTTCTTGATGTTGACCGGGTTGAATCTCGGATTGACCAAGTTGATCGACAGCACGGTCTCGACGAAGTCGATCGCCGACATGGAGGGCTTCGCCTCCGCCCGCGCGGTCTTCGCCTCCACGCTCACCGTCGGCGGCGTCGACATCAAGGTGACGATCCTGTGGTGGCTCGCCCTCGTCGCGGTGGCCTCCTGGATCCTGCTGCGGACCCGGGTCGGCAACTGGATCTTCGCCGTCGGCGGCAACAAGGACGCGGCCCGCGCGGTCGGCGTCCCGGTCGAGAAGACGAAGATCGGCCTCTACATGGGCGTCGGGCTCGGCGCATGGATCTCCGGTCAACACCTGCTGTTCAGTTATGACGTCGTCCAGTCGGGCGAGGGTGTCGGCAATGAGTTGATCTACATCATCGCGGCCGTCATCGGCGGCTGCCTGATCACCGGCGGCTACGGCAGCGCCGTCGGCTCCGCGGTCGGCGCGCTCCTGTTCGGCATGACCAGCAAGGGCATCGTCTTCGCCGAGTGGAACCCCGACTGGTTCAAGTTCTTCCTCGGAGCGATGCTGCTCCTCGCGACCCTGCTCAACGCCTGGGTCCGCAAGCGGGCGGAGGCCACCAAGTGACGACGACCGCGCGGCCCGCGCCGCTGATCGAGCTGACCGACGTCAGCAAGCGCTACGGCAACGTCCGCGCCCTCGAAGGGGTCTCCCTCGAAGTGGGCGCGGGGGAGATCACCTGCGTCCTGGGCGACAACGGTGCCGGCAAATCAACATTGATCAAGATCATTGCGGGACTGCACCGTCATGACGGCGGTGTCCTGCGCGTCGACGGCGAGGAGACCCGGCTCTCCTCCCCGCGCGAGGCGCTCGACCTCGGCGTCGCCACCGTCTACCAGGACCTGGCCGTCGTCCCGCTGATGCCGGTGTGGCGGAACTTCTTCCTCGGCTCCGAGCCCAGGAAGGGCGTCGGCCCCTTCAAGCGCATGGACATCGACCTCATGCGCGAGACCACCCGCGGCGAACTCCTGCGCATGGGCATCGACCTCCGCGACGTCGACCAGCCCATCGGCACCCTGTCCGGCGGCGAGCGCCAGTGCGTGGCCATCGCGCGCGCGGTCCACTTCGGCGCGAAGGTGCTGGTCCTGGACGAACCGACGGCGGCGCTCGGAGTGAAGCAGTCCGGGGTCGTCCTGAAGTACGTGGCCGCCGCCCGCGACCGCGGCCTCGGCGTCGTCCTGATCACCCACAACCCGCACCACGCGTACCTGGTGGGGGACCGGTTCGTGCTGCTCAGGCGCGGCACGATGGTCGGCAACCACACCCGGGACGCGATCACCCTGGAGGAGCTGACCGCCCAGATGGCGGGCGGCAGCGACCTGGAGGCCCTGCGGCACGAACTGGCCCGCGACTGAGGGCGGGGCGGGGCTCTGGGGCGGGGGCGGGCGGGGCCCTGGGGGCTCTGAGCACTCCCGGAGGCCCGCCTGCGTGCCTGGGACGACCGGCGGCGCTACTTCGCGGATGCGCACCCGTCCCGCGCCGGGTCCGTGCCGCGTGCCGCCCCCGTCCCGCGCCGGGTCCGTGCCGCGTGCCGCCCCCGTCCCGCGCCGGGTCCGTGCCGCGTGCCGCCCCCGTCCCGCGCCGGGTCCGTGCCGCGTGCCGCCCCCGTCCCGCGCCGGGTCCGTGCCGCGTGCCGCCCCCGTCCCGCGCCGGGTCCGTGCCGCGTGCCGCCCCCGTCCCGCACCGCGCCCGGCACCCGTCCCGCGCCGCCTGCGTGCCGGGTCCGGCGCCCGTCCCGCACCGCGTCCCGCCCCCGTCCGTCACCGCTCCCGTGGCGCTCCCGTACCGGCCTTCGCTCCCCCGCTCGGCACCCGGGGTGGGCGTGCGGCAGAATCGAGCCCGATGAGCACCTACCGCGACTTCACCGCCCCCATCGGCTCACGCCGGGCCCCGGTACTCCGCACCGTGGGCACCCGGGAACGCCGCTCCCACCTGACGGCCCCCCGGGTCCCCACGGTCGGCATCGACATCGGCGGCACCAAGGTCATGGCGGGCGTCGTCGACGCCGACGGCAACATCCTGGAGAAGGTCCGCACCGAGACCCCGGACAAGTCCAAGAGTCCCAAGGTCGTCGAGGACACCATCGTCGAGCTGGTCCTCGACCTGTCCGACCGGCACGACGTGCACGCGGTCGGCATCGGCGCGGCCGGCTGGGTCGACGCCGACCGCAACCGGGTGCTGTTCGCCCCCCACCTGTCCTGGCGCAACGAGCCGCTGCGCGACCGCCTGGCCGGCCGGCTCGCCGTGCCCGTGCTGGTCGACAACGACGCCAACTCCGCCGCCTGGGCCGAGTGGCGCTTCGGCGCCGGGCGCGGCGAGGACCACCTCGTCATGATCACGCTCGGTACCGGCATCGGCGGCGCCATCCTGGAGGACGGCCAGGTCAAGCGCGGCAAGTACGGCGTCGCGGGCGAGTTCGGCCATATGCAGGTGGTGCCCGGCGGGCACCGCTGCCCGTGCGGCAACCGCGGCTGCTGGGAGCAGTACAGCTCGGGCAACGCGCTGGTCCGCGAGGCCAGGGAACTGGCCGCCGCCGACTCCCCGGTCGCCTACGGGATCATCGAGCACGTCAAGGGCAACATCGGCGACATCAGCGGCCCGATGATCACCGAGCTGGCCCGCCAGGGCGACGCGATGTGCATCGAGCTGCTCCAGGACATCGGCCAGTGGCTCGGCGTCGGGATCGCCAACCTGGCCGCCGCCCTCGACCCGTCCTGCTTCGTGATCGGCGGTGGCGTCAGCGCCGCCGACGACCTGCTGATCGGCCCCGCTCGCGACGCCTTCAAGCGCCACCTCACCGGTCGCGGCTACCGCCCCGAGGCCCGCATCACCCGCGCCCAGCTCGGCCCCGAGGCCGGCATGGTCGGCGCGGCCGACCTCGCCCGCCTGGTCGCCCGCAGGTTCCGGCGTGCCAAGCGCCGCCGGGTGGAGCGCTACGAGCGCTACGAGCGGTTCGCGGAGGCCCGGCGCTCCTCCGAGGACAGCGTGTGACCGCGTCCCTGCCCCGCCAGGCCGCCCCGCCGGACGAACCATCCAGGCCGTCCGAGGGCCGCGGGCACCGCAACCGGCGCCGGGCGCTCACCCTGCTGATCATCGTGCTGCTCATCGGCGTCCCGGCGGGCTACCTGGTGATCTCGGCCAACCAGAGCAGGCAGAGCGGCAAGGACAAGGAGGCCAAGTACTCGGCGACCGGCCTCACCGAGGGCTGGCCGTCGAAGGTGCAGCGCCGCCTCTACGAGGTGCCGATCCCGCACCCCTCGAACAAGGTCGCCTACTACGAGACCAACAACTGGAAGACCAGCCGCCTCTACGTGCAGTTCCAGACGACGCACGCGGGTCTCGACGCCTTCTTCAAGGAGCTGGGCGTCGACCAGGCCGACCTCAAGAAGGACGACCTGACCATCAGCACCCGCGACCAGAAGATCATCGGCTGGGAGTTCTCGGGACCCGGCTCGCGCGGCGGCGACTACTACGGCCTCGTCAACAAGCAGAAGAACCCCAAGCCGACCCAGGACGTGGTCGTGAACACCTACAACCCGACGTACCCCATGGTGTACGTCGTCTCCCGCGCCATCCCCTGACGCGGAGGGGCCCGGGACCGGCGCCCGAGGGGCCCGGGACCGGCGCCGGGACCGATTGTCAGAGGCCGCCCGTAGAGTCGTAGACGCATGATCCGACACGACGGGCGGGAGGTGACAGTTCGTATGGGTGACACGGCTGCGGTGGCCGGCGGAGCGGGGGAGCGGGTGCCCACCCGGCTCGCCGCCGTCTTCCTGCCCGCTCCCCTGCCCAGGGACGGCCGGATCGCGTTCTGGGACCCGGAGGACGGCCCGCTGCCCGCCGAGGACACCCAGCTCACCGTGGTACGGCCGCACGGGGCGGGCGTCCGCCGCAGGACCGTCCCCGCGCTCACCCTCCCGGTCGCCGAGGCGCTGCCGCTGCTCGCCCGCGCCCGCCGCGACCCGGCCGCCCACCCCGCCACCGCCTGCTGGGGCGCGGCCACCCTGCACGCGCTGCGCCTCACCGCGCGCGGCCGGCTGCTGCCCGGCCTGACCGCGGCCGGCCACGACGCCTGGCGGGCGGGACCCCTGGAGCCCGACGACATCGCGCACCTCCGCGCGGTCGCCGCCGCGCTGCCCGCCGAGGGCCACCCGGTCCCGCTGCCCGGCCCAGGACCGCTCAGGCTGCCCGACCCCGAGGCCCTGGTCCGTGCCTTCCTCGACGCCGTCGCCGACACCCTGCCCCGCACCCCGGCGGCCCCCTACGCATGCGGCCTGCCCTTCGCCGACCGCCGCCCGCAGCGCCTGCCGGGCGCCGAGGACTGGGCGGCGGAGGTCGCCGCCGGGATGGACGCGGGCGTACGCGTCTCGCTCCGCCTCGACCTCTCCGCCCACGACCTGTTCGACGCCGACGAGGACGTCCGGGGCGCGGGCGCGGCGATCGTCCAGGTGCACAGCCTCGCCGACCCCACCCTGGTCACCGACGCGGCCACCCTCTGGTCCGGCGGCGCCGACGCCGTGTTCGGACCCCGCGCGCGGGTCGACGCGGCGCTCGCCGTGCGCCGCGCGGCCCGCGTCTGGTCGCCCCTCGACCGGCTCACCGAACAGGACGTACCCGACGTCCTCGCCCTCTCCGACGACGAGGTGGGGGACCTGCTCGGAGTGGCCGCCACCCGGCTCGCGGCGGCGGGCGTCGCCGTGCACTGGCCACGCGACCTCGCACAGGACCTGACCGTGGCCGCCGTGGTCCGCCCCGCCCCCGGCTCCGCGACCGACGGCACCGGCTTCTTCGAGAGCGAGGAACTGCTCCAGTTCCGCTGGCAGTTGGCCCTCGGCGGCGACCCCCTGAGCGACGCCGAGATGGACGCCCTCGCCGAGGCGCACCGGCCGGTGGTGCGGCTGCGTGACCAGTGGGTGCTCGTCGACCCGGCCCTGGTCCGCAAGGCCCGCCGACGCGACCTCGGCCTCCTCGACCCGGTCGACGCGCTCTCCGTGGCGCTCACCGGCAGCGCCGAGGTCGACGGCGAGACGGTCGAGGCGGTGCCGACCGGCGCGCTGGCCGCGCTGCGCGACCGTCTCACGGCCGGCGTGCGCCCCGCCGAGCCGCCGCCCGGCCTCGACGCCACCCTCAGGGACTACCAACTGCGCGGCCTGGCCTGGCTCGACCTCATGACCTCCCTCGGCCTCGGCGGCTGCCTCGCCGACGACATGGGCCTCGGCAAGACGATCACCCTCATCGCCCTGCACCTCCAGCGGGCCCGCCCCGAACCCACCCTGGTCGTCTGCCCGGCCTCCCTGATGGGCAACTGGCAGCGGGAGATCACCCGCTTCGCCCCCGGCGTCCCGGTCCGCCGCTTCCACGGCCCCGACCGCAGCCTGGACGACCTGAGCGGCGGTTTCGTCCTGACCACGTACGGCACCATGCGCGCCGCCGCCCCGACCCTCGCCGCACAGCCGTGGGGCATGGTCGTCGCCGACGAGGCCCAGCACGTCAAGAACCCCTACTCGGCGACCGCGAAGGCGCTGCGCACCATCCCGTCCCCGGCGCGCGTCGCCCTCACCGGCACCCCGGTCGAGAACAACCTCTCCGAGCTGTGGGCCCTCCTCGACTGGACGACCCCCGGGCTCCTCGGCCCTCTCAAGTCCTTCCGCGCCCGGCACGCGCGCGCCGTGGAGAACGGCGAGGACGACGAGGCCGTGGCCCGGCTCGCGGGACTGGTCCGCCCGTTCCTGCTGCGCCGCAAGAAGTCCGACCCCGGCATCGTCCCCGAACTGCCGCCGAAGACCGAGACGGACCATCCGGTGCCGCTCACCCGGGAACAGGCCGCGCTGTACGAGGCGGTGGTCAGGGAGTCGCTGCTCGCCATCGAGAGTTCCGACGGCATCGCCCGCCGGGGCCTGGTCCTCAAGCTGCTCGGCGCCCTGAAGCAGATCTGCGACCACCCCGCGCTGTACCTCAAGGAGGACGCCCGCGGCGACCGCCTGCTCGGCCGTTCCGGCAAACTCGCCCTCCTGGACGAGCTGTTGGACACCGTGCTCGCCGAGGACGGCTCGGCGCTCGTCTTCACCCAGTACGTCGGCATGGCCCGCATGCTCACGTCCCATCTCGCGGCTCGGGCGGTCCCGGTGGAGCTGCTGCACGGCGGCACGCCGATCCCGGAGCGGGAGCGCATGGTCGACCGCTTCCAGGACGGCGCCACCCCGGTGCTCGTCCTCTCCCTCAAGGCGGCGGGCACCGGCCTGAACCTCACCCGCGCGGGGCACGTCGTGCACTTCGACCGCTGGTGGAACCCGGCGGTCGAGGAGCAGGCCACCGACCGCGCCTACCGGATCGGCCAGACCCAGCCCGTCCAGGTCCACCGCCTCATCACCGAAGGCACCGTGGAGGACCGCATCGCCGAGATGCTGGAGGCCAAGCGCGCCCTCGCCGACGCGATCCTCGGCTCGGGCGAGTCGGCCCTCACGGAACTGACCGACCGCGAGCTGACCGACCTGGTCTCCCTCCGGAGGCAGCCATGACCCCCGGCGCGGCGGACGCGGCCCGCAGGGCCCTGCGCGAGGCCCGGGAGAGACACGTCCGCGAGACGGCACAGGACCACGAGCCCCCGACGGAAGCGGCGGAGCCCGCACGTCCCGAGGAGGTGGAAGCGACGCCCGCACGTCCCGGGGAGACGGAAGCGGAGCCCGGACGTCCCGAGGGGACGACGCCTGAGAGGACGGCACCCGCGGGGACTACACCGGAGGGGAAGCCCGCCGAAGCGGCGGCGCGGCGGACCGCCTTCGGCGCGCCACCCGCCCGCGCCGCCGATGCCGAACCGGCAGCCGCCGGGCCCCGACCGGGCGACGCGGCACGCGAGGCGCTGCGCCGGGCGGTCGCCGCCCGGCGGACACCGGGCGACGCGAGCGAGCCCCAGCCGACGAGGACCACGCCCCGAGCCCCCGGAAGCGCCCCCGAGACCGAGGCCCGGACACGTCCTGAACCACCCCGGACACCCCCGGCGCGACCCTGGCCGTCCTCCACACCGGACCGACTCCGTTCGACGGCACCACAGTCGGAGGGCGAGAACCACTCCGAGCAGCGGCCCGCCGACCTCGCCCGTGAGGCGCTTCGGGTCGCGAGGAAGGAGTCACGGCAGGCACGGGAGGACACCGAGCGGAGGCGGACGCCCCGCCCCTCGCATGGCCCGAACCCCGCCGCCCTCCAACTCCGCGACCTGGGAGAACTCCTGGACGGAGCCTTCCGGATGCCGACCGACGAGGACGAGACCGAGGCCACGGCGGAACAGCGACCCACCACACCTCCCACCCGGGAAACCGCGGCGGAGACGGGAGGGGGAGGGAAGCGGTGACGGGAGTGGAGAGGGGAGTGGCGAGTGTGTTGAAAACGGGAGCGGTAGCCGACTCCGACTCGTCCTCCGACGCAGACGCAGACGCAGACGCAGACGCAGACGCAGACTCCGACGCCGACTCGGGCTCCGACTTCGACTCGGGGGGCTCCGACTCCGACCCGTCCTCCGACGCAGACCCCCTCGCGCCGGGCCCCGGCTCCCGTCGAACACCGACACCCTCCGCACCCTCCACACCTTCCGCCCCCCTCGCCCCCGCACCCTCCGTCGCCGCCTCCGCCCCTCAGACCCCACCGCCCTCACCCATGTCGTCCACCACCCCCCGCTCCACGCCCCCCTCCATGGCCGCGCCCACCCGCGACGGCGAACTCCGTCGCACCTTCCCGCCGTTCCCGCCCCGCCCGTCCGCCAAGGTCCCCGCCGAGGGCGCCTTCGCGGAGACCTGGTGGGGCAATGCCTGGGTGACGGCGTTGGAGGAAGGCGCGCTGGACGTCAACCGGCTGCTGCGGGGCCGCCGTTACGCGGACCGGGGGCATGTGGACGCGATCACCGTCACTCCGGGTCTCGTGCTCGGGTACGTGCAGGGCAGCCGTCCTCGCCCCTACCGCGTCCAGGTGCGGCTGCGCACCCTCGGCGACGAGGCGTGGACGCGGTTCCTCGAGGCCGCCGCCGAGCGGACCGGACACATCGCGGCGCTGCTCGACAAGGAGTTGCCGCACTCCCTTGCCGACTGCGGGGTGCCCCTGCTGCCCGGCCCTGGGGACCTCGATCCCCAGTGCAGCTGCCCGGACATCGGCCACCCCTGCAAACACGCCGCGGCGCTCTGCTACCAGACGGCCAGGCTGCTCGACGCTGATCCGTTCGTGCTGCTCCTGCTGCGCGGTCGGGGCGAACGCCCGCTGCTGGACGCGCTGTCCCGGCTCAACGCGACCCGGGCCGCCCGCGCCGCGCGTGACCAGGGCCCGGCCCCGCTGCCGGGCGTGCGCGCCAGCGAGGCCCTGGCCCGACGGCGACTCCCGCCGCTGCCGGGCCCGTTGCCGCTGCCTCCGCACCCGGGACAGCCGCCCGCGTACCCGGCGGCGCCCGGCGGCCCCGACCCGTTCGCGCTCGACCAGTTGGCGACGGACGCGGCGGCCCGCGCGCACGCCCTGCTGAGCACGGGCCGTGACCCGGTGGGTGAGCTGACGCTGTGGCAGGACGCGGTCCGGCTGGCCGCCGCCCGCCCCGGCTCCGGGCTCACCGCCGCCACCCGCACCCTGTACGCCTCGCTCGCCACCGCCACCGGCCGCACCACGGCCCAACTGGCGCGCGCGGTCGCCGCGTGGCGGCAGGGCGGCATCGAGGGACTGTCCGTCCTCGAAGACCCCTGGGACCCACCGGCAGGCCGCTTCGACCGAGCCCGCCCGCTGCTGCTGGCGGCGGACCTGCCCGCGTTCCGCCCCTGGCGCAACCACCTCACCCACCCCCGCGGCCATGCCCAACTCCGCCTGGGCCGCGACGGCCTCTGGTACGCCTACGAGTCCGAACCCGGCCACGACGACTGGTGGCCGAGAGGCTCCCCCGACCTCGACCCGGTGGGCGCCCTGACGGCCGTCGCCGCCGGCGACGACCTCTGAGCGGAGCCGGGTCCGTCCCCGCCGTTCGACGGCCGGCCCGGTCCTCGGCGTCCGGGGCGCCGTGCGGTCGGCGCGGCGGGCCAGGGCGCGGGGTGCGCTCGATGCCGTCGAGCCGCGGGCGCCGTCGACGCGGGGCCGGCCGGTCCGTCGTCGCGTCGCTCGACAGGGCCGAACGGCACCGGCGCGACGGGGACCTTCGGCGCCCCGCGGGGCCGCTTCGGCACCCTGTGCGCTGCCGCCGCGAGGCGCTGTGATGGGAACCGCGCACGACGCCCCCGCGCGGTCGCGGCGGGCGAAGCCGACCGGCTGGAGAAGAGGCTCCATGAGCACGACGACGACTCTGTTGAACGGGCTTCCACCGGCGAGCCGGGACCGCATGATGAAAGTCGCCACCGAGGTGTTCCTCCCCGCCGGGACGCGCGTCTTCGAGGAGGGACAGCGGGCCGACCAGTTCTGGATCATCAGGACCGGCACGGTCGTTCTCGACCTGCACGTTCCCGGCCGCCGGGCCGCGGCCGTGGAGACCCTGGGCCCCGGCGACCTGCTCGGCTGGTCCTGGCTGCTCCCGCCCTACTCCTGGCACCTCGGGGCGGAGGCGAAGACGGCCGTCGAGGCGGTGCGGTTCGACGCCACCATCGTCCGGGCGCTCTGCGAGGCCGATCCCGCCTTCGGCAAGGCCCTCTCCCTGCGAGTCGCCCAGGTCGTGGCCGAAAGGCTCCAGAACACCCGCGTCCGCCTGCTCGACCTGTACGGGCCCTACGGCGGCGAGCCCGGTCGCCGCGTCTGAGGGAGAAGGCACCGGAGGGCGGTCCGGAGCGCCCCTCCCGTCTGCGGCCGTGCCGCCGTCAGGTTCCGGTCGATCGCTCAAAAGGGCCGGACGGCCCCTCGACGAGGGTGCGGTGGCCCAAGCCACCTCCGGCGCCTGGCTGCCAGTGTGGAGTGGGAGATCGCGAGGAGGCCGCCATGGGCACCGATCACGACGACACCCGCTGTGACGGACCGGTGGTCGTCGGCGTGGACGGGTCGCCCGGAGCCGCCGCGGCCGTCCGTTGGGCCGCGCGGGAGGCGGCGGAGCGGACCGTTCCGCTGCGTGTCGTCTGCTCCGTCCAGGACCTCGCCCGCGGTGCGCGTCGGCTCCCCGGCCTCGGGCGACCGGCCCTCGAGACCGGTCGTGACCTGGTGGCGGCGGCGGAATCGGGTGCCACCCGCGCCGAGCCCGGCCTGTCGGTAAGGACCTCGGTGAGCCGGGAACCCGCGCCGGCCGCCCTGGCCGACGCGGCGGGGAGCACCGGCACCGTGGTGGTCGGCGCACGGGGGAGCGGAGGCTTCGCGGGCCTGATGCCGGGCTCGGTCGGCCTGCGGACGGCGGCCCGCGCGCACGGGCCGGTCGTCGTGGTCCGCGGCACGGTCGGCGTACCGTCGCCCGCCGGTGAGAACGTCTCCACGGGGACGGTGCTCGTCGGGGGACGCGACGCGAGCGACCTCGACGTCCTGCGCTTCGCCGCGCGGGCCGCTCGGCGCCGGAAGTCGTCCGTACGGCTGTTCAGCGCGTGGTCGATGCTGGAGAACGCCGGCCCCTCGGTCACCCTGCTCGACGGCCCGCGAGCCATCGCCGCGGCCGAGGCCGCCGCCGTGGGCCGGCTGACGGCCTTGCTCCGCGCCGAGTTCCCCGGCCTCACCGTCGCCGAGGACATCGTCCACACCCCGTCCGCGGCGGGTTCGCTGGTCGAGGCGTCCGCCCACGCGGATCTGCTGGTGCTCGGCGCCCGCCGTCCCCGTACGGCACCCGGAGTGGCACTCGGGCCGATCACACACGCCCTGCTGCACCACTCCCACTGCCCCGTCGCAGTCGTCCGGCACCACTGACCGGACCGTCCAGGAGGAGAGCGCGAACCATGACGTCGAACCACCGGCTCGTCGCCGATCTGATGACACCCGACGTGATCACCGTCCGTGATGACACGACGTTCAAGGAGATCGCCGGGCTCCTGGCCGAGTACGGCATCACGGCCGTCCCCGTGGTCGACGACGAGAACCGCCCGACGGGCGTCGTGTCCGAGGCCGACCTGCTGCGCAGGGAGGCGGACCTGCTCGGTCCGGGAGAGGGGTCGCACATCCGCGTCGCACGGTCGGACGACGGGACGGCAAGCTGCGTCGCGAAGGCCCTGATGACCGCGCCGCCGGTCACCGCGCAGCCGCAGTGGGACGTCGTCGAGGCGGCCCGTGTCATGGAGCGGCACCATGTCAAACGCCTGCCCGTGGTGGACGGTGCCGGTCGTCTCGTCGGCATCGTCAGCCGGGCCGACCTGCTGCGGGTCTTCCTGCGCCAGGACCACGCCATCCGGGAGGAGATCGCCGGTGACGTGCTGGCCAGGACCCTGGACATCCCCACCACCGACGTGACCGTGCACGTGGTCGACGGAGAGGTCACCCTCACCGGCACGGTGCCCCGGCGCAGCGTCCTCCCGGTCGTGGCGGGCCTGTGCCGGGGCGTCGACGGTGTCGTCGACGTCAGCTGCCACCTGGCGTACCGGGTCGACGACACCGCCGACCCGAAGCCCGCGGTCAGCGGGGCGGAGCCACGCGAGGTCCGATGAGGGGCGTACCTGACCCGCCCGCGACACCGACCACCGGATGTCACGGACTCGGCGCTCCGATAGCGTGGAACCGGGATCACCCGGGTGGAGTGCCCACCTCGGCGGGACAGGAGCGTGGCGGTGGCCGAGTCCGGCGCGAACAGCGAGGGGCGGACCGCCCGTTCTCGCCTGGACGACCTGCTGGACGAGCTCCAGACGAAGATCAACACGGTGCGCGGGACCCGTGAACGGGTGCACAGCCTCCTGGAGGCGGTGCTCACCGTGGGCCGTGAGCTGGACCTCTCCCAGGTGCTGCGGCGGATCGTGGAGACCGCGGTGGTGCTGGTGGACGCCGAGTACGGGGCGCTCGGGGTGATCAGCGAGCAGGATCAGGACCGTCTCTCGGAGTTCGTCACCGTCGGCCTCGACGACGAGCGGGTCGCGCGGATCGGCGCGCTTCCCCAGGGGCACGGGATTCTCGGCGAGCTGATCAGGCACCCGGAGCCGCTGCGGCTCGCGCGGATCTCGGACCATCCGGCGTCCTACGGTTTCCCCGCCCACCATCCGCCGATGCACTCCTTCCTCGGGGTCCCGATCCGGGTACGCGACGAGGTCTTCGGGAACCTCTACCTCACCGAGAGACGCGGCGGAGCCTCTTTCAACCGCGAGGACGAGACGGTGCTCGCGACGCTCGCGGTGGCGGCCGGCGTCGCCATCGAGAACGCCCGCCTGTACGAGGAGGCCAGGCGCCGTCAGCGGTGGCTGGAGGCGAACGCCGAAGTCACCCGCGCCCTGCTGTCAGGTGACCCCGAGACCCGGGCGCTCGAACTGATCGTGAGCAGCGCGGGCGAGATCCTCCAGGCGGACCTGGGGGTGCTCGCGCTGCCCATCGAGGGCTCGGACGACCTCCAGGTCGTCCTCGCGGTGGGCACGGGGGCCGAGGCGCACCGGGGTCTCGTGCTGCCCCGCGAGGGGTCGTTCATGGGGGTGGCCTGCGCGGGACCCGAACCGATCACCACCCCCGACGTCCGCAGCGATGCGAGGATCACCGCGGGTCCGCCGCGCTGGGCGGGGCTGGGGCCCGCGGCGGCCGTGTGCATGGAGGCGGGCACCACCGTGCGAGGCGTGCTGCTGCTGGCCCGCGCGGCCGGCCGGCCCGCGTTCACGTCGACGGAGACCGCGCCCCTGCGGAGCTTCGCCGGGCAGGCGGCGCTCGCCCTGGAACTCTCGGACCGGCGCCAGGTCAACGAGCAGCTCGCCCTGTTCGCCGACCGGGACCGGATCGCCCGCGATCTGCACGATCTGGCGATCCAGCGGCTGTTCGCGACCGGCATGACGCTCCAGAGCACCGTGCGGTTCGTCGCGGGGCCCGAGGGGTCCGAGCGGCTGCTGCGGGCGGTGGACGACCTCGACGAGACCATCAAGATCATTCGTTCGACGATCTTCGGGCTCCGCGCCCACGATCCTGGGGCCGTCGACGGGCGGGGTCTGCGCGCGCGGGCCGTGAAGACGGTCGACGCCGCCGTGCCCGCGCTGGGCTTCACCCCGGCCCTGCGGATGGAGGGGCTGCTCGACACGGACGTTCCCGTGGCGGTCGCCGACCACGCCGTCGCGGTGCTTGGGGAGGGGCTGGCGAACGTGGCCAGGCACGCGGGGGCGAGCGCCGCCGACCTCTCGCTGGTCGTCCGCTCCGGCGAGCTGACCGTCACCGTCAAGGACAACGGACGCGGCATGCCCGGCGGGGAGGGCCGCCGCAGCGGGCTGCGCAACCTCTCGGAACGCGCGGCGCAGGCGGGCGGCGAGCTGACGGTGGACAGGCCCGACGGGGGCGGGACGCGGCTGGTCTGGCGGGTACCGCTGCCCGGCGACTGAAGCGACTGAAGCGACTGAAGCGACTGAGCGGCGGGGTGGCGGGGCGATGAGCGGCGAAATGGCGGTGTTGCTCAGCGGCGGAGCCCGGTCGCGGCCGGACACCGGTCCTTCGCAGCGGACGGTGCCGCACCGCCGGGGCGCGGCGTGCCCAGGCCGTCCCGTTCCGGTCAGACGGCCGGCGGCTGGTGCTGGGTCGCCAGGACGGCGGCCTGGATGCGGCGTTCGACGCCGAGTTTGGCGAGCAGCCGGGAGATGTGGTTCTTGACCGTCTTCTCGGACAGGTAGAGCCGCTTGCCGATCTGGCCGTTGGTCAGTCCCTCGCCGATCAGCGCCAGGATCTCGCGTTCGCGCGGTGTCAGCTTGTCGAGGGTCTCGCTCTGCGGGTCCGGTGGGGCGTCGGCGCCCCGCAGGTTGTTCATCAGGCGGGCGGTGGTCGCCGGGTCGAGCATCGACTGCCCGGAGGCCACGGTCCGTACCGCCGACACGAGGTCGGACCCCTTGATCTGCTTCAGCACGTACCCCGAGGCGCCCGCCATGATCGCGTCGAGCAGCGCGTCGTCGTCATCGAAGGACGTCAGCATCAGACAGGCGAGAGCGGGCATCCGGTCGCGCAGGTCCCGGCAGACGGTGATGCCGTTGCCGTCCGGGAGGCGCACGTCGAGCACCGCGACGTCCGGGCGGAGCGCGGGACCCCGGGCCATCGCCTGGTCGATGGTGCCGGCCTCGCCGACCACCTCGATGTCCGGCTCGGCGTCGAGCAGGTCGCGCAGCCCGCGCCTGACCACCTCGTGGTCGTCGAGCAGGAAGACCCGCACCGGCCTCCGCTCCGAGAACTGCCCTGTGCCGTCCATGACGTCCCTTCGTCCGGGTCCTCTCGGGATCGTCGCCCAGTGCGCCCCTCCCGTACAGGGCCGAACGGCTCCATCCGGGTGCGGAACGGGGACCGGATGTCCCCTCCGAGGCACCTCGGTGGCCCTGGTGGGGTGCCTCCAGGGGCTGCGAGGCTCGCCCTGTGGGAGGAAACCCGGCCCAGGGCGGAAGGGTGGACGACGATGAGGACGACCGTGCGGATGTGGCGTCTGCGGAGCAACCCGCTCAGGCGGCGGTCGGACGTCCTGGAGACATGGATCATGCTGCTCGCGGCCCTGCTGCTCGTCGTCGCCGTGCCCCTCGTCGGCACCCTGACGGCCCTGAGCACCGGCCACTCCCTGTCCCGGCAGCGCCAGGACCGGCACACCGCCACGGCGGTCCTGGTCACGGACGCGCCCGCGTCCCGGGGTGGCTACCCCACCGCCGACCTGACGAGCGGGCAGGTGCGCTGGACCACGCCGGGCGGGGCGTCCCGCACCGGTACGACGCAGGTGGTCTCCGGGCTGAAGGCCGGCACCAGGACCACGGTCTGGCTCGACCGGCAGGGGAACCTGACCACCGCCCCGGTCAGCGTGCGGTCCGCGCAGGCGCAGTCGGTGATGTTCGGCGCTCTGGCGTCCGCTTGCGCGGGCGGCCTGCTGCTGGGCGGCACCAGCGCCGCGATGTGGCGGCTCGACACGGTGCGTTCGCGGAACTGGGAACGGGAATGGGCCGACGTCGGACCGCGCTGGCGTCGCCGCACCGGATAGCACCCCCCGGTTCCCCCACCGCGCGGTCGCGCTCCCCGACGAGGTGACGGCATGCTGGTGGCTGTGGCGCTCTCGCAGTTCGTGCGGCCACTGCGGGCCGCGCGGGCCGTGGTGTTCGATACGGACGGGGTGATCACCGACTCCGCGCGTGTGCACGCCGCCGCGTGGAAACAGGTCTTCGACGCCTACCTGCGGAGCGTCGGACAGAACGAGATGTTCGACCCGGTGGAGGACTACCGGCGGCACGTCGACGGCAGATCGCGGCTCGACGGCGCAGCCGGGTTCCTCGCCGCACGGGGACTCGACACCTCGGACGCGACGGTACGGGCGGTCGCCGAGGCCAAGGAGCGGCTGTTCGCACAGGCCCTGCGGGAGCACGGCGTCGTCGCCTACCCAGGGACGGTGCGGCTGCTGCGTGCCCTGCGCGCGGAGCGGGTGCCGTGCGCCGCCGTGTCCGCGTCGCGGCACGCGCCGCAGCTGCTGGAGCGGGCCCGGGTCCGCGACCTGTTCGCCACCGTGGTGGACGGAACCGAGGCCGCCCGCCTCGCGCTGCCGGGCAAGCCCGACCCGGCGCTGTTCCTGGAGGCGGCCCGCCGCCTGGGCGTCGCCGCGGACCGTTCCGCCGTGATCGAGGACGCGCTGGCCGGGGTGGAGGCCGGGCGGCGCGGTGGCTTCGCGCTCGTGGTGGGCGTCGACCGCACGGCCGGTCCCACCAGCGCCGCCGACCTGCGCGCCCGCGGGGCCGACCTGGTCGTCGGCGACCTGGCCGAACTGCTCGTCGGAGAGGTGGCTGACCGTGCGTGACTGGACCTGGCGGTACGAGGGCTACGACCCGCGCCACGAGCGGCTGCGGGAGGCGCTGTGCACCCTGGGCAACGGCCGCTTCGCGACCCGGGGAGCGGCTCCGGAGGCCGCACGGGGACCGGCGCACTATCCGGGCACCTACGCGGCGGGCTGCTACGACCGGCTCGTCTCGTCGGTGGCCGGACGCGAGGTCGAGAACGAGGATCTGGTGAACCTCCCCAACTGGCTGCCCCTGCGGTTCCGGGCCGCGGGCGGCGACTGGTTCACTCCGGACGCGCGGGTGCCGCTGGCCTACGAGCAGGTCCTCGACCTGCGCCGGGGCAGACTGACGCGCCGCATGCGGCTGTGCGACGGCGCGGGCCGGGTCATTGCCGTCGAGCAGCGGCGGATCGTACACATGCGCGATCCGCACCTGGCGGCGTTGTCGACGAGGCTCACGCCCGAGGGGTGGAGCGGCGAGCTGGAGGTCGAGTCCGCGCTGGACGGCGACGTCACCAACGCCGGTGTGGAGCGCTACCGCGACCTGGACGGCCGGCACCTCACCGGGCACGCGACCGGGGCGGTCGGGCCCGCCACCGTCTGGCTCGACTGCCGTACCGCCTCCTCGGGTGTCCGCGTCGCGATGGCGGCCCGGGTCCGGGTGAGGCCGGAACCGCCCCTCACCAGCAGTCCGGAGCCCGGTCCGCTCGCGGTCGTCCACCGCCTCGCCCTGGCGGTCACCGACGGGCGGCCGGTCACCGTGGAGAAGACGGTCGCCCTGCACACCTCGCGCGACCCGGCGATCGGCGACCCGCTGGACGCCGCCCTCGACCGGGTCGCGGGCGCCGCCGACTTCTCCGGACTCCTCGCCTCCCACACCACCGCCTGGGCACATCTGTGGCGGCGGGCCGAACTGGACGTCGCGAACAGGGCGGGGAAGGTGCTGCGGCTGCACCTCTTCCACGTCCTGCAGACGCTGTCGCCGCACACCGCGGGACTGGACGTCGGCGTGCCCGCCAGGGGGCTGCACGGAGAGGCGTACCGCGGGCACGTCTTCTGGGACGAGCTGTTCGTCCTGCCGTACCTCGACCTGCACCTGCCCGAGGTGTCCCGGGCCCTGCTCGGCTACCGGTGCCGCAGGCTGGGCGCGGCCTGCCGGGCGGCGGCCGAGGCGGGCCACAAGGGCGCCATGTACCCCTGGCAGAGCGGCAGCGACGGCCGGGAGGAGACCCAGCTCCTGCACCTCAACCCGCGCTCCGGACGGTGGCTGCCCGACCACTCCCGGCTCCAGCAGCACGTCGGCTCCGCGGTGGCCTACAACATCTGGCGCTACTGCGAGGCCAGCGGCGACACGGGCTTCCTGTACGGCGACGGCGCCGAGACGCTGCTCCAGATCGCCCGGTTCTGGGCGGACAGCGCGCTGTGGGACCCGGCGCGCGAGCGGTACCGCATCCTCGGGGTGATGGGCCCCGACGAGTACCACGACGCCTACCCCGGAGCGGACCGGCCCGGAATCGACGACAACGCGTACACCAACGTCACCGCGGCGTGGGTGCTGGCCCGTGCCCTCGACCTCTGCCGGGCCCTGCCCAGGCACCGCCGGGACGAACTGTTCGAGCGCGTCGCCCTGGACCCGGCGGAGCCGGAACTCTGGGAGGACGTGTCACGACGGCTGCGGGTGCCCTTCCACCAGGGCGTCATCAGCCAGTTCGACGGCTACGCGGACCTCCCGGCCCTGGACTGGGACGGCTACCGCCGGCGGTACGGCGACATCCGCCGGCTCGACCGCATCCTGGAGGCCGAGGGGGACTCGGTCAACCGCTACCAGGCGTCCAAGCAGGCCGACGTCCTGATGCTGGGCTACCTCTTCCCGCCCGACGAACTCGCCGCGCTGTTCGGCCGGTTGGGGTACCCGCTCGACGACGCGCGCTGGCGGACGACCGTCGACCACTACCTGGCCCGCACCAGCCACGGTTCGACCCTCAGCGGCCTGGTCCACGGCTGGGTCCTGGCCCGCGCCCGCCGCGCCGGGGCCTGGCGCCACGTCCACGAGGCCCTCACCGGTGACGTGGCCGATCTGCAGGGCGGCACCACCGAGGAGGGCATCCACCTGGGAGCGATGGCCGGCACCCTCGATCTCGTGCAGCGGTGCCTCACCGGTCTCGAGCCACGCTCCGACGCCCTGCGCCTCGACCCGGCGCCGCTGCCGCAGCTGTCGGACTTCACCCTCACCGTCCGCTACCGCGACCACTGGGACGTCACCCTGCGCCTCGGCTCAGGGCGGCTCGGGGTCGGCGTGTCCGAGTCCGACGGCAGCCCGCTCACCGTGCGGCTCGGCGGCCGCACCCTCACCATCGCCCCCGGGACCGCGCGAACCCTCGACCTCCCCTGAGCCGCGGCCCCGTGGCGGGCGGGACGGTTCAGCCCGCCTCGATCCTGCGGCCGGAGAGCCGCACGGGAGCGATCCGCGTCCACAGGTCTCGCCCGCGGCCCGCCCGGCGCCCTCGGGCAGGTCGCGCGCGCCGCCCCTGAGCCGGGACACCGTCGTGTCCAGCGCGTCCGCGACGCTGAGCAGGAACGCGAGCCCCGGAGTCGCGGAGGGGGTCCCCTCCACGTACCGCGGATATCCGGGCGCGACCCCGGCCGGGTCGGCCACCTCGTCCGCCGTCAGGCCCAGCTCCCGCCGACGGCCGGCCGGGCGCCGCCCGATGTCTCCGGCCGTCATCGCGCTCACGCCCCGTCCGCGGCGCGGAGACTCACCACGTCGTGCGGTGGCCGGCCGAGCACGACCTTCAGGGCGCCGGTGTCCGCGGCCCGGGAGAACACGTCGTACGCCTCCCGCATCGCGTCGAGCGGGAAGGTGTGGGTGACCATCGGGGACGTCGGCAGCCGTCCTGCCGCGGCCATCCGCAGCAGCGTGGGCGTCGAACGGGTGTCGACGAGGCCCGTGGTGATCGTCAGGTTCCTGATCCACAGGTCCTCCAGGTGCAGCACGGCGGGTTTCCCGTGCACACCGATGTTGGCGACATGCCCGCCCGGCCGCACCAGACGGGTGCACAGCTCGAAGGTCTCCGGTGCGCCGACTGCCTCGATGACGACATCGGCCCCGAGCCCGTCGGTCAGGTCGGCGACGAGCCGCCCGGGGTCCTCGTCCGCGAGCGCCACGGCGTCGGCGCCGAAGTGCTTGGCCGCGTCGAGGCGGCCGGTCGCGAGGTCGATCGCGATGACCCGGTCGGGGGACAGGAGTCCGGCCGTGGCGACGGCTGCCAGCCCGATGGGCCCGGCACCGACGACGGCCACGGTGTCCCCGGGCCGCACCCGGCCGTTGCGGACACCCACCTCGTAGGCGGTGGGGAAGATGTCGGCGAGGAGGACGGCGTCGTTGCTCGCGAGCGACCCGGGCAGCGGGTACACGGACAGGTCGGCGTGCGGGACACGGACGTACTCCGCCTGCGTGCCGTCGATCAGGTGGCCGAGGATCCAGCCCCCGCCGCCGCGGCACTGTCCGTAGACGGCTTCCCGGCAGAAGCGGCACCGGCCGCAGGCCGTGATGCAGGAGACGAGCACCCGGTCGCCGGGCCGGACCCCGCGCACGTCAGGTCCCGCCTCGACGACCTCGCCGACGGCCTCGTGCCCGAGGACCGTCCCCGAGGGCACCTCGGGGACGTCGCCCTTGAGGATGTGCAGATCGGTGCCGCAGATGGTGACGGCGTCCACCCGGACGACGACGTCACCGGGCTCCTCGACGAGGGGGTCGGGCACTTCCTGCCAGGCGGCCGCGCCGGGGCCTTCGAAGACGAACGCTTTCATGACCGTTCCTTCCGTTCCCCCCTCCTGGGAGGCCCAGCCGCCCGGCCCGGTCCCGACCGGTTTCATCCGGTGCCGACGCGGGCGGCCGACCTGGGGCACACACCTCACAGCCTCCGCCGACGCCCGCGGCCCCGGCTTGGGCCGACCGGACCCCGACGGGACCGCATGGCCCCCCGGCCGCCCCCTCAGCGGGGAAGCGTCAGCAGGAAGGTCGTCCCGCCCGGCCGGCTGGTGACGGTGACCGTCCCGTGGTGCGCGGTCACGACGGCGTGGACGATCGCGAGCCCGAGCCCCGTGCTCCCGGTGGCGCGGGAGCGCGCGTGGTCGGCGCGGACGAACCGCCCGAAGACCTCCCCCTGGAGCGCTTGTGGGATGCCCGGCCCGTTGTCGCTGACCCGTACCCGGACCCCGGTCCCCTCCTGGGTGAGCGCGACAGTCGTCTCCGTGCCGGGCGGGGTGTGCGTGCGGGCGTTGGCGAGGAGGTTGCCGACGGCCTGCTGGAGCCGGTGCGCGTCACCGGTGACGACGACCGGGGAGTCGGGCAGGTCGAGCAGCCAGACGTGGTCGGGGGCGGCTGCCCGCGCGTCGTCCGTCGCGTCCAGGATCAGGCGGGTCAGGTCGACCGGCTCGTGGGCGAGGGGCCGCCCGGCGTCGATCCTGGCCAGCAGCAGGAGGTCGTCGACGAGCCCCGACATCCGCCGGGACTCCGCGTCGATGCGCTGGAGGGCGTGCCTGACCTCGCCCGGCAGGGGGCCCACGCGCCGCAGGGCGAGTTCGGCGTGACCGCGGATGTTGGCCACCGGAGTCCGCAGCTCGTGACTGGCGTCCGCGGCGAAATGGCGGAGCCTCTCCTCGCTCGCGTGGCGGCGCACGAGGGCGTCCTCGATGTGGCCGAGCATGTGGTTGAGGGCGCTGCCCACCTGCCCGACCTCGGTGCCGGGGTCGGCGTCGGCCAGCGGCGCGGGCATGGCGATCTCACCGCTGGCCAGCGGCAGCGCCGCCACCTCCGCCGCCTGCGCGGTGACCCGCTTGAGGGGGCGCAGGGAGACGCGCACCCACAGCGCCCCGGCGACACCGGTGACCAGCAGCGCGGCACCGAACAACGCGGCCTCGACCGCTTCGAGACGGTGCACGGTGTCCTCCACCGGGTGCAGGGGAAGGCCGGTGACCAGGACGTCCCGGTCGTCACCCGGCACCGCCACGACCCGGTAGATGCCCAACGTGGACAGCCGTACGTCGTGCCCCCGGCCGTCGGTGGGGACCGCGGCCAGGGCGCGGCGCTCGTCGGCGGTCAGCGGGACGGACCGGTCGGCGGTGTCGTCTACGACGGCCGCCCGGGTGACCTCTCCGCCGAGGAGGCGTGCCCCGAAGGTGGCGTCGGCCTGCCCGCGGGTGTCGGGGCGGTTGTCGGCGTCGGGCCTGGCCTCGTGCTCCAGGCTCGCCGCGAAACGGCCCCCGGAGGCGGTGAGCTGCAGGTCGAGACGCCCCAGCAGGAAACCGCGCAGCGCCAGCGCGGTGCTGACCCCGACGGCCAGACACGCCAGGGCGAGCAGCACGACGAGACCGGCGGTGAGCTGGCCGCGGAGCGTGCGGGGGAGCGGGCGTCTCATCACTGACCCGGCTTGAGGACATACCCGACACCGCGCACCGTGTGGATCATCGGACTCCGTCCGGCGTCGATCTTGCGTCGCAGATAGCTGATGTACAGCTCGACGACATGGGCACGGCCACCGAAGTCGTAGGCCCACACCCGGTCGAGGATCTGCTCCTTGGACAGCACCCGGCGCGGGTTGCGCATCAGGAACCGAAGGAGTTCGAACTCGGTGCGCGACAGGTCGACGACGGCACCGCCGCGCCTGACCTCCCTGGCCTCCTCGTCCATGGCGAGGTCACCGACGGCGAGCCAGGCCGTCCCCGTGCCCGCGGTCATACCGGCCCGCCGCAGCAGGCCGCGCAGCCGGGCGATGACCTCCTCGAGACTGTACGGCTTGGTGACGTAGTCGTCCCCGCCCGCGGTGATCCCCGCGATGCGGTCCTCCACCGCGTCCCGGGCCGTCAGGAACAGGACGCACACGCTGGGCGCCTCCCGCCGGAGCGCGCGCAGGACCTGGAGTCCGTCGAGATCCGGCAGCATCCAGTCCAGGACCACCGCGTCGGGCCTGAACTCCGCCGCGGTGCGCAGCGCGGTGGAGCCGTCGGCGGCGGCGCGGACCTCCCACCCCTCACCGGTCAGCGCTCCGGCCAGCACGTCGGTGACGTCCGGTTCGTCGTCGACGACCAGGATCCGTACGGGGGCGCCGTCGGCGTGGTGCAGCGGGGGTGCGGTGAGCGGTTCGTCCATGGTCCCCCCAGCATCCCCCGACGCGGGCCGTCACCGGGCGGACGGTGTCTCTGAGTTTCCTCTGAATGAGCGCGAGGACCGGCAGGCGGGGCCCATTCAGAGGATTCGCAGAAGTACGGCTGTGAGGCTGCTGACCGTCCGCCGCCGAAGCGGCCCCGACCGGAGGAACCTCATGACCACCACCGTGACCGGCGCTTCCCGCGCGAGCGGCGGCGTCCGCCATCGGCGCCCCCGCCGCACCCCGGTGCCCTTCCTGGCGCAGCTGCTGATCTGGGCCGGTGCCGCCGGTGTGCTGGGCCTGTGGTGGAGCCACACCACCGCGGTCGTCGGCCCGGCCGGCTGGCTGACCGGCGCAGGACGCATCACCGGGCTGCTGGCCGGCTACGCCTGCGCCGTGCTGCTGGCGCTGATGGCACGCGTCCCGCTCCTCGACCACGGCGTCGGCACCGACCGGCTCGCCCGCTGGCACGCGCTGGGCGGGCGCTGCACGGTCTCGCTGGCGCTCGCCCACACCCTGCTCGTCATCTGGGGGTACTCGCTGACCTCGCACACCGGAGTGGTCAGCGAGACCTCCACCCTCGTGCTGAGCTGTCCCGACCTTCTGAAAGGCACCATCGGGTTCCTGCTGTTCCTGGCCACCGGCATCCTGTCGGCCCGCGCGGCCCGCCGCAGGATGAGCTACGAGACCTGGCACTACCTCCACTTCGCCACCTATCTGGCGGTCTTCCTCAGCTTCGGACACCAGCTCTCGGACGGTGCCGACTTCGTCGGCGACCGACTCGCCCAGGCCGCCTGGTACGCGCTGTTCATCGGCGTCGCCGCGCTGCTCGTCTGGTTCAGGTTCGCCGTCCCCCTCCGACGCGGGCTGCGCCACCGCATGCGCGTCGCCGAGGTACGTCCCGAGGCCCCGGGCGTCGTCTCCGTCCACCTCACCGGCGAGCACCTGGACGAACTGGGCGGCGAGCCCGGCCAGTTCCTGCGCTGGCGGTTCCTCGCCCGCGGACTGTGGTGGACCGCGAACCCCTACTCCCTGTCCGCCCCCGCGCACCCCCGTCATCTGCGCATCACCGTGAAGTCCGCGGGCGCGCACAGCGCCGCGCTCGCCCACCTCGCCCCCGGGACCAGGGTCTCGGCCGAGGGCCCGTACGGCGGGTTCACCGCCAGGCGCCGCACCGCCGCCAAGGTGCTTCTGCTCGCGGGCGGGGTCGGCATCACGCCCTTGCGCGCTCTCTTCGAGACGCTCCCGGGGCAGGTCACGCTCGTCCACCGGGCCCGCCGCACCGTCGATCTCGCCCTGCGCGCCGAGATCGACGCGATAGCCGCCCGCCGGGGCGCCACCGTCCACCATGTCGTCGACGAGCCGGGCGGACCCGCCTCTCCCCTCACCGCGGCGGGCCTGAGCGCCCTGGTCCCCGACCTGGCGGCGCACGACGTCTACCTCTGCGGTCCGCCCGGCATGGCGAGGGCCGCAACCGGCGCCCTGCGGGAGGCCGGCGTCCCGGCCCGGCGCATCCACCACGAGTCCTTCGCCTTCTGAGGAGCACCAGTCATGCGCCGCGCCGTCGTCGCCACCACCGGGATCAGCGCCCTGGTCGTCACGCTGCTCGCTCTCAAACCCCATCAGCCGCCGGCCCTGGCCAGCGGTGCGATCCGCGGTCCCGCGGCCGGTCCGTCCGCGCATCCGCCCACCGGCGGCGCGTCCGGCGCACCGGCGGGCACGGGCACGTTCACCGGGGACCCCGTCGACACGTCGTACGGGACCGTGCAGGTCGCCGTCACCCTCGCCAAGGGGCGGATCACCGCGGTGAAGGTCCTTCGGGCACCGGACGGAAACGGACGCGACCGGCAGATCGCCTCCTACGCGCTGCCCCGCCTCACCCAGGAGGCGATCGGCGCGCAGAGCGCGCACATCGACGCGGTCTCCGGCGCCAGCTACACCAGCCAGGGCTACGTCCGGTCCCTGCAGAGTGCCCTGGACCAGGCGCATGGCTGACCCCGAGCGCCTCCCGCGCCACGTCGAGCACGTCATGGGCACGGTCTTCTCGTTCGACATCAGGGACCGCCCCACCAGGGCCATCCGCGAAGCCCTGGCCCAAGCCGTGCGGCACCTCCACCGCGTCGACGCGGTGTTCTCGCCCTACCGGCCCGACAGCCACATCAGCCGCCTCGACCGGGGCGAGATCCGGCTCGGTCAGTGCCCGCCCGAGGTCCACGAGGTCCTGTCGCTGTGCGCGCGGGCCACCCACGAGAGCGACGGCTGGTTCAGTGTTGTCCCGGCCGGCGCCCTGGACCCCTCCGGCCTCGTCAAGGGCTGGGCCACCGAGGCGGCCTCCCGGCTCCTGTACGAGGCAGGGGCCCGCAACACGTGTGTCAACGGCGGCGGGGACATCCAGCTCCGCGGCCGGGCGGCCGACGGCGTTCCGTGGCGGGTGGGCACAGCCCACCCGCTGCGGCCCGGTGAACTCGCCACCGTGGTCACCGCCTCCGGTGAGGCGGCGATCGCCACCTCAGGCACCGCGGAGCGGGGTCACCACATCGTCGACCCGCACAGCGGGCGCCCCGCCACGGCGTTCGCCTCCCTCACGGTCGTCGGGAACCGGCTGACCCCCACCGACGCCTGCGCGACCGCCGCGTTCGCCCGCGGTGACGGGGCGCGGGAGTGGCTTGAGGCCCTCGAGGGCTACGAGGCGTTCGCGATCCTGCCCGACGGCCAGGAGTGGCGGACGTCCGGTTTCCACCGATACGCACCATCATGCTGACCAGGAACCGCTGACCGCCCGCACCCGGCGTCCGCTCCGCGTGACACCGGCCACCGAACCCGCAAGGAGCCCCATGGGACCCGTCCTCGTCAATGGCCTCCCCGCCCACGTCCTGCTCGTGCACTTCGTCGTGGTCCTGGTACCGCTGACCGCGCTGGCGTTGCTGGCGTGCGCCGTCTGGCCGTCCGTGGCGCGACGGTTCGGGATCGCCCTGCCGGTGCTCGCGCTGGTCACCCTGATCAGCGTGCCGATCACGACGCACGCGGGGGAGTGGCTGGAGCGGCACGTCCAGAGCGACGCCCTGGTCCGCAGGCACACCGGGCTCGGTGACGAACTCCTCCCCTGGGTGATCGCGCTGTTCGTGATGTCCGTCGTGGTGTGGTGGGTCTACCGGCGGACCGCGCGCGCCGCGTCCGGGCAGCCGGAGTCCCGCGCTGTCACCGTCGCGATGCCGCTGCGCCTGGCCGTCCTGGTGCTGTCGCTGGCCGCCGCGGTCGGGGCCTGTGTGCAGGTCTACCGGATCGGGGACTCCGGTGCCAGGGCCGCCTGGCACGACGCCTACTCGGCCACGGCACGGACCGACGGCGTCCGCTTCCGGTAGCGGCCGTCCGCGCCGGGGGCCGTCCGGAGCGCGGACAGGGACCTTCGGCCCCCGGGGGCACCCCCGGTGGCTCTGCCCTCGCCGGTCACTGCCGGGGCAGCGTGACGGGGAAGGGTCGTACCCGGCGACTGTCGCATCGGGAGGTAGCCATGAACACCACTGAATCCCCGGCCCGCGGCCTCGGGCCTGTGGTCGTGGGCACGGACGGCTCCGAGCAGGCGACCCGCGCGGTGCTGTGGGCCGCCGACGAGGCGGTGGCCCGCGACCGCCCCCTGACCGTGCTCCACGCGACGGGCGTCGAGCACGCCGGACATCTGCCCTTCGACGGTTCGAGCAGCGTGCTCGGCGGCGCGCGGGAGATCCTCGACGACGCGATGGCGCGCGTGTCCCAGCGGCACCCTGACGCCGACGCGCGCACCTGGCTCAGCCGCGACGGAGCAACGCGGAGCCTGGTGGAAGCGGCGGGGGGCGACGGGACGGTCGTGGTCGGCTCCCGCGGTCGTGGAGGGTTCTCCGCGCTGCTCCTGGGATCGGTCGGACTGCGCACGGCGGCCAGGGCGCGAGGACCGGTCGTGGTCGTGCGCGGGGCGCGGGAGATGCCGCCGCGCGGCACCGTGACGGCCGCCGTCCGCGACGACGGCGACCTGTCCGCGCTGCGTCACGCCGCGTGGACCGCCCGCGCGCACGGCGCGTCGCTCAAGGTGACCAGCGTGTGGATGTTCCTGCAGAACGTGGGGTCCATGGCGACCATGTTCGACGACCTCGGCGGCATCGCGGAGGCGGAGGCCGAGGCGACGGCGCGCATGGTCGAACCGGTCCGCGAGGAGTTCCCGGAGCTGACCGTCGCGGTGGAGACGGTGAAGGCGTCCTCCGCCGCCGGAGCCCTCATCGAGGCCGCCGGGGGCAGCGACCTCCTGGTGGTCGGAGCGCGCAGGGCCGCGCACGCCCCGGGGTTCCCGCTCGGGCACGTCACGCACGCGGTGCTGCACCATGCTCCGTGCCCGGTCGCCGTGGTCCCGCGCGGCTGAACCGCCGGGCGACCGCTCCCGTCAACTGTCGGCCTTGTCGGCCTTGTCGGCCTTGTCGGCCCTGTCGGCCCTGTCGGCCTTGTCGGGGGGTGCCGCGAGGTGAGCGATGTCGTCGGAGGCGACCTCGTGCAGGCGGATCGCGAGGTCCTCCAGAGCCCGGCCGGCCGCCAGTTCGTCACCGATCTCCGGGATGGCCCGGTCGCCCGGGTCACGGCGGGCCGTGCCCCGGCCCACCAGGTGCGCCGTGTCCTCACGCCAGGAGTCCTGTGTGGTCAGGACGGCCCGCGCCTGGGTCTCGTCGCCGTCCTCGGTGAGGTAGATCCGCGCGGTCCACTGTCTGGCCTTCATGATCGATCTCCGTCCGGTCGTCCGACCGACCCGCTGGAAGGGCGGTCCGTGTGCGCCGTGTCCCCCGTCAAGCGTCCGACGGCGAGGGCGTCCGACGGCAGGGCCGGTCGGCCCCCGCCGGACGACCGACCGGGCCCTCGGCGCGGTGGACCGCCGTTCGCCGCAAGCGGAGGGTGCCGCTGTGCCGGAGGGGGGCCCGCCTCGCGGGGCACTACCCGGGCAGGCCGGCCCCTGACCCGCCGTGCGCCAGGTCGAACCGCACGTCCACCACCCCTTCGACCGCCCGCACCAGCCGGGCGGCCACCGGGACCAGGGAGGTGTCGCGGATCCGGCCGGTCAGGGTGGCGACACCGTCGCGCACCTCGACCTGGACCACCGAGCCGGGCGGCGGGAGCAGGTAGGACACGATCTCCCGCCGCACCTCCTCGGCGATGTCGTCGTCGGCGCGCAGGAAGACGTCGAGCAGGTCGGCGCGGCTGACGAGCCCCTCCAGCAGACCGGTCCCGTCGACGACGGGCAGCCGCTTGACCCCGGCCCGCGCCATGACGCGGGCGGCCTCCGCGAGAGTGGCGCCGGCGCGCACCGTGACCGCGGGGGAGGACATCAGGTCGCCCGCGGTCACCGCCCGCGCCTTGGCCGTCCCGGCGCCGCCGCGGAGCCTGACGTACCCCTCCGGCGGGCTGTCGCGCAGCTCCTCCTTGGGCAGCAGGTCGGCCTCCGAGACCACGCCGACCACCCGCCCCTCGCCCTCGGTCACAGGCAGGGCACTGACCCGCCACTCCTGCATTAGCCACACGACCTCCTTGAAGGGGGCCCGCCGACCGACCGAGACGACCGTCTGGGTCATGACGTCGCTGACGATGTGCCGGGTGCCGTACATGGTGAACTCCGGGTCCTCGGTGGCTGGTCCGACTCCAGCCTCCGGCCGCGGCGGCGTACCGGCCAGGGGCCATCAGGCCCCCGCGCGGACCGTTCGGCTCTCCGCGCCCGCGCGGCGTCCACCGGACGGTCGCGCCCGACGCGCCGCCGGCCGGCCCCGGGCTTCCGGGGCCGTTCGGTCCCGTACGGGGTCGAACGGCCCCTCACGGACGCGGTCTGCCATCGACAGGCTTGGGAGCGCGACATCCGGTCCGGGCAGGCGGACCCGGCCATCGGGACCGTCCCGGACCCGACGTCCCGCACGGGTGGCCGGCAGAGGCGGCCCCGCACGGTGGGCCGTCCGAGGACACGACCGGTCACCCGAGGAGAGGAACACATGAGGACGGAACGGGCAGCGGCCCGCCAACCCGCACTCGCCCACGGGCTCTCACCCGTCCCGGGGCCGGGACGGTGAGCGCCACGGGGCTTCCGGTCACCGTCGGAATCGACGGGACCGAGCCGAGCCTGCGAGCGGTGGACTGGGCGGCCGACGAGGCCGCGCTGCGCGGGGCGCCGCTCAGGCTGGTCCACGCGTCCCTCTGGGAGCGTTACGAAGGCGGACTTCTCCCGCTGGACCCGGAGGAGCCCTACGAGCGGATGCGGGTCGAGGAGAACGCGGCCGTCGCGGAGCGCCGAGCCCGCCTGCGGCACCCGGACGCGACCGTCACGTTGGCCGTGTTCCCCGAGGACCCCGAATCGGTCCTCGTACGGGAGAGCGCCACCGCACAGGCGCTGGTGCTCGGGTGCCGCGGACGCGGCACCATGGGCCGCGCGTTCCTCGGCTCCGTCAGCCTCGGCGTCGCGGGACACGCCCACTGCCCCGTGATCGTGGTGCGCGGCGGCGGGGGTCAGCCGCCGTCGCCGGCCGCGGGACGGATCGCCCTCGGTGTCGACGCCGTCGCGGGCGGCTCCGCCGCCGCGCGTTTCGCGCTGGACGAGGCGGCGCTGCGGGGGACGTCCCTGCGGGCTGTCCGGGTCCGGCGGCGGAGCCCTCTCCAGGCGACCGCCGGGCCTGCGCGGGCCGACGGCGGGCCAGGGCTCCCCGAGCGGCCCGCTGCCGCCGCCTGCCTCGCGGACGCCCTGCGGGACGCCCCGGGCACGCTCGAAGTGGACGGCGCCACGGTCGAGGGGCACCCCCGCGACGTGCTGCTCGCGGTCTCCCGCGAGGCGGACCTGATCGTCGTCGGGACCCGGCGCAGGCACGGGCACACCGGCGTCCGGCCGAACGGGGTGGCCCACGCGCTGCTGCTCCACGCGTCCTGCCCGGTCGCCGTCGTGCCGGAACATTCCTAGCATTCCCGGCATGCACCCCTTTTCGTCGGCATGCACCCCTTTCTGAAGCGATGAACCCGGAGATCCCATGGCCAAGGCCGCTCGTACGGACGCCCCCGCACTCACCGACGAGGAGGTGCGCGCCCTGGACGCGCACTGGCGTGCCGCCAACTACCTGGCGGCGGGCCAGATCTACCTCATGGCCAATCCGCTGCTCACCGAGCCGCTCGCACCCGAGCACATCAAGCCCCGGCTGCTCGGCCACTGGGGCACCTCGCCCGGCCTCAACCTCGTGTACACCCACCTCAACCGGGTGATCGGGGCGCGCGGCCTCGACGCCCTGTGCGTCTGGGGGCCTGGACACGGCGGGCCCGCCGTCCTCGCCGGTTCCTGGCTGGAGGGGAGCTACAGCGAGACCTACCCCGACGTGTCGAGGGACGCGGCCGGCATGGGACGGCTGTTCCGCCAGTTCTCCTTCCCCGGCGGGGTGCCCAGCCATGTCGCCCCGGAGACCCCGGGCTCCATCCACGAGGGCGGCGAACTCGGCTACTCCCTCGCGCACGCCTACGGCGCCGCCTTCGACAACCCGGGCCTCCTGGTGGCCTGCGTGGTCGGTGACGGCGAGGCGGAGACCGGACCGCTCGCCGCGTCCTGGCACTCCACCAAGTTCCTCGACCCGGTCCACGACGGCGCCGTGCTGCCGATCCTGCACCTCAACGGCTACAAGATCGCCAACCCGACGGTCCTGTCCCGGCTGCCGGAATCCGAACTCGACGCGCTGCTGCGGGGATACGGCCACGAGCCCCTGCACGTCTCGGGCGACGACCCCGACACCGTGCACCGGGCACTGGCGGCCGCCTTCGACCAGGCGCTGGACACCATCGCCGTGATGCAGCGCACCGCCCGCGACGAGGGCGTCACCGAGCGGGTGCACTGGCCGATGATCGTCCTGCGCACCCCCAAGGGCTGGACCGGGCCCGCCGAGGTCGACGGCGTACCCGTCGAGGGCACCTGGCGCGCGCATCAGGTCCCGCTCGCCGGCGTCCGCGAGAACCCGCGGCACCTGCGGCAGTTGGAGCGGTGGCTGCGCTCGTACCGGCCCGAGGAACTGTTCGACGCGGACGGCCGTCCGGTCCCCGAGGTGCTGCGCTGCGTGCCCGAGGGGGCCAGGCGGCTCGGTGCCACCCCGCACGCCAACGGCGGACTCCTCACCCGCGAACTGCCCCTGCCGCCCCTCGACACCTTCGCCGTCCCGGTCGACGCGCCCGGTGCCACCCTGCACGAGCCCACCCGGGTGCTCGGCGACCTCCTCGCCCGGGTCATGAACGACACCCGGCGAAGCCGCGACTTCCGGCTCGTCGGCCCCGACGAGACCGCGTCCAACCGCCTCCAGGCCGTCTTCGACGCCAGCGGCAAGGCATGGCAGGCCGGGACGCTCCCGGTCGACGAACACCTCGACCGGCACGGCCGGGTGATGGAGGTCCTCTCCGAACACCTCTGCCAGGGCTGGCTCGAGGGCTATCTGCTGACCGGCCGGCACGGACTGTTCTCCTGCTACGAGGCGTTCGTGCACATCGTCGACTCGATGGTCAACCAGCACATCAAGTGGCTGAAGACCTCCCGCGAGTTGTCCTGGCGGGCCCCGGTCCCGTCCCTCAACTACCTTCTCACCTCGCACGTTTGGCGCCAGGACCACAACGGCTTCTCGCACCAGGACCCCGGATTCGTCGACCACGTCCTCAACAAGAGCCCCTCGGTGGTGCGGGTCTACCTGCCGCCGGACGCCAACACCCTGCTCTCCGTGGCCGATCACATCCTGCGCAGCCGCGACTACGTCAATGTCGTCGTCGCGGGCAAGCAGCCCTGCTTCGACTGGCTGACGATGGACCAGGCGCGCGCCCACTGCGCACGCGGGGCCGGGACCTGGGACTGGGCGAGCACCGACGGCGGACGCGAACCCGACGTCGTCCTGGCCTGCGCGGGCGACGTACCCACCCAAGAGGTGCTGGCCGCCGCCCAGTTGCTGCGCCGGCACCTGCCCGCGCTGGCGGTGCGGGTGGTCAACGTCGTCGACATGACCCGGCTGCTGCGGCACGAGGACCACCCGCACGGCATGCCCGACTTCGAGTACGACGGCCTGTTCACCACCGACAAACCCGTGATCTTCGCCTACCACGGCTATCCGTGGCTGGTCCACCGCCTGGCCTACGGACGCGCCGGACACCCGAACCTCCATGTGCGGGGGTACAAGGAGTCGGGCACCACGACCACGCCCTTCGACATGGTCGTCCGTAACGACCTCGACCGGTACCGGCTCGTCATGGACGTCATCGACCGGGTCCCCGGGCTCGCCGTCCGCGCGGCCCACGTCCGCCAGACGATGGCCGACGCGCGCACCCGCCACCGCGCCTGGATCACCGAACACGGCACGGACCTGCCGGAGGTCGCCGACTGGAGGTGGGAGGGCTGAGCCGACCCCGACCCGGGGGGCCGCCCCCGACTCCCTCCCCGGGGCGGGGGCCGGCCGCCCGGGGTCGGGATCAGCGTGCGGCTGTCGTGGTCCCGGGAGCGGCGCGCTGCTGTCGCGGCCCCAGCGTCAGCGCGCGGCCGGCGCGGTCAGCCGGCACTCCACGCCCACGACCCCCTCGACCCCGCCCACCAGACGCGCCGCGAGCGCGATCCGGTCGTCGGAACGCACCTGCCCCGTCAGGACGGCGACGCCCTCGACGACCGTGACGTGCACCAGCTCGGCCGGGGCGGGGAAGTGCGCCCCGACGACGTCGTGCCGGATCTCGTCGGCGAGGTCGCTGTCCGTGCGCAGGAACACCTTGAGCAGATCGCCGCGGCTCACCACGCCCTCCAGGACGCCTTCGGCGTCGGTGACGACCAGCCGCTTGACCCGCCGCAGCGCCATGACGCGCGCGGCCTCGGCGAGCGTGGTGTCCGCGTGCACGGTGACCGCGGGAGCGCTCATCAGCTCCCCGGCGGACACCGCGCCCGCCTTGGCGAGACCGGTGAGTCCGCCCTCCGCCGACGGGCCCTGACCGCCGTCCCGGAACTGCTCCTTCGGCAGCAGATCCGCCTCGGACACCACGCCGATCACCCGGCCGTCACCCGCCAGCACCGGCAGGGCGCTGACCTGCCACTGCCGCATGCGCTCGACGATGTCCTTGAAGAGGGCCCGGCGCCCCACGGCGACGACGGCGCGCGTCATCACGTCCCGCACCCGGCGCGGGCCGTGGGCGCGGGCGTCCACGGCGGTCACAGCAGTGCCCCGCTTCCGTGCGGGGCGTAGAGGTCGAGGAGCCTGGTCCGGCACGCGTGCAGCCGGTGGGCCATGGTCGCCCCGACCCAGGTGGCCACGGCCCGCCCGAACTCGGGGTCCTCGCCGCAGAGCGCCCGGACGGCGTCGGCGTCGAACTCCCAGGCCCGCACCGGGCTCGTCGTCTCGCCGCCCAGGTGCCAGAGGTAGGGCGGGAAGTGCCACGACCAGCCGACGAGTTCGCCGTGGCCCAGGGTCTCGATGACGGCGGACGGGCGTCCGGGCACCCGCACGTCGAGAGCGACGGTGCCGGTGCGCACGATCCAGAAACGGTCGGCGCGCCACCCCTCCTCGAACATGCGCTCCCCGGCGGCGAAGCCGACCTCGCGTGCGAGAGCCAGCAGCTTCTCGCGGTGAGCGGGCTCGAGAACCGCGCTCATGGTGGTGTTCACAGTCATCGCGGCGGACTCCGTTCGTGGGTTCGCCTCCAGCCTGGACACCGGGGGCCGCCGCCCGCCACGGGCCGTTCGGACCGCGCGGTGGGCCCTTCGGCCCAGAACGGGGGCGGGAGCGCACGACGTCCCGAGGAGACGGCCACGGCGGGAACCGGTGGGAGGCAGGTCGCTCACCGGCTCCCGCGCCGGGCCGGCGTGCCCGGTCGCCCTCGGAGCCGATCCCGTTCCCCGCGCCGCTCGGCGTACCCGGTCGTCCTCGTCCGCGACCCGTTCCCGGGAGGAGCCGATCGCTCAGAGACCCGACGCGTGATCGGGGACGTACGTCTGCAGATCCCGCGGCGGACGCTCGTAGCCGGTCGACGGCGGACGCTCCGGCAGCCGCAGCACCTGCGGCGCGGCCTCCTCGTAGGGAACGGACGCCAGCAGATGGGCGATCGTGTTCAGCCGCGCGCGCCGCTTGTCGTCGCTCTCCACCACGTACCAGGGGGCCTCCGCGATGTCGGTGTGGACCATCATGTCGTCCTTGGCGCGGGAGTATGCCTCCCAGCGTGTGATCGACTCCAGGTCCATCGGCGACAGCTTCCAGCGCCGCAGCGGATCGTCGAGACGGCGCCTGAAACGCTCCTGCTGCTCCGTGTCGCTCACCGAGAACCAGTACTTGCGCAGCAGGATCCCGTCCTCGACCAGCATCCGCTCGAAGATCGGGCACTGCCGCAGGAAGAGCTGGTACTCCTCCTTCGTGCAGAAGCCCATGACGTGCTCGACGCCCGCCCGGTTGTACCAGGACCGGTCGAACAGCACGATCTCCCCCGCGGCCGGCAGGTGTTCCACGTAGCGCTGGAAGTACCACTGGGTGCGCTCGCGCTCGGTGGGCCGTGGCAGCGCCGCGACCCGGGCCACCCGCGGGTTCAGGTGCTCGTTCACCCGCTTGATCGTGCCGCCCTTGCCGGCCGCGTCCCGCCCCTCGAAGACCACCACGAGCCGTGCGCCGGTCGACCGCACCCACTCCTGGAGCTTCACCAACTCCGTCTGAAGACGCAGCAGTTCCGCCTCGTACACCTTGCGTGGCAGTGTCACCTTTTGTCCGCCGGCCATGCCGCCTCCCCTCCCGTCGGGTCCTTGGGCCGTCCGGGACGGCTGCCGCGGAGCCCGCCCGTGTCCACGGTCGGACACCAGGACGCCAACGTACGTTCCGACGGCGCGCCCCGCACCCCGGACGCCCCGGGAGTGCGCGGGCCGGCGGCGGGGAAGGGCCGGTCGGCCCCGGCCGGGTGGGACGGCAGGCTCTCGTTCCGCGCCGCCCGCGCCCGGGAGCGGGGGCCCGGTCGGCGGGCGGCGGGGACCGGTCGGCCCGCGCGGGGCTGCGGTGCGCCGGGGCAGGCTGGAGCCGTGGCCGGTCACGGAGTCCCGAGAGGCGCGCGGTGGACGGCTGCCGGCGGGGTCCGGCCTCCGGGCACCGGCCGCCTCCCCGACGCGATCGGTGACGGGCGCACCCGGCGACCGCGTCGGGAAGGCGGCCGAGGACCTCTCCGTCCGAGCGCTCCGACGAAGGGACACGAAGGGCCATGACCGAGCAGACACAGGCGAAGGCGCCGGACGGCTCGCCCGCGGGCGACCTGGGCCGTCGTATCGCCGCACGACGCGTCGCGCAGGGGCTCTCCCGGGCGGAGGCCGCCGCGCGAGCGGATATGGCCACGGGCTATCTGCGGCATCTGGAACAGCACCCGGGCGCCGCGCCGAGCCGCAGCGCGATGCTCAGGCTGGCCGGAGCGCTGGAGACCACCGTCTCGGCGCTCACCGGAGGGGACGTCGACCGGCCGCCGGGCGCGGGGCAGGCCGCGCCCGCACCCGTGTTCACCGAGCTGAGCAGGACGGAGTGCGGGGACCTGCTGGCCACGCACGGGGTCGGACGGCTCGCGGTGTCCACGGAGAGCGGACCGCTGATCGTGCCCGTCAACTACAGCGTCGTCGACGGGACGATCGTCTTCAGGACCGCGCGGGGCGCCGCGCCGTCCCTGGCGTCCGGCTCCCGGGTGGCGTTCGAGATCGACCGCATCGACGACGTGTTCAGCCAGGGCTGGAGCGTGCTCGTGCGGGGGCACGCCCAACCGGTGACCGACCGCGGCGAGGTGCTCCGGCTGACCCGACGCTCCTACAGCAAGCCCTGGGCGGGCGGCCGGCGCGACCTGTGGGTGCGCATCCGGCCCGACGCGGTGACAGGGCGCCGGATCGCGGCCTGACGGCGCGGGTGCTCGGCCCGTGCGTCGTGCCGCGGCCAGTCGTCAGTGTCCGGTGAGCCGGGCCGTCAGGCGGGACAGCAGGTCGACGGCCTCGCCGAGTCGCCGCTGCTCGTCGGGGGTGAAGGTCTCACGGATGGTGGAGCCGAGGGCGCCGGCGCGGAGAGCGCGTTCCCGCTGAAGGCGAGAGCGGCCGGCGTCGGTGAGATGCAGCAGGAGCTTCCGGCCGTCGTCGGGATGCCGTTCGCCACGGACCAGGCCGCCGGCGGAGAGGTCCTTGACCGAGGTGGCGGCCGACTGGTGGGTGACGCCGCGCAGGCGGGCGAGGTCAGCGGTGGTCAAGGGGCCGTCGCGGTCGAGGAACCCGAGGACGGCGGCCTCGCCGGGCGGCATGGTGTCCACCGTACGGACCGCCCGGACCAGTTCGCCGAGTGACCGCCGCAGCGCTTCGGCCAGCGCGTCTTCGTCCATGCGGGCATCGTAACGCTCACCTTCCACTCAGTTGTACAGTTTAGTTGTACAGTTTGATTGTGTAGTGGTTGTGCGGCTGAGTCGATGCGAGAGGAGAGCGTGCCGGTCATGGAGCTCACCAAGTTCGGTCATGCGTGTGTGCGGTTGGAGAAGGACGGGCGCCGCCTGGTCATCGACCCGGGCGGTCTGACCGATGCGACGGCGCTGGAGGGCGTCGACGCCGTGCTCGTGACGCACGAGCACTTCGACCACTTCTCGGAAGAGGCGCTGCGCCGGGTCGCGGAGGCGCGTCCGGGGCTGCGTATCTGGACCAACTCGGCCGTCGCGAAGCGGCTGGACGGCCTCGGCACCCGGGTCGTCGCCGTCGGGGAGGGTGACGCCTTCAGCGCGGCGGGCTTCGACATCACGGTGCACGGCGCCTGGCACGCCGTCATCCACCCGGATGTCCCGCGCGTGCCCAACGTGGGCTTCCTCGTGGACGGAGCCGTCTTCCATCCAGGCGACGCCCTGACCGTCCCCGACACCCCGGTCGGCACGCTGCTGCTGCCCGTGCACGCTCCCTGGTCGACCGTGGGTGACCTGATCGACTATCTGCGCGAGGTCGCGCCCCGCGACGCCTACGCCGTGCATGACGGTGCCCTCAACGACGTCGGCACCGCCATGGTCGAGGGCTTCCTCGGCGAGCGCGGCCCTGAAGTCCCCGCCCGCTACCGGCGGTTGGCCCCGGGCGCGAGGGTCCGGATCGACTGAGGCGCGGCGTCGGCGCCCGCCCGCAAGCGACGCTCAGGCAGGCCGGCGGTGGCGCAGATCGCGGAAGAACGTGGTGATGTCGTCGGCGAGCAGGGCGGGTTCCTCGTGGGCGGCGAAGTGGCCGCCGCGGGGCATGAAGGTGTGGCGCGTGAGGTGGTAGGTCCGCTCGGCCCAGCTTCGTGGCGGTCGGGAGAGGTCGGCCGGGAACTGCGCGAGGGCGGTGGGGACCTCCACGCGCCGTACGCGCCGGGTCAGTTGGTGCGCGTACTCGTAGTACGGCCGGAAGGACGTGGAGATGGTGGCGGTGAACCAGTAGAGGGACGCCTGGGTGAGGAGGAAGTCGTCGCTGAAGCGGGCGGCCGGATCGCCGCCGCGGTCGCTCCACGCGCGGTACTTCTCCAGGATCCAGGAGAGCAGCCCCGCGGGTGAGTCGTTGAGGGCGGGGGCGAGGGTGAGAGGGCGGGTGCTCTGCTGGTGCAGGTATCCGCCCTCCTCCGCCTGCCAGGCCGCGACGGAGGCGAGGTGTGCCCGCTCCTGCGCGGTCAACGAGGCCGGTTCCTGGTCGGCCGGGGCCGCGACGGCGAGCAGGTGGATGCCGACGACGGCCTCGGGGTGCGCTTCGGCGAGCCGGGAGGTGATGCCGGCGCCCAGGTCGCCGCCGTGGGCCGCGTAGCGGGCGAAGCCGAGGTGGTCGCGCATCAGCCGGTGCCAGAGGTCGTGGGTCTGCTCGGTGCCGTCGAGGGCGGGCCGCTGGGGGGAGAAGGCGAAGCCGGGCAGTGAGGGGACGATGACGGTGAAGGCGTCCCGGGCGGCGCCTCCGTGACGTGAGGGGACGGCCAGGCGTTCGGCGAGGGCGGTGAGTTCCAGGACCGTGCTCGGCCAGCCGTGGGTGAGCACGATCGGCAGCGCGTCGGGGTGCTCGCCGTCGTAGCGGAGGTAGTGCACCGGTGTGCCGTCGAGGTCGGCGAAGTGCGACGGCAGGGCGTTGACGGCTGCCTCCTGGGCCCGCCAGTCGTAGCCCGAGGCCCAGTACCCGACGAGGCGGCGCAGTTCGGCGGCGTCGGTGCCCGCCTCCCAGCCGTCGACGGGCCAGGGCTCGGGCCACCGGGTGGCGCGCAGCCGGGCACGGAGGTCCTCCAGGTCGGCTTCGCTGACGTCGATCACGGGGGCGGTGGTCGGCACTGTGTGCTCCTTGCTCTCTCTGCTCAGGGGGCGGGCGCGACGACGGGGGAGCCGGCCGACTCCGCGCGCGTGACCCGTGGAGTGGCACGAGCGGCGCCCGCGAGGACAAGGGGGGCGGCCATGACGGCGGCGAGGACCAGCGGGGCGGCGGCGTTCACGTGCCCGACCCGCTCGCTCGACCGAGCGTCTGCACGATGGTCGCCCGAGTCACCTCGCGGGGCTCCCGCTCCGTGGACAGCAGCGTGTGCATGATCATCCCTTCCAGGAGCGCGTCGAGGCGGGCGGCGGTCTCGGGCCCGGTGAGGCGCGCCAGCGCCTCCCGGCTCGACCTGCTCCACTCCTGGGTCAGCGCGCGCAGCGCGGGGTCGCGCAACGCGGCCAGGCGCAGTTCGAAGCCGAGGATCGCGCTGCGGTGCCGGGACGGAACCTCCCGCACCTGGTCCACCAGGACGTCGATCAGCTCCTCGCGCGAGGTCACCTCGGCGAGGAGCGCCCCGTACTCGGTGATCCGCTGCTGGACGTACCGGGCGAACGCCCGCGCGCACAGTTCGGTCAGGCTCGCGAAGTGGTAGGTGACGGAGCCCAGCGGCACGTCCGCCCGCGCGGCCACCTTGCGGTGGGTGATCCCGGCGACCCCGTCCCGCGCGAGCACGTCCAGCGCGGCGTCGAGCACGCGCTCCCTGCGCCGGGGATCGTGACGGCGCGTGCGCCGGCCCTCGCCGCCCGCCGTCTCCTGCCCCGGGGATGCTTCCTTCTCCCGCACAGGAACAAAAGTACACCGCGTAAGGAACGAATGTTCTTATGAGGTCGCCCGATCGTGGCGGACAACGGATCACACCGCGGTGAAGCCGCCGTCCGCGGCGGGTACGGCGCCCGTGTGGACACCTGGTCGTGGATTCGTGGACGAACGCGGAACCGCCCCAACGGCCGACACCTCCGGCCGCGCGCGCACGCCATCATGGAGGACAACTGCCTCGCAGGGTCCGTCTGTACGATGCTCGGGCGTCTTGCTTCATGTGTCTCGCCAACAGGGGGTGCCGGATCACCTGCTCGCCGAGGGGGCCGGGCACACGGACGTGAAGACGACGAAGAAGTGGTACGTGAAGCCAGACGTGGCGGACCTGCTTCCAGCAGCGGAGGCATGGGGAGGTCTCGCAGGGGGCGTGTGACCGATCGTGACAGATGAAGGTGTGAACCCGTGATCGAAGGCAAGAACGAGACGCTGCAGTACCGCTTTGACGGGCCGGAACACCTACCAGCCCTGATTCTGGGACCCTCCCTCGGTACCACCTGGCACATGTGGGACCGTCAACTGCCCGAACTGACCAAGCAGTGGCGGGTCTTCCGCTTCGATCTGCCCGGTCACGGCGGCGCCCCCGCCTACCCGGCCGGCTCGGTCTCCGAGCTGGTCGGCCGGCTGCTGGTCACCCTGGACGAGCTGGGGGTGCAGCGGTTCGGCTACGCGGGCTGCGCGTTCGGCGGCGCCATCGGCATCGAACTCGCCCTGCGCCACCCCGAGCGGGTCGCCTCGCTCGCCCTGATCGCCGCCTCGCCCCGGTTCGGCTCGGCCGACGAGTTCCGTCAGCGCGGGGTGATAGTGCGCACCAACGGCCTCGACCCGATCGCGCGGACCTCGCCCGAACGCTGGTTCACCGGTGGGTTCGCGGCGGCCCAGCCCGCGATCACCGAGTGGGCGGTGCAGATGGTGCGCACCACCGACCCCGGCTGCTACATCGCCTCCTGCGAGGCGCTGGCCGCCTTCGACGTCAGGACCGAGCTGGGCAGCATCGGCGTCCCCACGCTGGTCCTCGTCGGCTCGGACGACCAGGTCACCGGGCCCGCCGAGGCCCGCACCCTGGTCGCCGGCATCCCGGACGCCCGGCTCGCCGTCGTCCCCGGCGCCTCGCACCTCGTCCCGGTCGAGCAGCCGGGCGCCGTCACCGACCTGCTGATCCGGCACTTCTCCACCGCCTGGCAGCCCGCGTTCGACTCGACGACCGGGCAGATCGCGATCCCCGTCATGCCGCCCAAGCTGGTGCCGGCCGCGCCGCCGCAGTCCTCGCCGATCGCCGAGATCGCCCCGGCCGTCGTCCCGCCGCAGCCCGCCGCCGGAGGTCGCGCCGACCCCTACGACGCGGGCATCAAGGTGCGGCGCGAGGTGCTCGGGGACGCGCACGTGGACCGGGCGCTGTCGCAGGCGGACGAGTTCTCCGGCGACTTCCAGGAGTTCGTCACCCGCTACGCCTGGGGCGAGATCTGGGACCGCCCCGGGCTCGACCGGCGCTCCCGCAGCTGCGTCACGCTCACCGCCCTGGTCGCGGGCGGCCACCTCGACGAGCTGGCCTTCCACACCCGCGCGGCACTGCGCAACGGCCTCACCCCCGCCGAGATCAAGGAAGTGCTGCTCCAGGCCGCCGTGTACTGCGGGGTACCGGCCGCGAACAGCGCGTTCCGGGTGGCGCAGAAGGTCATCCGGGAGGAGACCACCCCCGAGGAGTGAGCGGCCGGGGGAGCGAGCGGGGGTGATCCGTGCGAGGGAGGATGAAGGCATGAAACTGACGAAGATGTCCCACGCGTGCGTGCGCCTGGAGAAGGACGGGCGGACGCTCGTCGTCGACCCGGGCGGTTTCAGCGAGACGGACGCCGCGCTCGGCGCCGACGCGATCCTCATCACGCACGAACACCCCGACCACTTCGACGAGAGCCGCCTGCGGACCGCCCTCGACGCCGATCCCGCCGTCGAGATCTGGACCCTGAAGTCCGTCGCCGACCAGCTCACGGCCGCCTTCCCCGGCCGTGTCCACACCGTCGGCCACGGCGACGCGTTCACCGCGGCCGGCTTCGACGTGCAGGTCCACGGCGAGCTGCACGCCGTCATCCACCCGGACCTCCCGCGCATCACCAACGTCGGCTATCTGATCGACGACGGCCGGGTCTTCCACCCGGGGGACGCCCTCACCGTGCCCGGCCGTCCGGTCGGGACGCTGATGCTGCCGGTGATGGCCCCCTGGAACAAGCTCTCCGAGGTCGTCGAGTACGTCCGCGAGGTCGCGCCCGAGCGCACCTACGACGTCCACGACGCCCTCCTGACCGACCTCGCCAGGCCCGTCTACGACCGGCAGCTCGACGCCCTCGCCGACGCTGAGCACCTGCGGCTCGCGCCCGGCGCCTCCGCCGAGGTCTGAGCGCGGGACCGGGCTGTCAGTGCCGCCCGGTAGGTTGTGGGGCATGCGTATCGCGACCTGGAACGTGAACTCGATCACCGCCCGCCTGCCGAGGCTGCTGGCCTGGCTGGAGAGCAGCGGCACGGACGTGCTCTGCCTCCAGGAGGCCAAGCTGGCCGAGGAGCAGTTCCCGTTCGAGGCGCTGCGCGAGCTGGGCTACGAGGCCGCCGTCAACGCGACCGGCCGGTGGAACGGCGTGGCGGTGCTCTCCCGGGTCGGCCTCGACGACGTCGTCAAGGGCCTGCCCGGCGGTCCCGCGTACGAGGGCGTCGAGGAGCCCCGCGCGGTCTCCGCGACCTGCGGTCCGGTCCGCGTCTGGTCGGTGTACGTGCCCAACGGCCGCGAGGTCGACCACCCGCACTACGCGTACAAGCTCCAGTGGTTCGAGGCCCTGAGGGCGGCCGTCGCCACGGACGCCACCGGCACCCGCCCCTTCGCCGTCCTCGGCGACTACAACGTGGCACCGACGGACGACGACGTCTTCGACGTGGCCGCGTTCGAGGGCCTCACCCATGTCACCCCCGCGGAGCGGGCCGCCCTCGCCGACCTGCGTGCCGCGGGCCTGGCGGACATCGTGCCGCGCCCCCTCAAGTACGACCACCCGTACTCGTACTGGGACTACCGGCAGCTCGCCTTCCCGAAGAACCGCGGCATGCGGATCGACCTGGTGTACGGCAACGCCCCCTTCGCCGACGCCGTGAAGGACGCCTACGTGGACCGCGAGGAGCGCAAGGGCAAGGGCGCCTCGGACCACGCCCCGGTCGTCGTCGACCTGGAGGTGTGACAGCGGCTCCGCCACGGGGCCGCCGTAGAGGGCTCCACCATGGGGGCCGCCGCTTCTCGCGGCGGCCGTGCGGCCCCGGGGCGCCTGGACGGTCCTACAGCAGCCGCAGGTCCACCGAGTCCGCCAGCGCCGCGAGACCCGTGTCCCCGGGGTGCAGATGGTCGCCGCTGTCGTACCCGGGCAGGATGCGCGCGGGGTGGTCCGGGTCACGGACGGCCGCGTCGAAGTCGAGGACGCCGTCGAAGACGCCCGCGTCCCGGATCCAGGCGTTGACGGCGACCCGCTCGGTGTCGACGGCGGCCGTGCAGCGCGCCTCGCCCTCGCAGGGCAGCAGCGTCGCGGCCAGCATCCGCAGCCCGCGCGCGTGCCCGCGCTCCGCCAGCTCCCGCAGGCCCGCGACCACCTGTCCCGCGCCCGCCTGCCAGCGGACGTCGTTGATGCCCTCGAAGACGATCACCGTGCGCGCCGACGTCTGGGCGAGGACGTCCCGGTCGAACCGGTGCAGGGCGCTCACCCCTGACGTGTCCGTCGAGATGCCGTCGCCCGCGTAGACCTCGGCGGTGACCCGGTTGCCCGAGATCCCCTCGTTGAGCACGCCGTAGCGCGGCACCGCGCGCTGCCCGAGCAGCCGGGCGGCCAGCACGTTCGGCCAGCGCCGGTTGGCGTCGGTCGTCGACATGGTGCCGTCGGTGATGGAGTCCCCGAGCGCCACCACGGCGCCGGGACCGCCGCCCACGTCCACCCCGGTCAGCAGCGGCCAACTGGTCAGCACGGTGGTATAGGCGGTCGCGGAGCCGTCCGCCGTGTGGTCGCCCGGCTCGCTCAGGTACGAGCGCTGCACGGCGAGCCGGTGCACGGGAGCCGCGGGCACGGTCCCGGGCAGATGGAAGCTCACCAGCAGGTTGGTGTCCTCGGGCACGGCGAACGCCAGCGGATCGCTGAACGCCTGCGCCCCTGCCGGGATCTCCACGCCCGGCGCGCGTCCGAAGGAGAGCGCGACCGGCGTCCGCCGCGTGCCCGCCCCGGCCGCCTGCACGGCCACCGTCGCGCCCGCGATCCGCACCGGCGCCGACGCGAAGGTGTTGTCGAACCGCAGCCGCACCCGGGGCCCGCCCACCGAGGTGTGCACCACCAGCCGCAGGGTCCGGTCGCTCCACGGGCCGAGCGCCGGATGCCCGGACGTCGCCGCCGCCCAACTCCCGCTCCAGCCGCGCCCGGACGCCCGCACCGACAGCGCGAACACATGCAGACCGGCCGCCCGTGGCAGCCGCACCGACGCGACCTCGCGGCCGGCGCGCAGCGCCGCGGTGACGGCGTACAGCCGTGCGGGCGTGGTGAGTCGGCCGTCCGGTGTGTTCACGTGGGGGAGAGTCACGGCCTTGGTCGCGGCCGGTCCCGCGCGCCAGTCCGGCGCGGTCAGCCGGTACGTCGAGCGGGTGCCGTCACGGTAGGAGACCGTGCCCGAGCCGCCCACGTCCGCGCCGCCGGTGCCCGTCACCAGGAAGGCGAGGGCGTCACCGCGCCCGCCCACGCGGACCGACTGCCCCGCGGCACGGACGTTGTCCGGCCGGCCGGGGCGGGTGCGCGGCCAGGTCAGCCGGGCGCCCTGCACGGTGAGGGCGCGGCCGGGCGTCCAGGCGGCTGCCGTCAGGTCCTGCGCGGACAGCGACCCGCCCGAGCCGTCGAGGTCGGCGCGCTCCGGATGGGCGTCGTCGCCGATACCCCGGTTGTCGAAGAGGCGGGCCAGCGGCAGCGGTCCGCTGGGGCCGCCGCCGGTGCCGTCGGCCGCCCGCGCGGTCCCCGCGGGCACGGCGCCCAGGAGCGCGGCGAGCACGACGGCGGTGACTCCTGGTGCCAGGGATCTCGGACGCACGTCCGTACTTCCTTCCCACCGGGGAACTGACGTCCAGACAGTAGCCACGGGTGACGGGGGCGCGCAGGAGACACTCAGGCCAACTCCGCGCTCCTGCGACCGCCCTCCCGCGCCCGGCGCGGCGGCCCGCGCGCCCTGTGGTGCCGGGCCCGCCCTCGGTGCGACGCTGAGCCTATGAACATCCCTTTCCTGGGCAGGCGTCGCGGCAGCCCTCAGGCGCGCGACCCGGAGGGCATCGCCGAACTGCTTTCCGAGTGCGAACTCCTGCGGGACCACGCCCATCGGGCGGGTGTCCGACTCGACGACTCGGCCGACTCGTTGGAGGCGCTCGACCAACTCGTCCCCGGCTGGCGGGACGACGAAGAGATCCTGCCGTGGCTCGGCAACGACGCCGGCCTCTACCTGGGGACCGTGCTGGTGCGGACGGTGCCGGAGGCGCGCTGGGTGATCAGGGAGGACGGCCAGCCCGTCGTCCGCCTCGTCACCGGCCGTGAGTTCGACGTCGTCGCGGCCGGCCAGGAGTGGGCCGCGAGCGGCGTTCCCGAACTCTCCCAGCTCTACGCCGAGGTGGCGGAGTCCTGACCCCGGCGTCCTGATGTCCCGGCGCCCTGACATCTGAAAATCGGCGTAAATACGGCTAATGCCCGAAAACTGCGTGTCGTGACCGTGGTTCATGTTCGGCTGGATAGTTTGCGGCAACCACGACACAGCTGAGAGTGAGTAGGGCTGCGAATGGCCGTCGATCCGTTGATCGAACTGCGTGACGTCAACAAGTACTACGGGGAGCTGCATGTCCTGCGGGACATCAGCCTCACCGTCGGGAAGGGGGAGGTGGTCGTCGTCATCGGCCCCTCGGGGTCGGGGAAGTCCACGCTGTGCCGCACGGTCAACCGGTTGGAGACCATTCAGTCCGGATCGATCCTGCTCGACGGCAGGCCGCTGCCCGAGGAGGGCCGCGCGCTCGCGCGACTGCGCGCCGAGGTCGGCATGGTCTTCCAGTCGTTCAACCTCTTCGCCCACAAGACGGTCCTGCAGAACGTCTCGCTCGCCCAGACCAAGGTCAGACGCCGCAAGCGGGACGACGCCGACCGGCGCTCCCTCGAACTCCTGGAGCGGGTCGGGCTCGCCGCGCACGCCGCGAAGTACCCGGCGCAGCTCTCCGGCGGCCAGCAGCAGCGCGTGGCCATCGCCCGCGCCCTCGCCATGGAGCCCAAGGCCCTGCTGTTCGACGAGCCGACCTCGGCCCTCGACCCCGAGATGATCAACGAGGTCCTGGAGGTCATGCGGCAACTCGCCAGGGACGGCATGACGATGGTCGTCGTCACCCACGAGATGGGGTTCGCCCGCTCCGCCGCCAACCGCGTGGTGTTCATGGCCGACGGCCGGGTCGTCGAGGACCGCGCCCCCGAGGAGTTCTTCACGGCGCCGCGCAGCGAGCGGGCCAAGGACTTCCTCTCCAAGATCCTCAAGCACTGAGCGCGGAAGGGCGATCCATGTTCCGCACCACACGTGTGTGCACGGCCCTTGCCGTGTTCGTCGCGCTGCTCGCCGCCGCCTGCGGCAAGGACGGCAGTCCGCCCGTCAAGGGTCCGGCCGCCGAGCGGCTGCCCGTCTACCAGGTCGCGCGGGGCTACGAGTTGCCCGCGTCCCCGACCTGGCGGCGGGCCGAGCGGCGCGGCCATCTCGTCGTCGGCGCCAAGGAGGACCAGCCCTATCTGGGCGAGAAGGACCCGGCCACCGGCACCTACTCCGGATTCGACATCGAGATCGCCAAGATGATGTCGGCGTCCCTCGGCTTCCCGCCGGACACCGTCCGCTTCAAGACCATCGCCTCCGCCAACCGCGAGACGTCCCTGCAGAACGGGCAGATCGACTACTACGTCGGCACCTACACCATCAACGCCAACCGCAAGAAGCTGGTCGGCTTCGCCGGCCCCTACTACCTGGCGGGACAGTCCCTGCTGGTGCGCAGCGACGAGCACGACATCGACGGCCCGCAGGACCTCGACGGCAAACGCGTCTGCTCGGCCGCCGGTTCGACGCCGTACCAGCGGATCAAGGACGACTACCCGAAGGCCGACCTGGTCTCCTACGACACCTACTCGATCTGCGTCGACAACCTGCTGACCTACCAGGTCGACGCCGTCACCACCGACGACGCCATCCTCATCGGCTACGCGGCGAAGGCCCCCGACGAACTCAAGGTCGTCGGCAGGCCGTTCTCCCGCGAGCCGTACGGCATCGGCGTCCCGCACTCCGACAACGCCCTGCGCTTCGCCCTCGACGACGCCCTCCAGGCCCGTGAACGGGACGGCGACTGGAAGAAGGCGTACGACGCGACGCTCGGCCTGTCCGGCGTGCCCGCACCGAAACCGCCCGCCATCGACCGTTACCAGGCCGGCTCATGAACGTACTGACAGACAACTTCTCCACGTTCGCCCACGGTTTCCTCGGCACCGTCGAACTCACCGTCTACGCCTCGCTGTTGGCGCTGCTGCTCGGCTTCCTGATGGCGTCCTTCCGGGTCGCCCCGGTCGGCTCCCTGCGGGTGTTCGGCACCGTGTGGGTGACCGTCCTGCGCAACACCCCGCTCACCCTGCTGTTCTTCGCGGTGCTGCTCGGGCTGCCCCGGTTCGGTCTGGTGCTGCCCTTCCAGGTGTTCGCGGTGCTCGCCCTCGGCTGCTACACCTCGGCGTTCATCTGCGAGGCGCTGCGCGCGGGCATCAACACCGTGCCCACGGGACAGGGCGAGGCGGCCCGCAGCCTGGGCATGTCCTTCGGCCAGACCCTCGGGGTGGTGGTGCTGCCGCAGGCGTTCCGCTCGGTCATCGCGCCGATCGGCTCCACCCTCATCGCGCTCGCCAAGAACTCGGCCATCGCGGGCGCCTTCAGCGTCACCGAACTGCTCGGCACCTACAAGACGTTGAGCGAGCTGGGTTACAACATCGTCTGGACGTTCGTCTGGATCGCCGTCGGCTACCTGATCATCACGCTCGCCATCAGCGCCCTGTTCAACCTGATGGAGCGGAAGTGGGGGATCGCCCGATGACCGAGGCCACCGCCCTCTACGACCTGCCCGGTCCCCGCACCCGCCGACGCCACCGGCTCTACGGGGTGTTGTCCACGGCCGTGCTCCTCGCCCTGATCGGCTGGGTCCTGTATCTCCTGTTCGACACCGACCAGTTCACGTACACGAAGTGGATGCCCTTCGAGTACAAGGGAATTCAGGAACTGCTGCTGCGCGGGCTCGGCAACACCCTCAAGGCCTTCGCCATCGCGGGCGCGCTGTCGGTGGCGCTCGGCGGACTGCTCGCCGCGGGACGGCTCTCCGACCACCGTCCGGTGCGCTGGGCGGCCACCGCGGTCGTCGAGTTCTTCCGGGCCATGCCCGTCCTGGTGATGATCTTCTTCGTCTTCGTGGCGCTGAAGGTGCAGCCGCTGCCCGCGCTGGTCACCGGACTCACCCTGTACAACGGCTCGGTGCTCGCCGAGGTGTTCCGCTCGGGTGTCAACAGCGTCGAACGCGGCCAGCGGGAGGCGGCGTTCGCGCTCGGCATGCGCAAGTCGCAGGTCATGGCGCATGTGCTGGTGCCGCAGGCGGTGCGGGCCATGCTGCCCGCGATCATCAGCCAGTTGGTGGTGGCCCTGAAGGACACCTCGCTCGGCTATTTGATCACATATGAGGAGTTCCTCCACGCCGGGAAGCTGATCGCATCGAACCTCGACTACGATTTGCCGTTCATCCCCGTGGTGATGGTGATCTCGCCGATCTACATCGGGATGTGCATGCTGCTCTCCTGGTTCGCCGGCTGGGTGTCCCGACGGGAGCGGCACAGTCCCAAGACCGACGCCGTGGAAGTCGCCGCGGCCGAACCCGGGACGCTGCTGCCGGGTGGGGATCCCCCCACGGCCCCTAGACCGTAGGGGGCAGCAGTTCACAGAGCCATACCCGCCCGGCGCCGGCCGGAGATCACTGCTCGCCGAGCGGAATCGACACGTACGACGGGTCGTGACCGGGCGAGGAGAAGGTCAGCCGCGCGCCGGACGGGTTGTGCTCGACGTAGAGCGGGTCGACGGTGTCGACGACCAGCGCCAGCCGGTGCCCCGCCGGGACGTCGTAGGCCGTGGAGTACAGCTCCAGGTCGACGCCGAACGGCCTGCCCGGCGTCCGCCCGTGGAACGTGTAGGGCGCGTTGCTGACCAGCTTGCCGACGCCGAGCGGGCCCACGTCGTAGAGGTAGGCGATGAGGGTGCCGCTCTCGGCGGTCGGGGTGAGGGTGGTGTGCAGCGCGGCGGTGCCGCGCACCCGCTGGGCCGCGGTGTACTTCTCCGACTGCCACACGGCCGCCCAGCGGCGCGGCAGCAGCGGCAGGGAGGCCATGGGCGGCGCCTTGGCCAACTGGTCGAGGACGCTGGAGAGGAAGACCACCCCGGCGTCGGCCCCCGAGTCGACGTTGGTGTGGAGGGTCGTGGTGCCCGCGAGGGCGATCTTGTGTTCGGTCGCGGCCACCGACTTCCAGTCCGGGTAGCCCTCGTAGCCGCCCGTGGAACGGGACTTCAGCCGCACCGGCTGCTCGCGGTCGACGCCGTTGTCCGCGCCCTTGAGGTAGTGGTCGAACCAGCGCGCGGTGTCCGTCCACACGTCGTTGGGCAGCCCCAGCAGGCCGGTCAGCTCGGCGGTGGCGTGGTCGCCCGGACGGAACTGGAGCCGCTTGGGGCCGGTCAGCTTCTCGTAGAAGTCCGCGTACTGGTTGGGCGGGAAGATGGTGTCGCCCCAGGCGTTGGCCAGCATGACCGCCGCGCCGTTGCGGTTGATCTGGTCGACAAAGTTACTGGCCGAACGTTTCTTCCCCCAGGCGATCAGATCCGGCTCCTTGGCCTGGTCGGAAGAGTAGAAGGCGTCGAAGATCTGCCGCAGTTCGGCGCTCTGCCGGCCGGTGACCAGGCTCGCGCCGTCCAGCAGGGCGGTGGCCTGGAGGTGCTGGGTGCGTCCCGAGTAGATCGAGTCGATCAGGTCGGCCCAGCCGCTGAGCGCGGCGACCGCCTTGACGCGCGGGTCCTTCGCGGCCGTCAGCAGCCCGATGCCGGCGCCGTAGGAGACGCCCGCCATGCCCACGTGGCCCGCGTCGGCGGGGGTGTGGGCGAGCGCCCAGTCGATCACCTGGGAGGCGTCGGCGGTGTCCTGCGGCCCGGCGACCTCGATCTCGCCGCCCGACTGCCAGAAGCCGCGCACGTTGTAACTCACCACGACATAGCCGGAGTCGGCGAGCTGCTGGGCCTGCGCGACGTACTCGACCTGGGGCAGCCCCCAACTCGTGGGCAGCACGAGCAGCGGGTAGCGGCGCGTGCCGTCGGCGCCCGCGGGGGTGACGACGTTCGCCTTCAGGACGGTGCCGCCGTCGCCGGCGATGTCGACGAACCGGATGCCGGTGGCGGCCTGCGCGGTGGGAGCGGCCACCAGGGCGCCCGCGGCGATCAGGCTCACGGACACGGCGCTCACGGTGGTGGTGCGCAGGGCCCCTCGGCGGTTTCCCACGGGTCACTCCTCAAGTGCGTGGCTGCAAAGTGACCCGACGGTAACCGCGGCTTCTTACTCTGGGTAACCCGCCGTTGAGTCACGTGGCGGTAACGATTGCCCGAAGGTGCCGGGGCTCAGGTCGCGCGGTGCGTGCTGCGCGGGGTCGTCGCAGGTGCGGGCGTCGGCAGCGGCGCCTGTGCGGCCCGCGTCACGTCCGCGACCAGTTCCACCACATCGGGCCCGTACGCCTGCGAGTTGACGACCTTCAGCAGCAGCACGAACGACGCGTTGCCATGTTTGCGCCACAACCGCTCGTGCCGGCGCGCGAGATACCGGGTCGCCGCCTGGTTGGTGATCGCGCGCTGGCCGCAGAAGAGGAACACCGGCCGCACCTCGCGGCTCTGCCCCGCGGTGAGCCGGGCCAGGATCACGTACTCGGCGCGGCCCGCCTCCAGCCGGTAGCGCTCGCTGCCGATCTGGAACGCCCCGCGGTCCGGGCCGGGTTCGGGATCGACGTTCACCCGCACCCCCGGCAGCAGCGAGGCGAGATGCGCCATCATCCGCCGGTTGGAGGCCGGACCGCCCACACAGAACTCGGTGCGCTCGCCGAACCCCTGCTGCGCCGCGTCGTGCGCGACGATCTGCGCGTGCGCGTTGCAGTCCTTGACGATCGCGGCGAGTTCGAGCAGCGCGAACACGTCGTGGCGCATCACGGTCAGTTCGGGGCCGCCCGCCTCCCGGTTCACCACGAGCAGCGACTCCGAGTTGTCGGGCAGCCCGAAGAACGCCTGCTTGCGGCGGAGCCGGCGCTTCCAGAGGTAGGTGCGGGCCAGCCAGCCGAGCGCGGCACTGAGACCGGCGGCCACGACGCCCAGGACGATGGTGAGCACGTCGTCAGTCATGGGCGCGCATGGTAGCGGGCTCGCGCAAACCCGTGTTCGAGTCCGGCAGCGCGGCCCCCTCAGGAGGGGGCGCCCGTCGTGACGGCATCGCAGCATTCACTCCCCTGACCCGGCACGTCGACGGTGTCACCCGTGCGCCGTCGGCGCGCTCCTGACGTGGCCATGGTGATGCCCTAGGCTGCCTGGACGATCTCTGCCTGGAGGTACGGATGCGTCGCCCTGTCGCGCGAAAACTGTCGGTCCTGGCGGTCTCGGCCGCCGTGGTGTCGGTGGGTGCCACGGCGCCACCCGCGGCCACCAGCGGCACCCCGACGAAAGTCCCGGTCGCGGTCGGCTACGGCGGCGCGGTCGCCAGCGTCGACGCGGACGCCTCGGCGGCCGGTATCGAGGTCCTCCGCAAGGGCGGCAACGCGGTGGACGCCGCCGTCGCCACGGCCGCCGCCCTCGGCGTGACCGAGCCGTACTCCTCCGGGATCGGCGGAGGCGGCTACTTCGTCTACTACGACGCCAAGTCCCGTACCGTGCGCACCATCGACGGCCGCGAGACCGCGCCACTGACGGCCGACTCCGGCCTCTTCACCGAGAACGGCAAGCCGCTCGCCTTCGCCGACGCCGTCACCAGCGGCCTCAGCGTCGGCACGCCCGGCACGCCCGCGACCTGGCAGACGGCTCTCGACCGGTGGGGCAGCAAGCCGCTCGCCGGGGTGCTGAAGCCCGCCGAGCGGCTCGCCCGCGACGGCTTCACGGTCGACGACACCTTCCGCTCGCAGACCGCCGCGAACGAGACCCGGTTCCGCTACTTCCCCGACACCGCCAAGCTGTTCCTGCCCCGAGGGAAGCTCCCGGTCGTCGGCTCCACCTTCAAGAACCCCGATCTCGCCCGCACCTACGCCGAGTTGGCCCGCAAGGGCGTCGGCGCCATCTACCGCGGCGACCTCGGCAAGGACATCGTCGCCACCGCCAACAAGCCCCCGGTCGACCCGGGTTCGGGCTGGAACGCGCGGCCGGGCAAGCTCTCGGTGAAGGACCTCGCCGCCTACCGCGCCAAGCTCCAGGCACCCACCAGGACCAAGTACCGCGGCCTCGGCGTCTACTCCATCGCGCCGTCCTCCTCCGGTGGCACCACGGTCGGTGAGGCCCTGAACATCCTGGAGCGGACGGACCTCTCGAAGGCGAGCGAGGTCCAGTACCTGCACCACTACATCGAGGCCAGCCGGATCGCGTTCGCCGACCGGGGGCGCTGGGTCGGCGACCCGGCCTTCGAGAAGGTCCCCACGAAGGAACTGCTCTCCCAGAAGTACGCCGACTCGCGCGCCTGCCTGATCAAGGACGACGCCGTCCTCACCAGCCCGCTCGCGCCCGGCGACCCGCGTCGTCCGGCCCCCTGCGGGGCCGGCGGAACGGCCGCGCCGACGACGTACGAGGGCGAGAACACCACGCACCTCACGACCGCCGACAAGTGGGGCAACGTCGTCTCCTACACCCTCACCATCGAGCAGACCGGCGGCAGCGGCATCACCGTGCCCGGCCGCGGCTTCCTGCTCAACAACGAGCTGACCGACTTCTCCTTCAGCCCGGCCAACCCGGCCGTGCACGACCCGAACCTGCCGGGGCCCGGCAAGCGGCCGCGCTCGTCGATCTCGCCGACGATCGTGCTCGACAAGCACGACAAGCCGGTCGTGGCGCTCGGTTCGCCCGGTGGCGCCACCATCATCACCACCGTGCTCCAGACCCTCACGGAGTTCGTCGACCGCGGCCTCCCGCTCGTCGACGCCATCGCCGCCCCCCGCGCCAGCCAGCGCAACGCGGCCACCACGGAACTCGAACCCGGCCTCTACGACAGCGCGTTGAAGACGAAGCTCGCGGCCATCGGCCACGCCTTCACCCTCAACCCGGAGATCGGCGCGGCGACCGGCGTCCAACGCCTGCCCAACGGCAAGTGGCTGGCGGCGGCGGAGACGGTCAGGCGGGGCGGCGGCTCGGCGATGGTGGTACGGCCCGCGCGGTAGGACGGAGCGGGGCCACGGGGGCGGAGCGGGGGCGTGGGTTCTGAGCAGGGGCACGGGTCCTGAGTGGAGCCGCAGGTTCTGAGTGGAGCCGCAGGTTCTGAGCGGAGCCGCAGGTTCTGAGCGGAGCCTCGGGTCCGGAGTGGTGCCGGGGGGCCGGCGCGGGGCCTTCCGGCACCGGGTGGGCTTGCCCCCGGACCGCTGGCCCCCCCGGACCCCCGGCCCCCCCCGGGCCCCGGCCGCCCGCGCCGGTCCATCGGCACCGAGGTGCCGGATGCTTCGCGCTGAGGTCGCCCGGTGCCGTCGCCGTGACGGCGCCGGGCGACGGCGGCGGGCGCCCGGCGCCCCAAGGGTCGCCTCGTCCAGTCCCAGCAGGGAAACGCGCACGTCAGCGGCGTCCCGTCCGGTGATCAGGCCGCGGCCGGCGACTCGCCCCGCCCCGCGCGCGGCGTCGCTCGACGGCGCTGCCCTCAGCCCCGTCGCGGCCCTGTCCCAGTGCTGTCCCGGCCCCCTCGCGCCAATTACTATACCGGTATTAGAATGCCGTCATGGTGCGCACCCCTCTCACCCCCGAAGAACGCGAACGCGGCGAACGGCTCGGCCGGCTGCTGCGCGAGTCCCGTGGCGGCCGGAGCATGGCGGACGTCGCCGCCTGCGCCGGCATCTCCGCCGAGACGCTCCGCAAGATCGAGACCGGCCGCGCCCCCACCCCGGCCTTCTTCACGGTCGCCGCCCTCGCCCGCGCCCTCGGTCTCTCGATGGACGAACTGGCCGGTCTGTGTGAGGCCGCCCCTGTGTGAATGGCATGAGTCCGCCCGTCCCGCACCCCCGCACGGCGTCAGCGGCGTAGCGTGCGTTCCGTCGGAAAACTCGCTGTAGCGCTCCCGTAACACCGCTCGTGTTGGCTACGGACCGGAGTGCTCCGGTCTGGTGGGAGTTGGGCGATGGACGTGGATCGACTTCCGGGACAGGTGCGGGAGTTCACGCACTACCTGGCCGGTCTGCTGGCCCGCGTCGACCACGGCGGCGGCTGGTGCGCGGTGTTCTGGCAGCGCGACCCCGACGGCATGCGGGCCTGCCTCGACGGCCGCGAGATCCCCCCGTGGGACGTGATCGAGGCGCTGTTGCAGGATCTCGCCGCCGCCCAGGGGCCGGAGGCGGCCGACCGGGAGCAAGACCGGGCCCGCGATCTGCACTTGGCCGCCCTCGACGCCTACGACGCCAGGCCCGGCGGCCGGGACGCACTCGGCGACCGGCTCGACGTCATGCTCCGCGAACAGCGCTACGCGGCCGAACGCCAGGCGGAACTGGGGCGGTTGCTCACCACCGCCACCACCCGCGAGGCCGCCGACGCCCTCCGCCTCGACCTCGCCTGGGCCCACGACGACCATGAGCGCGCCACCGCCCGCTGCGCCGAACTCCGCACCCGTATCACGGAGTCGGACCGCAGAGGCCGGGCCGGCGACACGGAGACGGCGCGGCGGGGGAGCGGCACGGGAGTCCCCCAGCCGCGCACCCCGGAGCGAGCCGGACACCACGACCCGCACGATCCCCACCCCCCGTACGGCACCCCGCACCCGAACGACCCGTACGACCCGAGCGATCCGTACGACCAGAACGACCCGTACGACCGGAGCGACCCGTACGGCACCGCGCACGCCGACGACGCCTACGACGCCTCGCACTCCGCCACCGCTCCGTCCGACGCCGTCCCCTCCCGCCCCGAGGTCCCCGAGCCCGCCGCCAGACCCCGCAAGCGCCGGCGCGGCGGTGCCCGGTTCGCCGGGATGGCCGCCGACGACGTCGCACCCGTCGTCGTCCCGCCCGCTCCCGCCCCCGGCGGTGAGACGGCCGCGCCCGGTGCGGGCGGTCGGCGGTCCCCGCGGGGTGCCCGGTTCGCCGGGGGCGCCGCCGTGGCGGCGCCGGCGGAGCCACGGCCCGAGCCGCCGGCCGACGCCGGGACGCCAGGGGAGGTCGTCGAGGCCGTCGGGAGGCTGCTGCGGCTGCGGGCCGAGGGGCGCAGCGGTGAGGCGCATGTGCTGCTCGTCGAGTGCGCGCACTGGCCCGCCGTCCGGTTCCCGCCGCTCGCGGCCGAACTCCAGCGGGCCGGGCTCGGCGCCGACTGGGCCACCCTGCTCTGGGAGGCCGCCTCGCTGCCCGCGGACCGGCTGGTCGCGGCGGCCGACGCGCTGGTGGCCGCCGGGCGCGCGCCCGACGGCGAGCAGGTGCTGCGCCAGGGCGTCGCCCGCCCCGCCCCCGAAATCGCCGAGGCCGTCCTCGGCCTGGTGGGGGAGGGGCGCGGGCGCGAGGTGGGCGCCCTGCTCGACGCCTACGTCAGGGTCCGCACCCCCGAGGAGGCGGTCCGCAGCGCCGAACCCGACCCGGGGACCCTCGTACCGCTGCTCCTGGCGGCCGCGCGGGGGGTTTCGGAGCAGCGGCACTGGGATCTGGTGCACGCGCTGCGGGTCGCCGGTCTGGCCGGCTGAGGTCGGCACTCGCCCACCTGAGTGCGAAACGTGATCGACTCAGCGGGTTAACGACGATGGTCTTGGCAAGGCCGCCGGGGAGGCTTACGTTCGTCCCTCTACGTCCTTCGTCTACGGGCGTAGAGGGACGAACGTCCCGTCGAAGGAGCAGCTCATGGCCAACGTCGTCCGCGCGGCCCTGGTCCAGGCCACCTGGACCGGAGACTCCGAGTCCATGGTGGCGAAACACGAGGAGCACGCCCGTGAGGCGGCCCGCCTCGGCGCGAGGATCATCGGCTTCCAGGAGGTCTTCAACGCCCCCTACTTCTGCCAGGTCCAGGAGCCGGAGCACTACCGCTGGGCCGAGCCGGTGCCCGACGGGCCGACCGTGACCCGGATGCGGGAGCTGGCCAGGGAGACCGGCATGGTGATCGTCGTCCCGGTCTTCGAGGTCGAGCAGTCCGGGTTCTACTACAACACGGCCGCCGTGATCGACGCCGACGGCAGCTACCTCGGCAAGTACCGCAAGCACCACATTCCGCAGGTCGCCGGGTTCTGGGAGAAGTACTACTTCCGTCCCGGCAACGCCGGTTGGCCGGTCTTCGACACCGCCGTCGGCCGGATCGGCGTCTACATCTGCTACGACCGGCACTTCCCCGAAGGCTGGCGGCAACTCGGACTCAACGGCGCGCAGTTGGTGTTCAACCCGTCGGCCACCTCGCGCGGCCTCTCCGCCTACCTGTGGCAGTTGGAGCAGCCGGCCGCGGCCGTCGCCAACGAGTACTTCGTCGCCGCCATCAACCGGGTCGGGCAGGAGGAGTACGGGGACAACGACTTCTACGGCACCTCCTACTTCGTCGACCCGCGCGGCCGGTTCGTCGGTGACGTAGCCAGTGACACCTCGGAGGAACTCCTCGTGCGGGACCTGGACTTCGACCTGATCGAGGAGGTCCGCCGGCAGTGGGCGTTCTACCGCGACCGGCGGCCCGACGCGTACGAGGGGCTGGTGCGGCCGTGACCGACGACCTGCTGGGACGCCACCGGGACGTCCTGCCCGACTGGCTCGCCCTCTACTACCAGGACCCGCTGGAGATCACGCACGGCGAGGGACGGTACGTCTGGGACGCCCACGGCACCAAGTACCTGGACTTCTTCGGCGGCATCCTCACCACCATGACCGCGCACGCCCTGCCCGAGGTCACCAAGGCGGTCACCGAGCAGGCCGGGCGGATCATCCACTCCTCCACCCTCTACCTGAACCGCCCGATGGTCGAACTGGCCGAGCGGGTGGCCCAGTTGAGCGGCATCCCGGACGCCAGGGTCTTCTTCACCACCTCGGGCACCGAGGCGAACGACACCGCGCTGCTGCTCGCCACCACCTACCGGCGCAGCAACACCATCCTCGCGATGCGCAACAGCTACCACGGCCGCTCGTTCAGCTCGGTCGGCATCACCGGCAACCGCGGCTGGTCCCCGACCTCGCTCTCCCCGCTCCAGACGATGTACGTGCACGGCGGGGTCCGCAACCGCGGCCCGTTCGCCGCCATGGACGACGACGGCTTCGTCCGCGCCTGCGTCGACGACCTCACCGACCTCCTCGGCCACACCCGCCCGCCCGCCGCCCTGATCGCCGAGCCGATCCAGGGCGTCGGCGGCTTCACCTCGCCACCCGACGGCCTGTACGCGGCCTTCCGCGAGGTGCTGAGCGAGCGCGGCATCCTGTGGATCGCCGACGAGGTGCAGACCGGCTGGGGCCGCACCGGCGACCACTTCTGGGGCTGGCAGGCACACGACCGCAACGGCCCGCCCGACATCCTCACCTTCGCCAAGGGCATCGGCAACGGCATGTCCATCGGCGGGGTCGTCGCCCGCGCCGACATCATGAACTGCCTGGACTCCAACAGCATTTCGACGTTCGGCGGCACCCAGGTCACCATGGCGGCCGGGCTCGCCAACCTCACCTATCTGCTGGAGCACGACCTCCAGGGCAACGCCCGCCGGGTCGGCGGACTACTCATCGAGCGGCTGCGGGCCGTCGCCGCGCGGGTCCCACACGTGCGCGAGGTGCGCGGGCGCGGGCTGATGATCGGCGTCGAACTCACCACGCCGGGCTCCGACCGGGCCGACCCGGACGCCGCCTCCGCCGTGCTGGAGGCGGCCCGCGCGGGCGGCCTGCTCATCGGCAAGGGCGGCGGCCACAACACCAGCGCGCTGCGGATCGCCCCGCCGCTGTCCCTCACCGTCGCGGAGGCCGAAGAGGGCGCCGCGATCCTCGACCACGCTCTGAGGAGCCTCGACCAGTAGTGAACTGAGCAAGGGAACACCGCCATGACCACCACCTTCGCGCCCCTGGAGCGCCTCGAACCGGCCCTGTCGGTACGGCAGGTCCTCACCCTGGAACGGGTGCTCGCCGGGGAACCGGAGGTGGTGGCGGGCGCCGGGCAGCTCGACCGGCCGGTGCGCTGGGTGCATGTCGCCGAGGCGCCCGACGTCGGTGTGATGCTCACCGGCGGCGAGATGGTGCTGACCACCGGGGTGCTCCTCGCGGGCGACGAGGAGAAGCAGGCCGAGTACATCCGCTCGCTGCACCGCGCCGAGGCCGCCGCCGTCGTCCTGGGCCTCGGCCGGGCCTTCCCCGCCCCGCCCGACGTGATGCGCCGGGCCGCCGAACGGTGCGGCCTCCCCCTGGTCGTGCTCCACCGGCCCTTCCCCTTCGCGGAGTTGACCGAAGAGGTGCAGTCCAGGCTGGTCCGGCGGAAGTTCGCCGCCGTCAGCCTCTCCGAGGCGGTCCGCACCGCCCTCACCGGCCTGATCACCGCGGGCGCCCCGCTGCAACGCCTCCTCGACGAGGTCGCCGCGCACAGCGCCTGCCCGGTCGTCGTCACCAACCTCGCCCACCGCGTCCTCGCCACCGCGGGCGAACGCTCGGCCGTGGACGACGTGCTGCGCGACTGGGAGCGCATCGCCCGGCAGGCCGGCCACACCGAGGGCGACGGCTGGATCCGCGCCGAACTGGGCGGCAGGGGCGAGCGCTGGGGCCAGATCGTGCTCTGCGGGCACCGCGGCGACACCGCCACCGGACGCCTCCTCGCCGACCGCGCCGCCGAGGCCCTCGTCCTGCACCGCATGCTCGGCGGCAGCTCCGCCCACACCTGGGAGGAGCAGTCCGCGCAGAGCCTGCTCACCGACCTGCTCAGCGGTGTCGTCCCCGCCAGGCAGCTGCTGCCCAGGGCGCGGGCCGCGGGACTGCCCGTCAACCGGCGGACGTTCGTGCCGCTGGTCGTCCGCGAGAGCGAACCCGGCCAACTCGACCGCGTGCTGCGGATGCTGGGCATGTCAGGGCTGGTCGCCGAACTCGCCGACCGGGCCACCGCCGTGCTGCTCAGCCTCCCCCGCGACCAGGAGGCCCAGACGCTCACCGGGCACTTCGCGGCCCGGCTGCGCTCCGAGACAGGCCCCCCGGGCGCCGTGGTGGCCGCCGCCGAACCGCGCACCGCCTGGGACGACGTGCCCGCGGGACTGCGCGAGGCCCAGCACGTCGCCGACGCCGTCGCCGACCACTCGGCCGCCCTCGACCTGCCCGCCGTCGTCCGCCTCAAGGACGTCCATCTGCGCGGCCTGATCAGGCTGTTGCGCGACGACCCCCATGTACAGGCCTTCGCGGAGCGGGAGTTGGACGGGCTGCTGTGCGCGGCCGACGAGGACCTGCTGGCGGTGCTGCGCACCTACCTCGCCACCGGCCGCAACAAGTCCCGCACCGCCCAGCTCCACCACGTCTCCCGGCCCGCCCTCTACCGCCGCCTCGAAGCCATCCAGGCCCGGATGGGCGTCGACCTCGACGACTTCGAACAGGCCGCCTCGGTGCACATCGCGCTCCTCGCGCATGACGCGCAACAGGGGTGAAACATGAAACGACCTGGGAGAACGGCGGTGAAACATGCGTCGGCGAGGACGTGACACGGTGGTACGCCAGGCGCCCGCAGACGTGACACGGTGCACCTCAACGCCCGCTTTCGGACTTCCTAGCCTTCTGGCACACCGAGTGACCGGAGGTCCCGATGAGCAGAGTGATCCGCGCCGCCATCTTCCAGACGGCCTGGACCGGCGACAAGGAATCGATGATCCAGGTACACGAGCAGGCGGCCCGCGACGCGGCCGCGCAGGGCGCTCAGGTGCTGTGCTTCCAGGAGCTGTTCTACGGACCCTACTTCTGCCAGGTCCAGGACAAGGCGTTCTACGAGTACGCCGAACAGATCCCGGACGGACCCATCGTCAAGCGTTTCCAGGCGCTCGCGAAGGAGCTGGGACTCGTCCTGGTGCTGCCGATGTACGAGGAGGAGCAGCCCGGCGTCCTCTACAACACGGCCGCCGTGATCGACGCCGACGGCAGCTACCTCGGCAAGTACCGCAAGCACCACATCCCGCAGGTCGAGGGGTTCTGGGAGAAGTTCTACTTCCGCCCCGGCAACGCCGGCTGGCCCGTCTTCGACACCGCGGTCGGCAAGATCGGCGTCTACATCTGCTACGACCGCCACTTCCCGGAAGGCTGGCGGGCGTTGGGCCTGGAAGGCGCCGAGATCGTCTTCAACCCGTCGGCCACCTCGCGCGGACTCTCCCGCTACCTCTGGCAGTTGGAGCAGCCGGCGGCGGCCGTCGCCAACGAGTACTTCGTCGGCGCCATCAACCGGGTCGGCGTCGAGGACCTCGGCGACAACGACTTCTACGGGACGAGCTACTTCGTCGACCCCGAGGGCCAGTTCGTCGGCGAGGTCGCCGGCGACAAGGAGACCGAACTCGTCGTCCGCGACGTGGACCTGGCCAAACTCCGCGAGGTCCGCGACCGCTGGCAGTTCTACCGGGACCGCCGTCCCGACGCGTACTCCCCGCTGACCGCTCCCTGACCGCGACCGCCCGCCCCGGCGGGCCCGGCGCACGGGGACCGGGCCCGCCGGGGAGATCCGCGGAGCATGCGCCACCGTCCTGTTGAGGAGAGGGAGTTATGAGTCGAACCGTCATCCGTGGTGGCCTCGTGATCACCGCGTCCGACGAACTGCACGCCGACGTCCTGATCGAGGACGGCCGGATCGCCGCCCTCGCCGCGTCCGGCACCACGGCGGCCGAGGCGTGGACCGCCGAACGGACCATCGACGCCACCGGCAAGTACGTCATCCCTGGCGGCGTCGACGCCCACACCCACATGGAGATGCCGTTCGGCGGCACCAAGGCCGCCGACACCTTCGAGACCGGCACCCGCGCCGCCGCCTGGGGCGGCACGACGACCATCGTCGACTTCGCCATCCAGAGCGTCGGCGGCGCCCTGCGCGAGGGGCTCGACGCCTGGCACGCCAAGGCCGAGGGCAACTGCGCCATCGACTACGGCTTCCACATGATCGTCTCCGACGTCAACGACGGCACCCTCAAGGAGATGGACCTGCTGGTGCAGGAAGGAGTCACCTCCTTCAAGCAGTTCATGGCCTACCCCGGCGTCTTCTACTCCGACGACGGCCAGATCCTGCGCGCCATGCAGCGCGCCGCCGACAACGGCGGACTCATCATGATGCACGCCGAGAACGGCATCGCCATCGACGTCCTCGTCGAACAGGCCCTGGCCCGCGGCGAGACGGACCCCCGCTACCACGGCGAGGTCCGCAAGGCGCTCCTGGAGGCGGAGGCCACCCACCGCGCCATCAAGCTCGCCCAGGTCGCCGGAGCACCCCTGTACGTCGTGCACGTCTCCGCCGCCGAGGCGGTCGCCGAACTGGCCCGCGCCCGCGACGAGGGCCTCAACGTCTTCGGCGAGACCTGCCCGCAGTACCTGTTCCTGTCCACCGACAACCTCGCCGAGCCCGACTTCGAGGGCGCCAAGTACGTGTGCAGCACGCCCCTGCGGCCCCGCGACCACCAGGCCAAACTCTGGCAGGGGCTGCGCACCAACGACCTCCAGGTCGTCTCCACCGACCACTGCCCCTTCTGCTTCGTGGGCCAGAAGGAGCTGGGCCGGGGCGACTTCTCGAAGATCCCCAACGGCCTGCCGGGCGTCGAGAACCGCATGGACCTGCTCCACCAGGCCGTCGTCGACGGACACATCTCGCGCCGCCGCTGGATCGAGATCGGCTGCGCCACCCCGGCCCGCATGTTCGGCATGTACCCGAAGAAGGGCACCATCGCCCCGGGCGCCGACGCCGACGTCGTCATCTACGACCCGCACGCCGAGCAGATCGTCTCCGCCGAGACGCACCACATGAACGTCGACTACTCGGCGTACGAGGGCAAGCGCCTCACCGGCCGCGTCGAGACGGTCCTCTCGCGCGGCGAACCCGTCATCACCGAGCGGGAGTACACCGGGCACGCCGGCCACGGCGTCTACACCCCGCGCTCGACCTGTCAGTACCTCAACTAGGAGCGGCGCCCATGGACTTCGGACTCGTCCTACAGACCGACCCGCCGGCCACCAAGGTCGTCGACCTGATGCAGCGGGCCGAGCGCAACGGCTTCACCCACGGCTGGACCTTCGACTCCGCCGTGCTGTGGCAGGAACCGTTCGTGATCTACAGTCAGATCCTGGCGAACACCACGACGTTGACCGTCGGCCCCATGGTCACCAACCCGGGCACCCGCACCTGGGAGGTCACCGCCTCCACCTTCGCCACCCTCAACGACATGTTCGGCAACCGCACGGTGTGCGGTATCGGCCGCGGCGACTCCGCGATGCGCGTCGCCGGCCGCACCCCCAACACCCTCGCCCGGATCAGCGCCGCCATGAAGGTCATCCGCGCCCTCGGCCGCGGCGAGGAGGCCGACCTCGGCGGCACGGTGATCAAGTTCCCCTGGGTCAGGCCCGGCGCCGAACTCCCCGTCTGGATGGCCGCGTACGGCCCGAAGGCGCTGAAGATGACCGGCGAGGAGGCCGACGGGTTCATCCTCCAACTCGCCGACCTCTACCTCACCGAGTACATGGTGAAGGCGGTCAAGGACGCCGCCGTCGCCGCCGGACGCGACCCGTCCGAGGTGAAGATCTGCGTCGCCGCCCCCGCCTACGTCACCGAGGACGACTCGCCCGAGGCGCTCGCCCACGCCCGCGAACAGTGCCGCTGGTTCGGCGGGATGGTCGGCAACCACGTCGCCGACCTCGTCTCCAAGTACGGCGAGCACTCCGCGCAGGTCCCCGAGGAACTCACCGACTACATCAAGTCCCGTGAGGGGTACGACTACTCCCACCACGGACGTACCGGCAACCCCGACACCCAGTTCGTCCCCGACGAGATCGTCGACCGGTTCTGCCTCATCGGACCGGTCGAGAAGCACATCGAGAAGCTCCAGGCGCTCCAGGCCCTCGGCGTCGACCAGTTCGCCCTCTACGACATGCACGACGCCCAGGAGACCGTCATCGACGCGTACGGCGCGCAGGTGATCCCGGCCCTGGGCGGCTGAACCCCCCCACACCCCTCGTTGGTCTCCCCCTTCCCGCAGGCCGGGAAGGGGGCCAGGGCGCACCCCACGCGCGCACCCCCCGCTCGCCCGCACGGCCTCTCCCGTCCCACCTCATCCCGATTGGCCTGCCCATGACCGACACCGCACCCTCGGCCATACCGCCGACCGCTCACGTCACCCTCGCCGACGGCCGCGTGGAGATCGCGCCGGGGACCCCGCTGCCCACCGGACCGTACGCCAACGAGGACCTGCTCCCCGTCCCCGTCGAGAAGCGCACCTGGACCACGTACAACTTCTCCGCGCTCTGGGTCGGCATGGCCCACAACACCGCCTCCTGGACCCTCGCCTCCGGACTCATCGCCGTCGGCATGGACTGGAAGCAGGCGGTGCTCACCATCGCCCTCGCCAACCTGATCGTGCTCGTGCCGATGCTCCTCACCGGGCACGCGGGACCCAAGTACGGCATCCCCTTCCCGGTCTTCGCCCGCGCCTCCTTCGGTGTGCGCGGCGCCAACCTGCCCGCCGTCGTACGGGCGTTGGTGGCGTGCGGCTGGTTCGGCATCCAGACCTGGATCGGCGGCGAGGCCATCTACTTCCTGGCCGGCAAACTGATCGGGTCAGGCTGGAGCGACGCCGGGGAGATCGGCGGCCACGCCTGGACGATGTGGCTGTCGTTCGCGCTGTTCTGGGCGCTCCAGATCGCCATCATCTACCGGGGCATGGAGACGATCCGCCGCTTCGAGAACTGGGCCGCGCCCTTCGTGCTGGTCGGCGCGTTCGTGATGCTGTGGTGGATGAGCACCAAGGCGGGCGGCTTCGGCCCGCTGTTCGACCAGCCGTCCAAGCTGGGCTGGGGCGCCGACTTCTGGAAGCTGTTCTGGCCCTCCCTGATGGGCATGATCGGCTTCTGGTCCACCCTGTCGCTGAACATCCCCGACTTCACCCGCTACGGCCGCAGCCAGAAGGCGCAGACCCTCGGGCAGGCCCTCGGACTCCCCACCACCATGACGCTGTTCGCGTTCCTGTCCGTGCTGGTCACCTCCGGCTCGCAGGCCGTCTACGGAGAACCGGTCTGGGACCCGGTCCAGTTGGCCGCGAAGACCGACAACGTGGTCGGTCTCCTCTTCGCGCTCGTCACCGTCCTGGTCGCCACGCTGTCCGTGAACATCGCGGCCAACCTGGTCTCCCCGGCCTTCGACTTCTCCAACATCGCGCCCCGGAAGATCAGTTTCCGCACCGGCGCGCTCGTCACCTGTGTGCTGGCCGTGCTGATCTTTCCGTGGAAGCTCTACTCCGACCCGCAGGGCTACATCTTCACCTGGCTCGGCCTGGTCGGCGGGCTGCTCGGCACCGTCGCCGGCATCCTCATCGCCGACTACTGGATCCTGCGCCGGGGCAAGCTCGACCTCGTCGACCTGTACCGGGCCGGCGGCCGCTACTGGTACGACGGCGGCTGGAACTGGCGGGCCGTCGCCGCCTTCGTCACCGGCGGTGTCCTGGCCGTCGGCGGCGCCGACTTCAAGCCGCTGATCGACGGCCGGCCCATCCCGGCACTCGAACCGCTCGCCTCCTACGGCTGGGCGGTGGGCCTCGGCACCTCGATGGTCCTCTACCTGGCGCTGATGCTGCTGCGCGGCCGAAGAGAAGAGGCACCGGACACCGTCTGAGATCCGTCACGGCCGGACGGCCGGACTGCCGGACCGTTCGGACTGCCGGACCGCCGAACGGCGGGGCGGCAGTCCGGCACACGGGCGGCGGAGGCGGTGGCGTGGCTCACCGACGGCGAGGCGGCGGCGGTGGGGCGGGGCGGGCGGACCGGGGGTTGAGGCGTCGGGAAAGAGCGCTCAGCCGCTCTCGGTCTTGCCGCCGCTCCGCAGCGCGGCCACCGCCTCCTTCGCCGCCTTGATGGCGCCCTTGTTGATCTCGTCCGTGCTCGGCGCCTTCTTCGACTCGAAGTCGCTGCCGTTGTAGGTGACGACCACCAGCGCGTTGGAGACCCGGATCACCACGACACCCTCGCGGGTCTCCTGCTTGTCGTCGGTGGTGAGGTTCACCACCGAGTAGCCCGCGTCACCGACCCCGGGGACCTGACCGCCGCCGCTCTTGTCCTCGATCCGGGACGTGTACGACTTCTCCGCCGCCTCGTCCGAGGCCATCAGCTCGTACGACACGTCGAGCCAGCGGTAGTCGTATCCCTTGAGCGCGTTCCAGGAGCAGGTGCGCCGCACCTGCTCGTCCGTCGACCGTATCTCCTTCCCGGCCGACTTGGTGCCCGGCACCAGCGTCGTGATCGTCTTCGCGGCCAGGCTGCCGCACGGGCTCGGCGCGGAGCTGAACGACTTCGCGGCCGGCGCGGGCGCCGACTCCGAGGGCGCGGCGGCCGACTGGCTGCCGGTGTCACGGGCGTCGTCGCGCTCGGCGGCAGGAGCGGGGGCCAGCGGCCCGGACGACATGGCCCAGCCCACCGCGGCCAGCACGACGACCGGTGACAGCCGTGCCGTCAGAGCGAGCGGCAGAGGAAAATCGCGCACGGCACACTTTTCGGTGGGGGACGGTGTGCGGAGAGGGCCCGCACGGCGGACGGGACGACAGTTTCACACGACTCCCGGTGTGCGGAAGCGGAAAGCCGCTCCGTGCGAGCACGGTCACACCCCGCCCCGGCCACCACGCGCGCGTACCCGCGTCCTGAGGGCCGTACGCGGCCACGCGCGCGTGCGTCTCGAACGCCCAACGCCGAAAGCCCAACGCCCAACGCCGAAAGCTGCCACGCGCGCGTGCGTCTCGGAAACCGGGCACGGGCACGCGCGCGTGCGGGCGATCGTTAGCCTGCTGGACGATCACGTGAACCGGAGCACGCCGACCCGCGAGGTGACAGATGCAGTTCACCACCCGACCCACGCTCCAAGGCACCTTCGGCATGGTGTCCTCCACCCACTGGCTCGCCTCCCAGTCGGCGATGGCCGTCCTGGAGAACGGCGGCAACGCCTACGACGCCGCCGTCGCGGGCGCGTTCGTCCTGCACGTCGTCGAACCCCACCTCAACGGCCCGGCAGGCGAGGTGCCCGTCCTGCTGGCCCCCGCGGGCGGCGAGGCGCGCGTGCTGTGCGGCCAGGGCGTCGCCCCGGCCGGCGCCACCGTCGCCCACTACAAGAGCCTCGGCCTCGACCTGGTCCCCGGCACCGGACCGCTCGCGGCGGCCGTCCCCGGCGCCTTCGACGCCTGGATGCTGCTGCTGCGCGACCACGGCACCCAACCCCTCGCCGACGTCCTCTCCTACGCCATCGGCTACGCCGAACACGGCCACGCGCCCGTGGAGAAGGTCGGCGCCACCGTGGAGAGCGTCCGCTCCCTCTTCGAGAAGGAGTGGACGTCGTCCGCCGACGTCTACCTCCGCGACGGCCATGCCCCGCGCCCCGGCGAACTCCTGCGCAACCCCGCCCTCGCCGCCACCTGGCGCAGACTGCTCGCCGAGGTCGCCGGCGCCGGGGACCGGGAGGCCCAGATCGAGGCCGCCCGCGAGGTCTGGCGCACCGGCTTCATCGCCGAGGCCCTGGTACGGCAGGCCGCCCGCCCCACCCTCGACACCAGCGGCGAACGCCACACCGGCACCCTCACCGCGGCCGACCTGGCCGGCTGGTCCGCCGGCTACGAGGCCCCCGTCAGCTATGACTGGAACGGTTGGACGGTGTGCAAGGCGGGCCCCTGGAGCCAGGGCCCCGCCCTCCTTCAGCAACTCGCGCTGCTGCCGCCCGAACTGCCCGCCCACGGCTCGGCCGACTACGTCCACCTGCTCGTCGAGGGCTGCAAGCTCGCCATGGCCGACCGCGAGGCCTGGTACGGCGACGCGGCCGACGTCCCCCTCGACGACCTGCTGTCGGCGCCCTACAACGCCGCCAGGCGCGCGCTCGTCGAGGCGACGGCGTCCCGTGAACTGCGACCGGGCAGCCCCGGCGGACGCACCCCGCGGCTCGCCGCGCACGCGCGCGTGGTCACCTCCGACCCTCCCGGCTTCGACCCGATGGGGGCCGGGGAGCCCACCGTCGCGGAGTTCGGCGGCCGGCCCGGTGCCGACGCCGTCGGCGCGGACGGCGCCACCCCTGGCGACACCTGCCACCTCGACGTCGTCGACCGCTGGGGCAACATGATCGCGGCCACCCCCAGCGGCGGCTGGCTCCAGTCCAACCCCGTCGTGCCCGAGCTGGGCTTCCCGCTCGGCACCCGGCTCCAGATGGCCTGGCTGGAGGAGGGACTGCCCAACTCCCTTACCCCGGGCCGCCGTCCCCGCACCACCCTCACCCCGTCCCTCGTGCTGTGCGACGGCGTGCCCGTGCTCGCCTTCGGTACCCCCGGCGGCGACCAGCAGGACCAGTGGCAGTTGCACTTCCTGCTCGCCGTCGCGCTGCGCGGCCAGGTCAGGGGCGGCCTCGACCTCCAGGGCGCAATCGACGCCCCGAACTGGCACAACGACGGTTTCCCCAGCTCGTTCTATCCGCGCGGCATGCGGCCCGGCAGCGTCACGGTGGAGGCGCGGATCGGCGCGGACGTCGTCGAGGGACTGCGGCGCAGGGGGCACGACGTCACGGTGGGAGACCCGTGGTCGGAGGGGCGGCTGTGCGCGGTGGCGCGGGACCCGCGCACCGGAGTGCTGTCGGCGGCGGCCAACGCGCGCGGGATGCAGGGGTATGCGGTGGGACGCTGACCCTCGACGCCCAATCCGCCCCATGGTGTCCTGTTAGTGCCGAATGTCGAGCATGTGTCGATCGCTTCGACTGCCCGACTGCCTGGCCGCCCCGGTGTTCATCCCGATTCCACCGGGAGTACACCGGGTCGGTGGGGATTGTCAGTGGGGCATGTTCTCATGGAGGCATGATCGGATACACGGAAACCATCGAAGAGTTTCTCGCACAGCACTCGGCCGACGTGGAGAAGGCGATCCGGGAGGCCGCCGCCACGGAGATCATGCCGCGCTTCCGCACCCTCGCCGCGCACGAGGTCGACCAGAAGACAGGCCCGCACGACCTGGTGACGGACGCCGACCGGCTCGCCGAGCGGTACCTCACCGAGGTGCTCGGCGAGCTGCTGCCCGGCTCCGTCGTCGTCGGCGAGGAGGCGGTCCACGCCGACCCGGCGGTCTACGAGGCGATACAGGGCGCCACCCCCGTCTGGATCGTCGACCCGGTCGACGGCACCCGCCAGTTCGTGGGCGGCGACACCGGCTTCTGCACCCTCGTCGCCCTCGCCCGCCACGGCGAACTGCTCGCCTCCTGGACCTACGCCCCCGCCCGCGACCAACTCGCCACCGCCGTCCGGGGCCAGGGCGCCTTCCTCGACGGCGAGCGGCTGCGTGCCGGCATCCCCGACACCGGCCGTGACCTGCGCGTCGCCACCTCCCACCCGGACTACACGACCGACGCGCAGAAGCGAATCCTGCACACCCTCTCCGTCGACGGCGTCGCACCCCGGCCGTGCGGCTCGGCCGGACTGGAGTATCTGGCAGTCGCCCGGGGCGAGTTGGACGCCACGGCGTTCTCCTGGGAAGCCGCCTGGGACCACGCGGCCGGGCTCCTGCTCGTCGAGGAGGCGGGCGGCACCCAGCTCACCGTCACCGGCGAACCGTTCCGGATCACCGGCGGCAACGCCCTGCCGTTCACCGCGGCCCGCGACAGGGCGACCGCCCACCGGGTCCGGGACCTGCTGGCGAGCGCCGGCTGACCCCGTACCGGCGACCGGGTCGGTGCGGACCCGGACGCCCGCCCGCGACCGGGGCCCGACCGGTGCCGGTCGGGCCGGCCCCGGCGCACCGGGGGTCCGGTCCCACCCGCTTCGGCCCGCTGTCGGTGCCCCGGCCTATCCTGATCTCCCTGGCCATCGGCTGACGTGAGGAGTCCGAAGGTGCCGTCGATGCTGGATGCGGTCGTGGTGGGAGCGGGGCCGAACGGACTGACGGCCGCCGTGGAGCTGGCCCGGCGCGGCTTCTCCGTGGCCGTCTTCGAGGCCCGGGACACCGTGGGCGGGGGAGCCCGCACCGAGGAACTCACCCTGCCCGGCTTCCGCCACGACCCCTGCTCCGCCGCCCACCCCCTCGGGATCAACTCCCCGGCGTTCCGCGCCCTGCCCCTGGAGCGGTACGGCCTGGAGTGGCTGCACGCCGACCTGCCCATGGCGCACCCCTTCACCGACGGCACCGCGGCCGTGCTCTCCCGCTCGGTCGGCGAGACCGCCGCCTCCCTCGGCCCCCGGGACGCGGGCACGTACCGCAGGCTCGTCGCGCCCTTCCTGCACAGGTGGGACACGCTCGTCCAGGACTTCATGGCGCTGCCGCTCACCGCGCTGCCCCGCGACCCGGTGACGCTGGCCCGCTTCGGCCTGACCGGGCTGCCGCCCTCCACGGTGCTGAGCCGCCGGTTCCGGGACGAGCGCGCCCGGACGCTGTTCGCCGGACTCGTCGGCCATGTCATGGCTCCGCTCTCCGGGTTCGCGACCGGCGCGATCGGCCTGGTCTTCGCGCTCGCCGCGCACGCCCGGGGCTGGCCGGTGGCGCGCGGCGGCTCGCAGGCCATCTCCGACGCGCTCGCCGCGCATCTCGCCGACCTCGGCGGCGCCATCCACACCGACTACGAGGTCAAACGCCTCGACGACCTGCCGCCCGCCCGCGCGTACGTCTTCGACACCTCGCCGACCGCGCTGGCCCGCATCGCCGGCTTCGGCCGCGCCTACCAGGGCTACCGCTACGGCCCCGGCGTCTTCAAGGTCGACTACGCGCTCGACGGCCCGGTGCCCTGGACCGCGCAGGCGGCACGCTCGGCCGGCACCGTCCAGATCGGCGCCGACAGCCACGAGATCGGCACCGCCCTGCACGACGTCTCCCGCGCCGGGCGCGCGCCCCGACGGCCCTTCATGATCACGGTGCAGCCCAGTGTCGTCGACCCGAGCCGCGCACCCGAGGGCAAGCACGTGTTCTGGGCGTACGCGCACGTGCCCAGCGGCTGGACCGGCGACCTCACGGACACCATGGAACGCCAACTGGAGCGCTTCGCACCGGGGTTCCGCGACCGGATCCTGGCCCGCGCGACGGCGGGACCGCCGGAACTCGCCGCCCGCAACGCCAACTACGTCGGCGGCGACATCGGCACCGGCGCGTTCACCGGCCTCCAGACCCTGCTGCGCCCCCGGCTCTCGCTGTTCCCGTACAACACCCCGCACCCGGCGGTCTTCCTCTGCTCGTCGGCGACCCCGCCAGGGCCCGGGGTGCACGGGATGTCAGGACACAACGCGGCGAAAGCCGTCTGGAGGAGGCTGCGCACCCCATGACGACAACCCTCACCCTCGTCCAGGGCGACATCACCCGGCAGAGCGCCGACGCGATCGTCAACGCGGCCAACTCCTCCCTCCTCGGCGGCGGCGGTGTCGACGGCGCCATCCACCGCAGGGGCGGCCCCGAGATCCTCGCCGCCTGCCGGGCCCTGCGCGCCTCCCACTACGGCAAGGGCCTGGCCACCGGGCAGGCGGTGGCGACGACGGCGGGCGCGCTCGACGCCCGCTGGGTGATCCACACCGTGGGTCCCGTCTGGAGCGCCACCGAGGACCGCTCCGCCCTGCTGTCCTCCTGCTACCGGGAGTCCCTGCGGATCGCCGACGAACTCGGCGCCCGCACGGTGGCGTTTCCCGCGATCTCGACCGGCGTGTACGGCTGGCCCATGGACGACGGCGCCCGTATCGCGCTCGACACGGTCCGCACGGCGCGGACAGCCGTGCGGGAGGTCAGATTCGTCCTCTTCGACGACGCCGCCCACCGGGTCTTCGAGGCGGCGATGGGCTGAAGTGCCTGTTTGCCAGAGCTAGTTCGCCTCACAGTCGACGTCCCGTCCGCCAGGGGTAGTTCGCCTTGCGGCCGACGTCCCGCTCGCCAGGGGTAGTTCGCCTTGTGGGCGACGTTTGGTTGGCCAGGGGCAGCTCGCCTCACGGCCGACGTTCCGCCCGCGACCCGGTCGGGCCCGTCGCCGTCGACTCGCGTGCCACCACCCGGTACGGGCTCACGAACTCCTCGCGCTCAAGGGGCTGTTCGGGACAGTCGATGCGGGCGGCCAGGAGGTCGACCGCGCGGGCGGCCATCAGATCGTGGTCGGGGTCGATCGTGGAGAGCGACGGGACGAGATAGGCGCTCTCCTCCACGTCGTCGAAGCCGATCACCTTGACGTCGTCCGGCACCCGCGCCCCGGCGTCCGCCAGCCCCCGCAGGACACCCATCGCCACCGTGTCCGTCACACAGAACACCCCGTCGACGCCCGGATCGTCCGAGGCCAGCGCGCGGGCGGCCCGCGCCCCCGCCGCCATGGTGAGCCGGTCCACCGTGCGCACCAGGTCGGGATCGACCGGGAGCCCCGCCTCCTCCAGGGCCTGCGCGTAGCCGGTGCGGCGCAGCCCCGAGACGTCGGTCTCCCCGGTCCGCGGGCCGCAGACCAGTGCGATCCGACGGCAGCCACGGTCGATGAGATGGCGGGTCGCCGCACGCGCGCCGTCGACGTTGGGCATGGCGACGTGGTCGACGGGACCGCCGAAGATCCGTTCGCCCAGGATGACCAGCGGGTGGTCCACCTTGAGCCGGTCGACGTCGGCGGGCCCCAGGCCCACCGTGCTGAGGATCAGCCCGTCGTAGAGGCGGTTGCGGGACAGCGACAGCGCCTCCAGCTCGTTCTCCCGCACCGCGCCGGTCTGTTCGACGGCCACCCGCAGTCCGTGCCGGGCCGCCGCAGCGATGATCGCGGCGGCGAGCCGGCCGTAGTACGGGCGGTCGATCTCCGGCACGGCGAGTCCGATCGTGCCGGTGCGGCCCTTGCGGAGGTTGCGGGCGGCGACGTTCACCCGGTAGTCGAGCCGGGTCATCGCCGCCATGACCCGTTCCTTGGTGGCGGGCCGCACGTTCGGGTGGCCGTTGATGACGTTCGACACCGTCATCGCCGACACCCCCGCCGCCCTGGCCACGTCCTGGATGGTCGTCACGCTCACTCCCGCCGCTCGTCCTCCCCCAGACGGTAGAGGGCGGCGCCGTGGGCGGGCAGTTCGACGGTGAGCCTGCGGCCGTCGTGCGGGGTGTCGAGGCGGGTCCACAGCTCGCGGACCCGGTCCCCGGGGCGGGCGCCGACCGCACCGAGCGGTACGTCGATCCGGCACGCCTCGTCGGCCAGCGAGAACACGGCCGCGTAGCGGACACCGCCCGCCGGGTCCTCGGCCGTCCACAGGACGAGGTTCCCCTCGCGCAGCACCTCGCGGCCGCCCGTGCTGTGCCACAGCACCGCGAGCGCTTCCTCGTTGGTGAGCAGCTCGATCGTCTCCGGCGGACTGGTCGGCAGGTCGCCGCCCATCATCAGCGGCGAGCGGGAGATCAGCCACAGCGTCAGCAGACTGATCTGCTCGGCCCGGGTCAGCGCGCTCGTCCGGTCCTCGCCGCGCTCGGCGCGGATCCCGATGCGTCCGAGCGGCAGCATGTCCGCGTCCGCCCAGCCGCCCCCGCCCTGCCAGGGCGCCCACCGCGCCATCCGCGCGAACTGCGCCTCCACGTCCTCCCACCGGTCCCACAGGTCGTCGCAGACCCGCCACATGGTCGCGTTCTCCCTCAGATGCCCGAGGTGGGCCACCGAGACGTCGGTACCGGGGGAGAGGCTCAGCTCGATCGGGCGCCCGCAGCGCTCGATGGCCCGCGCGTAGGCGGCGATCTCCCGCTCGTGGTACGGGAACAGCATGTCGTCGGCCTTCACGAAGTCGACGCCCCACGCGGCGAACTGGGCCACCTGGGAGTCGTAGTACGCCTGCGCGCCCGGATGGTCGTGGTCCAGGCCGTAGTTGTCGGAGTTCCACAGGCAGACGGAACCGGTGTCCGCGACCTCGTCGGCGGTGAACTCCGTTCCCAGCACAGGCAGTCGGGCGGCCACGGCGCGACGCGGGATGCCCCGCATGATGTGCAGCCCGAACCGCAGGCCCAGTCGGTGCACCCGGTCTGCGAGCGGCCCGAAACCGGCACTGCCCGCCGACGACGGAAAGCGTCCGGGCGCGGGCAGTTGACGTCCATGGGCGTCGAGGACCAGCGGGGCGTCCGGGTTGTAGCCGTGCGGACGGGCGGTCGGCTCGTACCACTGGATGTCCACGACGACGGTGTCCCAGCCGTAGGGCAGCAGCCGCCGCCCGAGGAACTCCGCGTTGGCGAGGACCTCTTCCTCGGTGACGGTGGTGCCGTAGCAGTCCCAGCTGTTCCAGCCCATCGGCGGACGCGCGGCGCGGTCGGGGAGCGGTCGGACGGGTCGGTTCATCGGCGGGACTCCCGAGCGGGTGAGGGTGGGGGTGCGGACGACGAAGGGGCGAGGGGGACGACAGGGGCCGAGGGATGTGAGAAGGGTGACGACAGGGGCGAGGGATGTGAGAGGGGTGACGACAGGAGGGCGAGGGATGCGAGGAGGGCGACGGGGCCGGGGCCGGTGCGGAGGCGTCGTCCTCAGTGCTCGACGGCCGTCAACGGGGCGCGGACGGTAAGGAACGCGTGCGGAGGCAGCGTCAGCGTCAGACCGCCGTCGACGGACCGCACGCCCTCGAACGCCCGTGGCGCGACCGTCGCGGCCGCCTCCGGGGTGTTGTGATCCTGGAGCCGCCCGGCCGTCAGCAGCCGGGCCTCGGGAGCGCCGACCGTGCCGCCGCGCAGATCGAGCCGCACCTCGACGGGCCGCTCCGCGTCCAGGTTGGTCAGCGAGACCAGGAGCGAGCCGTCCTTGACGCTGGCGGAGGCCGACACCGTCTCCAACTCGGCCTCACCGACCGCCCGTCGGGCCAAGGGCGCGCGCAGGTGCACGGCGAGCGAGGTGGCGTCCTGGTGGCCCTTGTTCATCTCGAACACGTGGTAGGTCGGCGTCCGCACCAGCGCGTCACCGTCGGTGAGCAGCATCGCCTGGAGGACGTTGACCGTCTGCGCGATGTTCGCCATCCGCAGCCGGGCGGCGTGCTTGTGGAAGATGTCGAAGTGCGTGCTCGCCACCAACGCGTCGCGCAGGGTGTTCTGTTGGAAGAGGAACCCGGGGTTGGTGCCCGGCTCGACGTCCCACCAGGTGCCCCACTCGTCGAGCACCAGGCCGACCGTACGGCCCCGGTCGTAGACGTCCATGACGGCGGAGTGCCCTGCGATGACCCGGTCGACGCCGCGCGCCGACAGCATCGTCCGGTAGTAGTCGTCGGTGTCGAAGACGGTGGCGCTGCCCTTCGCCTCCCACGGGCCGGACAGCGTGTAGTGGTGGACGGAGAGCGCCTGGAAGAAGTTCTTCGGGGTCGCCTCGCAGCCGAAGCAACTGATCTGCTGCATCAGGGTCTCGGTCCACTTGTAGTCGTCGTCCGAGGCACCCGACGCGATCCGGTACAGCGTGTTGTCGCCGTGGTCGCGGCAGTACGTCGCGTACTGCCGCGCCAGGTCCGCCGAGTACTCGGCGCGCATGTTGCCGCCGCACCCCCAGGTCTCGTTGCCGATGCCCCAGAACGGCACCCGCCAGGGCTCGTTGCGTCCGTTGGCCTTGCGCAGCCGCACCATCGGGCTGTCGCCGTCCCGGGTCAGGTACTCGACCCACTCGCTCATCTCGCGCACCGTGCCGCTGCCCACGTTGCCGCTGATGTACGGTTCCGCGCACAGGAGTTCGCACAGCGCCATGAACTCGTGGGTGCCGAAGTGGTTGTTCTCCTCGACGTTCCCCCAGTGCGTGTTGACCATCCGGGGCCGCTCCTCGCGCGGCCCGACCCCGTCCCGCCAGTGGTATTCGTCGGCGAAACAGCCGCCGGGCCAGCGGAGGTTGGGGATGTCGAGGGCGCGCAGCGCCTCGACGACGTCGAGGCGGATGCCGCCCTCGTTCGGGATCGGGGAGTCCTCACCGACCCAGAAGCCGCCGTAGACGCAGCGACCGAGGTGCTCGGCGAAGTGACCGTACAGATGACGGTTGATCGTCGGCCCCTCCAGGTCCAGGTTGATGACGGCCGTGGCGGTGACGGCGGGGCCGACGGTGGTGGCAGCGGTGGTGGCTCCGGACACGGATGCGTTCCCCTCTGGCCGACCGGGAGACCGGCCTGCCTGGGTTCGTGGGTTCCTGAGAGATCCTTTGTATCGATAAAAAACTGACATGGAGGCTCTCGCCGCGTCAAGGGATGTGCGGGGAGGTGGGGACGGAAGTGGGGTTGGGAGGAGCCACTTGAGCCCTGAGCTTCTGGTGCCGAAACAGGGGAGTTGCTGGCGGGACTGGATGTAGGACCGCATGAGCCCAGCGATCGGTTCTGGCAGCGGGACGGGGGGTCTCCCAGGCGGACGGCGACGGTGGCCCCCGTCGTCGAGGACGTCGTCGACCGTGAGGCGGACGATGCGGGTGACGGGTGACGGGTGACGGGTGACGGGTGACGGGTTGCGCGCAAGCCGTGGAGTCCGTGGCGGTGCGGCACCGACGGGAACTCCAACCGGCTGCTTCGGCAGTACCTCCCCAAGGGTGCGACCTCCGCACCTTCAGCCGGGCCGACTTGGACGCCGTACCCACGGACTCGACCACCGCCCGCGCGGGGCCCACGGCTATCGCCCTCCGGCGGAGGTCTGTGCCGAGCTTCTGAACAGCGGTGCTGCGCTGGCGGGTTGAGGTGGCCATCGTCTGACCGCAGGCGTCGCGGATCTCGGGCGTTCGCGCGGCTGCGTCCAAGTTCCGCTTGAGGTCAGGTCTGCGGGCCGGTGGCGTATCTGGCGAGCATGGTCTGGACGGCCTGTTCGACGGCGTTGTGGATGTCGGAGGCCGTGGGGTTCCAGTCGGTCAGCAGCATGCGAGGCCACAGGACGTAGTTGGCGATCATGCCGAGGAACTGGTTCGCGGCGCTCACCGCGTCCGGGACATCGGCGTTGCCCGCCTCGTGCTCGGCTTCCAAGTAGTGCTGGACGGAGGCGAAGTAGGGCAGCTTGCCGAGCTGGAACTGCATCCGTCCCAGTTCGGGGAATCGGGGCAGTTCGGCGATGACGATCCGGAACAGGCGTGACATGCCGGGCCGGCCGATCAGGTCGGCGTAGCGGTGGCCTATGGCTGACAGCCCGGAGCGCAGATCTCCCGCCTGTGGCCGCGCGGCGGTATCGCCGGCGTCGCGCTGCCAGGACTCGGTGACGATGGCCTCGAAGAGAGCCGCCTTGGTGGGGAACTGCTTGAACAGGGTGGACTTCGAGACCCCGGCCGCTTCGGCGATCCGCGCGAGCGAGGTGCCGTCGTAGCCGCGGTCCAGGAACAGTTCCGTGGCCGCGGAGGTGATCGCCTCGCGCTTCTGCTGGGCGAGTCTGCGGTGGTGCGCGGTGAGTTCTGCTGCCATGCGGAAAGTATGCCGCAGTCCCGAGGCGAGTCACTTGACTCGCCTCGGGAACCCCGCTTACGGTGCGACAACAAGGCGAGTCGAGTGACTCGCCTCTTATCTGTGGCACCCGGGCGCGTCCCGGGGTGGTCGCACGGTGGAGGACGTACATGACAATCGACAAGACCGCTCTGGTGACCGGTGCGAATCGCGGCCTCGGGCGCAGCGCGGCCGTCGCCCTGGCCGGCCGCGGGATGCGGGTCGTGGTCACCCACCGCGGCGACGCGGCCGGGGCCGAGGAGACGGCGGAACAGGTGCGGGCCGTGGGTGGGACCGCCGCCGTTCTCCGGCTCGACATCAGCGACGTCCCCTCCTTCGCGTCCTTCGCCTCCGCACTGGGCGCGCGGCTGGAACGCTGGGGTGCTCCGCGGCTCGACATCCTGGTCAACAACGCGGGAGTGGGGGTCTTCGGGCCACTGGAGGCTGTCACGATCGACGACTTCGACACGGTGATGGGCACCAACGTCCGGGGCACGTTCTTCCTCATCCAGTCGCTGGCGCCGCTGCTGGCCCAGGGTGGCCATGTCATCAACGTCTCGACGTCACTGACCCGCCACACCAGCCCCGCCACCTCGGTCTACTCCGCGTCGAAGGCCGCCGTCGAAGCGTTGAGCCGCACTCTCGCCGCGGAACTCGGACCTCGCGGCATCCGGGTCAACTCCGTCGCCCCGGGGCCGACCGCCACCGACTTCAACGGCGGAGCGATGCGGGACGACGCCGGAATGCGCGAGGTTCTGGCCGGACAGACCGCGCTCGGCAGAGTCGGCGAACCCGAGGAGATCGGCGACGCCATCGCCACGCTGGCCTCCGAGGGGATGCGCTGGGTCACCGCCCAGCGCATCGAGGTCTCCGGCGGCGCCCTCCTGTGACACCGGACGACGGCCGGCAGGGAGGCAGGCGGTGACGGTCCCGCGTCACCCCGGGCCGACCGAATCGTCTTCGTCTTCGTCGTCGTCCACCCACGGGTCCACGCTGTCGCGCCGCGCGGCCACGTGGTCGACCACCGACCAAAGGGCGCCGAGCGGATCGTCGGGGGAAAACCGGTCGATGCGGCGCACGGCGCACCTTCTGGAGCGCGAGGCTTAGAGGGTGATGCATGGTCGTTCTCAGCGCGAACCGCTGTACCGGGGTTCCCCGAGGCCGTGCTCGCCCTGGGCGATCTCGATGCCGGTGTGCAGGTCCGCCGCCGCGTCCAGGGTCGCCGCCGTCGACAGGGCCACGGAGGCGTGCAGGAGGCAGGCGAGGACGCGGGGGAGCGGGCCGCGTGGGACGCGGGTCCGCGCGGGGGCGGTCAGCAGCGCGGCGACCCGGCGCGGGACCGGACCCGCCGTCGCCCCGAGCGCGAAGCGCGGGCGCGGACCGGGGCCCGCCGGACTCGCGGAGCGGGCGGCGAGTGCGGCCCGGCCGACGGCGCGGGCGGTCAGGGCGCGGTCACCGGTGGCCCGCGCCGCGGACTCGTCGGCCCAGCGCTCCAGCGCGTACGAGAGCGGCCCCCCCGCAGGGCTCGCAGGGCGGGGTGCAGGGCCGCGGCCGATTCGGCGCAGACGGCGAAGAGATGGTGCCGTCCGGCGAGATGGGCACGCTCGTGGGCGAACAGCACCTCGCGCTCCCGCGCGTCGAGGGCCCGCAGCATCCCGGTGGTCACGACGACGCGGCCCGGCCGTCCGGGAAGGGCGTAGGCGTCGGGGCGGTCGTCCTGGCGCACGTACAGATCACCGGCGTGCGGGACGTCCGCGAACTCCCTTCGCGCAGCGCGCAGTTCACGCAGTTGACGGTGGATCTCGCGGGGGAGCAGGACGCAGAGCGCCGTCAGCGCGACGACGGCCGTCGCGGCGGCCGGGACCGTGACGGGCGAAGCGTCGCCGAGCAGCGCCGGGGAGAGGTGCGCGCGTCGCGACGAACGGCAGGCGCAGCGCGCCCGCGAGCGCCAGCAGGGCCAGCGCCGCCGTGCTGGAGACGGCGAGCACCGCCGACAGCACCGTCAGGGCCCAGGCCACGACCCGGGGCGGCAACTGCTCGGCGCCGCGCCGCGCGAGGGGGGCCGGCCAGGAACGGCACGAGGAGCGGGAGCCAGACGGCATAGATCACGGGGTCCTCCGGGCGGGGTGGGGCGCCTGGGCGGTGGAGAGGGACGGGTGGGGTGCCGGGGGCGGCTGCACTCGGGGGCGTCGAGGGCGTCGAGGGCGTCGGGGGAGCGGACGGGTCGGGGGAGGCGGTTGTGCCGTAAGTGACGGAGGGGGCTGGCGGGGTGGAAGTGCTGGGGGGTGTCTGAAGCGGTGACTGCGCCGGAAGTGCCGGGGGAGTCGGAAATGGTGACTGCGCCGGAAGTGCCGCCGGACGCCGGGGAAGGTGGCTGCGCCGCGCTGCCGCGACTGCCGCCGGGCGTCGAGGACCGGGCTGCGCCGAGGAGTCGGACGTCGCCTGGGGTTGTCGCTGCGCCGGGAGTGCTGCCGGGCGTCGGGGAGCTGGCTGTGCCGGGAGCGACGCACGAGTCGAGGTGGTGGCTGCGCCGGAAGCGCCGGGGACGTCGGAACTCATGGCAGCACCGCGACTACCACCGAGCGTCGGAACGCCGACCCTGCGGGTGGAGCCCAAGCTCGCCCGAGGCCGTAGCCGAGCGCGAGCCCAAGCCCGAGCCCAAACCCAACCCGAGCCCGTGCCCAAACCCAAGCCCGTGCTCGACCCCGACCCCGACCCCGAGCCCCCAACCCGATAACCTCCGCCCCGCCCCTCACTCCCCGCCCCTCAACCCCGGTCCCCGTCCCCGCCCCTCACCCCCGGTCCCCGCCCCTCACCCCGGTCACCGCCCCCGCCCCTCCCCGGCCCGCCCTCCAAGAGGTCGCGGAGGGTTTCCTCGTCCGTTGGGCTCAGGTTGGAGACGAAGCGGGCCAGGGCCGTACCGCGGTCGTCGTCCTTGTCGAGTTCGGCGTGCATACGGCGGGCCGTCAGGCCGGGGGAGTCCTGCGCCGGGGCGTAGGCGTAGCCGCGTCCCGAGCGGGCGCGGGTGACCACGCCCCTGCCGTGCAGCCGGGTGAGGATCGTCGTCACGGAGGCCGGTGCCGAGTTCCCGTTGGACGGCTCCGGGGGTGAGCGGCGCGCCCGCCGCCCACAGCGCGGCCAGCACGCTCGCCTCCAGCCCGCCCGCCGGACGCCGGTCCGCGCGCCCGTCGGCCGGCCCGTCGTCCTGCCCCTCGGGCATGGAAACTCTCCTCGCCTCTCCTTCGCCCGCACGACAGCAGACGGTCTACCTGAATGTAGACGAACGGCGCGGGCAGCAGCCCGCGCCGTCCGCTCCCCGTACGCGAGGGGCCCGCACGGCGACGTCACCTGTTCGGCGCAACCGGACTGGCGGTGCGGGGCCGCCGGGCGAAAGCTCGGAGGCAGCCGACAGCGGGGGCCGCAGAAGGGATCACCGCTCATGAGCCAGCACCCAGCAGAGCCGTCGGGCATACCGTCGGGAACGCCGCAGGGCGGCCCGCAGGACACCTGGTCAGGCGGTGCCTCACCGCGCTCGGGGCAGCCCCCTGAGCCTCCGCAGCACGCCCGCCACGGTGGCAGCGGCTGGGTGACCGGCGGTGTCGTCTTCGCCGGCGTGCTGATGCTGTGCAGCGGCATCCTCGCCGTGCTCCAGGGCATCGCCGCGATCTCCTCCGACGACGTGTACGGCCGCGTCGGAACCTATGTCTACGAGCTGAACCTCACCGGCTGGGGCTGGATCCACGTGATCCTCGGCGCCCTGGTCGCCATCACCGGCCTCGGCGTGCTCAAGGGCGCGACCTGGGCACGGTTCCTCGGGATCTTCCTGGTCTCGCTCAGCCTGATCGCGCAGTTCCTGTTCCTGCCGTACCTGCCGGTCTGGTCCGTCGTCATGATGGCGATCGACGTCTTCGTCATCTGGGCGCTCGCCTCCCAGCAGGAGTCGGTCAGCCGCAGGGCTGTCTGAGCCGGGACCGCCGCCGGCCGGCGGGCCGAGGCCATCCCGCGCGGTCGCCCCACCGCGGGCGACCGCGACCACGTACCCGGAGCCCCCTGGGGCCGGACCCGAGCGGTCCCGGTGCCAGGGGGCTCCGGGCGGGCCCAGGGCACGTCACCGGAGCCAGAGGGCTCTGGGCAGGCCCAGGGCACGTCACCGGAGCCAGAGGGCTCTGGGCAGGCCCAGGGCACGCCACCGGCCCCAGGGGGCTCCGGGCAGGCCCAGGGCACGTCACCTCGATGTCGGATTCCCGCCAGCCCGGACCCGGCGGATCGTCGATGCTTGACGCATGCAGAACGGGATGCACACCGACACCGAGCGCTGCGTGCGCGCCGTCAGGTCCAAGGACGCCCGCTTCGACGGCTGGTTCTTCACGGCGGTCCTGACCACCCGCATCTACTGCCGCCCCAGCTGCCCCGTCGTGCCGCCCAAGCCCGAGAACATGACGTTCCTGCCGAGCGCGGCGGCCTGCCAGCAGGCCGGGTTCCGGGCCTGCAAGCGCTGCCGCCCCGACACCAGCCCCGGCTCCCCCGAGTGGAACCAGCGCGCCGACCTGGTCGCCAGGGCGATGCGGCTGATCGCAGACGGTGTCGTGGACCGCGAGGGCGTCCCGGGGCTCGCCGCCCGCCTCGGGTACAGCACCCGGCAGACCGAGCGGCAACTCCTGGCCGAGCTGGGCGCGGGGCCTCTCGCGCTCGCCCGCGCCCAGCGCGCGCAGACCGCGCGGGTGCTGATCGAGACGACCCCGCTCCCGATGGCCGACGTCGCCTTCGCGGCCGGTTTCACCTCGATCCGCACCTTCAACGACACCGTCCGCGAGGTCTACGCCCTCACCCCCAGCGAGCTGCGCACCCGTGCCACGAAGACGGCGAGCAGCCCCCCGCCGCCGGCCTTCGCCGCCCAGGCGGCCGGGGGAAGCTCGGATACCCCCGGCATCCCCGGTATCCCCAGTACCCCCTGTATCGCAGGTACCGCAGGTATCCCCGGTACCGCAGGTACGGGCACAGGCACACGCACCGGCGCCCCCGGCACGCTCACCCTCCGGCTCCCCTTCCGCGCCCCGCTCAACCCCGACAACCTCTTCGGGCACCTCGTGGCCACGGCGGTGCCCGGGGTGGAGGAGTGGCGGGCCGGTGCCTACCGGCGCACGCTCCGCCTCCCCTACGGGCACGGCATCGTGGCGCTCACCCCCCGCCCCGACCACATCGCCTGCCGGCTCACCCTCAGCGACCTGCGGGACCTCACCGTGGCCATCAGCCGCTGCCGCCGGATGCTGGACCTGGACGCCGATCCGGTCGCCATCGACGGCCAGTTGCGCACCGATCCGGTCCTCGCGCCCCTCGTCGACAAGGCGCCGGGACGCCGGGTGCCGCGCACGGTGGACGAGGAGGAGTTCGCGCTGCGGGCGGTCCTCGGCCAGCAGGTCTCCATCGCCGCCGCCCGCACCCACGCGGGCCGCCTGGTCACCGCGCACGGCGACCCGGTCGACGACCCCGAGGGCGGCCTCACCCACCTCTTCCCGAGCGCCGGGGCACTGGCGGAACTCGACCCCGACTCCCTCGCGATGCCCCGCACCCGCCGCACCACGTTCACCACCCTCGTCAGCCGACTGGTCGACGGCGGAATCCACTTGGGCCCCGACAGTGACTGGGCCGAGACCCGGGCCCGGCTCCTCGCCCTGCCCGGCTTCGGCCCCTGGACGGTCGACGTCATCGCGATGCGCGCCCTCGGCGACCCCGACGCCTTCCTCCCCACCGACCTCGGGGTCCGCCGCGCCGCGGCCGAACTGGGCCTGCCCGCCACCCCGGCCGCGCTCACCGGCCGGGCGGCGGCCTGGCGACCGTGGCGGGCGTACGCCGTCCAGTACCTGTGGGCGACCGACACCCACCCGATCAACTTCCTTCCGGCATAGGGAGCCACGATGACCAGGCAGCACACGACGATGGACAGCCCGTACGGCGCCCTGACCCTCGTCGCCGACGACGGCGTCCTGTGCGGCGTCTACATGACGGAGCAGCGCCACCGGCCACCCGAGGAGAGTTTCGGCCCGCGCGACGACGCGCCCTTCGGCGAGACGCGCGAGCAGCTCGGGGCTTACTTCGCGGGCGAGTTGAAGGAGTTCACGGTCCAACTGAGGCTGCACGGAACGCCGTTCCAGCGCACGGTCTGGGAACAGCTCCTCGCCATCCCCTACGGCGAGACCTGCTCCTACGGCCAACTCGCCGACGCCCTCGGCAATCCGCTTGCCTCGCGCGCGGTCGGCCTCGCCAACGGCAGGAACCCGGTCAGCATCATCGTCCCCTGCCACCGGGTCGTCGGAGCGGGCGGCGGACTGACCGGCTACGGCGGCGGCCTGAGCCGCAAGCAGCGGCTCCTGGACTTCGAGAGCGGATCGGCGCTCTTCTGACCGTCCGCCACCCTCTCCGCCGGGCAGGCGGGACATGGTGTTCGGCGGCGGGGGGGAGCAGGACGGGCAGGACCCCTCGGTCGTCCCGGCCGGTCAGGAGCCGGCGGCGTCCCTGATGCCGTCGAGGAGCCTGGGCAGCGCGGTGCCGATGGGTTCGCGCACCAGGTCGTCCGCGCGGTCGTCGTAGGGGGTGGCCTCGGCGTTGACGATGGTGAGGCGGGCGCCGTGGTCGGCCGCGATCCCGGCGAGACCGGCCGCCGGCTGGACCTGGAGGCTGCTCCCCACGGCGATGAACAGGTCGCAGCCCTTGCTGATGGCGAGGGCCTGGGAGAGCACCGCCGGGTCGAGGCGCTCGCCGAACATCACGGTGGCCGACTTGAGGATGCCGCCGCAGACCAGGCACGGCGGATCTGCCTCACCGGCCACGACACGGGCGAGGGCGTCCGCCATCGGGCCGCGGGCCCCGCAGCCGACGCAGACGACACTCCGGGCGCTGCCGTGCAGTTCGAGCACCTTGCGGGCGGGGAGACCGGCGAGCTGGTGCAGCCCGTCGACGTTCTGGGTGATCACCCGGACCGGCACCCCGGCCCGCGCCAGCTCGGCCACCGCCACATGCGCGGCGTTCGGCTCGGCCTGGAGGGTGCGGTTGCGCAGCCGCAGCTGCCAGGAGCGGCGCCTGATCTCCGGGTCCGCCATGTAGTACGCGTACGTGACGAGCTTCTCGGCCTCGGGGTCCTTGCGCCAGACCCCGTTGGGTCCCCGGTAGTCGGGGATCCCGGAGTCGGTCGAGATGCCGGCGCCGCTCAACACGGCGACGAGGGGCTTCGTCATGGCATCGAGGGTAGGGCGGCGGGCCGGCCGGGGGCGAACAGACATCCGCGCGGGCCGACCGGCGGCGGAGCGTCAGGCCACGCGGTGGCCGTTCTCCAGTTCCGCGGTGCCGGTGCCGTCCGCCAGCACCTGAAGGGCGACCAGGACACGGCGGCCGAGGGAGCCGGACAGGTGCGCGGGGAGGTCCTCGGGGCTGACCAGGCGCCAGGAGAGCAGTTCCTCCTCCTGGAGGCGGATCGCCTTCAGGTCGGCCTCGGTCAGCAGACCGCCGTCGTACAGGTACGCCACCAGCGGCGGCCGGTCCTGGCCCTGTACCCAGTCCACCGCGAGCAGGCGGCCCGGTTCGCGGTCGAGGCCGATCTCCTCCGCCGTCTCGCGGCGCGCGCCCTGCCGTGGGCTCTCGCCCTCGTCCGACTCGACCGTCCCGCCCGGCAGCGCCCAGCCCTCCCGGTAGTTCGGTTCGACGAGCAGCACCCGGCCCTCCTCGTCGCGGAAGAGGGCGGCGGCCCCGGCGAGGACGCGGGGCAGGCCCGCGATGTACGTGGCGAAGTCTTGGATGGTGGCCATGGGGGAAGGGTAGCCAGCCGGTGGCAGCCGCCGGGCGCCGGGAAGCGGGCCGCGCGGTACGCGCGGACTCGCCCGGACGGCCGCCAGTTGTTCGCCCGGACGGCCGTCGGGGATTCGGTCGGACGGCCGTCGGGATACGGCCGGACGGTGTCGGCCGCGCGGGCGCCGACGCGGTCCCGTGGCTGTCGTCCCGTCGCCGTCGTCGCGCCGCTGGCGGGCCGTCGTCGGGCCGCCGTCTCGGCCGTCGTCGGGCTGGTCCGGCGCGCCTCGGTGGGGCCATCGGGGCTTCTCAAGGGCCGGGCGGAGCATGGCGGCGCGGCCCTGCTCCGGTTAAGGTCGCAGCGGCGCGACTGGCCACGACGTGCGTCGGGCCCGGAGAGCAAGGGGAAACACAAGGTGGCGGACGCTGTAGGGAACAGGCCGGCGAGGGACCAGCGGGTGCTGGTCGCCGCGGACAAGTTCAAGGGGTCGCTGACGGCCGTGCAGGTCGCGGAGCGGGTGACGGCCGGGCTGCGCCGGGTCGTGCCGGGCGTCGAGGTGACGTCGCTGCCCGTGGCCGACGGCGGCGACGGAACGGTGGACGCGGCGGTCGCCGCCGGTTTCGAGCGGCGCGAGGTCACGGTCGCCGGGCCGCTGGGCGACGAGGTGAGCGCGGCGTTCGCGCTGCGCGGTGACACCGCGGTCGTGGAGATGGCCGAGGCCAGCGGGTTGCAGCGGCTGCCCGACGGCGTCCTCGCCCCGCTCTCGGCGTCCACGTACGGTTCGGGCGAGCTGCTGCGGGCCGCGCTGGACGCGGGCGCCCGCACCATCGTCTTCGGCGTCGGCGGCAGCGCCACCACCGACGGCGGCGCCGGGATGCTCTCCGCGCTGGGCGCGCGGTTCCTCGACGCCGACGGGCAGCCGGTGCCGCCGGGCGGCGGCGGGCTCGTCGAGCTGGCCTCCGCCGATCTGTCGGGGCTCGACCCGCGCCTCGGCGCCGTCGAACTGGTCCTCGCGAGCGACGTCGACAACCCCCTGACCGGTCCGAAGGGCGCGCCGGCCGTGTACGGGCCGCAGAAGGGCGCCTCGCCCGACGACGTACAGGCCCTCGACGAGGCCCTCGCCCACTTCGCCAAGATCCTGGAAGGCGCACCGGGGCCGACCGGTGCCGCGAGGCCCGGCGGGTCGTCCGGTGCCGGGGACGCGCGCGGCGGCGGGGACACCGCGCTGCTCGGCGCGCGTGCCGCCGAGTGCGCGGTGTCGCCCGGCGCGGGCGCCGCGGGCGGCATCGGCTACGGCGCCCTCCTGATCGGCGCCCGCTTCCGGCCCGGCATCGACGTCATGCTGGACGTCCTCGGCTTCGCGGCCGCCCTGGAGAACGCCGAGCTGGTGATCACCGGCGAGGGCTCCCTCGACGAGCAGACCCTGCACGGCAAGGCACCCGCGGGCGTCGCGGCGGCGGCTCGGGCGGCCGGCAAGGAGGTCGTCGCGGTCTGCGGACGCCTCGCCCTGCCCCCTGAGGCCCTCGGCCGGGCCGGTATCCGCCGCGCCTACCCGCTGACCGGCGTCGAGCCCGACGTGGCCACCTGCATCGCGGACGCGGGCCCGATCCTGGAACGGGTCGCGGAGAAGATCGCCCGGGACTTCCTGGTCTGAACTTCCTGATCCGAACTTCCTGAGCCGGCACCGGGACCGGCTCCCGCCCCGCGTCCCACGGCGGCGGCGGAGGAGTCCAGAGCCCCGCCCCCGGCGCACGAGAAGGGCCCCGAGCCGTTCGGCTCGGGGCCCTTCTCGTTGTCGGTCGGTGTGGTCGGGCGCTACCGCCTCGTCACGCGCTGTCCGCTACGGCAGCTGCGCCGCGCGTGCCTCGCGGCGGTTGTCGCGGAAGTTGTTCACCCGGCGGGCCGTGGCGAACAGCGGGATCACCGCGCCCATGACGAGCTGGAGCGCACAGCCCGTCTGGAGGAGCAGTTGGCCGCTCGGGGCGTCGAACGCCCAGGCGGCGAGCAGGCCCATGGACAGCACGATCCAGGACAGCATCGCCACGGCGAGACGGCCCCGCGGCTTCGGGTACTCGACCCGGCTCACCATCAGCCAGGCGGTGCCCAGGATGGCCAGCAGCGTGGCCACGAAGGGCAGTTCGAGCAGCACGATGGAGACGACCGTCAACGCGCCGAACGGGCTCGGCATGCCCTGGAACACGCCGTCGCGCGGTGTCACACAGGAGAAGCGGGCCAGTCGCAGCACGACGGCCAGCAGCACCACGATCGCCCCGAGCGCGGCCATTCTCTGGTGCGCGTCGTCGGCGACCATGCCGTAGACCAGGACGAAGTACGCGGGCGCCAGACCGAAGCTGATCAGGTCCGAGAGGTTGTCCAGCTCGGCGCCCATGGGGGAGGAGCGCAGCTTGCGCGCCACCAGGCCGTCGAAGAGGTCGAAGACCGCGGCGCAGAGCATCAGGATGACCGCCGTGGCCGCGCTGTGGCGGGCCATGCCGGATTCCTGGCTGCCGGTGAGGTGCGGGATCAGGATGCCGGTGGTGGTGAAGTACACCGCCATGAAGCCGCACGTGGCGTTGCCGAGCGTCAGGGTGTCCGCTATCGACAGGCGCAGAGAGAGGGGCATCTCCTCTTCGTCGTCCGCCTCGTCGGCCTCGGGCACCCAGCCCGCCTGAGTCTCTGGATCAATCACGGTCAATGCGAGTCACCCCAGCCACCGTCTTCTGACCGACCTCGACCGCGACCTCCACGCCCTCGGGCAGGTAGAGGTCCACACGCGACCCGAAGCGGATCAGACCGATGCGCTCGCCCTGCTCGACCTTGCTGCCCTGCGGCAGGTAGGGGACGATGCGACGGGCGACGGCACCGGCGATCTGGATCATCTCGATGTCGCCGAGCTCGGTGTCGAAGTGCCAGACTACGCGCTCGTTGTTCTCGCTCTCCTTGTTGAACGCGGGGACGAACCCACCAGGGATGTGCTCGACCGACGTCACGGTGCCGGCGAGCGGGGCGCGGTTCACGTGGACGTTGAGCGGGCTCATGAAGATCGCGACGCGGGTGCGTCCGTCCTTCCACGGCATGATGCTCTGCACCACACCGTCGGCGGGCGAGATGACCCGGCCCTGGGTGATCTCACGCTCGGGGTCGCGGAAGAACCACAGCATGCCCGCCGCGAGCGCGGTGGCGGGCACGGCCACGGCCTTGGCGGCGCCGCTGTGACGGGCGCGGACCAGGCTGAGGGCTGCGGTGGCGACGGTCGGGAGAAGCCACGGCGATGCTCCGCGCGCGAGGCGTGTGCCGACCAGGCTGTCGCGAGGTGCAGAGGTTTGGCTGTGGGGCATGGATGACCTTCGTAGCGGATGATGCCGCGCTGAGACGGGGGACGGCGGCTTTCCCGGGATCGTACCGGGCGCGGGCCACAACTGGGTAAGCCAGGAAGCCGAGTCGGCGATCGAAGCAGGTGGGAGGGGTGTGATCTTCTTCTCCAAGAAACACCCCGTATCCGGACAATCAGCCCTGGAATCGATACTCTTCGAGCAGCCTGCGACCGATGATCATTTTCTGGATCTCGGCGGTACCTTCACCGATCAGCAGCATCGGTGCCTCGCGGTAGAGGCGCTCGATCTCGTACTCCTTGGAGAAGCCGTAGCCGCCGTGGATCCGGAAGGCGTCCTCGACGACCTCCTTGCAGTATTCGGAGGCGAGGTACTTCGCCATCCCCGCTTCGAGGTCGTTTCGCTGCCCGGAGTCCTTTTTGCGTGCCGCGTTCACCATCATGGCATGGGCGGCCTCGACCTTGGTAGCCATCTCCGCGAGCTTGAACTGGATGGCCTGGTGCTCGGCGATCGGCTTGCCGAAAGTGTGGCGCTGCTGGGCATACCTGACGCCCAGTTCGAAGGCACGCTGAGCGACCCCGCAGCCACGCGCCGCCACATTGACGCGGCCCACCTCGACGCCGTCCATCATTTGGTAAAAACCTCGGCCGGTGGTGCCGCCGAGCACCCGATCGGCGGGAACCCGCAGGTCGTCCATGATCAGCTCGGTGGTGTCGACGCCCTTGTAGCCCATCTTGTCGATCTTCCCGGGGATGGTGAGCCCGGGGCGCACCTCGCCGAACCCGGGCTCCTTCTCGACCAGGAACGTCGTCATCGACCGGTGCGGCCTGGCGGCCACCTCCTCGGCGGAGTGTCCTTCGTCACTTCTGACGAGAACGGCGACCAGACTCGACGTCCCACCGTTCGTCAGCCACATCTTCTGGCCGTTCAGGACGTACCCGTCACCGTCCCTGACCGCCTTCGAGGAGATGGCCGACACGTCCGAACCGAGGGCGGGCTCCGACATCGAGAAGGCGCCCCTGATGTCCCCGGCCGCCATCCGCGGCAGGAAGTGCTCCTTCTGCTCCGCGGTGCCGTGCCGGCCCAGCATGTACGCCACGATGAAATGGGTGTTGATGATGCCGGACACCGACATCCAGCCGCGCGCGATCTCCTCCACGCACAGCGCGTAGGTGAGCAGCGACTCGCCGAGACCCCCGTACTCCTCCGGGATCATCAGGCCGAAGAGGCCCAACTCCCGCAGCCCGTCGACGATCTGCTGCGGATACTCGTCACGGTGCTCCAACTCCGTGGCGACCGGCAGGATCTCCTTGTCCACGAAGTCCCGTACGGTGGAGAGGATCTCCCGCTGGACGTCGGTGAGACCGGCGGTCTGGGCGAGTCGCGCCATGGCTACTTCTCCGTCTGCTTCGGTTCGGGGCGGCCCGGCTGCTCGCCGCCGCGCGCCTTGATGTACGTCTCGGTCGGCACCATCACCTTGCGGCGGAACACGCAGACCAGCGTGCCGTCCTGCTTGTGGCCGCGGGTCTCCACGTGCACGATCCCGCGGTCGGCCTTCGACTTCGACGGCCACTTGTCGAGCACCGTCGTCTCGCCGTAGACCGTGTCGCCGTGGAAGGTCGGCGCCACGTGCCGCAGCGACTCGATCTCCAGGTTGGCGATCGCCTTGCCGGACACGTCCGGCACCGACATGCCGAGGAGCAGCGAGTAGACGTAGTTCCCCACGACGACGTTGCGGCCGAAATCGGTCGTGTTCTCGGCGTAGTTGGCGTCCAGGTGGAGCGGGTGGTGGTTCATGGTGAGGAGGCAGAAGAGGTGGTCGTCGTACTCGGTGACCGTCTTGCCGGGCCAGTGCTTGTAGACCGCCCCGACCTCGAACTCCTCGTAGGTGCGCCCGAACTGCATGCTCACGCCTCCGGGATCTCGAAGGAGGTGGTGCGCTTCAGGCCGGCCGCCCGGCCCTTGCCCGAGATGACCAGCGCCATCTTGCGGCTGGCCTCGTCGATCATCTCGTCGCCGAGCATCGCGGAGCCCTTCTTCCCGCCCGCCTCGGAGGTGTACCAGTCGTAGGCGTCGAGGATCAACTCGGCGTGGTCGTAGTCCTCCTGGGACGGCGAGAAGATCTCGTTGGACGCCTCGATCTGGCCCGGGTGCAGCACCCACTTGCCGTCGAAACCGAGCGCGGCGGCCCGCCGGGCGACCTCGCGGTAGCCGTCGACGTTGCGGATCTGGAGGTAGGGGCCGTCGATCGCCTGGAGGTCGTGGGCGCGGGCGGCCATCAGGATCTTCATCAGGATGTAGTGGTAGGCGTCCGCCGGGTAGCCGGGCGGCTGTTCGCCCACCACGAGCGTCTTCATGTTGATCGACGCCATGAAGTCGGCGGGACCGAAGACGATCGTCTCCAGGCGCGGGCTCGCCTGCGCGATGGCGTCGACGTGGGTGAGGCCGCGGGCGTTCTCGATCTGCGCCTCGATGCCGATCCGGCCGACCTCGAAGCCCATGGCCTTCTCGATCTGGGTGAGCAGCAGGTCGAGGGCGACGATCTGCTGGGCGTCCTGCACCTTCGGCAGCATCACGCAGTCCAGGTTCTGGCCCGCTCCCTCGACGACGGTGACGACGTCCCGGTACGTCCACTCGGTGGTCCAGTCGTTGACGCGCACCACCCGCGTCTTGCCGCTCCAGTCGCCCTCGTTGAGGAACTTGACGATGGTGTGCCTGGCCTCCGGCTTGGCGAGCGGCGCGCACGCGTCCTCCAGGTCGAGGAAGACCTGGTCGGCCGGGAGCCCCTGGGCCTTCTCCAGGAAGCGCGGATTGCTCCCCGGGACCGCGAGGCACGAGCGGCGGGGGCGCAGCCGGTCGACCGGGGACGCGGCGGAGCCGTTCGCCGGGAGGGCGGTGGTGGGAGACGTGCGGGCGGTCATGCCGTGACCTCCAGGGGGTCGAGCTTGTTCGCGGTGCGGATCTCGTCGACGATACGGCCGATGATCGCGGTGATGTCGAAGTCCTTCGGGGTGAAGACGGCGGCCACTCCCGCGGCCCTGAGCCGTTCGGCGTCGCCGTTCGGGATGATCCCGCCGGCGATCACCGGGATGTCGTGCGCGCCGGCCTCGCGCAGCCGCTCCAGGACGTCGGGCACCAGCCGCGCGTGCGAGCCGGAGAGGATGGAGAGGCCGACCGCGTGCACGTCCTCGGCGAGGGCCGCGTCGACGATCTGCTCGGGGGTCAGCCTGATGCCCTGGTAGACCACCTCGAACCCGGCGTCCCTGGCCCGCACGGCGATCTGCTCGGCGCCGTTGGAGTGCCCGTCGAGCCCCGGCTTGCCGACCAGGAAGCGCAGCTTGCCGACGCCCAGGTCCCGCGCGGTGTCGTCGACCATCCGGCGCACCCCGGCCAGCGCCGAGCCCGCCGCGACGGGGACCGCGACCGGCGCCGAGGAGACCCCGGTCGGCGCCCGGAACTCGCCGAACACCTCACGCAGCGCGCCGGCCCACTCGCCGGTCGTGGCGCCGGCGCGGGCGCAGTCCAGGGTGGCCGCCATCAGGTTGCCGGTGCCGCGCGCCGCCTCCTTGAGCCGCTCCAGGGCCTTGCACGGCCTGGGGTGGTTGAACGGCGGCTGGTAGCGCGTGTCGCGCCACCGCCCGAGCGCCTCGACGACCCGCGCCTCGACCTCCGGGTCCACCGTCTGGACGGCCGTGTCGAGATCGGCGGTCAGCGGGTTCGGCTCGGTCGTCTCGAAGACGTTGACGCCGACGATCTTCTCCTCGCCCGACTCGATCCTGGCCCGCCGCTCGGCGTGCGAGGAGACCAACTGGGCCTTGAGGTAGCCCGATTCGACGGCGGCCATGGCGCCGCCCATCTCCTCGATCCTGGCCATCTCCGCGAGCGACTCCTCGACGAGGGCGTCGACCTTCGCCTCGACGACGTGCGATCCCGCGAAGAGGTCCTCGTACTCCAACAGGTCGCTCTCATGGGCCAGTACCTGCTGGATGCGCAGCGACCACTGCTGGTCCCACGGCCTGGGCAGCCCCAACGCCTCGTTCCACGCCGGGAGTTGGACGGCGCGGGCGCGGGCGTCCTTGGAGAGGGTCACCGCCAGCATCTCCAGGACGATCCGCTGGACGTTGTTCTCCGGCTGCGCCTCCGTCAGGCCGAGGGAGTTGACCTGGACGCCGTAGCGGAAGCGGCGGTGCCTTGGGTTCTCGATGCCGTACCGCTCGCGCGTCACCTGGTCCCAGATGCGGCCGAACGCCCGCATCTTGCACATCTCCTCGACGAACCGCACACCGGCGTTGACGAAGAACGAGATGCGCGCGACCACCTCGCCCCTGCGCTCCTCGGGGATCTGCCCGGACGCGAAGACCGCGTCGAGCACGGCGACCGCGGTCGACATCGCGTACGCGATCTCCTGGACCGGGGTGGCTCCCGCCTCCTGGAGGTGGTAGCTGCAGATGTTGATCGGGTTCCACTTCGGCATGTGGTGGACCGTGTAGCAGATCATGTCGGTGGTCAGCCGGAGCGAGGGTCCCGGCGGGAACACATGGGTGCCCCGGGACAGGTACTCCTTCACGATGTCGTTCTGGGTGGTGCCCTGGAGCTCGGTGAGGTCCGCGCCCTGCTCCTCCGCGACGACCTGGTAGAGCGCCAGGAGCCACATGGCGGTGGCGTTGATCGTCATCGAGGTGTTCATCCGCTCCAGCGGGATGTCCTGGAACAGCCGCCGCATGTCGCCGACATGGGCCACCGGCACCCCGACCCGGCCGACCTCGCCGCGGGCGAGGATGTGGTCGGAGTCGTAGCCGGTCTGGGTCGGCAGGTCGAAGGCGACCGAGAGTCCCGTCTGCCCCTTGGCGAGGTTGCGCCGGTACAGCTCGTTGGACGCCTCGGCGGTGGAGTGACCGGCGTACGTGCGCATCAGCCACGGCCGGTCCTTCTGGCGCTCAGTCATCGATGGCCTCGGTGTCCTCAGATGTCGCGGAAGCGGTTGATGGCGTCGACGTGCCGGGCGCGCAGCTCCTGGTCCCGCACCCCGAGCCCCTCCTCGGGCGCGAGGCACAGCACGCCGACCTTGCCCTGGTGGGCGTTGCGGTGGACGTCGTGGGCGGCCTGGCCGGTGTCCTCGAGGGCGTAGACCTTGGAGAGCGTCGGATGGATCTTGCCCTTGGCGATCAGCCGGTTGGCCTCCCACGCCTCGCGGTAGTTGGCGAAGTGCGAGCCGACGATGCGCTTCAGGGACATCCACAGGTAGCGGTTGTCGTACTCGTGGGTGTAGCCCGAGGTGGAGGCGCAGGTGACGACGGTGCCGCCCTTGCGGGTGACGTAGACGGAGGCGCCGAAGGTCTCCCGGCCGGGGTGCTCGAAGACGATGTCGACGTCCTCGCCGCCGGTCAGTTCGCGGATGTGCTTGCCGAACCGCTTCCACTCGCGCGGGTCCTGGGTCCGCTCGTCCTTCCAGAACCTGTAGTCCTCGGCGGTGCGGTCGATCACCGCCGTCGCGCCCATCCGCCGGCAGATCTCCGCCTTCTGCGGGCTGCCGACCACACAGACCGGGTTGGCGCCGCCGGCCAGCGCGAACTGCGTGGCGTAGGAGCCGAGTCCGCCGCTCGCGCCCCAGATCAGCACGTTGTCGCCCTGCTTCATGCCGGCGCCGTTGCGGGACACCAACTGGCGGTAGGCGGTGGAGTTGACGAGGCCGGGGGAGGCGGCCTCCTCCCAACTGAGGTGCTGCGGCTTCGGCATCAGCTGGTTGGACTTGACGAGCGCGATCTCGGCGAGGCCGCCGAAGTTCGTCTCGAAGCCCCAGATGCGCTGCTCCGGGTCGAGCATGGTGTCGTTGTGGCCGTCCGACGACTCCAGTTCGACGGAGAGGCAGTGCGCGACCACCTCGTCGCCCGGGTGCCAGGCGTTGACGCCTGCTCCGGTGCGCAGGACGACGCCCGCGAGGTCGGAGCCGATCACGTGGTACGGCAGGTCGTGGCGTTTGGTGAGGTCGCTGACCTTGCCGTAGCGCTCCAGGAACCCGAACGTCGACAGCGGCTCGAAGATCGACGTCCACACCGAGTTGTAGTTGACCGAGGAGGCCATCACGGCCACCAGGGCCTCACCCGGGCCCAGTTCGGGCACCGGCACGTCGTCCAGGTGGAGCGACTTGCGGGGGTCCTTGTCGCGGGTCTCCAACCCGTCGAACAGGTCCGTCTCGTCCTTGTGGACGGTGATCGCGCGGTACGACTCGGGCAGCGGCAGCGCGGCGAAGTCGTCCGGGGTCGAGTCGGGTGACTGGATCGCGTCCAGGATGTCCTTGACGGTCACGGTGGGGCCTCCGGCGGATGGCGTCTCGAAGGAAGACGTGGGTGCGGGAACGGGGTGCGGCGGCGCGTGGTGGCGCGGGAGGTTGCCTGTGACGCAGGCGTCCGGGCGCGCGGGTCATGGGTCCGCGGGGACAGCCGGCGTTCCCGTGGTCTGGGTGCGCCGGCCGCCCGGACGCCTTCAACGTATGACACGCGGTGTCAGCTCGCAAGGCACTGAGTGCCATGAATTGCTCTCAGATGAAATCTTTACGCGACAGATGAGCGATGATCGATCGAACGACCCCCAGAAACTCCCAGAAAACCCCAGAAAAACGACCGAAAACAGCCCCGGACACGCCAGAACGGCCACCCCGAGGGGTGGCCGTCCGTACGTCAGTACCGGGAAAGGGGTGCTCAGCGGTCCCTGAGCGCCTCCTCGATCGTCCGCATGACCTCGTCCAGAGGCGCGTCCGTCCGCGCGACCGTGACCAGCACCTCGCCCTGGGCGGAGACCGCCGCCGGCACCGCGGGCCGCGGCGGAGCGGTGCGCCCGGCGCCGATGCCCGACCCGAACGTCTTGCGGACGATCCCGAAGGCGTGGTCCAACTGCGCCTCCACATCGCCCTGGCCGCCCGCCCGCAACCAGCGCCGCAGCACATGGTTGTGGGCCGTGACCACGGCCGACGCGGCGACCTCCGCGAGCAGCGGATCGTCGTTCGCGTCGTCGTCGTGCGCGTGCTCGTCGAAGTGGCCGAGCAGATAGCGCGTGAAGAGGCGCTCGTAGCGGGCCACCGACGCGATCTCCGCCTCGCGCAGGGTGGGCACCTCGCGCGTCAGCTTGTACCGGGCCACCGAGATCTCCGGCTGCGCCGCGTACATCCGCATGACTTCCTTGATGCCGCGGCACACCGTGTCGAGCGGATGCTCGTGCGGCGGGGCCGCGTTGAGGACGGCCTCCGCGCGGATCAGGGTGTCGTCGTGGTCGGGGAAGATCGCCTCTTCCTTGGACCTGAAGTGCCGGAAGAAGGTGCGGCGGGCCACCCCCGCCGCCGCCGCGATCTCGTCGACGGTGGTCGCCTCGTACCCCTTGGTGGAGAACAGCTCCATGGCCGCCGCCGCCAGTTCGCGGCGCATCTTGAGCCGCTGGGCGGCGGCCCGCGTACCGGCGGCGCTTTCCGGCGCGTCGGGCGTAGCTGCTGTACGTGTGGACCTGGCGGGCTGGGGCATGCCCCGAACGTACTGCATGTGCGCAGCTTGGTGCGCATGTCGGGGGTTTCCACCACCCCCGAGGGGCGGGGGCGCGAGGCGCGCCGGACGGGGCGGCCCGCCCCGCTCCCGCGCACCGCCGCGCCCCCTTCTTCCGGCTCTTCCGGCCGTCGTGCGCGTCAGCGCCGGGCGTACTCGCGGAAGCCGCGGCCCGTCTTGCGGCCCAGGCAGCCCGCCGCCACCAGATGTTCGAGCAGCGGCGCCGGGGCGAGACCCGGGTCGCGGAACTCGCGGTGCAGCACCCTCTCGATCGCCAGCGACACGTCGAGGCCGACGACGTCGAGGAGTTCGAACGGGCCCATCGGGTAGCCGCCGCCCAGCCGCATCGCCGCGTCGATGTCGTCGAGGGACGCGTAGTGCTCCTGCACCATCTTGACCGCGTTGTTCAGGTACGGGAAGAGCAGCGCGTTCACGATGAAGCCGGCGCGGTCCCCGCAGTCCACCGCGTGCTTCTTGATCCCGGCGCAGACGCCGCGCGCGGTCGCGTGGGTCTCGTCCGAGGTCAGCACCGTGCGGACGACCTCGACCAGCTTCATCGCGGGCGCCGGGTTGAAGAAGTGCAGGCCGATCACGTCCTGCGGGCGGGAGGTGGCGCGGGCGCAGGCGATGACGGGCAGCGACGAGGTGGTGGTCGCCAGCACCGCGCCCGGCCTGCACACCTTGTCCAGCGTCCCGAACAGCTGCCGCTTCACGTCCAGGTCCTCGGCGACGGCCTCCACCGCGAGATCGACCTCCGCGAACGCGTCGTACGAGCCCGTGGGCGTGATCCGGTCGAGGACCTGGGCGGCGGCCTCCGCGGTGAGGCGGCCCCGGTCGACCGAGCGCGCGAGCGACGCGCCGATCCGCGCCTTCGCCGCCTGCGCCTTCTCGGCGGAGCGTGCGGCGAGCACGACCTCGTGGCCGGCCTTCGCGAACACCTCGGCGATCCCCGACGCCATGGTGCCCGAACCGGCCACGCCGACCGAGTGGACCGCGCGGCCGGCCACCGGGCCGCCGCCGCTGAGCGGGGTCAGCGCGTCCCGCACCACGGTGGCCGAGCCCGACGCCTCGTACGTGTAGAAGCCGCGCCCCGACTTACGGCCCGTCAGGCCCGCCGCGCTGAGCTGCCCCAGGATCGGGGCGGGCGCGTGCAGCCGGTCGTGGGACTCGGCGTACATCGCCTCCAGGACCGTGCGCGCGGTGTCCACCCCGATCAGGTCGAGCAGCGCGAGCGGGCCCATCGGCAGGCCGCAGCCGAGCCGCATCGCCGCGTCGATGTCCTCCCGCGAGGCGTACTTGGCCTCGTACATCGCGGCGGCCTGGTTGAGATACCCGAACAGCAGCCCGTCCGCGACGAACCCGGGCCGGTCGCCGACCGCGACGGGCTCCTTGCCCAGGTCGACCGCCAGACGGGTGACGGCGGTGACGGCGTCGGGCGACGTCAGCACCGACGACACCACCTCGACCAGCCGCATGGCCGGGGCCGGATTGAAGAAGTGCAGGCCGAGGACCCGCTCGGGGCGGCTCGACTCGGCGGCCAGCCGGGTCACCGACAGGGCGTTGGTGCCGGTGGCCAGGACGGTGTCCGGGCGGACGACCGCGTCGAGTTCGCGGAAGATCTGCTGCTTGATCTCGTAGGACTCCGGCGCGACCTCGATGACCAGGTCGGCGTCGGCCGCCGCCCGCAGCTCCGTCGAGGTGCTGATGCGGGCGAGGAGGTCGGTGCGCTCCGGTCCGGTCAGCCGGTCGCGCGCCACGGCCCGGGAGGTGGCGGCCTCCACGGCGGCGACCGCGCGGACGGCGGCGGCCTCGCTGATGTCGATGCCGACGACCGTGCGGCCGGCTCGGGCGAGGACTTCGACGATGCCGGTGCCCATGGTGCCGAGACCGACGACGGCGACGGTGCGCAGGGCGGAGTGGGAGGTGTCGTGGGACAGGGGAGTGGCCATCGAGGGACTCCAGGAAGAGGGTGACGACGGGACGCGCCGGGTACGCCGGGAGCACGGCCGGGGCCGTGGGCGCACGGGGCGCGGAGGGAAATCCGGGAAAAGCCGGTGAAATCCGGGGAGAGCCGAGGAAATCCGAGGACCGAGGGAAATCGGCGAGGAAGGCGCGCCGCGCGGGTGCGAGCTGATGAGCCGTGCCGTGCCGTGGGCGTGGCGCGCGGGCGCATCGCCGGGGACGGCGGGTTCGACCGGCCCTGTCCCGGGACCGGATCGCGCGGTGCTCTCACGACGGCTGCGTCACCAGGCCGTCGTCAGCGGAGAAACACGAGTGGGTAACTCGCTCGTCTGAGCCTAACCGGCGGGTAACGAGCGCGCCACCCCTCGTCCTTGGTTCTCTTCGTGATGTACGTCCCTGGAGATCCAGAGCCGTTCTAGGCTCGGTCCATGGACGAAGAGTCGCGATCGCTCACGGAGCGTTTACGGGCGGAGTCGGGAGGGGGCGCCCGGTACGAGCGCCTCGTGGCCACCGAGGACCTCGACGAACTGGCGGGCGTGCTCACCGAGGCCGGACAGCCGCTGTGGGCGCGGGAGTTGGCCGCGTTCCGGCTGGGGCTCGCGGGGGACAGGCGGGCCTTCGAGTCCCTCGTCCTCCTCCTCAACCACCGCGACCCGCAGCGCTGCGTCTCCGCCGCCCACGCCCTCGCCCGGCTCGGCGACCCACGCACCGCCCGCGCGGCGGCGGCCCTCGCCACCAACGAACTCCGCGTCGCCTACGCGCTCCAGCCGGTGCGCCTGCTCGCGGAACTGGCCGCACCCGAGTCCGTCCCGGCCCTGATCACCACCCTGCGCCGCCGTCTGCACCCGCACGATCCGTACCGCCGCGTCGCCCTGGCCTGCGTGGACGGCCTGGGCGCCTTGAAGGACACCCGCGCCCGCCCGATCCTGAACGAGGCCCTGGCCCACCCGGCCCTGGCGGAGGCGGCGGTACGGGCACTGGCGCGGATTCCTCGACAGCGGGGAGGACGCGGGACGGGACGGGGATGACGTCCGCCGACCGAATCGCGGCACCCCGACGACCGGCCGCCCCCGCCACGGAGCCACTCCCGCCACGGAGCCACTCCCGCCGCCGGGCCGCTCCCGCTGCCGGGCCGCTCCCGCTGCCGGGCCGCTCCCGCTGCCGGGCCGCTCCCGCTGCCGGGCCACCCGCGCTGCCGGGCCACCCGCGCCGCCGGGCCGCTCCCGTCACGGGGCTGCCCCAGCAGACGGGCGCCCGTCAGCCCCTCAAGCCCCTGCCACCCTCCTGCCCTTCCCGTCCGTCAAGTCCCTCCCGTCCCGCAGGTCCTTCGTGTACCGCAACTCCGGTACCTCCACCCCGTCGACCTCGTACGGTTCCTCGGCGCCGTCGGCCGTGAAGCCCCACCGTTCGTAGAAGCGGCGGGCGCGGACGTTGGCCTTCAGCACCCAGAGGTGGAAGCGGGTCCGGCCGTCCGCCCGGCAGCGTCGTAGCGACTCCGCCAGCAGGGCGCCGCCGATGCCCGTGCCGCAGTGCTCGGGGTGTACGTACAGCGCGTACAACTCGGCGCTCCCCGGGGCCACTTCGCCGTCCCGGTACGGGCCGTGGAAGGCCCAGCCGACCAGTCCGCCGGGCGCCTCCGCCACGAGGTTCACCACGCTGCCGTCGCCCGTGCGCAGGCGGGTGCGCAGCCCGGCGGTGTTCTCCTGGACGCTCATCGCGTCGAGGTGCGACTGCGGCATCATCCCCCGGTAGGCGGCACGCCAGCCGCGCACCCGGATCTCCGCCACCCCCGCGCAGTCGGCGACGGTCATCGCGCGGATCGTGGACGCCGTGGCGCTCACTCCGGGAGTACCGCCAGCGCCTCGATCTCCATCAGGAACTCCGGTCTGACCAGGGCCGCCACCTGGACCGCCGAGACGGCCGGGAGGCGGTCGTCGGGGAGGTGGGCGGCGCGGGCCGCGCGGATCGCCGGGAGGTGGGCGATGTCCGTGACGAAGAAGGTGAGTTTGATGACGTCGTCGAAGCGCGCGCCGGCCGCGGACAGGCAGCGGCGGAGGTTCTCGAAGACCTGGTGGGCCTGGGCCTGCGGGTCGCCCTCGCCGACGATCCGCCCTTCCTCGTCGAGCGCGAGCTGGCCCGAGACCGCGACCAGGCGGCCGGTGGCGGTGACGACGTGCGTGTACTGGGCGGCGGGGAAGACCCCGTCGGGGGCGGGAATCCTGGTCGGCTCACTCATGGGTCCATCGTGGACCATGGGTCTGACAACGCCCCCGACGGGCCTCACCGCGCGGTCAGCCGCGGCCGAGCAGCCCGTGCAGCGTCGAGCCGCGTGCCGTGGTCGCCGCCGCCTTGGACGTCAGCGGCTTCGGGTCGGGCAGCTTCCGGCACACCGCGTCCACCTCGCCGTGGCCGCGCGGCACGGTTCCCTCGGAGAGGTAGTCCGCCAAGTACCTGTCGAGGCAGGTGTTCCCGCTCAGCGTGATGCCGTGGTTCCCGCCGCCCTCCTCGACGACGAGGCTGGAGTGCGCCAGCATCCGGTGCATCGTCGCGCCGCCCTCGTACGGGGTCGCCGCGTCGTCGGTCGCCTGGAAGAGGAGGACGGGCGGCAGCTTGCCGTTGGCGACGTTCACCGGCTGCCGCGGGGCCGTGGGCCAGGAGGCGCACGCCGCGTTGTACCAGGTGTTGCTCCAGGCCATGAGGGGCGCCTTCTGGTACACCTCCCACGTGTCACGCTCCCAGCGCTTCCACGCGCGCGGCCAGGAGGCGTCCCGGCACTGGACGGCCGTGTAGACGCTGTAGCCGTTGTCCCCCGAGGCTCCGATGGCGGCGAAGTTGCGGTACGCCTCCACCAGCGGCTCGGCGTTCTTGTCGTTCACGTACGCCGCGAACGCCTCGGCGAGGTAGGGCCAGTAGCCGTTGTAGTAGCCGCCGGGGACGAAGGTGTCCTCCAGCTCGGAGGCGCCCACCGTGCCGTCGGCCGGCTTCTTCGCGAGCGCCTCGCGCATCGCGTACCACGTGGCCTCGATCTTCTCGGGATCGGTGCCGAGCCGGTAGGTCGTGTCGTACCGCGCGATCCACGCCATCAGGGCGCGGTGCCGGTCGTTGAAGGCGACGTCCTGGGAGAGGTTGTCCTCGTACCAGACGCCCGTGGGGTCCACGATCGAGTCGAGGACCAGGCGGCGCAGCCGCTCGGGGAACAGCTTGGCGTACACGGCGCCGAGGTAGGTGCCGTACGAGTAGCCGAAGTAGTTGATCCGCTGGGCGCCGACCGCCTGCCGGATCGCGTCCATGTCCCGCACGGCGGCGACCGTGTTGATGTACGGCAGGATGTCCGCGTACTTGGCGCCGCAGGCGGCGGCGAAGGACCTGACCCGCTGGAGGTTGGTCCGCGCCAGGGCGGGGGTGCTCGGCACCGAGTCGGGCCGCACCGGGTCGAAGAAGCCGGGCTTGCAGTCAAGGGCGGGCCGGCTCCTGCCGACGCCGCGCGGGTCGAAGCCGATGACGTCGTACTGGGCCGCGACCGCCTTCGGCAGCGACGACGCGACGAAACCCGCCAGGTTGCGCCCACTGCCGCCGGGGCCGCCGGGGTTGACCAGCAGCGGCCCCTGGAACGTCTTCGCGGTGTGCGGCACCCGGGTCAGCGCCAGCGTGATCTGCTTCCCGCGCGGGTGCGCGTGGTCGAGCGGCACCTTCAGGGACGCGCACTGGAGCCTCGGGTAGGCGGTGGTGGCGCACTCCTTCCAGGCGGGCTTCGCGACGGCTGCGGCCGGGGCCGGGGCGACGGCCGTGCCGCCGCGCGGGCCGGCGTCGGCGTGGCCGGCCGTGAGGGTGCCGGCCACGATGACGGCCGTGCCGCACACGGCGGCTGCGCGTTTTCTCATACGGGTCCTCCCAGGACGGAGGGGCTGCGGACCGCGGAGGTCACGGTCCCGGCCGCATCGTCCCGGAAAGCCGCACCGCAGGAACACATTCCGCCCATACTTGACCCGAACGGGCCCGGAGATGCCTTCTCACGCTCTCAGATGAACGAAAGTTGCGTCGGTTCGGACGTCCCCGGCTCGGGAAGCGCCGTCTCGGCCGGCTCCCGCGGGCGGAGCCGCCGGGGCATGCCCGCGCCGGCGGGGCCGATGCCGTACTCCTGGGCCAGCTCGTGGACCTGCCGGGTGATCCGGCGCTGGTACCACTTCGGGGCGTAGGCGCCGTCCGCGTACAGCCGCTCGTAGCGGCGCACCAGGTGCGGGTGGTGCCGTCGCAGCCAGGCCATGAACCACTCGCGTGCCCCGGGGCGCAGATGCAGCACCAGGGGCGTGACGGAGGTGGCCCCCGACTCCGCGACGGCCCGCACGGTGGCCCGCAGCTGGGCCGGGTCGTCGCCGAGGAAGGGGATCACCGGCGCCATCAGGACCCCGCAGCCGATGCCGTGCGCGGTGAGGGTGCGGACCGCGTCGAGTCGGCGTTCGGGGGCCGGGGTGCCCGGCTCGACGGTCCGCCACAGCTCGCCGTCGAGGAAGCCGACCGAGACGCTGACCCCGACGTCCGTGACCTGCGCGGCCTGGGTCAGCAGCTCCAGGTCGCGCAGGATCAGGGTGCCCTTGGTCAGGATCGAGAACGGGTTCGCGTGGTCCCGCAGCGCCGCCAGGATGCCCGGCATCAGCCGGTAGCGGCCCTCCGCCCGCTGGTAGCAGTCGACGTTGGTGCCCATCGCGATGTGCTCGCCCTGCCAGCGGCGCGAGCCGAGCTGGCGGCGCAGCAGCTCGGGGGCGTTCGTCTTGACCACGATCTGCGAGTCGAAGCCGAGACCTGTGTCGAGGTCGAGATAGCTGTGGGTCTTGCGGGCGAAGCAGTACACGCACGCGTGCGAGCAGCCCCGGTAGGGGTTCACCGTCCATTCGAACGGCATCCGGGACGCTCCCGGCACCCGGTTGACGATCGAGCGGGCGCGGACCTCGTGGAAGGTGATTCCGGCGAACTCCGGTGTGTCGAAGGTCCGGGTGACCACGGCGTCGGCGCCGAACAGCGCGGCGTCCGCGGCCCGGCTGTGACCGCCCGACTCGACGGTGAGGTTCTCCCAGCGCATCTGGCCTCCTCGGTAGCACTGGCCACACAATAGAACATTAGTTCGCATGATCGTGCGGAGGGACCTTCCACGAACGCTTTCGGACAGAACAAGGACCCGCGGAGACCGGGAACCGACCCCGATTTGGGAGGCCGCACCCGGGGGTGGTTGGCTTGCCCCGATCCCGAGAACCAAGCCTGGAGGAAGTCAATGGCGCAGGTAGAGGCGACAACGGAGCGGGTCGTCGAGGCGGACCCGGAGAAGGTGTTCGACGCCCTCGCCGACTACAGCGGAACGCGGGCGGCCCTGCTTCCCCACCACTTCAGCGAGTACGAGGTGCGCGAGGGCGGCGACGGCGAGGGCACCCTCGTCCACTGGAAGCTCCAGGCCACCAGCAAGCGGGTGCGCGACTGCCTCCTCGAGGTCACCGAGCCCACCGACGGCGAACTGGTCGAGAAGGACCGCAACTCCTCCATGGTCACCACCTGGCGGGTCACCCCGGCGGGCGAGGGCAGCTCCCGGGTGGTCGTGACGAGCGTGTGGAACGGCGCGGGCGGCATCGGCGGCTTCTTCGAGCGGACCTTCGCGCCCAAGGGCCTCGCCCGGATCTACGACGAACTGCTCGGCAACCTCGCCACCGAGGTCGCCAAGTAACCCACCGCGCCGCGGGACCGGCGCGCCTCCGCGCCGCGTCCCGCCCCAACGCACGGCATCCCGGCGGCCGTTGGCCCCTCACCGGTTCGAGTGGATCTCCCCACGGACCGCCGGGAACCCCGTAACCCGCCACGCCCGCCCGCAGTTGTCGCCCGAGGCGGGAACGGTGCGGGCGTGACGAGGGGAGCGGTACGTGGGCGGGAGCACGCTGGTGCAGGAGGGAGCGCGGACGGAGACGGGTCAGCCGCCCCCGCCGGGCCGCACCGTCGAACCCGTCGCCGGCGGCCGACTCAGCCCGCGCCGCGTCCGGTTGGTCTTCGTCGGCCTGATGCTCGCGCTGCTGCTCGCCGCCCTCGAGCAGATGATCGTCGCCACCGCGCTGCCCAGGATCGTCGGCGAACTGCACGGCCTCGACAAGATGTCCTGGGCGATCACCGCCTATCTGCTCACCTCGACCGTCGGCCTGCCGATCTACGGCAAACTCGGCGACCTGCTTGGCCGCAAGGGCGTCTTCCAGTTCGCCATCGTCGTCTTCGTCATCGGCTCCGCGCTGGCCGGACGGGCGACGACGATGGACCAGCTGATCGCCTTCCGCGCGGTCCAGGGCGTCGGCGCGGGCGGCCTCATGATCGGCGTGCAGGCGATCATCGCGGACATCGTGCCGCCCCGCCGCCGCGGACGCTTCATGGGCCTGATCGGCGCCGCCTTCGGCCTCGCCTCGGTCGCGGGACCGCTGCTCGGCGGCTACTTCACCGACCACCTCTCCTGGCGCTGGTGCTTCTACATCAACGTCCCCTTCGGCCTGCTCACCCTCGCCGTCATCAGCGTCGTCCTCAAACTGCCAAGACCGCGCGCGAAACCGCGCTTCGACGTGCTCGGCGCGCTGCTGCTCGCCGCCACCTCCACCTGCCTGATCCTGCTGACCAGTTGGGGCGGCACCGAGTACCCCTGGCGCTCACGGCAGATCCTCGGCCTGGCCGCGGGCGCCGTCGTCGCCGCCGTCCTCTTCCTGCTCGCCGAGCGCCGCGCCGCCGAACCCCTCATCCCGCCACGGCTGTTCAGAAGCTCCGTCTTCAACGTCACCGGCCTGGTGGGGCTCGTCATCGGCGTCGCGCTGTTCGGCGCGGCCAGCTATCTGCCGACCTACCTCCAGATGGTCGACGGCGCCTCCGCCACCGAGTCGGGGCTGCTGATGCTGCCCATGATGGGCGGCATCGTCGGCGCGTCCGTCATCTCCGGCCAACTCATCAGCCACACCGGGCGGTACCGGATCTACCCGATCCTCGGCGCCGCCCTCTCCGTGCTCGGCATGTGGCTGCTCTCCCGCCTCCAGGTCGACACGCCCCGGCTGCACTACAGCGTCTGGATGGCCGTCCTCGGCGCCGGCATCGGCATGGTGATGCCCGTCCTGATCCTCGCCGTGCAGAACACCGTGCGCCCCGCCGACCTCGGCACCGCCACCAGCGCCAGCACCTACTTCCGGCAGATCGGCGGCAGCGTCGGCGCCGCCGTCTTCGGCACCCTCTTCGCGGGCCGGCTCTCCGACGCCCTCGCCGACCGGCTGCCGCCGCGCGCCGGAGCCGCCCTGCCCGACCCGGAGTCGCTCACCCCGCAGCTCGTCCACGCGCTGCCCCCGAACCTGCGCGACGACTACATCCGGGCGTACGCCGACGCCATGCCCCGGATCTTCCTCTACCTCGTGCCGGTGCTCGTGCTCGGCCTGCTCATCGCCTGCTTCCTCAAGGAGAGTCCCCTGGTGTCCCACAACGCCGCCGAAACGGAGACCGCGCCCGTGAACGCCCCCGTACCGCAGGCCCGTTCGCCGTACACCGCGGGCATCCCGGTCTGCGGCACCGTGCAGCATCCCGACGGCACCGTGGTGCCTCGGGCCGCGCTCACCCTCATCGACGTGGCGGGCACCCAGATCGGGCGGGGCGCGAGCGGCGAGGACGGCCGGTACGCGCTGTCCACGCCGGGCTCGGGGGCGTACGTGCTGATCGCCGCGGCCGGCGGCCACCAGCCGCAGGCCGTCTCGGTGACCGTCGGCGAACGCCCCGTCGAACTGGACGTCGTCCTCGGCGGCGCCGGACGGCTGGCGGGCAGCGTGGTCACCGCCGACGGCACCCCCGTGCGGGACGCCATCGTCACCCTCACCAACGTGCACGGCGAGGTCGTCGCCAGCACCCGCAGCGCCCGCGAGGGCGCCTACCTCATCACCGAGCTGGTGGCGGGCGAGTACACCCTCGCCGCCAGCGCCCCCGCCTTCCGCCCGGCCGCGCTCCCGGTCACCGTGCAGGCCTCCCGCGAGACCCGCCAGGACGTCGAACTGGCCGGCGGCGCGGTGCTGCGCGGGACCGTGCGGGCGAGCGGCGGACGGGCCGTCGAGGACGCCCGGGTGACGCTCCTCGACGCCGCGGGCAACGTCGTCGACACCCTTACCACGGGAGCCGACGGAACGTTCCGGTTCGTCGATCTCTCCTCGGGCGAGTACACCGTGATCGCCGCCGGTTACCCGCCCGTCGCCACCGTCCTCCAGGTCGCGGGCGGCGGGCGGACCGAACGGGATCTGCAACTCGGCCACGAAGACTGACCGGTCTGACCGGCCTGACCGGCTCGGACAGCCCCGCCCGCGGCCGGCGTCCCGGACGACGACGCGTTTCGTGCGCCCGCGCGCACCGATGCGCCCCCCGTGCCTCAATTCCTTGATTGCCGCACATCGTCACCGAGCGGCCCCGTACGGTGTTCGAGGTGACAGATCTTGCGGGAGCCGTGGGAGAGAGGGCCTGGGCCATGGACCGTGGCACCGAGAGGGACGCGCCTGCCAGTCCGGGAGCGGGTGACGGCCCTGCTCCCGACCCGGCCGGGGCAGGCCGGGTGCCGCTGGCCGTCGTCGTGGTCGACCGCGACGGCCTGGTCTCCCACTGGAGCAGGGGCGCACGCCGGTTGTTCGGCGTCACCAAGGAGCAGGCCGTCGGGCAGACCGCCGTCGATCTGCTGCCCGTCGCCGGCGCGCTGCCCGAGGAGGACGAGACCTCGCCGTACGGGGCGTACGGCTCCTACGACGGGCTCGGTCCGGGGCTCGACGGCTCCCTCGGCGCCCGGTTCTCCTACCCGGCCGCGGGGCGCGCCCGGCTCACCGTCCCCGGGCGGGACCGGGTGGACGTCCTATGGTGGGCCTACCCGCTGGTCGGCCCCGGCCCCGAACGGCTCCTCGTGCTCGCCGCCGACACCGCGGGCCTGTGCCACGACGACGGCCGGGACCCGGCCCACGAGCGCATCGCGCCCGGCTTCGCCCTGCACACCGACTTCGACGGCGCCGACGAACTCGCCCGCCGGCTGCCCGACATCCTGCCCAGCATGAGCGTCGGCGAGGGCGCCAGGATCGTCGCGCAGGTCCTCGAACTGGGCTATCCCGTCATCGAGTTCAGCCAGAACGAGCTGGTGCCCGTGACCCCCGACTGGGGCGTGCCCCGCCGCGTCGAGCGCCGGGCCCGCCGCGAACAGGCCGCCCGCGCCGCGGCCGAGGGCCTCGACGGGGGCCCCGATCACCCTTGGGGCGCGGGCGCCGAGGACGCCGAGGACGCCGAGGACCTCGAGTACGCGGCCGTCCGCGAACACCTGGAGTTCCTCAACGACGTCAGCGCGCGGATCGGCACCTCCCTCGACCTGGCCCGCACGATCGCCGAGGTCAGCCGGGCCGTCGTGCCCCGCTTCACCGACGTCGCCGGCACCTATCTGCGCGAACAGGTCGTCGCGGGCGAGGGGTTCCCCGAGGGCGTGCCCGACACCACCACCCTCTGGCACCGGGTCGCCGTCGAGCACACCGACGAACCCGGCCGCTGGGAGGACGTCGTCCCGGTCGGCGAGGCCATGCCGTTCCCCGCGCACACCCCGTTCTTCCAGTGCATGACCAGCGGCGAACCCGTCCTCGTGCCGCGCGTCACCGAGGAGATGGGGCACGCCATCGCCGCGCAGTTCGAGAAGCGCGACATCAGGCCCCTGATCAACGGCCGTTCCATGCTGGTCGTCCCGCTCAAGGCGCGCACCGTCGTCCTCGGCTTCATGATCCTGCTGCGCCACCCCGAGCGGGCCGTCTTCACCGACATGGACCGCGTCACCGGCGCCGAACTCGCCGCCCGCGCCGGGCTCGTGCTCGACAACGCGCGCATGTACACCTACCAGGAGAACGTCGCCGAGACGCTCCAGGACAGCATGCTGCCGCACATCCCGGCCCGGATGGCGGGCTGCGACATCGCCACCCGCTACCTCCCCGGCACCCTCCTCGGCCGGGTCGGCGGCGACTGGTTCGACGCGGTGAAGCTGCCCGGCGCCCGCACCGCCCTGGTCGTCGGCGACGTCATGGGCCACGGCCTCAACTCGGCAGCCATGATGGGCCAGTTACGCACGGCCGTCGCCACCATGGCAGCCCTCGACCTGCCACCCGTGCAGCTGCTGCGCAACCTCGACGACCTCGCGCTGCGCCTGGGCGACGGCTATCTAGCGACCTGCCTGTACGCCGTGTACGACCCGATCGCGGGCGAACTGCTCCTCGCCAACGCCGGTCACATCCCGCCCGTCCTGGTCCGCGCCGACGACGGCCGCAGCGAACTCCTCGACCTGCCCACCGGCGCGCCCGTCGGGGTCGGCGGGGTGCCCTTCGAGACGGTACGGGTGCCCGTGGCGCCCGGTGACCGGCTGGTGATGTGCACGGACGGGCTGGTCGAGATGCGCGGCGAGGACATCGGTGTCGGCCTCGCGACGCTCTGCGAGTCCGCCGCCCATCCGGCCGCCTCCATGGACGACGCCTGCGACACCATCATCCGTGCCCTCAACACCCGCGGCGGCCGCAAGGACGACGTCGCCCTGCTGATGGCCCGCCTCAACGGGCTCGCCCCCGAGGCCGTCGCCGAGTGGCGGTTCCCGCCCGACCCCGTCGAGGTCGGCCGGGCCCGCGCGGCCGTGCGGGAACGACTCCACGAGTGGGGGCTCGACAGGCTCGCCGAACCGGCCGCGTTGATGGTCAGCGAACTCGTCACCAACGCCGTACGGCACTCCCACCACGGGCCGGTCGTGCTGCGATTGGTGCGCGGCGACACCCTGCTCTGCGAAGTGGACGACGACGACAGCGAGTTGCCGTCGCTGCGGAACGCCGGCCCCGACGACGAGTCGGGGCGCGGACTGCGGGTGGTGAGCGCGCTGGCCCGGGAGTGGGGCACCAGCCGCACCGCCACGGGCAAGTCGGTCAGCTTCGAACTCACCCTGCCCGGCGGCTGACCGCCACCGCGCCTTGTGCGGCAGGGGGCGCCCGCGGGCCGGGTACGCCCTCCGGGGGCGGTTGTCGTGTCACGGTACGAGGGCATCCGCGGGGGCGCGTGAGGTGTGCGCGGGCGTGCGCATCACGGGTGGGGCGTGAAGGAATGCGCCACGTGCTTGTGGGCGCCCCCGCAGGCGCGATAGGACCGTACTGGCCCGCTCTGCGCGGCGGGCCGGCGGCGCGTCCTGGGGAGTTGGACATGAGCGTGACGAGTCGGTACCGCGAGGCCTGGGAGGGCTTCTGGCGCGAGGCGCCCGAGGAACCCGGGGCGGTGTTCTGGGACGCGGAGCCGGTCCTGACCGCCGCCCACCATCTCGCCCTCTACGAACCCTACTTGCTCGACCCGGGGCTGCCCCTGGTGGACCTCGGCTGCGGCAACGGCACCCAGACCAGATACCTCGCCGACCGGTTCCCGCGCGTCGTCGGCTTCGACCTCTCCGGCGCGGCCATCGGCCACGCCCGCCGCGCCGACCCCGGCGGGCTCGCCGCCTACCGGGTGCTCGACGCCGTCGACAAGGCCGACACGGACACCCTGCGCGCGGAACTCGGCGACGCCAACGTCTATGTGCGGGGCGTCCTGCACCAGGCGGCGGCCGAGGACCGGCAGCCGCTGGTGGACGCCGTCGCCGGGCTCGTCGGCGTGCGCGGCCGGGCCTTCATCGTCGAACTCGCCGAGAGCGCGAGGCCGGCGATGGCGGAGCTGGCGCGACGCCCGACGGGACCGCCGCCCAAGCTCGTCCCGATCCTGCGGCACGGCATCGCGCCGGGCGAGATGTCCGACGCGGCCCTGCCCGAACACCTGGGCGCGGCCGGCCTCACCGTCCTCGCGAGCGGCGAACTCCCGCTCACCACCACGGAGTCCGAGGAGAACGGCACGCGGGTGGCGCTGCCGTCGCACTGGTACGTGGCGGGCCGCGCGACCTGAGGGGGAGGGGCGGGACGGCGAACTCCCTCCCGCCCCCATCGGCGGTGCCGGTCATGGAGCCGGTGGTGCCGTCGCCTGGGACGCCGGTGGTTCTGGTGCCCGACGTGCAGCCGCCGGTGCCTCCGCCGGGCTTCCTGGTGGTGTGTCCGGTCAGCCGGCGGGCTTCGCGGCGGTGTGTCGGGTCAGCCGGCGGGCTTTGCCGCGGCGCCGGTCAGCGGGACGCGAGGGCGTCGAACGCGTCGTCCAGCAGGGCGACCAGATCGAGGGCGCCGTCGGAGGCGAGCCAGTGGTCGAGGGCGACGTTCAGGCAGTCGAGGGCGGCCGCGGCGCGCACCGACTGGGCCAGCGTGGGCTGGTCGTCGCCGGCCCGCCCGGCGAGCGCGGCGGCCAGTGAGGGGCGCCAGGTGTACTGCTTCTCCAGGTTCCGGGCGCACAGCGCGGGCGTGTCCCTGACCAGCCGGGTCGTCGCGAGGGAACCCGCCGGATCCTCGTGGTAGCGGGCGATGACGGTGTCCATGGCCCGGCGGAGCGCCGTCCAGTCGTCCTCGTCGGCGGGGCGGGCGCGCAGGGCGTCCGCGAGCCGCCGCTCGGACCCGTCGAAGGCTGCGAGGACGGCGTCCTCCTTGGTGCCGAAGTAGCGCAGGAAGGTGCTCCGGGAGACCCCGGCGGCGCTCGCGAGGTCGTCGAGCGTCACCTTGTCGAAGCCGTCGCGACGGAACAACTCGAAGGCCACCCGGGTCAGTTCGGCCCGGACGGCCGCTCTGGCGATGTCCCTCGTGCTGCTCCGTGTCGCTGCGCTCACGCCGTGATCCTACCGCCCGCCGGGTCTCACTTGCATGGTTGACACCTGGTGGCTAACGTGACACTCAGTTTCACGTTCGAATCTGTTACCCGCCCGGAGGCACGCCATCGTGACCAGGACCGTCGGCATCATCGGCAGCGGCATGATCGGCGGTGCCCTCGCCCGGCTCGCCGTCGCCGCCGGACGTGACGTCGTGCTCGCCAACTCGCGAGGCCCCGAGAGCCTCGCCCCGCTCGTCGCCGACCTCGGCGCCCGCGCCCGCGCCGCCACCCCGGCGGAGGCCGCCCGCGCCGGTGACCTGGTCGTGGCCGCCGTCCCGCTGGGCGTCCACACCCTGCTGCCCGCCGCCGAGCTGGCCGGCCTGACCGTCGTCGACGCGATGGTCTACCACCCCGAACGCGACGGCCGGATAGCCGAGTTGGACGCCGGAGGGATCACCTCCAGCGAGCTGGTGCAGCGGCACCTGGCCGGTTCCCGGGTGGTCAAGACGTTCGCGACGATCGACTTCCACCACCTGGTCGCCCTCGCCCGCCCGGCCGGCGCCCCCGACCGCAGCGCCCTGCCCCTCGCGGGCACTGACCCGACCGCCAAGGCGGAGGTGGTCGCGCTGCTCGACGCCCTCGGCTACGACGCCGTCGACATCGGCACCCTCGCCGACAGCGGATGCCTCGCGCCGGGAACGCCCGCCTATGTGCGGCCGTACATGGGGGACAGGCCCGAGTGGCTCGACCCGGAGGAGACGCGACGCTGGTTCCTCGCCAGCCGCGGCGTACCGGTGCCGGCCGCGCGCGTACGCGAACTCACCGGGACGGCACACAGGGCGAGTTGACCACGGCCGTTCCCGTCGTGGGTCGACCGTGGTCGCTCCCGCCGTGGGTCGCCCGTGGCCCAGCTCGCCGCGAACCGCCCGGACCCGAGCCCGCCGCGCCCTACCCCGGCCCCAGCGTCCCGCCCGAGCCGCGCCGCCCCCCCCGGACCCCGGCCCCCCGGATGTCCCATCCCCCCGGATACCCGGACGTCCCAGCCCCGCCCCCGAACCGAACAGAGAGCCCTCGCCATGACCGCCGTACACGGCACCGTCGTCGATCTCGTCACCGTGGACGGTGTCGTCGATGCCTACCTCGCTCATCCCGCCGACGGCGTCCCGCGGCCCGCCGTGCTGTTCTGCATGGACGCCTTCGGGCTGCGCCCGCATCTGCGGGGCATGGCCGACCGGCTGGCCGCCGCCGGGTACACCGTGCTGGTGCCCAACCTGTTCCACCGGGCCGGGCGGGCTCCCGTCGTCGAGCTGCCCGACTTCATCGATCTCGCCGAACGCCCGGAGATCGTGCGGCAGTTGGCGCCCGCCGCGCGGACCCTCACCCCGGACGCCGCGATGCGGGACGCCGCCGTCTACCTGGACTGGCTGGCCGCGTCCCCGCTCACCACCGAGGGACCCGCCGGGGTCACCGGGTACTGCGTGGGGGCCGGGTTCGCCCTGCGCGTCGCCGGGACCCACCCCGACCGGGTCGCCGCCGTGGCCGGCTTCCACGGCGCCCATCTCGCCACCGATGCCCCCGACAGCCCGCACCTGGTCGCGGGACGCGTCACCGCGGAGCTGTATTTCGGCCACGCGGACCAGGACGTCACCAACCCCGCCGAGCAGATCGCCCGCCTCGGCCTGGCCCTCACCGAGGCCGGGGTCCGCCACCGCGCCGAGGTCTACGAGGGCGCCCACCACGGCTTCACCCAGGCCGACACCGCCGCGTACGGGGCCGAGGCGTCCGAGCGGCACTGGTCGGCGCTGCTCGACCTGTTCGCGCGCGCTCTCTGAACATCCTGGCCGGTTCCGCTCCCGACGCGTAACGTGGCGCTCCATGAAGATCCTGATCAGCGCCGACATGGAGGGCGCGACCGGTGTGACCTGGCCGGCGGACGTGCTGCCCGGCACACCGCAGTGGGAGCGCTGCCGGTCGATGTTCACCTCCGACGTCGACGCCGCCGTCCGCGGTTTCTTCGACGGCGGCGCCGACGAGGTCCTCGTCAACGAGGCCCACTGGACGATGCGCAACCTGCTCCTCGAACGGCTCGACGAGCGCGCCGAGATGCTCACCGGGCGGCACAAGTCGCTGTCCATGGTGGAGGGCGTCCAGCACGGCGACGTCGACGGCATCGCCTTCGTCGGCTACCACGCGGGCGCCGGCATGGAGGGCGTCCTCGCCCACACCTATCTCGCCAACTCCATCACCGGCGTCTGGGTCGACGGCGTACGCGCCAGCGAGGGGCTGCTCAACGCCCGCGTCGTCGCCGAGTACGGCGTCCCGGTCGTCCTCGTCACCGGCGACGACCTGGCCTGCGAGGACGCCCTCGGCTACGCGCCCGAGGCGCTGAAGGTCGCCGTCAAGGACCATGTCTCCCGGTACGCGGCCGTCTGCCGGACACCGGCCAGGACCGCCGCCGACATCCGGGCCGCGGCCAAGGAGGCCGCCGAACTGGCGGTCCGTCAGGAACCGGCGCAGGACGGCCCGTTCACCATCGCCCTGGAGTTCGACGCCGAACACCTCGCGATGGCCTCGACCGTGGTGCCCGGCGTGACCAGGACCGGGGAGCGCAGGATCGCCTACACCAGCCCGACCATGTACGAGGGCATCAGGACCTTCAAGGCGGTCACCACGATCGCATCCGCCGCAGTGGAGGAGCAGTATGGCTGACGACCTGGCCCTGGACGAGGTCGTCCGGTTCACCTCCGACCTGATCCGGCTCGACACCACCAACCGGGGCGGTGGCGACTGCCGGGAGCGGCCCGCCGCCGAGTACGCGGCCGAGCAACTCGCGGGCGCCGGGCTCGAACCCGTCCTCCTGGAGCGCACCGAGGGCCGCACCAACGTCGTGGCCCGCGTCGAGGGCTCGGACCCGTCCGCCGACGCCCTGCTGGTCCACGGCCACCTGGACGTCGTGCCCGCCGAGGCCGCCGACTGGAGCGTCCACCCGTTCTCCGGCGAGGTCAGGGACGGCGTCGTGTGGGGGCGCGGCGCGGTCGACATGAAGAACATGGACGCGATGATCCTGGCCGTCGTGCGGTCCTGGGCGCGGGCGGGCGTACGGCCGAGACGGGACGTGGTGATCGCGTTCACCGCCGACGAGGAGGCCAGCGCCGAGGACGGCTCGGGGTTCCTCGCCGACCGCCACCGCGACCTCTTCGAGGGGTGCACCGAAGGCGTCAGCGAGTCGGGGGCGTTCACCTTCCACGACGGTTCCGGACGCCAGATCTACCCGATCGCGGCCGGTGAGCGCGGTACGGGCTGGCTGAAGCTGACCGCGCGCGGCCGGGCCGGGCACGGCTCCAAGGTCAACCGCGAGAACGCGGTCACCCGGCTCGCCGCCGCCATCACCCGGATCGGCGCCCACGAGTGGCCGCTGCGGCTGACCCCGACGGTCTCCGCCGCCCTCACCGAACTCGCCGCCCTCTACGGCGTCGACCCCGACCTGGCCCACGCGGACCTGCTCCTCGAGAAGCTCGGCCCGGCCGCCAAACTCGTCGAGTCGACGGTCCGCAACAGCGCCAACCCGACCATGCTGGAAGCCGGTTACAAGGTCAACGTCATTCCGGGTGAGGCGGTGGCGTACGTCGACGGACGCTTCCTGCCCGGCGGCGAGGACGAGTTCCGCACCACCCTCGACCGGCTCACGGGACCCGACGTCGACTGGGAGTTCGCGCACCGCGAAGTGGCGCTCCAGGCGCCCCTGGACACCCCGACGTACGCCCGGATGCGGGCCGCGATCGAGGAGTTCGCGCCCGAGGGGCACGTGGTGCCGTACTGCATGTCGGGCGGCACCGACGCCAAGCAGTTCTCCCGACTCGGCATCACCGGCTACGGGTTCACACCGCTGAGGCTGCCCGAGGGGTACGACTACCAGGCGATGTTCCACGGCGTCGACGAGCGGGTGCCGGTCGACGCGCTGCACTTCGGCGTCCGCGTCCTCGACCGCTTCCTGCGGTCGGCGTAGGCGCGACGCGGCACCCAGGCCCCTGACGGAGCCACCTGAAGAAGCCACCGGACGAAGCCACTTGACGACCGGCACCGCCGGATGAAGCCGGACCACGAAGCCTGATGAACCGGATCATGAAGCCTGATGAAGGGGGAGACCATGCGGGTCCTGGAGTACGGTTCCTGGCCCTCACCCGTCGACGCGGCGCTCGCCGCCGCCCATGACGGACGGCCCGACCATGTCGGCTTCGTCGGCGACGAGGTCTGGTGGACCGAGCCGCGGCCCGCCGAGGGCGGCAGGAGGACCCTGGTCAGGCGGCACGCCGACGGCACCGAGGAGTCCGCGCTGCCCGCGCCCTGGGACGTGCGCAGCCGGGTCATCGAGTACGGCGGCGTGCCGTGGACCGGGGTCGTCGCCGACGGCCGGCCGCTGCTGGTGTTCGCGAACTTCGCCGACCAGCGCCTCTACCGCTGGGAGCCGGGCGCCGAACCCCGCCCGCTGACGCCCGTGTCCGGGGTCGGCGGCGGACTGCGCTGGGCCGAACCGCAGGTGCGGGTGGAGCGCGGCGAAGTCTGGTGCGTCCTGGAGGAGTTCACCGGCGAGGGCCCCGCCGACGTCCGGCGCGTCCTGGCCGCCGTCCCGCTGGACGGCTCGGCCGCCGAGGACCGGCACGCCGTCCGTGAACTCACCGACGACCGGCGCCGGTTCGTCACAGGACCCCGCCTCTCGCCGGACGGCGCGCGGGCCGCCTGGATCGCCTGGGACCACCCGCTGATGCCGTGGGACGGCACCGACCTGCTCGTCGCCGACGTTCTCGACGACGGCACCCTCGGCACGCCCCGCACCGTCGCGGGCGGCCCCGAGGAATCCGTCCCGCAGGCCGAATGGGCGCCCGACGGCTCCCTGTTGTACGCCAGCGACCGCACCGGCTGGTGGAACCTCTACCGCGACGGCACCCCGCTCTGCCCGCGCGACGAGGAGTTCGCCGGGCCGCTGTGGAAGCTCGGGCAGAACTGGTTCGCGTCCCTCGACAGCGGGCTCGTCGCCGTCGTGCACGGACGCGGCGCCGCCACCCTCGGGATACTCGACCCGGCCACCGGGGAGGTCGTCGACGCGGCGGGACCCTGGACCGAGTTCACGGCCACCCTCGCCGCCCACGGCGACCGCGTGGTCTCCGTCGCCGCCGGCCCGCGCAGCGGCTGGGAGACGGTCGAACTGGACGTCCGCACCGGCCGGGCCCGGGTGATCGGCGCCGCGCACCGGGACGCCGTCGACCCCGCCTACTACCCGCAGCCCGTCGCCCGCACCTTCACAGGCCCCGACGGGCGCGACATCCACGCCCACATCCACCCGCCGCACCACCCCGGGTTCACCGGCCCCGACGGCACGCTGCCGCCCTACGTGGTGTGGGCGCACGGCGGACCCACCAGCCGGGTGCCGCTCGTTCTCGACCTGGAGATCGCCTACTTCACCTCGCGCGGCATCGGGGTCGCCGAGGTCAACTACGGCGGCTCCACGGGACACGGCCGCGCCTACCGCAACCGGCTGCGCGGCCAGTGGGGCGTGGTCGACGTCGAGGACTGCGCGGCCGTCGCCCTCGCCCTCGCCGACGAGGGCACCGCCGACCGGGGCCGGCTCGCGATCCGCGGCGGCAGCGCGGGCGGCTGGACCTCGGCCGCCTCCCTCACCACCACCGACGTCTACGCCTGCGCCACGATCCTCTACCCCGTCCTCGACCTCTCCGGCTGGAGCGACGGCGAGACCCACGACTTCGAGTCCCAGTACCTGGAGAGCCTCGTCGGCCCCCTCGCCGACGTGCCCGAGAGGTACGCCGAACGCTCGCCGGCCGGCCACGCCGACCAGGTCACCGCGCCGTTCCTGCTCCTCCAGGGCCTCGACGACGTGATCTGCCCGCCCGCCCAGTGCGAACGGTTCCTGGCCGGCATCGACGCCCGACGGGCACCGCACGCCTATCTCACCTTCGCGGGCGAGGGCCACGGATTCCGCCGCGCGGAGACGATCGTCCGCGCCCTGGAGGCCGAACTCTCCCTGTACGCCCAGGTGTTCGGCCTGAACCCGCCCGACGTGCCGAAGCTGGAGCTGTCCGGGTGAGGGAACTGCTCAGGCCGCGGCGGCTGGCACCCGGCGCCCGGATCGCCGTCGTCGCCCCCAGCGGGCCGGTCCCCGAGGAGCGGCTCGCCGCCGGCCTCGACGTGCTGCGCGGCTGGGACCTCGACCCGGTCGTCGCACCCCATGTCCTGGACCGGCACGGGAAGTTCGGCTACCTGGCGGGCACCGACACCGACCGGGCCGCCGACCTCCAGCACGCCTGGTGCGACCCGTCGACGGACGCCGTGCTCTGCGCCCGCGGCGGCTACGGCGCCCAACGCGTCGTCGACCTGCTCGACTGGGAGGCGATGCGGGCGGCCGGGCCGAAGGTGTTCGTCGGGTTCAGCGACATCACCACGCTGCACGAGGCGTTCGCCGTCCGGCTCGGCCTGGTCACCCTGCACGGGCCGATGGCGGCCGGCGTCGACTTCGTGAAGAACACGTTCGCCCAGGACCACCTCAGGGCCACCCTCCTCGCCCCCGAGACCGTCCGCACCCTCACCTCCCACGGCACCCCGCTGGTACCGGGCCGGGCCAGGGGCGTCACCCTCGGCGGCTGCCTCTCGCTGCTCGCCGCCGACCTCGGCACCCCGCACGCCCGCCCCGGCGCCCGCGGCGGACTGCTCTGCCTTGAGGACGTCGGCGAGCGGACGTACCGCCTCGACCGCGCCCTGACCCAGCTGCTGCGCGCGGGCCTCCTGGACGGCGTGCGCGGGCTGCTCCTCGGGTCCTGGCAGGACTGCGACCCCTACGAGCGGCTGCGCCCGATGCTCCTCGACCGGCTCGGCGGGCTCGGTGTCCCGGTCGTGGAGGAGTTCGGCTTCGGCCACGCGCCCGGCGCCCGCACCATCCCCTTCGGCGTCACCGCCGAGCTGGACGCCGACGCGGCCACCCTCACCCTCGACGAGCCCGCCCTGCGCTGACCAGGGGCCCCGCGGACCCGCCTCACCGCGCGTGACGGGCGCCCCGGGTCCACCCTGGGAACATGAGCCGGAAGACGACCGAGCGCGGCATCAGGGCGGACGGGCGGCGCGGTGTGTTCACACCCGGCAGGATCGCCGTCCTGGTGCTCGCCGCCCTCGCCCTGATCTTCATCTTCGAGAACACCCAGGAGACCAGGGTCCGGGTGATCATCCCCGAGGTCACCCTGCCGCTGTGGACGGCGCTGCTGGGCACGGCGGTGGTGGGCGCCCTCTTCGGCGCCTACTTCATGAGACGGCGCCGCTGATTGGTCGTAGCCTGGCGCGATGCCGCACACCGGATCCCGCTACCTCGCCGAAGGCCCCCGCGTGGGCATCCGCCCCTTCACCCACGACGACGCCGACGAGTTCACCGCGCGGGCCAGGCAGAGCAAGGACCTGCACCACCCGTGGCTCTTCCCGCCCGACACCCAGGACGCCTACGCCGCCTACGCGGGCCGCCTCATCCAGGACCCGACCAAGGCCGGGTTCCTGCTCTGCGAGCGCGACGGCGGCGGCATCGCCGGGTTCGTCAGCGTCAACAACATCGTCCAGGGCGGCTTCCGGTGCGGCGCGCTCGGCTACGGCGCCTTCGCGCACGCCGCCGGGCGCGGCCTGATGCGTGAGGGCCTCGACCTCGTCGTCGACCACGCCTTCGGGCCGATGCGGCTGCACCGGCTGGAGATCAACGTCCAGCCGGGCAACGCGCCCTCCATCGGCCTCGCCCGCGCCTGCGGGTTCCGACTCGAAGGCTTCTCACCGGCCATGATCTTCATCGACGGGGCCTGGCGCGACCACGAGCGGTGGGCGATCACCGCCGAGATGCGGACTTCCGGTTGATCTTCATGGTGTCCATGTCGGTCACCGTCGAGCGCAGCCCCGCCCACCCGTAGCCCAGCGCGCGCAGCGCCGTCTCGGCCCGGTCCTCCGCGATCGCGCCCGCCATCTCCGGGCCGTCCTCGGCGTCCGACACCACCACGTACCGCATCGAGAAGTGCTTCAGGGGCACGGGCTCGTAGGTCAGCGACCCCTCCTCGCTGAACCGCATGCCGGCCAGACCGTGGTCGGCGGCCTCGGCGAGCAGCCGCTCGCGGGCCTCGTCGGTCAGGCCGTCCCAGGTCCCCCGGACGATCACCCGGTAGGTGTGCTGCTCGCTCATCCGCGCGCTCCCGCGTCGTCGCCGTGCAAAGGTCCGACCCTATGTCGGCCGGCGGCGACGGCCCACCCGTTTTCCCGCCCCGCCCCCGGTGCCGCCTTTGCCCAATCCTGACCGGTAGGTCCCCTGGCCAGCCGCCCGGCTTGCGGCTTCCATGGTGATCGTGACGACGATCCGACGTGAGGTACTCACGCTGCCCGCCGCCGAGTTGGGCCCGGACAACCCGCTGCCCCCGCTGCGCCCCCTCGACGAGGTGCACCGCGCCGACGACCGGGACCGCGACCACGACCTGCCCCGCGACCTGGCCCGCGGGCTCGGCCACGCCCCGCTGCGCAGCCTCCTCCCGGTCCGGATCCGTGACGGCTACGGACGCACCCGCGCGCCCAGAGACCTCACCGCCCTCGTCCTGGAGAACGACCGGCTGCGCGCCACCGTCCTGCCGGGCCTCGGCGGCCGGCTCGTCTCCCTGTTCCACAAGCCGACCGGACGCGAACTCCTGTACCGCAACCCGGTGTTCCAGCCCGCCGACTTCGCCCTCAACGGCGCCTGGTTCTCCGGCGGGATCGAATGGAACATCGGCGCCACCGGCCACACCACCCTCGCCTGCGCCCCGCTGCACGCCGCCCGGGTGCCCGCCCCCGACGGCGGCGAGATGCTCCGCCTCTGGGAGTGGGAACGGCTGCGCGACCTGCCCTTCCAGATCGACCTCTGGCTGCCCGCAGGCGCCGACTTCCTCCATGTCGGCGTCCGCGTCCGCAACCCGCACGAGCACCCCACGCCCACCTACTGGTGGTCCAACACCGCCGTCCCCGAGGACCGCCGCGTCCTCGTGCCCGCCACCGCGGCCTGGCACTTCGGCCACGAACGCAGGCTGCGCCGCGTCCCGGTCCCCGACCACGACGGCATCGACCGCACCCGCCCCCTCAACAGCCCTTACGCCGCCGACTACTTCTACGACCTCACCGACGACGGGCGGCGCTGGATCGCCGCCCTCGACGACGAAGGCCACGGGCTCGTCCAGACCTCCACCGACGTGCTGCGCGGCCGCAAGCTGTTCGTGTGGGGCCACCGTGACGGCGGGCGCCGCTGGCAGGAGTGGCTCACCGAACCCGGCACCGGCGGCTACTGCGAGATCCAGTCGGGGCTCGCCCGCACCCAACTGGAACACGTGAGCCTCGACGCGGAGAGCGAGGTGACCTGGCTCGAGGTGTACGGACCGCTCGACACCGACCCGCGCGGCCCGTGGGACACCGCCGTCGCCGCGGCCGAGGCCCGCCTCGAAACCGTCCTGCCCCGCGCCGACGTCGAGGCCGCCCACGCCGCCTGGACGGCGCACGCCGACACCGCGCCCGTCGAGATCCTCGCCACCGGATCGGGCTGGGGCGCCCTCGAAGTGCTGCGCGCCGACTGGAAGTTGCCCGGCACCCCGTTCCCCGCGAGCACCCTCGGCGAGGACCAGGAACCCTGGCTCGTCCTGCTGCGCACGGGGCATCTGCCCGAACCGCGCCGGGTCAGCCCGCCGGGCGGGACCCTGGTCGCCCCGCACTGGCGCGAGCTGCTGGAGACGGCGCCCGCGACCCCGCTCACCGAGTACCACCTCGGCGTCGCCCAGTGGCACGCCGGCGACCGCGCCCAGGCCGTCCGCAGCTGGGAGCGCGCCCTCCGGCTCGCCCCCTCGCGCTGGCCGGCGCTGCGCTGCCTCGCCGTCGCCGACCGGGAGGGCGGCAACCGCGAGCGGGCCGCCGACCGGTACACGGAGGCCTTCGACGGCCTCTGCCGCGAACGGCGCGACGACGGCGAACCCTGGACGGCGGCCACGGCCGCCCTCGGCCGCGAGGCGATCGACGCGCTGCTCGCGGCCGGCCGGACGGCGGCGGCACGGTCCGTCTGGGACCGGCTGCACCCCGTGACCCGGGAGCGCGGCAGGTTCCGGCTGATCGAGGCGCGGCTGCTGCTCGCGGAGGGGCGGCGGCCCGAGGCGCGCGCCGTGTTCGACGCGGGCTTCGAGGTCGCCGACCTGCGCGAGGGCGCCGAGACCCTGGGCCTGCTGTGGAGCAGCCTCGACGACGGCCCCCTGCCGGCCCGCTACGACTTCAGGATGCGTCCGCCCGAGCCCGCCTGACGCATCCGCCGCGGGCCGGGAATGGCGTCAACGGCCTTACAGGGTGGGGAGGTTGCGGTCCGCGTACTCGTACACGCTGCCGTCCGGGTGCATCGCGATCAGGGTGCGGCCCGCCGGGGTCGGCACCGGGCCCGCGATCACCCGCGCGCCCAGCTCGGTGAGGACCCGGTGGGTGGCGTCGACGTCCTTCACGGCGATGGTCGCGGCGATCTTCCGCAACAGTTCCAGCTGGGCCGGGTCCCCGCTCATCAGCAGGAAGCAGCCGATGGCGGCCACCCGCACACCGCCGCGCTCGGAGCGGAGCGCGGTACCGCCCGCCAGCCGCTCGTAGAAGGGGACCGCGCTCTCCATGTCCTCGACGCAGATCCGCAGCGTCGCTCCCAGAATCTCCATGCCCCGCAGCCTAGTTGGGCGCGGACCCGCGGGTGATCGTTTCCGCCGGTTCCGGGCGGGGGCCGGGGGAGGGCCGAGGACGAGGCGACGGCGCGCGACGGGCGGGCGGCGGCCGGGCGACGGACGTGCGGCGGACGTGCGGCGGACGTGCGGAAGGCCCGCGCCTGGATCGGCGCGGGCCTTTCTGGAATTCCTGGTGGAATTCAGTTCTTCCGAGGCCCCCCGGGGCCGCTCTCCCGCATGCGGGAACGTGTCCGCGTCACCATCGGTACCAGCGGCCGCGGCCACCGGACGCGTTCGTACCGCGCACCAGGAAACCCAGCAGCCAGAGCACGATGACCACGAGGGCCACCCACCAGAGCACCTTCAGCGCGAAACCGGCGCCGAAGAGAATCAGGGCGAGAAGAAGAACAAGCAGAATCGGAACCATTGTGTGAACCTCCTGCACACCGGTTAACCCGGATACGCAGATTCAGACATCCTTTCGGCACAAGATTTCCCCGTGCAGCACACCGAACCAGCCGTCCTCCCGCGCGCCCCACTCCCGCCAGGCGTCCGACACCGCCCGCAGCCGCTCCGGTGTCGCGTGCCCGCCCCCGACCGCCCGGTCCGCGTACGCCGACGCCACCGTCCGGTCCGCCCACAGGCCGCTCCACCAGGCCCGCTCCTCGGGCGTCGCGAACGTCCAGGTGCCCGAGGTCGCCGTGATGTCGGTGAACCCGGCAGCCAGCGCCCACGACCGCAGCCGCCGGCCCGCGTCCGGCTCGCCCCCGTTGGCGCGGGCCACCGTCTCGTACAGGTCGAGCCAGTCGTCGAGGCCGGGGGAGGCCGGGTACCAGGTCATGGCCGCGTAGTCGGCGTCCCGCACGGCGACGAAGCCGCCCGGCCTGGTGACCCGGCGCATCTCGCGCAGCGCCCGCACCGGATCGCCGACGTGCTGGAGCACCTGGTGGGCGTGGACCACGCAGAAGGTGTCGTCCGGGTAGTCGAGGGCGTGCACGTCGGCGACAGCGAAGTCGACGTTCTCCAGACCGCGGCCCGCCGCCTCGGCGCGCGCCGTGTCGAGGATGCCGGGGGCGCGGTCGACGCCGGTGACGTGGCCGTCGGGGACCAGCGCGGCCAGGTCGGCGGTGATGGTGCCGGGGCCGCAGCCGATGTCCAGGACCTTCATGTGCGGTTTCAGCGAAGCGAGCAGATAGGCCGCGGAGTTGGCGGCGGTGCGCCAGGTGTGCGAGCGCAGCACCGACTCGTGGTGCCCGTGCGTGTAGACGGCGGTCTCCTGCGGCCTCGACATGGCTGGTCCCCTGACGTCGTGTCTCGTCGGCCCGCTCACGGGGACGTGGGCACGACCTCGTCGCGGTACGCCTCACGGTACGCCCGCATGTCGCATGATGAGACCGCCGTCCTGCCATGTGGACTGACGTGATGTCAGGCGGCGTCGGTCGGTAGCAGCCGGTGTCAGCCGGTGTCAGTTCACGGGCAGTGGCCGGTACACCGTGAGGGCGCCGGGCAGCTTGTCCAACGTCACCTCGCCCGACACCTCCGTCACCTCGCCGTCGTGGGCGAGAAGCGTCCCCGGCTCGACGTCCGACAGCCGCAGCCGGTCCGTCCTGACGGCCGCGTGGACCGGGGAACGACTCAGCCGGCCCGCCGCCGCGGCCGCGAGCAGCCGCCCGGACGGCTGGCTTCCGCCGTGCACCACCCGGACGTCGAGCAGCCCGTCCGCCAGGTCGAGACGGTGGCCCGCCGCGATGCCCGTCCGCTCGTGGGCGCCGTTCTCCGCCGACAGCAGCCACAGCGGACGCTCCCTGCCGTTGACCCGAGCCGTCATCGGACGGTGGCCCGCGCGCAGCACGCGCAGCGCCGCGAGCATCCCGGCGGGCCACTCGCCGACCCACTCCGACCAGCGGTCCCGCTCCCGCACCAGGTCGGGGTGGACGCCGAGACCGCAGCTGTTGAGGAAGACGCCCTCCCGGTCGCCCGAGCGGAACCGGCCGACGTCCACCCGGGTGGCCTCGCCCCGCCGCACCGCGCCGACCAGGTCACCGGCCCGCGTCAGACCCAGGTCCTGGGCGAACCTGCCGGGCGAGCCGCCCGGCAGCACCGCGAGCGGCAGGCCGTGCCGCAGGGCGATCCCGGCCGCCGCGTTCACCGTGCCGTCGTCGCCGCACACCCCGAGCACCCGGGCACGGGCCGCCGCCTTCTCCAGCGCCGTCCGCACCTCCCAGGGCGGACAGGTGACGACCTCCGCGCCCGGCAGCGCCTCGCGCACCGCCCTGACCCGGTCGGCGCCGCCCGTGTCGGTGTCCGCCACCAGGACGAGCCCGGCGCCGTCGGCGAGCGCGGGGGCCGCGCAGCCCGGCCCGGTCGCGGGGGCCGCCGTGACCGGCGGCGGCACCAGGCCCCGCACCGCGAACGCCGCGCCCGCCCCCAGCGCCGCGCCCGCCAGCACGTCGCTCGGGAAGTGCACACCGGTGTAGACCCGGGACATCGCCACCGAGAACGCCACCGGCGCCACCACCGCGCCCCACCCGGGGGACTCCAGGGCCACCCCGGTGGCGAACGCGGCGGCCGACGCCGCGTGCCCGGACGGGAACGACGTGGTGATCGGCTGCCGCTTCAGCCGCCTGGACAGCGGCACCGCGTCCAGACCCGGCCGCGGCCTGCGCACCGAGCGCTTGCCGACCGTGTTGATGGTCAGCGAGGCGAGGCCGAGCGACGCCATGCCCCGGGCGGCGGCCCTGCGGGCCCGCGGGGTGCGGCCCGCCGCCATCGCCGTCGCCACCGCGAGCCACAGCATCCCGTGGTTCGCGCTCCGGCTCAGCCGGGGCAGGACGGGCCCGGCGCCGGGCCACCTCCGTTCCGCCGCGAACTCGAACAGGTCGCTGTCCAGCGAGAGCAGCGCGCGGCGCACGCGGTGGGGGCCGGGGACCGGGAGGGTGAGGTCGACATCTGGCGTCATACGCTCCACGTACCCTGAAGTGGCCGTTTCTTGTCCAGGCGACGGCCGCTGACATCCGGAAGGACCCGTATGCGCCTGATCCTCGTCCGCCACGGCCAGACCCCCTCGAACGTCGACTTCCGGCTCGACACCGAGGTACCCGGGCCGGGTCTCACCGAGCTGGGGGAGCGGCAGGCCCGCGCCCTGCCCGACGCGCTCGCCGACGAGGACATCGAGGCGCTGTACGCCTCCACGCTGGTGCGTACCCAGCTCACCGCCGCCCCGCTGGCCGCCGCGCGCGGCCTGGACGTCGTCGTCCGCGACGGCATCCGCGAGCTGTCCGCCGGCGACCTGGAGATGCTCCCGGGCGACTCCGAGCGCGGCCTGCTCTACATGCGGACCGCGTTCGCCTGGGCGGCGGGCGACACCGCGCTCAGGATGCCGGGCGGCGAGGACGGCGCGGAGGCGCTCGGCCGCTACGACAGTGTCGTCGCCGAGGCCGCGGCGAGCGGGGCGGGCACGGTCGCGATGGTCAGCCACGGTGCCGCGATCCGGGTGTGGGCCGCGGCCCGCGCGGGCAACGTCGACCTCGCGTTCGCCGAGCGGAACCGCCTCGACAACACCGGCGTGGTGATCCTCGAAGGCTCGCCGGGCGACGGCTGGAAGGCCCTGTCGTGGGCCGGGGCGACGGTGTCACCCGCGGGCGAGGGCGGCCCCGCGGGCTCCCCGGTCACCGGGGACGGCACCCCCGCGTGACGGCCCCGGCCGTTAAGCGTTTGCCCGCGCCGCCGGGCGGCGACCAGAATGCGACCCCATGGGACACCTCGAAGCCGCGCATCTTGAGTACTACCTCCCCGACGGGAGGGCGTTGCTCGGCGACGTGTCGTTCCGGGTCGGTGAAGGCTCGTCCGTGGCGCTCGTCGGCCCCAACGGCGCGGGCAAGACGACCCTGCTGCGGCTGATCTCGGGCGAGCTGAAGCCGCACGGCGGGACCGTCACCGTCACCGGCGGCCTCGGGGTGATGCGCCAGTTCGTGGGCTCCGTGCGCGACGAGACGACCGTGCGCGACCTGCTGGTCTCGGTGGCCGCGCCGCGCATCCAGGAGGCCGCCCGCGCCGTCGACAGGGCCGAGCACGCCCTGATGACCGTCGACGACGAGCCCGCCCAGCTCGCCTACGCGCAGGCCCTCTCCGACTGGGCCGAGGTGCGCGGCTACGAGGCGGAGACGCTCTGGGACATGTGCACCACGGCCGCGCTCGGGGTGCCGTACGAGAAGGCCCAGTGGCGGCAGGTCAGCACCCTCTCGGGCGGTGAGCAGAAGCGGCTGGTGCTGGAAGCGCTGCTGCGCGGCACCGACGAGGTGCTGCTCCTCGACGAGCCCGACAACTACCTGGACGTCCCCGGCAAGCGCTGGCTCGAGGAGCGGCTGAGGGAGACGCGCAAGACGGTCCTGTTCGTCTCCCACGACCGGGAACTCCTCTCCCGCTCCGCCGAGCGGATCGTCTCCGTCGAGCCCTCGCCGACCGGCGCCGACGCGTGGGTGCACGGCGGCGGTTTCGCCACCTACCACGAGGCCCGCCGTGAACGCTTCGCCCGTTTCGAGGAGTTGCGCAGGCGCTGGGACGAGAAGCACGCACAGCTGAAGAAGCTGGTCCTGAATCTCCGTCAAGCCGCCTCCATCAGCCATGAGTTGGCCTCCCGGTACGCGGCGGCGCAGACCAGGCTGCGCAAGTTCGAGGAGGCGGGACCGCCGCCCGAGCCGCCACGCGAGCAGGACATCACCATGCGGCTGAAGGGCGGCAGGACCGGCGTCAGGGCCGTCACCTGCGCCGGGCTCGAACTGACCGGCCTGATGAAACCGTTCGACCTGGAGGTCTTCTACGGCGAGCGGGTCGCGGTGCTCGGCTCCAACGGTTCCGGCAAGTCGCACTTCCTGCGGCTGCTCGCCGGCGGCGACGTCGCGCACACCGGGCAGTGGAAGCTCGGCGCGCGGGTGGTGGCCGGGCACTTCGCGCAGACCCACGCCCATCCGGAGCTGCGCGGCCGCACCCTGCTCGACATCCTCTGGGCGGAGCACTCCCAGGACCGGGGCGCGGCCATGTCCCGGCTGCGCCGCTACGAGCTGACCAACCAAGCCGAACAGACGTTCGATCGGCTCTCGGGTGGCCAGCAGGCCCGCTTCCAGATCCTGCTCCTCGAACTCCAGGGAGTGACCGCCCTGCTGCTCGACGAGCCGACCGACAACCTCGACCTGGAGTCCGCCGAAGCCCTCCAGGAGGGCCTTGAGGCGTTCGACGGCACGGTCCTCGCCGTCACCCACGACCGCTGGTTCGCCCGCTCCTTCGACCGCTTCCTGGTCTTCGGCGCCGACGGCCGGGTCCGCGAGACCCCGGAACCGGTGTGGGACGAGCGCCGGGTGGAACGCGCCCGCTAGCGCCGTTGTTCGTACAGTGGAGACGGAGACGCCGGCTCCACGGCACCCCTCACCGGAGGCCGTTTCCGACGACGAGCGGGGCACCACCATGACCGGAGTCGACCCCAGCAGGCTGGACGACCAGCAGCTCATGAGAGAGCTGGAGACGATCCACCGCACACGCCACGACACCCTGCTGTACGCCTCGAACGGCGCCCTGCGCGCGCACAACGACCGCATGGCCGAGCTGGAGGGCGAGTACCTGCGCCGCAACCCCCGCCGCCCGGTCGCGCCGGGCCGCACCCGCGAGGGCGCCAGGGACCGCGGCCAGGGCACGTCAGCGACGGCACCCGGCCTCTGACGGCCCGGCCGACCTCCGGCAGCGTCCGCCTCCCGCAGACCGGCCTCCCGCAGACCGGCCGGGCCCGTCCGTCAGGCTCGCCCGGCCTCTGACAGCTCGGCCGGGCCCGTCCGTCAGGCGTCAGGCGCTCCGCTCGGCGAGGACGTCGAGGAAGGCGCCGCAGAACGCCTTGAGGTCGTCGGGCCTGCGGCTGGTGACCAGCTTCCCCGGGCCCTGGTCGCAGACCCGCACCCGCTCGTCCACCCAGGTCGCGCCCGCGTTGCGCAGATCGGTCCGCAGGCTCGGCCAGGACGTCAGCGTCCGGCCGCGTACGACGTCCGCCTCGATCATCGTCCACGGGGCATGGCAGATCGCGGCGACCGGCAGCCCCCGGTCGAAGAAGTCCCGCACGAACGACACCGCGCGCTCGTCCGTGCGCAGCGCGTCCGGGTTGGCGACCCCGCCCGGCAGCACCAGGGCGTCGAAGCCGGCCGCCGTCGCCGAGCCCACCACCTCGTCCACCGGGAACGTGTCCGCCTTGTCGAGGTGGTCGAACGCCTGGATCTCACCGGGCTCCGTCGACACCAGCACGGGTTCGTGACCCGCGTCCCGCACGGCGTGCCAGGGCTCGGTCAGCTCGACCTGCTCGACGCCTTCGGGCGCGCTGAGGAATGCGATGCGCATGAGGGGTGCTTCCTTCCCTTCGGGGCGGTCGCCGCGGTGCGCGGGCCGCCGTACGTGCGGTCAGTGCGGCCGGTCGGGTGCGCCCGGCCGGCTCAGCTCGGCCAGGGTCGAGCCGGGGTCCTCCGTCCCGGCCAGATCACCGAGGCTCACCATGCCGACCGGCATGCCGTCCTCGACGACCGGCAGCCGCCGTACCGCGTGCGCCCGCATCAGGGCCACCGCGGCCGGGACCGGGTCGTCCGGCCGCACCATCACCGGATCGGGCGTGCAGACGGAGCCGGCGCTCACGGTCAGCGGATCGATGCCGTCCGCGACCGCGCGCACCGTGATGTCGCGGTCGGTGAGCATCCCGACGATCCGCTGGCCGTCCGCCACCACCACATCACCGATGTCCTGCGTCCGCATCAGCAGCGCCGCCTCCACGAGCGACGCGTCCGGGCGGACGGCGACCACCCCCGCCGTCATGACCTGCCTGACGAAATCCGCCATCACCGTCGTCCCTCCAGTAGTCGGGGCAGACGACCGCGTACCCGAGGACGGCGGACCGAACCGGAGCCCGCTCGATGGGACGCGGCCGAAAGCCGACCGAAGCAGGCCGGTTGCCGGTGTTTGTGGCGGGAAGCCCGGGGCAGGCGGACGGTCAGTGCTTCGGACAGGAGGCACGTCCGTGGGACCGGCGTGAGCCGTCACGGTCGCGCCTGTCCTGGCGCCTCCACACTCCCACGGTGCCCGTCCAACCCAGGTCATCATCAAGGGAGTTGCGAAGCATCATGCCTACTGGAGTCAGCCCGAAGCGCCATTCGCACCACGACGCGCCCGACACCGCGGACGCCTTCCTGAAGCTCGCGGGACTGCCCGCGGGACATGAACGCGACACCCTGCGCGCGGAGATCGTCGAGGCCTGGCTGCCCATGGCCGACCGCCTCGCGGGCCGCTTCCGCAGCCGCGGCGAGAGCTTCGACGACCTGCGCCAGGTCGCCGCCCTCGGCCTCGTCAAGGCCGTCGACCGCTACGACCCGGCGCTTGGCAACGCCTTCGAGAGCTACGCCGTGCCGACCGTCACCGGCGAGATCAAGCGGCACTTCCGCGACCACATGTGGACGTTGCACGTGCCGCGCCGGGTGCAGGACCTGCGCAACCGGGTGCGGATCGCGCACCAGGACCTCTCTCAGACCATCGCGGGACGGCGCCCCACCGTCGCGGAGATCGCCGAGCGGGCCGGCATGAGCGAGGAGGACGCGAAGGCCGGCCTTGAGGCCCTGGAGAGCTTCAGCGCGCTCTCCCTCGACGCGGAGATGCCCGGCAGCGACGACGGCTACTCCCTCAGCGACGCCCTCGGCTTCGCCGACCCCGCCCTCGACACCGTCGTCGACCGCGAATCGGTCGCGCCCCGGCTCGCTGCGCTGCCCGAGCGCGAGCGGACCATCCTCTACATGCGCTTCTTCGCCGACATGACCCAGAGCCGGATCGCCGAACAGCTCGGCATCTCCCAGATGCACGTCTCCCGCCTGATCAACCGCAGCTGCACCAGGGTCCGCAACCAGGTGCTCCGCGAGGCCGCCTGACTCAGGGCACGGGGGCAGCCCGGTACACGGGGGACCGGGCACTGGAACAGGAGCGGGAACGGGGGAACCGGGGGTCCAAGGGGCCGAGGTCCGGGGGCCGGAGAGGTTCGGGGTCGGCGGGGGTCAGCGAGTAGGGGGCGGTTCAGGGGCCGGGGGTGGTTCGGGGAGCCGGGGGCGTTCGAGGTCACCCGGTCGGCGGTGCGTGTCCCGCGAATGGTGTCCGGCCGCGCGCGCCGGGCCGTCCGGCGGGCTGTGATGGCAGCGGGGCCACGGTCCGCGCCCCCGCCGTCCGCCGAAGGAGCCCGCCCCATGCGCCGCACCGCCCGCGTTCTCGCCTCCGCCGCGCTGGCAGGCGCCGCGTTCTGCGCGGCCTCGCAGGCCGCCTTCGCGGGACCGGCCGCGGAGGTCAGCCCGCACACCGTCGCACCGGGCGGCAACGTCACCGTCTCGGTCACCTGCGAACCCGGCGGCCCGCCCGCGCCCGCCACCCTCGACGCCACCTCCCAGGGCTTCGACGAGCGCACCGTCCGGCTCCAACGGGCCCCGGGCAAGGACGACAAGGGCGCACCGGCCGTCTACCGCGGCACCGCCCGCGTCAAGAGCGCCGACGCCTTCGAGGGCGGCGGCCCCGACCCCGTCACCCGCGACTCCGCCTGGAGCGTCGACGGCACCTGCCCGGGGGCACCGGGCCGTCCGGGCAAGCCGTGGAGCACCACCTTCAGCGTGGACCGGGGTGACGCCAAGCCCTGCGCCGACCCGCGGGGCGAGTCCTGCGAGGGCCGGCCCGACCACGGCGGCGGCAAGCCGTGCCCCGGACCCCGGGGCGAGCACTGCGAGGGCCGCCCCGACCACGAGGCGGGCAAGCCCTGCCTCGGACCCCCCGGCGACTCCTGCGGGATCGGCCAGGGACACGACGGCGGCAGGCCCTGCGCCGGGACGTGGGGCGAGCGCTGCGAGGGCGGCCCCGACCACGAGGGCGGCAGGCCGTGCGCCGAACCCCGCGGCGAGCACTGCGAGGGCGACGCCGTCCACCACGGTGTGCAGGCCGGTACGGGCGGCACGTTCACCGACTCGGTGCCCGCGCTGGCCGCCGGCGGAGTCCTGATCGCGGGCGCGTTCGGCGCCGCCGCCCACCGGCTGCTGCGACGGAACGGCTCCGTCGGCCACTGACCCGCCCCGCGCCCCCGCCGACGGGTGCGCCCACCGGCCGCCCGGCGAGCGGGACTCCAGGACACCCGGGCACGCTGGAGACCGAAGGTTCCCGTACGTCACACGTGCCCCGTGGGGCGTACCGGACGGACAACCGGGGCAGACGGGCCGACGGCGCCCGGCAGCCGGCCGGCGGTCCGCGGGCCGGCTCACAGGACGCCGGTGGCGGCGGTGGCACCAGGAACGCGCGGAGGCACATATGCGGCGGACGGACCCCTCGGGGCACGGACCCGTACGGTTCGGGCCCGGCGGCGCGGGCGACGGGCTCCCCGTCCTCGACGCGCTGCGGGACGTCGTCGCGCGCGCCGCCGGCGCCGGCGACGAGCAACCGGTCGGCGGCGGCGCCGCGATACGCGAGGCGGCCTGCGGCTACTGGACGCGGCGCGGGCTGCCCGCCGACGCCGACCGGGTCGCCGCCGCCCCCGGAGCCCCCGCGCTGCTCCTCGCCCTGACCGCCGCGCTCGGCGGCGACGTCCTGGTGCCAAGACCCTGCGCGGCCTGGTGGGCGCCGTACGCGCGACTGCTGGGCCGGCCGGTGTTCCACGTCGCGACCCCCGCCGAGTGCGGGGGCGTTCCCGACCCGTACGCCCTCCTGGAGACCGTCCGCCGGATACGCGCCGAGGGCGGCGACCCGAAGCTGCTCGTACTGTCCGTCGCCGACGACCCCACCGGCACCGTCGCACCCCCCGAACTCCTGCACGCGTGCGTGGAGGCAGCCGCCGCCGAGGGACTCCACCTGGTCAGCGACGAGACCTGGCGGGACACCCTGTTCCCGCCCCGGGACACCGTGCCGCTCAGCCCCGCCGAGATGCTTCCCGACCGGGTCACCGTCGTCACCGACCTGTCCGGCGCGCTGCTGCCGGCCGGCTGGCCCGCCGCCGTCGCCCGGTTCGAGCGGGGGGAAGGCGGCGCCCGCCTGCACGCGCGCGTGCTCGACGTGCTCACCGCGCTCGGCGCCCGCGTCGCCACACCGGTCGCCGCGGCCGCCGGATACGCCCTCGCCGAACCCGGGCCCGTCACCGACCGCGTCGCCGCCGCCACCGCCCTGCACGCGCGCGTGGCCACCGCCCTGCACACCACCGTCGTCGCCGCCGGTGCCGTGGCCCGCCCGCCGCGCGCGGGGCGCCACCTCTACGCCGACCTGGACCCGCTGCGGCCCGCGCTCACCGCCCACGGCGTCGGCGACGCCCAGGAGTTGGAGGACTTCCTCACCGCCAGGCTCGGCAGCCCGGTACCCGGCGGCCACCGCTTCGGCGACGGAGTCGGCGCCCTGCGCGTCCGGCTGTCCACCCGGCCGCTGCTCGGCGCGACGGACGCGGAGCGCACGGAATGTCTCACCTCACCCACGCCGCTGGAACTGCCGCACGTGCAACGCGCGTTGACGCGGGTGAAGTCGGTCTTCGAAGACCTTCGTGACGACGCTCAGCGACGGGAGCACACGCGATGACGCACCAGTCCGAGTCGACCAGCACCACGACGAGCACCGACCCCGACACCCACCCGGGTGCCGATCCGGGCACCGACACCGGTACCCGCGCGACCACCGCCACCAGCCGAACCGTCGGGACGGCGACCGCCAGCCCGGGGTCCGAGGTGCTCGCGCCCCCTTTCCCGCCGCTCGCCGAACCCCGCCCGCTGGGCGAACGGAGATACTGGCCACGGGCGTTCCACGACCGGCTCACCGCCCCGCTGCCCGGCCTCAAGGCAATGGCCAGGTTCGCCCGCGAGGGCGCCGTCAGGCCAGGACGCGAGGGCCTCGCCGACGTCCCGCTGATCCCATTCGAGCCCGGACCGCTGCCCCGCGTGGACAGCGACACGATCGCCGTCTCCTGGGCCGGGCACGCCAGTTGGGTGATCCGCGTCGGCGGCCTGACCGTCCTCACCGACCCGGTCTGGTCCCGCCGCATCCTCGGCACGCCCACCCGGGTCACCCCGGTCGGCGTCGCCTGGAGCGCGCTGCCGCGCGTCGACGCGGTCGTCATCAGCCACAACCACTACGACCACCTGGACGCCCCCACCCTGCGCCGACTCCCTCGCGACACACCGGTGTTCGCACCGGCAGGGCTCGCCTCCTGGTTCCGGCGCCGCCACTTCACCTCGGTCACCGAGCTCGACTGGTGGGAGGGGGCCGAACTACGCGGCGTCCGCTTCGACTTCGTCCCCGCCCACCACTGGTCCAAGCGCAGCCTCGTCGACACCTGCCGCACCCTGTGGGGCGGTTGGGTGCTCACCGCCGCCGACGGACAGCGCGTCTACTTCGCCGGGGACACCGGCTACGGCCACTGGTTCGAGCGGATCGGCCGCCGCTACCCGGGCATCGACCTCGCCCTGCTGCCCATCGGCGCCTACGACCCGCGCTGGTGGCTCAGCGACGTGCACTGCGACCCCGAGGAGGCGGTGCGCGCCACCCAGGACCTCGGGGCCCGCCGGATGGCGCCGATGCACTGGGGCACCTTCGTGCTCTCCGCCGAACCGGTCCTGGAACCCCTCACCCGGGTCCGCGCCGCCTGGACCCGCGCGGGCCTGCCCCGCGAGGACCTCTGGGACCTGCCGGTGGGCGGCTCCCGGGTACTGGACCGGACGGACTAGCGGACGCACCGGAAGGGGCGGGAAGGGGAAGGGATGCGAGGCGAGGCGAGGGGACGGGAAGACCGGCCCGCCGAGCCTTGCCGAGCCCCCTCCGAGCCCCGTCAGGCGTCGATGGCCCCGTCGAGTCCCGACAGGCCCCGGCCACCCGTCCCGCGCTACGCGGGGCGGGTCCCCCTGGCCCGGCGCCACACCAGCGGAGCCGCGCTGACCAGCACGGTCAGCGCGACCGCCGCGACCACGCCCTCCCACGGCTCGGGGAACAGCGAACCGCCCAGCACCCCGATCAGCTGGTACGTCGCCGCCCAGGCCAGACAGGCCGGCAGATTGCCGCGGGCGAAGCGCCGCAGCGGCCACTCGGCCAGCAGACAGGCCAGCATCACCGGTATCCGCCCGGCCGGCACCAGCCGGGACAGCACCAGGACCGTCACCCCGTGATCGGCGAGCTTGCCCTGCGCCTGCGCCAGCCGCTCCTCGGGCGCCCGCGACCTGATCGCCTCCAGCCACCGCGAGCCGCCCCGCGAGCGCAGCCCGCGCCGGCCCAGCCAGTACAGGGCCGCGTCACCGAGGAACGCGGCGAGCGACGCCGTCACGAACACCAGCGCCATCGCGAACGGCGCCGTCTGATGGAACGCCACCACCGCCGCCGAACTGACCAGCGCGCCGGTGGGTATCACCGGCAGCAGCGCGCCGACCAGCACCAGCAGGAACAGCGTCGGATAGCCGATCGCCTGCTGCGCCGACTCCGTCGACGTCGACGTGACGGCCAGAGCTATCACCGGGTGGCCTCCGGCCGGACGCTCTCGCCGTGCCCCAGCCGGTGCACCGCCACACCGGGCGCACTGCGGGCCGCGAGGCGCACGAACTCCTCGCCCGGCGCGTGGAACTCATGGGGGCGCACGGCGTCCATCCCGATCGGCCAGTACGTGCCGTAGTGCACCGGTACCGCGCTGGCGGGCGCGAGCCGCGCCAGCGCCTCGGCGGCCCGGCCGGCGTCCAGATGCCCCTCCCCGAGGTACGGCCCCCACCCCCCGACCGGCAGCAACGCCGTGTCGACGGGCCCGACTTCGTCCGGCATCGCGTCGAAGAGACCGGTGTCGCCCGCGAAGTACGTGCGCCCCTCGCCCTCCACGACATACCCGAGCGCGGGGGAGCGGTGCGGCCCGACCGGCAGCCGCCGGCCGTCGTGCCGCGCCGACACCACCCGGACGGCCAGGTCACCGACCCGCACCAGATCGCCTGGCGCCACCTCGGTCAGCGTGAGCCGGGTCAGCCTGCGCAGCCCGGGGACCGTCCGGGACGCACCGCGCGGCACCAGCAGCCGGGTACCGGGCGCGAGCCGTTCGAGTGACGGAACGTGCAGGTGGTCGGCGTGCAGATGGGAGACGAGCGCCAGGTCGGCACGCCAGGCGTCCGGGGGTGGCACGGCCCCGCGCCGACGGCGCAGATGCGCGAGCCGGCGGGCGAACAGCGGATCGGTGAGGACGCGTACGCCGGAGTCCTCCACCGTGCACGTGGCGTGACCCCACCAGGTGATCTCCACCGGCACCTCTTTGCCTCCTTCGTGCGACTCCCCCGAAGCGTACGGGCAGGAGTAGGGTCGGCGGCGAAACCCGGAGGTGAGGGGGCGCCATGGGACCGTTGCGGATCACGGCCATCGCGAGTCTGACGCCGCTCGAAGAACTGGACGCGGACCCCTTTCTGGTGGACTCCCGCAGCCAGCACGCGATGTGCGCCCGCTGGGCGGCCGAGCGCGGCCACCGGGTCAGCAGGGAACTGCTGGTGTCAGGACTCCGCGCCGACCACTGCGTCCTGTGGGACGGCGTCCGGGCCGGCGTCGACCTCTTCGTGGCGCCCAGCCACCGGGTGCTGGAGAGCGCCCTGTCGTCGGTCGAGGAGTTCACCGCCGAGTGCGCCAGGCGCGGCGTCCGCGTCGAGACCGTCGGCAGCGCCGAACCCGCGTACGACGCCCAGATGAAGGCCCGCGTCCACCGCAGACTCTCCATGCCGACCGCCGGGTACGACGGCCGTTAGCTCCCCCTCCACCACCGCCCAGGGGCCCTGTCGGTGCCGTGTGGCAGGGTTGAGGCGGGTCCGTCGAGGTGACGGACCGGGACGTGAGGTGGGCGGGCGTGGGCGGCGGGCGTTGGCGGCGGGTCGTCAGTCAGGTGGGGCGGAGCGTCACCGTGTGGGCGGCCTCCACGGTCACCATGCTGGTGCTCGCGGGGCTCCTGCCCGACTTCAGCATCCAGTCGCCCGACGGCGACAGCGCCACCCGCATCGCGGTCACCGCCGCGCTCGGCGCCGGCGCGTTCGGCCTGCTCTCCGCCCTGGTCTGGCCGCTGCTCGTGCGGATGCTGCTGCTGGTGCCCGCCCTCGTCCTCGGCCTGCTGGTCTTCTTCCTCAACGGCGCGCTGCTGCTGCTCGCGCTGCGCCTGAACCCGGCCTCGCGCGGCGGCGCCGCCCCGGAGACGGCCGTCGTGGTCGCCGCCGTGATGTCCGCCGTCGCCTCCGCCACCGGCGGCGCGCTCGCCGTCCGCGACGACGACGCCTACCGGCGCCGCCTCTACCGCCTCGCCGACCGCCGAAGACGCCGTCACCCGCCCTCCCCGCTCGTCCCCGGCACCGTCTTCCTGCAACTCGACGGCGTCGGCCACGACGTGCTGCTCGCCGCCGCGGACCGGGGCGTCATGCCCACCGTGGCCCGGCTCCTCGCCGACGGCACCCACCGGCTCACCCCGTGGCGCACCGACTGGTCAAGCCAGACCGGCGCCAGCCAGCTCGGCATCCTGCACGGCAGCAACGACGACATCCCCGCCTTCCGCTGGTACGAGAAGGACACCCGCGAGGTGATGGTCTGCAACCGTCCCACCAGCGCCGCCGAACTCCAGCGCAGGGCCGTCGAGCGGACCGGCGACGGCGGCCTCCTCACCCGGGACGGCGCGAGCCGCGGCAACCTCTTCGGCGGCGGCGCCGACGAACAGGCCCTGGTGCTGTCCATCGCCGCCCGCCGCCGCGGCCGCAGCACCCGCTCCCGGGCCGGCTACTTCGCCTACTTCTCCGACCCGGCCAACGCCGTGCGCACCGCGCTGTCCTTCTTCGCCGAGATCGCCCGCGAGATCGCCCAGTCCACCCGCGCCCGCGCCCGCAAGCAGCGCCCGCGGGTCGGCAGGGGCGGCCTCTACCCCGTCGTGCGCGCCTTCGCGACCGTCGTCGAACGCGATGTCGTCGTGGCCGCCGTCATGGGCGACATGCTCGGCGGACGCACCGCCGTCTACGCCGACCTCGTCGCCTACGACGAGGTCGCCCACCACTCCGGACCGCACAGCGCCGACGCCGAGAAGGTCCTCGCCCGCCTCGACCGCTCGCTCGCGCTCATCGAGAAGGTCGCCGAGCACGCCCCGCGCCCGTACCGGATCGTGCTGCTCTCCGACCACGGCCAGAGCCCGGGGGAGACGTTCAGGGCCCGCTACGGCCTCGGCCTCGCCGACCTGGTGCGGGCGGGCTGCGGACTGCCGGTGCCGCGCCGGGCCCGCCGCACCCGCAGCGGCACCGAGGCCCGCGCCGCCGTGCGCGCCGCGCTGCGCAGGCCGGTGGAGGAGGGCGTCGAGGAGCACCGGCACGGCGGCCGCCGCTCCGAGCCGATCGTGCTGGCCTCGGGCAACCTCGGCCTGGTCTCCTTCCCCGACGTGCCGCACCGCATGACCAAGGAGGAGATCGACGCCCGCCACCCCGCCCTCCTCACCACGCTCGCCCACCACCCCGGCATCGGCTTCCTGCTGGTGCGCAGCGAGAGGCACGGCGGGGTCGTCCTCGGCGCGCACGGCGCCGAGATCCCGCTCGACCGGCTCGACGAGGACCCCGGACCGCTCGCCGCGTTCGGACCAGGCGCCGCCGACGCCGTCCGCCGCACCCACTCCTTCCCGCACACCGCCGACATCATGGTCAACTCCTTCCACGACCCGGACGAGGGCGAGGTCCTCGCCTTCGAGGAGCAGATCGGCTCGCACGGCGGCCTCGGCGGCGCCCAGGGCCGCCCCTTCCTGCTCTCCCCGCTCGACCTGTCCGCGCCCGTCGAGGACGGGCGGGAACTGGTCGGCGCCGAGCGGGTGCACCAGGTACTGCGCCGCTGGCTGCGCGAGTCGGACGGGCCGCAGGTGCCGCTGACGGTGGGGCGGGAGGAGCAGGAGCGCAGGGTGGCCTGAGACAGGGCGCCGCCGAGTGTGATCGGATGGGTTCCGTACTCGCAGGCAACAGCCTTGATCCGAAAGGATTTACCGTGGCCACCACGCGCTCCGCACACACCGTCTGGGAAGGCGACCTCCTCAGGGGGAACGGCGTCGTCACCTTCGACTCGTCCGGTATCGGCGGGCAGCCGGTGTCGTGGCCCTCGCGCGCCGAGCAGGCGAACGGCAAGACCAGCCCCGAGGAGCTGATCGCCGCCGCCCACTCAAGCTGCTTCTCGATGGCCCTCTCGCACGGCCTGGCCGGCGCGGGCACCCCGCCCACCAGGCTCGTCACCTCGGCGGACGTCACCTTCCAGCCCGGTGAGGGCATCACCGGCATCCACCTGACGGTCGAGGGCACCGTCCCCGGCATCGACGCCGAGGCGTTCGCCGCCGCCGCTGCCGACGCCAAGGCGAACTGCCCGGTCAGCCAGGCCCTCGCCGGCACCACCATCACCCTGTCGGCCCAGCTCACCTGAGGTCACCACCGCTCAACCCTCGGTGCCGCGCCCGGTCCCCGGTGCGCGGCATCGCCGTTCGCGGGTACCCGGCACGCTGAACCGTCCAGCCACGTCCTGTGCTGGATCGACGAGAGTGCCCGGCGGAAGGGGACAGCCATGTCACGCGCGGTCGGGATCGACCTCGGCACCACGAACTCCGTGGTCGCCGTGTTGGAGGGCGGCGACCCCACGGTCGTCGCCAACGCGGAGGGCGCCAGGACCACCCCGTCCGTGGTGGCCTTCGCGAAGAACGGTGAGGTGCTGGTCGGCGAGGTCGCCAAACGGCAGGCCGTGACGAACGTCGACCGCACCGCACGTTCCATGAAGCGGCACATGGGGGACGCCGGCTGGCGCTTCCCAGAGGAGGGCTCCGTCGACGGGACCCGCTACCGGGCGCAGGAGCTGTCCGCGCGCGTCCTGCAGAAACTGAAGCGGGACGCCGAGGCGTACCTCGGCGAGGACGTCACCGACGCCGTGATCACCGTGCCCGCCTACTTCGACGACTCCCAGCGGCAGGCCACCAAGGAGGCCGGTGAGGTCGCCGGCCTCAAGGTGCTGCGGATCATCAACGAGCCGACGGCCGCCGCACTCGCCTACGGCCTCGACCGCGGCGAGGAGCAGACGGTGCTCGTCTTCGACCTCGGCGGCGGCACCTTCGACGTGTCCCTCCTCGACATCGGCGACGGCGTCATCGAGGTCAAGGCCACCAACGGCGACACCCGCCTCGGCGGCGACGACTGGGACCAGCGGATCGTGGACTGGCTGGTCAAGACGTTCAAGGGGCAGTACGGCATCGACCTCGGCGCCGACCGGATGGCGGTGCAACGGCTGCGCGAGGGCGCCGAGAAGGCCAAGATCGAGCTGTCCAGCTCCACCGAGACGACGATCAACCTGCCGTACATCACCGCGTCCGCCGAAGGCCCCCTGCACCTCGACGAGAAGCTGACCAGGGCGCAGTTCCAGGAGCTGACCGCCGATCTCCTCGACCGCTGCACGGCACCGTTCCACCAGGCGGTCAAGGACGCGGGCGTGCCGCTCTCCGCGATCGACCACGTCATCCTGGTCGGCGGCTCCACCCGGATGCCCGCCGTCACCGAACTGGTCAAGGAACTCACCGGCAAGGACCCGCACAAGGGCGTCAACCCCGACGAGGTGGTGGCCGTCGGCGCGGCCCTCCAGGCCGGTGTCATCCGCGGCGACGTCAAGGACGTGCTGCTGCTCGACGTCACCCCGCTCTCCCTCGGCATCGAGACCAAGGGCGGCATCATGACGAAGCTGATCGAGCGCAACACCACGATCCCCACCCGGCGTTCGGAGATCTTCACCACCGCCGCCGACAACCAGCCCTCGGTCGGCATCCAGGTCTACCAGGGCGAACGCGAGATCGCCGCCTACAACAAGAAGCTCGGTGTCTTCGACCTCACCGGGCTGCCGCCCGCCCCGCGCGGCATCCCGCAGATCGAGGTCGCGTTCGACATCGACGCCAACGGGATCATGCACGTCTCCGCGAAGGACCTCGCCACCGGGCGCGAGCAGAAGATGACGGTGACCGGCGGCTCCGCCCTGCCCAAGGACGACATCGACCGCATGATGCGGGAGGCCGACCAGTACGCCGACGACGACCGCAGGCGCCGGGAGTCCGCCGAGACCCGCAACCAGGCCGAGCAACTCGTCTACCAGACCGAGAAGTTCGTCCAGGACAACGAGGACCGGGTCCCGGCCGACACCAGGGCGGAGGTCCAGGGCGCGGTCGACGAGGTCAAGACGCTTCTCGGCCAGACCGACACCGACACCGGCACGCTCCGCACGGCCGTCGACAGGCTCGCCGCCGTCAGCCAGCGGATGGGCCAGGCGATGTACGCCCAGACCCCGGGCGCCCCGGGCGGCGAGGAGGCCGGGGAACGGACGGCACCGCCCGCGGCGGACGACGACGAGGTCGTCGAGGCGGAGATCGTGGACGACGAACGCGACGGCGGCAAGGGCGGCACCGCGACCTGACCAGCCCGCCGAGACCGCCCCCTGACCCGCCCGGTTGACCCGCCCGCCGGGCCCTACTCCCGTGCTCCCGGCGACCGCCGGGGACCGGGGGGCCCTTCCTCGCTTGGAGGGCGGAGGGGGCCGACGGGGCCGGTGGGGCCGGTCGGGCCGACGGGCAGCGCCGCGCACACCGCGTCCAGCACGGACGCGTACGGGGTGCCGAACGCGGTGAGCCGGGCCCGCAGCCGCTCCAGGCCCGCGCGATGGTCGGTGAGCAGCCCGGTCTCACCGGTGCGGGCCGCCAACTCCAGTACAGCGGGCAGGAAGTCGGGCGGCTCCGCACCGGCGAACTCCAGCCCGTGCGCCCGATAGCGCGCCGCGTAGCGCGTCAGCGAAGGACCGTCCGTGCCGTCTGGGTCGTCCGTGCCGTCTGGGTCGTGCGTGGCGTCCGGCACCTCGTCGGTCCGCCACCGGCTCAGATACAGACTGTGCCGGGAGTCGAAGACCCGCGCGTAGTGCGCCGCCAGCTCCGCGGCCGGGGTGAGCGCCGCGTGGTCGGCGAACTCCCGCAACTGCGGCGCCGCCTCCCGCAGCAGCGGCAGCCTGGCCCGCAGATCGTCGTCGGGGCGGGTCAGACAGAGCGCGGCGGCCTGGTACAGCACGGCGTCCGACGGCATCAGCCCTCCTCGGGGTCGTCCGGCGCCCGGCGCCCGCCCGCTCTGTGTGTCCCGCTCACCCGCGCTCCCTCGCTCGGCCCGGCCCGGCCCGTGCCTCGACGCTAGGGCCGGGCCGGGGAGCGCACCTGTTCACGGCACCCGTACGGGTCAGGGCTTGCGGGCCACCCCCGCGTACACCGGCACCACGCCCTCCGCCTGCGCGGCCACGTCCTCCGGCTCGGGACGCCAGCCCGAGACCGGGATCACCCCGGGTCCCAGCAGGTCGAGGCCGGTGAAGAAGCGGTAGAACTCGGGCAGCGGGCGGGGATGGAAGGGGGTGCCGCCGCGCCGGAACAGCTCGGTCGCCCTGGCGATGGCCTCGGGGTTCAGGTCGGGGGTGACCTGGGAGAGGATCAGGAAGCTGCCCGGCGCGAGCGTCGACACGTACCGCGCGACCAGGCCGTGCGCGTCGTCGGTGTCGTCGTCCAGATAGTGGGTGAGCGCGACCAGGGACAGCGCGATCGGGCGGTCGAAGTCGAGGGACTCGGCGGCCAGCCGCAGGATGGTGTCCGGGTCGCGGACGTCGGCGTGCACGTAGTCGGTACCGCCCTCGGGGGTGCTCTGCAGGAGCGCCTCCGCGTGCCGCAGCACGATCGGGTCGTTGTCGACGTACACCACCCGGCACTCCGCCGCCGCGGTCTGCGCCACCTGGTGCAGGTTCGGCTCGGTCGGGATGCCGGTGCCGATGTCGAGGAACTGGCGGACGCCGGCCTCGGCGGCGGTCCGCACGGCGCGCCGCATGAACCGGCGGTTGGCGCGTGCCCCGCGCACCGCCGTGGGGTCGGCGGCCAGGATGCGGCGGGCCAGCTCCTCGTCGACCGGGTAGTTGTCCTTGCCGCCCAGCCACCAGTCGTAGACCCTGGCCGGGTGCGGGCGCCTGGTGTCGATGGGGGCGGGCCCCGCCGGGGCGGTGTCGGGTGCGGTCATGCGCTGACGTCTCCTCGGTGCTCGAACAGATGCCGACAGATGCCGATCGGAGGTCTTCGGAGGTCTTCGGAGGTCTTCGGAGGTCTTCGGATGTCTTCGGGAGCCGAGGGGGCCCGGTCTCAGAAGTTCTCGCGGTACTCGCGCAGGATCTTCCGGGTGCGCTGGGCCGAGGCGGCCCGAGCCGTCATGTGGTCGAGCACCTCCAGGTGCGCGGAGACCTCGTCCCGCGAGTCGAGGTAGAGGGCGCCGGTCAGGTACTCGGTGAACACCATGTCGGGCAGTTCGGGCTCGGCGAACCGGAACAGGGTGAACGGCGCGTACGTGCCCGGGTGCGGGCCGTCCGCGAACTCGGCGACCTGGATCGTTATCCGGTCCCGCTCGGCCAGGTCGAGCAGCTTGTCCAACTGGTCGCGCATCACCTCGCCGCGGATGCTCACCGGCCGCTTCAGCACCGTCTCGTCCATGATCACCCACAGGTGGGGCGGGTCCGCGCGGTCCAGCAGCCGCTGCCGGGTCATGCGCAGCGTCACATGGCGTTCCAGGGCCTCGGCGCCGGTCTGGCCGACCGTGCCGGTCTCCATCACGGCGCGCGCGTACTCCTCGGTCTGGAGCAGTCCCGGCACGAAGTGCGGCTCGTAGGAGCGGATGATCCGGGCGGCGCCCTCCAGGCTGACGTACAGGCTGAACCAGTCAGGCAGCACGTCGTGGAACCGCTGCCACCAGCCCGGCTGGTTCGCGTCCTCGGCCAGCGCGACGAAGTCGGCCGCCTCGTCGTCGGGGACGCCGTACGTGGTCAGCAGCACCTGCACGTACGGGATCTTCAGCGCGACCTCGGCCATCTCCATCCGCCGTACGGTCGCCGGAGCCACCCGCAGGACCTTGGCCGCCTCCTCACGCTTGAGGCCGGCCGCCTCCCGCAGCTCCTGAAGCCGCTTGCCGAGCACCACCTGCCCAACGGTGGGCGCGGGACGCCGCTCACTCACGTCACGCCTCCCCTACGCGCCGAAGTATGCGCGAAGCAGTGTGTCATGTTCCGCCGCCGGTCTCACCGTGGCCCCGGTGAGGCGAACGCCACGTCCGCGCGCGCATCCGCCCCGATCCCGGTCACCACGGCAGTCCCTGGAGGAAGGCGGCGGTCTCCCGGTCGGCGGGCAGCAGCGTCTCGACGGCGAGTTCGGCGACCGTCACGTCCATCGGGGTGTTGAAGGTCGAGATCGACGACACGAACGACAGCACCCGGCCCGCGTGCTCGATCCGCATCGGCAGCGCGAACCGCGCCGCGGGCGACGGCGGTTCGGGCGCGGGACCGGCCGGCTCGGACGGGGGAGCGGGGTAGGCGCGGACCTCGTCGTACAGCGCGCGCAGCGGCTCGGAGCGGGACAGCGCGATCTGGCGGCGCATCTGGTCGAGGAGATGCCCGCGCCACTCGTCGAGGTTGCGGATGCGCGGCGCGAGGCCCTCCGGGTGCAGGGTCAACCGCATGGTGTTCAGAGGCGGTTGGAGGAGGTGCTCGGCAACTCCGGTGAGCAGCGCGGCGATGGCCCCGTTGGCGGCGACCACGTCGTAGGAGGCGTCGACCACCAGCGCCGGGTAGGGCTCGTAGCACCGGATCAACCGCTCCAGCCCGTCGCGCAGCGCGCCGAGCGCCGGGTCGTCGAGCGGGGTCTGCGGGTAGCGCGGGGCGTAACCGGCGGCGAGGAGAAGGGCGTTGCGCTCACGGACCGGCACGTCGAGGTGGTCGGCGAGCCGCAGCACCATCTCCGCGCTCGGCCGGGAGCGGCCCGTCTCGACGAAGCTGATGTGCCGCGCGGACGACTCCGCGCGCAGCGCCAACTCCAGCTGGCTGACCCGCCGAAGCCGCCGCCAGCCCCGCAGCAGCGGCCCCACACCCGGCCCCGGTTCCGACGGCACGACGGCGAGGGGAGCGGGGGAGGCGTCTTTCGGCACGACTGCGGTCATGGGCTCGACGGTAACGGACGGGCCTGCGAGGGGAACGGGTGCGGCCGTTCGGCGTGACGGCGCGGGGTGGCGACCCGTTCCGCGTGACCGCGTGACCGCGTGACCGCGTGACCGCGTGACCGCGTGACCGCGTGACCGCGTGACCGCGTGACCGCGTGATCGCGTGATCGCGAGCAGCGGGCGCGGCCGTTCGGCGGTGCGCGGGATGTGGCAGGGGGCCCGGCCGTGCCCCGGGCGGTCTGGGCCGGGTGTCTGCTCCTGTGGCACGCTGGGAGGAGGCACCCCGTCGCTCGGGAAGGAGCGAGGCTCATGCCCCTCAAGGCCCTGTCGCGGCAGGAGGTCGACGCCCGGCTGGCCGAGCTGCCCGGCTGGTCCGTCGAAGGGGACCGGCTGACCCGCGCCTACGACCTGGGCAGCCACCTCGCGGCGGCCGCGCTGGTCGGCGACATCGCCCGCGTCCAGGACGAGCTTGACCACCACTCCGACCTCACCCTCGGCTACCGGACCGTCACCCTCGCGGTGAACACGCACAGCGCGGGCGACGCCGTCACCGAGGCGGACATCGCGCTCGCCCGCCGCGTGGAGGCGCTCGCGTCCGGCCACGGGGCGACGTGACCGGGTGCTCGACTACGACGAGGAAGCCATCGCGTACGACACCCTCCGGGGTGGTGAACCCCGGGCCTCCGCCGCCGCCGACGCCGTGCTGAGCCTGGTCCCCGAGCGGGCCGGGCGCCTCCTCGACGTGGCGTGCGGCACCGGCATCGTCACCCGGCGGCTCGCCGCGGCCAGGCCCGCGCTGCGGGTGACCGGCGTGGACCTGACGGACGGCATGGCCCGCAGGGCGGCCGCCCGGCTGCCCGGCGCCGTCGTCCGCGGCGACAGCAGGGCGCTGCCCTTTCCCGACGCCGTCTTCGACGCGGTCACCAGCGTCTGGCTGCTGCACCTGCTCGCGGGGCCCGCCGAGATGTCGGCGGTGATCGCCGAGTGCGCCCGGGTGCTGCGGCCCGGCGGGGTGTACGTCACCACCGTCGACAAGGCCGCCTCGCACGACGTCGGCAGCGACATCGACGCCGTCCTCGCGTCCCGGCCGCGCAGGCCGGCCACGGACGCGGCGGCGCTCGTCGAGGAGCACGCGCTCGCCCATCTGCTCCAGCCGGCCGGGCAGACGCGTTTCACCGGCCGAGGACAGGGCCGCAGCCCCCGCCGCACGGTCGCCGACCTGCGGCGCGGCTGGTTCACCACGCTCCCGCCCGGCGACCCGGCGGCGGAGCCGTTCGCGGCCCGGCTCGCCGCCCTCCCCGACCAGGAACGGCCGCGCCCCGACCCGGAGTTCATTCTGCGGGCGTTCCGGAAGCAGCCCCGGACCGAGCGGCGGCCCTGACCCCGGCGCGCCCCCGGGACCGTCGCCGCGACGTGGCTGGAAATCGCGGCAACGCACCCGGCCACGGCGGCGACCGAGAGGCGGAATCCGTCCGTCCTCTCTGGAGGTCCGTCCCGTGCAGCACCCGCATCCGCACGCGTACCCGCACGCCCGTCCGCCCCGCAGGCGCCGCGCCGCCCTGTCCGCCCTGACCGCGGCGACGGCCCTGGTGGCCGCCGGGCTCACCGCCCTCGGCACCGGCACCGCCGAGGCCGCCACCGCACGGCAGGTCGAGGCCCTCGACCGGGGTGTCGTCAGCGTCCACACCGACAGCGGCAACCTGATCAGCTGGCGCTGGCTCGGCACCGACCCCGACGCCGTCTCCTTCAACGTCTACCGGGCCGGCACGAAGGTCAACGCGACCCCGATCACCGGCTCGACCAACTACTTCCACTCCGGAGCGCCCAACTCGGCCGACTACACGGTCCGCGCCGTCGTGGGCGGCGTCGAACAGGGCGACTCCGTACACGCGATCCAGTTCCGCACCGGCTACAAGGACGTGCCGATCAGCCCGCCGGCCGGCGGCACCACGCCCGACGGGGTGGCCTACACCTACGAGGCGAACGACGCCTCGGTGGGCGACCTCGACGGGGACGGCCAACTGGAGTTCGTCCTCAAGTGGCAGCCCACCAACGCCAAGGACAACTCCCAGTCCGGCTACACCGGCAACACCGTCGTCGACGGCGTCAAGCTCGACGGCACCCGGCTCTGGCGGATCGACCTGGGCCGCAACATCCGCTCGGGCGCCCACTACACGCAGTTCCAGGTGTACGACTACGACGGCGACGGCAAGGCCGAGGTCGCCATGAAGACCGCCGACGCGAGCGTCGACGGCACCGGCGCGGTGATCGGCAACGCCTCCGCCGACTACCGCAACTCCAGCGGCTACGTGCTGTCCGGACCCGAGTACCTGACCATGTTCAACGGGCAGACGGGCAAGGCGATGGGCACCGTCGACTACGTCCCCGCGCGCGGCACGGTGTCGTCGTGGGGCGACTCCTACGGCAACCGCGTGGACCGCTTCCTGGCCGGCACCGCCTACCTCGACGGCGCCCGCCCGTCGCTCGTCATGGCGCGCGGCTACTACACCAGGACCGTCATCGCGGCCTGGGACTGGCGCGGCGGCGCCTTCACCCGCCGCTGGACCTTCGACACCAACTCCTCGACCAACACCGGCAAGGGGTACGACGGCCAGGGCAACCACCAACTGGCCGTCGCGGACGTCGACGCCGACGGCAAGGACGAGATCGTGTACGGCGCGATGGCCGTCGACGACAACGGCAACGCGCTGTGGACCACCAAGAACGGCCACGGCGACGCGATGCACGTCGGCGACCTCGACCCGGCACGGGCCGGGCTCGAGGTGTTCAAGGTCGACGAGGACAGCTCCAAGCCCGCGTCCTACCTGGCCGACGCCCGCACCGGCGCGGTCGTCTGGTCCACGCCCGCCAATGGCGACAACGGCCGGGGCGTCGCCGGGGACATCTGGGCGGGCAGCGCCGGCGCCGAGTCGTGGTCGTCGGCCGACAGCGGGGTCCGCAACCCCAAGGGCACGGTGGTCGCCTCCCGCAAGCCGTCCAGCACCAACTTCCTCTCCTGGTGGGACGGTGACACCGTCCGCGAACTCCTGGACGCCACCCACATCGACAAGTACGGCACCTCGGCCGACACCCGGCTGCTGACCGGCTCGGGCGTCCACTCCAACAACGGCACCAAGGCGACGCCGTCGCTCTCCGGGGACATCCTCGGCGACTGGCGCGAGGAGGTCGTCTGGCCGACGACCGACAACACGGCCCTGCGGATCTACTCCACGCCGTACGAGACCGGCACCCGCATCACCACGCTCCTGCACGACACGACCTACCGCACGGCCCTGGCGTGGCAGAACACCGCCTACAACCAGCCGCCGCACCCGAGTTTCTTCATCGGGGACGGGATGGCCACCGCCCCGCGGCCCACGGTGTACACGCCGTAGCACCCGCGCGGACGACGAGGGCGCGTACCGGACTCCGGTACGCGCCCTCCCCGTTCAGCCGACCGCGCAGGTCTGGCCGCCGAGTGTGAACGACGCCGGTCTCGCGTTGGTGCCCGACCAACTGCCCGTGAACCCGAAGGCCACCGAGGAGCCCGCGGCCACGTTCGCGTTCCACGCCACGTTCTTCGCCGTCACCGCCGTGCCCGACTGGGTGAAGTCGGCGTTCCACAGGCTGCTGATCCGCTGGCCGTTCGTGAAGGACCAGCCGAGCGACCACGAACTCCACGCCGAGGTACCGGTGTTGGAGAGCTGCACATCGGCCTGGAAGCCGTCCGCCCACTGGTTGGTGATCTTGTAGGTCACCGCGCAGGCGCCGGTCGGCGTCGGGTCGGTGCCTCCGCCGCCGTCGCCCCCGCCGCCTCCGCCGCCGGTGTCCGACGTGTCGCCGTAGACCACGCCCCGGCCGTTGGTCGACACGTACACCCGGCCGTAGACCCGCGGGTCCCCGGTGATCGCGCCGCCGGTCCACCCCCACTGGTGGGCGTCGTCGTTGATCCGGGTCCAGGTCGCGCCCTTGTCGGTGGACCGGAAGATGCCCCGGACCCCGCCGATCTTCGCGCTGGTGAACAGCGTCTGGTAGGAGGCGCCGGTGGCCGCCTTGCCGAAGCCGATGGTGTCGGCCTGCTCGACGCCCGACAGCTTGGTGAAGCTCGCGCCGCCGTCGGTCGAGTGCCAGAGGCCGTACGCGCCGTCGCTCGCCCCGCCGGCCAGCCAGACGTCGCCCTTGGTGCCGGGCAGCGCCTTGAAGCGCACGCTGTCCCCGGCGGGCAGCCCGGTCGCGGCGGAGGCGGTGAAGGTCGCGCCGCCGTCCGAACTGACGTAGAACTTGCCCGACTTGAAGCCGTAGAAGGTCTTCGCGTCGACCCGGTCGGCCTCCACGACCGCGCCCGCCGGAATACCGGAGGACGCCGACCAGGAGGAGCCGAAGCCGGTCGTGTACTGCACCCCGGTGCCGGCCGGGCTCCAGACGAACCGGCCGCCGTCCGCCGCGGCGGCCACCGTGCCGCCGCCGCTGACGCCCGAAGGGTCGCTGCCCGCGAACCAGTTGGCGCCGTTGTCCGTCGAGAAGGCGATGTGCGGACCGGAGTCGAGGTCACCGGTCCGCACGACGGTGCTGGGGTTGGACTCGGCGAAGTCCAGGCTGGTCGTCGAGGTGAAGGTGGGGGAGGTGAACATCATCGAGGGGACCTTGGTGAGGTCCGTGTGCCGGAAGCCGCCGATGTCCCCGAGGGCGCTGAGCAGTGGGGCGCCGGACGGCGGCGACGCCAGGTCGTTGACCGCCGTCTCCTCCAGGCCCTGCACCATCGGCTTCACCGTGAAGGTGCCCCCGCTGTCCCACTTGGTGAGGTTCTCGGTGCCGTACAGCGTGGCGCCCGTGCCGTACATCATGCGGTCCGAGTTGAACGGGTCGATCTCCAGGGACTCCGTCATCCACCCCAGTTTCGGGGTCTGTTCGGGCGGCTGCGGGTTCGCGCCGAAGGTCAGCCACGGGGACGACGACACGTCCATCGTGTAGCGGTTGGACCGGTTCGGGTACGACGTGTAGTCCCACGCCTTCGTCCAGGTGGAACCGCTGTCCGTGGAGCGGAAGATCTGGGTCTCCGGCCACCAGGAGCTGTACGCCGTCGCCATCACCGTGCCCGGATGCTGCCGGTCCACGGTCAGGCCGCTGAAGCCGTAGTAGGTGTCCGCCTCCGCGACCGGGCTGATGTTCGTCCAGCTCCCGCTCGCCGTCGCGTACCGCCAGACCTGGCCCTTGCCGCCGTCGTACGGGCCGCCCTTGTCGCTGTAGGCGAGGTACAGGTAGCCGTTTTTCGCGTCGAGGACGCCCTTGTGGGCGAGGTATCCGGTGGGCTGTCCCGCCACCCGGCTCCAGGTCGCGCCCGCGTCCGTCGAGCGGTACACGGAGTTCGCGGTGTCGGCGACCCCGACGTACACCGTCCTCGTGGCGTTGCCCGAGGTGCCGGTGGACTCGTCGAAGGTGACCCAGACGATGCCCTGGTTGTCGGAGGCGTAGCCGCTGGTGTCGCTCGGATCCTGCACGTAGGTACCGACGTTGGGGAAGTTCGTCACCTGCGACCAGGTGACCCCGGAGTCCGTCGAACGCCACAGGCCCTTGCCGCTGGGCGCCCCCAGGTACAGCACGCTGTCCTTGTTCGGGTCGACGGCCAGCCGCTCGCCCATGCCCCGGCCCGGCATGTTGCCGCCCAGCTTGAACGGCAGGTCCGTCTTCTGCCAGCTCGCGCCCCGGTTCGAGGAGCGCAGCACGGCCCCGTTGGTGGGGTCCCAGCTGTTGGTGTACGTGCCGACCGCCGCGTACACCTTGTCGGGCGCCACCGGGTCGGAGGCCAGACTCACCACCCCGGTGTGCCCCCAGTCGGCCCACCCCACCGAGTCGAGCAGCGGCGTCCAGGTCTTCGTCGCCTCCTGCCACCGGTAGGCGCCGCCGATGTCGGTGCGCGCGTAGGCGAGGTTCTTCTCCGTGCGGTTGAAGACGATCCCGGGGACGAATCCGCCCCCGTCGATCCGGGCGTTCTTCCAGGTGTACGTGTCGGCCGCGAGCGCCGTGGGGGCGGGGCTCTCGGCCGCGAGCGCGGGCGGGGTACCGGCCAGCAGACCGGCCGCGAGCGCCAGCACCGCCGTGAGAATGCGGGTTCTTCGCACGGTACGGGTCCTTCCTCGTTCGAGGGGGGAAACGCGATGCCGGGCGGCCCCCAGTGCGGGTGGGGACCGCCCGGCGGATGGCCCCGTCGTCCGGTGACGGGGCCGCGCACGCGGAGCTTTCGAGCGGGCCACGGGGACCGCGGGCACGGTCCCCGTGACGCGCCCGGCGGGGTTTATTCGAGAAGCTCCGCGTACGAGCCCATGGCCAGGGCGATGTCCGCCTGGGCCCAGAAGCGGTGGTACGTGAAGACGGGCGCCGCTCCGCCCGCGAGGTAACTCTGGATCTTCGACCAGGCCGGGTCGTTCTTGTAGAAGGAGCGGAGCGAGGAGAACGTCGACGACGAGTTGATCGCCTCGCCGTTCGGCATGGTGCCGGTCCAGCCGCTCGGGACGTACACGCTGTCGTTGAAGCGGCTGTAGTCGGTGCGGGTCTCCGGGACAGCGATGCCGAGGCTGTCCTGGTCGTGGTTCCACATGCCGTCGAGCAGCGCCTTGGCGGTCGTCTTCGCCTGTGCGTTGCCGGACTTGGCCGCGTAGTAGGTCAGGGTCTTGGCGTACGCGGCGGCCACCCCGACGTCGTCGGTGTAGTCGGCGACGGTCACGTGCAGCCCGCTGTTGGCGCCGGGGCTCGACGCGTTCCAGGTGTCGGGCTGGCCCGACCACTGGAGGGTGGAGGGGATCCTGAAGGTGCCGTCCGGGTTGATCGTGGTCTTGGACAGCGCCCAGGAGACCCACTTGTCGAGCACCGTCTTGGCGGCGGCGTTCCCGGTCTGCTGGTAGTACTCGGCGACCCGCTCCATCGACCACGCCTGGAAGCCGAACCACTGGTTGGACGGCGGGTCGTGGTAGACGGGCTGCTGGTCGTAGTACATGCCGTAGAACGTCGACGTCCCGGCCGGCGGGGTCGCGTAGCGGCCCGCCCAGCTGTTGGTCGCGCCGCCGGCGATGGCGCCCTCGTTCGACTGGAGCCAGCGGTAGAACTCCAGTTGGCGGGTCAGCGAGGTGCCCCAGTCGGCCGCGCCCGTCGTCGACTTGGGCTTGAGGTCGGCGTACGAGCTGAGGGCGTAGGCGGCCAGCGGGTTCTGGTAGCCGCCGTGCACATGGCTGGAGCCGATCCGCCAGGCCCAGCCCGCGCTGGTGTCGGTCGCGCCGCCCCAGGCGTAGTACCAGGACAGCAGATAGTCCGAGGCGTCCTTGCCGGTGCCGGCCGGGCAGGTCGTCGGACCGACGCAATTGCCTATCTTCTTGAAGTACTTGTCGTACATCGCGTAGCGCAGGTAGTCGCCCATCTTCGCGGCCTTGCCGACGGTCGCGGAGACGTCGCTCCCCTTGCCCTGGGCCTTCGCCCACACGTCCGCCCAGTAGGCGGCCTGCACCGCGCGGGCGTCGGCGTCCGGCGCGTTGGTGTACTTCCACTGCTTGGCGTACGACGAGTCGCCCGTGAACAGGTCCAAGTACCCGTTCTTGCCGCCGTACTTGAAGGAGTCACAGGTCGGCTGCGGCACCGTCTCCCACACCGACTCCTGCGCGCCGCGCTGGAAGGTGTTGATGTACGAGGGTCCGGTGGCGGTGGGTCCGGCCTCGCACTTGCCGGGCTCGTCGCCGTAGCCGTAGGTGTTGTCGACGTCCTGGAGCCAGTGCATCCCGTAGATGTCGTCCGTGCCGTACGCCGACTTCAGCTCGCCCGCGATCGGGTCGGTGCCGACCGAGACCGACGGGTCGAGCTTGGCCGGGTACTCGTTCGGGGTGTCGAGCTCGGGCGCGTAGGTGGCCGGTTTCGACGCGGTGTAGAAGGAGTTCGTCGGCTGGTCGGCGTGGGTGGGGATCATGTACTTCTCCATCAGGCCCCACGCCCCGTTGAACTTGCTCCAGTCGCCGGTGACCTTGCCGTACATGGCCTGGAGCCACAGCAGGTAGCTGTACGCCTCCGACGTCGTCTCATGGCCCTGGTCGGGCGCCTCGACGATCAGCGTCTCCACCGAGTGGTAGGGGATGCCCTCGGGTGAGAAGTAGCCGTTCGCCGGGTTGGTGATCTTGCCGTACAGGTCGAGGAACCGGGCGTCGTACGTCTTCGACGCGGCCAGCTCGGTGACCGTGACCGCGGCCGCCGAGTAGCCGGTCGCCGTCGCCGTGAAGGTGGCGGTGCCGGTGCCCGCGGCGTCGGCCGTGACCGTCACGTTCTGCGGGGTGCTCCAGTTCGCCGGGGTGAAGGTGAGCGAGCCGCCGCCGGTCACGGAGAGGCCCGTGTTGCCGGCCGTGCGGGCGGTGCTCACCGTGACGTTGGCGCTCGGCTGCGAGGACAGCGTCAGCCCGAAGGTGCCCGTCTTCCCCTGCTGGACGCCGAGTTGGGTCGGTGAGGCGACCAGCGCGGGCCCGGAGGCCACGGTGATGCCGACCGGCGTGGAGGAGGCGGACGCGCCCAGGCTGTCGTACGCCTTCGCCACCAGAGAATGACTGCCCACGGTCAAGCCAGTGGCGGAGAACGTGTAGGGCGAGGTGGTGTCGGTGCCGAGCAGCGTCGTGTCGTCGTAGAACTCGACCTTGCTGATGGTGGCGTTGTCGGCCGCTGCCGCGGTGGCCGCGAGCGGGACCGCCTGGCCCTGCGAGTAGGTCGCGCCGGCCGTCGGGCTGGTCAGCACCGTCAGCGGCGGCTGGTGGGCGCCCGCGCAGGTGGTGCCGTTGACCGCGAACGAGGCCGGCGCGGCGTTGCTGCCGCTGTAGGTGAACTGCGCACCCGTCGAGACGGCGGCGCCGGCCGCGACCGTCGCGTTGTAGGAGGCGTTCTGCACGGTGACCGACTGGCCGGACTGGGACCAGGTCCCGTTCCAGCCGCTGGTCAGCTTCTGGTTGCCCGCGTAGGAGTACGTGAGCGTCCAGCCGTTGATGGCGTCGGTGCCGCGGTTGGTGAGCGTCAGATCCGCGGTGAAACCGGAGCCCCAGTCGTTCGTCTTGTAGTCGACGCTGCACTGAAGTGCCGCCGCCTGCGCGGGAGTCGTACCGGTGCCGAGCATGGTGAGGGGAAGGGCCAGAGCGGCGACGACTGCTGTCCACAGTCGCCGGCGGGTGCGGCGTCTCCTGCTGGGGTGCATGTGCTGGTTCCTCCTTGCGGCTCCGAAAGGGGGGTGGGGGTCGAGCAGCAACAAGCCTTGAACCAGTGGGAGCGCTCCCATAGTGAAGACGGGGCCCGAAGCGGTCAAGGTGCTTGAAGAGTCGAAAAGATTCGACGGGTTCCGTTGAGCAAAAGTCAGCACCTCCCCTGTCCTTTGCCGTCACTTGGCGCTAACTTCATGGAACCAGTGGGAGCGGTTCCATCAGTCGACGCGTCCGTCACGACGCGCCTGAGCTGCAAGGAGTCGCTCATGCGACACCCCCCGCGTTCAGTACTTTTAGCCGTCGGGGCGGCCGTGGGCCTGGTGGCCACCGCGGTCGTCCCGGCGGTCACGGCGCAGGGAGCCACCCCCGCGTGCACGGTGGAGTACTCCGTCACCAGCCAGTGGGACACCGGCTTCCAGGGCGCCGTGAGGATCACGAACAACAGCGCGGCCGTCAGCAGTTGGAGACTCTCCTTCGACTTCGCCGGCGGTCAGAAGGTCAGTCAGGGCTGGAACGCGACCTGGTCCCAGTCCGGCACGGCGGTCACCGCGGCCAGTGAGAGCTGGAACGGCTCACTGGGCACCGGGGCGAGCGTCAGCGCCGGGTTCCTCGCCACCTCCTCGGGGAGCAACGCGGTACCGGCCGCCTTCAAGCTCAACGGCACCACCTGCAACGTCGACACGGACCCGACGACCCCGCCGACCGACCCGACGACACCCCCGACCGACCCGGGGACGGCGCCCGCCCTGCACGTGTCAGGCAACAGAATCGTGGACGCGGGCGGAGCCGACCGGCGGCTGCTCGGCGTGAACCGCTCCGGCGGCGAGTTCATGTGCGTGCAGGGGTACGGCATCTGGGACGGCCCGGTGGACGACGCGGCCGTCAAGGCGATCGCCGACTGGAAGGTCAACACCGTCCGGATCCCGCTCAACGAGGAGTGCTGGCTGGGCCTTTCCAACATCAAGCCGGAGTACGCCGGCGCCAACTACATCAACGCGGTCAAGGCCCTGGTGGCCCGCGTCGAGGCGCACGGCATGACGCCGGTCGTCGAACTGCACTGGACCTACGGCCAGTACACCGGCAACTCGGCGGGCTGCTCCGACGTGCACGCCACCTGCCAGAAGCCGATGCCCGACCGGCAGTACGCGCCGTCCTTCTGGACGTCGGTCGCCAACACCTTCAAAGCCGACCAGGCCGTCGCCTTCGACCTGTTCAACGAGCCCTACCCGGACCGCGCGACCAGCACGACCGCCCAGGCGTGGCAGTGCTGGCTAGACGGCGGCACCTGCCCCGGCATCTCCTACCCGGTGGCCGGCATGCAGGAGCTGGTGAACGCGGTGCGCGGCACCGGCGCCAAGAACCTCGTCCTGGCCGGCGGCCTCGCCTACTCCAACGACCTCAGCCAGTGGCTGGCCCACAAGCCCACCGACCCGACCGGCAATCTCGCCGCCGCGTTCCACGTGTACAACTTCAACACCTGCGCGAGCGCAAGCTGTTGGACCAGCACGCTGGCCCCGGTCGCGGCCCAGGTGCCGCTGGTGGCCGGTGAGATCGGTGAGAACACCTGCACGCACGCCTTCGTCGACCAGGTCATGAAGTGGTTCGACGACCGGGGCCTGTCCTATCTGGGCTGGACCTGGAACACCTGGGACTGCTCCTCGGGTCCCTCGCTCATCTCCGCCTACGACGGGACTCCCACGTCGTACGGCGTGGGGCTGCGTGACCATCTGCGCGCCCTGAACGGATAACCGACCGCAACGGACAACCACCCGCAACGGATTAGGGAACCCGCACTCATGAGCCGTACGAGAACAGCGATACTCGCCGCCCTGGCGCTGGTCGCCGGGGCCACCGGGACGGCAGCCGCCGTCGTCCCCGGTGACGCCGGGATCACCGCCGCCGCCTGCACCGTGGACTACAAGGTGCAGAACCAGTGGGACAGCGGCTTCACCGCCAGTGTGACCATCACCAACAACAGTGCCGCCAAGAGCAGTTGGTCGGCGTCCTGGGCGTACGCAGGCAACCAGAAGGTCACCAGCTTCTGGAGCTCCAAGATCACCCAGAGCGGGACGGCCGTCACCGCCGCCAACGAGAGCTACAACGGCACGCTGGCGACCGGCGGTTCGGTCAGCTTCGGCTTCAACGCCTCGTACAGCGGCACCAACGCGACGCCGACCACATTCAAGCTGGACGGCGTCACCTGCAACGTCGACGGCGGCGGTGGTCCCACCGACCCGACGGACCCGACCGACCCGGGCACCCCGTCCGGGAAGGTCGACAACCCCTACGCCGGCGCCAAGGTCTACGTGAACCCCGAGTGGTCGGCGAAGGCCGCCGCCGAACCGGGCGGCACCCGCGTCTCCAACCAGCCCACCGGCGTCTGGCTCGACCGCATCGCCGCGATCAACGGCGTCAACGGCGGCATGGGCCTGCGCCAGCACCTCGACGCGGCCCTGGCCCAGAAGGGCACCGGTGAGGAGGTCGTCCAGCTGGTCGTCTACGACCTCCCCGGACGCGACTGCTCGGCCCTCGCCTCCAACGGCGAGCTGGGCCCGAGGGAGATCGACAAGTACAAGACGCAGTTCATCGACCCGATCGCGGCGATCCTCGCCGACAGCAAGTACAGCTCGCTGCGGATCGTCACCACCATCGAGATCGACTCGCTGCCCAACCTGGTGACCAACACCGGCAGCCGCGCCACCGCCACGCCCGCCTGCGACACCATGCTGGCCAACGGCAACTACGTGAAGGGCGTCGGCTACGCGCTCAACAAGCTCGGCGCGATCCCGAACGTCTACAACTACATCGACGCCGGACACCACGGCTGGATCGGCTGGGACGACAACTTCGGCCCCTCCGCGACCCTGTTCAAGCAGGCCGCGACCAGTGAGGGCGCGACCGTCGACGACGTGGCCGGCTTCATCACCAACACGGCGAACTACAGCGCGCTGAAGGAGAACAACTTCACCATCAACGACACCGTCAACGGCACCACCGTGCGCCAGTCCAAGTGGGTGGACTGGAACCGGTACGTGGACGAGCAGTCGTACGCGCAGGCGTTCCGCACCCAGCTGATCTCGGTCGGCTTCAGGTCCGACATCGGCATGCTGATCGACACCTCCCGCAACGGCTGGGGCGGCTCCGCACGGCCCGCCGGACCCGGCGCCTCGACCAGCGTGGACACCTACGTCGACGGCGGCCGCTACGACCGCCGCATCCACATCGGCAACTGGTGCAACCAGTCGGGTGCCGGCCTCGGTGAGCGTCCGAAGGCCAGCCCCGCCACCGGGATCGACGCCTACGTCTGGATGAAGCCGCCGGGTGAGTCCGACGGCTCCAGCACCGCCATCTCGAACGACGAGGGCAAGGGCTTCGACCGGATGTGCGACCCGACGTACACGGGCAACGCCCGCAACGGCAACAGCCTGTCGGGCGCCCTGCCCAACGCGCCGCTGTCAGGACACTGGTTCTCGGCCCAGTTCCAGCAGCTGATGGCGAACGCCTACCCGGCGCTGTAGTCGCGATGACCCGGTCCGCCGGGACCGGCCAGCCAGGCCGGTCCCGGCGGACCGTCGCCGTACTTCTGCGGCGCCGGTTGTGCCGCTGCTTTTGCCGTCGCTTCCGCCGTCGTTTTTGCCGCAGGTTTTGCCGTACCGGCAACGTGGCTGGCACGGAAACGGTGTGCCGGTGCAGGCTGGCCCTCATCCCCGAGGAGAGGCCGGCCCATGGCACACGGACCTGACGCACACCAGCCGCACGAGCCGCACGGCGCGCACGAGGGCCACCGGCCCCGGAGCGCACCCGCGGGGCATCACCACGACCACACCGACGTCGACTGGGCCGAGATGGCCACCATGCTGGAGACCCAGGCTGAGCTGTTCGCGCCCCTTTACGAGCGGGCGCTCGGATGGCTCACCGAGCAGCAGAGCGCGCCGGGCCTCGTGGTGGACGCGGGCAGCGGTCCCGGTGTGCTGTCCGGGATGCTCGCCGAGGTGTTCCCCGGCGCCCGGATCGTCGCGGCCGACGGCTCCGCGCCGCTCCTCGACCGGGCCCGCGCCCGCGCCGACCGGCTCGGCCACGGCGACCGCTTCGACACGATCGTCGGTGAACTCCCGGATTCCCTCGACCGGTTGGAGTACCCGGCCGATCTGATCTGGGCCAGCCGCAGCGTGCACCACCTCGCCGACCAGCGGGCCGCGCTCGCCGCCTTCGCCGACCGGCTCGCCCCCGGCGGCACCCTCGCGGTGATGGAGGGCGGCCTCCCGGCCCGGTTCCTGCCCCGCGACCTCGGCTTCGGCCGGGCCGGTCTCGAGGCCCGGATGGACGCCATCGAGCAGACCTGGTTCGGGCGGATGCGCGACGACCTGCCCGGCAGCGTCGCCGAGGCCGAGGACTGGCCGGCCATGATGGCCGCCGCCGGGCTGCGGCCCGCGGGCTCCCGCACCTTCCTGCTCGACCTGCCCGCGCCGGTCTCCGACGCGGCCCGCGCCCATGTCGCCGCGTCCCTCTCCAGGGCCCGCGACATCTTCGGCGCCGACCTCGACGCCACCGACACCGCGACCCTCGACCGGCTCCTCGACCCGGACGACAAGGCGAGCGTGCACCACCGCCAGGACCTGTACGTCCTGGCGGCGCACACCGTGCACACCGCGGTCCGCGCGCTCTGACCGCGGTGGGCGCGGTGCGCCGTCCCGCGGGTACCGCCGTCAGTTGTTCTGCAGGAACTGCTTGGCGAGCTTGTCGCCGAGGGTGACGGCGGCGCTGTGGCTCTCGATCGGGGAGACCTGGTTGTTCTTGAAGACGATGTACGTCACGCCCGAGTCGGTGCCGCCGGTCTCCGGGTCGGGGTCGATGCCGAGCGCCTGGGCGGTGGCGTAGGAGGCCTCGCCGATGATCTGGTCGGGTCCGGTGTCGCCGACGACGGCGTACTCGACCTTGTTGTTGTAGATCACGGCGACCACGCCGCCGCCCTTGACGCCGGCGCTCGCGTAGTTCCAGATGCCGCTGGAACTGGGCACGACGACGTACGGCAGGGTGTCGGCCCGCAGCGGCTTGCCGTCGGACTGGTGGAACGCGGTGTCGTCCTGGTACCAGGGGTCGGTGCTCTCGCTGCACTTCGCGGTGCGCTGGCCGTCGCAGTCGATGTCCATGTCGGCCTTCCAGAACACGGCGCCGTTCTTGCCGCAGACCGGGACGGTGGCCGACGTCTCCTCGTCGGTGCGGTACTTGCCGTTCGAGATCTGCTGGCAGGACGTCACCTTGGCGAGCAGGTCGGCCGCGGAGACGGTGCCTTCCTGGACGGCCGCCGGGCGGCCGGCGCCGGTGGCGTGGGCCGGGAGCACTCCGGCGGCGAGCAGCGCGGCCCCGGAGGCCGCGGCGAGGGTCAGTGTCCGTATGCGCACTGTGGGGGGACCCTTCCGTGAGGACTTCTGTTAGGAAACTTTCCTTACCTGCGGTCTCCACGGTGGCCCTGTCGACGTGTCCGCGTCAACCCTGTGGGCGGTTCTTCCCCGCGCGCGCCGAAGGGCCGCCCGTTCCGCGAGGAACGGCCGGCCCTTCGGTGAACGCGGCCTGCGGCGCGGTCAGTTGACCGTCGACGGGTGCGAGCCGACGCGACGGCCCTCGTCCAGGGCGCTGATCGCCGCGAGGTCCTCGGAGTCCAGGCTGAAGTCGAAGACGTCGATGTTCTCCTTGATCCGCGACGGCGTCACGGACTTCGGGATCACGATGTTCCCGACCTGGAGGTGCCAGCGCACCACCACCTGGGCCGGCGTCCGCTCGTGCTTCTGGGCGATGGCCACCAGCGCCGGGACCTCCAGGAGGCCCTTGCCCGAACCGAGCGGCGACCAGTCCTCGGTCGCGATGCCGTGCTCGGCGTGCAGTTCCCGCAACTCCCGCTGCTGGAGCTGCGGGTGCAGCTCGATCTGGTTGACGGCGGGCACCACCGACGTCTCGTCGAGCAGCCGCTTCAGGTGCTCCGGAAGGAAGTTGGAGACACCGATCGCCCGGACGCGGCCGTCGGCGTGCAGCCGCTCGAACGCCTTGTACGTGTCGACGTAGCTGTCCCGGTCCGGAGCCGGCCAGTGGATCAGGTACAGATCCACGTACTCGAGACCGAGCTTGGCCAGGGAGGTGTCGAACGCGCGCAGGGTCGAGTCGTACCCCTGGTCGCTGTTCCAGAGCTTGGTGGTGACGAAGACGTCCTCGCGGGGCAGGCCCGAGGCGGCGATGGCCCGGCCGGTGCCCTCCTCGTTGCCGTAGATCGCCGCGGTGTCGATGCTGCGGTACCCGGACTCCAGCGCGGTGGCCACGGCCCGCTCCGCCTCGTCGTCCGGAACCTGCCAGACGCCGAAGCCCAACTGGGGCATCTCGACGCCGTTGTTCAGGGTGATCGGGGGGACCTTGCTGCTCACGGGCTCTTGATCCTTCGGTTGTCGACGGATGTCACTCCCATCGTCAACGATCACGAGCCGTTATGCATTCCTGACCGCGGAATCGCCTGGGCCGATGTGACACTCCGCACGGCGGGACCCGACCCCGTCAGGCCCGGTAGAGGGCGTCCACCTCGGCGGCGTAGGCGGTCTCGATCGCCTTCCGCTTCAGCTTCAACGACGGGGTGAGCAGGCCGTGTTCCTCGGTGAACGGCTGCGCGAGGATGCGGAAGGTGCGGATCGACTCGGCCTGCGACACCAGGGTGTTCGCCGCGACCACCGCCCGCCGCACCTCCGCCTCCAGATCGGCGTCCCGCACCAGCTCGGCCGGTGACAGCCGGGGTTTCACCCGCATCGCCAGCCAGTGGTCGATCGCCTCGTGGTCCAGGGTGATGAGCGCGGCGATGTAGGGGCGGTCGTTGCCGACCACGATGCACTGGTTGACCAGCGGATGGTCCCTGACCCGCTCCTCCAGGACACCGGGCGACACGCTCTTGCCGCCCGACGTCACCAGGATCTCCTTCTTGCGCCCGGTGATGGTCAGATAGCCGTCCTCGTCGAGGGAGCCGAGGTCGCCGGTGGCCAGCCAGCCGTCGTGCAGGGTGCCGTCCGTGGCCTTCTGGTTGTTGAGGTAGCCCTGGAAGACGTTCGGGCCGTTCAGCCAGATCTCCCCGTCGTCCGCGATGTGCACCGTCACGCCCGGGATGGGCTGGCCGACCGTGCCGTAGCGGGTGCGCTCGGGCGGGTTGGCGGTGGCCGCCGCCGTCGACTCGGTGAGGCCGTAGCCCTCGTAGATCTGGACGCCCGCGCCCGCGAAGAACAGCCCCAGCCTGCGGTCCATCGCGGAGCCGCCCGACATCGCGTTGCGGATCCGGCCGCCCATCGCCGCCCGCACCTTGGCGTAGACGAGCTTGTCGAACAGCTGGTGCTGCACGCGCAGTCCGGCCGAGGGCCCCGGACCGAGCCCCCACGCCCTGGCCTCCATCGCGTCCGCGTACTTCACCGCGATGTCGACGGCCCTCTCGAAAGGACCGGCCTTGCCGTCCTTCTCGGCCTTCCTGCGCGCCGAGTTGTAGACCTTCTCGAAGATGTACGGCACGGCGAGGATGAACGTCGGCCGGAACGCGGCCAGATCGGGCAGCAGGGCCGCCGCGTTGAGCTGCGGCTGATGCCCGAAACGCACCCCGCCGCGGATCGCCGCGACCTGAACCATCCGCCCGAAGACATGGGCCAGCGGCAGGAACAGCAGCGTCGACGCCTCGTCGCCCTTGCGGGAGTGGAACACCGTCTCCCACCCCTCGATGACGGTGTCCGCCTCCCACATGAAGCTGCCGTGGGTGATGACACAGCCCTTGGGGCGTCCCGTGGTGCCGGACGTGTAGATGACCGTCGCCGTGGAGTCGGGGGTGACCGCCTGCCGGTGCCGGTGCACCACCTCGTCGTCCAGGGACGCGCCGGCGTCGTACAGCTCCTGCACCGCGCCGGTGTCCAACTGCCAGAGCCTGCGCAGCCGGGGGAGCCGGTCGATGACGGTGGCGATCGTCATCGCGTGGTCCTCGTGCTCGACGATCGCCGCCGTGCACTCCGCGTCGTACAGCATCCAGAAGCACTGCTCGGCCGACGAGGTCGGGTAGACCGGCACCACCTGGGCGCCGATCGTCCACAGCGCGTAGTCGAAGAGGGTCCACTCGTAGCGGGTGCGGGACATGATGGCGACCCGGTCGCCGAACCTGACGCCCTGGGCCAGCATGCCCTTGGCGAGGGCGAGGACCTCGTCGCGGAACTCCGCCGCGGTGACCTCCCGCCAACGGCCGCGCTCGTCCTTGCGGCCGAGCGAGATGTGCCGCGGATCGTCCTGGGCGCGCTCGAAGACGACGTCGGCCAGGCCGCCCACCGGCGGTGCCGAAGCCAACGGAGGGTTGGTGAACTCGAGCAAACCCGCTCCCCGCCTTTTGGTGACGCTCCGCACAGCGCCGTGAAAGCTACCCCACCCGAGGAGGGCGCGGGAGGGGGTGCGACGGCGGACGGTGCCCGCTCCGCCGCCCGCCGGCGGCGGAAAATACCCTCACAAGGGGAAGGGTCGGACAGAAAACTGACGGAGGAGTAAGTTTCGGTACCGTAATCTCCACCGAATCTGTACGACCCGGCGAACCCCCTCGGAACGGTCATCCCCGGGGCGCCGCGACCCCCTCCCCGACCGGCCCCGCGACCGGCTCCGACACCGTCGCGCGAGCCGCCGCGGATGGCCTGACCAGGGCGATCACCAGCACCCCCGCGACCGTCGCCGTCACCCCCGCGACCACCGCCGCGGTGTCCAGACCGGCGGCGAACGCCGACCGCAGCGCCTGCTCGGGGAAGGCCCCGCGCAGCGCCCCCGCCGCCCCGCCCGCGAGCGCGTGCGCCGCGTCGCGCGGCAACGTCTCGCCCATACGGTGCGTGACGACGGTGCCGTAGCCGGCGATGCCCAGCGCGTACCCCAGCTGCCGGAACGTGTTCACCGCGCCGCCCGCCATACCGGCCCGCTGCGGCTCCACCGACGCCAGCGCGGCGCCCGCGATGCCCGGCGTCACCAGACCGGTGCCGACACCGACCAGGATCAGCCCGGGGGCCAGCGCCGACGCCGTCGAACCGGCGTCGAGGCCCGTCATGCCGAACTGCCCCGCGCCGATCAGCAGCAGCCCGCCGCCCACCGTGATCCCGGCGGGCACCCCGTGCAGCAGCCGGCCGCCCACCGCCGCGACCACGAACGCCGAGAGCGACATCCACACGAACGCGAGGCCGCCGCGCACCGGGCTCATCCCGAGCACCGTCTGGAGCCAGATCGAGTCGTACGCCATCAGGCTGAACGCCGCCGCGTTGAAGGCGAGCGCGCCCACCATCACACCCGAGAACGCCGGCTTCAGGAACAGCCGGGGGTCGAGCAGCGGGTCACGCACCCGCCGTTCGACGGCCACGAACGCGGCCAGCGCGGCGAGGGCCACCGCGAAGGTGGCGAGGGTGCCGACCGCGCCCCAGCCGTGCGCCCCGGCCCGCACCGCGCCATAGGTCAGCGCGGCGGCGAAGGCCGCGAACGTCACCGTGCCCGTCCAGTCCAGGCGCCGCTCCCGCGCGCCGTGCGACTCCGGCACCACCCGCACCGTCAGCCACACCGCCACCACGCTCACCGGTAGATTCACATAGAAGATCCACCGCCACCCCGGTCCCTCCGTCAACAGCCCGCCCAGCACGGGACCGACCGCCGCGGCGGCGCCGCTCACCGCACCCCACACCCCGAGCGCCACCGACCGCTGCCGCCCCCGGTACAGCGAGCCGAGCAGCGGCAGCGTCGTCGCGAACATCGCCGCGGCCCCGAGCCCCTGGAGCCCGCGCGCCGCGACCAGCATCCCCGGCCCGCTCGCCGCCCCGCACAGCAGCGACGCCGTCGCGAACACCGCGATCCCCACCAGGTGCACCCGCCGCCGCCCCAGCACATCGGCCGCCGCGCCCACCCCGAGCAGCAGCGCGGCCAGCGCCAGCGCGTACCCGTCCATCACCCACTGGAGGTCGCTGAGCGACGCGTGCAGCGACCTCGCCATGTCCGGCAACGCCACCACCGCGATCGTCACGTCGAGCAGCAGCATGAACGTGCCGAGACAGACCGCGGTGAGCGGCCCCCATGTACGCATTCCTTCGTTCCCCTCACTCGTCCGGACGATTCCGGCCGGCTCCGTACGATGGGCGGGACACGGCCGATCACAGGGGAGACCGGCGGCCGGTCGACGGAATCCGACGGGAGCTGCCGGTATGGGGATGGAATCCACCACGTTCGACGAGCTCGACCGCCGGCTGCTCGCCGGGCTCGAGACCAACGGGCGGGCCTCCTTCAGCCGGCTCGGCGCGGTGCTCGGCGTCTCCGACCAGACCGTCGCCCGCCGCTACCGCAGGCTCAGCGCCGAGGGCGGCCTGCGCATCGTCGCCCTCCGCGACGCCGAGGCGCTCGGCCAGGACGAGTGGACCCTGCGCCTGCGCTGCGTCCCCGACAGCGCCGTCACCATCGCCGAAGCCCTCGCCAAACGGCCCGACACCAGCTGGATCGGCATCGCCTCCGGCGGCACCGAGATCATCTGCGGCACCCGGCCGCGCACCCCGGGCGACCGCGACGACCTGCTCCTCGGCAAACTGCCGCGCACCCCGCGCCTGATGGAGATCCGCGCCCACCAACTCCTGCACCGCTTCTACGGCGGCCCGGCCGGCTGGCTGCGCAAGCTCCACGCGCTCACCCCCGACGAGACGGCCGCGCTCCGCCCCGACCCGGTGCCCGACCCGGGACCCGCCCGCCTCACCCCCGAGGACGAGCCGCTGCTCGCCGTCCTGCAACGCGACGGCCGCGCCACCTACCCCGAGCTGCAACGCGCCACCGGCCGCTCCGAGTCCGCCGTCAAACGCCGCCTCGCCACCCTGCTCGCCTCCGGCGCGATCTACCTCGACGCCGAGTGGGACCCGGAGATCGTCGGCCGCCCGATCTCCGCCGTCCTGTGGCTGACGACGACACCGGCGGCCCTGCACGAGGTCGGCGAGGCCATGGCCGGGCACAGCCCGATCGCCCACGTCTCCGCCACCGCGGGCCCCACCAACCTGATCGCCACGGCCCTCGTCGCCAGCACCGCCGACCTGTACGCCTACCTCAGCGGCCCCCTGGGCGCCCTCCCCGGCATCCAGCACGTGGAGGCGACCCCGTTCCTGCGCCGCGTCAAACAGATCACCTACCGCACGACCCGGCAGGGCGCGTCCGCGAACTAGGGCTTCGAGCCCGATTCCTCTCAGTCGCCGCGTCTGCGCTGGAGGCGGTCGCCGCCGCCCAGGATCGCCTCCGCGAGGGCGTCGGCCGCGCCCTGGGCGGCGGCGCGGCGACGGCCGTGCACCAGGACGAAGTCGACGCGGCCGAGCTCCGGCAGGCCGAACCGGTCCGGGACCCGGACCAGCCCCGGCGGGACGAGACCGCGGGAGTGCGCCATCACGCCGAGCCCGGCCCGCGCCGCCGCGATCAGGCCGTTGAGGCTGCCGCTCGTGCAGGCGATCCGCCACGCGCGGCCCTGCCGTTCCAGGGCTTCGAGGGCGAGGGCGCGGGTGATGCCGGGCGGCGGGTAGACGATCAGCGGAACCGGTCTCTCCGGATCGAGCCGCAGCCGCTCCGCGCCGATCCACACCAGGTCGTCGTGCCAGACCAGCTCACCGCGCGGGTCCTCGGCCCGCCACTTGGCCAGCACCAGATCCAGTTTGCCCGCCGCCAACTGCTCGTGCAGCGTCCCCGACAGCTCGACCGTCAGCTCCAGGTCGACCTCCGGATGGTCGTGCCTGAACCCCTCCAGGATCTCCGGCAGCCGGGTCAGCACGAAGTCCTCCGAGGCGCCGAACCGCAGCCTGCCGCGCAGCCGCGTCCCGGTGAAGAACGCCGTCGCCTGCTCGTGCACCTCAAGGAGCCGGCGCGCGAACCCGAGCATCGCCTCGCCGTCCTCGGTCAGCTCCACGGAGTGCGTGTCCCGGGTGAACAGCTGCCGCCCGGTGGCGTCCTCCAGCCGTCGCACATGCTGGCTCACCGTCGACTGCCGCAGCCCGAGCCGCCGCGCGGCCTGCGTGAAGCTCAACGTCTGCGCCACCGCGAGGAACGTCCGCAGGTGAGAGGGGTCGTACATGGGGACACCGTAACCGGTCATCACGAACACCGATGACAGTCAGAGCGGTATGACGGATTCCCGATCAACGACCGGAGGAGGACGATGGCCGGGGGGCCTCGGCCCCCGCACCGCACATGATCACCCGGGCCCCGGCCCTCGCACCGCCCCTGATCACCGACAGCACACAGCAAGTGGAGCACCGTGAAACGCCTGCGCCGGCCGAGTGGGATGCCGATCGACCCGTACGTCCTGCTGCTGCTCGCGACCGTGGGGCTCGCGGCCCTCCTCCCGGCGCGCGGCGCAGCGGCCGACGTCGCCTCGGGCGCCTCCACCGCCGCGATCGCCTTCCTCTTCTTCCTCTACGGAGCCCGCCTCTCCACCCGCGAGGCGGTCGAGGGACTGCGCCACTGGCGGCTCCACCTCACCGTCCTGGCCTGCACGTTCGTCGTCTTCCCAGTGCTCGGCCTGGCCGCCCGCGGGCTCGTCCCCGTCCTTCTGACCCACCCGCTCTACCAGGGCCTGCTCTTCCTCACCCTGGTGCCGTCCACGGTCCAGTCGTCGATCGCCTTCACCTCGATGGCCCGCGGCAACGTCCCCGCCGCGATCTGCGCGGGCTCCTTCTCCTCCCTCGTCGGCATCGTCGCCACCCCGCTGCTCGCGGCGGCCCTGCTCGGCTCGGGCACCGGCGGCTTCTCCGCCGACTCGCTGGTCGAGATCGTGCTGCAACTGCTGGTGCCGTTCCTCGCCGGGCAGCTGCTGCGGCGCTGGATCGGCGGCTTCGTCACCCGGCACAAGAAGGTCCTCGGCCTGGTCGACCGCGGCTCGATCCTGCTGGTCGTCTACACCGCGTTCAGCGAGGGCATGGTCCAGGGCATCTGGCACCAGGTCAGCCCCGTGCGGCTGGGCGGGCTGCTGGCCGTCGAGGCCGTCCTGCTCGCCGTGATGCTGGCCCTGACCTGGTACGGCGGGAAGGCGATGGGCTTCGGCCGGGAGGACCGGATCGCCCTCCAGTTCGCCGGCTCCAAGAAGTCCCTCGCCTCCGGGCTGCCCATGGCCAGCGTCCTGTTCGGCGCGCACGCGTCGCTCGCGGTCCTGCCGCTAATGCTGTTCCACCAGATGCAGCTGATGGTCTGCGCGGTGATCGCCAAACGCCGCTCCCGCGACCCGCTGGACGGCGAGACGTCCGACAGCCCGCTCCCGACGGAGCCGGCCCACGCCACGGCGGCCACCGGCCCGACGGGACGGTGACGGCGGCGGGCGGACGCTGACCGGCGGGACGGTGACGGCGGCGGGCGGACGTTGACCGGCGGCGGGCGCGGGCGCGGGCGCGGACAGAGACGGAACCGGAGACGGAGGGCTCCGCTGCTCCGCTACTCCGCCGAGGCGGGGCCCCGTCGGCGCAGGGGGCGCTCCCCGCCGGTCGGGGCCCCGCCGCCGTGTCGCGGTGGGGCCGTCACGCCTGGGCCGCGGTCCGCAGGACGACGCGCTCCTCGCCCGCGTACACGTTCATGGAGCTGCCCCGCAGGAAACCCACCAGGGTCAGCCCGGTCTCCGTCGCCAGGTCCACCGCGAGCGACGACGGCGCGGAGACCGCCGCGAGGACCGGGATACCGGCCATCACGGCCTTCTGCGCCAGCTCGAACGAGGCCCGCCCCGAGACCAGCAGCAGCGCTCGGGACAGCGGCAGCCCGCCGCTCTGCAGCGCCCGCCCGATCAGCTTGTCGACCGCGTTGTGCCGGCCCACGTCCTCCCGGACGTCGAGCAGCTCGCCCGTCTCGGAGAACAGGGCCGCCGCGTGCAGGCCCCCGGTCCGGTCGAAGACCCGCTGCGCGGCCCGCAGCCGGTCGGGGAGGCGGGCCAGCAGCTCGGGGTCGACCAGGACCGGGGGAGTGTCGGCGATCGGCCAGCGGGCCGTCGTGCGCACCGCGTCCAGGCTCGCCTTGCCGCACAGGCCGCAGGACGAGGTGGTGTAGACGTTCCGCTCCAGCGTGATGTCGGGGATCACCACGCCAGGCGCGGTCCGCACGTCCACCACGTTGTACGAGTTCGATCCGTCGACCGTCGCGCCCGCGCAGTAGACGATGCTCTGGAGGTCGTCGCCCTCCGCGAGCACGCCCTCGCTCACCAGGAAGCCCGCGGCCAGCGCGAAGTCGTCGCCCGGTGTGCGCATGGTGATGGCGAGCGGCTTGCCGTTCAGCCTGATCTCCAGCGGCTCCTCGGCGACCAGGGTGTCCGGGCGGGCCGAGACGGCTCCGTCCCGGATCCGGATCACCTTGCGTCGTTCCGTGACTCGTCCCATGTCGCGCCCCAGTCCCGGTCCTGTACGTGTCGGTGCGGCCCCGTGCGGGCCCCGGCCCGCCGGGCGGCGGGGTGACCCTCACGACGTCATTGTCCCGCACGCGGCGGGCGCGGCGGCGGCCCGCTCCCGGCGGACGCCTCTCGCGCGGCTGCGGGCGCGGGCGCGGGGCCCAGGGCGCCGTGCCGGGCGAGCAGGTCGGTGAGGCCGTGCACGGTGCGCAGGGTCGGCACCGGGACGCCGGTGAGCTCGGCCAGTTCGACGACGGCGGCGAGCAGCACGTCGAGTTCGAGCGGCCGGCCGCGCTCCAGGTCCTGGAGGGTGGAGGTGCGGTGGTCGCCGACCCGCTCGGCACCGGCGATCCGGCGCTCGATCGAGACGCGGACCTCGCAGCCGAGGGCCGCGGCGACGGCGAGCGTCTCCGCCATCATCGTCTCGATGACCGCGCGGGTGCCGCCGTGCAGGCACATCTGCCGCAGGGTGGCGCGGGTCAGCGCGCTGATCGGGTTGAAGGAGATGTTGCCGAGCAGCTTGAGCCAGATGTCGTCGCGCAGGTCCGGTTCGACCGGGCACTTCAGACCGCCGGCCCGCATCGCCTCGCCGAACCGCAGGCAGCGCGCCGAGACGCTCCGGTCGGGCTCACCGACCGAGAACCGGGTGCCTTCCACGTGCCGTACCACGCCCGGCGCTTCGAGTTCGGTGGCCGCGTACACCACGCAGCCGACGGCCCGTTCGGGCGCGAGCACCGCGCTGACCGCGCCGTCCGGGTCCACGCTCCGTATCCGGTGGCCGTCGTGCGGGCCGCCGTGCCGGTGGAAGTACCACCAGGGGATGCCGTTCTGCGCGGCCACCACCGCCGTGCCGTCCCGCAGCAGCGGCTCGATCAACGGCCCGCACGCCGCGTACGCGTGGGCCTTGAGCCCGAGGAAGACGTAGTCGACCGGGCCGATCTCGGCCGGGTCGTCGGTGGCGTGGACGGCGGCGGTGTGGTCGCCGCGCGGGCTGAGGACCTGGACCCCGTGCTGCCTCATGGCCGCCAAGTGCGGTCCACGGGCGATCAGATGGACATCGGCGCCGGCGCGGTGGAGCGCGGCACCGACATAGGCGCCGATCGCACCGGCGCCGAGGACTGCGACTCGCATACGGGGAAGCTCCGTTCGGTCGAGGGTACCGAGGAACTGTCGAACGTCGACGAAATACTGTCTACAGTAGGCGAGTTGAGGCGACAAGGCCGCTGACCGGAAACCGGTCGGTACGACCGTTCGTCGCGCCCCGCGTACCGTTCGGCGCACCCGGGTGACGAGCGGGTTCTCAACTCCCCCCGCGCTGCCTACCGTCCGGGATCATGAGTCCTCCCGTCGCCCCCACCGGCTGGAGCCGGTGGCTCGTCCCGCCCGCCGCCCTCTCCGTCCACCTCTCCATCGGGCAGGCCTACGCCTGGAGCGTCTTCAAGCCGCCCCTGGAGTCCGCCCTCGGTCTCAGCGGCACGCAGAGCGCGCTGCCCTTCCAGCTCGCCATCGTGATGCTCGGCCTGTCGGCCGCGTTCGGCGGCACCCTCGTGGAGCGCAACGGGCCGCGCTGGGCGATGACCGTCTCCCTGGTCTGCTTCTCCTCCGGGTTCCTGATCTCCGCCCTCGGCGCCGCCACCGAGCAGTACTGGCTGATCGTCCTCGGCTACGGCTTCGTCGGCGGGGTCGGCCTCGGCATCGGCTACATCTCGCCGGTCTCCACCCTGATCAAGTGGTTCCCCGACCGCCCCGGCATGGCCACCGGCATCGCGATCATGGGGTTCGGCGGCGGCGCGCTCATCGCCTCGCCCTGGTCCACGCAGATGCTGGAGTCCTTCGGCGCCGACAGCTCGGGGATCGCGCTCGCCTTCCTCGTGCACGGCCTCGCGTACGCCGCGTTCATGTCCCTCGGGGTGTTCCTGATCCGGGTCCCGCGCGGCGAGCGTCCGGTGGCCGGCGCCCCGAGCGCCCTCGCGGGACCGCAGGTCTCCGCGCGCGCCGCCGTCCGCACCCCGCAGTTCTGGTGCCTGTGGGTGGTGCTCTGCATGAACGTGACGGCGGGCATCGGCATCCTGGAGAAGGCCGCCCCGATGATCACGGACTTCTTCGCGGACACCGCCACCCCGGTCTCGGTGTCGGCCGCCGCCGGCTTCGTCGCCCTGCTGTCCGCCGCGAACATGGCGGGCCGCATCGGCTGGTCGTCCACCTCCGACCTCATCGGACGCAAGAACATCTACCGCGTCTACCTGGGCTTCGGCGCCGTGATGTACGCCCTGATCGCCCTGTTCGGCGACGCCTCGAAGCCGCTGTTCGTGCTCTGCGCGCTGGTGATCCTCTCCTTCTACGGCGGCGGCTTCGCGACGATCCCCGCCTATCTGAAGGACCTCTTCGGCGCCTACCAGGTCGGCGCGATCCACGGGCGGCTGCTCACCGCCTGGTCCACGGCGGGCGTCCTCGGACCGCTGATCGTGAACTGGATCGCCGACCGCCAGGAGGCCGCGGGCCGGCACGGCGCCTCCCTCTACGGCCTCTCCCTGCTCATCATGATCGGCCTGCTCATCGTCGGTTTCGTCGCCAACGAACTGGTCAGGCCGGTCGACCCCCGCCACCACGTGCCCGCCCCGAGGGAGGCCGCCGATGTCGAACGACCGCAGCCAGAGTCCGCCTGACCGGCGGTGGCTGATCACCCTCGCGTGGGTGTGGGTCGGGGTGCCCCTCGCCTACGGCCTCTACGAGCTGGTGCGGAAGGCCACACAGTTGTTCACCGGGTGAACCGGACCCTCCGAGGCGGTCGTCCGCGGCCCAGGACACCGCGGGTGACCGCCCAGGAGCGGCCGGGAGGCCCCGGGCGACCGGCGCCGGACACACCGGGTGACTGTTCGGACGTGATTCAGGCGTCCGAGGGTCTGACAGAAGCCGACAACAAGGACCTCCGTTTCCTGTCGGCTCACCCGCCGCCGTACCCGTGAGTCACTGATCAGACTGGTGGATCCCGCTACCCAGGCAGTGAAGGGGATCCCCCAATGAACGGCTCGCGCATCGCCGCCGTCGGCCACTACCAGCCCGCCAAGGTGCTCACCAACAAGGATCTGGCGGGCCTGGTCGACACCAGCGACGAGTGGATCACCACCCGGGTGGGCATCCGCACGCGGCACGTCGCGGGACCCGACGAGCCGGTCGACGAGCTGGCCGCGCACGCCGGAGCGAAGGCCCTCGCGGCCGCGGGCATCGAGCCCGCCGACATCGACCTGGTGCTCGTCGCCACCTCCACGGCCGTGGACCGCTCACCCAACATGGCCGCCCGGGTCGCCCACCGGCTCGGCATCCCGTCGCCCGCCGCCATGGACGTCAACGTGGTGTGCGCCGGGTTCACCCACGCCCTGGCCACCGCCGACCACACGATCCGCGCGGGCGCCGCCACCCGCGCCCTGGTCATCGGCGCCGACAAGATGACCGACATCACCGACTGGACCGACCGCACCACCTGCGTGCTCGTCGGGGACGGCGCGGGCGCCGCCGTCGTCGAGGCGACGGACGAGCCCGGCATCGGTCCCGTGCTCTGGGGTTCCGTGCCCGAGATGGGGCACGCCGTGCGGATCGAGGGCACGCCGTCCCGGTTCGCGCAGGAGGGGCAGAGCGTCTACCGCTGGGCCACCACCCAGCTGCCCGCCCTCGCCCGCAAGGCCGTCGCGCGCGCCGGACTCACCCCCGAGGAACTCGCCGGGGTCGTCCTGCACCAGGCCAACCTGCGGATCATCGAGCCGCTCGCCGAGAAGATCGGCGCCGTCAACGCGGTCGTCGCGCGGGACGTCGTCGACTCGGGGAACACCTCGGCCGCCAGCATCCCGCTCGCCTTCTCGAAACTCGTCGAACAGGGTGCGCTCGCCACCGGCGACCCGGTCCTGCTGTTCGGATTCGGCGGCAACCTGTCGTACGCGGGTCAGGTCATCCGCTGCCCCTGACCTGCGGTTTCAGCCAGATGTGGCGGAGTCGTCCGACGGCAGGGGTGGCCATGGCGGGCCGTAGACTGTAGACGAAAGACAATTCATACTGGCTTTCGGGCCGCAGTTGCCCCCGCACCGCCCAGGAGGGGACCGACCGATGTTGTCGACAGGACTGCCGCAGGGCGCGGTACCCAGGCTCGAACGACCCGGCCCGCTGCGCGACCGCGTCTACGAGGCGCTGCTCGAACTGATCACCACCCGGGCCCTGCGGCCCGGCCAGCATCTGGTCGAGAGCGAACTCGCGGGCCATCTCGGGGTCTCCCGCCAGCCCGTGCGCGAGGCGCTCCAGCGCCTCAACACCGAGGGATGGGTCGATCTGCGGCCCGCCCAGGGCGCCTTCGTCCATGAACCGACGGAGGCGGAGGCCGACCAACTCCTCACCGTGCGCACCCTGTTGGAGGCGGAGGCGGCCCGCCTCGCCGCCGCCAACGCGGGCAGCGCGGGCATCGCCGCGCTGACGGCGCTCTGCGTCGAGGGCGAAGCGGCGGTCGCCGCGGACGACGTGGACGGCGCCGTCGCCGTCAACGCCCGCTTCCACGCCGCGATCATGGAGCTGGCCGGCAACACGGTCCTCGCGGAGCTGGCCGCGCAGGTCGACCGGCGGGTGCGCTGGTACTACACCCCGGTCGCCCGGCAGCGCGGCGAGCAGTCCTGGATCGAGCACCGCGCCCTGATCGCGGCCATCGCCGACCGCGACGAACGCCGGGCCACCGAGCTGATGCGCGACCACACCGAACACACCCGCCGCTCCTACCACGAACGCCCCACGGCGTAGCCGGCCCACAGCCCGGACGCCCTGCGGCCCGGACGCCTCACGGCCCAGACGCCCCGCGGCCTGGTGGGTCCGCGGCCCGGACGCCCCACGCTCCGGACGGCCCCGGCTTCCGGACCGGCCCGTCGCTCTTTGTCCTGTGAGAGGAGAAAGTCGACGGCAATTCGTGCACAGCTTCTTCCCAGGTTCGGCGGTCGCTGCTACGTTCCCCTCGAAAGCCCGAACGCAGTAGGCCGGTTGAGGCGGGGAGGGGTCAGTGAGACGCATGACGGCACGACCCGCGAACGCCCATCAGGCCCGTCTGCTCAAGCTGTTGCGCGACGGCGGCCCCAACTCCCGTGCGCAACTGGGCGATCAGGTCGACCTCTCGCGGTCCAAGCTGGCCGTGGAGGTGGACCGGCTGCTGGAGACGGGCCTGGTCGTGGCCGACGGACTCGCCGCCTCGCGCGGTGGCCGCCGCTCCCACAACATCCGGCTCGCCCCCGGCCTGCGGTTCCTCGGTGTCGACATCGGCGCGACCTCGGTCGACGTCGCCGTCACCAACGCGGAACTGGAGATCCTCGGCCACCTCAACCAGCCGATGGACGTCCGTGAGGGCCCGGTCGCCGTCTTCGAGCAAGTCCTCTCCATGGCGGCCAAGTTGCGGGCCTCCGGGCTCGCGGAGGGGTACGACGGCGCCGGCATCGGCGTCCCCGGCCCGGTCCGCTTCCCCGAGGGCGTCCCGGTCGCCCCGCCGATCATGCCCGGCTGGGACGGCTTCCCGGTACGCGAGGCACTCAGCCAGGAACTGGGCTGCCCGGTCATGGTCGACAACGACGTGAACCTCATGGCGATGGGGGAGCAGCACGCGGGCGTCGCCCGCACCGTGGACGACTTCCTCTGCGTCAAGATCGGCACCGGTATCGGCTGCGGCATCGTCGTCGGCGGTGAGGTCCACCGCGGGGCGACCGGCAGCGCGGGCGACATCGGACACATCCAGGCCGTGCCCGACGGGCGCCCGTGCGCCTGCGGCAACCGGGGCTGCCTGGAAGCCCACTTCAGCGGCGCCGCCCTGGCCCGCGACGCCCAGGAGGCGGCCCAGCAGGGGCAGTCGGAGGAACTGGCGGGCCGGCTCGCGGCCCACGGCACCCTGACCGCGTCCGACGTGGCCGCCGCCGCCGTCGCCGGCGACGCCACCGCCCTCGCCCTGATCCGCGAGGGCGGCAACCACACCGGCCAGGTCATCGCGGGCCTGGTCTCCTTCTTCAACCCCGGCCTGGTGGTGATCGGCGGTGGGGTGACCGGCCTCGGCCACACCCTGCTTGCCGCGATCCGCACCCAGGTGTACCGCCAGTCACTTCCCCTCGCGACGGGCAACCTGCCCATCGTGCTGGGGGAGTTGGGGCCCTCCGCCGGAGTCATCGGCGCGGCCCGACTGATCAGCGACCACCTCTTCTCCCCGGCGTAGCCGACCGGCCGCGTCGCGGCCCGCCGTGCCCACCGCTCTGTACAGCGCCTCGCTCTGCCCTGCCCTGCTCTGCCCTGACACCGGCCCGCACGCCAGCCGAGGGGAACCACTCATGGCACCAGAACCACCGCTGCTCAGCATGTCCGGCATCACCAAGTCGTTCCCCGGAGTCCGGGCCCTCGACGGCGTCGACCTCGACGTCCAGGCGGGGGAAGTGCACTGCCTGCTCGGCCAGAACGGGGCCGGAAAGTCCACCCTCATCAAGGTCCTGGCCGGCGCCCACCAGCCAGGCACCGGCACCATCCGGTGGCGCGGCGAGCAGGTCACCCTCCGCTCGCCCAGCGCCGCCATGCGCCTCGGCATCGCCACCATCTACCAGGAACTCGACCTCGTCGAGCACCTGTCGGTGGCCGAGAACGTCCACCTCGGCCACGAGCCGACCACGGCGGGCTTCGTCGTCCGCGCCAAGGCGGCCAGGGCGTCCACCGCCCTGCTGCTGAAACGGCTCGGCCATCCGGAGATCGAACCCGGCCGGCTGGTGGCCGAACTGTCCGCCGCCCAGCGGCAGATCGTGTCGATGGCCCGCGCCCTCTCCCACGACGTCCGGCTCATCGTGATGGACGAACCCTCCGCCGCCCTCGACCCCGACGAGGTCGACAACCTGTTCCGCATCGTCACCGACCTGACCGCCGACGGCGTCGCCGTCGTCTACATCTCCCACCGTCTGGAGGAGATCCGCCGCATCGGCGACCGGGTGACCGTCCTCAAGGACGGCCGCGCCGTGGCGGGCGGCCTCCCCGCGAAATCCACCCCGACCCGCGACGTGGTGGCCCTGATGACCGGCCGCCCGGTCGAGTACGTCTTCCCCGAACGGCCCGCCTCCCCGCCCGACCTACCACCCGTCCTCGACGTGCGACAGCTCGCCAGGGACGGTGAGTTCGCCGCCCTCGACCTGCGGGTGCGACCCGGCGAGATCGTCGGCCTCGCCGGACTCGTCGGCTCGGGACGCTCCGAGATCCTGGAGACGATCTACGGCGCCCGCAGGCCCACCTCCGGACACGTCCTCGTCGACGGACAGGAGTTGCGGCCCGGCAGCGTGCGGGCCGCCGTCCGCGCCGGACTCGGCCTCGCCCCCGAGGAACGCAAGGCACAGGCCCTGCTGATGCTGGAGTCCGTCACCCGCAACGTCTCCGTCTCCTCCCTGTCCCGCTTCGCCCGCGCCGGCTGGATCGACCGCGGCGCCGAACACCGCGCCGCACGGGCCGCCACCCGCGAACTGTCGCTGCGCCCCGACACCCCGTCCGCGCCGGTGCGCACCCTCTCGGGCGGCAACCAGCAGAAGGCGGTCCTGGCCCGCTGGCTGCTGCGCGGCTGCCGGGTCCTGCTCCTCGACGAACCCACCCGGGGCGTCGACGTCGGCGCCCGCGCCGAGCTGTACGCGGTGATCCGGCGCCTCGCCGACCAGGGCCTGGCCGTCCTGCTGGTCTCCAGCGAGGTCCCCGAGGTGCTCGGCCTCGCCGACCGCGTCCTGGTGCTCCGCGAAGGACACGTCGTCCACACGGCACCCGCCCGCGAACTCGACGAACACCGCGTACTCGACCTGGTCATGGAAGGAAGCCCGGCGACATGACGCAGCCCGTCTCCCCGCCCCGGGACAGCACCCACAAACTGCCCCCGGTCGACCGACTCCCCGCGTTCCGCGGCCTGTTGGGCCACGCGGACGTCCGCACCCTCTCCCTGCTCGGCGTGCTCGCCGCGCTCGTCCTGATCGGCGGGATCACCAGACCCGACGAGTTCCTCGACACCCGCAACCTCCAACTCGTCCTCACCCAGGCGTCGGTGATCGGCGTCGTCACCGTCGGCATGACCTTCGTCATCACCTCGGGCGGCATCGACCTCTCGGTCGGCGCCATCGTCGCCCTCTCCTCGGTGTGGGCGACGACCGTCGCCACCCAGGAGTTCGGCTTCGCCGGCATCCTCTTCACCGCCGTCCTGGTCGGCGTCGGCTGCGGACTCGTCAACGGACTTCTCATCGCCTACGGCGGGATGGTCCCGTTCATCGCCACCCTCGCGATGCTCGCCTCGGCCCGCGGGCTCGCCCTCCAGATCACCGACGGCAAGACCCAGATCGTCGGCGTGACCAGCCTCCTCGACCTCGGCGAACGCGACGCCTACGTGCTGGGCGTGCCGCCCCTCGTCATGGTCTTCGCCGTCGTCACCGTCTGCGGCTGGCTGATCCTCAACCGCACCACCTTCGGCCGCCGCACGGTCGCCGTCGGCGGCAACGCGGAGGCCGCCAGGCTGGCCGGCATCGACGTCCGCCGCCAGCGCCTCTACCTCTACCTGCTGTCCGGACTGTGCTGCGGCATCGCCGCGTTCCTGCTGATCGTCCTCTCCGGGTCAGGCCAGAACACCAACGGCAACCTCTACGAACTCGACGCCATCGCCGCCGCGATCATCGGCGGCACCCTGCTCACCGGCGGACGCGGCACCATCACGGGCTCGGTGCTCGGCGTCCTGATCTTCACCACGATCACCAACATCTTCGCCCTCAACAACCTGCAGAGCGACGTCCAGCAGATCGCCAAGGGCGCGATCATCGTCGCCGCCGTGCTGGTCCAGCGCCGTACCGCGAGCACGACATGAGGAAAGGGTTCACCGCCATGCCAGAGCCGATGTCCCGCACCAGCCGCAGAGGGCTCCTCCTCGGCGCGGCCGCCGTCTCCACCGGCGCCCTCCTCGCCGGCTGCACCAGCAACGACTCCCAGGACGAGGAGCCCGCGGCCGGCGGCCAGTCCGCCACCGACGACCAGCCGGGCAAGCAGGTCACCATCGGCTTCGCGGGACCGCAGGCCGACCACGGCTGGCTCAACGCGATCAACGACAACGCCAAGCGCCGCGCCAAGAAGTACTCCGACGTCACCCTGGAGATCACCGAGGGCTCCAACGACACCGCCGCCCAGATCGGCCAGATCGAGACCCTGATCAACAAGAAGGTCGACGTCCTGGTGGTGCTGCCCGCCGACGGCAAGGCCCTCACCCAGGTCGGCCTGAAGGCGATGCGGGCCGGCATCCCCGTCGTCAACCTCGACCGGATCTTCAACTCCCCGCAGGCGTACCGCTGCTGGATCGGCGGCGACAACTACGGCATGGGCCTCAACGCCGGCACGTACATCGGCGAGAAACTCAAGGGCAAGAGCGACGCCCGGGTCGTCGAACTCGCCGGCCTCGACAACCTGGAGCTGACCAAACAGCGCACCCAGGGCTTCGACGACGCCCTCAAGAACTACCCCAACATCAAGAAGGTGGCCCGCCAGGCAGCCGACTTCACGGTCGAGTCGGGACAGGCCAAGATGGCCCAACTCCTCCAGGCGCAGTCGAAGTTCGACGCCCTGTGGAACCACGACGACGACCAGGGCGTGGGCGCGCTGCGCGCCGTCGAACAGGCGGGCCGCGACGACTTCCTGATGGTCGGCGGCGCCGGCGCGCTCTCCGCGTTCCAGGCCATCAAACAGGACAACGGCGTCCTCAAGGCCACCGTCCTCTACCCGCCGACCATGGCCGCCTCCGCCATCGACCTGGCCCGCGCGCTCGGCCAGGGCAAGGGCGTCGGCGGGCTCGCCGAGTACGAGATCCCGACCTCGGTGACGCTCTACTCCGCCGTCGTCGACAAGGACAACATCGAGCGCTACCTGCCCACCGGCTTCCGCTGACAGGCCCCGCCCGCACCCGCCGCCCCGCACCCCGCACGGCGCACCGACGACGTGGACCACCAGCGCCACAGGGACCCCGAGGACCAGGAGGACTTCCGTATGGGACAGCCGCAGCAGCCGGACGGGCCACCCGGAGAGCGGACGCCGCTGCGCGTCGGCATGGTCGGCTACGCCTTCATGGGCGCCGCCCACTCCCAGGGCTGGCGCACCGCGGGCCGGGTCTTCGACCTGCCGCGCCGGCCCGTCCTGGCCGCGATCTGCGGACGGGACGAGGCGGCGGTCCGCGCCGCGGCCGACCGGCACGGCTGGGACAGCGCCGAGACCGACTGGCGACGGCTGATCGCACGGGACGACATCGACCTCGTCGACATCTGCACCCCGGGCGACAGCCACGCCGAGATCGCCCTCGCCGCGCTGGCCGCAGGCAAGCACGTGCTGTGCGAGAAACCCCTCGCCAACACCGTCGCGGAGGCCGAGGCGATGACGGCCGCCGCCGAAGCGGCCTACGCACGCGGCCAGTTGGCGATGGTCGGCTTCAACTACCGCCGGGTGCCCGCCACCGCGCTCGCCCGCACCATGGTCGAGGAGGGCAGGCTCGGCACCCTGCGCCACCTGCGGGTGACCTACCTCCAGGACTGGCTGGTCGACCCCGGCTTCCCGCTGACCTGGCGGCTGCGCAGGGAACACGCCGGCTCCGGCTCCCTCGGCGACCTGGGCGCCCACATCGTCGACCTCGCCCAGTTCCTCGCGGGCGAACCGCTCGCCGGGGTGTCCGCGCTGACCGAGACCTTCGTACGGGAACGCCCGCTGCCCCTCGGCACCACCAGCGGCCTGAGCGCCGGGGCGTCCGCCGGGACCGGCGCGGTCACCGTCGACGACGCCGCCCTGTTCACCGGCCGCTTCGCCTCCGGCGCCCTCGCCTCATTCGAGGCCACCCGGTACGCGACCGGCCGCAAGAACTCCCTGCGCATCGAACTCAACGGCGAGCGCGGCTCGTTGGCCTTCGACCTGGAACGCCTCAACGAACTCTCCTACCACGACGGCACCGAACCCGGCACGCACGCCGGGTTCCGCCGCATCCTCGTCACCGAACCCGACCACCCCTACCTCGACGCCTGGTGGCCGCCAGGACACGGCCTCGGCTACGAGCACACCTTCGTCCACCAGGTCCGCGACCTCGTCCACGCGGTCGCCGAGGGCACCAGGCCCCGCCCCTCCTTCGCCGACGGACTCCAGGTGCAGCGCGTGCTCGCGGCCGTCGAGGAGAGCGCCGAGAAGAACTCCGTCTACACGCCCGTCGCAGGCTGAGGAGGCCGCGCCATGCCGCGCAGATTCACGCTGTTCACCGGTCAGTGGGCCGACCTGCCCCTGGAGGAGGTCTGCCGCCACGCCCGCGACTTCGGCTACGACGGACTCGAACTCGCCTGCTGGGGCGACCACTTCGAGGTCGACAAGGCGCTCGCCGACCCGTCGTACATCGACTCCCGCCACCAACTCCTCGACAAGTACGGCCTGAAGTGCTGGGCCGTCTCCAACCACCTCGTCGGACAGGCCGTCTGCGACGCCATCATCGACCAACGCCACCAGGCCATCCTGCCCGCCAGGATCTGGGGCGACGGCGAACCCGAGGGCGTAAGGCGACGGGCCGCCGCCGAGATCGCCGACACCGCGCGCGCCGCGGCGGCCCTCGGCGTCGACACTGTCGTCGGCTTCACCGGCTCCGCGATCTGGCACCTCGTCGCGATGTTCCCGCCCGCCCCCGAGTCGATGATCACCCGCGGCTACGAGGACTTCGCGGAGCGCTGGAACCCCGTCCTCGACGTCTTCGACCAGGAGGGCGTCCGCTTCGCCCACGAGGTCCACCCCAGCGAGATCGCCTACGACTACTGGACAACCCAGCAGGCGCTGGCGGCCGTTGACCACCGGCCCGCCTTCGGACTCAACTTCGACCCCTCGCACTTCGTCTGGCAGGACCTCGACCCGGTCGGCTTCCTCTGGGACTTCCGCGACCGGATCTACCACGTCGACTGCAAAGAGGCCCGCAAGCGCCTCGACGGCCGCAACGGCCGCCTCGGCTCCCACCTCCCCTGGGGCGATCCCCGACGCGGCTGGGACTTCGTCTCCGCCGGCCACGGCGACGTCCCCTGGGAGGACGTCTTCCGGATGCTGCGCTCCATCGACTACCGCGGCCCGGTCTCCGTCGAGTGGGAGGACGCCGGCATGGACCGGCTCCAGGGCGCCCCCGAGGCGCTCACCCGCCTGAAGGCGTTCGACTACGAGGCCCCGACGGCGTCCTTCGACGCCGCGTTCGGCAACTGACACCCCCCACACGACACCTCTCGCCTCTCCGGGATGACGGCGCATCCCGGCGTACGCACCCGCCCGTACAACCAGCCCCATCCTGGAGGCACCCGTGCACGGGAACGACCCCACGACCACCCGCCCCGGCAGAACCGAACCGCACCGACGACGCCCGCCCCTGCGCAAGTCCGTCGCCCTCCTGGGCGCCGCGCTGCTCGCGGGCGCCACCCTCTCCCTGACCAGCCCGCAGGCCGGCGCAGCCGTCGCCGACCCGGGCCCGGCCACCACCGTGACCGGGGGCGCGACGGCCGCCGCGGCCGAGGACTTCCAGCAAGTCACCCTCGCCAAGGGCGAGGCGGAGGTCGGAGAGCCCATGTCGCTCGCCGTCCTCCCGGACCGCTCGGTCCTGCACACCTCCCGCGACGGCGAACTCCGCATCACCGACGCCGCCGGCGACACCACCCTGGCCGGAAAGCTCGCCGTGTACGGACACGACGAGGAGGGCCTCCAAGGCGTCGGCGTCGACCCGGACTTCACCACCAACCGCTTCATCTACCTCTACTACGCACCCCCGTTGGACACCCCCGCGGGCGACGCCCCCGAGACCGGCACCGCCGCCGACTTCGCCCCCTTCGACGGCGTCAACCGCCTCTCGCGGTTCGTCCTGAAGACCGACGGCACCCTCGACAACGCCAGCGAGAAGAAGATCCTCGACATCCCCGCCTCCCGCGGCCTGTGCTGCCACGTCGGCGGCGACATCGACTTCGACGCGGCGGGCAACCTGTACCTGTCGACGGGCGACGACACCAACCCGTTCCAGTCCGACGGCTTCACCCCGATCGACGAACGCGACGGCCGCAACCCCGCCTTCGACGCCCAGCGTTCGGCCGGCAACACCAACGACCTGCGCGGCAAGATCCTCCGCGTCCACGTCGAGGCCGACGGCTCGTACACCATCCCCGAAGGCAACCTCTTCGCCCCCGGCACCGACCGCACCAGGCCCGAGATCTACGCCATGGGCTTCCGCAACCCGTTCCGCTTCAGCGTCGACCGGCAGACCGGCATCCTCTACGTCGGCGACTACGGCCCCGACGCCGGCACCGCCGACCCGGCCCGCGGCCCGGCGGGACAGGTCGAGTTCGCCCGCGTCACCGGCCCCGGCAACTTCGGCTGGCCCTACTGCACCGGCGCCAACGACGCATACCGCGACTACGACTTCGCGACGAAGACGTCCGGCGCCGCCTTCGACTGCGCCGCCCCCAAGAACAACTCCCCGCACAACACGGGACTCACCGACCTGCCCCCGGCCCAGCCCGCCTGGATCCCCTACGACGGCCCGTCCGTACCGGAGTTCGGCGACGGCTCCGAGTCCCCGATGGGCGGCCCGGTCTACCACTACGACGCCGACCTCGACTCGCCCGTGAAGTTCCCCGAGGCGTACGACGGCGACTTCTTCGCCGGCGAGTTCGGCCGCCGCTGGATCAAGCGCATCGTCAGCGACGCCGACGGCACCGTGCAGTCCATCAACCCCGTGCCCTGGACCGGCACCCAGGTGATGGACATGGCGTTCGGCCCCGACGGCGCCCTGTACGTCCTCGACTACGGCACCGCCTGGTTCGGCGGCGACGACAACTCCGGCCTCTACCGCATCGAGAACGCCACCGACGGCCACTCACCGGTCGCCCAGGCCGCGGCCGACCGCACCTCGGGACAGGCACCGCTGAAGGTCCGCTTCTCCTCCGCCGGCACGACCGACCAGGACGGCGACACCCTCACCCACCACTGGGACTTCGGCGACGGCGCCACCTCCACGGCCGCCGACCCCACCCACACGTACCGCAAGAACGGCACCTACACCGCCACCCTCACCGCCGAGGACCCCACCGGACGCACCGGCAGCGCCAGCGTCCGCGTCGTCGTCGGCAACACGGCACCCACCGTCACCCTGCAACTCCCCAAGGACGGCCAGCTGTTCAGCTTCGGTGACGCCATCCCGTTCAAGGTGAAGGTCACCGATCCCGAGGACCGCCGCACCATCGACTGCGCCAAGGTCAAGGTCAGCTTCGTCCTCGGCCACGACACCCACGGCCACCCGATCACCTCGGCCACCGGCTGCACCGGCACCCTCCAGACCACCGCCGACGGCGGCCACGACGAGAACGCCAACATCTTCGGCGTCCTGGACGCCGAGTACACCGACAACGGAGGCGGCGGACAGGACCCGCTCACCTCCCACGACCAGCACGTCCTCCAGCCCAGGCACCGGCAGGCCGAGCACTTCGGCGACTCCTCCGGCGTCTCCGTGATCACCAAGGACGCCGCGCACGGCGGCAGGACCGTCGGCGACATCCACCACGGCGACTGGATCGCGTTCACCCCGTACGTCCTCGCCGACGCCAAGAAGATCACCGCACGCGTCTCGTCCGGCGGCGCCGGCGGCACCCTGGAGATCCGCGCGGGCTCACCCAAGGGCACCCTGCTCGGCAAGGCCACCGTCCCGGTGACCGGCGGCTGGGAGACCTTCCAGGACGTCACCGCCACCCTGCGGCACGCCCCGAAGGGCACCACCACGCTCTACCTCGTCTTCAAGGGCGGCACCGGCGCGCTCTTCGACGTCGACGACTTCACCTTCACCACCGGCTGACAGGAGGCACCGCGATGCGTACAACCGGCCTGCTGACAACCGCCGTTGTCGGCGCGACCCTGCTCATCACCGGACTCTCGGCACCCGCGTCCTCGCACCCGAAGGAGACCGGGAAACGGGTCCTCGTCTTCTCCAAGACCGCCGGCTTCCGCCACGACTCCATCCCCGACGGCATCGACACCCTGCGCCAACTGGGAGCCACCGGAGGCTTCGCCGTCGACGCCACCGAGGACGCGGCCACCTTCACCGCCCGCACCCTGCGCCGCTACGACGCGGTGGTCTTCCTCTCCACCACGGGCGACGTCCTCACCACACCCCAACAGAAGGCGTTCGAGGGCTACATCCGCGACGGCGGCGGCTACGTCGGCATCCACGCCGCCGCCGACACCGAGTACGACTGGGAGTTCTACGGCGGCCTCGCCGGCGCCTACTTCCAGTCGCACCCGGCGATCCAGCCCGCGACCGTCCACGTCGAGGACCGCGCACACCCGGCCACCGCCGACCTGGCCCCCGTCTGGGAACGCACCGACGAGTGGTACAACTACCGCTCCAACCCGCGCGAACAGGCCCACGTCCTGGCCACCCTCGACGAGACGTCCTACTCCGGCGGCACCATGAACGGCGACCATCCGATCGCCTGGTGCCAGAACTACCGGGGCGGACGTGCCTTCTACACCGGAGGCGGCCACACCAAGGAGTCCTACACCGAACCCGCCTTCCGCTCCCACCTGTTGGGCGGGCTGCGCTGGGCCATCGGCGACGCCCAGGCCGACTGCCGCCCGGAGAACGGCTACCGGCCCCTCTTCGACGGCACGTCCCTCGACGGCTGGCAGCAGGCGGGCCCCGGCTCGTTCACCCTGGCCGACGACGGCACCCTCACCTCGTCGGGCGGGATGGGCCTGCTCTGGTACCGGGCGGCGGCCTTCTCCTCGTACTCCCTCAAGCTCGACTGGAAGATGGCCTCCCCGTCGGGCGACGACAACTCCGGTGTGTTCGTGGGCTTCCCGCCCTCCGACGACCCCTGGTCCGCCGTGGACCAGGGCTACGAGATCCAGATCGACGCCACCGACGTACCCGAGAGGACCACGGGCTCCGTCTACGGCTTCCGCTCCGCCGACCTGAAGAAGCGCGACCGCGCGCTCAACCCGCCGGGGCAGTGGAACACGTACGAGATCCGCGTGACGGGCGAACGCCTGCGCGTCTGGCTCAACGGCGTCCGCATCAACGATTTCACCAACACCGACCCGGCCCGCAGCCTCCGCGACGGCCACATCGGCATCCAGAACCACGGAGCCGACGACCAGGTGTCCTTCCGCGACATCCGGATCAAGGAGCTCCGGTGACGGGGGAGCCGGGGGAGGGGACGGCGCCGCCCCCGGAACCGTCCATCGCCACGACGCCCCCGGGTTTCCCGGGGGCGTGGGGTCCCCCCGAGGGCGTGGGAGGGCTTCGCGACTGTGGGGCAGAACTGCTCGTTGCCGGGGCCGGGTTCACCGGCTGCGCGGCCGGATTCCCTGGTGGCGCGGCCTGATGTCCCGACCGCAGGACCGAACTCCCCGTCAGTGTCCTGGGGTTCACCGACCGTGAGGCCGGGTTCCCCGGTGGCGCCGCCGGGCGACTGATCGGCGGTGGGCGGGAGACGCCGGACTCCCGCCCACCGTCCCCACCACCTCGCCTGTCCGTCTCCGCTGCTTGCCCAGCTCCGTCCAGCCCCGTTCCCCCTGTCCAGCCCCGCTCAACTCAGCACCCGACGCGTCCGACTGGGAGCCCGCCATGACCCTCCCCGTAACCGCCCCCGCCTCCCCCTCCGCCTCCGCTTCCCCCTCCGCTCCCGTTGTCCCGCCTCGCGTCGGTGTCTGGCTGATCGGTGCCCGTGGTTCCGTGGCCGTGACGGCGGTCGCGGGCTGCGCCGCCGTCACGGCGGGCCTGCGTCCGCCCACCGGACTGGTCACCGAATCGGCCGAGTTCGCCGGGGCTGACCTGCCGCCGCTGTCCACCCTGGTCTTCGGCGGCCACGACACACTCGACTGCCCGCTGCCCAAACGCGCCGAGGCGCTCGCGGCGGCGGGTGTGCTCCCGCCCGGCCTGCCCGCGGCCGTCGACGCCGAACTCGTCGCGGCCGAGCGGGAGATCAGACCTGGCGGCCCGGCCCCCGGCGACACCCGCAGCCCCCGGCAACTGATCGCCGACTTCGCCGCCGACATCACCGACTTCACCCGACGGCTCGGCCTGCGACGGACGGTCGTGATCAACGTCGCCTCCACCGAACCCACGGCGACGGGCGACGTCCTCCCGCCCAGCTCCCTGTACGCGGCGGCGGCCCTGGAGGCGGGCTGCCCCTACGTCAACTTCACCCCCTCAACGGGCCTGCACCACCCGGCACTTGCGGAGCGGCTGGCCGCCAGTGGCCTGCCGTACGCGGGCCGGGACGGCAAGACCGGCCAGACGCTCCTGCGCTCGGTCCTCGGCCCGATGTTCCGCCAGCGGGCGCTGACTGTCCGCGCCTGGTCAGGCACCAACCTGCTCGGCGGCGGCGACGGCGCCGCCCTCGCCGACCCGGCCGCCGCAGCGGCGAAGAACGCCGGCAAGGAACGCGTCCTCGCGGACACCCTGGGCACCACCCCCGAGGGCGAGGTCCACATCGACGACGTCCCCGCGCTCGGCGACTGGAAGACCGCCTGGGACCACATCGCCTTCGACGGCTTCCTCGGCACCCGCATGATCCTCCAGACCATCTGGCAGGGCTGTGACTCGGCCCTCGCCGCCCCCCTCGTCCTGGACCTCGCCCGCCTGACCTCCCGAGCCCACGAGGCGGGCATCTCCGGCCCGTTGAGCGAACTGGGCTTCTACTTCAAGGACCCGGTCGGCGACGCCCCGTCGTCCTTGGCCGACCAGTACACAGACCTCCTGGCTTTCGCGACCCGCCTGGGGAAAGCCGCGGGGGAGCACGGGGAGCGCGGGGATCAGGGCACGGGGGAGAGCGGAGGGAGCGGCGAGGGAGAGGCGGGTGACCGTCAGGCCGGGCATGACGGGCAAGGCGGGCATGACAAGTACGTCGACCGCGATCGACCCGACGGGAGCGTCGGCTCTCCCGAGCCCGGCGGCAGCCGTCCGGTGGGCGACCGAGCCGGGGAGCCCCGGTGACCCGGCGTCACGGTGCCGTGCCCGGAGAGGCCCGCGATGGTGACGTCTCCGGACCCGACGCCGCGGTGCTCGGCGCGGCGGGAGGTTCCGGATCGGATGCCGCGGGGCCCGGAGCCGCGGCAGTGTCAGGACCCGATGTTGCGGTGTCCGGCGCGGCGGGAGGTTCCGGATCGGATTGCGCGAGGCCCGGAGCCGCGGCAGCCTCGGGACCCGATGTTGCAGGGCTCGGCGCGGCGGGAGTTCCCGGAGCTGATGCCGTAGTCCTCAGCGCGGCGACAGCTTCCGGACCCGACGCGGCAGGGCTCGGCGTGGCGACAGTTTCCGGAGCTGATGCCGCAGGGCTCAGCGTCGCGGCAGGCTCCGGAGCCGACACCGCAGCACCCGGCGTCGCGTCTGTCTCCGGCCTCGCCTCCCCAGCACCCGGCGTCGCGTCTGTCTCCCGCCCCGCCTCCCCAGCACCCGGCGCCGTGTCTTTCTCCCGCCCCGCCTTCCCAGCACCCGGCGTCGCGACGCCAGTGGCCCCCGACCTCCGTGCCTGGGCCGAACTCCTGCGCCTCCCCGCGCTGTTCACCGTCCCCGGCGACGCCCTGGCCGGCGCCGCCGCGGCCTCGGCCACCGTCAACTCCCGCACGCTCCTCGCCATCGGTTCCTCCCTCTGCCTCTACGAGGCCGGCATGGCCCTCAACGACTGGGCCGACCGCGACGAGGACACCCGCGACCGCCCCCATCGTCCCCTCCCTTCTGGTCGCGTCCGCCCAGCCTCCGCCATCGCCGCGTCCTGCGTCCTCACGGCCGCTGGACTGACCCTCGCGGCCCGCGCGGGCCGCCCCGCACTCGCGGTCGCCGCACCCCTGGCGGCCACCATCTGGGCCTACGACCTCGCCCTGAAGCACACCCCGGCCGGTCCGGTCGCCATGGCCGCGGCCCGAGGACTCGACCTTCTCCTCGGCGCCGCCGCGACCACCGGCCGCGCCCGCGACGCCGTCCCGTCCGCGACCCTGCTCGCCACCCACACCCTCGCCGTGACGACCGTCTCCCGCCGGGAGACAACCGGCGGCTCACCCCTGGTGCCCCTGGCCGCCCTGGTCACCACCGGCGTCCTGACCCACCTGCTGACCCGCCGCCCCCGGACAGGCCACCGGGAGAAGCCGAGCCCCGCTCAGCCGGGCCCACAGGCCGCGCGCCCACTGGCCCCGACCTCTGACGCGCCGCCCCTCGACCATTCGGGCACACGGGCCTCGCGTCGACCGGCCTTCACCTCCGACGCGCCGACCCCACCCCGGGCCACCGACACGCACCCCCGGGCCACCGACACGCACCCCCGGGCCTCCGACAGGTACCCCCGGGCCACCGACACGCACCCCCAGACCACTCCGGCCCCTTCCTCCAGCCGGACCCCGCGTCCCCTCGACCGCACCTCCCAGGCCCTGCGTGTCGCGCTCGCCGTCGCCTACCCGGCCACCGCCGCCCGCCCCTACCTGCACGCGGCTCTCAACCCGTCGCCTCCCCTCACCCAACGAGCCGTCGCAGGCGGCATCCGCGCCACGATCCCCCTCCAGGCCGCCCTCACCGCCCGCGCCGGCTCCACCCCCACCGCCCTCCTGGTCGCGGCCCTCGCCCCGCTCGCCAGGAGGTTCGCGAGAAAGGTGAGCGTCACATGACCCCGCAGCGGCCCCCCACCTCCCTCCGTTTCGGCTACGGCACCAACGGACTCGCCGACCTCCGTCTCGACGACGCCCTCTCCCTCCTGGCCGACCTCGGTTACGACGGCGTCGGCCTGACCCTCGACCACATGCACCTGGACCCCTTCGCCCCCGACCTCCCCACCCGCGTCAAGCACGTGGCCCGCCGCCTGGACTCCCTCGGCCTGGACGTCACCGTCGAGACCGGTGCCCGCTACGTGCTCGACCCGCGCCGCAAACACGGCCCCTCACTGCTCGACCCTGACCCCGACGACCGGGCCCGACGCGTCGACCTGCTGCTGCGCGCGGTCGACATCGCCGCCGACCTCGGCGCCCACGCCGTGCACTGCTTCAGCGGCGTCACGCCCGCCGACACCACGTCCGACACCGCGTGGAATCGCTTGGCCGACGCCCTCGCCCCCGTCCTGGCAGCCGCCGCCACCGCGGGCGTCCCGCTCGCCGTCGAACCCGAACCCGGCCACCTCCTCGCCACCCTCGCCGACTTCCACCACCTCCGCCGCACTCTCGGCGACCCGGACCACCTCGGTCTCACCCTCGACCTCGGCCACTGCCAGTGCCTCGAACCCCTCCCTCCCGCCGACTGCGTCCGCGCCGCCGCCCCCTGGCTGCGCCACGTCCAGATCGAGGACATGCGGCGCGGTGTCCACGAACACCTCCCGTTCGGCACCGGCGAGATCGACTTCCCGCCCGTCCTCGCGGCCCTCGCCGCCACCGGCTACCAGGGCCTCACCGTCGTCGAACTGCCCCGCCACTCCCACGAGGGCCCACGCCAGGCAGAACGCTCCCTCCCCTTCCTCCACCATGCGGCAGCCCAGGCGGCCTCCACGCCCGACGCCTCCGCATCCCGCGGCGCCCCGACGGCCACCCCCGAAGGGAGCCGCACCCCATGACCCACCCCCGCACCACCCGGTCGACCGACCCGACCCCGCCGACGCGGACAACCCGGCCGTCCCCGGAGACGCCCGCCACCGCCACAGCCACCACCCAGGCTGACCCGTCAGACCCGTCAGACCCGTCAGACCCGTCAGACCCGTCAGACCCGTCAGCCGCGGAGACGAGCACTCCCGCCGTCCCAGCCACCCCTGGGGCCACCGCGCCCGCCCTCCCCGCCACCCCGGAGACGCCCGCCTGCACCACCAAAGCCACTCCGGGGGCCCCCGCCCCCGCCCCCCTCCCCACCCCCTCCACCCTGTACGCCGACCTCACCCCCCACCTCACCCCGCCCGCCCGTGCCTGGCTCGACCAAGCCCTTCGCGAGGCCGACTCGCAGCCCGGCCTGCACGGTCCGCTCGCTGTGTGGGAGTTGCGGCTCGCCGAGGCCGGTCGCCGGTGCGGGCACGATCACGCCGACGCCGTCCGCGTCCTGATCCTGCACGCCGCCCGCGCCGGGACCGACGCCCTGACCCGCGTCTACTCCCAGGGCACCGCCGCCGAACGCCGCGCCGTGCTGCACGCCCTGCCCCACCTCGTGGCGGGACCCGACGCCCGCCCGCTCGTCGAGGACGCCCTGCGGACCAACGACACCCGCCTGGTCGCCGCCGCCGTCGGCCCCTACGCCGCCCGGCACCTCCCTCCCCACCTCTGGCGCCACGCCGTCCTGAAGTGCCTGTTCACCGGGGTGCCCGTGACCGGGATCGCCGACCTGGAGCGCCGCGCCCACGGTGACGTGGAACTCGCCCGGATGCTCGGCGACCACGCCGCCGAACGGACCGCCGCGGGACGCCGCGTGCCCGAGGACCTGTACCGCGTGCTGGCCCTCACCGACCCCACCGCCACCCCACCCGCGCAGGCCGCCGACCACGGCCCGCACGGCACCGACGGCAAGGAGTCCTGATGCGCATCTTCGACCCCCACATCCACATGACGTCACGGACCACCGACGACTACCGGGCGATGCGCGCGGCCGGCGTCCGCGCCGTCGTCGAACCCTCCTTCTGGCTCGGCCAGCCCCGCACCTCACCCCACTCCTTCTTCGACTACTTCGACTCCCTCCTGGGCTGGGAGCCCTTCCGCGCCGCGCAGTACGGCATCGCCCACCACTGCACGATCGCCCTCAACCCCAAGGAGGCGAACGACCCGCGCTGCTTCCCCGTCCTCGACGAACTGCCGCGCTATCTCGTCAAGGACCAGGTCGTCGCCGTCGGGGAGATCGGCTACGACTCGATGACCCCCGCCGAGGACACCGCCCTCGCCGCCCAGCTCCAACTCGCCGCCGACCACGCGCTTCCCGCGCTCGTCCACACCCCGCACCGCGACAAGCTCGCCGGACTGCGCCGCACCCTCGACGCGGTCCACGAGTCCGCGCTGCCCCCGGACCGGGTCCTGGTCGACCACCTCAACGAGACCACCGTCAAGGAGGCCAAGGACAGCGGCTGCTGGCTCGGCTTCTCCGTCTATCCCGACACCAAGATGGACGAGGAGCGGATGGTCGCGCTCCTGCGGACCTACGGCCCCGAACAGGTGCTGGTGAACTCCGCCGCCGACTGGGGCAGCAGCGACCCCCTCAAGACCCGCCGGGTCGGCGACCTGATGCTCGCGCGGGGCTTCACCGAGGACGACGTCGACCAGGTGCTGTGGCGCAACCCCGTCGCGTTCTACGGGCTCAGCGGCCGGCTCGCCCTTGACGTCACCGCGACCGACGCCACCCACGAGGGCAACTCCGTGCTGCGCGGCGGGGAGTGAGCCATGCGCTTCCGGCACCCCGACGGCTCCGTCGTCCACCTCGCGTACTGCACCAACGTCCACCCCGCGGAGACCCTCGACGGCGTGCTCGCCCAACTCCGCGACCACTGCGAGCCGGTCCGCAGGCGCCTGGGCCGCGACCGCCTCGGCATCGGACTCTGGCTCGCCAAGGACGCCGCCCACGCCCTGGTCACCGACCCGTCCGCACTGCGCGGCCTGCGTGCCGAACTGGACCGGCGCGGACTCGAGGTCGTCACTCTCAACGGCTTCCCCTATGAGGGCTTCGGCGCCGAGGAGGTCAAGTACCGCGTCTACCGCCCCGACTGGGCCGACCCCGAACGTCTGCACCACACCACCTCCCTCGCCCGGGTCCTCGCCCATCTGCTGCCCGACGACGTCACCGAGGGCAGCGTCTCCACCCTGCCGCTCGCCTGGCGCACCGCCTACGGCGAGCCGCGCGCCGAGAAGGCCCGCGCCGCTCTCGCCACCCTCGCCGAACGCCTCGACGCCCTCCACGAACTCACCGGCCGCTCCATCCGCGTCGGCCTGGAACCCGAACCGGGCTGTGTCGTCGAGACCACCGCCGACGCCCTCACCCCGCTGACCGCGCTCGCCCACCCGCGGATCGGCGTGTGCGTCGACACCTGCCATCTCGCCACCTCCTTCGAAGACCCGCACACCGCCCTCGACGCTCTCGTCGCCGCCGGTGTGCCCGTCGTCAAGTCCCAGCTGTCGGCGGCCCTGCACGCCGAGCACCCCCACCTGCCCGAGGTCCGCGCCGCGCTCGCCGCCTTCGACGAACCCCGCTTCCTGCACCAGACCCGCACCGCCACCGCCGCCGGCCTGCGCGGCACCGACGACCTCGGCGAGGCACTCGCCGCGGACACCCTCCCGGACGCGGCGCCCTGGCGTGCCCACTTCCACGTCCCGCTGCACGCGGCCCCCGCCGCGCCCCTCACCTCCACGCTCCCCGTCCTGGAGGCCGCCCTCGCCCGGCTGGTCGGCGGTCCGCACCCGCTCACCCGCCACCTGGAGGTCGAGACCTACACCTGGCAGGCCCTCCCCGCCGCGCTGCGGCCCCGCGGCCGGGCCCAGCTCGCCGACGGCATCGCCGCCGAACTCATCCTCGCCCGAGACCTGTTGACCGACCTCGGCCTGAAGGAACTCCCATGAGCACCCCTGCCGCCGAGCCGCGGCCCACCCCGCTCCTCGTCCTCGACGTCGTCGGCCTCACCCCCCGTCTCCTCGACCACATGCCCCATCTCAAGCGGCTCGCGGGGGCCGGCTCGCGCGCCGCCCTCGGTACCGTCCTGCCCGCTGTCACCTGCGCCGCCCAGTCCACCTTCCTCACCGGCACCCACCCGTCCGAGCACGGCATCGTCGGCAACGGCTGGTACTTCCGCGAGCTGGGCGACGTCCTCCTGTGGCGCCAGCACAACGGCCTCGTCGCCGGCGACAAGCTCTGGGACGCCGCCCGCCGCGCCCACCCCGGCTACACCGTCGCCAACATCTGCTGGTGGTACGCGATGGGCGCCGACACCGACCTCACCGTCACCCCCCGTCCCGTCTACTACGCCGACGGCCGCAAGGAACCCGACTGCTACACCCGGCCCCCCGAGCTGCACGACGAACTCACCGAACTGCTCGGCACCTTCCCGCTGTTCCACTTCTGGGGACCCGGCGCCGACCTGGTCTCCAGCCGGTGGATCATCGACGCGACCCGGCACATCCTGCGCACCCGCCACCCGGACCTGGCGCTCTGCTACCTCCCTCACCTCGACTACGACCTCCAGCGCTTCGGCCCGGACGACCCGCGCTCCCTGCGGGCGGCCACCGACCTGGACACGGCCGTCGCCCCGCTCCTCGACGACGCCCGAGCCGAGGGCCGTACCGTCGTCGTCCTCTCCGAGTACGGCATCACCCGCGTGGACCGGCCCGTCGACATCAACCGGGCCCTGCGCCGCGCCGGACTCCTCGAGGTCCACACCCAGGACGGCATGGAGTACCTGGACCCGATGGCCTCCCGCGCCTTCGCGGTCGCCGACCACCAGATCGCCCATGTGTATGTGCGCAGACCCGAGGACGTCGACGCCGTGCGAGCCGTCCTCGCCGAGCTGCCCGGGGTCGAGCGACTCCTCGACGACGAGGGCAAGAAGGCCCATCACCTCGACCACCCGCGAGCCGGCGAACTCGTCGCCGTCGCGGAACCCGACGCCTGGTTCACGTACTACTACTGGCTCGACGACAGCCGTGCGCCCGACTTCGCGCAGCTCGTCGAGATCCACCGCAAACCCGGCTACGACCCGGTCGAACTGTTCATGGACCCGCTCGACCCGTACGTCAAGGTCAAGGCGGCCGGCGCGCTGGCCCGCAAGCGACTCGGCATGCGCTACCGGATGGCGGTCGTGCCGCTCGACCCGTCACCTATTCGAGGCAGCCACGGCCGCCTTCCGGCGAGCGACGACGACGGTCCGCTCCTCATCTGCTCCACCCCCCGTGCTGTCGGCGACCGCCTCGCGGCCACCGACGTCAAGTCGCTCCTGCTCCAACTGGCCGGTCTCTCCTGACTGGTCACCAGTGAAGCACTCACCACTGACAACGGCCCGCGATCCCGAGGAGTTCCAGACATGAGCCGCATTTCGCACTCCGACCCCGAACTCACCCACCGCCTGACCAGACGGGGCATGCTGGGCGTCGCCGCGGGCGGCACCGCGGCCGCGCTGCTGGGCGCCGCGGCCACCCCCGCCGCCGCGTCCCCGTCCTCCGCGTCCCGCGCCCCCGCGGAACCCGCCACCTCCGCCGCCGGGCACGGTCACGGCCGGGGCCGCGCCCTGCTGCCCCCCGGCCGGCTCGGGGTGCAGCTGTACAGCCTGCGCGACAAGGTCTCCACGCTCGGCTTCGCCGCCGTCTTCGCGGAGTTGGAGCGGTACGGCTACGACGAGGTCGAGTTCGCCGGATACACCCAGGGCTCCGCGGGGGCCATCACCCTGGCCCAGCTGCGCCGGCTGGCCCGGGACCACGGCCTCACCCCGATCGGCAGCCACGTCGGCTACTACGCGAACGACCCGAACGCCTACACCTTCGCCGAGAACCTCACCAAGGTCCTCGACGACGCCCAGGCCCTCGGCCTCAAGCACATCGGCACCGCCTCGGGCCCGTTCCGCTACGGCGACACCGTGGACGCCTGGAAGCGCGCCGCCGCCGACTTCAACAGGTACGGCGCGGCGGCGCGGGCGCGCGGCATGAAGTTCTACCAGCACAACCACTCCGACGAGTTCGGCTTCGCCAGCGACAACCCCAAGGTCAGGCTCTACGACGTCCTGCTCGCCGAGACCGACCCCGACCTGGTGTTCCTGGAGATGGACATCTTCTGGGCGTACGCGGGCCAGTTCCGTTTCTCCACCCGGCCCGACGGCAGGCCCGCGCCGTTCGATCCGCTCGCCTACGTCCTGCGGCAGCCGCACCGCTACCCCCTCTTCCATGTCAAGGACGGCGTCAGTGACCCGCAGAACCAGTTCGGCTACCGGATGGTCGACGTCGGCGACGGCGACATCGACTACCAGAAGTTCCTGTCCGCGGTGACCCGGCTGCGCGGCGAGCGCCTCGCCCACCACTGGCAGACCGAGCACGACCAGCCCACCGACTCCCTCCGCTTCGCCCGCCGCTCCAGCGCCTATCTGCACTCCCTGCGCGAGAAGTGCTGAACCGCGCCCAGCCGTGAGGAGGCCCTCCCCGCAACCGGGGAGGGCCTCCTCACGCGCGCGTGCGCGCCGTCGTCAGCCGGAGGTGCGCGGCCGGGCGACCGCCGTCACCTCGCCGCCGCGGCCCGGCTGCCGCAGCAGCAGCGCGATGCCGGCCGCGACCATCGAGACGCCGCCCGCCAGCGCGTAGGCGCCGTTGTAGCCCCAGGCCGCGACCACCATGGAGCCGAGGCCGCCGCCGAAGAGACCGCTGATCAGCTTGCCGCTGTACACGAGACCGTAGTTGGAGGCGTTGTAGTTCTCCCCGAAGTAGTCCGGTGTCAGGGCCGCGAACATCGGGTAGAACGCGCCGCCGCCGAACCCGGACAGGAACGCGAAGACCAGGAACAGCCACTCGCTCCGCACCTCGCCCGCCAGGATCACGCCGAACTGGGAGAGCCCCAGCACCACGATGACGAACACCAGGGTCGACTTGCGGCCCCACTTGTCCGACAGCCAGCCCACGACCCCGCGCCCGACACCGTTGATGACCGCCATGACGCCCATGGAGGAGGCGGCCACCAGCGGCCCGAAGCCGACCTCCTTGGCGTAGTCGACCTGGAAGGAGATCCCGAAGATCGACACCCCCGCGGTCATCACGATGGCCACCCACATCAGCGGCAGCATCCCCGTCCTGACGGCCTCCTTCGGTGTGTACTGCCGCACCGCTGGGGGGTTCTTCGCGAGGCTCGCCGCGTTCTTCGCGTCACCGGCGAACGTCAGCGGGTCGATGTCGGCGGGCCACCAGTTCTTCGGCGGGTCCTTGAAGAAGAACGCGCACCCGAAGACCACGATCAGGATGTAGCAGCCGATCAGATCCAGGACCCGGTGGTAGTTAGCCGTGTCGAAGGCGTAGTTGAAGATGAAGATGAACGGCAGCGACCCGTACGCGAAGCCGCCGTTGACGAAACCCGTACGGGCACCCCGGCGTTCCGGGAACCACTTGCCGACCATGTTGATGCAGGTCGCGTAGATCAACCCGGCGCCGATGCCCCCGATCACGCCGAAGCCGAGCACGGCCAGCCACACGTTGCTCAGATGCGACAGGGCGAAGAACCCGACCAGACACATCGCGGAGCCGGTGAACATGGCCCTGCGGGCCGTCAGGACGCCCTTCTCGCGCAGCCAGCCCGCTGGGAAGGCGATGCCCGCCTGGAAGAACACCCAGACGCTGAGGATCCAGAAGGTGTTGCTCTGCGTCCAGCCGTGCGCGTGGGACAGGGTGTCCTCCGCCGAGCCGTACGCGTACTCGAAGACACTGATCGCCATCATGGCGAGCCACGGCAGGTACACCATGATCTTGCGGGAGTGGCCGAGGATGTCCCGGTCGCTCTCGCCGACGCGGTACACGCGGCCTCGGGTGTCGGTCACTTCACGGTAGGGACGGTGGGCTACGTCGGGTTCTGCCGACGACGTGCCTGCTGCGGTGGGTTCCGCGGACATGTCAGGCCATCTCCTCGCCGAGCGGTTGCGGGTTGGGGACGACGCGCCGGACCTTCGGGCGGCCCGGAGCGGTCAGGAAGAGCGCCAGTACGGAGGAGGCGAGCCCCAGGGAGCCCGCCAGGACGAACGCGCCATGGAAGTCGCGCGCGCCGAGCGGCCCCGCGCCGAGCGCCGCGACGGCCGGGCCGGCCGCCGCCGTCGCGCTGTGGACGAGGCCGTGGTGGGCGGCGAGGTCGTTCTCGCCGAAGCAGTCGGCCGTCATGGACGCGAGCAGCGGGAGGACCGCCGCGCCGGTGAGGCCGGACAGCAGGACGCAGACCAGGAAGAACGGCTGGCTGCCGAGCCGGCCCGACAGCGGCACACCGAACTGCGCGGTGCCGAGCGCGACGCACACGACGACCAGCGTGGCGCGCCGCCCGTAGCGGTCGGAGAGGAGGCCGACGGCACCGAGCCCGACGCCGTTGACGACCGCTCCGGCGAACAGTGCCGCGGAGACGACCCCGCCCCCGAACCCCGCGCTCCGACCGAACGGCACCTCGAAGGCGAGGCCGAGGACGCCGACGCCGCCCGCGCAGAGCAGACAGCACCACAGCAGCCACAGGACGGGCGTCCTGGCGGCCTCTCCCGGCCCGAACTGCCGGACGGCGGGCGGGTTCCGTGCCGTCCCCGGGCGCACGGCCGCGGCGCCGCCGGGGCGGAGCGGATCGATACGCGCGGGCCACCAGTTCCTCGGCGGCTCCTCGAACAGCCGTCCGATCGATGCCGTCGCCAGACACCCGACGGCGCCCAGCACGGCCGGGACCGTCGCGTGCCCGTGCACCTCCACGCGCGGAGCGAGCAGGAACGCGGGCGGCACGAGCCCGTACGGAAATCCCCCGCTGACCAGGGCCGTCGCGGCGCCCCGACGGTCCGGGTACCACCTGCCCGCCGTCGTCACACAGGTCGCGTGGACGATCCCGGCGCCCGCGCCCCCGAACACCGCGAAGCCGAGCCGGGCGGGCGCCGCGTCCGGTACGCACACCAGGAGCAGACCGGCCACCATGGTGGCCGCGGCACCGAGCGGCAACGCCACGCGCGCGGGGAGGCCGCCGCTCGCCCGCAGCCGCCCGGTGGAGAGGGCCACCGCCCCCTGGCAGGACACCCAGACGCCCAGCGGCCACAGGAGCCGCCCGTCGCTCCAGGGACGCGCCCCGTGCAGCACCTCACCCGCCACCGCGAACGCGCACCCCGCGAGAGCGACGGCCGCCATGCCCGCCCAGGGCAGGACGGCCATCCAGACACGTGCCCGGCCCATGAGGTCGACGTCGGACTCGCCGATCCGGTACGCCCGGCCGTGGCGGTCCGTCACCTCGCGGTACGGGACGGCCACCTGGCCATCGGTGGTTCTCATCGTGCAGCACCCCCTTGCGTCGAAAGATCTGGCAGGCGCCCCCTGTCCCATGCCTTCCGTGCACGCGCGGGTCCCCGGGGCGGGCCGGCGCGCACCGCCGCCCGGCCCCTCACCCCTCACCTCATGAACCGCCCCCCAACAGGCCCGCCGCGCGCGCCCAGCGGTACTTCGCGCCGAGCACCTCCACCGGCCGCTCGGTCGTGTACGGGTACGCCACCACCCCGCGCGCGTAGAGGTACTGGCAGGCTTCCTCGACCTCCACGTCACCGGCGAGCGACGCCACCACGGGCTTCTCGATGCCCCGCTCCCTGAACTCGGCCACCACGCGCGCGGTGAGTTCGGCGAAGACCATCGGGGGAGTGACGATGGTGTGCCAGTAGCCGAGGACGAGCGCGTGGACGCGCGGATCCTCGAGCCCCAGACGGATCGTCGCCTCGTACGTCGACGGCGGCTCGCCCCCGGTGATGTCCACCGGGTTGCCCGCCGCCCCGAAGGGCGGGATGAACCGCCGGAACGCCGCGTCCAGGTCCGGCGGGATCTCCATCAGGGAGAGGCCGTTGTCGGTGACGGCGTCCGAGAGCAGCACCCCGCTGCCGCCCGCCCCGGTGATGATGACGACGTTGTCGCCGCGCGGAGTGGGCAGCACGGGCAACGCGCGCGCGTACTCCAGCATGTCGTTCAGACCGGGCGCCCTGATCACCCCGGCCTGCCGCAGGATGTCGTCGTAGACGGCGTCGTCGCCCGCGAGCGCCCCGGTGTGCGAGCCCGCCGCCTTCGCGCCCGCCGCCGTACGCCCCGCCTTCAGGACGACGACCGGCTTCCTCGGCACGGTCTCGCGCGCCGCCGCCACGAAGGCCCGCCCGTCCTTGAGGTCCTCGAGGTGCATCGCCACGCAGTCGGTGTGCGGGTCCTGGCCGAACCAGGTCAGCAGGTCGTCCTCGTCGAGGTCCGACTTGTTGCCCAGCCCGACGATCGCCGACACACCCGTCCTCGTGGTCCGCGCGAAGCCCAGGACGGCCATGCCGATCCCGCCCGACTGAGAGGTCAGCGCCACCCCGCCCTTGACGTCGTAGGGCGTGCAGAACGTGGCACAGAGGTCGTGCCAGGTCGAGTAGTAGCCGTAGATGTTAGGACCGAGCAGCCGGACGCCGTGCCGTTCGGCGATGGCCACGATCTCGTCCTGGAGGGCGATCTCGCCGGTCTCCGCGAACCCCGAGGGGATCAGCACGGCGTTGGGTATCTTCTTGCGGCCCACCTCTTCCAGGGCCGCGGCCACGAACCTGGCGGGGATCGCGAAGACCGCCACATCCACCTCACCGGGCACGTCGATGACGCTCCGGTACGCCTTGCGGCCGAGGATGTCGTCGGCCTTCGGGTTCACCGGATGGATCTCACCGGCGAACCCGCCGTCGACGAGGTTGCGCATCACCGAGTTGCCGATCTTGCCCGGTTCGTTGGAGGCGCCGATCACGGCGACCGACGACGGTTCCATCAGGCGCCGCATGGAGGCGAGGATCTCCTCGCGCGCGTACCTGCGCCGGGGCGGCGGCTGCCGTTCGGCGAGGATGACGCGGATGTCGGCGGCGACCGCGCCCTCCGGGGTCGCGATCACCGGGTTGAGGTCGACCTCGCCGATCTCCGGGAAGTCCGTCACCAGCTGCGACACCCGCCTGATCTGCTCGGCGACCGCCCACCGGTCCACGCCCGCCTGTCCCCGCACCCCGCGCAGGACCTCCGCCGCCCGGACGGAGTCCAGCATCGACAGCGCCTCGTCGGCGCTGACGGGCGCCAGCCGGAACGTGACGTCCCTCAGGACCTCCACGAGCACCCCGCCGAGCCCGAACGCGACGACCTTCCCGAACGTCGGATCGGTGACCGCCCCGACGATGACCTCCTGCCCCTGCGGCAGCAACTCCTGGACCTGGACGCCCTCGACGCGCGCGGTCGCGTCGTACGCGCGCGCGTTCGTGACGATCCGGTGGAACGCGGCCCGGACGTCGGCTGCGCCCTCCACGCCGACGACCACACCGCCGGCGTCGGTCTTGTGGAGGATGTCCGGCGAGACGATCTTCATCACGACGGGCCCGCCGAAGCGCGCCGCGTACGCCACCGCCTCGTCGACGTCGCCGGCCACCTCCTCGCCCGGCACGGCGATCCCGTAGGCGTCCGCGATCACCTTGCCCTCGGGCGCGGTCAGCGCGAGCCGTCCCTCGGAGCGCACCGCGTCGAGGAGCGCGCGCACCTTCTGCTTCCGGTCTTCCGCCATCACGTCAGATCACTCCGTCCGAGACGAGCAGGCGCAGTTCGTCGTCGCCGAGCCCCAGCTCACCGCCGTACACCTCCGCGTTGTGCTCGCCGAGCAGCGGCGAGCTCGTCACGTCCACGGGGGAGTCGGAGAGCTTGAGCGGGCTGCCCACGGTCACGAACTCGCCGCGTTCGGGGTGCGGCACGGTGACGACCATCTCGTTGGCGACCAGCGAGGCGTCCTCGATGATCTCCCTGGTCGACAGGATCGGCCCGCACGGGATGTTGTGGCCGTTGAGCTTCTCCAGCACCTCCCACTTGGGGAGCGTCGAGGACCATTCCTCGATCAGCTGGAACATCTTGCCGAGCTTCGGCAGCCGGGTCTCCGGTGTCGCCCAGTCCGGGTCGTCGGCCAGTTCGGGCCGGCCGATCAGCTCGCTCAACGGCCGCCAGCCGACGGGCTGCACGATGACGTACACGTAGTCGTTGGGGCCGCCCGGCGCGCACTTGACCGCCCAGCCGGGCTGGCCGCCGCCGGACGCGTTCCCGGACCGGGGAACTTCGGCGCCGAAGTCGTCGTTGGGGTATTCGGAGAGCGGGCCGTGGGCCAGGCGCTGCTGATCGCGCAGCTTCACCCGGCAGAGGTTGAGCACAGCGTGCTGCATGGCCACGTTCACCCGCTGACCACGCCCGGTGCGCTCACGCTGGAACAGCGCGGCGAGTATCCCCGCCACGGCGTGCACACCCGTCCCCGAGTCCCCGATCTGGGCTCCCGTCGCCAGCGGCGGCCCGTCCTCGAAACCGGTGGTCGACATCGACCCGCCCATGGCCTGCGCGACGACCTCGTACGCCTTGAAATCGGTGTACGGGCCCTCGCCGAACCCCTTGATGGAGGCATAGACGATCCGTGGATTGATCTCCTGGACCCGGTCCCAGGTGAAGCCCATCCGGTCGACCGCGCCCGGCCCGAAGTTCTCGACCAGGACGTCGGAGCGGCGGATCAGCTCGGTGAGGATCTCCTTGCCGCGCGGGGTCTTGGTGTTGAGGGTGATGCTCCGCTTGTTGCAGTTGAGCATCGTGAAGTAGAGGGAGTCGACGTCGGGGAGGTCACGCAACTGCCTGCGCGTGATGTCACCCGACGGTGCCTCCAGTTTGACGACGTCCGCGCCGAGCCAGGCGAGCAGTTGGGTCGCGGAGGGTCCGGACTGGACGTGCGTCATGTCGAGGACGCGGATTCCTTCGAGTGCCTTGGCCGCTGTGCCGGTCATGAGGGTCACCTCACTTGTACATCGTCTGGTTCATGGTTCCGGGGGCGTACGCGTCCGGGTCGACCCAGACGTTGATCAGCGACGGCTTGCCGGACTCGCGGGCACGCCGGAGCGCGGGGGCGATGTCGGCGGGGTCGCGGACCTCCTCGCCGTGGCCGCCGAGCATCCGGGCGAACTCGTCGTAGCGGACGTCGCCGAGGGTGTTGCCGACCCGCTCGCGCTCCGGGCCGTACTTCTGGGCCTGGCCGTAACGGATCTGGTTCATCGAGGAGTTGTTGCCGACGATGCCGACGAAGGGGAGGTCGTAGCGGACGAGCGTCTCGAAGTCCCAGCCGGTGAGGGAGAAGGCGCCGTCCCCGAAGAGGGCGACGACCTCCTTGTCGGGGCGTGCCTGCTTGGCGGCCAGCACGAAGGGCACGCCGACGCCGAGGGTGCCCAGCGGACCCGGGTCCATCCAGTGTCCTGGCGACTTGGGCTGGACGACCTGCCCGGAGAAGGTGACGATGTCGCCGCCGTCGCCGATGTAGATCGAGTCCTCGGTGAGGAAGTCGTTGATCTCGCTGACCAGCCGGTACGGGTGGATCGGCGAGGCGTCGGAGCGCAGGCTCGGCAACCGCTTCGCGAGGGCGGCCTGTTCGACCGCGCGCAGTTCGTCGAGCCACTCCTTGCGCCGCGACGCCCCGCCGTCGATCCGCCCGGAGGCGGCCTCGGCCACCGACGAAAGCACCAGTCCGGCGTCGCCGACGATCCCGAGGTCGACGTCGCGGTTCTTGCCGACGGTGCGGTAGTCGAGGTCGATCTGCACGACGGTCGCGTCCGGCGAGAGGCGTTTGCCGTAGCCCATCCGGAAGTCGAAGGGGGTACCGACGATGACGATCACGTCGGCGTGCGAGAAGGCGTACCGGCGCGAGAGCTGGAAGTGGTGCGGGTCGCCGGGCGGGAGGGTGCCGCGTCCCGCGCCGTTCATGTAGGCGGGGATGTTGAGGGTCCTGACGAGGTCGACGGCGGCCTCGGTGCCCCGGGTCGTCCACACCTGACTGCCCAGCAGGACGGCCGGCTTCTCCGCGTGCACCAGCAGGTCGGCGAGTTTCTCGACGGCGTCCGGGTCGCCCGCGGACCGGGTCGAGGCGCGGTAGGCGCCCTGCCGGGGCACGCGCGCCGCGGCGGCCGGGACCTTGGCGTCCAGCACATCGCGCGGGATCTCCAGGAAGGAGGGCCCCGGCGCCCCGTGGTAGCACTCGCGGAACGCCATGGAGACCATGTCGGCGGCGCGCGCGGTGTCGGGGACGGTCGCCGCGAACTTGGTGATCGGCGCCATCATGTCGACGTGCGGGAGGTCCTGGAGGGAGCCCATCTTGTGCTGGGTCAGGGCGCCTTGGCCGCCGATCAGCAGCATCGGGGACTCCGCGCGGAAGGCGTTGGCGACGCCGGTGACGGCGTCGGTGGTGCCGGGGCCCGCGGTGACGACGGCGCAGCCCGGCCTGCCGGTGATCCGGGCGTAGCCGTCGGCGGCGTGCGCGGCGACCTGTTCGTGGCGGACGTCGACGACCTCGATGCCCTCGTCGACGCAGCCGTCGTAGATGTCGATGATGTGGCCGCCGCACAGGGTGTAGATGCGGTCGACCCCCTCGGCCTTCAGCGCCTTGGCAACGAGATGACCACCGGAAATGACGTCCTGGGTGTCGTCGGGCATGGCGAAGTCCTGTCCCTTCGTAGGGGGTTGGAGCTCTCTCGCGGTAGATTGCATACAGTCGACGAATACTGTATGAAGCTTGTTATCCCGCATCCGGTGGGTGGTGTCCAGGGGGCGTGCGGCACTTTCAGACAGGAGCCGAGATGGACCTGTACGAGCACCAGGCAAGGCAACTCTTCGACGCGCACGGCATCGTGGTACCGAGGGCCGAGGTCACCGACTCGCCCACGGAGGCCCGCGCGATGGCCCGCGGCCTCGGCGGCCGGGTCGTGGTCAAAGCGCAGGTGAGGACCGGTGGACGAGGCAAGGCGGGCGGAGTGAGGTTCGCCGCCGACCCCGCCGCGGCGGAACTGACGGCACGCCGCATCCTCGGCATGAACATCGACGGGCACCAGGTCCGCACCGTGATGCTGGCCCAGCCCGTCGCCGTCGAGAGCGAGTTCTACGTCTCGTACGTCCTCGACCGCACGGCCGGAACCTTTCTCGCGATCGCCTCCGCCGAGGGCGGCACGGACATTGAGGAGGTCGCCGCGGCCCACCCCGAGGCCGTGGCCCGGGTCCCCGTCGACCCCGCCGAGGGCGTCACCTCGGCGAAGGCACGCGAGATCGCCGACGCGGCGGGACTGCCCCCGCAGACCGTCGACGTCCTGGTACGGCTCTGGCAGGTACTGGTCCGCGAGGACGCCCTCCTCGTCGAGGTCAACCCGCTGGTGCGCACCGAAGAGGGCCGGATCGTCGCTCTTGACGGCAAGGTCACCCTCGACGACAACGCCCGCTTCCGGCACGCGCGGTGGAGAGGCCCCGACGCCGAACCCGAGGACACCCTGGAGGCGAAGGCCGCCGCCAAGGGCCTCACCTACGTGAAACTCGACGGCGAGGTCGGCGTCATCGGCAACGGCGCGGGACTCGTCATGTCCACCCTCGACGTGGTCGCGGGCTGCGGCGCCCGCCCCGCCAACTTCCTCGACATCGGCGGCGGCGCCTCCGCCAGGGTCATGGCCGACGGACTGTCCGTGATCCTCTCCGACCCGGACGTCAGAGCCGTCCTCGTCAACGTCTTCGGCGGCATCACCGCCTGCGACGCCGTCGCCGAGGGCATCGTCACGGCGCTCGACACCGTCCGGCTGACCAGACCGCTCGTCGTCCGCCTCGACGGCAACAACGCGGCCCGCGGCCGGGCCGTCCTCGACGCCCGCGCCCATCCGCTGATCGAGCAGGCCACCACCATGGACGGCGCCGCCCGCCGGGCCGCCCGACTCGCGACCACCGCCTAGGGAGACGCGACCGCATGGCCATCTATCTCACCGAGAAGAGCAAGATCCTCGTCCAGGGCATGACAGGCGCCGAAGGCATGCGGCACACCCGGCGCATGCTCGCCGCCGGCACGGACGTCGTCGGCGGCGTCAACCCGCGCAAGGCGGGCCGCACGGTCGACGTCGACGGCCGTGCCCTCCCCGTCTTCGGCACCGTGCGCGAGGGCATCGACGCCACCGGCGCCGACGTCACGGTCGTCTTCGTGCCGCCCGCCTTCGCCGGAGCGGCCGTCATGGAGGCAGCCGACGCCGGGATCGGCCTCGCCGTCGTCATCACCGAAGGCGTCCCCATCCACGACGCCGTCGCCTTCCACGCCCACGCGAGGTCCAGGGGCACGCGCGTCATCGGCCCCAACTGCCCCGGCCTCATCACGCCAGGCCGCTCCAACGCGGGCATCATCCCCGCCGACATCACCAAGCCAGGACGGATCGGCCTCGTCTCCAAATCGGGCACCCTCACCTACCAACTCATGCACGAGCTGCGCGACGTCGGCTTCTCGACCTGCGTCGGCATCGGCGGCGACCCCGTCGTCGGCACCACCCACATCGACTGCCTCACCGCCTTCCAGGACGACCCCGACACCGAACTGATCGTCCTCATCGGAGAGATCGGCGGCGACGCGGAGGAACGCGCCGCCGCCCACATCCGCGACCACGTCACCAAGCCGGTCGTCGCCTACATCGCCGGATTCACCGCCCCCGAGGGCAGGACGATGGGTCACGCGGGCGCCATCGTCTCCGGCTCGTCGGGCACCGCCCGCGCGAAGAAGGAGGCGCTGGAGGCGGCAGGCGTACGGGTCGGCCAGACACCGACGGAGACGGCGGGGCTCGTCCTCGCGCACCTCGAAGGTGGGATGCGCACGGCGATCGTTTGACGGCAGCGGCAGCGGCAGCGGCAGCGGTGACGGTGAGGGGGCGCGGGGAAGCGGAAGCGAGGAGCGCGGACGACGCCGGCGCCCCTGCACGCGCCCATGGGCGCACCTGGGCGCGCGTCTTCCCGGGCGCTCCGGCGCACGATCTCCGCGCGCGCCTTGTCCCGCATCTCCGGCACCGATCTCCCCGCGCGCCTTGTCCCACATCTCCGTCACCGGTCTCCCCGCGCGCTCTGTCCCGCGTCTCCCTCTCCATCTCCTCGTGCACCGCGCCGCACCCACCCCGCGCACACAGCCAAGCCGCCTCACGCCCGCCGCGCCACGCACCTCCCGCCCCCGACCGTGCACCGAGAGCGGAGCAGCACACGATGGCAACCCTCACCCCGACCGACCCACCGACCTCGACCCCCGCCCCGACGCCACCCCCGACGCTCACCCTCAAAGCGGGCACCGCCTGGTCCGACGCCTGGAGCCGCTGCCTCGCCGTCGCCCCCGAGGCGTTCCGGGACGACCACGTCCTCAACCTCTGGGGCGCGGCCTGGCGGCCGGGCGGAAGAACCCTGCCCGCCGTCAGCCCGGTCGACGGCACCCCCGTCGCCGGTCCGCCACGGCTCGACGGCGACACCGCCCACCGGGCGGTCCGCGCCGCCCTCGACCAGCACCGCGCCTGGCGGCACGTCCCGCTCGCCGAACGGCGGGCCCGGGTCACGGCCACCCTCGACGCCCTCACCGAACACCGAGACCTCCTCGCGCTGCTGCTGGTCCGGGAGATCGGCAAGCCCTGGCGGTCGGCGCGGGCCGACGTGGACCGGGCCGTCGACGGCGTGCGCTGGTACGTCGACGGCATCGAACGGATGGTCGCCGGACGGGCCCCGCTGGACGGTCCTGTATCCAACATCGCGAGCTGGAACTACCCGATGAGCGTGCTCGTTCACTCACTGCTGGTACAGGCACTGGCGGGCAACGCGGTCATCGCCAAGACCCCGACCGACGGCGGTCTCGCGTGCCTCACCCTGGCCGGCGCGCTCGCCGCGCGTGAGGGAATCCCGGTGACCCTCGTCAGCGGCGGCGGAGGCGAGCTGTCCCGCGCGCTGGTGCGCTCGCCCGAGATCGGCTGCGTCTCCTTCGTCGGCGGCCGTGACACCGGGGCCGCTGTCGCCACCGCCGTGGCGGACCTCGGCACCCGGCACGTACTCGAACAGGAAGGACTGAACACCTGGGGCATCTGGAACTATTCGGACTGGCCAGCGTTCACGGCCGTCGTCCCCCGACTCTTCGACTACGGCAAACAGCGTTGCACGGCCTACCCGCGCATCGTCGTGCAACGGCGGCTGTTCGACGCGTTCCTGGCCGCGTACCTCCCGGCGGTCCGCACGCTCAGGGTCGGCCACCCGCTGGCCGTCGAGCACCCCGACGACCCGTACCCGGAGCTGGACCTCGGGCCGGTGATCAACGCGGCCAAGGCGGCGGAGCTGCGCGCACAGGTCACCGACGCCGTCGAACGCGGCGCCGTCCCGCTGCACCGCGCGGACCCGGCGACGGCGCGCTTCCTGCCCGGCCAGGACACCTCGGCCTACGTCCAGCCGGTCACCCTGCTCAATTCGCCCCCGTCCTCACCGCTGCACCACGCGGAGCCGTTCGGCCCGGTCGACACCGTCGTGCTGGTCGACACGGAGGCGGAGCTGCTGGCCGCGATGAACGCCTCGAACGGCGCGCTGGTGGCCACCCTGTCCACCGACGACCGGGCCACCTTCGACCGGCTCGCCCCGCAGATCAGGGCGTTCAAGGTCGGCCACGGCAGCCCCCGCTCCCGAGGCGACCGCGACGAACTGTTCGGCGGCCTCGGCGCGTCCTGGCGCGGCGCGTTCGTCGGCGGTGAACTCCTCGTCCGCGCGGTGACGCGGGGACCGCGGGGGGAACGGTTGCCGGGGAACTTCCCGGAGTACCACCTGATGCCGTGATGCGGTGGGCTGCGGGCGGTGGGTCGTGAGGAGGACGCGGCCACCTCGGGTGATCGTCCACGGCCTCCCGTCCGCACCCTGCCGTCCCCGCCCGCGAGGCGGAAACGCAGGTGAAAGGCGCTCCGAAAGCTTGGTATTGTTGTCCATGTCGCCGCGGGGAACACCCCCGGCCAGGCGGCAGACACCTAGTCCGGGTGGCGGAATGGCAGACGCGCTAGCTTGAGGTGCTAGTGCCCTTTATCGGGCGTGGGGGTTCAAGTCCCCCCTCGGACACCATCGCGGGTATCTCACGCAAGTACCCAGGTCAGTCTCACAGAACTCCCAGTACGGATTCGTCCGGGCTGGGAGTTCTTCTGTGTTCGGGGTCTTGCTCGGCGAGGGGTGGCTGACGGGATTCCCGGCGAGCGGCGGGAGGCGGGCGGCAGGCGGCGGGCAGAGGGCTGGAGACAAGGGGGGCCAAGCCATCTAGCCATCTCCGGCACCGCCTCGGCCATATCGGGGATGCCGATTGCGTCGTGGGGACCCGTTGGCGACGGTGGGCAGGCAGACACGTGCTTCCCAGGGGGTCCGATGACGTTCATGGAGTTCGACACGGTGGGGCTGCCGCGGGAGCAGCGCTTCGACTGGTGGTGCGAGGTGGTCGGCGCGGGTGTGGCGCCCACCAGGATCACCAGCGACGAGGCTTCGGACTTCACGGGGAGCATCGGGTCCCTCGGGATGGGGCGGATCCAGCTGACGACGATGGCTTTCCCCACGGTCCAGTCGGAGCGCACCGCGCAGCTCGTCCGCCGGGGGGACCCGGAGACCTATGAACTCACCCTGGTTCTGGGCGGTTCCATGGAGGTTTCCCAGCGTCGCAACGAGGCTCGGTTGTCCGCCGGCGACTTCGCCGTCTGGACGTCTTCGCGGCCCTACCGGGGCCGGGCCGTGAGCGGGCCTGGCGTCGGCTCCGCGCGGGCGATCATCCTGCACCTGCCGAGAGAGATGCTCCCTGTTCCCGAGGCCAGGATGGACCGGTTGCTCGCGTGTGCCGTATCGGGGCGAACCGGTATGGGCCGCGTCCTCGCTGACCACCTCACCTCGGTCGCCCGGGAGGCGTCCGCGCTGGCCCCCCTGGACAGCCCGCGTCTGGGTCTGGCGAGTCTGGACCTGGCCGCGGGACTGTTCGCCGCCCAGGCTGATGCGCTGGACCGCCTCCCTCCGGAAACGCGGCACCAAGTGCTGCTGGCCCGCATCGACCTCTTCGTCCAGGACCACCTGGGCGATCTCCAGCTCGGTCCCGGCGCCATCGCGGCACACCACCACATCTCCGTACGGCTCCTTCACCGGCTCTTCCGCGACCGGGGCGAGACGGTGTCGACGATGATCCGACGGCGCCGACTGGAGCGATGCCACGCGGACCTCGCCGACCCGAGGCTGCTGGCCGTCCCCGTGCACGCCATCGGCGCGCGATGGGGCATGGGCGCTCCGGACCGCTTCAGCCGCGCGTTCCGCGCCGCCTACGGCCTCCCGCCCGGCGAACACCGCCGCAGGACCCTGGGTATGTGTGGTCGGACGACCACGGCGTCGGGGCCGGCTGACATCGGGCCCGGCGTCGGGTGCCAACTGACATCGGGGCCGGTTCCTCGTAGTGCGTCCAGGGACAAGCCTTCATGCGCTCCATGCCAATGACGGACGTCGCGGTCGACTCACACACTGGTCAGGTGCATGAGGAAGCCGGAAGGACGTGTCGCGAGGCGACGTCAACCTCACTCGGCCGCCGGAGCGTTCGGCTGAGTCACGGCGCGGTGATTCCGGGTCCGCCACCGACTGAGGGAGAGCCTTGAACCTTCGTATCAGCAGGGGAACAGTGGTACTGACCGCCGGAATCGCCATGTTCATAGGTGGGGCGAGTGCGCCGTCCGCCGGTGCCGCGCCCGCGATGGCGGGGCCGTACACCTGGGTGAACGGGAACTCGGGCAAGTGTCTGGAGATTCGGGGGGACTCGACCGCCAATGGCGCCGGGGCCAACCAGTGGGACTGCAACGGCTCCGCGACCCAGCAGTGGTACAGCTCCAACCTGTCCGGCTGGGGGACTTTCGTCAACGCGAACTCGGGCAAGTGCCTTGAGATTCGGGGGGACTCGACCGCGAACGGCGCCGGGGCCAACCAGTGGGACTGCAACGGCTCCGCCACCCAGCAGTGGTACTGGACCTCTTCGTACACTCTCGTCAACGGAAACTCGGGCAAGTGCCTTGAGATTCGGGGGGATTCCACCGCGAACGGCGCTGGAGCCAACCAGTGGGACTGCAACGGCTCCGCCACCCAGCACTGGTACTGAGCCACCAGAGCGCGCCACCGTCCCGAAGATCACGCCTGCTCGATCTGGTCGACACGTCATTGCCCCGATCGGCTCCACAGAACTCCCGGTACGGATTCGTCCGGGCTGGGAGTTCTGTGGGGGCGGCCCGGCGCGATGTGTCAGCTGAAGGCGCGGCGGTAGGCGTGGGGGCTGACGCCTGTGGTCCTTTTGAACCGGTCGCGGAAGGCGGTGGGCGAGCCGAACCCGACCTGGGCGCCGATGCGTTCGACGGAGTGGTGCGTGGTTTCCAGGAGGTGCTGGGCCTGGCGGATGCGTGCGCGGTGGAGCCACTGGAGCGGGGTGGATCCGGTCTGTTCGCGGAAGCGCCTGATCAGGGTGCGAGTGCTGGTTCCGGCGTGGGCGGCGATGTCGGCGAGGGTGAGTTCGGAGCTCAAGTTCTCCTGCAGCCAGGCCAGTAGCGGTTCGAGTGTCGATCCCTGGGGGGTGGGGGCGTGCGGGTGGACGATGAACTGCGCCTGTCCGCCCTCGCGTTCCAGGGGCATGACGGACAGCCGGGCCGCGTCGGCTGCGACGGCTGAGCCGTAGTCGCGGCGGATCATGTGCAGGCACAGGTCCAGGCCTGCGGCGGCGCCGGCGGAGGTGAGGATCTGGCCGTTGTCGACGTACAGGACGTCTGGGTCCACCTCGATGTCGGGGTGGGCCGCGGCCAGGAGATCGGCCGCGGCCCAGTGGGTGGTGGCCCGCAGGCCGTCGAGGAGTCCGGTGGCGGCCAGGGGGAAGGTGCCTGAGCAGATGGAGGCGATGCGCGTGCCGTTCTCGGCGGCTGCGCGCAGCGCGTCGCGGACGGCACCGGTGACCGGCGCCGTGGCGTCGGCGACGCCGGGAACGATGATCGTGTCGGCGGCCCTGAGATCGTCCAGCCCCCAGGGCACGCGCACGGTGAAGACGCCGGCGTCGATCTCCGGCCGTTCGGCGCAGACGCGGATCTGGTAGCCGGGGCGCCCGTCGGGCAGGCGGACCCGGGAGAAGACCTCGATCGGGGTGGACAGATCGAAGGGGATCACCTGGTCCAAGGCTAGGACGGCAATGGTGTGCATGGCAGGAATCTATCTGTTCTCCGGCTTCCGTTTCTGGTCTCGGTGCGACTTTTTCTGCGGTTTTGGCAGTTCAGCAGCCTTACCGGCCTCCGTGGCGTTATTCCGTTGGAAGGTGTCACTCATGCCACTGGGGGTGGGGAGGCGGCCCCGTTAGCGTCGGGAGCGACTCCGGCACGGGCCGGATGACGACCACCCGCGAAGGAACCTCTCCGTGCATGCCCAGATCATCCTGTTCGACGGCTTCGACCCGCTCGATGTCATCGCCCCCTATGAAGTGCTGTACGCCGGCGGCACCGCTTCCGGCGGTGCCCTGAGCGTGGAACTGGTCTCCGCCGAGGGGCCGCGTGAGGTGGTCAGCGGTACCGGGGGCCTGGTCCTGCGCGCCACCGCCGCCCTGGATGCCGCACGCCCCGGCCTGATCCTGGTCCCCGGCGCCTCGGGCCGCGTGGGCGAGCCGGGCGAGGTCCCCGACCAGCACGCGGGGGCGGACGAATGGCGACCGGACGAATTCATCCCGGTCCTGCTGGGCCGCACCCTGACGACCGAGCTGCCCGCGCTGCTGAAGGCGGCGATGGACAACCCCGACGTGACGCTCGGCGCGGTGTGCGGCGGCTCGCTCGTCCTGGCCATGGCCGGCCTGCTGGAGGGCCGCTACGCCACCACCCACCACCTGGGCCTCGACATGCTCGACGCCACCGGCGTCCACGCGGTCAAGGCCCGCATCGTCGACGACGGTGACCTCGTCACCGGCGCCGGCGTCACCTCCGGCCTCGACCTGGGCCTGTACCTGCTGGAGCGCATGGTGGGCCCGCGGATCGCCCACGCCGTCGAGGAACTCTTCGCCCATGAGCGCCGCGGCACCGTCTGGCGCCACCAGGGCCCCGCACCCGCCGGCCTGTGACCCAGCGCGCCGGCGCGCACCACCCACCGCACCACACCCGCGAGGAAGAACGACACCATGGCCGCAGAAGGCGTCTGGGACCTGTCCATCTCCACCCCGATCGGCACGATCGAAGCGGTGGTCGAATTCGCCCGTCCCCGTCAGGACGGTGTTCTGACGGGGACGGCCCGCGGGGCCGCGGAGAGCGTCCCGCTCAGCGACATCACCCTGGAGGGTGACCGGCTCACCTGGAAGCAGGCCGTCACCAAGCCCCTGCGACTCAACCTGGCCTTCGCGGTCACGCTCGACGGCGACACGCTGACCGGCACGTCCAAGGCCGGACGTCTTCCGGCCTCGAAGGTCACCGGCCGACGCCGCGCCGTCCCGGCGACCGCGGGCCGCTGACCGCGGGCCGTTGACCGCTGAGCACTGACCACTGACCACGACGGAGCTTTCCTGTCCCCGCACGTCCTGCGGCGGTACCGGCCTGGGCGGACAGCCACATGATCGGTCGGGCAACCTCTCACCGGACACCTCCCTCGGGGCGTGCCGCTGCCCTGCCGCTCACCACCCTTGCGACAGCTCGACGTCCTCACGATGAGGCCGGCGCGATCGTCGGTCTGCCGCCAGGGCGCGGCTGTCCCGTTCCGGGCGGGGCCCCCTTCTCGTCTCTTTCTCGTCACTCGGACCGTTTCGCCGTACCGCAAAGGCTTTTCCGGCTGTCCGCCACCTCGGCAGTATCTGCGCATCGCGGCATCACACGGTGCGGCGGTCCACACGAGATGGGGAGAAAGAGATGCGGTTCAGCAGGCTGGCACAGGCGGCGGCGGGCACGGTTGTGGCCCTGGGGGCGCTCGCGGGGACGGGAACGGCGAGCGCCGCTCAGGGCGCTGTCCCCGCGGGCTCGGTTTCGGCGGTGTGCGGGGAGTCGTACCACGTCGTCGTCCCCGGAGGGGAGGCGCAGTACACGGTGAACTGCGGCAGCAGCATCACCCGGGTGTCCGGATGGATCAAGGACACCGCGGCCGACGGCACGTGCGTGCGGATGAAGGTCTGGTGGCCCGACCGGCAGGGCTACACCTACTCGGCGAAGGCGTGCGAGAAGGGCCAGGTCGAGCACTTCGACCTCGGGGGCCGCACGAACGACGAACCGCCGACCGCCTACCTCCACACCGTGGGCTGACCGCCCCGGAGCGACCCGGAGCGCCCCGGGCGATCCGGCTCAGTCGGCTGCCGGCCGGGTCCGGCCAGCAGCCCGCCACGTCGGGAGGCGGGCTGCCCGGTGTGCCGTCAGAGTTCGTTGACGCGTGCCCACTGGGCGGTGCGCGGCGGTGCGGTCCTGGGCGTGGGTCGCACCGCCGCTGTCGTGGGGCGCCCCTCCAGGAGGGAGGTCCCCATCGCCGTACGGATGTGCACGACGGACTGCCCACGGCGCTCGGAGTCGACCAGGCCGGCGTCGCGGAGGGTGGCCGCGTGGCGGCTGGCGCTCGGAGCCGAGAGCCCGAGGGCCAGCGCGAGCTGGGTGGTGGTCATGGCGTGGTCGAGGGCATCGAGCGTCGCGGCGCGAGCGGGGCCGATCAGCCGCGTGAGATCTCGCCGGGGGCCGGGCGGCAGGGGGCTGTCCGGGCCTGTCGGCCCGGGGAACCAGCCGAGTTCATGAGGCAGGGGACAGGTGAGCGTGACGGGTCGTTCCTGGTCGACCAGCGCCGAGGGGTGGTTCACGCAGAAGAAGGACGGCAGGAACGTCATGGTCCGCCCGCCGACGTGGAACTCCGCATCCACCGGGCAGGGGGAGGAGACGTCCAGCACACCGTCGTGCCAGCTCATCAGCGGGGAGGCGTAGCTGGGGAGGAGTTGGCCGGCACCGTGGTCGAGCACGATGTCCGCCCGGCGGGCCCGCCCGGCGGCGAACGCGCGCCGGAGATGCCCGGCGTAGGGGGCGACGGCGATCTCGTGGTAGCGGCGCACCAGTTCACCGACATGCTTCATCGTCGTGAGGTCCCCGTCCGCCATCTCGCGGGCCCAGGACGGCAGGACGCGGTGGTAGCGGGCCATCAGCGTCAGCTCGTGCCTGAGCCGGGACCGCGGTGTCGCCATCAGCAGATCCAGGCCGCTCTCCGGGTCTGTGAGATCGTCCCCGGGCGTGAGGAAGTCGGGCCAGTAGTCGCCCGGCGGGTACAGGCGGGCGAGTTCGGCGACCGCGCGGGACAGTCCCGCGCGGGCCAGAGCACGTCGCACGGCCTGACGCCAGGGATCGAACAGCAGGACCGCTTCCCGTGTCTGGAGCAGGTGCAGGCTGTAGGAGATCTCCCATATCGGATGCGGGCCCGGCGCCAGCCGCACCCGCAGCAGATCCTCAGTCGCCAGGTGAAAACGCAGCATCCCCGTGCCCCCCTGCTCACTCTCCCGGTCGTCACCACCCCCAGTAGTTCCGGGAGTTCGCGAGCGGGCGGTTCCCGAGGAGGGCAGCACGGAGAGACTTGTGAAAACGGGACGTGACGACTCCGGCCCCCCGCCGGTCACCTCAGCAGACCACGGAAGCACAGGACACCGCGCCCGGCTCACAGGGTGCGCGGAGGCGATACGGGGGAGCACGGAAGCGCTCCCCGGAGCCGCCGCGCAGAAACCCGCCCGTGCCGCACCGCCGTCGGAGAGATCTCCCGTCCGAGCGGTCTGTCGCGCCGGGAGCACACCTTCGATGCTCGCTCCCGGCGCGGTTCGGCCAACTCGCACCCAGTTCGCTCCTCTATGCGGCGGGTTGGCCAGCTCGTGCGGGGGCGGCGGGTGCGCAGTTGGACCGGGCGTCCGGCCGTGCACGCCTGCTGACGTCGTTGACCGCCTCGGCGCGAGAGGGCGGAGCGTCCCCCGGAGCGCGGCGACGACTCGACCGTGTCAGCGGCACCATGCGCCAGGCCGGAAGCCGACCCGTGTGCCGCGTCCGGTGTCCGGTGGGGGAGTCGATGCGCCTGACCGGAACCGGCGTTTCCCCTCGCGCACCCACCGGTGAGCAGGCCGGCTGACAGAACTCCGGCGACCGCGATCGTCACGACCTTGTGTCGACGTGCGTGCCTCGGCATGTTGCTTCCCTCCCGGAACTGACCGGACCGGTCACCGCGTTCGGTGCCACGGCCTCTTTTTAGCGCCGGGAGATTGTTCGGTGTCGGGCGTGAGCGCCGGACAAACAATGACTGGACAACGCGACCGACGAAGCGATGCCGGATCGCTGAATGAGAAGGCGCAGGCAAGGGTGAGGGTGAAGGCGGGGGTCGAGGCCCAACGCCGGTCGCCGGAGCGGTCTCAGAAGAACGCGGTCACGCCTCGGGGGTCTGAAGCCAGGCCAGCGCGGCCACCACCAGGGCCGAGACGCCGGTGTCGAGGGTGGGTTGGATCACCGGGGCGAACGCGGCTGAATGGTTGATGGGGATGTCCTGGTTGACGGTGCCCTTGCGTTCGGCCTCGGCGTAGCGGTCCGGGTCGGTGCCTCCGATGCTCCAGTAGCAGAACGGAGCTCCAAGGGCCCGGGGAATCTCGCTGAAATCCTCACTGGCGGTCTGTAGTTCCGCGGTGCCCGCACGGTCGCCGAAGTGGGCGCGGAACGCCTCGTCCAGCCGCTTCGCCACATCGGCGTCGTTGTGGGTGGGAGGGAACTCCGACAGCTTCTCGATGGTCGGCGCCTCCGGCGAACCGGACGCCTCGGACTCGGCACGGACGCAGCGCTCGATGGCGTCCAGGAGGTGGGTGCGCGTGGCGTCGTCGTAGCTGCGCACGTTGAGTTCGATGACGGCGGAGTCCGGAATGACGTTGGGGCTCGACCCGGCCGTGATGCTGCCGACGGTCAGCACGGCCGGTGTGGTGGGCGCGAGTTCGCGCGAGACGATGGTCTGCAGTCGTACGACGCACATCGCGGCCAGGACCACGGGATCGACGGCGGCCTGCGGCGCCGAGCCGTGAGCCCCGCGTCCGTGCAGGGTGACCCGCAGGCTGTCGGCGGCGCTGAGGAACGCACCGGGCCGCACCGCGACGTGACCGGCCGGGTACGGCAGCACATGCTGGGCGAAAGCGACGTCCGGGCGCGGAACGCGGTCCGCCAGTCCGTCGGAGAGCATCGCGTCCGCGCCGTCGCCGTTCTCCTCGGAGGGCTGGAAGAGCACGACCAGAGTGCCCTGCCACCCGTCCTCGGCCTCGGCCATCAGACGCGCGAAGCCCAGCATGCAGGCGACGTGGACGTCGTGGCCGCAGGCGTGCATGACCGGTACCTCGTTGCCCGACCGGTCGGTGGTGGTCGCGGTCGAGGCGTAGGGCAGTCCGGTGGCCTCCTTCACCGGCAGTGCGTCCATGTCGGCCCGCAGCAGCACGGTGGGCCCGTCGCCGTGTTTCAGGACGCCGCAGACTCCGGTGCCGCCGATGCCGTCGGTGACCTCGTATCCCCAGTCGCGCAGCCGGTCGGCCACCCGCGCGGACGTCCTGGTCTCGGCCAGGCCGAGTTCAGGGTGCGCGTGCAGGTCCCGGTAGAAGTCCTCGACCTGCTGCCTGACGTCGTCCAGGCCCTGAAGAACTCTGTCAGCCGCGGCGGTCATCGGGGGGCTCCTCGTCGTTGGAGCGGTGGAAGGGGCGTCTGCCCTTCGAACGGACCTTGCGCACCGCTTCGGACGGCTCCAGAGGAAGGCCGCCGGGAAGCGCCCAGCCGCGCCGGTTGGCCACCAGGCGCAGCAGCACGGCGCCCAGTACACCGCAGACGATGCCGACGGTGGGCACTCCCAAGCCTGCGCACAGGATGTAGAGCGCCGACACGAGGACGGCGACCGTCGCGTAGAGGCCGTTCCCGCCCAGTACAGCCGGAACCCGGCGGAGCAGCAAGTCGCGGACCGCGCCGCCGCCCACGGCCGTGATGGTGCCCAGCAGCACCGCGGGCAGCCAGCCGAGACCGGCGGCAAGCGTCTTCTGCGCACCCGCGATGGCCCAGAAACCCAGCACGGCCGCGTCCAGCCAGGCGAACATGCGACCCCACTGCTCCTCGCCCAGCACGGCGAGGAAGGCCAGCAGGGCGCCGATGAAGGCAGTGGGCAGGTAGGCCGGGTCGGTGAGTGCCACCGGGGTGCCGTGCTGGAGCAGCGTGTCGCGGATGATGCCGCCGCCGAGGCCGGAGACCGTACCGACGGCCAGGTAGCCGAAGAGATCGAGACCCTCGGCTCGGGCGACCACACCGCCGAGCAGGCCGCAGATCAGCACGCCGGCCAGGTCGAGGTACCCGGTGACCGTGTTCACTTCCGCCGGTGTCAGCCATGAGGTCATGCCTCCTCCCCAACTGTCCACATCGTCGGGCCACGGTCCGGTGTCCGCACCTCCAGATCGACGCGGGCGCCCGCTTGCCACGCCGAGCCGGCCGGGACGACTCCGGCTCCGGCTCCGGCGTCGGCTCCAGCGCCGGCTCGAACAGGTGGCGTGTCTCCAGCCGATCCGATCCGGTCTGGTCCAGTCCGGTCCGATCCGGTCCGCTCTGCCGTCCCGTCGCGGGCGGAGCAGGGCCTCGGTCGCCGTCGCCGTGGGCAGGCGACCGCCGTCCCTGTCTCCCTCGGCGCAGCCATGACATCCGGCGGACGCGGCGACGGCGTCAGGGGAGGCTTCGGCCCCGGTCCTGGGGCGGGGGGGGCAGATCGTTCCTGGTCAGGGTCTGCTTCCGGCGGAGGGGCGGGGCGGCCGGTGCTGCTGGGAGCGGCTGGGGGAGCTGCCTGTGCCCACTCGAAAGTGCGCGGTGTCAGATGAGTGTTCGGGGGTGTTCGGGCGGGCGGGTTTGCCAGGGCCTCAGCCGTCAGGATATTGCTTCCCGTGATGAGGAAGTCACCGTCTGTCGCGTGCGCCGATGGTCGTGCACGGGGGGAATCGAGGACACGTGAGCAGTGCGGCAGCCCCGGTACGGGACGGGGATTCTTCGGGGGACGCCGAGTATCTGCTCGGATCCTCGCGCGCCGAGCGGGAGCGGCTCCTCGCCCAATGTGCACTCTTGCGGCCCGCCTCAGCGACCCTCCTGGACGGAATTCCCCTGCCGTCGAACGCGAAGGTGCTCGACCTGGGCTGCGGCCCGCTGGGCATCCTCGACCTTCTCAGCGAACGGGTCGGCCCCACCGGGGAGGTCACCGGCCTCGACACCGATCATCGGATGATCGGCTGGGCCCGGGAGTCCGTCACCGAACTCGCCCTCGGCAACGTAGAAGTCCGCCACGGAGCCCTGCCGCCCACCACCGCCGCCGAGGCGTTGTACGACCTCGCCCACTGCCGGCTGCTGCTGATCAACACCACTCACCCCCGCCGGATTCTGGACTCGATGGCCGCCGCGGTCAGGACCGGGGGGTGGGTCGCGGTCCAGGAGCTCGACTGGGCCACCTGGCAGTGCGACCCGCCGCACCCCGCGTGGAGCCGGCTCAAGGACCTGCTCGCCCAGGTCTTCGGAGGCGACGTCCACATCGGCGCCCGGCTGCCCGGCCTCGTGCGGGAAGCCGGCCTCACGGACGTCCGCACCAGCGCCCACACCTACTACTGGCAGCCGGGTGACCGCTACCAGACCCTGCTCCTCTCCTTCGCCGGTCTCTTCCGCGACCGGCTCCTGCGCCACACCCCGCTCACCTCCCAGGAACTCGACTCGCTCATCAGCACACTCCGCGACCACCTCGGCCGGCCCCACACCACCGTCCGCGAGAGCCTCCTCGTACAAGTGCGGGCCCGCAAACCCTGACGGCCACAGCCGCGAGGCCGGTCGGGGGCGTTGGGTGATCACGCCCCCAACAACCGCCGGACGCAACCCGGTTGATCAGACGGAAGGCGAAACGCAGAAGCTCGCGGTAGCGACTGGCGTGCGCCGCGAGGTTCTCGTCGGAGACCGTGCGGACGCCGTGGAGGACCAGCGGCTCGTCAAGACGCCTGCCGGTCGGACGGGCGGTGGCGTCGAGGGGCGCCAGCGACTGGGCAGCGGGTCCGCGACTCGATGGGCGACCTGGCGGCCGAGGCCCGCGCCGCCGACCCCGAGCGGCTCGCCGACGGACTGGTCCTCGTCCTCAACGGCGTCTACGTCACCGTCACCGTCACCGCCACCGTCACCGTCCTCGGCCCCGAAAGCCCCGAGGGCCCCGCGCGGTGCATCGCTGAACTCGGCCGCCGCCTCGTCGAGGCCGCCTGCGACGGACCAGGCCGCCCCTGAGGCGGGTACGGCGTCCGAGCGCCGTGATCGTGGCTCCCCGTCACACCGCTGCTGCCGCGTCCGGACCGGCCAGGAACGGACGCAGCAGCGCGAGCAGGGCGCGCGGCCGGTGCAGGGGGATGATGTGGCCGCAGTTCTCGATGACGTGTCCGGTGAGGTCGTCCGTGAACGGGCGGAGCTGGCGTTCCAGCGCGGCGCCGACGGGCTGAGCGCCCAGCGCCATCGTCGGCACCGTCAGGCGGGCGGTGGCGACCGCGCGCTCGATCTGGGCCGCGCTCTCGGGCAGGGCCCGGTAGGTCGAGAACGCGCGGCTCAACGCCTGGCGGCCGGTGTACGCGCGGACGAAGGCGTCCCGGACGGCGGGACGCACCCCGTCGCCGAGGGTGCCCATGCGCAGGAACCAGTCGACGTACTCGGCCTCGTGGCCGTCGAGAACGGTCTCGGCGAGGCCGGGCGCGGCGGAGTGGAAGCCGAACCACCAGGGTGGCCCGCCGGCGAGGAAGTCCTCGGCCCCGGGCAGCCGGCCCAGCAGGGACTCCATCACGACCAGGCGCCGGACCAGGCGGGGGTGGCGCAGGGCGAGGAGGAAGGCCGGCGGAGTGCCCGCGTCGATGCCCACCACCGCCGCCGAGGACACACCGAGCGCGGTGAGCAGCGCCGCGGCGTCCTCGGCGAGGGTGCCCGCGTCGTACCCGGAGGTGGCCGGGCCGCTCGCGCCGAACCCGCGCAGGTCCGGCGCGATGACGCGGTGGCGGGCGGACAGCTCGGCCATGACGTCCGTCCACAGCTCCCAGGTGTGCGGGAAGCCGTGCAGCAGCAGGACGGCGGGGCCCGATCCGGCGAGGGCGACGTTCAGTTCGACACCGTTGACGCGGACGCGACGCAGCTCGGGCACGGTGGACTCCAGACGTGGTGGGGAGCAGAGGTGGTGAGGAACGGTGGCGGTGAGGAATAGTGACCAGGTCACGGTAGGGAACTATGCTGGTCCGTCCAAGACGGCACTTTCCCCTCAGGTGGTGAGCCCCAGGTGACCACGTCGAGACCCGGCGGACCCGACCCGCGGCCCGGTGAGCGCGGTGACCTGTTCGATCCGGACTGCCCGACCCGCCGGCTGCTCGACCGCGTCGGCACCAAGTGGACGTCGATGGTGGTCAAGGTGCTGGCACGGGAGGCGCCGGGCGAGCTGCGCTTCGCGGATCTGCGGCGCCGGGTCCCGGGCGTCTCCCAGAAGATGCTGTCCGTCACGTTGCGGAGCCTGGTCCGTGACGGCCTGGTCGCGCGGCGGGTGGAGCCCACCGTGCCGCCGGCTGTCCACTACCGCCTCACCGAGCTGGGCCTGTCCCTTGAGGAACCGCTCTCCGCCCTGCGCGTCTGGGCCGAGACTCATATGTCGGCGATCGACCGCAACAACCGGCTGGCCGACGAGTCGGCCGTCGACTGAGCGCGGTATCCGGTGACGTCAGCTCCGGGCGCCGGCGCGGCGTCGTGAGACGGCGTTCGTCGGGACGGGCTCCTGCTCGCAGCAACAGGTCCCGGGGCGGCTGCTGCTGGCGGTCCGAGCCTGGTCAAGCCCAAACAGCGTTCCGTCGGAGCCAGTTGGCACGCCGAACGGCCAGTCGACCGGCCCGGCGGCGCCCGTTCGCCGAGGACGATAGGCACTCCGCGCGCAGATAGCAGCGCACCTCGCGCAGCGCGACCGTCTGCCCGGCGACCCACATGTACTCGTGCGAGATCGGCCGGCGACCGGTTGAGGCCGGTCGGAGAGATGAGGCCGACCGGGTCGTCAGGACGGGCCCCGGCACGAGACGAACGCGCCGGACACCGACGCCGGGCTCAGCGTGGCACGGGGGACAGTTGGAGCCTGGCCTTGCGGCCGGAGACCCACTTCACCCAGATCCGCAGGTTGTTGAGCTGGACAGTGCCGCCCGGACTGGTGCTGCCGCTGAGTCCCACTCCGTCCGTGGTGGTGGTCGACATGGCCACGAGTCGGGAGCTGATGTGCGTGACCTTGAACTGCTTGAAGCCGAACTTACGGCTGTTGACCTTGATGGTCTTGGGCGCCGACACCGTGATCGTGCATCGCCCGTCGTAGCAGGGCCCGTTGCGGGCGGCGGACGCCACCGGTGTCATCAGGCCGAACCCCAGTGTGCCCGCCATCGTCAACGTCATGACGGTCTTCACGGCTCGTCGGCGCATACCTGTGTTCATCATGGACCTCCTGTTTCGAGGGGCATTCCTGTGTGGTGGGGAGTTGCTGCCGACGTTTCTCATCCACGGGTCCTGGAATCCCTCCCGAGATGCCGGGTTCCGCGCGAATCAACTGGCGTTCGTCGGACCGCAGTTCACGAGGGCGCCGAGTTCGCACCGGACGGTCGAGGTGCCGCCGGGCGTGGCCCGGTTGCCGTGCTGGGCGGTGGCCGACAGGGAGGCGACGGACGCGATGGAGTCGACGAGCCGGCGTCTCGATGGAGTCGACGCGAGTCGGATTCGGGCCGTCCCTCTTCCGTCAGGGCGGCGGCTTCTTGCTTGATGCAACGCTAGATCGGGCCCGGCTCTCTCCGGCAGAGCGCACTCGACACCTCAACACGGCACGCGCGGCACGCCCCTCACGCGGCGCACGTCAGAGCGCCGACGAAAGGGGCGTATCGGTGTCATACGGGGACGGATTCCGGTGCTCGACGGGCCACTTCCTCGACGGGAGCCAGGGACCGGTCTCGCAGAAGCACCGAGGCAGTGGTTCCCGGGCCTCGCGTGAACGACGGCCCCGCTCCCTCTCGACGCGGGCGAGGCCGTCAGATCAAGTCAGGTCAGATCAGGTCACGTCAGGTCAGATCAAGGGAGTCGCCCCCTCGGCGACCTCGTCAACTCCGGTTACCTACAGGCGCGTTCCTCTGCAACCGGTACCAGACGATCCCGGCGACGGCGACACCCGAGGCGACGTAGAGCCAGCGCGGCTCGGACGCGTCGGCTCCGGTGAGGGAAGACGTCGAGAGGGCGGTGGCGCAGACGACGGCCGCTGTCCAGCCCCACTTGGAGGCGGAACGCCTTCGCGCGCCCTGACGGCCCCGGACGACCGTGACCAGCGCATAGGCGCCGATGGCGAGGGCGAGGCCGATGAGGGCAGACGTCAGGCCCGGCATACCGTTCTGCGGAGCCTGTAGGGCCACGGCAGCGCCGAACAGGACCGCGCACGACGGCGGCACCCAGACGGGCAGGGGCGGGCGCGCCACAGCGCGGTGGGGCGGGTGGGACTGGTGAGTCTGCCCGAGGCTGCTCCTGGCTTCTGCTGCGTCCATATCGGTCATTGTGGCAGCCGTCCGCCGACGCCCCTCATCCGGCATGACCAGGGGAGCGAGCGCGTGTGCAGGGCCTGAGCGGCACATGTTCCTGTTACTACGCCTCGCGCACCATCGCCTTCTGCAACCACTGCGGTCCCACCACTGTGACAGTCGTCCGCAGAGGCCGGATGGAGCCCCCGAGGTCGCGGACCAGGCCGGTACTGTGACCGGGATGATTCACCGCGGTCGGGAGACGGCTCACGGGACGAGCGCGGTCCGCTGGGCGACTGCTATTACTGGTGCATGCAGGAAGAAATCGCACGGTCCGCGATCGACACGTTCATCTCCGCGTTCAACGCCTCGGACGACAGCTATGTGACTGCGCTGCTCGCCCAGGCCCTGACCTCGGACGTGGTTTTCTGGGGGCCGTTGGGCCGCAGTGAGGGGATCGAGGCGGTCGAGCGGTTCGTGCTGGACATCCGGCGCCACCCCGCGGGGACCGGCACGATGGTGCGCTGCTCCGGGGTGGACATGCCGGACGAGTGGGCCCGGTACCAGTGGGTCTTCACGACGCCGGACGGAGGCCCCCGCCTGGCGGGGACGGACGTCGTCCATCTGCGACGGAGCCTCATCGACCAGGTCATCGTCTTCGCGGGGGAGATCGAGCCGTCCGGCTCCTGAGTCATTCTCCTCTTGCGCCTTGCTCTCTCGCGGCCGATTCGGGACGCGCGGTCAGCCAGGACGCCATCGGGTCGGGTTCCGGGTCGGGCGGCTCTGCTTCGCAGAACACGGGTGCTGGCCTCGGGTGACCGGCCGCACGGGCGGTCGCGATCACTCCGCTGGGGGAGTGATCGACGATGAACGGCGGCGGCTCCTCGCCCAGCGTCTCGATCAGTCGGTGGATGTCCTCCACCGACTCGTCGATCGCGTACGGCCCGTTCCCGCGACGCCGGCCCGCCGGGGTGTACCCCCGGCGGGCCGGGACCCTGCCGGGTCCGTGGATCAGGTGGGCCCGTGGATCAGGTGAGCTCGTGGATCAGGTGGGCTCGACCCTCACCGAGACCACGTAGGCGCCCAGGTCGCACCAGACGGTCGAAGTGCCGCCGGACACCGCGCGGTTGCCGAAGTGGACGTACCGGTAGCCCTGCTTGTCGCAGACGATGGACGCCGTGAACGCCCCGCCGGTACAGCTGACCGACGCGCCCTTGTGCCCTCCGCTGCCGGTGAGCGGGCGCGGGCTCCCGCAGTTGAGACCCCTGGCGGTGGCCGGGGCCGACGCGGCGGACGCTGCGGGAGCAGCGGCGGAGACGGCGGCGGTGGCCGGCGCGGCGGTGGCGAGCAGCCCCGCCCCCAGCATGGCCGCCGTCGCGGCGGAGCCGACAAATCGGTTTCGGACAGTCACATTTCCCCCATAGGTGGTGGTTTCTTGCCTGCCACAACGCTAGGTCCCTCCCGGTCCTCTCCGGCAGAGCGCGCGGGGCACCTTGGGACGGCAGACGCGGCACGCCCCTTGCGCCACGCACACCAGCGCGCCGACGAAAGGTGCGCCCCGGTGTCATACGAGGACGGGGGGCAGCGCACGGGCTTCCCGTCCGTGGTCCGCGGGATGCCGCGCGACGCGGCGCTTGTGCGGCAGGCCACTTGGGCAGGAAATACGCAACTTCGACAGGGTCGGCGAAGGCGGCTACCTTCACCTGGTCCTCGGCGATCGCCCACAGCCGCAAGGGAGTTCGCCCAAGCTGAGCTGCCCGCGACGGGGCGAGTCGGTCGCGCCTCCGCGCCACCTCGTCCCGTGCGTGAGCCACCGCACCCGGCCCGCACCGGGCACCCCGACCAGGGAGAGACGCATGCCCCTACTCGCGCTGTACACCTTCGGCACCCTGAAGTCGCCGCTCGTCGATCCCGCGCCTCTCACCCGCGAGTTCTACGACACCGGTGAGGCCGTCTACCGGAAGATCAGTCAGCACCCCGGATACCTCGCGCGGGCCGAAGCGGCCGAAGGCGACCGGGGCATGCTCTTCGGGGCGGACTGGGGTGCGTGGGGGGAGTTCGCCGTACCGGCCTGGTACCGCAAGGGCCGCACGGTCGATACCACCGCCCTGGCCACAACCCTCTCCCTCTGGACCGGCCTGCGCCCCGCGTTCGACGCGGTCTACACCGGTCTCCACCGCGCCGCGCTGAACAGGCGGTACGACTGGTTCGAGAGGACGGGGCACCCGAATCACGTGTGCTGGTGGGTCTCCGAGGGTGCGACACCGACCTGGCGGGACGGGGTGTCCGCGCTGGAACACCTCCACGAGCACGACGTCGCGCCGCACGCCTTCACCTTCCCCCACCCGTTCACCCCGGAGGGAACGCCGGCCCGGCGACCGCCGAGTGGGTGCGACCCCGAGTCCACGAACTGATCGGCAGGCGTGCCGCCGAGGCGCCCGACGGCCGACTGGATCGCCTCCCTCGCTCCGACTCGCCCTCGACTCGGCCCAGCGGGTCCGGCGCGGCGGGCCGTCCACAGTCGCGGCCCGCCGCGTTCACGGGGTCAGCCGGTCACACCCGGCCGATCACCCAGCGGGACGCCGTCCCGGTGCTGGGCCGGAATCCGACCCGGTCCCCGATGCCGCCGCCCGCGTGCAGGTAGTTGCCGCTCTTGACGTGCCTGATGTACTTGCGGCTGCCGGACGTGGTGGTCCACTTCTGATACCCGTCGGTGTTGCACCGCTGCGTGTAGACGGCCGAGCCGTCGCCGTCCAGGCACTGGTTGGTCGCCGGGTTCTTGAAGACGCCACCGGCGATCGTCCACACCTGCTTCGCGCTGCGGTCGCACGTGGCGAGGACGAGGCGGCCCTGGCCCGACTGGGTGATCACCACCTGGAGGTAGGCGTTGCGGCTGTTGCCGTTGACCACCTGGTAGTGCACCGCCCGCGGTGAACTCGCCGTCTGCGCCGAGGCCGTGGTGCCGAACAGCAGCGTCGAGGCGAACGCGCCCGCCGCGCCGGCGCCGGCCAACCGGGCGAGATGTCCCTTGAGTTCCATGGCTGATCCCTTTGGTCGATTGATGGATCGGCCCCTCCTGTCCACCGCTCGGCGGTGCCTTCGGCGACCGGATCGCGGGGATCGGTGGGGACGACGATCACCGTCTCGCGCGCCGTCCCCATGGCGTCCTCACCGCGTCACCACGGCCGTTGGGCGAGCCGCATCGCCAACGCTATGCTCTTGGATGGTTACTTTCGGTGATGGGTGACGTTCGGGGGATGGACTTTCGCGTACTCGGCGCGCTCGAGGTCTGGAGGGGCACCGAGCGGGTGCCGGTGCCCGGAGCGCGCCGTCAGCGGGTGCTCGCCGCGTTGTTGCTGGCACCGAACGCGGTGGTGCCGCTGTCCAGACTCGCCGAGATGACCTGGGACGACGAGCCGCCCGCCAGCGCCGTCAAGCAACTGCGCAACTCCGTCTCGGCGTTGCGTGAACGTCTGGGTGACAGCGCGCAGCGGCTCATCCTCACCGAGGAACCCGGCTACCGGATCCGCGTCGCTGAGCAGGACCTCGACTCGCTCCGCTTCGCCGCTGGCGTCGCCCTGGACCGGTACGCCCTGCACCTCGTCGACGCCCTCGGCTTCCTCGTGCTGATGGGCGGCTGGGAAGAGCGCGTCGACACCGCCACCGCGGGCCTGCGGGCGGCCCGGCGATCCGGCTTGACCGAGCACGAGGCCAACGTCCTGCTGGCCCGCGGAGAGGCCCTGGTGCAGATGCGGCACCCCGATGCGGAGCCCGACCTCACCCGTGCCTCCACCCTCGCCGAGGAGATCGGCAACCTCCACCTCCAGATCGCCGCCCGCACCGAACTCGGCCAACTGCTGCGCAGGCAGACCCGGTTCGCCGAGGCGCTCGGCGACTTCGACGAGGCGCGCGTGCTCAGCAGAGGGTTCGACACCTGACGGTGGGAAGCGGTCGCGGAAGGCAACCTCGCCCGACTCCACGCCGATCTAGGCCACCACCGTCAAGCCGTCGAGCACGGCACCCGCAGCGTGCGGCTGCGCCGCCGGCTCGGCGACACCGACGGCGAGGCGTGCGCGCTCGCGGTCATCGCCAGGGGCTTGCAGGGCCTCGGCGACCACGACACGGCCGTCGTCCACTGCTGACGCGCGGTCGCACTCGGTCGGGCGTCCCTCGGCAGCCACGACGAGACACTCGCCTGGCCCCTCGCCGTCCTCGCCACGTCACTGAACCACCTCGGACGCGTCACCGAGGCCGTCGGCTGCCGGCGGGAGGCCGCCGCGATCTACACCGACCGGGGACTGGACGCCGACGCCGCCGCCATGCGCCACCACATCAGGACGGCGGAACCCGCGCCCGGCGGGCCGCGCCCCGCCGGCCGGGTCGCGGACCGCGGCCTCGCCCGCTGACCGATCCGCCGCACCTCACGGCCGATCCGGTCCTCACCGGTAGCCGGACGCGTCCGCCGGCCTGCCCGCCTCCTCCACCTCGACCAGATAGCGCCAGCAGTCGGGGCGCGAGCCGTCGAGGTCCGTGAAGCCGTACTCCTGGGCGAGTTGCCCGCTGGACACCGACCGCCCGTTCCAGCGCGCGACCTCCGCGTCGCCCGCCAGCGCCGCGACGGCGCGCCCCACGTACGACGGGCTCTCCGAGACGCAGAAGTGCGGTACCTCGGTCAGCGCGTCGCGCCAGGTCTCCTCCGTGACGCCGAGGGTCTCGAGCATCATCTCCGAACGCATCCAGCCGGGCGTGACGGTCACCGCCGTCCCGCCGTACGGCCGCAGTTCGTGCGCGAGGACGAACCCCATCCGCAGGACGGTGTTCTTGACCAGGTCGTAGAAGTACGAGTTGCGGTAGCGGCTGCCGTTGTACGCGGAGGTCCCGTCGGTCATCTCCACCACCAGCCCGCCGGGTTCGCGCACCAGCAGCGGCAGCAGGAAGTGGCTGGAGATCGCGTGGGTGTCCACGCCGAGCCGCAGCAGCCGCAGCCCCGCGTCGAGATCGTGCTCCCACACCGTCGTGTCGAACTCGAACAGCCGCTCCCCGCCCCAGACATCGTTGACCAGCACGTCGAGCCGCCCCTGCTCGGTGTCGACGCGTTCGGCCAGCGCCCTGACCTGCTCGGGCACCAAGTGGTCGGTCGGTACCGCGATCCCGGTCCCGCCCGCCCCGGTGACCAGCTCCGCGGTCTCCTCGATCGTCTCGGGCCGGTCGTACTCCGAGCGGCGCTCCCGAGTCGTACGGCCGGTGACGTAGACCGTCGCGCCCGCCGCGCCCAACTGGACGGCGATGGCCCGTCCGGCGCCCCGCGTCGCACCCGCGACCAGGGCGATCCTGCCCTGGAGGTCCGGGTCCTGTGTGTCGGGCCTGAGTGTCATGAAGTCCCCTTGTCCGTCTGCGCGTTCCTGGCCCGGGTCCGTCGTCGACGCGGGCCGTTCGTGCCATGGTCGGCCGCTGTACCGACACCTTCTGTCGTCTTTTCGGGGCGATGACGGAGACGACGGCGACGGAAACCCGGATGCGGGTGCCGGGCGGCCGGCCCTAGGCTGCGGGCCCGGGGACGGTCAGGCACCGTGCCGACCGGCAACGGAGCGGAGACGTACGGGACATGACCAGCGAACTGTTCGCGATCTGCTTCGACACCGCCAGGCCGTCGCACTCCGCGCGGTTCTGGTCCGGGCTCCTGGACCGGGAGTCCGCCGAAGGGCCGGACGGCGACGTCACGATCCTGCCCCCTGACCCCGCCGGCTTCCGCATCCGTTTCCTGCCGTCCCAGGAGCCGAAGACCGTCCAGAACCAGGCGCACTTCGACCTGACGAGCACCTCCCCCGACAACCAGCGGGAGACGGTGGCCAGGGCGCTCAGGCTCGGCGGGAGCCACCTCGACGTGGGCCAACTCCCCGAAGAGGGGCACGTCGTGCTCGCCGATCCGGACGGCAACGAACTGTGCGTCATCGAGGCGGGCAACAGGTTCCTCGCCGACACCGGCCCCATCGGGGCGCTGGCCTGCGACGGTACGCGGGACGTCGGCCGCTTCTGGAGCGAGGCGCTGCGGTGGCCGCTGGTCTGGGACCAGGACCAGGAGACCGCGATCCAGTCGCCCAACGGCGGCACGAAGATCACCTGGGGTGGTCCTCCGGTGGCGCCGAAGACGGGAAGGAGCAGAGTGCGCTTCGAGTTGGCGGTCCCCGCCGGCGTCCCCCGGGAGGCGGAGGTCGACCGGCTGATCTCGCTCGGCGCCACCCGCACCGGCCCCGGCGGGAGCGACGACGGCCCGCTGCCGCTGCTCGACCCCGACGGCAACGAGTTCCTCTCTTGCCCCGTAGATCGTTCTGCCGGAGGCTGAGGCATGACCAATCCGCCGACCTTCGTCCTTGTCCACGGGGCCTTCGCGAACTCGTTCTCGTTCGCGCCGCTCCAGGCCGAGCTGGCCCTGCTCGGGCACCGCTCGGTGGCCGTCGACCTTCCGGGGCACGGGTTCGAGGCCACTTTCCCCGCCTCCTACCAGGCTCCCCAGGATCTCGACGCCCTCGCCGCGGAACCCGGGAGCATCAAGGGCGTCACGCTCGCCGACAACGCCGCCCGCGTCATCGAGGTCCTCGAACGGGCCCGGCGCAACGGGCCCACCGTCCTCGTCGCGCACAGCAGGGGCGGCATCACCGCCACCGCCGTCGCCAACGCCAGGCCCGAGCTGATCGACCGGATCGTGTACGTCTCCGCCTGGTGCCCCGTCGACCTCGACGCCGGCGGCTACTACGGCCAGCCGGAGATGGCCAGCGTCGACCTGGGAGCCTTCGCCGCCTCGCTCGTCGGGAACCCGGGTGAACTCGGCCTGCTCAGGACCAACTTCCGCACCGCCGACCCGGCCGCGCTCGCCGCGTTCAAGGAGGCGTTCGCCGCCGACCTCACCGACGACGAGTTCCGGACCTTCCTGAACCTCTTCCAGCCCGACGAGAACCTCGACGGCGGTACGTCCGCCGACCGGGCCCAGGCCGCGACCTGGGGCCTGATCCCCAGGACCTATGTCCGCCTGGCCCACGACACGAGCATCCCGCTCGCCATGCAGGACCGCATGATCCGCGAGGCCGACGCCCTCACCCCCGGCAACCCCTTCGACGTCTCGACCCTCGAAGGCAGCCACCTGCGCTGGCTCGTCCACCCGGGCCCCGCCGCCGCACTCCTCGCCCGCCTCACCGCACGCTGACACTCCGGGAGAACCACGCACGGTCACCCACCGCCCCGTTCCTCCCCGTGGACGGGGCGGCCCCCCTGCATCACCCACCGCACCCGTCCCGTCGCGTCGATGTCCTGGAACGGGTCGCCGCGCAGAGCCACCAGGTCGGCCGTGGCGCCCGGGGCGATCCTGCCCAGGTCCGGCCTGCTCAGCAGCTCCGCGGCGACGCCGGTGGCAGCGCGCAGGGCACGCAGCGGGGAGAGCCCGTTGCCGACCAGGGTCGGGAACTCCCGCCAGCTCTCGGCGTACGGGAACATCCCCGCGTCCGTGCCGAAGGCGATCCGCACGTCGGTGCCCGCCGGACGCCGCAGCCCCACGCGCAGTTCCTCGGCGTACCGGTGGTAGGCGCGGCGCATCTTGGGCGGCTGGTCGGCCCAGAGGCGTTCGTCGTCCAGCCGTGCGAGGAAATAGCTCTGGGCGTACTGGGTCGGCACCAGGAAGGTCCCGTACTCGGCCATCAACCCATAGGCCGACGGCGTCGCGAGACAGGCGTGTTCGATGCTGCGCACCCCCGCCCTGACGGCTCGGGTGATGGACTCGTCGTCGAAGGCGTGGGCGGCGCACGGGAGATGGAGGTCCCGCGCGGTCGACGCGAGGGCGTCCATCTCCGCCTGCGAGTAGGCGGTGTCGTCGGGGCCGTCCACCGGTGAGGAGAAGCCCCCACTGGCGACGAACTTGATCCAGTCCGCGCCCGCGCGGGCCTGGAGCCGTACGGCGCGGCGCAGTTCGTCGGGGCCGTCGGCCAGGGTGCCGATCTCGACGCCGTACCGCTCGGCGAGCTCCGGTGACTTGTCGGCGTGGCCGCCGCGCGGGGAGAGGATGTTCGGCGCGACCAGCATGCGGGGGCCGGTGACGAGCCCCTCGTGGACCGCGCGCCGCAGCGCCGTGTTGAGCGGCTTGTGGGCGCCCCCGAGATCGCGCACGGTCGTGAAGCCGCACGCCAGCAGGGTGCGGAGCGCGGGCAGTGCCTGGAGGGTCTGGTAGGCGGCCGAGGAGGTGTCGAGCCGTTCGTCCAGGGTGTGCACATGGCAGTCGATGAAGCCGGGCAGCAGGGTGCAGCCGGGCAGTTCGACGGTGTCGCCGCCGGACGGCGGCGGGGGAGTGGTGGTCAGCTCGGCGACCCGCCCGTCGCGCACCCGGACGCGGAGGCCGTCGACCGGGCGGTCGGACACGCCGTCCCACAGGCGGTCCGCGCGCACCCATACGTCGCGGTGTGGCGTGCTGGGCATGTGATCCTCTCCGGGGGAGGCGGGCGGGTCGGGCGGGCTCACCCGGCGGCCGGGACGGGCCAGCTGTGGACCGGGGCGCCGGAGGTGACAAGACCGGCGTAGGTGTGCGTCAGCAGGCGCAGCGCGCCCCGGCGGTCGCCGTGACCGTCGAGCGCCGTCAGCGCGCGCTGCTGCCACACCGCGCCGGTCTGCCCGCCGGCGACGCGCGCGGCGATCACGGACAGCAGGTGCCCGGCCTCCTCGGCGTCGACCCCCGCGCCGACCAGCCCCTCGGCGGCGAGCGGCAGCAGCCGCGGCAGCAGATCGGCCGCGCGGCTCCAGGTGAGGGCTCCGCCGGGTGACGGCCAGCCGATCCTGGCGCGCAGCCCCGAACGCGCCGCCCGGTAGAAGTTGCCCCGGGCCGTCGCGAACGGCAGCACGGTGTGGGGAGGCGCGGGCCCCGCGGCGAGGTGCAGGGTCAGCCCCAGCAGGAAGGCGGCGTTGGCGGCCATGTCGAGGGAGGTCGGCCCGCTGGGCAGGGCCCTGAACTCGATGCGGACATGGCCGCCCGGGTCGTACACCGGTCGGTTCCACGTCCACACCGTCCCCTGGTGCAGGCGCAGTTCGTCGAGGCACGGCGCCGCGCCGGCCGGCCCGTCGTGGGCGGCCGGCTCCCGGTGCGACAGCACCGGCACCAGCACGTCGTGGTGGTGGACGGCGTCCGCGAACAGGCGCGCCGCACCTCCGTCGAGCCAGCGGTGGCCGAAGGACGCCCGGGGGCGCGGCCTCGCCGACGCGGGCCGCCGAAGGACCCGCGGGGTTCCGCCGCCGTCGCCGAAGCCCTGTTCGTACAGCGGGATGCGGGTCTCCTGCCAGAGCCTGCGGCCCAGCAGCAGGGGCGAGTTGCCCGCCGCCGCCAGCACCGGGCCGGTCGCCAGTTGCGCCGCGTTGTAGGCGCGGGTGAACTCGCCCGGCCTGACGACCAGATGGAGCTGCCAGGAGCAGGTCGCGCCCTGCACCGCGATGGAGTCGGCCAGCAGGGTCGCCGGTTCCTCGCCCGCGAACGCGAGGAGGTAGGGCGTGCCGCGGCGGGCGCGCAGGGCCCGTTCGATCTGGTCGAACCGGCCGCGGGGCGTCAGGGCCGACCGGCACAGGTCGGGGGCGGTCAGGGTGGGCAGCGTCCCGATCGTCACCGGGAGCGCCCCGTGGCGGCGGGCCGCGGCCCCGACCGCGGCCAGCAGCGTGTCGGACTCCGACCGCAGCGCGGTGAACGGCCTGCCCTCGATCCCGACCGGCGTCAGGTTCGCCTCCAGGTTGAACCGGTCGACCTCCAGACAGATGCGGTGGTCCGAGGCGTCCGCGCGGACCTGGTCGTTCAGCGCGGCCGGGCGGCCGTCAGCGCCCATGAGGAACATCTCCAGCTCGGCCCCCACGCTGATCTCCGACTCGCCGAAGCCGGGGACGTCGAGCGTCCGCCTCAGCGTGCCCACGGAGTCCCGCAGGCGTCTGCGGAAGGCGGAGAAGTCGGATTCCGTGAAGGTCTCCTGGTCGATGTCTCGCCCCATGTGCCGCTCCTCGTCGTCCCGGACCAATGTCGGCCCGTGCGCGGCGTCCGGCAAACGCACCGGTCGCCGAGTGGCGGCCGTGCCCCGACGCGACGACACTGGTCAGGAGCCGTGCTCCGGTCCGGGAGCGGCCCGTCCTCGGCACCCGTCCGACTCCTTCTCTCCCCGATCCCGAGGGGCTGATGATCCATGGAGAACCGGCCCGAGGGCACGGAGAGCAGAGCCGTGCAGGACCCGGCGGCCGACCGGCCGTGGCGCTGGCCCGAGGAGAAATGGCGGCGTCTCGCCACCCAGGTAGGGGCCGGACGAGGCGCGGACGTCCCCCACTGGCCCGGCGGAGCGTCCGTCGCCGTCGCCCTCAGCTTCGACCTCGACAACGAGACGGCGCCGCTCTGCCAGAACGGCACGTCCCCCGGGCTCCTCGCGCAGGCGCACTACGGGGCGCGCGCCGGTCTGCCGAGGATCCTGTCGCTGCTGCGGGTACACGGCGTCCGCGCCTCCTTCTTCGTGCCCGCCGTGTCGGCGCTCCTGACGCCCGAGGCCGTCGGGGCGATCGGCGCCGACGGCCACGAGGTGGGGCTGCACGGCTGGATCCACGAGCGGTGCGGCGACCTGACCGGGGCCGAGGAACACGCGCTGGCCGAACGCGGCGCCGAGGTGCTGCGCCGGTGCACGGGCCTCGCCCCCCGGGGCACGCGCACGCCGTGGTGGGACGTCACCGAACACACCGTCCCCGTCGCCCGGCGGCTCGGCCTGCTGTACGACTCGTCGATGATGGCCGACGACGAGCCGTACGAGCTGCTGGAACGCGGCGAGCGGACCGGGCTGGTCGAGATCCCGGTCTCCTGGATCCGTGACGACGCCCCGTACTTCCCCGACGATCCGGCGGCACGGCAGATCCTCGCCCCCCATGAGGTGCTGCGGATCTGGAAGGACGAGTTCGACGGCGCGCTCGCCGAGGGCGGACTCTTCCAACTCACCCTGCACCCGCATGTGATCGGCCACCGGTCACGCGTCCTGGTGCTGCGCGAACTCCTCGCCCACATCCGCGGCCGGCCGGGGGTCTGGTTCGCCACCCACGAGGAAGTGGCGCGGCACCTCGGCGGCCTGATCGGCATCGCGCCGCCGGCCGCGGAGGGGGAGGCCGCCTAGGCCGTCAGCCCCCTGGACCGAAACCGGCCCGCCCGTCCCGCTCCGGCCTCCCCCTGGAGCCCGGCCAACGGACTTGGAGCCGGCCACCGGACACGGAGCCGGCCACCGGTACCGCCCCGCCGCCGTCCCTCAACTCGCTTCCAGTTCCGTCCAGTTCGGTCCCGTTCCGTCTCCTGGAGGAGGGAATCCATGAACGTCCCGCACGTCACCGATGTGGCGACCGAGTTCTCCTGCCGCCCCGCCCGCCCGGACGACCAGGAGGACATCGTCTCCGTCTACCGCCAGTCCTTCGACCGGGACCCGGTGTTCCAGTGGCTGTTCCCGGACGCCGCGTCCCGTCCCTCGCTGCTGGAGAGCTACTTCACGATCATGGTCGGACACACCTTCGCGCAGGGCGGCGCCGTGCTGCGGACCGAGGACTTCGGCGCGGTCAGCATGTACTTCCCGCCGGACGCGGTGGACCAGCCGCAGAACGTCAAGGACCGACTGCTCGACGCGCTGCGCGCGGGGCTCGGCGCCGACTCCGACCGGACCGTGCATCTGATGACGATGCTCGGCGCGTCGCACCCCACCGGCCTCCCCCCGCACTACTACGGCACCTTCGTCGCCGCCCGTCCCCACCACCAGGGCGGCGGCCTCGGTACTCGCCTGAAGAAATGTCTGTTCGCGCTGGCCGACGAGGACCGGGCAGGCGCCTACGCCGAAGCGTCGTCGCCCCGCAATCTGGCGCTCTACGAGAGGCTGGGCCAGCGCAGGCTCGGCCCCGCGCTGACCCTGCCCGACGGACCGCCGATCTTCCCCATCTGGCGGCCCCCCACGACGGCGTCCCGGCCCGCGGGAGCCGGCGCGGCCGACGGCGGGAGCTGACGATGGCCGACAGCCCCCGGCAACAGTGCCTCGCGGACGGCCGGATCGACCCCGAAGACCTGGACCTCCTCGACTCGGTGGCCCGCTACGCCCGCTTCTTCCTGGAGACACCGCGCCCGGTGCGCCCCCGCGACCCCGACCGGCTCGCGGCCCTGCTCGGCGGGGAACTGCCGGGCGAGGGCAACGGGGAACACGCCACGCTGCGCAGGCTCGTCGAGGCGGGCGAGTCGGGACTCCTCCCGTCCGGGGACTCCCGCAGCTTCGGATACGTGGTCGGGGGCGCCCTGCCGATCGGGATCGCCTCCGACTGGCTGGTCAGCCTCTGGGACCAGTGCGCCGCCGTCTACGAGACCAGCCCGCTCGCCTCGGTGGCCGAACAGGTCTGCGAACGCTGGCTGGTCGACCTGTTCGGGCTGCCCACCGGCACCGTCATGGGCCTCACCTCCGGCTGCACCACGGCCAACCTCGCCTGCCTGGCGGCGGCCCGCGAGCACCAACTCCACGCGGCGGGCTGGAACGTCAACGAACAGGGCATGCGGCTTTCGCCGCCCGTGACCGTCCTCACCGGCGAGCACACCCATGTCTCGGGGCTGCGCTGCCTGCGCCTGCTGGGCCTCGGCGACCAGGTCGCACAGGTGGACGCCGGGACCGACGGCCGGATGGACCCGCGCCACCTGGCCGAACTCGCGGCCAGGGCGCCGGGCGGCCTCATCGTGTGCGGACAGGTCGGCTCCACGGACTGCGGATCGGTCGACCCGCTGACCGAGATCGCCGACATCACCCACGACCACGGCGGCTGGCTCCACCTGGACGCCGCCTGCGGCATGTGGGCCGCGGCCTCACCCGTCCTGCGACCCGCCCTCGAAGGACTGGAACGCGCGGACTCCTGGTCCTGCGACGGCCACAAGTGGCTCAACACCCCCTACGACTGCGGGATCGCCCTGTGTGCCCGCCCCGAACCCTTCGTCGACGCGGTGCGGTTCGACGCCGACTACCTCCAGACCGCCGAACGCACCGGCCGCGACCCGATGGACCACCGCGTGGAGATCTCCCAGCGCGCCCGCGCCCTGACGCTCTGGGCGATCCTGCACCACGAGGGCCGCGAGGGGATCGCGCGCATCGTCGAACGCAACTGCTCAGCGGCCCGCGAACTGGGTTCACTCCTCGCACGGGAACCGGGCGTCGAACTGCTGGCCCCCGTCACCCTCAACCAGGTCCTGCTGCACATCGGCGGGGAGGACCGCACCCAGCGGGTCGTGGACACCCTCAACAGCGCGGGCACCTGCTGGGTGACCCCCACGACCTGGAACGGCCGGCCGGCGGTGCGGATCTCCGTGTCCAACTGGCAGACGGGCCGGGAGAGCGCCGACGCCACCGCGGACGCCTTCCTCAGTGCGTACCGCGAGCACGGCGAGCCGGGCACCTCCGCGTCCCGCCCACCCGCCGACAAGCGCTGACCAGCGCGTACCCCGCGCCACCCGGTGCGACCGCGTTGCCGACGGCGCCCTCGCGAACTACGTTCGCCCCATGGCGGACGACGAACCCACGCGCGCGACGCGCCTGCTGGACGCACAGGCGAAGGCCGAGCGCCTCTTCGCGGAGATCGACAGGCGCGGCCTTGTCGCGCCGGGAGAGGGAGAACGGGCGGTCAGCGACCGGGTACGGGACCTGGCGAACGAGATGTTCGGGACCACCCGCCACTGGCACAAGCGGATCGTGCGCTCAGGCCCCAACACCCTCCTGCCCTACAAGGAGAACCCGCCGAACCGGCTGATCGGCGCCGACGACATCGTCTTCGCCGACTTCGGTCCGATCTTCGAGGAGTACGAGGCCGACTTCGGCCGCACCTTCGTCCTCGGCGACGACCCCGTCAAACGCCGGCTGCGCGACGACCTCGCCGACGTGTTCGCCGCGGGCAAGCGGCACTTCGCCGCCGACCCGGAAATCACCGGCGCGCGCCTGCACACCGAGGTCGCGCGCCTCGCGACCGACGCGGGCTGGGAGTTGGGCGGCTGGCACGCCGGGCACCTGGTCGGCGAGTTCCCGCACGAGCGGATCGACGGCGCCGACGTCGAGTCGTACATCACCCCGGCCAACGACACCCCGCTGCGCCGCACCGACAAGGCCGGACGTGTCTGCCACTGGATTCTGGAGATCCATCTCGTCGACCGCGCCCACGGGTTCGGCGGCTTCTACGAGGAACTCCTCACCCTCGGCTGAACCCGGCCGCCGGCCACCCCCGGACACCGAAGGCGAACGCCCTTGCGGGGAGGGGGTGGTGACCCGGTACGAGAGCGCCCACGGCACACCCTGCCTCCCGCTGAACCCCGGCCCGGAGGCGAACTCCCGCGCCTGCGACCATGGTTGACGGACGCCGGCGCGCCCCGACGGCGGTCATGAGCAGCCGAGTCGGTGTGGGAAGCTGTCGGCAGCCGATCACGGCGAGGGGGCCGCACGGCGGCCGAGAGGAGCTGAGGGTGGCACAGGACGGCGTCAGGGCCGACGGGATAGACACCAGCAAGCCGCATCCCGCGCGGATCTACGACTACCTGCTGGGCGGCAAGGACAACTACGACGTGGACCGCCAGGCCGCCGACGCGCTCGCCGCGGCGGCCCCCGAGGTACGCATCGGCGTCCGCGCCAACCGCGACTTCATGCGCCGCGCCGTCCGGTACGTCGTCGGCGACGGCGTCCGCCAGATCCTCGACGTCGGCACCGGCCTGCCCACCTCGCCCAACGTCCACGAGACCGCGCACGAGATCGCGCCGGACGTTAGGGTCGCCTACGTCGACAACGACCCGATCGTCAACGCCCACGCGGACGCCCTGCTCAGCCGCTCGGGCGCCACCAGCATCGTCCTCGGCGACCTCCGCGACCCGCGCGCCATCCTCGACGACCCGGACGTCCGCGCGGTCATCGACTTCGACCGGCCGGTCGCGCTGCTGCTCGTCGCCGTCGTCCACTTCCTCACCGACGCGGACGACCCGGCCGGCATCGTCGCCACCCTGCGCGACGCCCTGCCCGACGGCAGCTACCTCGTCCTCACCCACGCCACCAGCGACTTCGCCGACCGCACCGCCGCGCAGGCCGTCTACAGCAAGGCCAGCGCCAGCCTCAACCTGCGCGCCCGCGCCGAGGTCGAGCGGTTCTTCGACGGCTTCGAACTGCTCGAACCCGGCCTGGCCCAGGTCCCGTTCTGGCGCCCCGACGGACCGCCGCCGCCCCGCTCCCACGAGATCGGCTTCTACGGCGGCGTGGCTCGCAAACGCGCCTGACCGGTAGGACGGGCTGACCTGATATCAACGGTCAACGGCCAACGGGTGCAGCCCGTCCACCTCGTAGCCGTGCCGGTGCCGCCAGCCCGCGGCCACCCGGGTGGCGTCGGCGAGATGCGGGTGCCCGGCGCGCAGATCGGTGTGCTCGTGCTCGACGGCGGCCGACGGCACCCGCCACAGCCGCAGCGCGAGCAGCGAAGCGGCCAGCGTGACGGCCCCGAGCGCCACCCCCGCCGTCAGCAGCCCGGCCGTCGCGCCCAGCCACCCCGCCAGCGGGTACGTCAGCAGCCAGCAACCGTGGGAGAGCGAGAACTGCGCCGCGAAGGCCGCCGTCCGCTGGTCGGCCGGCGCCGAGCGGCGCACCAGCCGCCCCGCCGGGGTGAGGACCGCGGAGCAGGCCGCGCCGAACGCGGCCCACAGCACGAGCAGCCCCGGCAGCCGCCAACTCCCGCCGCCGGACGCCGTGATCACCCCGAGCCCGCCGAACACCAGCGTCATCAGCAGGGCCCCGCGCAGCATCACCGCCCGGTCCGCGACCCGGTCGAGCAGCCGGGGCAGCGCCAGCGCGACGGCCATCGAGCCCGCACCGTACGCGCCCAGCGCCAGCGGCACCACGCCCGCCGACAGGCCGAGCATCTCCCGTACGTAGAGCACCGAGTTGACGGTGACCGTCGCGCTCGCGGCGGCCACCGCCAGGTTCAGGGCGAGCAGCGCCCGCAGCGGCGGCAGGCGCAGGAACAGCCCCATGCCCGCCGTCGGCCGGGCCCGCCGACCGGAGCGCGGCAGCGCCGCGGTCGCCTTCGGGAGCGCCGTCGACACCACCAGTGCGGCCGAGCCGAGGAACCCCGAAACCGTCCCGGCGAACAGCCAGTTGGAGGAGATCACGGTCAGCAGGGCGGCGGCGAGGGCGGGGGAGAGGAGGCTCTCCAGGTCATAGGCGAGCCGGGACATCGACAACGCCCGCGTGTAGGCGCGCTCTTCGGGCAGCACGTCCGGGATCACCGACTGGAACGTGGGCGTGAACGCGGCCGACGCCGACTGGAGCAGGAAGACCAGCGCGTACACCTGCCAGACCTGGTCGACGAACGGCAGCGCGCACGCCACCCCGGCCCGGGTGAGGTCGGCGCCCACCAGCAGTGCCCGGCGCGGCAGCCGGTCGGCGACCGCGCCGACGAGCGGGGCGATCCCCACATACGCCACCATCTTGATCGCGAGGGCGGTGCCGAGCACCGAACCGGCGTCGGCGCCCGCGAGGTCGTAGGCCAGCAGCCCGAGGGCCACCGTGGCGAGCCCGGTGCCGACCAGCGCGATCACCTGGGCGGTGAAGAGTCGGCGGTAGGTGCGGTCGCGCAGGACGGCGAGCATGCGGCGGCTCCCTGACGGGCTCGGGTCGGGCACGGCAGACCGCCAGTGTAATCGTCATGTGCGCATCTGCGCACATGAAGGCGAGATCGTCCGTCGGTCCGCTGGCCCTAGGCTGAGCCCATGTCCCCACGCGACTCCGTTCCACCTGCGCCCCATACGCATCTGCGGGACCCCGACAGCGCGCGGCTGGCCGAGGCGACCGGGGTCTTCGCGCTGCTCTCCGACGCCACCCGGCTCCATCTGCTCTGGCTGCTCGCCCAGGGCGAGTCCGACGTCGGCACCCTCGCCGAACACTGCGACGCGTCCCGCACCGCCGTCAGCCAGCACCTCGCCAAGCTGCGCCTCGCGGGCCTGGTGGAGGCCAGGCGCGAGGGCCGGTACGTCCACTACAGCCTGCGCGACGGCCATCTGCGGCGGCTGGTCATGGAGGCGCTCAGCCACGCGGACCACCGGGTCAGCGGGCAGGCACCGCACGACTGAGACCGACCCGGCGGCCCGCGGGCACCCGGCCACGAGGCGGGGTTGTCGGAGAGCCGGCCACAAGGCGGGGTTGCCGGACACCCGGCCGCAAGGCGGGGTTGTTGTGCGGTCGGCTTTCGGGAGAGACTTCTACAGCACTGTAGATGGCGGTGTCCGCCCGGGAGAGAGCAGACCTGATGTTCGGTTTGAGTGAGCTGGCCGTGATCCTGATCGTCGTCGTGGTCGTGCTCGGCATCAAGAAGCTGCCCGAGCTGACGCGTTCGGCGGGCAAGGCGGCCCGGATCTTCAAGAGCGAGACCAAGGCGCTCAAGGAGCAGGACGCGCCCGGCGCCGAGAAGGTCGTCGAGGGCACGGTCGTGGGCCGGCAGGACGAGTCCGCGCCGCGCGTCTGAGCGGAGCGGGGGCCAGGCCTGTCCTGCGGACCACCGGGTCTCCGCGCGGCGCCCGCCGTCAGCCCCCGTGGCCTGCGCGGCGGCGCAGTCCCGCGCGCAGGACGGTCGCCGCGGTCAGCAGGGCCAGGCCCGCGCCGATGCCCGCCGTGATGTCTGTGGTGCCCCCGCTGTCGGGAAGTCGCGGCTCCAGCACCCCCAGCGGGTCCACCCGGATCTCGACCCGGTCACCGGCCTTCGCCTGACCGAAGCAGTTCTCCGTCTGCGAGACCTCGTACGTCCGCCGCTCGCCGCCCAGTTCGCGCAGCGCGCAGTACCGGAGCGTGTCCCGCACGCCGCGCCGCTCGGACACCGAGGTGACCACGGCGGGCACCGGTTCGCCCGCCGACTTCATGTAGATCTCGTACAGCGCGGGCCCCGCGAACAGGACCAGCCCGAACCCGGCGCAGGACGCCAGCGTCGCGGCTCCCGCCCGGTGCCAGACGCCGCCGACGAGACACGCCGTGACCGCCACGGACGCCATCGCGAGGACGACGCCGATCCACGTCTGCCACTGGGCGGTCGCGGCGCTCAGCACCATCGCGGCGGTGAGCCCCGCGGCCCACGCCAGGGAGCCCGCCGTCCGGCGCGTCCCGGTCGTCCGGGTGTCAGGACCCCGCCGCCTGTCGGACGCGCCGCCGGTCCGCACGGTCCCGGTCGTACCCCACTCGCTCATGTCCCCCGCTCCCGCCGCCTTCCCCGTGCTGCCCGGACACCGTATCCGGCGGTGCGCCCGCCGGGACGCGGTGCCCGGGACGTTCACACGGACTGGGGCTGGAGGAACCGGGACAGCAGGTCGTCCAGGGTCACCATGCCGATGAGGACGCCGTCGCCCGCCCGCACCACGGCCAGCGAGGCACGCCGTCCCCGCAGCAGCTCGATCGCGTCGGCGACGGTGGTGTCCTCGGCCATCTCCGGTACCGGACGGGCCAGTTCACCCGCCGTCGCGGCCCGGCCCCTGGCCCGCGCGACCAGCGCGTCCCGAGCGTGCACCGAGCCCACGAAGCCCGTGCCGCCTCGGACCAGCAGCCGGGTGCGGTCGCTCCCGGCGGCCACCCGCAGCACGGCGTCGATGTCCGCGTCCGCGTCCACCGAGGTGATCCGCGTGGCCGGCACGGTCAGTTCGCGCACCGGCGTCTCCGGTTCGGTCAGCGAGCGGGTGAGCAGCTCCGAGTCGGCCTCGCTGATGAGGCCGAGCCGCTGCGACTCCTCGACCAGATGCGTGAGCTGCTCGCGGTTGTGGACCGAGGCCAGCTCGTCGCGCGGGGTGACCCGGCACAGCCGCACCAGGGCGTTGCTGACCCGGTTCAGCAGCGAGATCAGCGGGCGCACCACCTTCACCACCGCGCGGAAGGCAGGGGAGAGCAGCATCGCCGAACGCTCCGGATGGGCGATCGCCCACGACTTGGGGGCCATCTCGCCGACCACCATGTGCAGGAACACCACGACGACTATCGCCACCGCGAACGCGATGGCGTAGCTGAGCGAGCTGGGCAGCCCCAACCGGTGCAGCAGCGGGTCCAGTTCGTGCGAGATCGCGGGCTTGGACACCGAGCCGAGACCCAAGGTGCAGATGGTGATGCCGAGTTGGGCGCCGGCCAGCATCAGGGACAGCTCGCGCATCCCGGCGAGGGCGGCCTTGGCGCCGCGCCTGCCCTCGGCCGCAGCCTTCTCCACGCGGTGCCGTCTGGCGGCCACCAGGGCGAACTCGGCGGCCACGAAGAACCCGCTGCCGATCAGCAGCAGCACGGTGACGAACAGGGCCATCGGGAAACTCATGACCGCTCCTCGGTCCGGTGCGCGGTCCGGTCCGCGATCCGTTCGATCCGCACCCGCTCGGGCACATGCCGGTCCAGGGTCCGCACGTCGACCAGCACCCGTTCCCCGTCGGCCAGTTCGACGGTGAGGCGGTCGCCGACCGCGGGGAAGCGGCCGAGCCGGTCCACGATCAGACCGGCGACGGTGTCGAAGTCGTCCTCCTCGGGCAGCTCGACACCGGTGGCCTCGGCCACCTCGTCGAGACGCCGCCCGGCGTCGACGAGCCAGCCCGCGCCGTCCGCGACGGCGAGTTCGGTGACCGTGTCGGACTCGTCGGCGATGTCACCGACCAGCTCCTCCGCGATGTCCTCGTAGGTGACGACGCCGGCCACCCCGCCGTGCTCGTCCAGGACGACCGCGAACTCGTCGTCCCGCTCCCGCATCTGCTGCACCGCCTCCGGCAGCGGCAGGGTGTCGGGGAGCAGCAGGGGCGGCCGTCCGAAGGCGCCCGCCGTGGTGCCGGCGAGGGCGGTGGCGGGCAGCCGCATCAGCTCCCGGACGCCGACCACCCCGGCCACGTCGTCCGGATGGTCGCCGAGGACCGGGTAGTTGGAGTGACCGTGCCGGGCGATCAGCCCGACCGCCTCGGCGGCGCTCGCGTCCCTGCGGACGAAGACGGCGTCGGCGCGCGGCACCATCACCTGGTCCAGGGTGCGCTCGGAGAACTCCAGCGCGTGGTCGAGGAGTTCGGCGGTGTCCTTGGGCAACTCGCCCCGCTGGTGGGACTCGCCGATGAGATGGCCCAGCTCCTCCAGGGTGGCGCCGTGGTGCAGTTCCTCCACGGGCTCGATGCCCGCCTTGCGCAGCAGCCGGTCGGCGGCGCCGTCGAAGATCCGTACCACCGGGCCGACGACCTTCAGATACGCCAGGGTGGAACCGGCCAGGGACCGGGCGAGCCGCTCGGGCACCGCGATGGCGAGGTTCTTGGGGGCCAGCTCACCCAGGACCATCTGGACGACGGTGGCGCCGACGAAGGCGAGCACCACGGAGACCGCGCTCACCGCGCCGCCCGGCAGCCCGAGCCCGGACAGGGCGGGCTCGAGGAGCGCCGACACGGACGGCTCGGCGATGAAGCCGACCACGAGCCCGGTGACGGTGATGCCCAGCTGGGCGCCGGAGAGCATGAACGACAGCCGTTCGAGGACCGTCAGCGCGCGGGCCGCCTTGCGGTCGCCCGCCTCGGCGGCGCGGGCCAGGGCCAGCCGGTCGACGGAGACATAGGCGAACTCCTGGGCCACGAAGTAGCCGGTGCCCGCGGTCAGCACCAGCACGGCGAGCAGACCCAGGAGCGCGGTCGCGGCACTCATCGGACACCACCCCGCCGTGTGCCGCGCTCATGCTCGCCGTGACGGGGTGGTCGGGGACTGTGTCCCGGTGGATCGGGGTCCGTGGGTCTGCCGGACAAGGTGGCGCTCCTTCTGGTGGGGTATGTCAGGACAACGTGGGGGTGCGGTCGCGGGTTCCCGGTTCCTCGGCCGGCCGGTCGGCGGCCCGCCGGAACGCCCACTCCATCGTCGGTTCCACGGCGAAGCGGACCAGCCGCCGCACCGGGGGCGCGCAGAGCACCGTCACGACGGAGGCGGCCACCAGGGTGGCGGCGACGGCGCCCGCGGGTCCGTGCATCCATCCGGGGTGGTACCAGCCCCAGTGGTTGGCCAGCTGGGCGACGAACCCGTGCAGCAGATAGCCGGTGAGGGTGCCGGCGCCCAGCACGGTGAACCAGGTCGGGCGCCCCGGCACCCAGGACAGGAAGCAGGCGGTCAGCAGGGTGGAGCAGCCGAACATGGCGAGCGTCATGAGCGGTCCCACCCAGCTCGGGGCGCCCAGTTCGACGGCGCTGTCGCGGTGGAAGAACCAGGCGCCGCCGTACCGCGGCACCAGCCAGTGGGCCAGCGCGAAGGCGCCCGCGAACACCGGCACCGCCAGCAGCCGCACCCGCCGCGTCCGCACCCTCCGGAAGTGCTCGGGCCGCAGACACAGCCCGAGCACGAAGTACGGCAGGAACTGCAGCAGCCGCTGCATGTCGAGGTCCTCGCCGATCGACGGTGACGTCGTCGCCAGCATCGCGACGACCAGCGCGACCGGCAGCGGCCACCGCAGGGCGCGCCACAGCGGGGTGGTCAGCCGCCACACGAACAGCGAGGCGAGGAACCAGGTCAGATAGAGCGGGTCCAGGAGGCTGATCGGCCGGTCGGGCGCGTGGTCCGTCCAGCGCGTGAACAGCGTGTACGCCGTCTCGAACACGATGTACGGGACGGCCACGCCGGTCACCAGGCGCCGGACGCGGCGCGGGCTGCCGTCGAAGCCGCGGGAGAAGTGGCCGGAGATCACGATGAAGGCCGGCATGTGGAAGGCGTAGACGACGGTGTACAGCGCGGTCACGGTCCGGCTGTCGTCGCGCAGCGGTTCCCAGGCGTGTCCGACGGCGACCAGCACGATCGCCAGGTACTTGGCGTTGTCGAAGAAGGCGTCTCGGGCGGGCGCCGGGGCCTGGGCCGTCGTCCGGCTCCCTGCCGCCGCGGCGGTCCGGGCCGTCGTCCGGGCCTGCGCCGCCGTGGTGGTACCGGCCGGCGCGGTCTCCGGTGCGGCTGCCGTCGGCCGGTCGGCCCGCGACGGGGGCGTCGTCCGGGCGGTCCGCGTGGTCTGGCTCACCACGCCTCCTGAACACCACGGGGAGGGCCCTCACGGTCGGATCCGGCTCTGGCGGGGTGCACGGCGGTGAGGTGGCGGAAGGACATCCCCGCCGCCTCACCGCTTTCCGGTGCCATAAACCGGAATGTGTGGGATCAGACGTTGACGCCGAAGTCGGCCGCGATCCCGGCGAGACCTGAGGCGTAGCCCTGGCCGACCGCGCGGAACTTCCACTCGGTGCCGTGCCGGTACAGCTCGCCGAAGACCATCGCGGTCTCCGTCGACGCGTCCTCGGACAGGTCGTAGCGCGCGATCTCCTGGTTGTTCGCCTGGTTGACGATCCGGATGAACGCGTTGCGGACCTGGCCGAAGCTCTGGCCCCGGTTGTCGGCGTCGTGGATCGAGACCGGGAAGGCGATCTTGTCGATCTCTGCCGGCACGGCGGCCAGGTTCACCTTGATCGACTCGTCGTCGCCCTCGCCCTCACCGGTGAGGTTGTCACCGGTGTGCTCGACCGAGCCGTCCGGGCTGGTGAGGTTGTTGTAGAAGACGAAGTGCCGGTCGGACGGGACCCGGCCGGACGACTCCAGCAGCAGCGCGGAGGCGTCGAGGTCGTAGTCGGTGCCCGTCGTGGTCCGCACGTCCCAGCCGAGGCCGACCAGGACGGCGGTCAGGCCGGGCGCTTCCTTGCTGAGCGAGACGTTGCCGCCTTTGGACAGGGAAACTCCCACGGTGCTCTCCTCCTGCTGCGGTCTGCGGGTAGCGCATCGGTCGATCTAGAATCTACAACACTGTAGAAGTTGGGCGGCGGGCGGGGACGGGCCACCTCACTACGATGGTCCGACGTCGAACGCGACGGCGATCGATCAGGGAGGCGGCGTGGAGCAGCGAGGCGGGAACCGGCGCGGGCAGGGCGAGCTGGAGGCCCAGGTGTTGACGGCACTGCGCGCCGCACAGGAGCCGGTACCGGCCGCCTGGGTCCTTCAACGGCTGGGCGGAACGCTCGCCTACACCACCGTCGTCACCATCCTGACCCGCCTGCACACCAAGGGCGTGGTCACCAGGCGGCGGGCCGGCCGGTCCTTCGAGTGGACGGCGGCCACCGGCGAGGCGGGCCTCGCGGCCCACCGGATGCGCCGGGTCCTGGACGGCGAGACCGACCGCGAGGCGGTCCTCGCGAGCTTCGTCTCCTCCCTGCCCCGCCAGGACGAGGAACTGCTGCGCAAGCTGCTCCTGGAAGCGGAGGGCGACGCGCCCGCGGCTGCCGAGAGCGGGGACATCTGAGCCATGGGCGTGTTCGTGTTCCTGCCGCTGGTGCTGCCCCTGACCGCCTGGCCCGTCGCCCGGCTGGCCGAGAACCGGCTGCATCCACGGGTGGCGACGCTGCTGCTCGCCGGCGTCGCCGGGGTGCTCGGCCTGTGCAGCGTCCTCTGCCTCGTGCTGCTGGCGATCGTCGGCACCGCCCAGCTCCCCGGCAATCCGCTCCCGGACGGCTGGGCCGACCCGGAGGTGCGGTCCGCGGTGCCGCACGACGAGGTCGTCGGCAAGACCGCCGTCGGCGCCCTGGCCGCGGCAGCCACCGCCTGCGCGGCGCTGCTGCTGCGCCACTACCGGGTGCGCAGGGCCACCGCCCGCGCGCTGCGCGGACTGCCTCCCACCCAGGTCGCCGTCCTCGACGACGAGGTGCCCTACGCCCACACCCTGCCGGGCGGCGGCCGGGCGGCCCGCATCCTCGTCTCCACCGGGATGCTGGCCGGCCTCACCTCCCGGGAGCGGCGCGTGCTGTTCGCCCACGAGCGGGCGCATCTCACCGGTCGTCACCACCGCTTCCTCCTGCTGGCGGGACTCGCCGCCCGCGCCAACCCGTTCCTGCGGCCGCTGCGGACGACCGTCGCTTACACGGTGGAGCGCTGGGCCGACGAGGAGGCCGCCCGCGCGGTCGGCGACCGGCGGCTGACCGCCCGTGCCGTCGCCAAGGCGGCGCTCGTCTCGCACCCGGCGCCCACGCCCACGATGGCCGCGGTCGGCGGCGAGCCGGGTCCCGTGCCGCGCCGGGTGGCGGCGCTGCTCGGCCCCGCCCCGATCGCCCGCACCTGGCCCCCGACCTTCACCACGGTCGGGATGGCCGTCTGGACCGCCGCCGCGGGCGCCGTCCTGTCCGCGATGTCGTCCGCGAACTCGGCGGTGACCATGTTCCTGATCCTGAAGACGGCCACCCCGCTGTGACCGGGGCGGTCCCTTCCTAGAGGTCGAACTCGTGCGGGGCCAGGTCGAGGGCGAAGCACGCCTCGCGGACGACGGCCTGCTCGGTCTTGTCGAAGTCGCCGTCGGCGCCGCCGATGACGATGCCGATCTGGACGACCGCGCGGGCCTCGGCCGGCTTCTTCTTCGCCTTGGCGATCTCCTGGAGGACGCTGACCTTCCCGAAGTCGAAGTCGGCGGTCAGCTTGTTCAGGTTCTCCTCGAAGCGTCGGCGCAGGTCGTCGGCCGGGAAGTTCTGGAGGACCTCGTTGCCCGCGATGAGCTGGGCGACGCGCTGCCGCTCGGCCGGGTCGATGGTGCCGTCGGCGGCGGCCACGAGGGCGCACATGGCCATGCTGGCGTCCCGGAACGCGCCGCTCTTGAGGTCGTTCTTCTTCGCGACGAGCTGGGTCTGCATCGTCGACGCGGAATCCTTGATGCGGTCCCACAGGGCCATGCGAATCTCCAGGTGTCCGGATCGGCAGTATCTACAACACCGTAGAAACTAGTGCGACGGGGGAGAAGTTCCCGCCGGTTCAGCGGTTCGGCGGTTCGGCGGTTCGGCTGAGCGCGGTGCGGGCGGACGCGCGGCGCAGGGGGCGGGAAACCCGGTGCGGCCGGTCGATCGCCGGCCGGGCAGAGCGCCGTTCCCGGTCCGCTTCAGGCCGGGAGAAGCGCCGGCCCGGTCCACCGTCCGGCGCGGGAGAAAATCCGGTGCCCGGTCCGGCCGGCGTCCGCCATACTCGCCAAGGACCGCGTGCCGCCCGGGAGTCGGGGGCGCGCCAGGAGACGAACGAGGGGGACCGGCCGTGCGCTACCGCACCGATGTCGTCGTCCCCCGCTCGCTCCACGAGGTGATCCTGGTGTCCTCGGCCGTCCGGTGCGCGCTGCGCGGCCCGCACCGGAAGCCCGCGACGACCCGCTGACCCCACCCCCGCCCCCGGCACCCGCACCACCGTGCCGGCGCGCGTCGGTGACCCCGCGGCCACGGAGCCGCCGTCGTCCGGGAATCGCGCCGTCCCGCGATCCGATCGCCGTCGTCCGGCCGATCCGATCGCCTTGGCTCAGCAGAGAGGCCGAACGGCCGTGCGCACCGAGACCGAATTCCTCGAAACCGTCCGCAACCTGGGCGTCCTCGCCCACGTCGACGCGGGCAAGACCACCGTCACCGAGCGGATCCTGTACGCCACCGGCACCACGCACCGGCGCGGCGAGGTCCACGACGGCACCACCGTCACCGACTTCGACCCGCAGGAGCGCGAGCGGGGCATCACCATCTTCGCCGCGGCCGTCAGCTGCGCCTGGGACGGACACCGGATCAACCTCATCGACACCCCGGGGCACGTCGACTTCGCCGACGAGGTGGAGCGCGCGCTGCGGGTGCTCGACGGCGCCGTAGCCGTGTTCGACGCGGTCGCGGGCGTCGAGCCGCAGAGTGAGTCGGTGTGGCGGCAGGCCGACCGGTACGGCGTGCCGAGGATCGCCTTCGTCAACAAGCTGGACCGGGCGGGCGCCGACCTCGACGCGGCCGTGGAGTCGATCAGGACCCGGCTGCACCCGGCGCCGCTGGTCGTCCAGTTGCCCATCGGCGCCGAGGACCGCTTCACCGGCGTCGTCGACCTGCCGCACCTGCGCGCGCTGATCTGGGACGACGGCGACGGCGACGGCGGTGACGGGGGCGGGGGCGACGGCGGCGGAACGGTCCGGCGGGTGCCGGTCCCCGACGAGCTGCGGGACGAGGCGCTGCGGCGCAGACGGCTCCTCGAAGAGGCGGTCGCCGCACTGCATCCGGCGGCCCTGGAGGAGTTCTGCGCCCGCTCGACGCTGTCGGCCGGGACGCTGACCGCCGCCCTGCGGGACCTGACGCACAGCGGTGACGGCGTGGTGGTGCTCTGCGGCTCCGCCTACCGCAACCGCGGCATCGAACCGCTGCTCGACGCCGTCGTCTCCTATCTGCCCTCGCCCCTCGACGTGCCCGCCGTGCGCGGCCTGCACGAGGGCGCCGAGCAGGAGCGCGCGGCCGACCCGGCGGCGCCGTTCGCGGCGCTCGCGTTCAAGGTGCAGGCCGGGGCGACCGGCCGGCTGACCTATCTGCGGGTGTACTCGGGAACCGTCAGGAAGGGGGACGTGGTGCGGGACGCGGGCACCGGACGCGGCGAGCGGATCGGGCGCATCCTGCGGGTGCGGGCCGACCGGCACACCCAGGTGGAACGGGCGGTCGCCGGGGACATCGTCGCCGTCGTCGGACTGAAGTGGACCCGCGCGGGCTCGACGCTGTGCGCGCCCGACGCGCCGCTGGTCCTCGAACCTCCGGGTGTCGCCGAGCCGGTGGTCTCGGTGGCGGTCGAGGCACGCCGGTCGACCGACACCGGGCGGCTGGCGTCGGCGCTCGCCCGGCTGACCGAGGAGGACCCGTCGCTGGTGGCGCGGACCGACCCCGAGACCGGGCAGACGGTGCTGGCCGGGAGGGGCGAACTGCACCTGGAGGTGGCGGCGCGGCAGCTCCGGGCCGTCCATGGAGTGGAGGTCAACGTGGGCCGTCCCAAGGTGAGTTACCGGGAGACCGTCGGACGGGGTGTCACCGGAGTGGTCTTCCGGCACGTCAAACAGGACGGCGGGGCGGGGCAGTTCGCCCATGTCGTCCTCGATGTCGAGCCGTGGGAGGGCGAGTTCGCGTTCCGCTCCACGGTCGTCGGCGGCCGGGTGCCGCAGGAGTACGTGCGTGCGGTGCGGGCCGGCTGCGAGGCCGCCCTCGCGGACGGGCCGCTCGGACACCAGGTGACCGGTCTGCGGGTCACCCTCACCGACGGGGCGACCCATGTGAAGGACTCCTCGGAGACCGCGTTCCGTACGGCGGGGCGGCTCGGACTCCGCGAGGCCCTGCGCGCCTGCGCGATGGTCCTCCTTGAGCCGGTCGCCGAGGTCACCGTCACGGCGCCCGAGGACGCGGTCGGCGTGGTCCTCGGGGACCTCGCGGCCCGCCGCGGCCGGATCTCGGGCTCGGCCGCGCGGGGCGGCGCGACGGTCGTCACGGCCACCGTGCCGCTGGCCGAACTCTTCGGCTACGCGACCAGGTTGCGCAGCCGCACCCAGGGCCGGGCCACCTTCACCACCCGCCCCACGGGCTACGCCCCGGCCCCGGCCACGGCCACGACTCCGGGAGCGGGAGCGGACCGCTGACGGGCGGGTCGGGGCGTGACGGGGTGGTGAGGGGAGGCGAGCGTGAGGGGGTGGTGAGCGGGTGGTGAACCGGGGCGGCGCGTGACGGCTGGCGAGCGGGGGCGGGGCGGGTGAGAAGCGTGACCCGCCCCGCTCACCACCCCACCCGAACCCGGCCCGCCCCGCGCCGCCCCCGTCCTCCCCTCCACCCCCAACCTCCCTGCGCCCCTCCTCCTCCACCTCCCCCTCCGCCCCTTCGGGAAGTGAACATCCACGTCCCCCGTGGGCCTCCGCCCCCCCTCGCGTGCCTCAACTGCTCGAACGCGGGCGGTCCGACATCCGCCCGGAGTGCCACGGGTGTTGCCGAAACCCTTGACGAGCGCATCTCTTGAGGTTTAACTCACGTCCTAAATTAAGTCATGAGTGCTATCCCCGAAGGGACACCGGGAGTCATGCGCAGCATCCGAGCCGCGGCCGTCGGCGCCGTCACCATGTCACTCGCCCTTGCCGCCTCGGCCTGCGGAGGCGGTTCGTCGACGGGAGGCGGGTCGAGCGACTCGCCCAAGACCCTCACGTACTGGGCCTCCAACCAGGGCGCGAGCATCGCCGTCGACAAGAAGGTCCTCCAGCCGGAACTCGACAAGTTCGAGAAGCAGACCGGCATCAAGGTGAAGCTGGAGGTGGTCCCCTGGTCGGACCTGCTCAACCGCATCCTCACCGCCACGACCTCGGGTCAGGGCCCCGACGTCCTCAACATAGGCAACACCTGGAGCGCCTCCCTCCAGGCCACCGGGGCGATGCTGCCCTGGAACGCGGAGAACTTCGCCAAGATCGGCGGCAAGGACCGCTTCGTCGACTCGGCGCTCGGCTCCACCGGCGCGGCCGACAAGGACCCGGCCGCGGTGCCGCTGTACTCGATGGCGTACGCGCTCTACTACAACAAGAAGATGTTCGCCGCGGCGGGCATCAGCAAGCCGCCGACGACCTGGGACGAGCTGATCGCCGACGGCAAGAAGCTGTCCAAGGACGGTAAGTGGGGCCTGGGCGCCGAGGGTTCGAACCCGTCAGAGAACATCCACCACGCCTTCGTCTTCGCCCGGCAGCACGGCGCCGAGTTCTTCACCGCCGACGGCAAGGCCGACTTCACCAACGACAAGGTCGTCGCCGCCGTCAAGCAGTACGTCGACCTGATGGCCAAGGACAAGATCATCGCGCCCGGCAACGCCGAGTACGCGCAGAACCAGTCCATCAGCGACTTCGCCAAGGGCAAGAACGCCATGCTGCTGTGGCAGTCCGCCGCCGCCAACCTCAAGTCCCAGGGCCTGAGCGAGGACGACTACGGCATCGCCCCGGTGCCCGTGCAGTCCGGCACCCCGGGCACCGGCGACCAGATCAACTCGATGGTCGCGGGCATCAACCTCGCCGTCTTCAAGAACACCCACAACGTCGACGGCGCGACGAAGTTCGTGAAGTTCCTGACCAGCGACGCCGAGCAGAAGATCCTCAACACCGCCTACACCTCGATCCCGCCGGTGAAGACGGCCCAGGAGGACCCGGCGTTCAACTCCCCGGCCAACGCGGTCCTCAAGGACACCCTCGCCAAGAGCGCCGCCGCGCTGCCGCAGGTCGCCGACGAGTCCCAGTTCGAGACGGCCGTGGGAACGGCGATCAAGGACCTGTTCGCCACCGCCGCGGCCGGCCGCGCGGTCTCCACGGACACCGTCAAGTCGGCGCTGCAGAAGGCCCAGCAGCAGATGCCCGCGAAGTGAGCCCGATGACCACCACCGCTCCCGCCGCGGCGGACGTGCGGAAGGACTCCCCCGGGGCGGCGGCGCATGAGCCGCGCCGCCGCCCCGGGCGGATCCGCCGCATCGGACTGCCGTACCTGCTGCTCCTGCCCGCCCTGATCCTCGAACTCCTCGTCCACCTCGTGCCGATGGTCATCGGCATCGTGATGAGCTTCAAGGAGCTGACCCAGTTCTACATCCGCGACTGGGGCACCGCGCCCTGGTCGAACCTGCGTAACTACCAGGTGTCGGTGGACTTCGACGCCCCGGTCGGCGAGGCCCTGCTCCACTCGTTCCTCGTCACCATCGCGTTCACCGTGCTGTCGGTCGGCCTGTGCTGGCTGATCGGCACCACCGCCGCCGTCTACATGCAGGACACCTTCCGCGGCCGTGGCCTGCTGCGGGCCCTGTTCCTGGTGCCGTACGCGCTGCCGGTCTACGCGGCCGTCATCACCTGGGTGTTCATGTTCCAGCACGACAACGGCCTGGTGAACCACGTCCTGCACGACCAGCTGCACCTCACCGACAAGCCGTCGTTCTGGCTGATCGGCGACAACAGCTTCTACGCCCTGCTCACCGTGTCGGTGTGGAAGGGCTGGCCGTTCGCGTTCCTCATCGTGATGGCCGGCCTCCAGAACATCCCCGGCGAGCTGTACGAGGCCGCCGCGCTCGACGGCGCGGGACGGTGGCAGCAGATCCGCCGGATCACCCTGCCGTCGCTGCGCCCGGTCAACCAGGTGCTCGTCCTGGTGCTGTTCCTGTGGACGTTCAACGACTTCAACACGCCGTACGTGCTGTTCGGCAAGACCGCCCCGGCGGCGGCCGACCTGATCTCCGTCCACATCTACCAGGCGTCCTTCGTCACCTGGAACTTCGGCACCGGATCCGCCATGTCCGTACTCCTGCTGCTGTTCCTGCTGGTGGTGACCGGCGTCTATCTCGTCCTCACCTCGCGCGGACGGAGGACCTCAGATGTCTAGCCAGTCGGCCTCCCCGATGGCGCCGCCGCGCTCCTTCCTCTGGTCCCGGCGGATCTTCCTGACCCTGCTCACCGGGTTCGTCCTGCTGCCGGTGTACGTCATGGTCTCCAGCTCCCTGAAGCCGCTCGCGGACGTCACCGGCAAGTTCCGCTGGCTGCCCAGCGGGCTGACCCTGCGCCCGTACATCGACATCTGGTCGACGGTCCCGCTCGCCCGCTACTTCGTGAACTCCCTGATCGTGGCGGGCGTCGCGACCGTCGCGTCGGTGGTGATCGCGGTGTTCTCCGCCTATGCGGTCAGCCGCTACGAGTTCCGCGGCAAGCGGGTCTTCACGGTCACCGTGCTGTCGACCCAGATGTTCCCCGGCATCCTCTTCCTGCTGCCGCTGTTCCTCATCTACGTCAACATCGGCAACGCCACCGGCATCGCCCTGTTCGGCTCCCGCGGCGGCCTGATCCTGACGTATCTGACGTTCTCGCTGCCGTTCTCGATCTGGATGCTCATCGGGTACTTCGACTCGGTGCCGCGCGACCTGGACGAGGCGGCCCTCGTGGACGGCTGCGGCCCGCTGGGCGCGCTGTTCCGGGTCGTCGTGCCCGCCGCCGTGCCCGGCATCGTCGCGGTCGCCGTCTACGCCTTCATGACCGCCTGGGGCGAGGTGCTGTTCGCGTCCGTCATGACCAACGACACCACCCGCACCCTCGCGGTCGGCCTCCAGGGCTACTCCACCCTCAACGACGTGTACTGGAACCAGATCATGGCCGCCTCGCTGGTCGTCAGCGTGCCCGTGGTCGCCGGCTTCCTGCTCCTCCAGCGCTATCTGGTCGCCGGACTGACGGCCGGAGCCGTCAAGTGACCGGCCCCGCTCATCCCGAAGGGACCTCCGTGACCATCGACCTCGCCGCACTCCCGCACGACTTCCTGTGGGGCACGGCCACCTCGGCCTACCAGATCGAGGGGGCCGTCGCCGAGGACGGCCGCTCCCCGTCGATCTGGGACACCTTCTCGCACACGCCGGGCAAGACCGCGGGCAACGACCACGGCGACGTCGCTTGCGACCACTACCACCGGTGGCGCGAGGACATCGCCCTGATGCGGCAACTCGGCGTCGACGCCTACCGGTTGTCCATCGCCTGGCCGCGCGTGATGCCCGGCGGCGACGGTCCGGTCAACCCCAAGGGCCTCGCCTTCTACGACGAGTTGATCGACGGCCTCCTGGAGGCGGGCATCACCCCGTCCGTCACCCTCTACCACTGGGACCTCCCGCAGGTCCTCCAGGACCGGGGCGGCTGGCCGGAGCGGGCGACCGCCGAACACTTCGCCGCGTACGCCGCCGTCGTCGCCGAACGGCTCGGCGACCGCGTCCACCACTGGGCCACCCTCAACGAGCCGCTCTGCTCGGCCTGGATCGGCCACCTCGAAGGCAGCATGGCCCCCGGTCTGACCGACCTGACGGCCGCCGTCCGGGCCTCCTACCATCTGCTGCTCGGCCACGGGCTCGCCGTCGACGCGATCCGCGCCAACGCGCCGGGCGCCCAGGTCGGCCTGGTCACCAACCTCTCCACGGTGCACGCGGCCACCGACCGCGAGGAGGACGTGCGGGCCGCCCGGCGGATGGACGGCCACACCAACCGCTGGTGGCTCGACCCGGTGCACGGCCGTGGCTTCCCGGCCGACATGCGCGAGGTCTACGGCGTCGAACTCCCGGAGCGCGAAGGCGACTTGAAGACCATCGCGGCCCCCATGGACTGGCTCGGCCTCAACTACTACATGCCGGCCACGGTCGCCGACGACCCCTCGGGCCCCGCGCCGCACGTCCGCGAGGTCCGCCGTATCGGCGTGCCGCGCACCGGCATGGACTGGGAGGTCGACGCGAGCGGCATCGAGACGCTGCTGCTGCGCCTGACCAACGAGTACGGCGCCCGCCGCCTGTACGTCACGGAGAACGGCTCGTCCTACCCGGACGTCGTCCGTCCCGACGGCACGATCGACGACCCCGAGCGCCAGGCGTACCTGGAGCAGCACCTCGCGGCCTGCGCCTCGGCGGCCCGCAAGGGGGCGCCGCTGGCCGGGTACTTCGCGTGGTCGCTGCTCGACAACTTCGAGTGGGCGTACGGCTACGAGAAGCGGTTCGGCCTGGTCCACGTGGACTACGAGACGCAGGTCCGCACCATCAAGGGCACCGGCCACCGGTACGCGGACATCGTCCGCGGCCACCGGGAACTGGCCCGCCGCGCGGCCTGACCTTCGAGGCGGCACGGCAAGACGCGGCGGCGAGGGCGGCGAGGGGCCGGGGAGACGGGCACGGGAGCCCGGGTCCCCGGCGCCGAGCCGCCGTCGCCCGCCGCACCGGGTGCCATCGGCGTGAACGCCTGGCCGCGGCGGGCGCGTTCAGAAATGTCATGAACACGCCAACATCAACACCGTCCGAACGCACGGAAACGCAGAACGCACGGAAGCGCACAGCGCACGGAAGCACGGAAGCACGGAACGCACGGAAGCACCGCACCCCACATCACCGCACCCCGCATCACCACGCCCCTTCCTGCTCCCTCCCTCCCTCCCTTCCCTCCCCGTCCTGACCCGAAGGAGAGCCGCATGCGGAACCGCATCCTCCTGGCGGCGCTGGCCACCCTGGCCACCGTCGCCGTACTGTCCCCGCCCCCGGCAGCGGCGGCGCCCGCCGCACGGGTGGCCGCCGCCCAGGCCGCCTGGGACACCGACCGCGCTGCCGCCGCCTACGCGCAGACACCGGCCGCCGTCACCGCCTCGGGCAGCGAGAACGCCGGCACCGCTCCCGGGCTCGCCTTCGACGGCGACGGCGGCACCCGCTGGTCGAGCAACTTCGCCGACGACGCGTGGCTGCGCGTCGACCTCGGCAGCACCATCCGCGTCGACCGGGTGGTCCTCGACTGGGAGGCCGCCTACGGCAAGCGGTACGTCCTGGAGGCGTCGAAGAACGGCACCGACTGGACGCCGTTCTACACGGAGACCGCCGGCACCGGGGGATCGGTCACCGCGAGCACGTACCCGCAGGAGGTCACCGGCCGCTACCTGCGGCTGCGCGGCCTCGAACGCGCCACGCCCTACGGGTACTCGCTGTGGAGCTTCAAGGTGTACGGAGGCGAGCCCGCGCCCGCCTCCACCACCCGCGCCAACCTGGCCCTGAACCACCCGGCCTACTCCAACTACTACCAACACGCGGGAAACACACCGGCGTTCGTCACCGACGGCGGCTACCCGGCCACCCTCAAGGGCGACTCCACCCGGTGGTCGAGCGACTGGAACGCGGACCGCTGGGTCGCCGTCGACCTCGGCGCGACGTCGACCATCGACACCGTCGACCTGTACTGGGAGGCGGCCTTCGCGGTCGACTACCAGCTCCAGGTCTCCGACGACAACCGCACCTGGCGCACGGTGTACCAGCCGACGGCGGCCGAGGTCGCCGCGCGCCGGGCGAACGTCGCGTCGCCGGCCGACGCGGCCGGACTGCACGACAGCGTGCGCCTGCCGCAGCCGGTCACCGGACGCTATGTCCGGATGCTCGGCAAGGAGCGCCGCTCCTTCTACAACCCGGCGCCCTACACGGCCCAGTTCGGCTACTCCCTGTACGAGTTCCAGGTCTGGGGGACCGGCGGCAGCGCGTCCGCCGCCTACCCGGCCCTGCCGGGCGAGCAGTCGGGCAGCTACCGCACCACCTTCTTCGACGACTTCACCGGCACCGCCCTCGACCGCTCCAAGTGGCGTGTGGTCAGGACGGGTTCGGAGATGGGGTCGGTCAACGGCGAGGCGCAGGCGTACGTCGACTCCACCGACAACATCCGCACCGAGAACGGCAGCCTGGTGCTGCGCGCCAAGTACTGCAAGGGCTGCACCAAGGCGGGCGGCGGCACCTACGACTTCACCTCGGGCCGCGTCGACACCAACACCAAGTTCGACTTCACCTACGGCCGGGTGAGCGCCCGCATGAAGCTGCCGGTCGGCGACGGCTACTGGCCCGCGTTCTGGCTGCTCGGCAGCAACGTCGACGACCCGTCGGTCTCCTGGCCCGCCTCGGGGGAGACCGACATCATGGAGAACATCGGCTACCGGGACTGGACCAGCACCGCCCTGCACGGCCCCGGCTACTCGGCGGACGGCAACATCGGCGCCCGCCAGACCTATCCGGGCGGCGCCACCGCCGACCAGTGGCACACCTACGCGGTGGAGTGGACGCCGACCGGCATGCGCTTCCTCGTCGACGACCGCCTGGTCCAGGAGACGACCCGCAACAAGGTGGAGTCGACGCGCGGCCAGTGGGTCTTCGACCACAACCAGTACGTGATCCTCAACCTCGCCCTCGGCGGCGCGTACCCGGCCGGCTGGAACCAGACGACCACCCCGTACTGGGGCCTGCCCCAGTCGAGCGTGGACCGGATCGCGGGCGGGGGAGTGCAGGCGGAGGTGGACTGGGTGCGGGTGGAGCAGAAGGGGTAGCGGGACCCGCCCCGTACCGGTACCGCGTACCGGTACCGCGTACCGGTACGGGGAACCGGTTCCGCGTACCCGTTCCGCGATACCCGTTCCCGGCAGGCGCGGCGCTCAGCCCCGGCCGCGCCCGCACCCGCGCCTGCACCCGCGCCCGCACCCCCATCCGCACCCTCCACCGTTTTGAAAACGAATGTCATCTAGGGATAGGTTGGCGACCGCCCCGGCGCCCGCGGCTCACCGTCGGCGCCGCCTTTCCGGCACCGCCGATCTTCCCTGGAGGCTTAATGCATATGATTCGCAAGTGCGCGACTACATCATCAGGCCCGCGGGCCAGGACGACCTCGGTGGGGCGCGAGCCGTGATGCTCGACACCGTGTACCGGGACTTCGGTACCGGCTACGTGCCGCGCTGGCACGCGGACATCGTCGACCCGGAGGCCGCCTACCTGGTCCCCGACCGGCACACCCTGCTGGTCGTCGCCGGTCCCGACGGGGAGATCGTCGGGACCGGCGCCCTGGACTCCCGGGGGCCCGCCCACCCGCCGAACCCGCCCGAGCTGGCCGCCCGCTACCCGTCAGGGCACACGGCGCAGCTGCGCCGCATCTACGTCCGCCCCGCGCACCGGCGGCACGGACTCGCCCGGCGGATGGTCGCCGAGCTGCTCGCCTTCGCCGAGGCGGACGGCGGCTACCGCTCCGTCTACCTGCACACGGACCCGGCCGTGCCGGGTGCCGAACCCTTCTGGCGGTCGCTCGGGAAGGTCGTGCTCGACGAGCGCGACACCCCCGGCGGCGGCCAGCGGATCGTCCACTTCGAGATACCCCTGGGGCACTGAAACCGATGCGCCGCCCGCACCACCTCCTGGCACTCCTGCTCGCCCCGGTCGTCACCGGCTGCTTCGCCTCCGGCGGCTCCGACGCCGCCTCCGGCGATGCGAAGTCCGGCTCCCGGCTCCGGGTCGCCCTCGCCTTCCCGCCCGCCGAGAACCTCTCCCCGTACGGCGCCGACGCCACCATCCTCAGCCGCCTCGGCGTCACCGAGGGGCTGACCTCCCTGGACGCCAACGGCACCGCCGCCCCCGCGCTCGCCGCCTCCTGGCGCCGCGACGGCGACAGCACCTGGCGCTTCACCCTGCGCGAGGCGACCTTCCAGGACGGCACCACGGTCACCCCGGCCGCCGTCGCCGCCGCCCTCACCCGCGCCGCCGCCGCGAAGCCCGCCCCCGCCGCCCTCTCCGGCGTCCACCTGAAGGCGACCGCCGCGGGCGGCACCGACGTGCGGATCACCACCGACCGGCCCGACCCGATCCTGCCGCTGCGCATGTCGAGCCCGGGGCTCGCCGTCCTGTCCGCCAAGGGGTACCGGCAGAAGGACCGCGTCGACCCCGTCGGAACCGGTACAGGACCGTTCAGGCTCACCAAGGTCACCGGCTCCACCGCCGCCACCCTCGACCGCTTCGACGACTACTGGGGCGGCCGCGCCCAGTCCTCCGGCATCGACGTCACCTTCGTCGCCGACGGCACCGCCCGCGCCGCCGCCCTGCGCACCGGACAGGCCGACCTCGCCGAGGCGATCCCGGTCGCGCAGGCCGCGGGACTCGACGCGGCCACCCGCAAGGAGACGGCCACCACCCGCACCACCAGCCTCCTGCTCAACTCCGCGTCCGGCCCCTTCAAGGACGCCGGGCTGCGCGCCGCCGCCCGCGAGGCCGTCGACACCGCCGCCCTCGCCAAGGGCGTCTACGAAGGCCACGCCGACGCCGGGGCCGGCGTCTACGGCCCCGCCGTCACCTGGGCCGAGGGCAAGCGCGAGCGGCCGGCCGGACGCGCCGGCGCCGGCACCCCCAAGGGCACCAGGATCACCCTCGCCACCTACGACAACCGGCCCGAACTCCCCGAGGTCGCACAGGTGTTGAAGCAGCAACTGGAGAAGGCGGGCTTCGACGTCCAGCTCAAGGTACGGGAGTACTCACGGCTGGAGAGCGACGCGCTCGACGGCGCCTTCGACGCCTTCGTGATGGCCCGCAACTCCCTCGTCGACACCGGCGACCCGGTCGCCGTCCTCGCCAGCGACTACACCTGCGACGGCGGCTACAACGTCGCCCAGCTCTGCGACAAGGACGTCGACCGGGCCGTCGCCACCGCCGAACGCACCGCCGACACCGGCGAACGCGAGGACGCCGCGATGGCCGCCGAGGCCGCCATCCTGCGCACCGACGCCGTCGTCCCGCTGGTCCACCAGCGCATCATCACCGGCGTCGGCAGCACCGTCCGCGGCGCCCTGCTCGACCCGTACGAGCGCACCCTCGTCGGCACCGGCACCCGGCGCTGACCCGTGCGGCAGACCACCACCGCGCTGCTGTGGCGGGCCGGCCTCGCGGTGGCCCTGGTGTGCGGCATCGGCCTGCTGCCCTGGCTCTCCCGCACCGACCCGGCGCTCACCGTCCTCAAGGCGCGCTCCGCCGACCGCGACCCCACCCCCGAGGTGCTCGCCGCCGTCCGCGACCAACTCGGGCTCGACGCGGGCCCCTTGACGCTCCTCGGGCGCTGGGCCGGCGGCCTGTTCCACGGTGACGCCGGACACTCCTGGATCTCGGGCGACGCCGTCACCCCCGCCGTCCTTGAGGCCCTCGGCGCCTCCCTGCTGCTGATGGCCGCCGCCCTCGCCGCCGCCGCCCTCACCGCCACCGCCGTCTGCGCCCGCACCCTCCGGCTCGGCGCCCGGCTGCGCCTCGACGCCGGGCGAACCGGCGGCAGCGGCGGATCCGCGATGCTCGCCGCGCTCCCCGAGTTCCTCACCGCGTCGGTCCTCGCCACCGTCGTCGGCGTCCAGCTCGGCTGGCTGCCCGCCCTCGGCTGGTACGGACCCCGCTGGACCGTGCTGCCGGGACTCGCCCTCGGGCTGCCCGCGGGCGCCGTCCTCGGACGGCTCCTCGACGACCTGCTGCCCAGCGCCTTCGCCGAACCCTGGGCGCGGGCCGCCGCCGCCCGCGGACTGTCCGGCCGCAGCATCGCCCGGCAGGCCGTACGCCGCTGCCTGCCCGCGCTGCTGCCCAACGCCGGACTCTTCGTCGTCGGCCTGACCGGCGGCGCCGTCGCCGTCGAGCAGATCTTCGACATCCCGGGACTCGGCCGCACCACCCTCCAGGCCGCCCTCGCCCAGGACCTGCCCGTCCTCCAGGCCGGCACCCTGGTCCTCCTGCTGCTGGCCGCCGTCTCCACCGGCGCCGCCCACCTCGCCGCCCGCCTCCTCATCGGCCCCGCCCTGCGCGACCGCGCCCTGCCCACCCTGCACCGCCGCCGGCCGCCCGCCCCCAGCCGCCTGCCCCTCCTCTACGGCGGCCTGCTGCTCGCCGTCGTCGCCGCCGGGCTGCCCCGCGACCCGCTCGCCCTCGACACCGACCAGCGCCTGCGACCCCCCTCCGCCACCCACCCGTTCGGCACCGACGCCCTCGGCCGCGACCTGCTCGCCCGGGTCTCCCACGGCGCCCTCGACACCCTGCTGCTCGCCTCGGGGATCAGCGCCGCCGCCCTCCTCGTCGGCGTCCTGCTCGGCCTGCTGCCCCGGCTCTCCGGGCCGCTCGTCGACACCGTCAACGCCGTGCCGCCCGTCCTCGGCGCCCTCCTCGTCACCGCCGTCGCCGGTGGCGGCACCGCCACGCCCGCGCTCGCCGTGGGCGTCGTCGCCTGGGCGCCGCTCGCCGCGCACACCTCCGCGCTGCTGCGCCAGGAACGCGCCGCCCTCCACCTCACCGCCACCGTCGCCCTCGGCGCGGGCCGCGGCCATCTGCTCCGCCACGAACTGCTGCCCGCCGTCGTGCCGCCGGTCGCCCGGCACGCGCTGCTCAGACTGCCCGGCACCGCCCTCGCGCTCGCCTCCCTCGCCTTCCTCGGACTCGGCGCGCAGCCGCCGTCGCCCGAGTGGGGGCTGCTGCTCGCCGAGAACCAGCCCTACGCCGAACGCGCCCCCTGGGCCGTCCTCGCCCCCGCCGCCGTCCTCGCCCTGCTCGGCGCGCTCGCGGTCGCCGCGTCCGGCGGAGTACGCCTGCCGAGAGGGCGGGGCCGCCGTCGCGCCACCGCCGAACAGACGTCCCCGGACAGTGAGTTGGTGACCGCCCGGTGAACCGCCTCACCCGCGCGCTGCCTCCTCGGCTCCGCCCGGCGGCCGGAGCCCGGCGCACCACGCCCCTGCTGCGGCTGCTGATCCTCACCCAACTCGCCTTCAACGTCGGGTTCTTCGCCGTCCTGCCGTTCCTCGCCGAACACCTCGGCACCGCCGTCGGCATGGCAGGCTGGCTCGTCGGGTTCGTCCTCGGCCTGCGCACCTTCAGCCAGCAGGGCCTGTTCGTGGTCGGCGGCGCGCTCACCGACCGCTACGGCGTCCGGCCCGTCGTCCTCGCCGGATGCGCCCTGCGCGTCGCCGGGTTCGGCTGGCTCGGCTACGCCGAGGGCACCGGCCCGGTCATCGGGGCGGTCCTGCTCATCGGGTTCGCCGCCGCGCTGTTCTCGCCCGCCGTCGAGTCCGAGGTCGCCCGGCAGGCCGTCGCCCTCGAAGAGGCGGGCGGCGGCCCCCGCACCCGCGTCCTCGCCCTGTTCACCGTCGCGGGGCAGGCGGGCGCGTTCATCGGACCGCTGCTGGGCGCCCTGCTGCTGGCCTCCGACTTCAGGACCGTGTGCCTCGCGGGCGCCGGGATCTTCGTCCTCGTCCTCGCCGGACACGCGTGGCTGCTGCCCCAGCACCTGCCGGGCCGCCGGCGCACCACCGCCAAGGGCGGCATCGGCCCGCTGCTGCGCAACCGCCGCTTCCTCGGCCTGTGTTGCGCCTACGGCGCCTATCTCCTCGCCTACAACCAGCTCTATCTCGCGCTGCCCGCCGAGGTGGAGCGCGCCACGGGCTCGCAGGCGCCGCTGGCCTGGCTGTTCGCGCTGTCGTCGCTGCTCGTCGTGACCACCCAGCTCCCGGTCACCCACTGGGCGGGCGCCCAGCTCACCGCGCGCCGCTCGATGGCGGCCGGCCTGCTGCTGATCTCGGCGGGCTTCGCGCTGGTCGCCGCCGCCCGCCCCGCCGAACGGACCGGCACGGCGGGGCTGTTGCCCGCCGCGGGGTTCGTCGTGCTGCTCACCGTCGGCCAGATGCTGGTCGCTCCGGTGGCCCGCGCCTGGGTGCCCGACCTCGCGGAGCCTGGCCGCCTCGGGCTCTACACCGGGGCGCTCTCCTCGGTCTCGGGTCTGATCGTGCTCGTGGGCAGCTCGGCGACCGGCACGCTCCTCGACCTGGGGCTCCCGCCCGCGGTGCCGTGGCTGGTGCTCGCGGCCGTCCCGGTCTCGGCGGTCTGGCTGCTGCCGCGCCGGCAGGCCGTCTGAAAGGCCGGCCAGGAGAGCGCGGGTGCGGCGGACCTCGCAGGCGCCCCGGCCCGCGGCTGGCTTCACGTGCCGTTCGCGGCGTCGGGCGGCCCGTTCAGGACGCCACCGGCTCCCGCGTCAGCTCCAGCATCAGCGCCACCTCGTCCGCCCGGCCCCGGCCGACGCCGTCCGCCACGGTCCTGGACGTCCCGCGCAGCCACAGCACATCGCGGCCGAACGACCAGACCAGGGCGGCCAGGGCGATCGACGTCACCGCGCACGTGGCCCAGAACGGCAGGCAGCCCGAGGCCGCGAGGAGCAGGAGGACGCCCTGGAGGGCCGCCACCGTCTTGCGGGCCGTGCTCGGCGGCAGCGGCGCGTTCAGCCAGGGCAGCACCCGCGCCGCGGCGACGAACGCGTACCGCATCCCGCCGATCAGCAGCACCCACGGCCCGAGCCTCGTCGACACGTACACGCTGAGCACCAGGATCAGGAACGCGTCGACCTCCATGTCGAACCGCGCGCCGAGCGGCGTCGAGGTGCCGGTGCGCCGGGCCACCTTGCCGTCCACGCCGTCCAGGATCAGCGCCACCGCCGTCAGACCGACGAACACCGTGACCGGCGGCGCGCTCTCGAAGGAGTCCGCGACCAGCGCCGTCACCCCGCCCACCAGGGTCGCCCGGCCGAGTGTCACCCGGTTGGCCGGGCCGAACGACCGCGGCCTGGTGCGGTGCAGCGCCCGGGAGAGCACCGCCCAGGTGGCGACGGCGAAGGCGACACCGGTCAGCCAGCCCGCGGGCCCCAGTCCGATCGCCGAGCCGAGCAGGGCGAGCAACAGGATCTGAACGCCCGCTCCCACCGCGGTCTCCTGCTGGACCAGCCTCGCGTCGTACGTGTTGTTCAGGGCCACCGCACATCCTCCGGCCGTATGACAGAGTCGATCAGCGCCGCGTACCGTCCGCGGCCTGTGCACACCTCGGTACGTGAACAACTTCCCGATCGTTCAGGAGGACGTCCGATGAAGCGGACCGCCCACGCGTTCTGGCTGGACCGTCCGGGCCAGGGCGCCCTACGCGCTGTCCAGCTGCCGCAGCCGGGCGCGGACGACGTCGTCGTGCGCGCGCTGTACTCCGGGGTCAGCCGCGGCACCGAGACCCTGGTGTTCCGCGGCGGCGTCCCGGCCAGCCAGCACGCGGCGATGCGCGCGCCCTTCCAGGAGGGCGAGTTCCCCGGCCCGGTGAAGTACGGCTACCTGAGCGTCGGCACGGTCGAGGAGGGCCCGGCGGCGCTCGTCGGCCGCACGGTGTTCTGCCTCTACCCGCACCAGACCCGGTACGTCGTCCCGGCCGCCGCCGTCACCGTCGTGCCGGACGACGTGCCCGCCGCGCGCGCCGTCCTCGCCGGGACCGTGGAGACCGCCGTCAACGCGCTCTGGGACGCCGCGCCGCTGATCGGCGACCGGATCACGGTGGTCGGCGGCGGCATGGTCGGCTGCTCGGTCGCCGCGCTGCTCGCCCGGTTCCCCGGCGTACGCGTCCAGTTGGTCGACGCCGACCCGGCCCGCGCCGCCGTCGCCGCCGCCCTGGGCGTCGACTTCGCGCTCCCCGCCGACGCCCTCGGCGAACGCGACCTCGTCGTGCACGCGAGCGCCACCGAACAGGGCCTCGCCCGCGCCCTCGAACTCCTCACGCCCGAGGGCACCGTCCTCGAACTGAGCTGGTACGGCGACCGCAAGGTCTCCCTGCCGCTCGGCGAGGCGTTCCACTCCCGCCGCCTGGTCATCCGCGGCAGCCAGGTCGGCACCGTCTCCCCGGCCCGCCCCGGCCGCAGTTACGCCGACCGGCTCGCGCTCGCCCTCGAACTCCTCGCCGACCCGGCGCTCGACGCCCTCATCACCGGCGAGTCCGCCTTCGAGGAGCTGCCCGAGGTACTCCCCAAGCTGGCGGACGGGGCCATTGCGGCCCTCTGTCACCTGATCCGGTACTCCTGACCTGAGAAAAGAGTGAGACCGGGCTGAACAAGGGGAACCCGACAGCCGTACTACACGGCACCCCCGGCACGGACCAGCAGGGGGACCAGAGGCTCCGCACCTGGAGGGTCGTCCGTTGTTCAGTGTCACCGTCCGCGATCACATCATGATCGCCCACAGCTTCCGCGGCGAGGTCTTCGGACCCGCGCAGCGCCTGCACGGAGCGACGTTCCTCGTGGACGCCACGTTCCGCCGCGAGCAGCTGGACGACGACGGCATCGTCGTCGACATCGGCCTGGCCACCCAGGAACTCGGCGCCGTCACGAGCGAGTTGAACTACCGGAACCTCGACAACGAACCCGAGTTCGCCGGCGTCAACACCTCGACCGAGTTCCTCGCCAAGGTCATCGCCGACCGGCTCGCCGAACGCGTCCACAAGGGCGCGCTCGGCGAGGGCGCCCGGGGCATCGCCGGGATCGCCGTCACCCTGCACGAATCGCACATCGCCTGGGCGAGCTACGAGCGTGCGCTGTGACCGACCTGACCGTGGACCGGGCCAGGCTCGGATACGTGCCCGCGCAGCACGCCCCCCTCAAGATCGCCGAGAGCGTACTCAGGATGTCCCTCAACTCCGTGCACTTCGTCCTGCCAGGCGGCGTCGACGACCCGGCGGTACCGAGCGGCGGCAACGCCTACGACCGCCGGATCTGCCTCGACCTCCCCGGCTTCGGCTGGCAGGTCCACAAGCACACCGTGGACGGCGCCTGGCCCCGCCCCGGAGCCGGCGCCCGCGCCGAACTGGCCCGCGTCCTCGCCGAGTTCCCCGACGACACCGTCGTCCTCATCGACGGCCTCGTCGCCTGCGGCGTCCCCGAGGTCGTCGTCCCCGAGGCGGCCCGGCTGCGGCTCGCCGTCCTCGTCCATCTGCCGCTCGCCGACGAGACGGGCCTCGACCCCGCCGTCGCGGCCGAGCTGGACGCCAGGGAACGCGACGTGCTGCGCGCCGCCCCCGCGGTCGTCGCCACCAGCGACTGGGCCGTCCGCAGGCTCGTCTCCCACCACGGCCTCGCCCCCGAACGTGTCCATGTCGCCGCCCCGGGCGCCGACATCGCGCCCCTCGCCTCGGGCACCGACGGCGTCTCGCGGCTGCTGTGCGTCGCCGCCGTCACCCCCCGCAAGGGCCAGCACCGGCTGGTCGAGGCTCTCGCCGCGGCGGCCGACCTGCCCTGGAGCTGCGTCTGCGTCGGCGCCCTCGGCCAGGACCCCGAGTACGTCGCCCATCTGCGCGAACTGATCCGCGCCCACGGCCTCGAGGACCGCATCCACCTGGCGGGAGCGCAGGCGGGCGCCGCACTGGACGCCAGCTACGCCGCCGCCGACCTGATGGTCCTCACCTCCTACGCGGAGACCTACGGCATGGCCGTCACCGAGGCCCTCGCACGCGGCATCCCGGTGCTCGCCACCGACGTCGGCGGACTGCCCGAGGCGGTCGGCCGCGCCCCCGACGGCGGCGTGCCCGGCATCCTCGTCCCGCCGGAGAACCCCGCCGCCCTCGCCAGCGAACTGCGCGGCTGGTTCGGCGAGGCCGACGTGCGGCGCCGGCTCAAGGCCGCGGCCCGCGGCCGGCGCGCCGCCCTCGACGGCTGGGCGACCACCGCCCGCAGCCTCGCCGGAGTGCTCGGCCGGCTACCGAGCGAACCCAGGAGGGCGGCATGAGGACGACAGCCGTGACAGAGCAGGCCGGCCTCCCCGGCCGGCCCACCGAGCAGGAGTTGGCGCAGCCGGCACCGGAGGCAGGAACCGGTGACGGCGTGATCCCGGGCGCGGGCCCCACACCGCGCCCGGGGGAGCGGGCCACGGTCAGGCTCCGCGAGGACGGGCCCGACGAACAGCCCAGGTACGCGCCCGAGTGGCTCCAACTGCGCGAGCCGGCCGACGCCGACGCCCGCGCCCACGAGCTGCTCGACCCGCTGCGCATCCGGCTCGCCAACCTGCCGGGACGCTCCGGACTCGTCGTCCACGACCTGGGCTGCGGCACCGGCTCCATGGGCCGCTGGCTGGCCCCGCGCCTGGACGGCCCCCAGCACTGGGTCCTGCACGACCGCGACCCCTACCTGCTGCACTTCGCGGCCGTCGCCTCCCCGAGGTCGGCCGCCGACGGCAGCCGGGTCACCGTCGAGACCCGGCGCGGCGACGTCGCCAGGCTCACCCCCGAGGCGCTGCTCGGCGCGTCCCTGGTGACGGCCTCCGCGCTGCTCGACGTCCTCACCCGCCCCGAGGCCGACACCCTCGCCGACGCCTGCGCCGGCGCCGGCTGCCCGGCCCTGCTCACCCTGTCGGTGGCGGGCCGCGTCGACATCGCGCCCGCCGACCCGCTGGACGCCGAGCTGGCCGAGGCGTTCAACGACCACCAGCGGCGCGGCGGACTGCTCGGCCCCGACGCGGTCACGGCCACCTGTGAGGCGTTCTCCGAACGCGGCGCGACCGTGCACGTCGTCCCGAGCGCCTGGCGGCTCGGGCCCGACGAGGCCGCGCTGACCGCGCAGTGGCTGCGCGGCTGGGTCGGCGCGGCCGTCGAGCAGCGGCCCGACCTGAAGGACCGTGCTGAACCGTATCTGCGGGCCCGTCTCGCGGCCTGCGAGGCAGGTGAACTCCGCGTCACGGTCCACCACAGCGACCTGCTCGCCCTCACCCGCCCCGGCGGTACGGCATGAGCGTGACGACGGTGACGGCGCGCGGCGTGCGCCGAGACGTACGGGCGGCGGGCCGCACGGCCGGCCTCCCGGTCGCGGCGAAGGCGACGCTGCCCGCGTCGACGGAGGACACCGCCGGCACCGACCCCACCCCCTCCGTCCCGCCCGCCCCCGCCGCCGTCGCCCCCGCCCGGATCGGTGTGGTCGTCGCCGCCGCGCGTCCCGGTGTCGCGCCCGGCGGGTCCCGCTCACGGACCGTGCTGCGCGGAGTGCTCGGCAAGCTCAACTCCCGCACCGTGCGCACCCACTTCGGGACCGTCGCCGGGGTCGTCATCCTCGCCGTGCTGCTGTGGCGGCTCGGCACCGGAGTCTTCCTCGACGGGCTGCGCCGGATCGACGCGCCGACCCTGCTGCTCGCCCTCGTCATCGGGCTCGCCACCACCGTGCTCAGCGCCTGGCGGTGGGCGCTCGTCGCGCGGGGGCTGCGCATCCGGCTGCCGTTCGGGACCGCCGTCGCCGACTACTACCGGGCCCTGTTCCTGAACGCGGCCCTGCCGGGCGGGGTGCTCGGCGACGTGCACCGGGCCGTCCGGCACGGGCGCAGCGAGGGCGACCTCGGACGGGGGGTGCGCACCGTCGTCCTCGAACGGGCCGCCGGGCAGGTCGCGTTGGCGGTCGTCGGGGTCGCCGTCCTGGTCACCCTGCCGTCCCCGGTGCTCACCGAGGCGCGTGACCTGGCGCCGCTGCTCGGCCTCGCGGCCGTCGGGGCGCTCGCGGTCGGACTCGCGCTGCGGATGAACGGGACGTCCTCGCGCCGGGGCCGGGCACTGCGCGCGACGCTCGCGGAGGCCCGCGAGGGACTGCTGTCCCGCCGCAACGGGCCCGGCGTCGTCGTCTCGTCGGTGCTGGTGCTCGTCGGCCATGTGGGGATGTTCGTGATCGCGGCCCGGGTCGCGGGATCGGGCGCCCCGGTCGCCGTGCTGCTGCCGATCGCCGTGCTCGCGCTGGTGGCGATGGGCCTGCCGCTGAACGTCGGCGGCTGGGGACCCCGGGAGGGCGTCACCGCCTGGGCGTTCGGGGCCGCGGGCCTCGGCGCGAGCAACGGCCTCGCCGTCGCCGTCGTCTACGGAGTGCTCAGCTTCGTGGCCGCGCTGCCGGGCGTCGCCGTCCTCGTCGCACGCTGGTGCGCCGCCCTGCGGACGGGTTCCGGGACGCCCGGGGCGCCGCCGGAACCCGCGGGCACTCACGCGCCGCGCGCGCTGCCCGCCTCCGGCTGCGAGAGCAGCGAGAAATACGCGCCGAAGGAATCCACCAGGCTCGCCAGGAGTTCCTTCCCCTTTTCCGCCGAACCGAGTGAAGGGCGCCCGATGACGCCCGAATCGGTATAGCCGGACATTCCGAGGGTCAAGAGATGACGACGGTCGTCCGCGACGAAATCGGAGGTCTCATATCCGGGTCGGAGAAATTCGGGATGGGCGTGCAGCAGGATGGAGGTCTCGATTTCCCCCGCGTGCATGTCGGTGAGCAGCGAGGTGACCACCCCCGCCCGCCCCCTGGCCGCCTCCCAGTCCTCCGCGGCGGGGAACAGCGCCATCCGCTCGCCGCGGGCCGAGGACTCCTGGACGACGTTGCCCAGCACGTAGTTCCCGCCGTGCCCGTTCACCACCACCAGGGCGTCGACGCCGGAGCGGCGGAGCGAGGCGGCTATGTCGCTCACCACCGCGTGCAGGGTCACCGCCGAGATGCTCACGGTGCCCGGCCAGCCGGCGTGCTCGTGCGAACAGGAGATGGTCACCGGAGGGAGGAGGTGCACCGGGAACGCCGCGGCGATCTCGCGGGCCACGGCACAGGCGACCAGGGTGTCGGTCGCCAGGGGAAGGAACGGACCGTGCTGCTCGAAACTCCCCACCGGAAGAACGGCGACCTGCGTTGAGACGCCCGCCGCCCTGGTCCGTACCTCTTCCGTGGTGTCCGCCGGCACCAGACCTTCCGCCGCCGTACGCGCGCCCGAACCACTCATTTCTTCACGGCCTTTCGTCTCTGTTTAGGAATCAGATCATGACAGAAAAAATCGGCGTACTCGTCAAGAAGTCAGCGCAGCGCACGGGCGTGGAACGGATCGTGAATGCGCCGCTGCCCACCGTGTACGGGGAATTCCGCGCGGTGGGGTACCTGGACCACGACCGCGGTGACGAGCAGGTGGCCCTGGTGCACGGCGACATCGGCGCGGAGGGCGTGCTGACCCGGCTGCACTCCGAGTGCCTGACGGGCGACGCGTTCGGGTCCCAGCACTGCGAGTGCGGTGACCAACTGGCGTCCGCGCTGCGGGCGGTGGTCGCCGAGGGGGCCGGCATCGTCGTCTATCTGCGCGGCCACGAGGGGCGCGGTATCGGTCTGCTCGGCAAGCTGCGGGCGATGGCCCTGCAGGCCGAGGGCCTGGACACCGTGGAGGCGAACCTGGCCCTCGGGCTGCCGGTCGACGCCCGGGACTACGGGGTGGCCGCCGGGATGCTCCACGACCTCGGGGTGAACTCGGTGCGGCTGATGTCCAACAACCCGCGCAAGCGGGAGGCGTTGGTGCGGCACGGCATCGAAGTGGCCGAGACCGTGCCGCTGTTGATAGCGCCGAGCGAGAACAACATCACCTATCTGCGCACCAAGCGGGAGCGGCTCGACCACCATCTGCCCCACCTGGACGCGGTCGCCCACCTGTCCTGACGGCGGCCGGGGCCCGGCGCCCCGGTCAGTCCAGGACGGCCTCGTGGACCAGCCGCTTGATGTCGGGGTAGAGCGTGTGCGACGACTTAGGCCGCACCTGCGTGTAGAACTGCACGCTCAGGTCGCGGCTCGGGTCGACCCAGAACGTCGTCGTCGCCACCCCGCTCCAGCCGTAGGTGCCCAGTCCGGTGGGCGCCTTGGTGCGGGACGGGTCGACGACCACGGAGACGCCGAGGCCGAAGCCGACGCCCTCGTTGCCGGGTTCGTCGTGGGCCGGCCGGCTGCCGAAGGCGCGCAGGTCGGCGCCGTCGGGCAGGTGGTTGCGGGTCATGAGGTCGACCGTTTCGGGGGCGAGCAGCCGGACGCCGTCGAGTTCGCCGCGGCGGCGCAGCATCTCGGAGAAGCGGTGGATGTCGTGCGCGGACGCGACCATCCCGCCGCTGCCCGACAGGAACCGGGGCCGCCCGTGCAGCGGGAGACCGGCGATCCGCTCGATGCCGCCCTCGTTGGTCTCGCCGTACAACTCCGAGAGTCTGGGCGCCTGTTCGGCGGAGACCTGGAAGCCCGCGTCGGTCATGCCGAGCGGCCCGAAGACCCGCTCGGCGAGGAACGTGTCGAGCGGCTGCCCGCTGATTACCTCAAGGACCCGGCCCAGCACATTGGTGGCGACCGAGTAGTTCCACTCGGTGCCGGGCTCGAACTGCAACGGCAGGCTCGCGTACGCGTCGACGGTCCCCGCGAGATCGGTGCCCGGCTTCACCGACGAATCGAGACCGGCCTCCCGGTAGCGGGCGTCCACCGGGTGCGTGTGGTAGAAGGCGAACGTCAGCCCCGCGGTGTGGGTCATCAGGTGCCGGATCAGGAGCGGTCCCGACGCCGGGCGGGTGCGCAGGTCCAAGCCCGAGCCGCCGACGTACACCCGTGGTTCGGCGAAGGCCGGGAGGTGGCGGTGGACCGGGTCGTCGAGGCTGAGGCGGCCCTCCTCGACGAGGGTGAGCGCGGCCACCGTGGTGACCGGCTTGGTCATCGAGTACATCCGCCACAGGGTGTCGGGCTCGACGGGCCGCCCGGCCGCGAGGTCCCGCCGGCCGTACGCGGTGAGGTGGGCGACGCGACCGCCGCGGGCCACGGCCACCAGGCTGCCGGGCAGGCGCCCCTCGTCGACCTGCACGGCCAGGTGCCGGTCGAGGCGGGCGAGCGCCTTCGCGTCCAGCCCGACCTCGTCCGGGTCGACCTCTTGTCGCAGCTGTGCCATCGCTCTCCTCCGAATGCGTCCGTCGAGGTCAGGTCCGGCTGCCCCGCCACACCCGCCTCAGACCTCATGGTCGCGCAGGAACAGCGGCCCGGTCCCCCGGTTGATCGGGTTTGATCGCCAGTTCGGAACGTTTCGGCAGAAGACGTCCGATCAGTGCGCCGACGACGGGCACCACGGCGAGGCCCGACAGCGCGACCGACGACGGCCACCACGGCGAGGCCCGACAGCGCGACCGACGACGGTCAGAGCGCCCCGGCCACACCGAGGACCGGCGGCTGACCGGTGTCGCGCAACCGCGGATGACCGCTCGCCGGCACGTCATGACGGAAATCAGCTCGTACATGCCCCGGTTCCCGGGCGCGCAGGCGTTGACCCTGCGGGAGATCGCCCGCCGGGCGGGCGTCTCGCACGGGGCACCCCGGCGCCACTCCCGCACCCAGCTGGAGCTGCTGTCCACGCGGGACCCCGGCGGCCACCGGCCGTACGCCGGGAATGCGGCCCCCGGCCGCGCGGGTTGAACCAGACATGACTGAGGACTCACTGCTCAAGCTGCTGTCGGCGGGCAACGGCGGGGTGCTGGTCACCCTGAAGCGCGACGGCCGCCCCCAGCTGTCGAACGTCAGCCACTTCTACGACCCGGACGAGCGGATCGTGCGGGTCTCCGTCACCGACGACCGGGCCAAGACCCGCAACCTGCGCCGCGACCCGCGCGTCTCCTACCACGTCACCGCCCCCGACCGCTGGTCCTACACGGTCGTCGAGGGCACCGCCGACCTCTCCCCGGTCGCCGCCGACCCGCACGACGACACGGTCGAGGAACTGATCCGGCTGTACCGCGCCGTCCTGGGCGAACACCCGGACTGGGACGAGTACCGCGCCGCGATGGTCCGCGACCGGCGCCTGGTGGTGCGCATCCCGGTCGAGCACGTCTACGGCATCCCCGCACGGTCCGACACCGACTGACGAGGTGACGGCGGCCCGTCTGCGAGCGGTCGGTGTCCGTCGTCGACCGAGGTCACGAGCGGATGCGCGCGGCCGGGAACCCATGGGACCGCGCCCCCGCCACCACGGCGAGCACCGGCACCAGCAGCACCGGCACGCTCCACGCCAGAGCCGTCGCGCCCAGCCGGTCGAGCAGCACGCCGCCCGCGATCCCGCCCCCGGCCATCGCCGCGTTCCACAGCGTCACCAGCATCGCCTGCGCCGCGTCCGCGCGGTCGCCGCCCGCCTCGGCGACCGCCGTCTGCAACAGCGTCGGCACCCCGCCTCAGCCGAGCCCCCAGAGCGCCGCCGCCGCGTACACCAGCGCGGGCAGGTCCGCGCGGGCCGCGAGTCCCGCCGCCGCGCATCCGACCAGCAGCACGGAGGCGACGGCCAGGGCGCGCGGGCGCCGGTCGATCCAGGCACCCGTGGCCCAGACGCCGAGCAGTGAAGCGCCTCCGAACACCAGCAGCACGGCCCCCGCCGAGCCGTCGAGGCCCGCGCGGTCGAGGAACGCGGTGATGTAGGCGTACAGGACGGTGTGGGCGAGGACGAACACCAGCGTCACGAACAGCACCGGCACCACCCCGGGGACCGTGAGCGCCGTCGCCATCGGAGCCCGGCCTCCCGCGTCCCGCGCGCCCCGGCCCGGCCGGTCGGGGACGAGCAGCGCGATCCAGCCGAGCAGGGCCGCCGTCACCGCCGTCATCAGGGCGAACGCGGCACGCCACCCCAGCGCCCCGCCGATGAAGGTGCCGGCCGGCACCCCCAGGGCGAGGGCCACCGGGACGCCCGTCATCGCGACGGCGACCGCCTTCCCGCGCAGCCCGGCCGGTGCCAGCGCGCGGGCGTACCCGGCGAGCAGCGCCCAGGCGAGCCCGGCGGCGACACCCGCCAGGAACCGGGCGGCCATGGTCAGCGGGTAGCTGCCGGACAGGGCGGTCACCGTGTTGGCGGCGGCGAACCCCGTCATCGCCGTCAGCAGCAGCCGTTTGCGCGGCCAGGCCGCCGTGGCCGCGGCGAGCGGGATCGCGGTGAGCGCCGTCCCGGCCGCGTAGACGGTCACCGCCTGCCCCGCCGCCGGTTCGCCGACCCCGAGGTCCGCGCTCATCCCCGGCAGCACCCCCGCCGGGAGCGTCTCGGTGAGGCTGGTGACGAAGACGGCGGTGGCGAGCGCGAGCAGCGCGGCCAGCGGGAGGCGGGCGGCCGTGGGTGTGGGTGTGGTGGACATGGCGAGCAGGGTCGGCCTTGACACCGGTGTCAGATTCAATGCGTCCGACGCCCCGTCCACCGTTCATCAACGCGAGGGTGCGCGCACGCGGCGGGCCCCCGGCGCCGTGGTGACCGGGGACGGGGGACCGGGGACTGGGAGCTGGGGACCTTGGACGTGGGACGGGGCGGCCGGGGGCCCGCCCGTGGTCAGGTCGTGGTGGTGACCGGCTCCCGGCGGGCCGCCGTGCGGGCCGCTTCCTCGCCGAGGTGCTCCGTCGGGACCGTGTGGGTCTCGCGTGCGGTGATCGCCGCGATCACCGGCGGCACGCAGAGGGCCGCCGTGAACAGCGCCACCGCCGACCAGCCCGTCCCGTCGGGCCCCGCTATCTCCGCCGCGAAGGTGACCGCGAAGCCCGCCACGGCGAAGCCGATCTGGGTGCCGATGGCCACGCCCGACAGCCGGACCCTGGTGGTGAACATCTCGCCGTAGAAGGAGGGCCACACGCCGTTCGCCGCGCTGTAGACGACCCCGAAGCTGACGACGCCCAGGAGCAGGATCAGCGGGTAGGAGCCGGTGGAGATGGCCCACAGGTAGAGGAACATCGTCACCGCGCTGCCGACCGCGCCGATCAGATACACCGGACGGCGCCCGACGCGGTCCGACAGCGTGGCCCACAGCGGGATCGCGGCGAGCGCCACGAGGTTGGCGAGCGCGCCGACCCACAGCATCGACGACCGGGACATGCCCACCGCGTCGCTGGTCGCGTACGCCAGCGCCCACACCGTGAAGATGGTGGAGACCGAGGCGATCAGCGCGCCCGCCACCACCCGCAGCACATCCCTCCAGTGCTCGCGCATCAGCACCACCAGCGGCAGCCTGACCACGCCCTCGGACGCGGCCTGCCGGGCGAAGGCCGGGGTCTCGTCGAGCCGGCGCCTGATCACGTACCCGACGACGGCGACCGCGATGCTCAGCCAGAACGGCACCCGCCAGCCCCAGGCCAGCAACTGGTCCTCGGGGAGCTGCGCGACCAGCAGGAAGACGAGGGTGGCGAGCAGCTGACCGCCCTGGGTGCCGCCGAGGGTGAAGCTGGTGAAGAAGCCGCGCCGGCCGGGCGGGGCGTGTTCGAGCGTCATGGAGCCGGCGCTCGCCTGCTCGCCCGCGGCCGAGATGCCCTGGAGCACCCGGCACAGGACCAGCAGCACCGGGGCGAGCGTGCCGACCTGGGCGCGGGTGGGCAGACAGCCGATGAGGAACGTCGACACGCCCATCAGGATCAGCGTGAAGACCATGATCTTCTTGCGGCCGACCCGGTCGCCGAAGTGGCCGAGGAAGAGCGCGCCGACCGGCCGCGCCGCGTACGCCACCCCGAACGTCGCCAGGGACAGCAGGGTCGCGGTCGCCGGATCGGACGCGTCGAAGAACACCTTCGGGAAGATCAGCGCGGCGGCGCTGCCGTAGATGAAGAAGTCGTAGTACTCCAGGGCGCTGCCGATCCAGGCGGCGGCCGCCGCCTTCCTCGGCTGGCCGGGCGGCGCCGCGGGGACGGCTGGCGTGGCGGGTTCGGACACGGCGGTACTCCTTCGAGGGCTCCGGCACGGGCGGAGTGAGCGGCGGGGAGGAGAGGAGGCCGGACCCCGGGGACGGCGGGACGGCGGGACGGCGAACCGGTGCGGACTAATGAACCCACTGGGTAGTTAGTCGCGATGGGTAGGGATGTTGCGCTCGCGTTTCCCCGCTGTCAAGAGGTCGTGCCGAAAGCCGTCCGGGGCCGGTCCAGGGCTCCGCGTCCGGGTCCGGAGGCAGGGACCTGAGGCCCGGTCAGGACGTCAGCTCCGGACGTCAGGTCCGGACGCAGGGACCTGAGGCCCGGTCAGGACGGCAGGTCAGGACGCCGGGTCAGGACGCCGGGTTCAGTCCGTCGCGCGGGCCGCCGCTCAGTCCGTCGCGCGGTCCGCGGTGAGGTAGGCGATCACCATGTCGCCCAGCATGGTCCGGTAGTGCTCGCGCTGGGCGGGGTCGACCAGGTCGCGGCCGAACAGCGCGCCGAAGGTGTGCCGGTTGGCGACCCGGAAGAAGCAGAACGAACTGATCATCGCGTGCAGGTCGACGGCGTCCACGTCGGCGGTGAACAGCCCGGACTCCTGCCCGGACGCCAGGATCCGGCGGATCACGTCGAGGGCCGGCGAGCCGATGCTGCCGAGCATCTCGGAGGCGGCGATGTGCTCGGCCTCGTGGATGTTCTCGATGCTGACCAGGCGGATGAAGTCGGGGTGGCGCTCATGGTGGTCGAAGGTCAGCTCCGCCAGCCGCCTGATCGCCGCGACCGGGTCCAGGTGCTCGACGTCCAGGCTCTGTTCGGCCTCCCTGATCACACCGTAGGACCGTTCGAGGACCGCGGTGAACAGCTGCTCCTTGCCGCCGAAGTAGTAGTAGATCATCCGCTTCGTGGTGCGGGTGCGGGCGGCGATGTCGTCGACCCGCGCCCCCGCGTAGCCGACCCGGGCGAACTCCCGCGTCGCCACGTCGAGGATCTCGGCCTTCGTGCGGACGGCGTCACGGATGCGGCCGTTCGGTCGTGCCGGTTCGTCGACGCTGGTCATCGGGTTCCTTCCGGCGCGGGGTGCGGTGCCGGTGATTGTAGAAGCCGGGCGCGGGGCCGCCCGTGGGGAGGGGCGGCCCGGCACGGGCCGCCGTCGCGCACGGGCTTCCCAAGCGGCGCCGTCGGCTGCTATCACTAACGTACTGGTTCGTACATTAGTCAGCCGCTGGGAGGGCCGCCGTGGCCAAGGACTCGTATCTCGTCGCACTGATCGGCTCCGGCATCGGCCCCTCGCTCACCCCCGCCCTGCACGAACGCGAGGCCGACCGGCAGGGGCTGCGCTATCTCTACCGGCTCCTCGACATCGACGCCCTCGGCGTGCCGCCCGAGGCGGTGGGCGACCTGCTGCGGGCCGCGCGCGACGTGGGCTTCGACGGACTGAACATCACCCACCCGTGCAAACAGCTCGTCATCGGCCACCTCGACGCGCTCGCCCCGCAGGCCGAGGCGCTCGGCGCCGTCAACACCGTCGTCTTCGAGGACGGCCGCGCCACCGGCCACAACACCGACGTCACCGGCTTCGCCGCCTCCTTCGCGCGCGGCCTGCCCGACGCACCCCTGGAACGGGTCGTCCAACTCGGCGCGGGCGGCGCGGGCGCGGCCGTCGCCCACGCCCTGCTCACCCTCGGCGCCGAACGGATCACCCTGGTCGACGAGCGACCCGAGCGGGCCACCGCCCTCGCCGACGCCCTCACCCCGCACTTCGGCACCGGCCGCGTCACCGCCGCCGCCCCCGACGCGCTGCCCGCGCTGACCGGCGCCGCCGACGGCATCGTGCACGCCACCCCCACCGGCATGGCCGCCCACCCGGGACTGCCCCTGCCCGCCCGGCTGCTGCACCCGGGACTGTGGGTCGCCGACGTCGTCTACCGCCCGCTGGAGACCGCGCTGCTGCGCACCGCCCGCGCCCTCGGCTGCCCGGTGCTCGACGGCGCGGGCATGGCCGCCTTCCAGGCCGTCGACGCGTTCCGCCTGATCACCGGGCGGGAACCCGACGCGGCCCGGATGCTCACGGACATCGGGGAACTGGCGGGCGCCGTGACCGCACCGAAGTGAAGCGAGGTAGACCATGCCCACCGCCAAGCCCGCCCCGCCGCGCACCTGCGTCGCCACCGTCTCCCTCAGCGGCTCCCTCACCGAGAAGCTGACCGCCGCCGCGCGGGCCGGCTTCGACGGCGTCGAGATCTTCGAGAACGACCTCCTCGCCAGCCCGCTCGACGCCACCGAGATCCGTGCCCGCTGCGCCGACCTCGGCCTCACCATCGACCTCTACCAGCCGATGCGCGACATCGAGGCGGTGCCCGCCGACCTCTTCGCCGCCAACCTGCGCCGCGCCCGGCACAAGTTCGAGCTGATGAACCGCCTCGGCACCGACACCGTCCTGGTCTGTTCGAGCGTCTCCCCGCACGCCGTCGACGACGACGCCCTCGCCGCCGGCCAGCTCGCCCGACTCGCCGACCTCGCCCAGGAGTTCGGCGTCCGGGTCGCCTACGAGGCGCTGGCCTGGGGCCGGCACGTCTCCACCTACGACCACGCCTGGCGCATCGTCGAGACGGCCGGCCACCCCGCGCTCGGCACCTGCCTGGACAGCTTCCACATCCTGTCCAGGGGATCGGACCCCCGGGGCATCGAGGACATCCCCGGCGAGAAGATCTTCTTCCTCCAGCTCGCCGACGCCCCGCCGCTCGCCATGGACGTCCTCCAGTGGAGCCGTCACTACCGCTGCTTCCCCGGCCAGGGCGGCTTCGACGTCGCCGGGCTGCTCCGGCACGTACTGCGCGCCGGATACACCGGACCGCTCTCCCTCGAAGTCTTCAACGACGTCGTCCGGCAGGCCGAGGCGGGACCCACCGCCGTCGACGCGCACCGCTCGCTGCTCGTCCTCCAAGAGGCCGTCGGCCGCGTCGAGTTGCCCGCGCCGGTGGTCCCCACCGGCATCGCCTTCGCCGAGCTCGTCACCCCCGACGCCGAACCCGTCACCGCCGTACTGGGCGCCCTCGGCTTCGCCCGCACCGCCCGGCACCGCGGCAAGCCCGTCGACCTCTGGCAGCGGGGCGAGGCCCGGATCCTGGTCAACACCGCGGGCGCGGCCCGCAGGGACGGCACCCAACTCGCCGCGATCGGCCTGGAGTTCCCCGACCCGGCAGGCGCCGCCCGCCGCGCCGAGGCCCTGCTCGCCCCGGTCCTGCCGCGCCGCCGCGCCCCTGGGGACACCCCGCTCGATGCGGTCGCGGCACCGGACGGCACGGAACTCTTCTTCTGCGCCACCGGCCACCCCGAACTCCCCGACTGGCGGACCGACTTCGAGGATCTCCCGGTGACCGGAGAGACCATCGGCCCTGACCGGAGCCCGGCCGCCGCACCGGGGGACACCTCGGCCGCCGTCCCGGGCCCGCTCCGGGTCGATCACCTCGCCCTCAGCCAGCCCTGGCACCAGTTCGACGAGGCCGTCCTCTTCCACCGCGGCGTCCTCGGGCTCGACGCGCGGGAGAGCGTCGACCTCGCAGACCCCTACGGACTGCTGCGCAGCCGCGCCGTGAGCGACCCGGCGGGGCGTGTACGGATCGCCCTGTCGGTGGGCCCCGGGCCCGCCGACGACACCGCGCACGCCCAGCACATCGCGCTGGCCACCGCCGATGTCGTCGCCGCGGCCCGCCGCTTCCGCGCGGCGGGCGGCCGGCTCCTCGCGATCCCGGCGAACTACTACGACGACCTCGCCGCCCGCTACGGCCTGCCGGACGACGAGTGCCGGACCTACCGCGACCTCGGCATCCTCTACGACCGTGACGGGCGGGGCGAGTTGAGGCACTGCTACACCCTGACCGTCGGCCGGGTCTTCTTCGAACTGGTGCAGCGGGACGGGGACCACCCGGGCTACGGCGCACCCGACGCCCCCGTCCGGCTGGCGGCCCAGCACGGCGCCCGCCACCTCGGCGGCTGACGCACCGGAGCCCGCCGGGCCGGGCCGGGCCGGGTCCGGCGCGGGCGCCCTACGCCCGCACGTTCCACTCCGCGATCACCGGGCGGTCGTGCTCCGTCGACAGCCGGCTCACCGTGCCGGTCGCGAGCTGGAACAACCGGCCCTCGGCGGGCGGGAGTCCGAGACGGCGCGCGGTCAGGACGCGCAGGAAGTGGGCGTGCGCCACCAGCACCACATCGCCCGTGGAGCCGGACAGCACCTCGTCCACCCGGGCCAGCACCCGGTCGGCGCGGGCGCCGACCTCGGCCGGTGACTCGCCGGGGTGGCCCTCGGGTCCCGGCGGCACACCGTCGCGCCACAGGTCCCAGTCGGGCCGGGTCCGGTGGATGTCGACGGTGGTGACGCCCTCGTAGCCGCCGTAGTCCCACTCGTGCAGGTCGGGCTCCGCCACCGCCCCGCCGAGGCCCGCGAGTTCGGCCGTGCGGACGGCCCTTTCCAGTGGGCTGGTCAGCACCAGCGCCCAGGTCCGCGACGAGAGGAGCGGAACGAGGGACTTGGCCTGTTCCTCACCGTGGGAGGTGAGGGGCAGGTCGGTCCAGCTGGTGTGCCGGCCCGACACGCTCCACTCCGTCTCGCCGTGGCGGACCAACAACAGGTCCCCCACGGTGTCTTACTCCTTCGACTCGACGGCGTGCCCGCCGAACTGGTTGCGCAGCGCCGCGACCATCTTCATCTGCGGCGAGTCGTCCTGGCGTGAGGCGAACCGCGCGAAGAGCGACGCGGTGATCGCGGGCAGCGGCACGGCGTTGTCGATGGCCGCCTCGACGGTCCAGCGGCCCTCACCCGAGTCCTCGGCGAAGCCCTTCAGCTTGTCGAGGTGCTCGTCGGCGTCCAGGGCGTGCACGGCCAGGTCGAGCAGCCAGGACCGGATGACCGTGCCGTCCTGCCAGGACCGGAAGACCTCGCGGACGTCGGTGACCGAGTCGACCTTCTCCAGCAGCTCCCAGCCCTCGGCGTAGGCCTGCATCATGGCGTACTCGATGCCGTTGTGGACCATCTTGGAGAAGTGCCCCGCGCCCACCTTGCCCGCGTGGACATAGCCGTACGGGCCTTCCGGCTTGAGCGCCTCGAAGATCGGCTGGAGCCGCTCGACGTGCTCCTTGTCGCCGCCGACCATCAGCGCGTAGCCGTTCTGGAGCCCCCACACACCGCCGGAGACACCGGCGTCGACGAAGCCGATGCCCTTGGCGCCGAGCTGCTCCGCGTGCTTCTCGTCGTCCGTCCAGCGGGAGTTGCCGCCGTCCACGACGACGTCGCCCGCTTCGAGGAGCCCGCCGAGTTCGTCGACGACCGACTGGGTGACCGGGCCCGCCGGGACCATCACCCAGACCACGCGCGGCGCTTGGAGCTTCTCGACGAGTTCGGCAAGGTCCTTCACATCGGTGACCTCGGGGTTGCGGTCGTAGCCGACGACGGTGTGGCCGGCGCGGCGGATCCGCTCGCGCATGTTGCCACCCATCTTGCCGAGACCGACCAGGCCCAGCTGCATGGCTGTCATGTCAGTTCACTTCCTTCAGGTCGCGGTAGGCGGCCACGAGAGCGCGGGTGGAGGGGTCGAGACCGGGGACGTCCACGCCGTCCGTGAGGGCGGGTTCGACGCGCTTGGCGAGGACCTTGCCCAGCTCGACGCCCCACTGGTCGAAGGAGTCGATGTGCCAGACGGCGCCCTGGACGAACACCTTGTGCTCGTAGAGGGCGATGAGCTGGCCCAGTACGGACGGGGTGAGTTCGCGGGCGAGGACGGTGGTGGTGGGGTGGCCGCCCTTGAACGTCTTGTGCGGGACGAGTTCCTCGGGGACGCCTTCGGCGCGGACCTCGTCGGGGGTCTTGCCGAAGGCGAGGGCCTGGGTCTGGGCGAAGAAGTTCGCCATCAACAGGTCGTGCTGCGCCTTCAGTTCACCGCTCAGCCCGGCCACCGGCTCGGCGAAGCCGATGAAGTCCGCCGGGATCAGCTTGGTGCCCTGATGGATCAGCTGGTAGTAGGCGTGCTGCCCGTTGGTGCCGGGCGTGCCCCACACCACGGGCCCGGTCTGCCACTGCACCGGCCGCCCGTCACGCTGCACCGACTTCCCGTTGGACTCCATGTCGAGCTGCTGGAGGTAGGCGGTGAACCTCGACAGGTAGTGGCTGTAGGGCAGCACCGCGTGCGACTGCGCGTCGTGGAAGTTGCCGTACCAGATCCCCAGCAGCCCCAGCAGCAGCGGCACGTTGGACTCGGCGGGCGCGGTCCTGAAGTGCTCGTCCACCAGGTGGAAGCCGTCGAGCAGCTCCCGGAACCGGTCCGGGCCCACCGCGATCATCAGCGAGAGACCGATGGCCGAGTCGAAGGAGTACCGGCCCCCGACCCAGTCCCAGAACGCGAACATGTTCTCCGGGTCGATCCCGAAACCGGTGACCTTCTCCTCGTTCGTCGACAGCGCCACGAAGTGCCGGGCGACGGCCTTCTCGTCCCCGCCGAGCCCCTCCAGGAGCCAGGCGCGGGCCGAGGTCGCGTTGGTGATCGTCTCGATCGTGGTGAACGTCTTGGACGCGACGACGAACAGCGTCTCCGCCGGGTCCAGATCCCGCGTCGCCTCGTGCAGGTCCGCCCCGTCCACGTTCGACACGAACCGGAACGTCAACTCCCGCGCCGTATAGGCCCGCAACGCCTCGTACGCCATCGCCGGGCCCAGGTCGGAACCGCCGATCCCGATGTTCACGACGTTCCTGATCCGCCGCCCGGTGTGGCCCGTCCAGGCGCCGGAACGCACCCGGTCCGCGAACGCGGCCATCCTGTCGAGGACCGCGTGCACGGCCGGCACCACGTTCTCCCCGTCCACCTCGACCACCGCGTCCCGCGGCGCCCGCAACGCGGTGTGCAGGACGGCCCGGTCCTCGGTCGTGTTGATCCTCTCCCCACGGAACATCGCGTCCCGCAGGTCGAACACCCCGGTGGCGGTGGCGAGTTCCTGGAGCAGGGCCAGGGTCGTGTCGGTGACCAGGTGCTTGGAGTAGTCGACGTACAGGTCGCCCACGCGCGCCACGTACCGCTGCGCGCGTTCGGGGTCGGCCGCGAACAGCTCCCGCAACCCCGGCTGGCCCTCGGCCCTGTGGTCCTCCAGGGCGGTCCACTCGGGGCGCCGGGTGAGCGTCGGGAAACCGGTCGGCGGATGGGACGGGCTGTCAGGCATGGGCGGGCGTCTCCTTGAAAGCCTCGCCCCGCAGGGCGACGGCGTACATCTCGTCGGCGTCCAGGCGCCGCAGTTCCTCCGCGATGAGTTCGGAGGTGGTGCGCACCTTGAGCGCCAGGGTGCGGGGCGGCTGCTTGGGCAGGGTGAGGGTGGCGAGCGGGCCCTCGGGGCGGTCGATGACGATCTCGCCGCCCGCGGTGCCCAGCCGTACGGCCGTCACCACGGGTCCTTCGGTGTCGACCCGGTCGACCTTCACCTTCAGCCGGGCCTCCAGCCAGCGGGCGAGCAGCTCCGCGGCCGGGTTGTCGGCCTCGCTCTCCACGGCCGCCGAGGTCACCGGCACCCGGGCCTGGTCGAGGGCCGCGGCCAGCATCGAGCGCCACGGGGTGAGCCGGGTCCAGGCCAGGTCGGTGTCGCCCGGCGTGTAGGCGTGGGCGCGGGCGTCGAGGGCCTCCAGCGGGCGTTCGACGGTGTACAGGTCGGTGATCCGGCGCTGGGCGAGCGCGCCGAGCGGGTCCTTGGCGGGCACCTCGGGGCCGTCGGCCGGCCACCACACCACGACCGGCGCGTCCGGCAGCAGCAGTGGCAGGACGACCGAGTCGGCGTGTTCGGAGACCTCGCCGTAGGTGCGCAGCACCACCGTCTCGCCGGTGCCCGCGTCGGCGCCGACCCGCACCTCGGCGTCCAGCCGGGACGTGGTGCGGTCGCGCGGGCTGCGGGCGTGCCGCTTGATGACGACCAGGGTCCGTGAGGGGTGTTCGTGCGACGCCTCCTCGGACGCCTTGATCGCGTCGTAGGCGTTCTCCTCGTCCGTGACGATGACCATCGTCAGGACCATGCCCACGGCGGGGGTGCCGATGGCGCGGCGACCCTCCACCAGCGCCTTGTTGATCTTGCTTGCCGTGGTGTCGGTCAGGTCGATCTTCATGGCCTGCGCCAGCTCCGTCCGTCTCGTGCGAGCATCTCGTCGGCTTCCTTCGGTCCCCAGGTTCCCGAGGGGTACTGCGCGGGTGTGCCGTTCCGTGCCCAGTACTCCTCGATCGGGTCGAGGATCTTCCAGGACTCTTCCACTTCCTCCACGCGCGGGAACAGGTTGGCGTCCCCGAGCAGCACATCGAGGATGAGCCGCTCGTACGCCTCCGGGCTGGACTCGGTGAAGGATTCGCCGTAGGCGAAGTCCATCGACACGTCCCTGATCTCGGTCGAGGTGCCGGGCACCTTGGAGCCGAACCGGACGGTCATGCCCTCGTCGGGCTGGACACGGAAGACGATCGCGTTCTCGCCCAGCTCCTCGGTGGCGGCGGCGTCGAAGGGGGAGTGCGGGGCCCGCTGGAAGACCACCGCGATCTCGGTGACCCTGCGGCCGAGCCGCTTGCCGGTGCGCAGGTAGAAGGGGACGCCCGCCCAGCGCCTGTTGTCCACCTCCAGCCTCACGGCCGCGTACGTGTCGGTCCGCGACGCGCGGTCGATGCCGGTCTCGTCCAGATAGCCGACGACCTTCTCGCCGCCCTGCCAGCCGGTCGCGTACTGGGCGAGCACGGTGTGCGCACCCAGGTCGTCCGGCAGCCGCACCGACCTGAGCACCTTCAGCTTCTCGGTGAGCAGCGACTCCGCGTCGAACGCGAGCGGCTCCTCCATGGCGGTGAGCGCGAGGAGCTGGAGCAGGTGGTTCTGGATGACGTCACGGGCGGCGCCGATGCCGTCGTAGTACCCGGCCCGGCCGCCGATGCCGATGTCCTCGGCCATCGTGATCTGGACGTGGTCGACGTACGACCGGTTCCAGATGGGCTCGTACATCTGGTTGGCGAAGCGGAGCGCCAGGATGTTCTGGACGGTCTCCTTGCCGAGGTAGTGGTCGATCCGGAAGACCTGGTCGGGCGCGAACACGTCGTGCACGAGCGCGTTCAGCTCGCGGGCGCTCTCCAGATCGCGGCCGAACGGCTTCTCGATGACCGCGCGCCGCCAGGAACCCTCGGGCGTGTCGGCGAGGCCGTGCCGCTTCAGCTGCTCGACGACCTTCGGGAAGAACTTCGGCGGGACCGAGAGGTAGAAGGCGTAGTTGCCGCTGGTGCCGCGGGCCGCGTCCAGTTCGTCGACGGTCTGCTTCAACAGCTTGAACGCGCTGTCGTCGTCGAAGTCGCCGGGGATGAACCGCATCCCCTCGGCCAGCTGCTGCCACACCTCCTCGCGGAACGGGGTGCGGGAGTGCTCGCGCACGGCGTCGTGGACGACCTGCGCGAAGTCCTGGTCGGCCCAGTCCCGGCGGGCGAAGCCGACCAGCGAGAAGCCGGGCGGCAGCAGTCCGCGGTTGGCGAGGTCGTAGACGGCCGGCATCAACTTCTTGCGGGACAGGTCGCCGGTGACGCCGAAGATGACGAGCCCGGAGGGGCCCGCGACATGCGGCAGCCGGCGGTCGCGCGGATCGCGCAGCGGGTTCTCCCACTCGGCGTCGGCGCTCACGGCCGCACCCGCGGTCCCGGAAACCCCAGGAGCAGTGGTCATTCCGGGTCGCCCCCCTTGTTCTCCAGTGATGTGCCGACGGCGGCCGGCGGCTCCTGCCCGGCCGTCCCGGACGGGGCGAGGCCCTCGTCCCGTCCGTCGGCGAGGCGCCCCCGTGCTCCCGCGGTCGCGGTTGCTTCGGTCACAGTGATCATCTTCTTTCCGGCGGTCGGGTCAACCACGCGCGACGGCGAGGGATTCCCGGGCCGCCTCGGCGACGTTCTCGGCGGTGAGGCCGAACTCGGTGAACAGGGTCTCGGCGTCGGCCCGACCCCGCTCGGCGGCCGAGGGAGACGGCGCGGACCGCGCCCCCTACGAACCGGTACCACGTCAGCGCCGCTCCCGCCTCGACGGCGACCCGCGCCCGCGCCCACGGCGGCGGAACCCGCGCGCGCCGCCTCCGGACGGCGCGCGTACCCCGGTACGCCCTGCCGGGTGAGCGCGAGGCCGTGCGGGGCCACGCCGTTCGGCTCGGCGGCCACCGCGAACTCGCGGACACCGCGGTGGACCGTTCGGCCGTACGGGTCGGCCCCGGGCAGCGGACCGCCCGCCGGCGCGACGGCACGCCGATCGAGTTCGATCCGTGCGAGGGCGTCGAGGGCGTCGAGGGCGTCGAGGGCGTCCAGGGCGTCCCGCCCCTGCGTGGTCATCTTCAAGAAATCCTCGATCGGGGCGGGACGGCGGGCCTTTTGTGTTCAACCTTAAAAGTCTGATTTTTCTGGGGGTAGGTCGGCGTGTGCCAGCCTGTGGTGAAAGTGGGACACCCACCCACCCCGGGCACGTGGACGAGGCGGCACGAGAAGGACATGGCGGACAGAACCATCCGAGGCGTGGACGGTGGCGGCGGAGCGGACGCCATCAGAACGTTCCCCTTCCCTGCCGAACTGAGCGTGTGCGGTGTCGGCATGCAGGTCGGACCCATGGGCGCGGACCGCACCTGGCACGCGGATGCCCCGTTGCACCGCGTCCACCGCATCGACTTCCATGTCGTGATGCTCTTCGACGGCGGCCCGGTCCGCCACATGATCGACTTCGCGGAGTACGAGGCCACGGCGGGCGACCTGCTGTGGATCCGCCCAGGACAGGTCCACCGCTTCTCCCGCACCAGCGAGTACCACGGCACCGTGCTCACCATGCAGCCCGGATTCCTGCCCCGCGCCACCGTCGAGGCCACCGGCCTCTACCGCTACGACCTGCCGCCGCTGCTCGGCCCCGACCCGGCGCAGCTCGCCGCCCTGCGCGCCGCCCTCGCCCAACTGCGCCGCGAGTACGAGGACGGCACGACCCTGCCGCTGAGCCTGCACACCTCGGTCCTGCGGCACACCCTCACCGCGTTCCTGCTGCGCCTCGCCCATCTCGCGGCCAGCTCGGCGGAGGCGGCCCGCCGGCAGGGCGACACCGTCTTCACCCTCTTCAGGGACGCCGTGGAACGGGACTTCGCCACCCGCCACAGCGTCAGCGGCTACGCCGACACGCTCGGCTGCTCCCGCCGCACCCTGGTCCGCGCGGTCCGCGCCGCCACCGGGGAGACACCCAAGGGCTTCATCGACAAACGCGTCGTCCTGGAGGCCAAGCGCCTCCTCGCCCACACCGAGCTGTCCATCGGCCGGGTCGGCGCGGCGGTCGGCTTCCCCGACCCGGCGAACTTCTCCCGGTTCTTCCAGCAGCACACCGAGCGGACGCCGGCCGGGTTCCGCGCCGAGCTGCGCTGACCGGGACCGTGCCGCCCACCCAACTCCCGTCCAACTCCCGTCCAAAGCAGGGGGAATTGCATCCTCGCCCGGTCGACCTCGTTGACGGAAAAGGAACCGGAGAAGGAACCGGAGAAGCGGAGAGCCCGCCGTCCCCTGGCATGTCACCAGGGAACGGCGGGCTCTGCCGCTACCGCGTCAGTGGCCGAAGTCGAACCAGTTGACGTTGACGAAGTCCGCCGACTGGCCGCTGGTGAAGGTGAGATACACGTCGTGGGTGCCCGTCACCGAGCTGATGTTCGCCGGGACGGTCCGCCAGGACTGCCAGCCGCCCGTGTTGGCCAGCGCGAAGCTGCCGACCGGGGTGGCCGTCCGGCTGTCGAGGCGGACCTCGACGAGACCGCTCACGTTCGCGCCCGCGCCGCTCGCGACCCGCGCGTAGAACTGGGTGGCCGCCGTGGAACCGAACTTGACGCCCTTGTAGAGCGCCCAGTCGCCGTTGGCGAGCGAGCCGATGTTCTGGCCGCCGCCGGTGTCCGTGGTGGTCTCCGTGGTGCTGCCCGACTGGCTGTCGTAGGACTCGGCCTGGATCGGGCTGTACGCGTCACGGTTGCCGGTCGGCGGCGGGGTGGTGCCGCCGCCGCTACCCGACTGGAGCACCTGGACGTAGTCGACCAGCATCGGGTGGCCCGGCTGGGTGTCGCCGTCGAGGCCGCCGCCGAACGCGTCGGGGAACCCGCCGCCCATCGCCACGTTCAGGATGATGAAGTACCCGTGGTTGGTGGCGTTCGCCCAGGTGGTCGCGTCGACCTGGGAGGCCGTCACCGTGTGGTAGTTGACGCCGTCGACGTAGAAGCGGAGCGCCTCGGGGCTGACCGAGCGGTCCCACTCCATGCTGTACGTGTGGAAGCCGGACTGGCAGGTGCTGCCGGGACACGCGGTGGAGTTGCCGATGCCGGTCGTCTCGTTGCACGGGCCGCCCGGGTTGGTGCCGCAGTGCAGCGTCGCCCAGACCTTGTTGAGGCCCTGGACGTTCTCCATGATGTCCAACTCGCCCACGCCGGGCCAGTTCTGGTAGTTGCCGCGGTACGGAGCGCCGAGCATCCAGAACGCCGGCCAGTAGCCCTCGGCCGCGACGCCGGTGACGTTGGGCATCTGGATGCGGGCCTCGACCCGCAGCTTGCCGCCGGCCGGCGGCTGGAAGTCGGTGCGGTTGGTCTCGATCCGGCCCGAGGTCCAGCGCCCGGCCGAGTCGCGCAGCGGGGTGATGCGCAGGTTGCCGCTGCCGTCCAGGGAGACGTTGTTGGTCGAGTTCGTCATCGTCTCGACCTCGCCCGTGCCCCAGTTGGCGGCGCCGCCGGGGTACGAGGTGCCGAGGTCGTACTGCCAGTTGCTGGTGGACACGCCGGTGCCCGCGGTGCCGTTGAAGTCGTCGAGGAACACCTGCGACCAGCCGCTGGGAGGCGTGGGCGCGGAGGCGTCGGCCGAGGGCGCGGAGACCGTGGCGGCGGCGGCCGCCAGCCCGAGGGTGGCGAACGCGGCGACGAGCACCCGTCGCAGCGGGCGCGGTCTGTGAGGGGTGACGGAGGTGTCACGCATGGGGGTGCCTCCTGGGTACGGAGTGGGTGCGCGGGTGCGGTCGAGAGCTTCGCCGAACGTCCTGAGAGCGCTCTCAAAGTGCCGCCAATGTGCTCTCCGGCACTGCCGTCGTCAAGAGGTAAAGCGAAGAAAACCCTTTTGTCGAGGGGGAGTTCACCCCATGAAGGGTATGAAGGGGGCGGAAGGCGCCCGACCGCGGGCCGGGCCCGCGCCCGGCGTCGAAGACGGGGCCCCGCCGATTCGACGGGACCCCGGTGAGGCGGCGGAGGGTGTGACGCCAGGCGTCGGAGTCGGGCACCGGACGCCGGACGTTGGGCGCCGAACGTCGGACGTCGGACGTCGGACGTCGGACGTCGAACGCCAGGCGCCTGACGCCACGCACTGGACGCCGGACGCCAGGCGCCTGACGCCACCCACCGGACGTCAGGACACCGAACGCCAGGGCATCGGCGCCTGGCGTGCCGCGTCAGATCGCGCTTCCCGCCTTCCAGCGTGCCCAGGAGAGGTTCCAGCCGTTGAGGCCGTTGGCCGGGTTCACGGTCCTGTCGCCCGAGTTCTTCACGATCACGACGTCGCCGAGCATCGAACTCTCGTAGAACTTGTAGCCGGCCACCGAGCTGTCGCCCGCCCCCTTGGTGTCGTGCAGGCCGACACAGCCGTGGCTGCTGTTGCGGCCGCCGAACACCGAGTCGGCCGCCCAGTAGTTGCCGTGGATGAAGGTGCCTGACGTGGTGAGGCGCTGGGCGTGCGGGACGTCGGCGATGTCGTACTCGTCGCCGAGCCCGACCGTCGAGGACTGCATACGGGTCTGCTCGAACCGCTCGCTGATCACCATGATCCCGGACCAGGTGGTGTGTGCGGAGTCGCCGCCGGTGACCGGGTAGGTGGCGGTCCGCGCGCCGTCGCGCCTGACCGTCATCTCCTTGCTGGAGAGGTCGACCGTGGAGATCTGCTCGCGCCCGATGCGGAAGGTGACGGTCTTGGACTGGACGCCGTAGACCCCGTCCGCGCCCTCGACGTCCTTCAGCCGCAGGGTGAGGGTGATCTCCGTGCCGGCCGCCCAGTACGTCTCGGGCCTGAAGTCCAGGCGGGTGTCGCTGAACCAGTGGCCGACCACCTCGACGGCCGGCTCCGCGGTCACCGTGATCGCCTTCTGGACGGCGGCCCGGTCCGCGACGGCGTGCGTGAAGTTCAGCGACACCGGCATGCCCACGCCCGAGGTCGAGCCCGCCTCGGGTGTGAAGTTCCCGACGAAGGTCGCGCCCGGCGCCTTGGTCGTGAAGGTCGAGGTGTGCGTGGCACCGCCGCTGACCTGGGCGGTCACGGTGTACTTGGTCCCGGAGTAGGGGTGCGCGGCCGACGTCCAGGTGGTCCCGGCGTCGTCGAGGGAGCCGGCCAGGGTGGAGCCGTCGTTGCCGGTCACCCGCACGGAGGCGAGGGTGCCGTGGGCGACGGTCACCTCGACGGGCCGGGTGAAGGCGGCCTTCCTGGTGCCGTCGGCGGGGGTGACCGTGAGGACCGGCTGCCGAGCCGCCGTGGCCTTCGCCGAAGCGGAGGGGGAGGCGGAGGCGGACGCGGACCCGGCCCCGGAAGCGGCCGCGGCACCGGGCGCCGTCGTCCCTGACGTCCCCTCGGCGGCACCGGCCGCGCCGGCGCACCCGGTGAGGACGGCGGCCGAGGACACGCCGAGCGCGGCCAGCACCCCGCGCCGGGACCACCTCTCCGGCTGCTCCTCGGACCGGCTGGATATGTGCGAGACGCCCACGGCAGACCTTTCTGGGATATTCCACCTGTCGTGGCTGCATCCTGCGCCCCGTACATGGGTCGAACCTGTGAATCCACCCCCGCCTCTCTGAGATTTCCGTGAGGACGGCCCGGGGGAGGCGCTGGGCACCGGCCCCGGGACGGTCGGGGCCGTGGGGGAGTGGGCGGCGCGGAGCCGTGCCGGCCGGTGGGTGGGGCGGGCCCCGCCGGGGTGCGGGCGTATCCGGAGCTGCTGCGGCTCGACCGGCCGGTGGGGACCTGGCTGCTGGTGGTCCCCTGGATCGCCGTGGCAGCGCTCGCGGGCCCCGGGGACGGGATCGTGCTCGGGCCGCTGCTCCTGGGGTACGGGGCGCTGTCCGGAGGGGCCGCCTGCGGGCTCAACGACGTGCCGGACGCGCGGTTCGACGCGCAGGTGCCGCGTACCGCCGGCAGGCCCGTCGCCTCCGGGCGGCTCGCGGCCGGGCGGGCGGTGGCGTTCTGTGGCGCGGTGAGGGCATTCGCTCCGCTGGTGATGGCGTTCCGGAGCGTGGAGGCCGGGGCGCCCGTCGCGGCGGTGTGTCCGTACCTGAAGCGGATCACCCACTGGCCGCACCTGTGGCTGTGGATCACCGTCAACTGGACGGCACCGCTGGTGTACGTCCTGCTCACCGGAGGGCTCGGGCCCGACGGCCGGGTGCGGTACGGGGCGCTGATCTGCTGGGCCGTGGGGACGGACGTGATCTACGCCTGCCAGGACCGGGAGGCCGATGTGCGGGCCGGGGTGCGGTCGGCCGCCGTGCTGCTCGGGTGGCGCAGCCGGTTACCGGTGGGTGTCGCGTACGCGCTCTGGGTGGCGCCGCTCGCCCGGTTCGGGGTGCCGGCCGGGCTCGGAGCGCTGTACTGGCCCGGACCGTGCCTGGTCGCGGGCCAGTTGGGCCGGCAGGTGCGGCGGGCCGTCCCCGTGGACGTCGCGGCCTGCGGGCGGGCGTTCGCCACCAGACCCCTCTGCGGGCTGCTCATCCTGGTCGCCGTGCCCGCCGGGCGGGTGGGTACCCTCGGCTGAGGGACACGGACCCTGGAGGTGCCGGTGGGGCTGCGGGACCGGATCGCGGCGGAACTCACGGCCGTCATACACGGCGGGGATCTCAAGCTGGAGCGGTACGCCGGGCCGCCGGGCGATCCCGGGCTGTTCGGGATCGCGCCGGGTGACCCGGTGTGGCGGGTGCACGGGCAGGCCACCGGGATGCTCACCGGCGGGTTCGCCGCGCTCATGCTCCAGTCGCTGCATCCGCTGGCCATGGCGGGCGTCGACGACCACTCCGACTTTCGCGCCGACCCGGTCGGGCGGCTGAACGGAACCGTACGGTTCATCACGACGACCACCTTCGGCTCCTCGGCCGCCGCCCGCGAGGTGATCGACCTCGTCCGGCTGATCCACACCCGGGTGCACGGCACCACCCCCGACGGCCGGCCCTACCGCGCCGACGACCCCGACCTGCTCACCTGGGTGCACACCGCGGAGGTGCGCAGCTTCCTGGCCGGCCACCAGAGCTACGCGCCGCGGGCGCTGCGGCTGACCCCCGCCGAGTGCGACGCCTACTACCGCCAAGTCGCTCCGGTGGCCGAGGCGTTGGGCGCGCGGGAGGTACCTCGCAGCTCCCGGGAGGTCGAGCGGTACCTGGCCCGGATGCGTCCCGGGCTCCGGGTCACTCCGGCCGCGTCGGACGCGCTGCTGTTCCTGCGCCGTTTCGGGCGCACCCGTCAGGAGCGGCTGGTCGTACGGCCGTTGATGAACGCCTCGGTGGGGCTCCTGCCCGACTGGGCCCGAGCCGAACTCGGCATCCACCGTCCGGCCGCCGTCAGGTCCTGCTGGGACCTGCCGGTGGCGACGGCGGTCGGACGCACCCTGGAGTGGGGCCTCGGGCCCTCCCGGATCCAGGCCGCCGCCCGCGGGCGGCTTGCGGGGGCGCGGCAGGGCTGACGTCGCGGCCCGATCGGAGTCTCAGGAGGTTCTGCTCAGGACGCGGATTCTCTGGAGGGCCGCGCTGACGGCTTCCTTCAGCTTGACGCGAGACTGTTCCTGCCGCATGGCGGTGGCCAGTTGGGCGGCGTGCTCGGTCGCCGCGACCCGGGTCGCTATGGGCGCGGGCGGCAGCATCGTGGCGAGGTACTGGTCGAACCGCTCGACGACGGACCGCAGTTCGGGGCGGATCGGCTCGGCGTCCGCCGCGGCGTCGTCGAGGAGGTGGCGCAGCCGGTGCAGCGGCGCGAACTCCGCCTCGCGGCAGGGTTTCTGGGCGCGCTCGCTGAGGTGCTCGGCGAGTTCCTTGAGATAGGTGGCCGGGTCTTCGAGGTCCTTGCCGACGTCGTCGCTCGCGCGCAGCCGCCTCGTCCAGGCCCACACCTGCCGGTGGTGGCGCAGGGTGAGGGTGGCGAGCACGATCCCGGCCAGCCCCGACAGCAGGCCCACGATCACGGGGCCCGGGGCGGCGCCGGACGCCAGAGGGGTCGAACTGAGCATCATCTGCGGTGATCCGTTCGTGAAACGCGCGTACAGCACCCGGCGGGTCGCCACCGTGGTGCGGGGACGGGAGAGGGCGGGAGGAGACGGGAGGGGGCGAGCGGGGGCGAGCGGTCGCCTGGGCGGTTCGGGCCGGCGGGGGCGTCCCGGTGGGTCGTGCCCCGCCGGTCCGGCTACTGGATCCTGGTGACGCGTTGCAGAGCGGGCAGGTCCGTGACCACGAACTGCCGGTACCTGCTGCGCAGTACACCGCCCGGGGGCAGGCCGCTGCCCTTGGCGGGGGTGCGCAGCCGCCGGATCGCGGCCTCCACGGTGGAGACGCCCATCAGGAGGGCCTCCGCGAGGTCGCGCTGGCTCAGGCCGAGGACGCTGATGTGGCCCGGCTGGGCCGGATCGGTCGTCCCGGCGATCCTGGCCAGATGCGCGAGCAGCCCGCCGACCCGCTCCATGGGGGTGCGGGTGACGGTGCCGTAGACCATCTCGTCGTCGCGGTTGCGGTCCTCCAGGCTGCGCAGCAGGGCGCGTTCGGAGTGCGGGTGGCGGGTGAGGAAGGCCATCATGCGGGTCGCCGAGCAGGACATGACCCAGGTGGTGGTCAGGCAGGTCGTCCTGACCGCCGCGTGCTCCTCGATCAGCTTGGCCTCGCCGAGGAGTTGGCCGACCCCGCGGAAGCGGGTGATCCGCGGGCCGCTCCCGCCGCCGTCGTCCGGGTCGTCGTCGGCGGCGAACGGGAAGCGGTCCTGGCGGACGCAGCCGCCCAGCACGATGTGCACGTCGCTGTCCCGCGGGCCGGTGGGCAGGGTCTCCTCGCGTTGGTAGACCCGGCTCACCGGTCCCCAGAAGCCGACGAGCAACGGCCACAGCTCGGGCGGGAGATGGGCGAGGAAGCTGCGCGCGGGCATGGTCTGGACGCCCTTGAGCACGTCACCGGTGCGGAACGCCCCGATGTCGGGGACCATCCCTCACTCCCCGGTGGTGGGCGGGGCAGGGCGACCGGACGCGCCTGCCGGGTGGCCGTCATGACGCGGAGTCAGGCCAGTGGTCATCGGTCTGAGGTCCTTCTGTTCGGAGGTACGGGATCCCGGGTGCGGCCGCCGGCTGGGGCGCGCACTCGGGCGACGGGTCCAGCGCCCTCTCCGTCGCGTTGTCGATCCGGGTGGTGAGTCCGGCTGCGAGGTGAAGACGTTCCGGGTGACGTTACTCCTTCGCCGGAGGAAATCGCCAGTCACGGATCGGGGAACGCCGACTTCGCGGTGCCGGTGGTGTGGACCACATCGGCCGCGCGGGTCATCAGGAAATTCCCTCGGATTTGTTCCTGGGGTTTCTCGGGGAAATTGCGGAGGCCGGTCCGCGATAAAAGGAGGCCCCGGGGGACCAACCCCGGAGCCTCCGGAAAGGGCCTGGACCCGTCGAGGCTCAGACCGAGAACCAGTAAACACCATGAGCGAGGAAAAGGTCACAGTGGGGTAGCGGTCGGTGCTTCCGACACCCTCACGGGAGGGGATTTTTCCCGTCATTGCTGTCGCCCGACGGCGGCGCACGGCGTATCGCGCGCTGTCTCGGCGACCTCGTTTGTCCCACTGGTTCGGTTTTGTTTCGGGACCTGTTTGATTCGGTCGCCGAGTGCGCCCCCTGTTGTCGCACTTCTGGGGGCGAATGTTCGATGTGTACGGCGCACGGGCGGTAGCGTGCATAAATCTACGCGCCCCCCGGCGGTGCTGATCACGGGCGGTACCGCAGCCGGGGCACACCGTGCCCGACCCTGTTTCCCGGCCCTTCACCCGTCCAGGAAAAGGCAGATCCGGCGAAATGCCGAATTGATTGCCCTTGGATTCTGGGGGTCCCTTCGGGGGTGCGCGACCGTGAAATGGGACCGGGGGGTGACGGCGGCCGTGCGCCGACTCGCGCACGGCCCGGCCGTGCGGGCCGCGGGAGACGGCGTGTCCGCAATCCGCGGCCGAACAACCCAGGGTAGCGATTCGGATACGGTGCACACACGCCGTCGAACCCCGCCGGTCACGGAATGTGGTTATTCGGATGACGTTGCGTCAGGAACCTTCGTCTCTCCGCCCGTCACCCGAAAACCGAACCGGACGGCCCAGGACGTCACAGCGCCCGTAGGGTCCAGCTCCAGCGGTGGACGCCGGTCGGCACCAGGTAGGAGGCGAAGGTGTCCGGGCCGCAGGACGCCGTCCCCAGACCCCGGTGCGCGGCGTCCAGATGCACCACGCACCCGGCGCGCGGCACCAGTTCGTCATGGTGGGTGACGGCGGTCAGGTCCGCGGCGCGGAACCGGGTCACCGACACCTGGCGCGGCGCGTCCAACTCCACCCTGAGCCCCGTCGCGTCCGGCGCCGACAGCGTGAACGCGCGCACCCCGTGCCGGCCGCCGCTCTCCTGCGGCCGCAGGTACGGCGTGAACAACGCGTCGACCGGCAGGGCGTGATGGCCCACCGCGGCGCCCGCCGCCCGGTCCGGATAGGACTCCCAGGGGCCCTGCCCGAACCACTCCAGCAGATCGAGCCCGGCCACCGTCTCGAAGACCGAGCCGACCCGGGCGACGTCGTCGAACCGCGCGGGCAGTTCCGCGCTCTCGTCGATCCGCAGCCCGCCCGCGACCGGCGTGAACACCTGCCGGTGCCGCACCACTTCGGCCTTCGCCGTGTACTCGGCGACCACGGTGACCCGTTCGCCGTCCCGCTCCACCGAGAGCAGCCTGCGCACCGGCGCGTCCAGCCCCCAGCTCCGCCAGCGCGCCGCCATCCCGCCCAGCTCGTCGTTGTCGGTGGGCGCCCGCCACAGGGACAGCACGGGCGCCGCCGTCAGCAGCGGATGGACCAGCAGACCGTCGTCGTCGAGCCGCACCGGGTCGCCGCCCGCGACCGGCGCGGCCGGCTCTCCCGCCGCGCGCAGCCGCACCCGCGGGGTGCACACCTCGGTGCCGCGCGGCGCCCACGGCTGGTCCTCGGCCGTCGTCACCCGCAGCGTCAGCCAGGCCTCGCCGCCGTCGTCGGGCAGTTCGAACGGCAGCGGCACCGCGGCCGTCTCACCCGGCCGCAGCGCGGGCAGCTGGGCCTCACCCGTCAGGGTCCTGCCGTCGGCGAGCGCCAACTCCCAGCGGGCCGCGAGCCATTCGAGACCCCGGAAGTGCTGGTGGTTGCCGAGGACGATGCCCTCGTGGCGGAAGCACTCGATGCGCAGCGGCGCGGCGATCTCCCGGTGCTCGAACAGCACCGGCTTGGGCGTGCGGTCGGGGAACACCACTCCGTCGGCGATGAACGCGCCGTCGTGGTCGGCCTCGCCGAAGTCGCCGCCGTACGCCCAGCGGTAGCCGGGCGCGGTCACCCCGTCCGCGTGGAGTCCGGTGCCCGCGGGCCCGGCCGGTCGTCCGTCGCTCACGCGTTGCAGGATCCCGTGGTCCCAGAACTCCCAGATGAATCCGCCCTGAAGGCCCGGGGTGGCCTCGATGGCGGCCCAGTGGTCGGCGAGCGTGCCGTTGCTGTTGCCCATGGCGTGCGAGTACTCGCACTGGATGAGCGGCTTGGTCTGGGACCCGGACAGGGCGTGCGCGAGGCACTCCTCCAGCGACGCGTACATCGGGCAGGCGATGTCGGACGCCACGTCCGGGTCGGCCCAGCCGCGTTTGGCGGCGCCCTCGTACTGGAGCGGACGGCTCGGGTCGTGGCGGCGCACCCAGCCGGCCGCCGCGTCGTGGTTGGCGCCGTAGTCGGACTCGTTGCCGAGCGACCAGATGATCACGGACGGATGGTTCTTGTCGCGCAGCACCATCCGCGCCACCCGGTCGACGAACGCCCCCAGGTAGCGCGGGTCGTCGGCGATCTCGTGCGCGTGGTCGTGCGACTCGATGTCCGCCTCGTCGACGACGTAGAGGCCGAGTTCGTCCGCGAGGTCGTAGAGGGCCGGGTCGTTCGGGTAGTGCGCGGTGCGGATCGCGTTGAAGCCGAACCGCTTGAGCAGCACCAGGTCGGCGCGCATGTCGTCGGCCGAGACGGTGCGCCCGGTCAGCGGGTGGAAGTCGTGCCGGTTGACGCCGCGCACGTACACTCGCTCGCCGTTGACCAGCAGATCCCGGCCGACGACCTCGACGTCCCGGAAGCCGACGCGCTGGCGCGCGGTGTCGGCGACCGTGCCGTCCGCGCGGTGCAGCCGCACGGTGAGCGTGTACAGCTCGGGCGTCTCGGCGTTCCAGGTCCGCACCTCCGGTACGACGGTCTCGATCCTGGCCTCGCCGAGGAAGTCGGAGACCCGCTCGTCCTCGGCGTTGACGCGGTCGAACTCCTTGTCCTGGGCGAGCGGCCGGCCGTCGAGGTCGCCGGTGACGTACCAGCCGGCGGGCAGCGCGCCGCGGGCGTCCCTGATCTGGCAGTCCACCCGCAGCCTGCCGTCGCGGCCGGCCCGCACCCCCATGTCGGCGAGGTGCAGCGGGTCGGTGGCGTACAGCAGCACCGAGCGGGTGATGCCGCCGTGCCACCACTGGTCCTGGTCCTCGATGTGCGAGGCGTCCGACCACTTCACCACCGTCAGCCGCAGGGTGCTCGGCGTGCCGGGGCGCACCAGGTGCGACAGATCGAACTCGGCGGCGAGGTGGGAGTCCTTGGAGATGCCGACCGGGTGCCCGTCCACGTGCACCAGGAGCACGCTCTCGGCGGCGCCGACCTGGAGCACGATCCGGCGTCCGGCCCACGCGGCCGGCACGTCGAACTCGCGCTCGTGGACGCCGGTCGGGTTCGCCGCCGGCGTGTGCGGCGGGAACTGCGCGAACGGCATCCGGACGTTGAGGTAGGCGGGCAGGTCGTCGGTGTCCCGCATGGTCCACACGCCCGGCACGGCCGACGTCGACCAGGTGTCCCGCGGCGGGACTTCGGGGGCGGGCAGCAGTTGGAAGCGCCAGTCGCCGTCCAGGGAGACGGCGCCGGTGCGCCGGTCGACGGCGTTCATCGGCAGCCGCCCCCAGGAGGTCACCTCCGGTGACTGCCAGGGGCGGAGCGCGAGCAGCGGGTCGGTCACTTGATGGCTCCCTTGGCGAGGTCGCCGATGATCTGGCGGGCGCCGATCGCGAACACGATGAGCAGGGGGATCAGGGCGAGCAGCGCGCCGGTCATGACCATTCCGTAGTCGGTGGTCCCGTGCGTCCCGTTGAGCTGGGAGAGCGCGACCTGGAGGGTCACGTTGTCCGGGTCGGTGAGGGCGATCAGGGGCCAGGCGTAGTCGTTCCACTGGCCCATGAAGGTGAAGATGCCGAGGAAGGCGAGGCCGGGCCTGACCACCGGGAGCGCGACGTGCCAGTACTGGCGCAGGAAGTGGGCGCCGTCGATGCGGGAGGCGTCGAGCAGTTCGTCATGGATGGCGCCCGTCATGTACTGGCGCATCCAGAAGATGCCGAACGCGTTGGCCGCCGCGGGCACGATCAGCGAGGTCATCGAGCCGATCCAGCCCAGCTTCGCCATGATCACGAACTGCGGGATGGCGGCGAGCTGGGCCGGCACCATGAAGATCAGCAGCAGCGTCGCGAACAGGGTCCGCTTGCCGGGGAAGTCGAACTTGGCGAAGACGAACGCCGCCAGCGAGTCGAACAGCAGCACAAGGAAGGTGACGCTCACGGCGACGAGCAGGGAGTTCCACATCGACCCGAAGAAGTCGATGGCGTCGAAGAGGCTGCGGAGGTTCTCCAGGAAGTGCGAGCCGGGCAGCAGGTTCGGCGGGTACGTGAAGATCTCCGACGACGTGTGCGTCGACATGATCACGGCCCAGTAGAACGGGAAGGCCGAGAGGAGCAGTCCGACGACGAGGACGGCGTGCAGGGCGACGCCCTTGCTGCGGGTTCCCTTGATGGATGTCATGGGGTCCGGGCCTTTCAGTCTTCGCCCCGGCGCTGCACCAGGCGCCAGTTGATGATCGAGAACAGCACGACGACGAGGAAGACGCCCCAGGCGACGGCCGCGCCGTAGCCGAAGTCGTTGTTGTCGAAGGTCTGTTGGAAGAAGTAGAGGACCATCGTCTGGCCCGCGTGTCCCGGACCGCCCGCGAACGTCGAGTCGTTGGAGGTGGTCTGGAGCAGCACCTGCGGTTCGGAGAAGCTCTGCAGCCCGGTGACGGTCGACACCACGAGCACGAACAGCAGCACCGGGCGCATCATCGGCAGGGTGATCCGGAAGAACGTCTGCACCGGTCCCGCGCCGTCCATGCGGGCCGCTTCGTACAGTTCGCCGGGAATGGTCTGGAGGCCCGCGAGGAAGATGATCGCGTTGTAGCCGGTCCACTGCCAGGTCATCAGCGTGGCGATGGCCGTCTTGATGCCCCACGGGGTGTTCAGCCAGGCCACCTGGTCCAGGCCGACCGCCTGCAACAGGGCGTTCACCAGGCCGAAGTTGGTGGAGAAGACCGAGCCGAAGATGATCGCGATGGCCACCACCGAGGTGACGTTCGGCAGGAAGTAGGCGAACCGGTAGAGGTTCTTGAAGCGGACCGCCGAGTTGAGCATCACGGCCGTGACCATCGCCAGGAAGATCATCGGGAAGGTGGCCAGCGCCCAGATGACGAGGGTGTTGCCGACGGCGGTCCAGAAGTCGGAGTCGCTCAGCAGGTACTGGTACTGGGAGAGGCCGGCCCACTCCATCGAGCCGAGGCCGTCCCAGCGGTGCAGCGAGACATAGAGCGAGAACCCGACCGGGATCAGGCCGAAACAGAGGAACAGCAGGTAGAACGGCGAGATCGCCGCGTACAGGTGCCAGTACTTGCGCACCCCGGTACGGGGCTTGCCGGCCGCAGGCGTCGTGACGGCGGGCGCCGGCTTCCGCAGGGTGGTAGCCATCAGTAGCTCACCCCCAGGTGCGCGGCGATGCGCCGGCATTTGCTCATCGCGTCGTTCCACGCCTTCTTCGGGTCCTTGCCGAGGACACCGACGTTCTTGATCTCGTCCTTGAGGGGCTGTCCGAGCGCCACGTCGAAGGGGCTGTTGTAGGCGATCTCGACCCGCTGCGCGGCCGGTCCGAAGATGTCCATCGTGACCTGCCCGCCGAAGAACGGGTCCGGTTCGCGCAGCGCGTCGAGGGCGTAGGAGGCGGGCGTGGACGGGAAGAGGCCCGCGTCGACGAAGCCCTGGGCCTGGTTGGCCGGGTCGAGCAGCCAGGTGATGATCTCGAAGGCCCGCTCGGGCTCACGGCACGCCTTGGTGATCGCCAGGAACGAACCGCCGTCGTTGGACGGCCGCACCGGCATCTGGGCGACCCGCCAGCGCCCCTTGGTCCTTGGCACCCCGCTCTTGATGTCGTTGGTCGCCCAGGAGGCGTTGAGCTGGCTGGGCAGCTTGCCGTCCTGGACCGCGGAGAGCTGGTCGGGCGTGCCGGTCACCAGGTCGGAGACGATCGCCCGCCGCTTGGCCTCGACGGCCAACGCCCAGGCGTCCCGCACGTGTTGCTCACCGCCGATGAAGTGGCGGTCCTTGTCGACGTACCGCTGGGCGCCCTGCCGCACCGCGTTCTCGAAGACCATGTTGACGTCCGAGAGGAGGTAGGTGCCCGGGATGCGCTTCTTGAGCTGCTCGCCCGCCGCGAAGAACTTCTCCCAGGTGTTCAACTCCGCCGACACGTCGTCGGGTTCGTGGGGGAGTCCGGCCTTCTGGAACACGGCGTACTGGTAGTAGTGCGCGACCGGGCCGCAGTCGATGGGGATGCCGACCACGGTGCCGTCGTCGGCGATGCCCTGGTCCCACTTCCAGGACAGGTAGCGGCTCTTGTAGCGGTCGGCGCCGAGGGTCCTGAGATCCACGAACTGGTTCGCGTTGGGCAGGTAGGACGCCATGTCCTCGCCCTTGAGGCCCACGATGTCGGGGATGTGGGACCGGCCGGTCAGCGTGGTCATCAGCTTCGACCGGTAGTAGCCGCCGATCTTGATGGCCCTGAGGTCGGTCGTGGCGCCGTAGCGGGCCTTGGCCTTCTTCAGGACCGTGTCGCCGAGACCGCCGTCCCAGTACCACAGGACCATGTTCCGGCCGGTCGAGCCGGTCGGAACGGCACAGCCGGTCGCCAGGCCGCCGAGCGTCGTGGCGGCCGTACCGGCCAGGCCGGCACGGAGCAGGCCTCTTCGTGAGAGCCGCACAGCTCCCACCGCCTTTCGGATCTGTTCGGGAGTTCGCAGGGGTGCGGGGGGTGAGTCAGTCGGTACCGCGATGCGGGGGGAGGCATCCAGAAACAAGCAGGGACAAGCAGGGACGAGCAGGGGTAGGTAGGGACAGGCAGGGACAGGGGTGGTGCGGAGCGGGGGGAGGGGGCGCGGGAGCGGGTGGCTCAGCGGGGCGGTGCCGGCGGGGTGACCGGGGCGTGCCGCACGGGTGGGCCGACGTCCGCCGGGATCCGGTCGGCCAGGAAGCCGTGGTCGCGCCTGAGCGCGGGGTCGGTGAGCGACCGCCACCAGCGGTCGACGCCGTACCAGCCGGGCGCGGCGAGCGCCCCGCCGTGGTGCCCGACCGAGAGGCCGGCCGCGAGCACCGCGAAGCGCAGCCGCTCCGCGAGCGGCCAGCCGCCCAGCGACGCCGTGACGAACGCGGCGCCGAACACGTCGCCCGCGCCGGTGGCGTCCAGGACGTCGACGTCGAGCGCCGGGACCTCGGCGTACTCGCCGGTCGTCTGGTCCACCGCCACCGCGCCGTCGCCGCCGCGGGTGATCACGGCGACCGGTACCAGCTCGGTGAGTGCGCCGAGCGCGGCGACCGCGGAGTCGGTGCGGGTGTACGCCATCGCCTCGGTCTCGTTGGGGAGGAAGGCGTGGCACAGGGCGAGCTGGTCGAGCAGGTCGCGGGACCACCGCTGGGTGGGGTCCCAGCCGACGTCGCCGTAGATCCGGGTGCCGTTCGCGGCGGCCTTGGCGAGCCAGGGCGCGGGCTCGGCCTCCAGGTGCACCAGGGCGGTCAGCGCGTCGGGCGGCTCGCCCATCAGCGCCTCCTGCGGATACGGGGGCTGCTGGCCGTGGGTGACCAGGGCCCGGTCGTCGCCGTGCGCGAGCGCGACGGTGACCGGGGTCGGCCAGCCTTCGGCGGTCCGCGAGAGGGTGAGGTCGACGCCCTCCTGCTCGGCGAGCACCTGGTGGCAGTGGGCGCCGTAGAAGTCGTCGCCGAAGACGGTGGCGAGCGAGGTGCGCAAACCGAAGCGGGACGCGGCCACCGCGAGGTTGGCGATCCCGCCGGGGCCGCAGCCCATACCGGCGGTCCAGATCTCCTCGCCCGGCGTCGGCGGCTTGCCGAGACCGGTCAGGACCAGGTCGTAGAAGAGCAGCCCGGTCAGCAGCACCTGGGGCCGGTCGTCGTCCACGCAAGCGTCCTCTCGTCAGAACGGTTCAATTCAGTGCACGGAATCGTGCGCCCTTGGACGAGATTGGTCAATAGTCGAACAGAACTGAGCATAGAAATGATTGAAGATGACGAGTAGTGTTCGCGTCGTGCTGGCAGAACGACGACATCAACTCATCCTGCGGGCCCTGCGCTCCGGTGGTCCCGCGGCAGTGACCGATCTCTCCGAACAACTGGGTGTGAGCCCGGCCACGGTCAGGCGCGACCTGGTGAAGCTGGAGGAGGACGGCCTGCTCACCCGCGTCCACGGCGGCGCCGTCGCGGAGGACGGCGACCAGCCGTTCGCCGAGGTCGCCGAGGTGCGCGTGGCCGAGAAGGACGCCATAGCGGAACACGCCGCGGGGCTGGTCCGCGACGGCCAGTCGGTGCTGCTCGACATCGGGACGACCGCCTACCGGCTGGCCAGGCAACTGCACGGCCGCCGCCTCACGGTGATCACCAGCAACCTGGTGGTCTACGAGGAACTCGCCGACGACGAGGGCATCGAACTGGTGCTGCTCGGCGGCATGCTGCGCCGCGAGTACCGCTCCCTCGTCGGCTTCCTCACCGAGGACAACCTCCGTCAGCTGCACGCCGACTGGGTCTTCCTCGGCACCAGCGGGGTGCGTCCCGGCGGCGAGGTGATGGACACGACGGTGGTCGAGGTGCCGGTCAAGCGCGCCATGATCAAGGCGGGCGAGAAGGTCGTCCTCCTCGCCGACCAGGCGAAGTTCCCGGGCACCGGGATGGCGAAGGTCTGCGGTCCCGAGGACCTGGACGTGGTGGTGACGAACGCGCCGGTCGACGCGGCGACCCGCTCCTCCCTCGAGGAAGCGGGCGTCGAAGTGGCCGTCGCAGGAAGGGTGAAGGCGTGAAGCTGACGATTCTGGGCGGCGGAGGATTCCGGGTACCGCTCGTGTACGGGGCGCTCCTGGGCGACCGGGCCGAGGGCCGGGTGACCCGCGTGGTCCTCCACGACCTCGACGCCGGACGGCTCTCCGCGGTGACCCGGGTGCTCGCCGAACAGGCCGCCGGGGTGCCCGGCGCCCCCGAGGTGAGCGTCACCACCGACCTCGACGAGGCGCTCACCGGCGCCGACTTCGTCTTCTCGGCGATCCGGGTCGGCGGCCTGGAGGGCCGCGCCCAGGACGAGCGGGTCGCCCTCGCCGAGGGTGTCCTCGGCCAGGAGACGGTCGGCGCGGGCGGCATCGCCTACGGGCTGCGCACCGTGCCGGTCGCCGTCGACATCGCCCGCCGGGTGGCGAGGCTCGCGCCGGACGCCTGGGTCATCAACTTCACCAACCCCGCGGGCCTGGTCACCGAGGCCATGTCCCGCCACCTCGGCGACCGCGTCATCGGCATCTGCGACTCACCTGTCGGCCTCGGCCGCCGGATCGCCCGGGTGCTCGGCGGCGACCCGAACGAGGCGTGGATCGACTACGTCGGCCTCAACCACCTCGGCTGGGTCCGCGGTCTGAGGATCGCCGGACGCGACGAACTGCCCCGGCTGCTCGCCGACCCCGACCTGCTCGGCTCCTTCGAGGAGGGCAAGCTGTTCGGCGCCGACTGGCTCCGCTCGCTCGGCGCGGTCCCCAACGAGTACCTGCACTACTACTACTTCAACCGCGAGACCGTGCGGGCCTACCAGCGGGCCGAGAAGACCCGCGGCGCCTTCCTCCGCGACCAGCAGGCGCGCTTCTACGAGGAGTTGCGCGACCCGGAGGCGGCCGCCCTGTCCGCCTGGGACCGCACCCGCGCCGAGCGCGAGGCGACCTACATGGCCGAGAACCGGGAGAGCGCGGGCGCGGGCGAACGCGACGCCGACGACCTCTCCGGCGGCTACGAGAAGGTCGCCCTCGCCCTGATGCGGGCCATCGCCCGCGACGAGCGCACCACCCTCATCCTCAACGTCCGCAACCACGGCACCCTCGCCGCCCTGGACGCGGACGCCGTCATCGAGGTGCCCTGCCTGGTCGACGCCAACGGCGCCCACCCGGTCACCGTGGCCCCGCTGCCCGACCACGCCACCGGCCTGGTCTGCGCGGTCAAGGGCGTCGAGCGCGAGGTGCTCACCGCCGCCGAGAACGGATCGAGGACCACCGCGGTGAAGGCCTTCGCGCTGCATCCGCTGGTCGACTCCGTGACCGTGGCCCGCCGGCTGGTGGAGGGCTACACGGCCGTCCACCCGGGCCTCTCGTACCTGAAGTAAGCTCCCGACGGAAAGCGCTTTCTCGCTCGGTGCTTCCCCGTCCCCACGCCGCTGACCTCTCCGCTTTCTCCCTGGAGACCTTCCATGCACGACGAACGCCGCCGGATCGAGGAGCGCGTAGCGCGCCTCCACACCCAGCGCATCAAGCCCGCGATCCACTCCGCCAGCGTCCCCTTCGAGGTGACCGCGTGGCAGGCACCGGGCGAGCCCGTCCCCTTCGACGAGGCCGCCGCCGCGACCTACACCCCCTTCGCCATGGACACCCCCTGGGGCCCGCCCTGGGGCACCACCTGGTTCCGGATGCGCGGCCAGGTGCCCGCCGCGTACGCGGGCCGCCGCGTCGAGGCCGTCATCGACCTCGGCTTCGTGGGCGACTGGCCGGGCAACCAGGCCGAGGCGCTCGTCCACCTCACCGACGGCACCCCGCTCAAGGCCGTCAACCCGCTCAACCAGTACGTGCCGATCGCCGACCCGGCCACCGGCGGTGAGCAGATCGACTACCTCGTCGAGGCCGCCTCCAACCCCGACATCCTCGCGGGCGACTTCGCCGCCCCGACCCCGCTCGGCGACGTCCGCACCGCTGGCGACCAGCCCCTGTACACCTTCAGGCGCGCCGACATCGCCGTCCTCGACGAGCAGGTCTTCCACCTCGACCTGGACATCCAGGTGCTGTACGAGCTGATGCTGGAACTGGGCGAGCACGACCCGCGCCGGCACGAGATCGCGCACGCCCTCGACCGCGCGATGGACCTCCTCGACCTCGACGACATCTCCGGCTCGGCCACCGCCGTCCGCGAGGCGCTCGCCCCGGCCCTGGCCAAGCCCGCCCACGCCAGCGCCCACGTCATCTCGGGCGTCGGCCACGCGCACATCGACTCCGCCTGGCTCTGGCCGATCCGCGAGACCAAGCGCAAGACCTCCCGCACCTTCTCCAACGTCACCTCGCTGGCCGAGGAGTACGAGGAGTTCGTCTTCGCCTGCTCGCAGGCCCAGCAGTACGAATGGGTCCGCGACCACTACCCCAAGGTCTGGGCCCGCATCCAGGAGTCCGTGAAGAAGGGCCAGTGGGCGCCGGTCGGCGGCATGTGGGTGGAGGCCGACGGCAACCTGCCGGGCGGCGAGGCGGTCGCCCGCCAGTTCATCCACGGCAAGCGCTTCTTCATCGAGCACTTCGGCATCGAGACCAAGGGAGTCTGGCTGCCCGACTCCTTCGGCTACAACGCGGCCTACCCCCAACTCGCCAAGCTCGCGGGCAACGAGTGGTTCCTCACCCAGAAGATCTCCTGGAACCAGACCAACAAGTTTCCCCACCACACCTTCTGGTGGGAGGGCATCGACGGCACCCGCATCTTCACCCACTTCCCGCCCGTCGACACCTACAACGCCCGCTTCAGCGGCGAGGAGATGTCCCGCGCGGTCCGCAACTACCAGGAGAAGGGCGGCGCCACCCGCTCGCTCGCCCCCTTCGGCTGGGGCGACGGCGGTGGCGGCCCGACCCGCGAGATCATGGAACGCGCCCGCCGCCTCAGGGACCTGGAGGGCTCACCGAAGGTCGAGGTCGAGCACCCCGACGCGTTCTTCGCCAAGGCCCGCGCCGAGTACGAGGACGCCCCCGTCTGGGTCGGCGAGCTGTACCTGGAGCTGCACCGCGCCACCTACACCTCCCAGGCCCGCACCAAGCAGGGCAACCGGCGCAGCGAACACAAGCTGCGCGAGGCCGAGTTGTGGGCGACGACGGCCGCCCTGCACGCCCCCGGCTACCAGTACCCGCACGCCCACCTCGACCGGCTCTGGAAGACGGTCCTGCTCCACCAGTTCCACGACATCCTGCCGGGCTCCTCGATCGCCTGGGTGCACCGCGAGGCGGAGGCCGAATACGCCCGCGTCGCCGAGGAGTTGGAGACCCTCACCACCGAGGCGGTGGCCGCGCTCGGCGACGGCGGCACCCGGGTGTTCAACACCAGCCCGTGCGACCGGGCCGAGGTGGTGCGCGGCCCCGGCGGCGAACTCGCCTACGTCGAGGTCCCGGCCGGCGGCAGCGCCCCGCTGGAGGACGCCCAGCCCGTCGAGCCGGTGACGGTGACCGGACGCGTCCTCGACAACGGCATCGTCCGCGTCGAGGTCGCCGAGGACGGCACCCTCGCCTCGGTGCGCGACCTGCGCGCCGACCGCGAGGTCCTCGCGGGGCCGGGCAACCTGCTGCGCCTGCACACCGACCTGCCCAACTACTGGGACGCCTGGGACGTCGACAAGCACTACAGGAACCGGTACACCGACCTCCTCGACGCCGACTCCGTCACGGTCGTCGACACCGATCCGCTGCTCGGCTCGGTCCGCGTCACCCGCTCCTTCGGCAAGGGCTCGACCGTCACCCAGACGATCACCGTCCGCGCGGGCAGCGCCCGGATCGACTTCGAGACGGACATCGACTGGCACGAGGCCGAGAAGTTCCTCAAGGCCGGATTCCCCGTCGACCTGCGCGCCGCGCACACCTCCGCCGAGATCGCCTACGGCCACGTCCAGCGGCCCACCCACACCAACACCAGCTGGGAGGCGGCCCGTTTCGAGGTCTCGGGACACCGCTGGGTGCACATCGCCGAACCCGGCTACGGCGTCGCCGTCCTCAACGACGCGACCTACGGCCACGACGTCACCCGCACGGTCCGCGAGGACGGCGGCACCACCACCACGGTCCGGCTCAGCCTGGTGCGCGCCCCGCGCGTCCCCGACCCCGGCGCCGACCAGGGCCGTCACCGCTTCACCTACGCCCTGCTGCCCGGCGCGAGCATCGAGGACGCGGTCGCCGAGGGCTACGCCCTCAACCTCCCGCTGCGGGTGGCCGACGCGGCCGGAGCCCCGCGCCCGGTGGTCTCCGTGGACGGCGACGGAGTGACCGTCGAGGCCGTCAAGCTCGCCGACGACGGCTCGGGCGACGTCGTCGTCCGGCTCTACGAGTCGCGCGGCGGCCGGGCCAGGGGCGTGCTGCGCACCGGCTTCGCGCTGGCCGGTGCCGAGGTCACCGACCTCCTCGAACGCCCCCTGGAGAGCGCCGACACCGGCGCCGACGGCGTCACCGTGGAGCTGCGGCCCTTCCAGATCCTCACCCTGCGGCTGCGGCGGGCCGAGGAGAGCTGAGGCGGGGCGAGGGCAGCCGCGGCGGACCGCGATTCCCCTCGCCCCGCGAAGAAGAAGGTGAGTTCCCAGGTCACGGCGGTGTTCCGGCCGCCGTGACCTGGGCCGGCGGAGTGCTAGCCGGTGAAGCCCGCCGTGATCCGGGTGAACTGCCAGGTGTCCTGGCTGATGCCGGAGCAGTTGTCCACCACACCACCGCCGGGGCACGGCCGGTCACGGTTGACGGCCCAGTACGCGAGCCGCGCGATGTGGTGGCTGTTGGACCAGTCGCGGATGCTCGTCCAGATCGCCGCGGTCGTGTTCTCCTGCTGGTCGGAGAGGCCGTTCATGCCGGAGATGCCGATGTGGGCGTACGCGGTGGCGTCGTCCCAGCCGAACGTCGACTTCAGCTTCGTCTTCAGACCCTCCGCCGCGTTCACGGTGTTGCCGTACATGTCGGAGCCGCCGCCGAAGTCGAACGGCATGATCGTGAAGACGTCGATGTTGGCGCCCAGCGACTGCGCCTGCTCGATCAGCCGGTTGCCGTAGTAGGTCGGACCGGTCGTCGAGGTGCCGAACGTGACGATCGTCCGCAGGCCGGGGTTGTTGGCCTTGACCGTCTTCAGCGCGGTGAGGATGCGCGCCTGCACGGCCTCGTTCTCGAACTCGTCGGTGTTCTCGATGTCCATGTCGATCGCCTTGAGCGAGTAGGCGTCGATCACCTTCTGCAACGCCCCGGCGAGCGCGCTCGCCGAGGAGCAGTTGGCGCCGAGCTTGCTGCCCTGCCAGCCGCCGAACGACGGCACGATGTCGCCGCCCGCCGAGCGGATCTGGTTGATCGCGGTCTGGTCGACCCCGCCGGTCAGCGGACGGCTGCCGTCCCACGACGGGTTGCAGCCGCCGGAGTCGAGCACGAACGCCATCGTGAACCACTTGACGCCGGTCGCGCTCATCACCGTCGTCGGGTTCGGCGGGTCGCCCCAGCCTTCGTACAGATAGGGGGCGGCCTGCTTGAAGGCGGTGCCGCCGCCGCTGCCCGCGTCCGTCGTGACGCTCACCGCGTTGGAGGCGCCGGACACGTTGCCCGCCGCGTCCCGCGCCTTGACGGTGAAGGTGTACGCGGTGCTGGGCGAGAGCCCGCTGACCGTGGCGCTGGTCGCGGAGACGCTGAGCAGCTGGGAGGACCCGCTGTAGATGTCGTACGCGGTGACGCCCACGTTGTCCGTGGCCGCGTTCCACGCCAGGGAGACGCTCGACGAGGTCTTGCCGGTCGAGGTGAGACCCGACGGCGTGCTGGGCGCCTGGGTGTCACCGCCGCCACCGCCGCCCGGACCGTCCAGGCTGATGTCGTCCGCGTAGTAGGTGCCCTGCGCGTACCAGCCGTGCACATAGATCTTGGCGCTGGTCTGCGCGGCGCCGGTGGTGAAGGAGACGCTGAGCTGGCTGTACGCCGACGGGGAGGTCGTCCACGTCGAGGCGCCGCCGTCCACGCCGAGGTAGACGTACGAGCCGCGCACCCAGCCGCTGAGGCTGTACGTGGTGTTCGGCTGCACCGCGACGGTCTGGCTGCACTGCGCGATGTCGCTCGAACTCGCCGCGCCCGCGAGGGCCTTGGAGCCGCCGTGCACGGGGGAGGAGACGATCGAACCGAGGGTGCCCGCGCAGGTCCACGGGGAGAGAGCACCCGACTCGAAGCCGGGGTTGGTGAGGACGTTGGCCGCCTGGGCGGTGCCCGGAAGGGCGACGGCGCCGGCGAGCGCGAGCGCCGCGGTGCCGAGGAACGCGAGAAGACGGCGTCTGTGCCGTCGGAGTGTGTTGCGCACGCGATCTCCCTGAAAGGAATGGGGTGTTCGGGAGTGCACGAAGGTGCGGGGAGTGCGGGGAGGTGCGCAACCAAGTTGGTATGGACCAATCCAGGTGTCAAGCGGAACGACGGGATTGGTCCATACCGGTGGACGAAGAAATGGACGAGGCGGTGGACGGGAGGCGGCTCAGAGGCGCAGCGCGCCTGCCGCCGACGACCCGGTCGAACCGACGGACTCGGCGACCGACGGCTCCACGGCCACCGCGGGCACCGACGGCAGCAGCGGCTCGGCCGGCTCCTCGATCCGCTGCGGCGGCAGCGTCACCGGGCGCAGCGGACGCGGGCCCGACACCACCGTGTAGTCCTGGCCGAGGAACGGCGGCGCCATCTCGCCCGGGTCCTCACCCAGCGCCAACTGCACAGCCGCCCAAGGGGCGTTGACCCCGCACAGCGACAGCTGGTGCAGCCCGCCCGCCGGGCGGGTGTTGACGTCCATCAGCACCGGGCGGTCGCCGAACATCCGGAACTGGATGTTGGACAGATAGTGCAGCCCGAACCCCTCGGCGATCAGCCGGGCCGGTTCCAGCCACTGCTCGTGCAGCGTGAACCCGCGCCGCCTGCCGTTCTTCGTGCGGCCCACGGCGAGCCTGATCAGGTTGTCGGGACCGGTCAGGCAGTCCACCGACACCTCCGGCTGCTCCAGCCGCGGCATGACCAGCCAGTCGACGCCGACGCCCGCGTCGGCCGACTCCAGCGCCTCGACCACCAGGTCGAGCGGAACGTACGGGCTCGGGAAGCCGCTCAGCTGGGTCATCGAGAACGGAGAGCGGGTGATCACCCGGAAGCCCACCCCGCCCGCGCCCGACGCCGGCTTGAAGCACGCCTTCTGGCCGTCCGCCTCCAGCGCCTCCACGGCCGTCACCAGTTCGGCCGCCGTCCGCACCCGCCACCACGGCGGCACCGGCACGCCGATCGCCTGGACCGCCTCGTACGCGATCACCTTGTCGTGGAAGACGGCCACGGCCTCGGGCGGCGGCGCCAGCAGCGCCGTGCCGAGAGCCTCGAACTCGGCGCGGTGCGCCACGATCGCCGACTGGTGCAGACGGGGCACGAACACGTCGATGCCGCGCCGCTGGCACTGGTCGAGCGCGAACTCGACGTACGCGGCCGGGGAGAGGCCCTCGGGCTCCAGCTCCGCGGTGTCGGCGGCGGCCAGTACGGGGGAGTCGGGGTCGCCGTGCGTGGCGTGGATCTCGACCGCGCGATCGCTGGGATTTCGCCGCAGCTGATCCATGAAGAACACGTTCTCCGCGTACGTGCGGTTGAGCCAGACGCGTACGCGAGAGACCATGCAGGCCGCCTTTCGGGTTCGCGGGCACGGCGAAGCAACCCGTGCCCGGGTAGAGAGAAGGGAGGGTCGCCAAACACCCCCGTGCGAAGGGAGTCAAGGCGGTGGTGTTGGGGCGATCATACGGCTTCGCCGGGGTACCCCGTGCAACGTGCGTGTTACGGAATTCCGGCCATTGTCCAGCCGGCCCGGGGCCCGCGTCGGACGGCCCCGCGCGGTGGGTCCCGCCGCGCCCGCCGCCCCGCCCGGCACCCGCCCGGTCCCTGCCCGGTGCCCGCCCGGTCCCTGCCCGTCCGTGGACGGGCGCGCTCCGGGTCGGGCCCGCCTTGTCCGGGAGCCCCTGGATGTGTTCTCTTGGTCGACGTCCAGAGTGCGCGGACGCGCGAGCTCGCGCGGGGGGTACGGAGGTGGCGGAAGGTGACGTCGAGGGCCGGTGGGGCCGGGCAGTTGCTCGCCATCAGCGATCTGCACATCGGCTACGCCGAGAACCGCGCGCTGGTCGAACGGATGCGCCCCGGTTCGGACGACGACTGGCTGCTGGTCGCCGGTGACGTCTCCGAGACCACGGAGGACATCCGCTGGGTCCTGAAGACCCTCGCGGGCCGCTTCCGCCAGGTCGTGTGGGTGCCGGGCAACCACGAGCTGTGGACCCACCCGAAGGACCCCGTGACGCTGCGCGGTGTCGCGCGCTACGAGCATCTCGTCGCCCTCTGCCGGGAACTGGGCGTCCTCACCCCCGAGGACCCGTACCCGGTGTGGGAGGGGCCCGGCGGGCCCGTCGTCGTCGCGCCGCTGTTCCTCCTCTACGACTACTCGTTCCTGCCGCCCGGCCGCACCACCAAGGAACAGGGCCTGGAGTACGCGCACGGCACCGGAGTCGTCTGCAACGACGAGTACCTGCTGCACCCCGACCCGTACCCGAGCCGGGAGGCGTGGTGCCGGGCCCGGGTCGCCGAGACCGAGCGCAGGCTCGCCGAACTGCCCGAGGACCTGCCCACCGTCCTCGTCAACCACTACCCGCTCGACCGGCACCCCACGGACGTCCTGTGGTACCCCGAGTTCGCCATGTGGTGCGGCACCCGCCTGACCGCCGACTGGCACCGCAGGTTCCGTGTCGAGGCGATGGTCTACGGCCATCTGCACATCCCGCGGACCACCTTCCACGAGGGCGTCCGCTTCGAAGAGGTGTCCGTCGGGTACCCCCGTGAGTGGCGCAAGCGGTCCGGGCCCCCCGGGCAGCTGCGCCGGATTCTGCCGAAGGAGGTCGGGACCGCGTGATCGAGGAGCTGCTGCCGGACGAGGTGGTGGCCGTGGAGGTGCACGGCGACGACGGCTCCGAGCCCGCGCCGCTGTACCCCGAGGAGGCCGAGGTCGTCGCGCGGGCCGTGGAGAAGCGGCGGCGCGAGTTCGCCCTGGTGCGGGCGTGCGCCCGCCGGGCCATGGAGAAGCTCGGCGTGGAGCCGGTGCCGCTGCTGCCCGGTGAACGCGGCGCCCCCGGCTGGCCGCCCGGCCTGGCGGGCAGCATGACGCACTGCGCCGGCTACTGCGCCGCCGCCCTGGTGCGCACCACCGACCTCGCCTCGGTCGGCATCGACGCCGAGCCGAACGGCCCGCTCCCCGACGGCGTCGAGGAGACCGTGGCGCTGCCGTCCGAGGTGGCCAGGCTGCGCGAGCTGGCGGCGCGGATCCCCGAGGTCCACTGGGACCGGCTGCTGTTCAGCGCGAAGGAGTCCGTCTACAAGGCGTGGTTCCCGCTGACCCGCCTCTGGCTCGACTTCTCCGAGGCCGACATCGACATCGCCCCCGACCCCGGCGAACGCACCCGCGGCACCTTCCGGGCCCGGCTGCTGGTCCCGGGCCCGGTCCTCGCGGGCCACCGCGTCACGCACTTCGACGGCCGCTGGAGCGCGCGGCAGGGCATCGTGGCGACGGCGATCGCGGTCCCGCACCCGCGGACCCACTGACGCTCCCGCGGGCCCGCGGGCGGGACGTCCCGGCGGCGCGGCCCGCCCGCGGTCGGCACCGGCGCCGGCGACGACCGCAGGAGTCCCCGACGCCGAACACCGTCGTCGTCACCTCCTCGCCCTCCGCGTCACGGGCCCGTGTGCCAGCTCCTCACGAGGTGGAAGAACTTCTCCTCGTTGCCCGTCAGGCCCGCCTCGTCGAGGGCCTGTTCCGCCTCGGCCAGGACCGAGGGCGGGATCACGGGCGGGCGCAAGGAGCCCGGTGGGCCGTCGAAGGCGGCTCTGACGGTGTGCAGCAGGCGCAGATACGCCTGGACGGCGGCGCGTTCGCGGTCGGTCAGTACGGCGGTGTGCATCGGTCGGCTCTCCCCGTCGTCGGCGTCGTCTCTCGCACGCCCGCCGCCTGGGACAGGGCGCGCTACCAGCTTGCCGCCCACCACTGACAATCGGTCCCGACCGCACTCGGGTTCGCCCGCTTAGCGGAGGCGAAACCCGCCCGCCGTCCCCCGGAAGAACCCCGCCGCAGGCCGGGCGGCGCCACCCGCGCGGCCCGCGGCGCAGGGCGGGCGGGCGCCGGTCGGGCCGGGGTCAGCCCTGCGGGCCGAGATAGCCGAGGGACGCCTCGATGCGGCCCGCGAGGTGGTCGCGCTGCACCGGGCCGCGCAGCGACGAACCCGCCAGCCACGTACGGCACTTGCTGGCCAGCAGCAGCCCGAAGGTCTCGGCCTCCTGCTCGTCGGCCAGGTCGAAGCTGCTGCGCGCGGCGACCCGCCGCACCGTGTCGCGCAGGGCGGTGTCGTCGACGTCGTCGAAGCCGTCACCGCCGCCCAGTAAGCGGGCCGCGACCTGCGCGCCCTCCACGTGGTGGCCGCAGTGCCCGGCGCTCATGTGCCACAGCTCGTGCCCCAGGATTACCAACTGGTGGTCGGGCGCGGTGCGTTCCTCGACGACGACGAGGTCGCGGTCGGCCATGTCGAGCCAGAGACCGCTGGCCGTGCCGGCCGGGAACGCCGACATCCGGAACTGCACGGGCCGCCCGCGCCGTCTGCTCATGGCCGCGCAGAGCGCGCCGTACAGCTCCGCCGGCGGTGCCGGGGCCGGGAGGGTCAGTTCCGCGACCAGTTCGCCGCACAGGCGGCGCATGTCCTTGCCGATGCCCACAGTTCTCCCCCGCATCACGACTCGGGCCGTTTGACGCTCTCCAGGAGCATGTCCAGCCACTCGGCGACCTTGTCGCGGTGCTGGTCGGTGGGGAGTTGGGCGGCCCGCCAGGCGATGCCGCGCACCCCGTGGTCCTGGAGCAGCCGCTCCAGCGGGTCGTCGAGGGCGGCCGCCGCCTCCCGTTCGGCGAGCTTCTGGAGCAGCTCCTGCTCGGTGGCCTGGAGGGCGCCGAGGAGCGCCTCCGGGTCCTCGGCGGTCAGGAACCCCGCGTGCACCCGGAAGAAGCGCTGGAGGGCGTCGCAGTGCTCCATGGTGGGCCGCCGGTCGCCGTTGATGAGGGCGCCCGCCTGCTGGCGGGACATGCCCGCGCCGTCGGCGATCTCCTGCTGGGTGTACTTGCGGCCGGTGGGTTTGAGCCGGGTGCGGCGCAACTGGCCGAGCCGTTGCAGGAACCGGGCCTGGACGTCGGGTTCGCCGGCCGGGCGGCCCCCGAGCAGGTCCTTGACGACGGGTTCGGGGACACCGGAGGCGGTGGACAGACGGCCGGTGTGGAAGACCTCCGCGAGCGGGACGCCGAGCCGGTCGGCGAGCGCGGTGACGCGAGCGACGACGGCCGGCAGGGCGGCGGTCGCCGTGGTGCCCGGACTCTCGAAGCCATCCGTCACCGACAGATCTCCTACTTTTCTCACAGGCCTCTCACAAGCCTTTGCCGTGAACCTGACGGACACTACCTGTTGGTACGAACTCGCATCCAGGTCTCGCCACAATTGTGGCCAATTCCAGCCGTGAACCGGCACGGAATGCCACGATAGTTGACATGGCTCAAGTCGGGGACGCAGGATCAGGGCGCCGCGTGAAGGCCGCAGAGGCAAGAGGGGTGACCTCCCGATGGCGTACCAGGCAGGAGGGCAGCGGCGGGCACCGCGGCCCGTCCCCGAGAGTCTTGAGGCCCAGGCGTACCTGCTGGACTACGCGTCCTTGCTGGAGGCCGTGCCCTTCCCGTCGGTGGTGCTCGACCACCGGTGGGACGTCGTCCTGTCCAACGACGCTTTCGCGTCACTTTTCCGTGACGTGGGCCCGCACCCGACCGCGATGCCCGGTGACAACCTGCTGCGGTTCGTCCTGTTCCACCCGGACGCCGACACCGTGCTGGGGCAGCACGAGTCGAGCTGGTTCCTGCCGACGCTCGCGCACTTCGCGGCGGCCGTCGAGCGGTACGCCCACGACCACGTGCTCCAGGCCGTGCGCCGGGACATCGCCCAGGACCCGATCATGGAAGCGGCCTACCGGCAGGGCCTGCCGCACTGGATCCGCGCGGTCGGCGAGCGGGCGGTCGCGCACGACGGCGCCGTCCGGCCGGTGCTGCACCCCGATCCGCGCTGGGGCGCGACGGACTGCCGGCTGGTGGACGAAACCCCGTCCACGCTCAGCGAGTTGGGGTACACCCGGCTGACGCTGGTGCTGCGCGAGTCCCGGCGCCCGCGCTCCCGCTCCGCCCGGCACTCGGCCGGCCATCTGCGGGTGGTACCCGCCCCCGGGTCCTGACGGGCACCGTCGGCGTTCAGGTCGCCGACGGCGCCTCGTCAGCGTCCGGGGCGGTCGGCCGGCCGCCCCGGACGCCGGTCCGGCCGGGAGCCCGGCCGCCGGCCCGGCCGCCGCCTTGATCCGCACCCTCCGGGCCTCCGGTCACCTGGCTGATCAACGCCCTTCACCACCATCAACGCAAGCCGTTTGCGTGTCTTGCGCTATTCTTGCGCTCATGACGCGACGACTTGCCGAGGTAGCGAAGAAGGTCGGGGTCTCCGAGGCCACGGTCAGCCGGGTGCTCAACGGCAAGCCCGGGGTCTCCGCCGCCACCCGGCAATCCGTGTTGAGCGCCCTCGACGTGCTCGGCTACGAGCGCCCCACCCAGCTGCGCGGCGAACGCGCCCGGCTCGTCGGCCTGGTCCTGCCCGAGCTGCAGAACCCGATCTTCCCCGCCTTCGCCGACGTCATCGGCGGCGCCCTCGCCCAGCTCGGCCTCACCCCGGTGCTCTGCACCCAGACCAAGGGCGGGATCTCCGAGGCCGACTACGTGACGCTCCTGCTCCAGCAGCAGGTCTCCGGCGTGATCTTCGCCGGCGGTCTCTTCGCGCAGGCGGACGCGCCCCACGACCACTACCGGCTGCTCGCCGAGCGCAACATCCCGGTGGTGCTGGTCAACGCGGCCATCGCCGACCTCGGCTTCCCGGCCGTCTCCTGCGACGACGCGGTGGCGGTCGAGCAGGCCTGGCGCCACCTCGCCTCGCTCGGCCACGAGCGGATCGGGCTGGTGCTCGGCCCCGCCGACCACGTGCCCTCGGCCCGCAAACTGGCCGCCGCGCGGGCCGTCGCGGGGGACATCCCCGACGACTGCGTGGTGCGCGCGATGTTCTCCATCGAGGGCGGTCACGCGGCGGCCGCCAAGCTCATCGACCGCGGTGTCACCGGGCTGATCTGCGCCAGCGACCCGCTCGCCCTCGGCGCGGTACGGGCCGCGCGCCGCAAGGGACTTGACGTCCCGTCACAGATCTCCGTGGTCGGCTACGACGACTCCGCGCTGATGAACTGCACCGAGCCCCCGCTGACCACCGTCAGGCAGCCCATCGAGTCCATGGGCAAGGCCGCCGTCGAGCTGCTCAACGCGCAGATCGCGGGCAGCGCCGTCGCCGCCGACGAACTCCTCTTCGAACCGGAGCTGGTGGTCCGCGGATCGACCGCGCAAGTGCCGCGTTACTGAGATCCACTCTTCTGTCAAACAATTACAGATTCTGCGCGACATCTTGCGAAGAGATGTCGTCGGTGCTTGAGTGTGCGGCGCCCACCGCTCCTGCCCAGAGGGGTCCACCGATGAGACACACCGGGATCCGCCGTACCGTCGTCGCGCTCAGCGTCTGTTCGCTCGCCCTCACCGCCGCAGGCTGCGGCTCGGGCGACGACTCGGCGAGCGGCAAGACCCGCATCACGGTCAACTGCATGCCGCCCAAGAGCGCCAAAGTCGACCGGAAGTTCTTCGAACAGGACATCGCGTCCTTCGAGAAGCAGAATCCGGACATCGACGTCGTCGCCCACGACGCGTTCCCCTGCCAGGACCCCAAGACGTTCGACGCCAAACTGGCAGGCGGCCAGATGGAGGACGTCTTCTACACGTACTTCACCGACGCCAAGCACGTCGTCGACATCAACCAGGCCGCCGATCTCACCTCCTACGTCAAGGAGTTGAAGAGTTACGACACCATCCAGCAGCAGCTGCGCGACATCTACACCGTGGACGGCAAGGTCTACGGCGTCCCGCGCACCGGCTACTCGATGGGCCTGATCTACAACCGCGCCCTCTTCGAGAAGGCGGGACTCGACCCCGACAAGCCCCCGACCACCTGGGAGGAGGTGCGCGCCGACGCCAAGAAGATCGCCGCGCTCGGCGGCGGCACCGTCGGCTACGCCGACTACAGCGCCCAGAACCAGGGGGGTTGGCACTTCACCGCCGAGATGTACTCCCAGGGCGGTGACGTCGTCAGCGCCGACGGCAAGAAGGCCACCGTCGACACCCCCGAGGGCAAGGCGGTCCTCCAGAACCTCCACGACATGCGCTGGAACGACGACTCGATGGGCAGCAAGCAGCTCCTCGTCATCAACGACGCCCAGCAGATGATGGGTTCGGGCAAGCTCGGCATGTACCTCTCCGCGCCGGACAACATCCCGATCCTGGTGAAGGAGAAGGGCGGCAACTACAAGGACCTGGCGCTCGCGCCGATGCCCGGCGGCAAGGGCACCCTCATCGGCGGCGACGGCTACATGTTCAACAAGCACGACACGCCCGCCCAGATCCGGGCCGGGCTGAAGTGGCTCGACCACATGTTCCTCAGCCCCGGCAAGGGCTTCCTCGGCGACTACGCCCGCGCCAAGGGCTCCGACGCGCCGGTCGGACTGCCCGAGCCGCGCCTGTTCACCGGCGCCGCAGACGCCAAGGACCAAGAGGTCAAGAAGGCCAACGCCAACGTCCCGGTGGAGAACTACCAGCCCTTCCTGGACGGCAACCAGAGCCTGGAGATGAAGATCGAGCCGCCCAACGCCCAGCAGATCTACTCCGTCCTCGACGGCACCGTCTCCGCCGTCCTCACCAAGAAGGACGCGAACATCGACCAGCTCCTCAAGGAAGCGTCCGGCAAGATCGACAGCATCCTGGCCCGGAGCTGACCCGACATGACGAAGACCACCGCAGCGCGGCGGCCCGTCGAGGCGGTCGCCGTGCGCCCGGTGAAGGCGCCGCCGCCGGCCGGGGGCCGGTGGCGGCGCCGCCTCGCCGAACAGGCCCGCGCCTACGCCTTCCTCGTCGGCGGACTGATCTGCTTCGCGCTGTTCTCCTGGTACCCGGCGATCCGCGCCGTCGTGATCGCCTTCCAGAAGTACACGCCGGGCTCGTCCCCCGAGTGGGTCGGCACCGCCAACTTCACCCGCGTCTGGCACGACCCCGAGTTCACCGCGGCCTGGCGCAACACCCTCACCTTCACGGTGCTCGCCCTGCTGCTCGGCTTCGCCGTCCCGTTCGTGCTGGCCCTGGTGCTGAACGAACTCCGGCACGCCAAGGCGTTCTTCCGGGTCGTCGTCTACCTGCCGGTGATGATCCCGCCGGTGGTCAGCGCCCTGCTCTGGAAGTGGTTCTACGATCCGGGGGCGGGCCTCGCCAACGAGGCGCTGCGCTTCCTGCACCTGCCCACCTCGAACTGGTCGAACGGCGCCGACACCGCCCTGGTCTCGCTGGTGATCGTGGCGACCTGGGCCAACATGGGCGGCACCGTGCTGATCTACCTCGCCGCCCTCCAGTCGATCCCCGGCGAGCTGTACGAGGCGGCCGAACTGGACGGCGCCAGCCTGCTCCAGCGGGTCCGCCATGTCACGGTCCCGCAGACCAGGTTCGTCATCCTGATGCTGATGCTCCTTCAGATCATCGCCACCATGCAGGTGTTCACCGAACCGTTCGTCATCACCGGCGGCGGACCGGAGAACGCCACGGTCACCGTGCTCTACCTGATCTACAAATACGCCTTCCTCTACAACGACTTCGGCGGCGCCTGCGCGCTCAGCGTGATGCTGCTCGTGCTGCTCGGCGCCTTCGCCGCCCTCTATCTGCGGCTCACCAGGTCCGGGGAGGACGTATGAGCACCCGTACCCTCGTCTCCCCGGCGACGCTGGCCCGCCCGCGCGGACGGGCCGTCTACTGGACGGTGTTCACCGGCATCGTCGTCCTCTTCGCGCTGGCCTTCCTCTTCCCGGTCTACTGGATGGTGTCCGGCGCGATGAAGTCGCCGGACGAGATCGCGCGGACCCCGCCGACCCTCGTCCCGCACGACTGGCACCTCGGCGGCTACACCGACGCCTGGGACCTGATGCAGCTCCCGGAGCACCTGTGGAACACGGTGGTCCAGGCGGCCGGAGCCTGGCTGTTCCAGCTGGTGCTGTGCACGGCCGCCGCCTACGCCCTGTCCAAGCTGCGGCCCGCGTTCGGCAAGGTGCTGCTCGGCGGCATCCTCGCCACCCTGATGGTCCCGGCGCAGGCCCTCGTCGTCCCCAAGTACCTGACCGTGGCGGACCTTCCGCTGATCCATGTCAGCCTGCTCAACGACCCGCTCGGCATCTGGCTGCCGGCCGTCGCGAACGCCTTCAACCTGTATCTCCTCAAGCGGTTCTTCGACCAGATCCCGCGCGATGTGCTGGAGGCCGCCGAGATCGACGGCGCCGGCCCGCTCCGGGTGCTGTGGTCGATCGTGCTGCCGATGTCACGGCCGGTGCTCGGGGTCGTCTCGATCTTCGCGCTGGTCGCCGTCTGGCAGGACTTCCTGTGGCCGCTGATGGTCTTCTCCGACACCGACAAGCAGCCGATCAGCGTCGCCCTCGTGCAGCTCTCGCAGAACATCCAACTGACCGTGCTGATCGCCGCGATGGTGATCGCCAGCATCCCCATGGTCGTGATGTTCCTGGTCTTCCAGCGGCACATCATCGCCGGGATCAGCGCGGGCAGCACCAAGGGCTGACGCGCCCTCCTTCCGAACAGAAAGGCAGGCACCGTGGGACAGCCCACCCATGCCAAGCCGGAGTGGTGGCGCTCCGCCGTCATCTACCAGGTCTACGTCCGCAGCTTCGCCGACGGCGACGGCGACGGCACCGGCGACCTCGCGGGCGTCCGGGCGCGACTGCCCTACCTCGCCGAACTCGGCGTGGACGCCCTGTGGTTCAACCCCTGGTACCTGTCCCCGCTCAAGGACGGCGGCTACGACGTCGCCGACTACCGCACCATCGACCCGGCGTTCGGCACCCTCGCCGAAGCCGAGAAACTGATCGCGGAGGCCCGCGAGCTGGGCATCCGCACGATCGTCGACATCGTCCCCAACCACGTCTCCGACCAGCACCCGTGGTTCAGGGCGGCGTTGGCGGCCGGTCCCGGCAGTCCCGAGCGGGACCTCTTCCACTTCAGGCCCGGTCGCGGGGAGCACGGCGAACTCCCGCCCAACGACTGGCCGTCGCAGTTCGTCGGCTCCACCGAGCCGGTGTGGACCCGGCTGCCCGACGGCGACTGGTACCTCCACCTGTTCACGCCCGAGCAGCCCGATCTCAACTGGGACCATCCGGCGGTCCGCCAGGAGCACGAGGACATCCTGCGGTTCTGGTTCGAACGCGGGGTCGCCGGCGTCCGCATCGACTCCGCCGCCCTGCTCGCCAAGGACCCCGACCTCCCGGACTTCGTCGAGGGCCGCGACCCGAACCCGTTCGTCGACCGCGACGAACTCCACGACATCTACCGCGCCTGGCGGGCGGTCGCCGACGAGCACGACGGCGTCTTCGTCGGCGAGGTCTGGCTGCCCGACACCGAGCGCTTCGCCCGCTACCTGCGCCCCGACGAACTCCACACCGCCTTCAACTTCGCCTTCCTGTCCTGTCCTTGGGACGCCGAGCGGCTGCGGACGTCGATCGACGCCACGCTCGCCGAGCACGCGCCGGTGGGCGCCCCCGCCACCTGGGTGCTCTGCAATCACGACGTCACCCGCACGGTGACCCGCTACGGCCGCGCCGACACCGGCTTCGACTTCGCGGCGAAGGCGTTCGGCACCCCGACCGACCTCGCCCTCGGCACCCGCAGGGCCCGCGCCGCCGCCCTGCTGTCGCTGGCCCTGCCCGGCGCCGTCTACGTCTACCAGGGCGAGGAGCTCGGCCTGCCGGAGGCGGACATCCCGCGCGACCGCATCGAGGACCCGATGTACTTCCGTTCCGGCGGCACCGACCCCGGACGCGACGGCTGCCGGGTCCCGCTGCCCTGGACGGCCGAGGCACCGCACGCGGGCTTCGGCGCGGGCGAGGAACCGTGGCTGCCGCAGCCGGCCGGCTGGGCGGCGTACGCGGCGGACCGGCAGGTCGCGGACCCGGACTCGATGCTAACCCTCTACCGCGAGGCGATCAGGCTGCGGCCCGCCCTCGGTGACGGACCGCTCGGCTGGCTCCCGGCCCCCGACGGCGTCCTCGCCTTCCGCCGCGCGGACGGCGCCGTCTGCGCGGTCAACCTGGCGGACGCCCCGGCCGACCTCCCCGCCCACACCGAACTCCTGCTCGGCAGCGGCCCCTTGGACGCCGAGGGACGGCTGCCGAAGGACACCGCGGTCTGGCTGCGCCCCTGACCTCGCGGCCGGACCGCGGCCACCTCGCGACGCCGTCGGCACCAGCCGGCGGCCCGCTTCCCCCGCACCCGACCACCCCACCCTCCCCGCACCCACCCAGCTATCCCCGCACCCCCCACGAAGGGATCAGCACATGCACAGGACTGTCAGGGGCATGCCCGCGGCGATGGTCGTCGCCCTCTCCGCCGGCCTGCTCACCGTGTCCGCCCCCGCCGCCCACGCCGCCGCGGGCGCCACCCTGCCCTTCACCTCCGTCGAGGCCGAGTCGGCGACCACCACCGGCACCAGGATCGGCCCCGACTACACCCAGGGCACCCTCGCCTCCGAGGCGTCCGGCCGCCAGGCGGTCCGTATCACCTCGGGCCAGCGCGTCGAGTTCACCGTGCCGCGCGCGGCCAACGCCGTGAACGTCTCCTACAGCGTCCCGGACGGCCAGTCCGGCTCCCTCGACGTGTACGTCAACGGCCAGAAGATCGCCAAGACCCTCGCCGTCACCTCCAAGTACTCCTACGTCGACACCAGTTGGATCGCCGGCGCCAAGACCCACCACTTCTTCGACAACGCCCGGCTGCTGCTCGGCCAGAACGTCCAGGCGGGCGACAAGGTCGCCTTCCAGTCGACCGGCACCCAGGTCACCGTCGACGTCGCCGACTTCGAGCAGGTCGCCGCAGCGACCGCGCAGCCCGCCGGATCGGTCTCCGTCACCTCCAAGGGCGCCGACCCCAGCGGCGGCGGCGACTCCACCCAGGCCTTCCGCGACGCCATCTCCGCCGCCCAGGGCGGGGTGGTGTGGATACCGCCGGGCGAGTACCGGCTCACCTCGTCGCTCAGCGGAGTGCAGAACGTGACGCTCCAGGGCGCGGGCAACTGGTACTCCGTCCTGCGCACCTCCCGCTTCATCGACCAGAGCAGCTCCGCGGGCGCCGTCCGAATCAAGGACTTCGCGGTCCTCGGCGAGGTCACCGAACGCGTCGACTCCAGCCCCGACAACTTCGTCAACGGCTCGCTCGGGCCGAACAGTTCGGTGTCGGGCATGTGGATCCAGCACCTCAAGGTCGGCCTCTGGCTGACCGGCAACAACGACAACCTGGTCGTCGAGAACAACCGCATCCTCGACACCACCGCCGACGGCCTCAACCTCAACGGCAACGCGCGCGGCGTCCGCGTCAGCAACAACTTCCTGCGCAACCAGGGCGACGACTCCCTCGCCATGTGGTCGCTGTACGCCGCCGACACCGACAGCAGCTTCGTCAACAACACCGTCTCGCAGCCCAACCTCGCCAACGGCATCGCCGTCTACGGCGGCACGAACATCTCCGTCAAGAACAACCTGATCTCCGACACCAACGCCCTCGGCAGCGGCATCGCCATCTCCAACCAGAAGTTCGCCGACCCGTTCTCGCCGCTCGCCGGCACCATCACCGTCGACGGCAACACCCTGGTGCGCACCGGCGCGATCAACCCCAACTGGGGCCACCCGATGGGCGCCCTGCGCGTCGACTCCTACGACAGCGCCATCAACGCCACCGTCAACATCACCAACACGACCGTCACCGACAGCCCGTACAGCGCCTTCGAGTTCGTCTCCGGCGGCGGCCAGGGCTACCCGGTCCGCAACGTCACCGTGGACGGCGCGACCGTGCGCAACACCGGGACCGTCGTCGTCCAGGCCGAGGCCCAGGGCGCGGCCACCGTGCGCAATGTCACCGCCACCTCGGTCGGTGCGGCGGGCGTCTACAACTGCCCTTACCCGAGCGGCACCTTCGCGCTCACCGACGGCGGCGGCAACTCCGGCTGGAGCAGCACCTGGTCGAACTGCTCCAGCTGGCCGCAGCCCGGCCAGAGCAACCCCGACCCGGACCCGGCCCGCAACCTCGCCAAGGGCCGCCCGGCCACCGCGACCGGCTCGCAGGACGTCTACACACCGGCCAGGGCGGTCGACGGCGACGCCACCTCCTACTGGGAGTCGGCCAACAACGCGTTCCCGCAGGCCCTGACGGTCGACCTGGGCTCCTCGTACGCGGTGCGCCGACTGGTCCTGAAGCTGCCCCCGGCCACGGCCTGGGGCGCCCGCACCCAGACCGTCACCGTCCTGGGCAGCACCGACGGCTCGACCTGGGCGACGGTCGTCGGCGCGACCGGCTACCGGTTCGATCCGGCCACCGGCAACACCGCCACCGTCACCCTGCCCGCGAGCACGAACCTGCGCCACCTGCGCCTGTCGGTGAGCGCCAACACCGCGTGGCCGGCGGCCCAGTTCAGCGAGGTGGAGGCGTATCTGACGTCGTGACGACGGGGACAGGGACCGGCGTCAGCCACCGGTCGAGCGCCGGACGGCCTCGACCACCCGCTCCGCCCCGTTCTCCGCCGCCGGAGCGGAAGGGGATCGGTTCGGTGGCGGCGCCGGAGCCGGCGAGCCGTCGCGCCCGGAACGGCCGCGGCCACTGGGCGAGAGCAGCCTGGCCCTGTCGTGAAGGACTCGTCCCGGGGGAGAGGGGTGTCGGGTCGGGCTCGACCGGTCGCGGCCGGAAAGCGGTGAATGGCCGAGAAGCTCCCGGACGCCGTCCGTGCGGGCACTGGTCCGGACCATGCGCTTCGCGCCAATATCATCCCCGCGCACCCCGCGGCGGACCGGCGCCCACCGCCCCGCGGGACCGACCCGTCGAACCTCGGTCACGTGCGGATATGGCGTCCCTTTCGGGCTTTCATCATTTCATTGCACGACCTTCACCCGGTGCGCACTTTCGGTCACGTGACGTGGTGGACATGTCACCGAGGGGAGACGGCCGGGTTCGCCGCTGCCTAGCCTCCCGGCCATGCGATCACCACTGATGAGACGTTTCGGCCTCGGTGCCGTCCTCGCCCTCGCCCTCGCCCTGTTCGGCCTGGCCCCGACCGCGAGCGCGGCCGACCCGGCCCCCGCCGAGCTGACCTTCGCCACCGACAGCGCCACCACCACGCCCGGCGGCACGGTGAACCTGTCGATGACCATCACCAACAACAAGACCTACGACATCTGGTTCGTCTACCAGACGATCGACCCGACGTACCTCACCACCCAGCGCCCCGACCTGAAGTACAGCTTCACCGGGTGCAGCCTCGCCACCGCCGCCGGCGCCACCCCCTGTTCCGGCACCGGCCCCGCCAACCTCGGCGGCAACTACGGCACGACCGTCCCGCCCGGCCAGAGCCGCACCGTCACCCTGAAGCTCACCGTCGCCGCCGACTCCGGCTGCAACGGCAACATCGGCTTCTACTCGTACTTCTACGCCGAGTTCAGCGACAGCTCGAACCTCAGCGGCGGCCCGGTCTACACCCCGGAGACGCGGGTCCTCTGCGCCTGACGGGCCGCCCGAAAGGGCTTCTGCCGTCAGCTGGTTGACCTGAAACGATCTATGAGCGGATCTTCGGCACGACCGGGACCGGCGACGCTCCCACCGGCGGGCCCCATGGGCCCGCCGGTGCGCCCCGCACGCCCCGGACCAGCGGGTGGACTCTCCAGGACATCGGACGACGTGCCGTGCCCCGGACGGAAAAATCAGCAATTGGGTTCCCTGCAAAGGCCGTTGGACACCTGCTCTTTTCCGTCATGTTTCGCGACATGACCATGAAAGCTACACACAGACACCACAATGTGACGCGACGGATGTGTCGACGACTGGCTTCTGAGGGGGCGCCGGCGTCGCGCCAGGGGGTGCGTCCGCTCTGCGGAGCCATGCTCACCCCTGCCCGGGGAGGGGACTTCACCGCATGAAGCGGACCATACGCACCGCCGTGCTCACGGTGGGCGCGCTCGTCGCCGCGCTGGGCCTGCCGGCCGGCACGGCCCACGCCGACACCGAACCCAGAGTCGACCTGAGGGTCCTCGTGGTGAGCGACGGCGGCCCGTCGACGGACGCGATAGCCGCCGAACTCACCACCGCCGGAACGCCGTTCACCAAGATCGACCTCACCCAGGCCGGACGGCAGACCATCGACGCCGGGTTCCTCGCGGACACCGTCGCCGGCCGGCCGCGCGCCAAGTTCCAGGCGGTCGTGCTGCCCAACGACAATCCGTTCGCGGCCGGTTCCACCGAGATGGCGGCCCTCGCCGCCTACGAGCAGACGTACTCCATACCGCAGGTCGACGCCTACACCTACGCGCGTCCCGAGGCCGGCCTCCAGTACCCGGTCTACGGCGGCTACTCGGGCAGCATCGACGGCGCCCAGGCGGCCGTGACCACCGCGGGCAAGGCCGGCCCGTTCGGCTACCTCGACGGGACCGTGCCCTTCGAGGACAACGACCCAGCCGTGAACGAGAGTTACGCCTACCTCTCGCAGCCGGTGGCCGGGGCCGACTTCACCCCCTACGTCGAGGCGACGATCCCCGGACAGACGGCCAAGGGCTCCCTGGTGGGCGAGTACCGGCACGACGGACGCCGCGAACTCGTCGTCACGTTCGTGTACAACCAGTACCAGCAGCAGTTCAGGCTGCTGGCCCGGGGCATCGTCGAGTGGATGACCGGCGGAGTGCACCTCGGCGCCTCCCGCAACTACTTCGCCGTCCACGTGGACGACGTGTTCGCCGCCGACGACCGCTGGAACAGCGACCTCAACTGCACACCGGGCGACGTCGACTGCACCGACCCGAACGCCACGCCCGACCCGATCCGGATGACCCCCGCCGACGTGGACCACGCCGTCGCGTGGGAGCAGGGCAAGAACTTCACCCTCGACTTCGCGTACAACGCCGTGGGCAGCGTCGACCAGCGCGAGGACAACGACGGCGTCGACCTCCTCGCCGACCGGCTGATCGCCAACCGCAACCAGTTCCGCTGGATCAACCACACCTACACGCACTCCTTCCTCGGCTGCGTGCAGAACACCGCCGTCGTCCCCTGGACGTGCGCCACCACCGCGGGCGGCGCCACCCAGTGGATCAGCCGCAGCGAGATCTCCGGCGAGATCTCCACCAACCGCGTCTGGGGCCAGGCCAACGGACTCCCGCTCCAGAACGACGAGTTGGTCACCGGCGAGCACTCCGGCATGCGGATCCTGCCGCAGCAGCCCGTCGACAACCCCAACCTGGCGCCCGCCCTCGCCGACAACGGCATCGGCTGGCTCGGCTCCGACAACTCCCGTGAGCCCGTCCAGCGCGCGGTCGGCCAGGCCACCACCGTGCCCCGGTACCCGATGAACGTCTTCTACAACGCGGGCAAGGCCGCCGAGCAGGTCGACGAGTACAACTGGATCTACACCAGCCGCGCCCAGGGCGGCAGCGGTGTCTGCGAGGACAACCCCGCGACCACCACCTGCCTGCCCGCGCCGCTCAGCACCAGCACCGGCTACGCCGACCACATCGTGCCGCTGGAGACCCGGATCGCCCTCGGGCACGTGCTGTCCAACGACCCCAAGCCGCACTTCATCCACCAGTCCAACCTGGCGGAGGAGCGCATCGCCTACCCCGTCCTCGACGGCGTCCTCGGCAGCTACCAGGACCTCTTCGCCACCAACACCCCGGTGGTGAACCTGCGGATGAGGGACATCGGCACCGAACTGAAGCGCCGCGCCGCCTGGCAGAGCGCCGTCCAGGCCGGACAGGTCACCGCCTACCGCATCGGCACCGCCGTCACCGTCAGCGCGCCCTCGGGCATCCAGGTCACGGCCACCCTGCCCACCGGGACCACCCTCGGCGGCACCGCGTTCGGCACCGCCTACGCGGGCGCCGTCTCCGGCTGGACCCCGTCCGCCGGCACCCCGCTCACCCTGACGCTGCCCGCCTCCGCCGCGGCCCCGGCCCCCACCGCGGCCCGCACCGCCCCGGCCACCGACCCCGCGCCCGGCACCCGGGTCCCCGCCGGGGTCGTCGAGCAGGTCCCCGCCACCGCGGACAACTGAGCCCCGCTCCACACCAGGGACCGCCACCGGCCCACCCGCGACCCGCCCAGCAGGGTCCGCGGCGACGCACCGGGGCGATCCGTGGTCCCGGCCGCCCACCAGGCGGCCGGGGCCGGCACGACCACCCACACCTCGGCCGTGGAGCACAGACGATGTCCCATCACCGCGGCGCGCGACGTACCGGAGCGACGCGCGTCACCCTGCTCACCGAAGGCACCTACCCGCACAGTCACGGCGGGGTCAGCGTCTGGTGCGACCAACTCGTGCAGGGCATGCCCGACGTCGAGTTCGACGTCGTGGCCGTCACCGGCACCGGCCGCGAACCCGTCGTCTGGGACCTGCCCGCCCATGTCTCGGGCGTGCGGTCCGTGCCGATGTGGGGCGCCCCGCCCGAAGGCAGCCTGCCGCGCGGCCGGGCCCGCCGCCAACTCACCACCGCCTACGAGCAGTTCCTCACCGCCCTGCTCGACCCGCGGGCCGAGGACGGTTTCGCCCCCGCCCTCTACGCCCTGGCGCGCGCCGCGTCCGACGACGCCCTGAGCCCCTTCCTCCGCTCCGACCAGGCCATCACCGTGCTGACCGGGCTGTGGAACCGGCCGGGACTCGCCGTCCGCGAGGCGGGGCCCACCCTGCACGACGCGCTCACCGCGACCGCCCTGCTCGAACACGCCCTGCGGCCACTGGCCGCCCCGCCGCCCGAGACCGGCGTCGCCCACGCGGTCAGCGGCGGGGTGGCCGCCCTGCCGGGGCTCGCCGCCCTCGAACGGCACGGCGTGCCGCTGCTGTTGACCGAACACGGCGTCTATCTGCGCGAGCGCTACCTCGGCTACCGCACCGCGCCCTACCGCTGGCCCGTCAAGGCCGTCGTCCTCGGGTTCTTCCGGCTGCTCGCCGGGGAGACCTACCGCAGGGCCGCCCTGATCACCCCGGGCAACCGCTACAACCGGCTCTGGGAGGAGGAGGGCGGCGCCGACCCCGAGGCCATCCGCACCGTGTACAACGGCGTCGACCCGGCCGCGTTCCCCGCCGCGGGACCCGAACCGCTCACCCCCACCCTCAGCTGGGCCGGCCGCGTCGACCCCATCAAGGACCTGGAGACCCTGATCCGGGCCTTCGCCCTGGTCCGTGCCGAACTCCCGGACGCCAGACTCCGGTTGTTCGGCGGCACCCCGCGCGGCGGCGAGGGCTACCGGGAACGCTGCGAGGCGCTCGCCGCACAGCTCGGCCACGCCGACGCCGTCACCTTCGAAGGCCGCGTCGACGACATCAAGGACGCCTACGCGGCCGGCAACGTCGTCATGCTCTCCAGCATCAGCGAGGGCTTCCCCTTCACCCTGATCGAAGCCATGTCGTGCGGACGGGCCACCGTCTCCACCGACGTCGGCGGGGTACGGGAGGCCGTCGGCGACACCGGACTCGTCGTCGCGCCGCGCGACCCGGCCGCGATGGCCGCCGCCGCCCTGCGCCTGCTCGCCGACGCCCCCCGCCGCAGGGCGATGGGCGAGGCGGCCCGGCTGAGGGTGATCGAGCAGTTCACCCTGCGCCAGACCATCGACACCTTCCGCGCCATCTACCTCGAACTGCCCCACCTCACACCGGAGAAGAAGACCGTGCCCGCACCGGCACCCCTGCCCGCCGCGACCGTCACCGGCACCGGGAGCCTCGCCCTATGAGCGGACCGATGTCCCTGGAGCCGGGCGGCGCCGAACAGGACACGCTCGCGCTGCGGCTGGCCGACGTCAGGCCACCGCGCCGAAGGCCGAGCTGGGCCCGCGGCGCCCTCGACGACACCACCCTCGCCATCCGGCTGCCCAGGCGGGGACCCGACGAGGCGGCGGTCAGCGAACTCGCCGCCGAACTCGCCGACCGCGTCGGACCCGCCGTCCACCCCTACGAAGTGGCCGCGCTCCTGGAGGCCGAGGGCCTCTCCGCCTCCCTGATCAAGGAGCGGTACGGCCACCCCAACCTGTTCTCGCTCGCCGCCGCCCTCTACGAACAGGTGCCCCGCACCTTCCCGCAGCCCGCGCCCGCGGCCGACCCCTGGCGCCCCGACACCGTCCGCTGCCTGCTGCGCGGTGTGCTGTTCGCGCTTCCCGGCCTCGCCTACCTGCTCACCGCACCCCTGTGGAACACCGGCTCGGACGTCCGCGCGCTGATCGTCGCGGGCCTCGTCTCCTGGGCGTGGGGCCAGGCCCTCGGCCACCGCGCCCACCTGCGGATGGCCACCGGACGCCGCGAGGCCGGCCGCACCCTGCTGGCGGGCGCCCCCGCCGGAGCCGCCCTGGCGACGGCCGCCGCCGCCCTCACCGCAGGCGGCGGCCCGGCGACCCTGGTCGCGGCGGCCCAGTCCGCCTACCTGGCCGCCGCAGGCGTCCTGCTGGTGCTGGCCCGGGAACGGCTGCTGCTGGCCGCGCTCACCCCGCTGATCGCGGGCGCCGCCGCCCTGCCCTGGTGGGAACCAGGCACCTTGATCAGGGCCGGCCTCCCGCTGCTCGCGCTGCTCGCCACCCTCGCCGTCACCGCCCACGTCCTGCGCACCGCCCTCGCCGTCCCGGCCGTCCCCGGCGCCACCCGGCCCCGCCCGCACTGGTCCCTGCCCTACGGCCTGTTCGGGCTCGCCGCCGCGACCATGGTGCTGCTCGAAGGGCGCCAGGAACCGTACGCGGTGATCGTGCTGACGGTCTCCATGGGACCGGCCGAGTGGCTCCTCTACCGCTACCGCGGACTGTCCGTCGCCGCGCTGCGCGCCACCGCCACCCCCGCCGCGTTCCTGCTGCGCTCGGCCGGCATCCTCGGCCTCTGCCTGCTCGGCTACCTCCTGCCGCTGCTGCCCGCCGCCCTGCTCACCGGCGCCGACCCGGTCACCCTGCTGCCGCTCGCCGCCACCCTGTGGACCGCGCTGCTGCTCCAGGCGTTCGGCGCCGCCTGGCCACCCGCCGTCATCAGCCTCGCCGCGGCGGCCTGCGCCACCGCCGCCCCGCTCCTCGGCCTGTCGGGCGACGCCGTCGCCCTCGCCCTGAGCTGCGGCGCCGCCACCGGCTGCCTGGTGGCATGCGCGCTGTGGCTGCTCGGCCGCCCCGCCCCGCACGCCTGACCGCGGCTGCCGCCGCACCCCTGCACCTCCGCGCACAACCGACCGGAAGGACACCGCAGTTGACCTCCGCACCGCTCGCCGCCGTCACCGGGGCCGAGGGCTTCATCGGCTCGCACCTCACCGAGGCCCTGGTCGCCTCGGGGCACCGGGTCAGGGCCATGGCCCAGTACAACTCCTTCTCGTCCTACGGGTGGTTGGAGACCCTGCACCCCGACGTCCTCGACCAGGTGGAGATCGTCCTCGGCGACGTCCGGGACCCCGGATCGGTCCGCGGCCTCCTTGAAGGCGCCGACACCGCCTACCACTTGGCCGCCCTGATCGCGATCCCGTACTCCTACCAGGCACCGCACAGCTACGTGGACACCAACATCACCGGCACCCTCAACGTCCTCGAAGCGGTCCGCGGCCTCGACACGCCCCGCCTGGTGCACACCTCCACCAGCGAGACCTACGGCACCGCCCAGACCGTGCCCATCACCGAGGACCACCCCATCAACACCCAGTCCCCGTACGCCGCTTCGAAGGCCGGCGGGGACCGGCTCGCCGACAGCTACCACGCCAGCTTCGACACCCCCGTCGTCACCCTGCGGCCCTTCAACACCTTCGGGCCGCGCCAGTCGATGCGCGCCGTGATCCCCACCGTCATCGGCCAGGTCGCGGCGGGGGAGCGCACCCTCACCCTCGGCGACCTGCGCCCCACCCGGGACTTCACCTTCGTCAAGGACACCGCGCGGGCCTTCCTCGCGGTGGGCACCGCACCCGCCGCCCAGGTCGTCGGACGCACCTTCAACGCCGGCACCGGCGGCGAGATCTCGGTCGGCGACCTGGTCGCGCTGATCGGCAAGGTCATGGACACCGCCCTCGACGTCCGCGAGGACGAGGCCCGCATCAGGCCCGCGGGCTCCGAGGTGATGCGCCTGGTCGCCGACGCGAGCCGGCTCACCGCCGCCACCGGCTGGCAGCCCGGCCACACCCTGGAGGAGGGCCTCGCGCACACCGTGGAGTTCTTCCGCGACCCGGCCAACCTCGCCCGCTACAAGACCGGCATCTACAACATCTGACCCGCCCGGCACGCCCGCGCGGATCCGGGCGGCTCCGCGAACGCCGTCCGCGGAGACCGCGCCCGTCCGCGCCTGTTCGCTCCCGTCTGTGCCCGTCAACGAAGGAGGGGCCCCATGCACGCAGTCATCCTGGCCGGAGGCAAGGGCGTCCGGCTGCGGCCGTACACCACCGCGCTGCCCAAGCCGCTCGTCCCCATCGGCGACCAGCACGCCATCCTGGAGATCGTGCTGCGCCAGCTCTCCACCGCCGGCTTCACCAGCTGCACCCTGGCCATCGGGCACCTCGGCGAGATCATCCGCGCCTACGTCGGCGACGGCTCCCAGTGGGGCCTGGCCGTCGACTACGCCACCGAGGAGAGCCCGCTGGGCACCATGGGCCCGCTGCTCAACCTGCGCCACCGACTCCCCGACACCTTCCTGGTGATGAACGGCGACGTCCTCACCGACCTCGACTACGCCGACGTCCTGAGCCGGCACAGATCAAGCGGCGCCCCGCTCACCATCGCCACCTACGCCCGCAAGGTGCACATCGACTTCGGGGTGCTGACCACCACCGACAGCAAGGTCGTCGCGTTCACCGAGAAACCCAGCGTCGACTACCGCGTCTCGATGGGCGTCTACGGCCTCTCCCGCGCCACCCTGGAGGCGTACACACCCGGACTGCCCCTGGGCTTCGACGAGCTGGTCCTCGACCTGCTCGCCGCCCAGACCCCTCCGCACGCCTACGACTTCGACGGATACTGGCTCGACATCGGACGCCCCGACGACTACGACCGGGCCAACGCCGAGTTCACCACCCGCAAGTCGCTTCTGCTCAAGGGAGCCTGAGCACGTCATGCGCATTCTCGTCCTGGGGTCCACCGGCTACCTGGGCGGCCATGTCGTCGAGCGACTGCGCGCCCTGACCGGCGCGCAGGTGCTCGGCGGCGGCCGCTCGGCCGACGCCGACCACCGCGTCGACCTCGCCACCGCGCGCCCGGAACAGCTGGCGAAGACCCTGGCCTCGGCCGCGCCCGACACCGTCGTCAACTGCGCGGGCGCGACCGGCGGCGACCCCGTCACCCTCGCCGAGGTCAACGCGCGCGGCCCCGCCGTGCTCTGCGCGGCCCTGCGCGACGCCGCCCCGGCCGCCCGCCTGGTCCACCTGGGCTCGGCCGCCGAGTACGGCCCCGGTGTCCCCGGCACCCCGGACACCGAGACGGCGCCCACCAGCCCGGTGGGCCCGTACGGCGCGACCAAGCTCGCGGGCACGGCCGCGGTCACCGCGTCCGGCCTCGACGCGGTGGTGCTGCGGATCGGCAACCCGGTCGGCCCCGGCGCACCGGCCGGCGGACTGCCCGGCCGGGTCGCCGCCCTGCTGCGCGCGGCGGGCCGCGACCCCCGGGCGGTGCTGCGCCTCGGCGACCTCTCCGCCCACCGCGACTTCGTCGACGTCCGGGACGTGGCCCGCGCGGTGGAACGCGCGGCCACCGCCCCGGGACCGCTGCCGCCCGTCCTCAACATCGGGGGCGGCGCCGCGGTGCCGGTGCGGGAGATGGTGCACGGCCTGGCCCGGCACGCCGGCTTCCCCGGCCGGATCGAGGAGTCCGCCGACGGCCCGGACGGCCCGGCCGGCTTGGCCGGCTCGGCCCGTTCGGCACGGGTGTCCTGGCAGTGCTCCGACATCACCGCCGCGGCCGACGCCCTCGGCTGGCGCCCCGAACACACCCTCGACGATGCGCTGGCCGCCCTCTGGGAAGGCGGCGGCACCCCGTGAGCCTGCTGGTCCCGCTCTACGTCCACCCCGCCGAGGACCCCGGCGCCTGGCACCGGCTGATCTCCGCCGCGACCCTCACCTACGGCGTCGTCCTCAACCCCGCGAACGGACCCGGCGAGCGGCCCGACCCCGCGTTCACCGCCGCGGCCGGGGCGCTGCGGGCGGCCGGCGCCCGGCTGCTCGGCTACGTCGACACCGACTACGGCATGCGCGCGGGCGCCGACATCGCCGAGGACCTGCGCAGACACCGGGAGTGGTACGGGGCCGACGGCTGTTTCCTGGACCGGGTGACCGCCACCCCGGAGGCGCTGCCCGCCTGCCGCCGGCTGGTGCGCGCCGTGCGCCGGTCGGGCACCGGGACCGTTGTCCTGAACCCCGGGGTCCACCCGGCGGCCGGCTACGCCCGCCTCGCCGACCTGACCGTCACCTTCGAGGGCCATTGGTCCACGTACGTCTCCGCGTTCAGCCGGCCCGCCTGGACCGCGCGGCAGCCGCCCGAGCGGCTGTGCCACCTCGTCTACGGGGTGCCCGAGGCGCTCGTCCCGCTCGCGGTGCGCACCGCGCACGAGCGGGGCGCGGCCGTCTGCGGCCCCGTCACCGGTGAACCCCCCAACCCCTGGGCCGAGTTGACGCCCGCCCTGACGGGAGCGCCACGATGAGGAAGACCGCACCACTGACCGCCCCGCTGATCGCCCTGCTGCTCGCCGCCGCCTTCCTCGCCGGATGCGCGCGGACCGGGGAGCGGGCGGCGCCCCGCCCGGCCGACGGGCTGTGGAGACCCGGGCCCGGCCTGGCCTGGCAGTGGCAACTGGACGGAAAGGTCACGCCGTCCGCGGACGTGCCCGTCTACGACATCGACGGTTTCGAGAACACGGCGGCCGACGTCGCCCGGCTGCACCGCGACGGCCGCAAGGTCATCTGCTACATCAATGTCGGCGCCTGGGAGAAGTTCCGCCCCGACCAGGCCGACTTCCCCGCCTCCGTGCTCGGCCGGACCAACGGCTGGGCGGGCGAGCGCTGGCTCGACATCCGCAGGCTCGACGTCCTGCGGCCCCTGATGGCGGCCCGCTTCGACATGTGCCGCGACAAGGGCTTCGACGCCGTCGAACCCGACCTCGTCGAGGGGTACGGCAACGACACCGGCTTCCCGCTGACCGCCGCCGACCAGCTCAGGTTCAACCGGATGATCGCGGACCTCGCCCACCGGCGGGGACTCTCCGTCGGCCTGAAGAACGACCTCCCGCAGATCCCCCAACTCCTCGCGCACTTCGACTTCGCGGTCAACGAGGAGTGCGCCCAGTACGGCGAGTGCGCGCGGCTCGCCCCGTTCATCGAGGCGGGCAAGGCGGTGTTCCACGTGGAGTACAAGGAGAAGCCCGCCGCGTTCTGCGCCGAGTCCCGCAGGCTCGGCCTCTCCTCGATGCAGAAGAGGCTGGACCTAGACGTCTGGCGCAAGCCCTGCTGACGGCGCGTCAGGATCGGCCGACCGGCGCCAGGTCACCTGCACCTGGAGGTGGCCCTGCGCGCCGGTGCGGGCCAGGACCGCGCCGACCTCCGCGTCCAGCTGGATGCCGAACTCCACGGTGATCTCGTCGGGCCGCTGCGGCAGTTCGCTCATCCGGCGCAGGGTCGCCGCCGCGGCCCCGCGCACACCCTCCAACGCCGACTCGAAGGAACCCGTCGCCCGCGCCAGCACGTCCGACACACCGGTCGCGTCCACCACACCGCCGTCGAAGGGGTCCATCCGCGCCACCACGGACCCCCCGTCCTCGAGATCGAACCGCAGCAACTCGCCCACGAGATACGCCCCCCGCCCGCTCAGCCGTCGTCCGGACGCGTTCTCTGTGCCCGGCGCCGGGCACCGCGAACCCTCCCCGGCCGCGCCCGCGGTGGCCCGAACCGGCCCTGTGGACGGCCCAGTTCCGGCCCGGGTGGCTGCCGGGTGCCCTTTCGGTGACGCAATCGAGGGGTCAGTATGAGAGGGAGCCCGCGGATGCGAGGCGACCTCTCCAACGCGCCGACTAGGGGGCAGCGGGACGTGACGACTACCGCGACCGAGTTCGAGTCCGATCTGGTCGATCTCAGCCGATGCGGGCTCCACGAGGTGATGACGCTCCACGACCCGCTGTTCGTGGACGCGTTGGACGTCCTGGTGCGGCATCTCGGCGAGAGGTCGGCGTTCCAGAGCGACAGCGGAGGCAGCAACAGCCCGTATCTGGCCGCGGACTGCGACGGCGCCGACCTCTAGCCCGGGATGACCGAGCCGCATGCGGACACCCGAACCGTGCTGGGCCGCCATCGCACGCCCGCGTCCGACCTGGACGACCTCGCCGCGGGCCGCGTCACGCCCGGCGCCGCCCGCCGGATCTGGGCCGTGGAGCGCAGCCGCCGGCTGCTGATGCTGCGCGCGGTGACGGATCTCGCCCGCCGCCGCGTGCCCGCGGGTCCGCTGCCGCCCGACTCCGCGATGGACCTGCTGCTGCGCGTGGACCGGGTCCGCCCCGACATCGTCGCCGAGCTGCTCGAACATCCCGGCACGGGCGTCTGGGCCGTCCGCACCCTGGAGCGGCTGAACTCCGCCGAGCGGCTCCCCGCGCCGGTGCCGCCGCTGTGGGCCGAGGTCGGGTACCTGCACTGCCTCGCCGCCGCCGGGGCGCTGCGCTCCGGCATCGGAGGAACGATTCGCTTACCGGTGCACGACACCCTGGTGACGCTGCCCACCCTGGGCCGCGTCCGCCTCCCCCGCACCCCGCCGCCAGGGCCGCCCGCCCTCGTCACCCTCCGCGTCCCGGCCCCCGGCACGGGCCCCGCGCTGCTGCTCACCGGTGACCGGCCGCTGGCCCTCCCCGCCGACCTGCGCCGCCCGCGCGGCCCGTGGGAGCCGCTGCACCGCATCGCCTGGAGCCCCCGCCCGCAGGACCCGCCGTTCACCCTGGAGGACGCCGACCCCTACCGCGGCTTCAGGGCGGGGCCCACGGCGACGGCCGCCCCCGCCCTGACCGGCCCCGAGACGCGCGGCTGGCACCTGCTGCTGCGCGCCGCGGGCGACCTCCTGCACACCCGCCACCCCCGGGCGGCCGGAATGCTCGCCGAGACGCTGCGGGTGCTGGTGCCGCTGCCCACCGCGCCCCGCTTCCGCACCGCGAGCGCCTCCTACAACGAGGCCGTCGGCAGCGCCCTGCTCTCGCTGCCACGCACCGCGCAGGACCTCGCGGTCACCCTGGTGCACGAGGCCAGGCACTCCGTGCTCAACGGCCTGCTCCACCAACTCGCCCTGATCGAGGGCGAGGAGCCGCTGCTGTACGCGCCGTGGCGCGGCGACCCGCGCCCGCTGTCCGGCCTGCTGCACGGCGCCTACGCGTTCGCGGGCGTCGCCGACTTCTGGCGCGTCGAGCGGCACGCACTGCGCGAACGGGCCGCGGAGCTCGCCCACTTCGAGTTCGCGGTGTGGCGGACGGCGGTCTCCGAGACCCTCGCCGTCCTGCTGACCGCGCCCGGACTGACCGACGTCGGACGGCTGTTCGTGACCCGCCTCACGGCGGAGGCCGCGACCTGGGACCAGGAGCCGGTGCCCGCCCGCCCCGCGGCCCTCGCCCGCGCCGAACTCGCCGACCTGCGCGCGGTGTGGCGGGTCAGGCATCTGCGGCCCGACCCCGCCCTGGCCGACGCCCTGGCCGCCGCCCGGCGCGGCGGCGCCGACCCGCGCACCGCCCCGACGGTCCGCTCCCTGACCCGGCCCGACCCGGGCGCCGTCGTCCCCGACCCGCGCGGCGAACTGCGCAGGCTGCTGCTGGCCGACCCCGACGCCCTGGACCGGCAGGCCAGGGCCGCCGGGTCCGCCGTCGGGCCCGGGGCGCCGGTCGCCGCGGACCTCCTGCTGCTGCGCGGCGCGGCCGCGGAGGCGGTCGACGCCTACCGGACGCTGCTCGCCGAGCACCCCGAGGCGGTGTCGGCGTGGGCCGGGCTCGGCCTCGCCCTGCGCGAGACGGGCGTCCGCACCGCGTCAGCCGCCCTCCTGGAGCGCCCGGAAGTGGTCAGGGCGCTGCACGCGCGGACGGCGCCCGGGGGAGACCCGGTGGAGACCGCCGACTGGGTCGGCAGGACCCCACGGGCACCCGAGCAGGTCTGAACCGCCCCCGCTACAACGGCATCGGGTCGATGTCGCAGTTCGCCACCCGGTGCGCCGCGGCAGCCGCCGTCGCCGGGTGGTCGGCGCCGAGCGTGCGGGTGTACCGGGCGACCGTGTCCGCGTGCAGGGCGTCGGCCTCCTCGGCGCGGCCCAGCAGCCGCAGCCCCGCCGCGAGGTTCACGGACGCGGCCAGGGAGGCCGGGTGGTCCTCGCCCAGCCGGCGGCGGCTGCGCTCCAGGGTGGCGGTGCTCAGCTCGACCGACGCCTGCACCTCGCCCAGTTCGTACAGGTCGGCCGCCAGATTCGTCGCGCAGGCCAGGGTGTTGGGGTGGTCCTCGCCGACCGCGTCGGAAAGGCCCGCGAGCAGCCGGTCGTTGAGCTGCCGCGCCTCCTCGCCGCGCCCGAGCAGCCGCAGGCAGACCGCGTGATTGACCTGCGCGCCCAGGGTGTGCGGGTGGGCGGCGCCGAACAGCCGCTGGTATCCCGCGCAGCCCTGCGCGCTCAGCTCCAGCGCACGCGGCAGGTCGCCGCTGTGCCGGACGTCGACGGAGTGGGCCAGCAACGCGGCCAGGGTGTCGGGGTAGTTGTCGCCGTAGCGGTTGCGGAACATCCGCAGGGCCTTCGCGGACAGCTCGATGGCCTCCGCGTGCCGGCCCGCCCGCCGCTCCGCCACCGCGAGGCCGCGGTACCCGGAGACCGTCGTCGGGTTCTTGGAGCCGTAGTTGTACTCGTAGCGCCCCACCACGTCCTGCTGCTGGTCGCGCGCCCCCATGTACTCGCCCGCCTCCTGCCGGTCGCGGACGACGCCCGCGAGGGTGCCGAGGGTCGACAGGGCGTTCTCGCCGAGCTCCTCCACCTTGCGGCGGTGGGTGTCCCGGTCCAGTTCGAGCGCCTCGCGGAAGTCGCCGGTGAGCCGGAGGTTCAGCGCCACCCGGTGGGCCACGATCAGGGTGGACAGGTCGTTGGGCCCGAACAGCCGCCGGCACGCGTCGAAGCACTGCCGGTCCAGTTCGGAGGCGGCCGTGAAGTCACCGCGCATCCGCAGGTCCCAGGCGAGCATCCCGGTGATCTCCAGGGTCATCTCGTGCTCGGGCCCGAGAGTCTCCGTCATCAGCTCCAGGGTGCGCTGGTCCAGCTCGTAGGCGACCCGGTAGTGGCCGAGGATGCGCAGCGCGTCGGTGTAGAGCTTCGCCGCCATCAGGACCGGCTCGGCCCGCTCGCCGTCGACCGCGTGCCAGGTCTCGTACGCCTGCTTGGCGAGGTCGAGGGAGCCCTGGTGGTCGCCCCAGGTGAACATGTACTGGATCTCGTTCAGGACGAGTTGGCGCACCCACGGGTCGGTGGACTCCACCGCGCGACTGCTGAGGACGTGCGGCAGCAGCTCGCCGTACTGCTGCCACTGGCCGGAGTCGGAGGGAGCGCCCGGGTCGCCCTTGGCGAGCAGCCGGTGGGCGCCGTTGCGCATCTGCTCCTTGAGGCTGTCCGGCATCTGGTTGATCAGCACCCGCTGCACCAGCCGGTGCAACTGGATCGTGTTGGTGGTGTGGTTGATCCGGGCGAGCGCGTACCGGTTGATCTCCCGGATGGCCCGGCCGAGCCGGATCGGGTCGCTCAGCGCGGCGGCGAGTTCGGGCGGCACCGGGGCGTCGCGGACGCCGGTCAGCAGCCGCCTGGAGATCGGCTCGGGCGCGAAGAAGGCGCACACCTGGAGGAGTTGGAGGGCCGCGGGGTGGTTCTTCTGGAGCCGGTCGAGGGAGACGTTCCACGCGGCGGCCACCGACAGGGGGTAGTCGGGGGGCGGGTCGCTGACCATCAGGTCGGCCGCCTGCCGTTCGAACAGGCGCAGGTACTCGTCGGCCGGCATGCCGGTCTCGGAGAGCCAGACCGCGGCCTGCTCGATGCCGAGCGGCAGGTCGCCGAGGGTCTCCGCCAGCCGGTTCGCGGTGTCGTCGTCGAGGTTGGGGGCGCGCAGCTGGAGCAGTTCGCGGCTCTCCTCGCGGGCGAACACATCGACCTCGAGCGGGCGGGCGGCGGTCGCCCACTGGGCATTGCGGGAAGTCACGAGAATGCGTCCTGGGCCGTTGGTGGGGAAGAACTCGCGAACGGCTTCGGGGACCTCCGCGTTGTCGAAGACGAGGAGCCAGTTCTTGTACGGCTCACCCACCCGCAGCGCCTCGATGACGGCGGGGACGGCGGTGTTGGCCTCGCCGGTGCCGACGTCGAGGCCCAGCCGCCTGGCCAGCTCCACCAGCACCTGCCGGATCTGCTGGGACTGCTCGGCGGGGATCCACCAGACCACCTGGTACTCGTGCAGATGGCGGTACACGTACTCGACCGCGAGCTGGGACTTGCCGACCCCGCCCATGCCCTGGAGGGCCTCGGGCAGGACGGCGGTGGTGCCTTCCTGGAGCCGCCTGTGCAGGTCTTCGAGCAACTGTTCGCGTCCGGTGAAGGCGCGGTTCCGTGGGGGCACATGGCCCCAGACGGGCGGCGGTTTCCGTGTCCCGTCGCCCCTTGTCGTCGCGGCATCGGACCGCACGCCCGTCACGGACACGTTCCCTCCATCGTCCTCGGGTGCTCCTGCCTCGCCCTCCACCGGCGGGCGAGTCGGGGTCTCGCCGAAGGGGAGGTCGGGGGTCGGAGCGCTGAAATCTTCGCCCTGTGTATCACTGTTGTGACGCTGAGTCTCCACCGGCGCGGGCGGCGGTACCGCTTCCTCCCCGTACCGCAGCCGCCGGTGCAGCAGGGTCGCGGCGGCGGTGTGCCGCCCGTCCAGCGCGGTCAGCGCGGGCAGCACCGGGGTCAGCCAGCTCCGGACGCCGTCCAGCGGGAGCCGCGCGGCACCGCCCGGATCGGTGACGAGGTCGCGTACCTGGCGCAGCGCGCCCCCGGTGGCACCCGGAACCGTGTTCGCCAGGTGGTCGAAGGCCACCCGCACAGCCCGCGCGGTCTCACCGCGGGTGCCCTCGGCCAGCAGCTCCTGCCGCAGCCCCGCCGTCGCGAACTCCAGGTCGACCCGGGCGGGGCCCGGCACCTCGGGGGCGTCCGGATCGCCGGGGGAGGGCAGCAGCAGCCCGCTCACCAGCAACTCGGCCAGATGCCACGGCCTGGCCTCGGGGAGCAGGGTGTGCCGCAGCAGCTGGAGGATGGTCAGGTTGAGCGGGATGGCGGCACCGAGCTGCGCCAAGTGATAGGCGGTGGGGCTCAGTTGGGCCCGCAGTCGACGGGCGTGGTCGGCCGCCGACAGCGGCTGCGGCGGGGACGGCGGCCGGGGCGGCAGCGTCGGGCCACCGGCGGACACCGGCAGCACCCGCATCGTGAACTCCGCGGGCCGCTCGTGCCGTACCAGCCGCGCCCACTGCCCCACCCCGTCGGGCGTCAGCTCGACCACCGGTACGGCGAGCCACGGCGGCTGCCGCTCCTCGGGGAACCCGGGCAGCGCGAAGTCGTCCGGACGGTGCCACCAGCGGGCGTTGGCGGCGGCCGGTCCTGGACTGCGCAGCCGGGTGCGCAACGGCACCGTGGGCAGCCGCGCCCACAGATGCTCGGGAAGCGTGCTGACGACGGCCGTGGGCATCGTCGCGGCCCAGCGGGCGAGCCGGTGGTGGGCGCTGCCGTCCCGCCAGTGGTGCGCGTACATGTCGGTGAGGACCAGCACCAGTTGCCGGTCGGACCGGCCCGGGACGCCGCCGCGCCGACCCCGGCCGGTCCCGTCGGCCCAGCGGCATACCCGGACGTCACGGAAGGCGCCCGAGCCGAGCAGCACCGCCTCGAACTGCCGCACCATCCGCGTCCACAGGCCCATCGAGAGGCCGCTGTCGACGACCAGCGTCAGGGACAGCCAGCGCTCCGGCGCCGGCCTGAAGCACGGCAGCCAACTGCCCTGCTCCGCGCGGGACTCGGCGGTCGCCTCCTCGTCCAGCAGCCGAACGCGCGCCGACGGCAGCCGCAGCCGCAGCGGACGCAGCGCCCGCTCGATCGGCCGGGACGCCTCCAGCGCGGGACGGGCGGCCGCCCTGGACCACAGGGGGCGCGCGACGGCGTCGAGCGCGACCCGCGCGGGCACCGGGGCGGGCGGCCCGACCGGCGCCGGCGCCCCGACGACCTCCTGCCCACCTCCGGGCTCAGGCCCGGACACCGCCGCCTCGGGCGGGAGTTCGACGGCGGGCGGCTCGGCGGCGGCGTCGAGGGCGGTGCCCGTGCCGTCGACGCTGCCCGTGCCGTCAGCGGTGTCGCTGCCGTCGGCGGTGGACGGACGCGCCGTGCGCGCGGCGCGGGTCCGTCGGTCGATCTGGGCGGCCAGCCAGACCACCTCGCCCGCGGCGTGCGCGGTCAGCCGCGCGCACACCTCCCCGCGCGAGGCGACAGCCGGCGCGCTGCCGTTGCTCGCCCTGCCGCGGCGGGAGGGCGGCAAGGTCATGCAGAACCAACTTCGTCGAGCCGTTGCCAAAGCGCGTGCAGGAGTCCGTTCAGCGCGCCCTCGCCCGGACCGCCGGGGGAGAGCCGCAGGTACTCGGCGTTCAGCAACTGGTCGGCCGCGAGGGTGCCGCCGGTCAGCGCCCGGGACAGGAAGTCCCGGATCATCAGCGCGCGTTCGTCGCCGTCGCCCTCGGTGAACTGCGCCGCCAGCATCTCCGCCAGCCGGTCCGCGTCCGGCGGCGGCATCTCCAGCGTCAGACAGCGCCGCAGGAACGCGGGCGGCAGCGAACGCTCGCCGTTGCTGGTGATCACCACGAACGGGAAGGCGCGGCAGCGCACCCGGCCGTGCCGCACCACATGGGTGTCGTCCGGGTCGTCGGTGTGCACCGCCACCTCGGGCAGCCGCGCCCGCACCCGGGACAGCTCGGGGATGCGGAACTCGCCGTCCTCGAAGGCGCCCAGCAGATCGTTGGCGAGATCGGTGTCGGCCTTGTCGAACTCGTCGACGAGCAGCACCCGGGGGGTCTCCCTCGGCAGCAACGCCGTTCCCAGCGGGCCCAGTTGGATGAAGTCACCGAGGGACGAGCCGTCCGCGCCCGGTCCGGGGCCCTCCGGCGGACCCGGGACGCCGAGCGCGTCACGGGCGGACGCCTCCTGCACCCGGCCGATCGCGTCGTAGCCGTACAGCCCCTCCTTGAGCGTGGACTTGCTGGTGATCGTCCAGCGCAGCACCCGCCCCAGGCCCAGTTCACGGCTGACCCGGTGCGCCAGGCTCGACTTGCCCACCCCGGGAGGGCCGGTGACCAGCAGCGGACGCCGCAGGAAGAGGGCCGCGTTGACCAGGTCGGTCTCCTCGGCCGACGAGGCGCGCACCCCGGCGCCGGGAGCGCCCAGACGGCGGCGGATCTCCGCGTCGTCACGGGGGACGGGCCCGGAGGCGAGGGGAGCGCCGTCGAAGTCCCGCCACGGCGGCGGGGGCGGCAACTGCTCGATGAGACGGCCGTCTCCGTCCGGTTCGCCGGTACCCCGGTAGATCCACCAGTCGTCGGCCCGGCCGGTGGGACAGGACGCGCCCTCGGCCACCCGCGGCTGCCGCGATTCGCCGCTCATAGCCACCCCCTCTCCCACAACCCTGGCGGGGTCCACTGGGCGGCCGCTCCCCGACCTCTCGGAACTGCCGCCGCGCACACTCAGGCAATTGGCTCCGGAATCTCCGGGAGCCGGTTCGGGTCGTCCCACAACACGGCGAGCCGGGGGCCGCAACCCCCGGCGTCATCGTCCCCCGGATGGGGAGCCGAGCGCAAGGACGTCAGCCTTCCCAGAACCTCCTCCAAGTCCCCCTGGAGCAAGCCCTCGTGGAGCGCGGCCGACGGCCCTGCCGCACCGCCCCCGCGGCTCCACAGCAGCAGCGGCAGACCCGCCTGGAGACCCACCAGCAGTTCCCTCCTGCCGTGCGGGTCGTCCGGCGCGGAACCCAGGGTCATCAGGACGATGTGCGGGGCACGGGCGAGATGCTCGTAGAGCGACTCGGCCCGCGCCCCGTCACCCCGGGCGCACTGGTGCGCGGTGGCCCGCGGCTCCGCCGCCGACAGCACGTCCCAGCGCTCGTTCCAGGTCCGGTGCAACTGCTGTGCGTCGATGCGCTCCTTGCTGCGCACCACCACCCGGTAGTCCACTCCGATCGGGGGCCCGCCGAGCCCGCCGCCCCACACCGAGTCCTCACCGAAGGCGCTGTGCCTCGACCACTGCTCGACGGGCTCGTTCATCATCGAGAGGGGCAGTATGAACTCCAGTACGAGACTGCCGCGATGGGTGCGCAGCCGGGCCTCCTCACGGTCGATCAGCGTCGCCACCCGGGCCCGCACCGAAGAGGCGGGCACCGAGGACTGCTCGCGTCTGCGCGGCTCCCAGGACGCCCCGCTGCTCGCCCAGCAGCTGATGTCGACCCGGTCGGGTGACGCCGTCGCCGGGGCGAGCCGGATCAGGAGATAGGCGGGGCGCACCGACTTGGACGCCGAACCGCCCGCGTGCGCACGGGAGTCGTCGAGTATCCGCTGCGCCTCCACGTGGTCCGCCGCCGTGCCGCGCACCTGGCGGCTGACCCAGGCGCGCAGCGCGTCCCCGCGGTCCGGCGTGAGGACCATCGCCAGCCCCTGCAGGAACCGCACGGTGCGTGGGGCGCCCTCGGCGGGGCGGTTGGTGTGGGTGAGCAGCTGGTGCGCGTCCCACGCGGTGTGCACGAACTCGGGCAGCGGGCCGAAGTGTTCGCCCGCGGCCTGCTGGTAGACGGCCGGGAGCTGCGGCACGCTCGTCCGGTCGAGCCCTTCGAGCAGCCGGTTGAGGCCGTCGAGCGCCGGGGCGTCGAGGACGGGCGGCAGCACCGGTTCGACGAGGGACAGCGCGTGCTGGGAGGGCAGGTCGTGGTGGGCGAGGTGGCCGACCGCCTCGGCGAGCCGCCGCCAGCCGTCGGGCACCGTGGCGAAGGCCCGCACCATCACCACGATGTGCATCTTCTTGTCGTCGAACTCCGGGACGGACAACCGCAGTCGGAGCCGGTCGAGGGCGTCGAGGACACAGAGTCTGCGCGCGTCGAGCGAGTCGAGGACCGAGACCCGCATCAGGGCGTCCGCGAGTCCGGCCGAGGCCCCCGGATCGGGGGCGGGGGGTTCAGTCATCGTCGGCCAGCCGGTCCGGCCAGGTCTTTCTGGCCTCCGCCGCGAACTCCGTCACGGCGAGGGTGTCCCCCTCCAGCCAGCGCACCGCCCTGACCAGCGCGGCCGGTCCGCGGGCGAACTCCCCGCAGCGGCCCACCAGATGGTAGAGCTGCACGCGCGGGTTGGCCGAGCGGGTGGTGCCCGCGGCTATCTCGGCGGGCAGTTGGCCGAGCAGCTGCGGGCCCGCGTCCAGCCGGAACGACTCCATGGCCAGCAGCCGGTCGACCAGCGGCCACAGCGCACTCGGCGGCGCCGCCGCCCAGTCATCGACGGCCCGCGGCGCGGTGGGCGGTGGGGCGGCCGGCAGCAGGGCCGGGTCGAGGACGTCGAGCGGGATCATCCAGGAGACCCGCGGGCCGCCGGGACCGTCCGTGCGCCGGGTGACCAGGACGGCGGCCAGCACCCCGACCACCCGCCCCTGTCCGAGGTCCCAGACCCCGGCGCCGCTGAAGCCCCGTTCCACCGGCGCGCCGACCGCGTCGAGGCCGTCGATCTGCCGCCACCGCGCGTGCGGGCCGCCCGCGCCCGCCACCCGGCCGCGCGTCCACACCCCGTCGGGGACGGCCGCCGGATGCCCGAACAGCGTGACCAGCGCCCCGGTCTCGGCGCCGCCCACCGCGACCGGCGCCGCCACCGCGGACGGCGGCGGTGGTTCCGCCAGTTCGAGTACCGCCAGATCCAGGGCGGGCGGCCGCCGCAGCCAGCCGCCCTCGACGACCCTGGCCGGCACCGCGCCGCCGTCCTCCGCGGCCGGGAAGTCCACCCGGACCGTGCCCTCGGGCGGCCGGTCCGCGTCCGGCAGGCGCAGGGCGGCCTCGACGACATGCGCGCAGGTCAGCACCGTGCGCTCGGTGAGCAGCAGGCCGGCTCCCGCGACGCCCGCGCCCTCGCGGCCGTGGATGCGGGCCCGCCAGCCGGCCGCGCCCGGCGGCACGGAGGCACCGGCATTCCGAGTCCCCACGTCGTCCCCCTCGTCAGCCGTGCGGAAAAATCAGGGTAAGCCGAAGCGAAGCCCTTGTGTACGGGTGAGTCGGGCGGGCGTCGCGTGATGCACTCCGAGGTGGAACGGGCGGCCGCCGGCCCCGCGCGCGCACCGCGCCACCGGCCGTCTGCCACCCCGCGCGCCCGCCGGACCAGGCCGGGCCGGGACGCGGGGTGCCGGGCGGCCCCGCGCACGCCCTCCTCGGCCGCCGGTCCCGCGCACCCCACCGCCGTCACCGACCCCCCGCGTACCGCCGACTTTCACATCGGCGCCACCCGGCCCTTCCCTGACGTTCGTTGCTCTTGCAACACTCGCTGCGCGCACCGTTCGTCATGATCCGACCATCCGCGCCCCCCAGGATGAGAGGCACCCACCCATGCCCGAGGTCAATCGGCGTCGTTTTCTCCAACTCGCGGGTGCGACAACGGCCTTCACGGCCCTGTCCGCCAGCATCGAACGCGCCGCCGCGCTCCCCGCGAACCATCGCACGGGGTCGATCGAGGACGTCGAGCACATCGTCGTGCTGATGCAGGAGAACCGTTCCTTCGACCACTACTTCGGTTCGCTGCGCGGAGTCCGCGGCTTCGGCGACCCGCGCCCGGTGACCAGGCCCGACGGCACATCGGTCTGGCACCAGTCCGACGGCGCGAAGGACATCCTGCCGTTCCACCCGGACGCCGACGACCTCGGCCTCGCCTTCATCCAGGACCTCCCGCACGGCTGGAACGACGGCCACGCCGCCTTCAACGGCGGCAGGTACGACCGCTGGGTGCCCGCCAAGGGGTCCACCACGATGGCGTACCTGACCCGTGACGACATCCCGTTCCACTACGCGCTCGCCGACTCCTTCACGATCTGCGACGCCTACCACTGCTCGTTCATCGGCTCCACCGACCCCAACCGCTACTATCTGTGGACGGGTCACACCGGCAACGACGGCCAGGGCGGCGGCCCGGTCCTCGGCAACGACGAGGCGGGCTACGGCTGGACGACCTACCCGGAGCGGCTGGAGGCGGCCGGCGTCTCCTGGAAGATCTACCAGGACGTCGGCGACGGGCTCGACGCGGCCGGCGGCTGGGGCTGGATCTCCGACGCCTACCGGGGCAACTACGGGGACAACTCGCTGCTCTACTTCAACCAGTACCGCGACGCGAAGCCCGGCGATCCGCTCTACGACAAGGCCCGCACCGGCACCGACGCCCGTACCGGCGAAGGCTACTTCGACCGGCTGAAGGCGGACGTCCGGGGCGGCACGCTGCCGCAGATCTCCTGGATCGTCGCGCCCGAGGCGTTCACCGAACACCCCAACTGGCCCGCGAACTACGGCGCCTGGTACATCTCCCAGGTCTTGGACGTCCTCACCTCCGACCCGAAGGTGTGGGCGAAGACCGCCCTGTTCATCACCTACGACGAGAACGACGGTTTCTTCGACCACCACGTCCCGCCGTTCCCGCCCGCCTCGGCCGCGCAAGGCCTCTCCACGGTCGACGCGGGACTCGACGTGTTCAAGGGCGCTGGCGGCACCGTCGCGGGACCGTACGGACTCGGCCAGCGGGTGCCCATGCTGGTCGTCTCGCCGTGGACCAAGGGCGGCCACGTCCTGTCCGAGACCCTCGACCACACCTCGATCATCCGGTTCATGGAGCGCCGCTTCGGCGTCCACGAGCCCCACATCTCGCCCTGGCGGCGCGCGGTCTGCGGCGACCTGACGGCGGCCTTCGACTTCTCCCGCGCGGACACCGGACGGGTCACGCTGCCCGCGACCGACGGTTACCGGCCGCCGGACCGCGACCGCCACCCCGACTACCGTCCGACCCCGCCTGCCAAGGGCGTCCTGCCCGTCCAGGAACCCGGCAGCCGGCCGGCCCGCGCCCTCAAGTACGCGCCGTACGTGGACGGTTCGGCCGACACAGGGGCCGGGAAGTTCACCCTCGCCCTCGCCTCGGGACCGCAGGCGGGAGCCGCCTTCCTGATCACCTCGGGCAACCGCGGTGACGGGCCGTGGACCTACACGACCGAGGCGGGCAAGACGCTCGCGGACACCTGGAACTCGGCCTACTCGGGCGGCTCCTACGACCTGACCGCCCACGGCCCCAACGGCTTCCTGCGCGTCTTCAAGGGACCCAACAAGGTCGCGGGTCCCGAGGTCACCGCCCGCCACCGCGGCGACGACCTCGAACTCACCCTCACCAACAAGGGCGCGGGCACCGCCACTCTGCGGCTCACCGGCGGCTACGGCCTGCCGGCCAGGACCTTCACGGTCCGTCCCGGCGCCACCGTCCGGCACACCGTGGTCCTCGCGGCGAGCCGGCGCTGGTACGACGTGAGCGTCACGTCCGACGCCGACCCTGGATACCTGCGGCGATTCGCCGGACATGTCGAGAACGGGCAGCCGGGCGTGAGCGATCCGGCGATCATCACACGGTAAAGGAGGATGAATACCGTATCTGCGGGGGTGGCCGGAAACCGATGCCGTCACGGTAGTGTGCGCCGGTGACCACGCAATCGAACACTCCCGCAGGCTGGTACGCGGACCCGCACGGTGCCGCGAAGACCCTGCGCTACTGGGACGGCTCCCAGTGGACCGAACACACCAGTCCGGACGGGCAGGGCACGGCCGCCCCGCAGGTCCCGCCGCAGCAGCCCGCCTCCGCCGACCCGCGCGTGCGGGGCCAGGTGCAGCGGCAGGCCGGGGTCGCGCCGAGCGGCCCCGGCGGCGGCACCGTCTTCACCGAACCGGTCCTGGTGGTCAACCAGAAGGCCAAACTGATCGAGCTGACCAACGAGTACAAGGTCATGGATCAGAACGGCAACCCGATCGGCTCGGTCACCGAGGTCGGCCAGAGCGCCCTGCGCAAGGTGCTGCGCTTCGTCTCGAGCCTCGACCAGTTCCTCACCCACCGCCTGGAGATCCGCGACGTCCACGGCGCCCCGCAACTGCTGCTGACCCGGCCCGCGAAGATCTTCAAGTCCCGGGTGGTCGTGGCCCGTCCGGACGGGACGCCGGTCGGTGAGATCGTCCAGCAGAACATGATCGGGAAGATCAACTTCGCGATGAACGTGGACGGCCGGCAGGTCGGCGCGATCAAGGCGGAGAACTGGCGTGCCTGGAACTTCGCGATCGTCGACCACGACGGCAACGAGGTCGCCCGGATCACCAAGACCTGGGAGGGCCTCGCCAAGACGATGTTCACGACCGCGGACAACTACGTCCTGCAGATCCACTACCAGCTCCCCGAGCCCCTGCTGAGCCTGGTCGTCGCCACGGCCCTGACCGTCGACACGGCCCTCAAGCAGGACTCACGCGGCTTCGGCTGAGCCAGGCGCGGCGGACCGGCGGCGACAACGCCGTGGCCCGGTGGGGCGGTCGGCCGCCCTGCCGGGCCTTTCCGTACGGGCCAGGGGCCCTACAGCGCTGTGAGATGCCCCGGTTCCTGGGGGCGGCGGGGGACCAGCGCCGGTTCCTGCGACGCCGAGTCCGGACGCAGCGCGAGGACGGCGGCCACCGGGTGCTCGTCGTCGTCCGCCGGGACCTCGGCGGGCGCCGGGGCCGCCCGGGTCAGCAGCAGCACGCCCCAGGTCGCGAGCCCCGCGCCCACCAGCGCGAGCAGGATGCCCGCCGCGCCGTCCCGCAGCCGCTCCCCGAGCAGCGTGAGCCCGATCACCGCGGCGGCGACCGGGTTGGCCAGCGTCACCACCGCGAGCGGGGCGCCGAGACCGCCCCGGTAGGCGGTCTGCGACAGCAGCAGCCCGCCGGTCGCGAACGCCGCCACCAGCAGCGCCACCCCGATCACCTGCCAGGTCAGCAGCGAGCCCGAGCGGTCCGTGGCGGCCACGGTCACCGTCTGGGTGAGCGCCGAGGCGACCCCGGAGGCGACCCCGGAACCGGTCGCGTGCCGCAGCCCCGGCCGCGCGCCCGGCCACGCCAGCATCCCGATCAGGGTCGCCGTCGCGCCCGCCAGGATCAGCGCCTCGGGCGTGCCGAGCACCTCGTCGGGGGCCGACCCGGACGCCGTCACGAGGATCGCGGCCAGCCCGACCAGCGTGAACGCGGTGCCCCGCCACTCCACGGCACTGACCCGCCGTCCGGCGATCCGCGCGCCCAGCGGCACGGCGGCGACCAGTGTCAGCGCGCCCAGCGGCTGCACCACGGTCAGCGGTCCGTACTTCAGCGCCACCACGTGCAGCAGCGCGGCCGAGCCGTTCAGCAGCACCGAACCCCACCAGGCGCCCGAGCCGAGCAGCGCGAGCAGCCCCGAGCCGGGGTTGCGGGAGGCGAGCCGCTCCTGGGCGACCGCGGCGGCCGCGTAGGCGACGGCGGAGCAGAGCGAGAGGGCGACGGCGACCAGGGTGGCACTCATCGTCCCGCTCCGGCCAGGACGTTCGCACCGGCCGGCGCGAGGTCGCCCGGGTCGCGTCCGGTGGTCCGGGTACGCGGCGGCGACGCCTTCCGGGGCTCCGCGCCCGTCGCCGTGGCACGCGGCGCGCGGATCACCGCGAGCGCCAGGCCGAGCAGCGCCGCCGCCGCGAGGCAGTCGAGCCAGTAGTGGTTGGCGGTGCCGACGATCACCAGCAGCGTCAGCAGCGGGTGCAGCAGCCACAGCAGGCGCAGCCGCGAGCGGGTCGCCACGATCAGGCCGATCGCGACCATCAGGGCCCAGCCGAAGTGCAGCGACGGCATCGCCGCGAACTGGTTGGAGAGGTGGTCGGTCCGCGGCGGACCGTAGACCGAGGGACCGAAGACCTTCCCGGTGTCGACCAGGCCGGTGGCCGCGAGCATCCGGGGCGGCGCGAGCGGGAACGTGAGATGCAGCACCAGGGCGGCGGCGGTGACGGCGGCCAGCACCCGGCGGGCCCAGACGTAGTGCGCCGGGCGGCGCAGGTAGAGCCAGACCAGGAAGGCCACGGTCGCGGGGAAGTGGACGGTGGCGTAGTAGACGTTCGCCGACTCCGTCAGCGTCTCGCCGTGCAGCAGCAGCGACTGGACCGTGCCCTCGCCCGGCAGCCGCAGCGTCCGCTCCAGGTCCCAGACGCGGCCCGCGTTGCGGAACGCCTCGGCGGTGTGGCCGGTGGCCAGCTGCCTGCCGAACTTGTAGACGAGGAACAGCCCTGCGACGAGCAGGAGTTCACGGACGAGCGGGGGCCGCGCTATCGCGCGTGACCCCGCTTCTCCAGGCTCGGTTCGGGCATTCATCCCCCGGCCCCTTCGCTGACGTGGTGCTGATGGTGGTGCGTGTCGTGCGGATGCGGCGTGTGCTGTGCGTGACGCATGTGCCGCATGTGCCGCATGTGTTGCGTGAGGTGCGCATGGTGCGTGGGATGCCTGGGGCAGGTCGCGCGCCATCGATACGACTTCGTTCCGATACGACAGTGTACCGATACGCAAGTGTACCGATACGATTCAGTACCGGTACACTTGCGTATCGATGGACTGACGGCAGACCAGCGCGGCGGGCCCCGGGCCCCGGACGACCGGTGAGGAGACGAGACGATGACGTCGCAGGCTGCGGACGGACCGGACACGGTCACCGCCACGCGCCGCTCCAAGATCACGCCGGAGCGTGAGCGGGAGTTCTTCGACGCCGTGCTCGAACAGGTCCGCGAATGCGGCTACGACTCCGTCACCATGGAGGGCGTCGCGGCCAGCACCAGGTGCAGCAAGTCGACGCTCTACCGGCAGTGGAAGACCAAGCCGCAGTTCGTCGCCGCCGCCCTGCGCTCGGCCAGGCAGGCGCGCTTCACCGGCATCGACACCGGCTCGCTCGCCGAGGACCTGCGGCGCGCGGCACGGGCCGCGGGGGAGTGGTCGGGCAAGGACACCCGGCTGCTCCAGGCGCTCGGCCACGCGGTCACCCAGGACCGCGAACTGCAGCAGGCGCTGCGCGAGGCCCTCGTCGACCCGGAGATCGCCGCGCTCAAGGCGATCCTGCGGCGCGGGGTGGAGCGCGGCGAGGTCGCCGCCGACCATCCGGCGCTCGAGTACGTGCCGGCGCAGATGTTCGGCGTACTGCGGGTCAGACCGGTCCTGGAGGGCGAGTACGCCGACCCGGACTATCTGGTCCGCTTCGTGGAGGCCGCCGTGCTACCGGCACTCGGCCTCACCTGAGACCCGGGTCGCCGTCCATGGGATGACTGGACGGTGGCCCGGCCGCGCCGCACCGTGGGGACGGGGGCGGCGCGCACCCCCCGGCCGGGTGGGGTTCCCCTTGAGCGGAGGGGCGCCCCACCCGGCCGACTGCTGTACGGGACGGGCCGGCCGGCTCAGACGGTCTGGCCGTCACCGCCGCCCGAGGACACCTTGATCCCCTTCGTGATCTCGTCGAGGACGCTCTGCTTCTCGCCGACGTCGACACCGAACCTGACCACCACGATCAACTGCGGGTTCGACGGCGCGGGGAAGGCGAGCGACTGGACGTAGCCGTCGTCGCCCTTGCTCGTGACGGCCTTCCAGCGGACCAGGTACCCCTTCTGCCCGGCCACCGTGACGGCCTTCGAGGCGAGCACGTCGTGCGAGGTGATCGAGCCGTACGTCTTGCCGCCGTAGGAGTCCTCGGCGTTCCCCGCGATGTCCGCCTTGGCGACCTCCTCGGCCGTCGAGCCCTTGGTGCCCAGCGCCTGGGCGGGCGCGGAGTAGGCGCCGCCCTTGGTGCAGGACTTGGAGGTGTCGCCCGGACACTTGTACGTGTCGTTGGAGGAGACCTGCGCGCCCACGCTCAGCTGCTGCCCGTACCAGCCGTCCGGGATCGGGATGCTGATGCCGCTGACGGAGTCGGTCACCGCGCCGCTCTCGATCTTCGGCGCCTCGGACTGGCCGGGGGCGGGCGACTCGCCGTCGCCCCCGCCGGAGCCGTCACCGCCGCCCGACCCACCACCCGGGCCCTGCCCGAACGGGCCGCCCTGGCCGCCCTCCGAACCGCCGGGCCCGCCGTTCTGCCCGCCGGGGCCGGGCCGCGAGGACGACGTGTTGTCGGACCCGCCGCCGTCGGTGAGGGCGTAGACGCCCACGCCTATGCAGGCCAGCACCACCACGGCCGCGCCGACGGCTGCGCCGACCCGCAGCCCGCGACGGGACGCGGCCGGCGGCTGCGCCGGGTACGCGGGGTAGGACGGGTAACCGGCGGGCGGGTACGCGCCGCCCGGATACCCGCCGGGGGCCTGCCCGGCCGCCGGGTAGCCGCCCGGGACCGGTCCGGCCGCCTGATACCCGTCGTGGGCCTGCCCGGCTGCCGGGTAGCCGCCCGGACCCTGCCCGGCTGCCGGGTAGCCGCCGCCCGGATAACCACCCGGCGCGTTCCCACCGCCCGGATGACCACCCGCGGGGTTCTCGCCGCCCGGATGTCCGTCCGCCGCGTTCCCTCCGCCCGGATGTCCGTCCGCGGGGTTCTCGGCCGTCGCGGGTCCGTCGCCGGGGTTGGCGTCCGTCGGGCCGGTGTCCTGCGGGTGCGGGCCGGTGGCCGGCGCCTGCGCGGGGGGACCCCCTACGGCGGCCGGACCCGCCTGCCGGGTCCGCTCCGTCCATGCCTTGCCGTCCCACCAGCGCTCGGTGGCGGGACCGTCATCCGTCTGCCCGGGGTCGGGATACCACCCGGAAGGAGTCTCCTGCGTCATGGCCCCACCGTATGAGGCGTCTGTGAAAGGGGGATGAGAGGCCCCCGGTTCAGGACAGCGGGCCCCGCCGGTCACGACGGGCGCCCATGTCCCGACGCGTCCCGGCACCGCGACGCCCGCTGTGCCTCACCGCCTCACCGCACCACCAGCCGCACCGGCGCCCGATCGGCCGGTGGCGGCAGCCGCAGCCCGGCCCGGCCGGGGGTGAGCGACCCCAGCACGCTCGCGTGCCGCGCCCCGGTGCTCACGGGCTCGGTGCCCGGCAGACCGTGGGCGGTCAGGAAGCCGAGGACGGCGAACGCGTACGCCTCCTTCGCGTCCGACGGCAGCCCCAACTCGTCGGAGGAGCGCACCGCGACCCCGGGCAGCAGTCCGGCCAGCGTGCGGAGGAGGACCGGGTTGCGGGTGCCGCCGCCCGAGGTGATCACCTCCGTCGCCCGCAGGTCCCGCATCGCGTCCGCGATCGTCACCGCCGTCAGCCGGGTCAGGGTGGCGAGGACGTCCTCGGGCGGCAGCGTCCCGCGACCGGCCAGCGCGGCGCGCAGATACCCGGCGTGGAACAGCTCCTTGCCGGTCGTCTTCGGCGCCGGGAGCCGGTAGTAGGGCTCCGCCAACAGCCTTTCCAGCAACGGCTGGTCGACCGCGCCGCGCGCCGCGAGCGCGCCCCCGTCGTCGTAGCCGAGCCGGCCGCCGCTGAAGGCCCGCGCCGCCGCGTCCGTCAGGGCGCAGCCGGGGCCGGTGTCGAAGGCGGTGCCGTCGGGGGCGGTGACGTTGGCGATGCCCCCGATGTTGAGGGCGACGGGGGTGCCTGGCCGGCCGCGCAGCCACAGCAGGTCGACGAGGCTCACCAGCGGGGCGCCCTGGCCGCCCGCGGCGATGTCCCGGGGCCGGAAGTCGGCGACCACCGGCAGCCCGGTCGCCTCCGCGATCCACGCGGGCTGCCCGAGCTGGAGCGTGCCGCGCACCTGCCCCGACTCCGCCCAGTGGAACACCGTCTGCCCGTGCGAGGCAACCAACTCGGCCCGCCCTGCGCACAGTTCGCGGTCGGCCCGGACGGCGGCCGCCGCGAACGCCTGCCCGATGAGGGTGTCGAGCCTGCACATCTCGGAGAGCGGGACCGACCCCGGGGGCAGCGCCGCCACGAGCGCCTCCCGCACCTCGTCGTCGTACTCCTCGCTCCGCGCGCCGAGCGGTTCGAGCACGAGGCTGTCCCCGACCAGCTCCAGATCGGCGGCGGCCGCGTCGACGGCGTCGTAGGACGTGCCGGACATCAGCCCGATCACCCGCATCGGCTCAACCCGCTTTCTGGCTCGACGACATGACCGCCCCCTGTCCGCCCGCGCGCTGTCAGCGATCGGCCACCGGTCGCTTTCCGCTCAACCCGCCCGGTACCGCTGCCAGTCACCGCCCGCCCTCCTCGACTCGCGCACCCTCCACGTCGGTCGACGGCAGCCGCCCTCCGTTCGCCCTTCGCGCGGTGGGGACCGCCAGGGCCGTCGCGCTCACCGCGCAGGCCGCCGCCGCGTAGTACGCCGGGATGTCCACGTTCCCCGTCCTGCGGACCGCTTCCGTGATGACGAGGCCCGCGCAGCCCGAGAAGACCGCGTTCGACAGGGCGTAGGCGAGCCCGAGTCCGGTGTGGCGCACGCTGGTCGGGAAGAGTTCCGCCAGCATCGCGGGGCCGGGCCCCGCCATCAGACCGACCACCGCGCCCGCCGCGCACACCGCCGCGCCCTTCGCCGCCGTCGAAGTCCCGCTGTCCTGGAGGAGGTTCAGCAGCGGAAGGGAGAGGACCACCACGCCGAGCGCCCCCGTCAGCATCACCGGCCTGCGCCCGTACCGGTCGCTGAGCGCGCCCGCCGGGACGATCGTCGCGGCGAACCCCAGGTTCGCCAGCACGGTCGCGACCAGCGCCTCACGGAAGCTCGCTCCCAGCGTGCTCTGGAGGTACCCGGGCAGCACGACCAGGAAGGTGTACCCGGCCGCCGCCCACCCCATGACCCGCCCGGCGCCCAGCGCGATCGCGCCCGCCACCGCGCGCCGCGACGGCCGCCGCGCCGCCGCCTCCCGCCGGAAGGCGGGCGTCTCGTCGAGCCGCAGCCGCAACCACAGCGCCACCAGCCCCATCGGCAGCGTCAGCAGGAACGGCACCCGCCAGCCCCACGCGCCCAGTTGGCCCTCGGAGAGGACCGTGGCGAGCAGCGCCGCCACCCCCGCGCCGCCGAGCAGCCCGAGCGCCACCGTGAACGACTGCCACGACCCGTACAGACCCCGCCTGCCCGGCGGCGCGAACTCCGTCATCACCGCCACCGCGCCCCCGAACTCGCCCCCGGCGGAGAGCCCTTGGACGATCCGCAGGAACGTCAACAGCCAGGGCGCCAGGGCGCCCGCCGTCGCGTAGGTCGGCAGCACGCCGATCAGCGTCGTCGCCGTCGTCATCAGCGCGATCACCAGGATCAGCACCGGACGCCGGCCGATCCGGTCGCCCAGCCGCCCGAACAGGGCCGCCCCGACGGGCCGGAAGAAGAACGCGAGCCCGAACGACGCGTACGTCCGCACCAGCGCCTCCGCCGCGTTCCCGCCGTCCGGCGTGAAGAAGCGCGCCGCGATCACCGTCGCGAAGTACCCGTAGACCCCGAACTCGTACCACTCGACGAAGTTGCCCACCGAACCCGCGGCCAGCGCCCGCACCGCGGGGGACCGCGCCCCGGTACGGCGTTGTCCGAAAATCAACGTCATCTCAGCGCCTTCTGACGGTACGTCACCCACGGCCAAACGGTCCGCGAGCGCGGGCGTCGACCGCCCTACACCGTCGTCACCCGTCACGGCAACAGGTACCCGGACCAGGCACCACATCGGCATTCGGGCGGCTACGCTCAAGGTCTGTACGTCGAACGGGCGACTTCGGGAGGTGACGGGATGACGGAGGTACGGCCCACGGAGGCCGCCCCGGGCTCCCTTTGGGAGCGCGACGACGAGGTCGCCGCCGTCGTACAGGCCATCGAGAACCTGTGCGCCGACAAGTCCACCTCCGGCGGTCTTCTGCTGATCCGCGGCGAGGCCGGAATCGGCAAGACGGCGCTCCTCGGCGCGGCCCGCAGGCTGGCCGAACGGCAGGGCTGCATGGTCTGGTCGGCCCGCGGCGGCGAGACGCTCAGGTCCGTCCCGTTCAACGTCGTACGCCAGTTGCTCCAGCCCGCGTTGATCTCGCTGATGCCGGAGGAGGCCCGCGAGTACTTCGGCGACTGGTACGACATCGCGGGACCCGCCCTCGGCATCGCCGACCCGGGAGACCGCAGCGCCGACCCGCAGGGCGTGTGCGACGGCCTGGTCGCCGCCGTCCGCAGACTCGCCCGGCGCGACTGGCCGCTGGTGCTGCTCATCGACGACGCGCAGTGGGCCGACGAGGAGACGCTGCGCTGGCTCGCCGCGTTCTGCGAGCGCCTCGACGACGTGTCCGTGCTGGTCGTGGTCGCCCGCAGGCCCGGAGAGATCACCGGCGAGGGAGCCCGTTACCTCGACTCCGTGGCCGCCGCGGCGGACGGCCCGACCACCGTCCTGAGCGCCCTCACCCCGGCCGCCACCGCCGGGCTCACCCGCGCCACCCTGGGCGACCACGCCGACGCGCCGTTCTGCCGCGAGGTGTGGGCCGTCACCGGCGGCAACCCGTACGACACCGTCGAACTCCTTGCCCGGGTCCGGGCCAGCGAACTCCAGCCGACCGAGAGCTCCGCCTGCGAACTGCGCGCCCTCAACCGCGCGGCCCGCGGCGGCGGACTCGTCGCCCGCCTCGAAGAACTCGGCATCGAGGCCACCCGGTTCGCCTGGGCCGCCGCCATCCTCGGCCACGGCATCTCCGTCGACCTCGTCGGCAAACTCGCCACCCTGGACGACGAGGACGCCGCACGGTGCTTCGAACTCCTGCGCAACGCCCGCATCCTGACCGAGGTCGCCGAATCCAGCCACCAACCCGCCAACGGCGAGCTGGAGTTCGTGCACCCGCTGATCGCCAGTGCCGTCTACAACTCCATACCGGACGCCCTGCGCACCGCGATGCACGGCATCGCCGCCCAGGTCGTCACCGACTCGGGGCTCGGCGCCGCGATGGCCTCACGGCACCTCCTCCAAGTGCATCCGGACGATGGGAACTCGTCGAGCAGTTGCGCGAGGCCGCCCGCGACCACCTCAAGGTCGGTGCTCCCGACGCGGCCCGCCGCTGCCTGGAACGCGCCCTGCTGGAACCGCCGTTGCAGCAGGTGCACGCCCGTGTCCTGTTCGAACTCGGCTGCGCCACCCTGCTCACCGCGCCCGCCAGGACCATCGGCCACCTCCAGACCGCGCTCACCATGCCGGGGCTCGACGCCGACACCCGGGTGGACGCCGTCGTCCGGCTCTCCCAGGCGCTGCTGCACAACGACCAGTTGGACGAGGCCGTCCGCACGGTCGAGGCGGAGGCCGCCCGGCACGAGGAGGGCTCGGCCCGGATGCGGCTCAAGGCCGTGCAGTACATGTGGGAAGGGCTGATCGCGGGCGACAACAGCACCCCGGGCCGCTCCGAGCGGCTCGCCGCGCTCGCCGACACCTGCACCGGTCGGGACAACTCCGAGCGCGCCCTGCTCATCCTGCGCGGCTTCGACGCCATGACCCACGGCGAGAACGCCGAGGAGGTCGTCGAACTGTGCGACCGCTCCCTCGTCAACGGCAGGCTCGCGCCAGGACTCGGCTGGACCGACGACGAGTGGGGCATCGAGCTGCTGATGATGCTCGCCAGCTCCTACGCCTACACCGACCGGCTCGACCGCGCCGAGGCCCTCTTCAACGAGAGCCTGCGCTCCTACGAGTCCGCGGGCTGGAGCGGCGGCCATCTCGCGCTCGCCCACGCCTACTTGGGCCTCGGCCACCGCAGACGCGGCCGGCTCAGGGAGGCCGAGGCGTCGCTGCGCGAGTCCCTGCGGCTCGCCGAGCGGGTCGGCCGCGGGCTGCCCCTGTACTGGTCGGCGACCTGCAACCTGGTCGATGTGCTGCTGGCCCGCGGCCAGGTCGACGAGGCCTGGACGATCGCCGAACGGTACGGCTTCGCACCGCCGTACCCGTCCACCATCGTGCTGCCCGACCCGCGTTCGGTGCGCGGCCGGCTGCTGCTCGCCGTCGGCAGGACCCAGGAGGCGGTCAACGAACTGGAGGCGGCGGAGAAGGCGGCCACCGCCCGTGGCCACCACAACCCGGTCCTCGTTCCGTGGGCCGCCGACCTCGCCAAGGCGCTGGCCGCCGTCGACCCGGTCCGTGCCGCCCGGCTCGTCACCGAACTGCGGGCCAGGGCCGAGCGGTTCGGCACCGACACCGCCATCGGGGAGGCCCTGCGCTGCGCCGCCGCGCTGGAGACCGGGCAGCGTGCGGTGCGGCTGGCCGCGCAGGCCGTCGCCTATCTGGAATCGTCACCGTGCCAGTACGAACACGCGGCGGCCCGCCTGGAGTACGGCATCGTCTCCCGCTCGGTCGCCGAGATCAACCGCGCCCTGACGCTGGCCCGTTCCTGCGGCGCGGACGGCCTGGTCGCCCAGGCACGCCAGTTGCTCGAGGACGGCGACGACCTGCGCTGACCACCGCGCACCGGTGACGACCTGCGCTGACCTCCCCGCCCCGGCGACGACCTGCGCTGATCTCCCCGCCCCGGCGACGGGCCGGGCTGCCGCGATCCCGGTCGCGGGCCGGTCCGCCGGGACACGCGCCCGCGTCAGCCTCCGTCGCCGTCCCGCCCCTCCCGTTCCTCCCGCTCCTCCCGTTCCTCCCGCCCCTCCCGTTCCTCCCGCCCCTCCCGTTCCTCCTCCGCCAGCACCCGCTGGGCCGTCGCGAACGCCGAGTTGGCCGCCGGGACACCGCAGTACACGGCCGTCTGGAGCAGGACGGCGCCGATCTCCTCCGGTGTGAGGCCGTTGCGGAGCGCGGCCCGTACATGCAGGGCCAGTTCGGCGTCATGGCCGTGCGCGACCAGCGCCGTCAGCGTGATCATGCTCCGCTCGCGGCGGGTCAGGGTGGGGTCGGCCCAGATCTCGCCCCAGGCGTAGCGGGAGATGAAGTCCTGGAACCGCGCGGTGAACGGCGTCTGCCGGGACAGCGCCCGGTCCACGTAGGGGTCGCCGAGCACCGCCCGCCGCACCTCCATGCCCCGCCCGTCCGGCCGGCCGAGCAGGCCACGCAGGGCGGCGACGACGGCCTCCGGCCGCTGCGCGGGCGCCAGGTGCGAGGCACCGGGGATCTCCAGCAGGGCCGCGCCCGGCACGGCGTCCGCGATCTCCCGCAGGTGGGCCGGCGGGGTCGCCGGGTCCTCGCGGCCCGCGATCAGCAGGGTCGGCGCCCGGATGGCGGAGAGCCGGGCGCGCAGGTCGAAGGCGGCGAGGGCGTCGCAGCAGGCCGCGTACCCGGCGGGGTCGGCCTCCGCGTGGTCGCGCAGCAGGCCGGGCACGGTGAAGTCACCGGCGAACCAGCGGGCCCCCGCGCTCTCCACCAGCCACCCGAGACCCTCCCGTCTGACCCGCTCGGCCCGCTCCCGCCAGGGCCGCTCGCCGCCGAAGTGGGCCGAGGAGCAGATCGCGGTGAGCGAGGCGACGCGCTTCGGGTGGTGCACGGCGAGATGCAGGCCCACCGCGCCGCCGAGTGACACCCCCGCGTATCCGAACCGTTCGATGCCGAGCGAGTCGGCGAGCGCGAGCACCAGCTCGGCCAGGTCGGCGACGGTCGCCCCCGGGCCGACCAGCGCGGCCGGGGAGCCGCCGTGGCCCGGCAGGTCCCAGCGCACCACCCGATGGGTGACGGACAGCTCGGGCGCCACCTCGTCCCACAGGGCGTACGAGGTGCCGAGCGAAGGGCCGAGCAGCAGCGGGGGCGCCGAGGCGGGGCCCTCCACGCGGTGGTTGAGGAGGCTCTCGGTCAACGTCGCTCCAGGGCACGGTCGGTGAGGGGGCCCGCGGCGCCGGTGTAGCGGGCGGGGTCGGTGACCTCGCTGAGGTCGACGTCCGTCAACTCGGGCTGTTCGGCGAGCAGCTCGGCCAGGGAGCGGTCCTCGGTGTGGGCGCGGGCCGCCAGTTCGGACAGCAGGGCCCTGGCACGGGCCCGACCGAGCACCGGGGCGAGGAAGGCGGAGAGCCGCTCCGACACGATCAACCCATGCGTGAGGGACAGGTGTTCGCGCATGGTGTCCGCGTTCACCCGCAGGTTCTCGACCAGTTCGGCGGCGTCTCGTGCCGCGCCGCCGACCAGTCGCAGCAGATCGCGCAACGGCTCCCACTCGGCGTGCCAGGCGCCCGCGGGCCGCTCGTCCTCGGCGGCCAGCGTCCCGTACAGGGTCGCGGCGAGCTGCGGTGCCCGCCGGGCGGCGGCCGCGACCAGGGTCGCCCTGACCGGGTTCGCCTTGTGCGGCATGGCGGAGGAGCCGCCGCCGCTGCCCTCGGCGACCTCGCCGATCTCGGTCCTGGCCAGGGTGAGCACGTCGACGGCCGTCTTGCCCAGCGCCCCCGCGGTGAAGGCCAGCGCGCCCGCGAGGTCGGCGACCGGGGTGCGCAGGGTGTGCCACGGCAGGGCGGGCTCCCGCAGCCCGACCTCCCGCGCGAAGGCCGCCACGAGGGCCCGCGGGTCCCCGGCGCCGTACGCCTCGAACGCGGCCAGAGTGCCCGCCGCGCCGCCGAGTTGGGCGGGCAGGGCGTCCCGTACCGCGGTGATCCGCTCGCGCGCGTCGAGCACCAGCGACCGCCACCCGGCCGCCTTGAGGCCGAACGTCGTCGGGACGGCGTGCTGGGTGAGCGTCCGGCCCGCGAGCACGGTGTCCCGGTGCGCCACGGCCAGCCGGGCGAGCGCCCGTTCGGCGCGGCCGAGGTCGGCCAGGACCGGTTCGAGGGCGCGGAGGGCGACCAGCATCGCCGCCGTGTCCATGATGTCCTGGCTGGTGGCGCCCCGGTGCACATAGGGACCGCACTCCGCGCCGACCGCCTCCGTCAGGTCCGCGACCAGCGGGATGACCGGGTTGCCCGCGGCCCGTGCGCGCAGGGCGATGGACGCGACGTCGAACCGTCCGGCGTCGGCCGCCCCGGTCACCGCCGTCGCGGCCTCGGCGGGGGCGAGCCCCAGCGCGGCCTGCGCGCGGGTCAGCGCGGCCTCCGCGTCGAGGAGCGCCTGGAGGTGGGCGGGGTCGCCGGTCGCGGCGGCGGCGGGCGAACCGGCCCAGCCGGGGGCGAGCAGGCCGGTGTCGGACGGGACAGCTCTCACGTGAACTCCAGGAAGACCGTCTCGCCTTCGCCCTGAAGGCGGATGTCGAAACGGTAGGTGCCGTCACCCCGCCGGGCCGCGACCAGCGTGTCGCGCCGTGCGCCGGGCAGCCGGGACAGCAGCGGATCGACGGCGAGCGCCGCCGCGTCGTCCGGCAGGTAGATCCGGGTGAACAGGTGCACGAGCAGGCCGCGCGCGAACACGCACACACTCAGGTGCGGCGCGCTCCGCCCGCGCCCGCCCGGCCGCAGCGTCCGCGCGTACCAGTGGCCGTCGGCGTCCGTCTGCACCCGGCCCCAGCCGGTGAACTCCACGCCGTTGCGGCCCAGATGGCCGCCGGTCGCCGGGTCGCGCCGCATCGAGCCGTCGACGTCCGGCACGTTCCCCTCCGGGTCGGGGCCCCACAGTTCGAGGAACGCGTCGGGCAGCGGGTCGCCAGCGCCGTCGTACACGTGCCCCTGGAGGGTGATCGTGTCCGGGTGCCCGACGGGCGCGATGTCACCGCCGCCGGGGAACGGCAGCGCGTACCCGTAGAACGGTCCCACGGTGTGCGACGGCGTCGGCGGCACCGATGGCGGGCCGCTGGTGTCGGTCCTCGTCATGGCGGATCAGCGTCCTTCCTCGATCCAGGTGGCGGCCGGGCCGTCCAGCACGATGTCCCAGCGGTAGCCGAGCGAGAACTCCGGCACCGACAGGCCGTGGTCGTAGGTCGCGACCAGCCGCCGCCTGGCCGCGTCGTCGGTCACCGACTGGAGGATCGGGTCGTGGCGGAACAACGGGTCGTTCGGGAAGTACATCTGCGTCACCAGGCGTTGCGTGAACGCCGCGCCGAACAGCGAGAAGTGGATGTGCGCGGGCCGCCAGGCACCGACGTGGTTGCGCCACGGGTAGGGTCCCGGCCGTACGGTCGTGAAGCGGTAGTGGCCGTCGGGGTCGGTGAGGGTGCGGCCGACGCCGGTGAAGTTCGGGTCGAGCGGCGCGTCGTGCTGCTCCCGCCGATGCGCGTAGCGGCCCGCCGCGTTCGCCTGCCAGATCTCCACCAACTGGCCGCGGACCGGGCGCCCTTGGCGGTCGAGGAGCCGGCCGGAGACGGTGATGCGCTCGCCGATCGGCTCGCCGTGGTGGTGCCGGGTGAGGTCGTTGTCGACGTCGGTGAGGTCGCGTTCGCCGAAGGCGGGGGAGCGCAGCTCGACCAGTTCCGGGTCCTGCCGTACGTCGATGGCCACCGGTGGCTGCCGCGGGTGGCGCAGGGCGGAGGAGCGGTAGGGGGCGTAGTCGCGGCGCGGATGGTGCTCGACGGGTGCGCCGTCGGCGACGCGCTGCTCGTAGGCGGCGCGGGCGGCCGCGATCTCCTGGTCGATGTCCCGCTGGGTGAGGGTCATGGCTGCGGGCTTCCTCCCGGTTCCTGCGCGGCGGACGGACGGGGTGCGGACGGCGCCGGCACGCCACGGGAGCACAACTCCCGTACGAGAAGTGGTGAGTTCACGGCGTCTGCTCCTCGGCGACCCGTATCTCGGCGGCCGTCTTCGCGGCGATCTCCGCGGCCGTGACGCCGGGCGCGGTCTCGACGAGGACCAGGCCGCCGTCGGTGACGTCGAGGACGCCGAGGTCGGTGATGACGCGGTCCACGCACGCCCTGCCGGTCAGCGGCAGCGTGCACCGGGTCAGGATCTTCGGAGAGCCGTCCTTGGCGGTGTGCGTCATCAGCACGATGACGGTGCGGGCCCCGTGCACCAGGTCCATCGCCCCGCCGATGCCGGTCACCAGCTTCCCCGGGACCGCCCAGTTCGCCAGGTCGCCGCGGGCGGAGACCTGCATGGCGCCGAGCACCGCCACATCGATGTGCCCGCCCCTGATCATCGAGAAGGAGAGCGCCGAGTCGAAGAACGACGCCCCCGGCACCACCGTGACGGTCTCCTTGCCGGCGTTGATCAGATCGGGGTCGACCTGATCCTCGGTCGGGTAGGGGCCGGTGCCCAGGATGCCGTTCTCCGATTCGAGGACCACCTGCACGCCGGGCGGGAGGTGGTTGGGGATCAGCGTCGGCAGCCCGATGCCGAGGTTGACGTAACTCCCGTCGCGCAGCTCGCGTGCCGCGCGGGCGGCCATCTCCTGCCGCGTCCAGGCCATCAGCTGCTCACCGTCCGCTGCTCGATCCTCTTGTCGGCGGCCTGCTCAGGGGTGAGACCCACCACCCGCTGCACGAAGATGCCTGGTAGATGAACCGCGTCCGGGTCGATCGCGCCGGGTTCGACCAGCTCCTCGACCTCGGCGATCGTGACCCGTCCGGCCATCGCCGCCAGGGGGTTGAAGTTGCGGGTCGACCTGTTGAAGACGAGGTTGCCGTGCCGGTCCCCGCGCGCCGCCCGCACCAGCGCGAAGTCGGTACGGATACCGCGCTCCAGCACGTGGTCGATGCCGTCGAACGCGCGGACCTCCTTCGGCGGCGACGACAGCGCGACCCCGCCCGCGCCGTCGTAGCGCAGCGGCAGCCCGCCCTCGGCGACGTGGGTGCCCACGCCCGCCGGGGTGTAGAAGGCGGGGATGCCCGAGCCGCCGGCCCGCAGCCGCTCGGCCAGCGTGCCCTGCGGGATCAGCTCAACCTCCAGCTCACCGGCCAGGTACTGGCGCGCGAACTCCTTGTTCGCCCCGATGTAGGACCCCGTCACCCGGGCGATCCGCCCGGCCGCCAGCAGCACCGCGAGGCCGGACTCCATCGCCCCGCAGTTGTTCGAGACCACCGCGAGGCCGCCGACGCCCCGCGCGTGCAGTGCCTCGATGAGCACGTTCGGCACCCCGCTCAGACCGAACCCGCCCACCGCCAGGGACGCGCCGTCGGGCACGTCGGCCACCGCCGCCTCGGCCGTGGCCACCACCTTGTCCATCCGCGAAGGCCCCTCTCGTACCCGAGCCCGGCCCGAAAACAGTCAGGGCACTGAGCATTTCGGTGAAGTTTCCTTCACGCTGCCATCGGGCGGGACGACCGTCAAGGTCCCAGGAAAAAGCGGGTACATGGCCACCGTCGAGCCGGAGACAGTCCGGCAGGAGCCAGGTATCGTTCAGTGCACCAACGAATTTCGACGCGTCGAACCCGGTGGCGCGCCACCCGCCGCGCCGGTGCCCGCCGGTGCCCCGACGCACACGACCTCGGGAGCGCACCATGGCCGCGGTGGATCTCACCACCCACCCCGGGCACCTGGCCCGGCGGCTCCAGCAGGCCCACTACCTGCTGTGGAACACGATGGTCTCGGAGGAGACCACCTCCCCGCAGTTCGCGGTCCTCAACGCCCTGGCCGCCGAGCCAGGACTCGACCAGCGGACCGTGGGGGAGCGGGTGGGGCTCGACCGGTCCACCGTCGCCGAGGTGATCAGCCGCCTCGGCCGCCGCGGACTCCTCGACAAGGTGCGCGACCCGGGTGACGGCCGCCGTTTCCTGCTCCGCCTCACCGACGACGGCCTGCGCGTCCACCGCAGACTGGCCGTACGCACCGCCCGCATGAACCAGATCTTCCTGGCCCCGCTCTCCGACGCCGAGCAGCAGACGTTCTTCGCGCTCATCCGCCGGGTCGCGGACGCGGCCGAGGGGCTCCGCAACCCCGCGGAACCCCTCGCCGCACCGCACTGAGCCCGGTCAGGACGCCTGCGCGAACACCACCCACACCTGGCCCTCGGCGAAGTTCACCGGCTGCCCGTCCGCCGTCGTGAAGTCCGTCCCGTCCGCCGGCTTCGCGCGCTTCCAGCGCGCCTCGTACATCCGGCCGTCCCGCAGCACGTCCGCCGTCCCCGACCCCACGGTCTCGGTGTACGGCGTGGTGTTGCCGAGGAAGTCGTGGAACCGCGACGCCCGCACCTTCACGTACTGCACCACCACGGTGGCCGGCGTGACCCGCTGCCCTTCGCTGGTCAGCGTCGGTGCGCCGTCCGTCGACAGCAGCCAGCGCCGCCGGTCGGCCGACCAGTCGAAGGTGAAGGAGGCGGACGGGTAGCGGACGGTCCGCGAGGTCTGCGGGGTGCCCCCGGCGGGCGCCGCGCCGAACCGGAACCCATTGGTCAGCGCGGTCGCGGTCGGCGCCGTCGGCATCAACCGGGCCGGACGCAGGAACAGGTTGTGCGGGGCGGCCTTGTCGGCGCCCCGGAAGAAGGCGCCCTCGACATTGCCGGGCTGCTCGGGACGGAGCGGCGCCTGTCCGATCAGCGGCAGCAGCTTGTGCTGCGCCCCCGAGAAGGCGAGCGTCGGCCGGTCGTACTGGCGCAGCAGTTCGAGATCCGACTCGCGGGCGCTGCGCACCGGTCCGACGACCTTCGGCAGCTTCGTCGCGAACACCGCCATCAGCCTGCTCAGACCGCCCTCGACCTGCTCGGCGTAGACGACGTCCGCGGCCCGCAGACCGGTCTGCGGGCGGGCCGCGCGGACATTGTCGATCTTCACGGCGAGCGGCGCGGAGGCGGCGGCCGTCCGCCGCGGGGGCGGTGTGTCCGACGGCGTCGCGGCCGGCGTCCCGACGGTCCTGCCCCGGCCGTCGTCCACCGGGGTGTGCGGTCCGCCCGCGCACCCCGCCGCCAGGGTGACCGTCACCGTCGCGGCCAGCAGCGCCGCCGTCGTCGTCACGCGTCGTGTGCGCGCCCTCTGTCCCATGCCCACCGTTGCCACCCAGTCCATGTTGTTCGATTGTGCGCTCATCACTTCATCGGTGGCCCTACCCCTGCCGTGCGGAGCGCGCGCGGCGAACACCGCCGAACGGGTGCACGAGTCCATCGAACGGCGCAAGAGCGCGCCGCCGGACGGACGACGGGTTGCCCCCAGGTTCCGGGGCAGGTCGGCGGGCCGCCGGACGAGTTGATCGGACGGTCCGTTGGTCGGACGGTCCGTTGGTCGGACGGTCAGATGGGCGGCTGTCCGGACCGTCGGCTGTTCAGCTTCAGGCGGGCCCGCGCGTCACTCCGCCGTTCCCAGGATCTCCGCGAGGTCGTAGCCGACCGGCTCCTCCAACTGCGCGTAGGTGCAGCTCTCCGGGGCGCGGTCCGGGCGCCAGCGGCGGAAGCGGGTGGTGTGCCTGAACCGCGCGCCGTTCTCCAGATGGTCGTACGCCACCTCGGCCACCCGCTCCGGTCTGAGCGGCACCCAGGACAGGTCCTTCTTGCCCGACCAGCGGCTCGGGGCGCCGGGCAGCCTGGCCGTCTCGTGCGCCGCCTCCTCGGACCAGGCCGCCCACGGATGCCCGCCGACGTCGTCCATGCGCAGCGGCTCCAGCTCCGCCACCAGCTCCGCGCGCCGCGCCATCGTGAACGCGGCCGACACCCCCACATGCTGGAGGACGCCCCGGTCGTCGTAGAGGCCGAGCAGCAGCGACCCCACCACCGGTCCGCTCTTGTGCGGCCGGTAGCCCGCCACCACGACGTCCGCCGTCCGCTCGTGCTTGACCTTGAACATGGCCCGCTGGTCCTGGAGATAGGGCAGGGCGAGCGGTTTGGCGACGACGCCGTCGAGGCCGGCGCCCTCGTACCGCTCGAACCAGCCCCGCGCGACGTCGATGTCGGTGGTCGCGGGTGCCAGATGCACCGGCGCCGACACCCCCGACAGCGCCCTGGCCAGCAGCGCCCGCCGGTCGGTCAGCGGCACGTCGAGGACCGAGGCGTCGGCCAGCGCCAGCAGGTCGAAGGCCACGAACGACGACGGGTTCCGCTCGGCGAGCGTCCGCACCCGGGAGTCCGCCGGGTGGATGCGCTCGGTCAGCGCGTCGAAGTCGAGCCGCCCCTCCCGGGCGATCACGATCTCGCCGTCCACCACGCAGCGCTCGGGCAGCCGCTCCCGCAAGGCCGCGACCAGCTCGGGAAAGTACCTGGTCAGGGGCTTGCCGGTGCGGCTGCCCAGGACGATGTCGGCGCCGTCGCGGAACACGATCGCCCGGAACCCGTCCCACTTCGCCTCGTACTGCATGCCCGGCGGGATCGTCGCCACCGACTTGGCGAGCATCGGCTTCACGGGCGGCATCACCGGGAGATCCATATATCGACTCTAGGAGCCGCCAGGTGCGGTTGCCTGTCGAGTACCGCCGCTCGGCGCTTGCCGCTTGCCGCCCGCCGCCGCCTGGCGCCTTCCGCCGCCCTTCGCACGTCGCCCGCCGCCGCGCACATGCGCCGTACCGCCGCCGGTCCTACCGTGGCCGCATGGGCGAAGCGGTGGAACTCGAAGCGGGCGGGCGCACCGTCCGGCTGTCCAGTCCGGGCAAGGTCTTCTTCCCCGAGCGCGGATTCACCAAGCTGGACCTCGCCCGGTACTACATCGCCGTCGGCCCCGGCATCCTGCGCGCCCTGCGCGAGCGCCCCACCACCCTGGAGCGGTACCCGGAGGGGGTCACCGGCGAGAACTTCTTCCAGAAGCGGGCGCCGAAGAACATGCCCGACTGGATCCCCACCGCCCACATCACCTTCCCCAGCGGACGCAGCGCCGACGAGATGTGCCCCACCGAGGAGGCCGCCGTCCTGTGGGCCGCCCAGTTCGGCACCCTCACCTTCCACCCGTGGCCGGTACGCCGAGGCGACGTCGACCACCCCGACGAACTGCGCATCGACCTCGACCCGCAGCCAGGCACCGACTACGACGACGCCGTCCGCGCCGCCCACGAACTCCGTTCCGTCCTGCACGAGTTCGGCGGTCTGCGCGGATGGCCCAAGACCTCGGGCGGCCGGGGCCTGCATGTCTTCGTGCCGATCGAGCCGCGCTGGACCTTCACCCAGGTGCGCCGCGCGGCCATCGCCGTGGCCCGGGAGCTGGAGCGCCGGATGCCGGACCGGGTGACGACCAAGTGGTGGAAGGAGGAACGCGGCGAGCGCATTTTCGTCGACTACAACCAGACCGCGAGGGACCGCACCATCGCCTCCGCCTACTCGGTGCGGCCGCGCCCGCACGCCCCGGTCTCGGCGCCGCTGCGCTGGGAGGAGGTCGGGGACGCCCGTCCCCGCGACTTCGACCTCGCGACGATGCCGGCGCGGTTCGCCGAACTCGGCGACGTGCACGCCGACATGGACGACCACGCCTTCTCGCTCGACGCCCTGCTCGACCTCGCCCGCCGCGACGAGCACGACCACGGCCTCGGCGACCTGCCGTACCCGCCCGAGTACCCCAAGATGCCGGGGGAACCCAAGCGGGTACAGCCGAGCCGCGCCAGGAAGGACAACTCCTAGCTCCGCTCCTACAGTTCCTTGACGCGGATGTCCCGGTACGACACCACGTCACCGACGCTGTGCACCTGGAGTCCGAGATAGCCGGAGGCGAAGCGGCGGCCGTCGGTGCCCGGGTCGTCGCCGCGCGGCGGGCTGAACTCCTGGCCGCCGCTGTTCTCGAACTCGTTGATCAGCACGCCGTTGCGGTAGACCGAGTAGTGCTGGTCGACCACCCGGATCTCGTAGTCGTTCCAGGTCCCCTTCTGGGTGACACCGGCCCCCGCGAGCCCCACCCGGTCGAAGCCGTAGATCGAACCCGTCTTGTACAGGTCGCCGTCGGGCCGGTCGAACACCTGAACCTCGTGCCCGTACTTGATGGCGACCCACTCGGGCCGCGACTCCTCGGGGTGCCCGTGCACCCACGGGAACCGGGTGAGCACACCGGAGTTGGCGTTGCCGTCGCCCGGGGCGTCGTCCCGCCACTGGAGCCGCAGCGAGAAGTCGCCGTACTTGCGCTGCGGGAACCAGAGCATGCCGAGGCCGTCGGAGGTGGTGCCGCTGGTCATCGAGCCGTCGCCGTTCAGCGCGAACGAACCGCCGCCCACCTGCTGCCAGTCGGCGAAGGACGCCGCGCTGCCGTCGAAGAGGGTGCGGTAGCCGTCGTTCTGGCCGGGCTTGCCGATGCCGGACTGCCTGGCCGCCTTCTGGACGGCGTCCGACTCACGCCGGTCGACCACGCCCTCCTTGAACAGCGCGTCGAGGACCGTCCCGACGTGCTTGAGGAACAGCGCGTGCGACGTCCACTCCTTCTCGTCCTCGATCAACTCGTTGATCCGGCACCGGTTGTTGGTCACCCGGTTCGGGACGCCCGTGTCGACCGTGCCGACGATCACCGTCAACCGCTCGTCGAACTCCGGGCAGTTGGGCGCGGGTACCCCGCCTCCGGCCACCACCGTGAAGCTCACGGTGCGCGGAGCGGAGGTGTTGCCCGCCTGGTCGCTCGCCCGGTAGGCCACCGTGTGCGGGCCGACCCGGTCGACGACCACGGGGGCGGAGTACGCCAGATAGGGGCCGCCGTCGAGCGAGTAGGTGATGCCCGCGACCCCCGAACCGCCCTCGTCGGTGGCGCTGACGGTGACCTTGGCGTTGCCCACGTACGCGCCGTCGGAGTTCCGGGTGCCGGTCACGCTGACGCCCGTCACCGGTGGCGTGGTGTCCTGCGCGGGCGGCGCGACGACGGTGAAGGTGACGCTCTTCTCCGCCGACACGTTGCCCGCCTTGTCGGTGGCCCGGTAGCGCACGGTGTGGACGCCGACCTGATGCACCATCACCGGCGCGGCGTACGGCTGCCAGCCGCCGGAACCGAGCGCGTACTCCACGGAGTTGACCCCGGACCCGGTGTCGGAGGCCGACACCGTGACCGTCGCCATGTCCAGGTACTCCCCGGCCGCGTTGCGCTCCCCGCTCACGGTCGCCGAGGTCTCCGGCGGCGCCGTGTCGTCGGACGGCGGGGCGACGACGGTGAAGGCGACGCTCTTCTCCGCCGACACGTTGCCCGCCCTGTCGGCCGCCCGGTAGCGGACCGTGTGGTCACCGACGGTGTCGACCAGGACCGGCGTGGTGTACGGCTGCCAGACGTCCGCGTCCCCGACGGCGTACTCGACGCGGTCGACGCCCGAGCCGCCCTCGTCGGTCGCGGTGATCGCCACGCTCGCCGAACCGACGTACTGGCCCTGCGCGTTCTGGTTGCCGCGCACCTCGGCTGAGGTCGCGGGCGCGGTGGTGTCCTCGCCGCCCGGCTCGGTCACCACCAGGACGCCCTGCATCTGCCCGTGGCCCGGGATCGTGCAGTGGTAGAAGTAGCGGCCCGGCGTGAGGGTGACCTCGGCGGTGTGCCGGCCGCCCAGGTCGTCGAACGGGTTGGCGAGGATGTTCAGTTGGACGTCGCCGTTGAACTCCGGGTCGGTCGTCGCGAACGTCAACGTGTGCGGCATACCGGTGGTGTTGCCGGTCGCCGTGCTGTTCTCGAAGACGATCGTGGCCCGGCCCGCGACCGCGGTCGTCGGCGCCGAACCGTACGTCGTGATGTCGTCGCCCGCCGTCCAGGTCAGCACCTGCTCGGCGGCCCGCGCCCCGCGCTCGGCCGGGCCCGCGCCCGCCGCGGCCGGCAGCCCGAGCACCATCAGCAGCGCCGCCAGCAGGGCGGTCAGGGCTCTGTGCCGTCCCATCACTGTCCTCCCCTCGCCAACTGGCCTGCGGCCGGGGTCGGTTCGCCGCCCCGGTAGGTGACGCGCCACAGCGCCGACTTGGCGTCCGAGTTGAAGAAGCCGCGTCCGTAGTCGAGGACGTACAGGGCGCCGTCAGGACCGAACTTCCAGTCCATGAGGTTCTTGATGCCGTCGTTGCCGATCGGCACGATCTTCTTCAGCGACTCCGAGTGGACCGGGAGTCCGCCGTCGCCCTGGGTCTTCGGGTCGGTGATCACCGCGTTGCGCGGCTGGTCGGCGTCGTAGAAGTCGCCGACGAACCACTTGCCGTCCCAGTAGGCGGGCCACTTGGCCGCACTCGTGCTCGCCTGGTCGTACCGGTAGACAGGCCCGTTCATCGCGGCCTGCCCGCCGCCCTTGAGCCACGGCAGCAGATAGCTGGCCTCCTCCTGCTTGTAGGAGGGCACGCCGGCCGCGTCGCGCGGGTAGTCGGGCGCTCCGCCCTGGGGCGAGTACCAGATGTTGTTGCCCGTCACCGGCGGCAGGTTCATCAGACCGTCGTTGTTCGGCGACTCGTTCTTCGGACGGTCGCAGTCGTACCAGCCGAGCGGCTTCGTCGGATCGGGCAGGTTGCGGTCGCGGTAGGGCTGCTTGTTGCCCATGCAGTACGGCCAACCCCGGTTGCTCGCCCTGGTGATGACGGCGAACGTGTCGTACTTGGCCGGACCCCAGGTCGTCGAGGGCGCCCCCGCGTCCGGTCCGACCCAGCCCGCGTAGAGGACGTCCGTGGTGCGGTCGACGAAGATGCGCGCCGGGTTGCGCACACCCATCACGTAGATCTCGCCACGGGTCTTGCCGCCGCCCTCGTCGGTCTCCCGGCCCGTGAACAGGTTCCCCTCCGGCAGGGTGTATGTGCCGTCGGGCTCCGGATGGACGCGCAGGATCTTCCCGTTGAGGTTGTTGGTGTTGCCCGCCGTGCGGCGCGCGTCGGCGAACGAGACGCCCTTGTAGTTCGGCGCCGGGTTGTTGCCCGAGTAACCGTCGCTGAAACCGCTGGAGTTGTTGTCGCCGGTCGCGATGTACAGGTTGCCCTTCGAGTCCCAGGCCATCCCGCCGCCCGCGTGGCAGCAACTGTGCACCTGCACGGGCCACTTCAGCAGCACCTTCTCGCTGCCCAGGTCCAGCTTGCCGGTGGCCCGGTCCAGCGTGAAGCGGGAGACGCGCCGCTCGGCGATCCGCCGGTCCCGGTCGAGACCCGCGTGCGGGGTGTAGTGCAGGTACACCCAGCCGTTCTGCTCGAAGCGCGGGTCCAGCTCGATCCCGAGCAACCCCTCCTCGACCTTGACGAGTTCGTCGCCGCCGCCCTTGTTGCCGAAGACGCTCAACTCGCCCGCGAGCGTCACCTTCCGGGTCCTCGGGTCCCAGATGTGGATCTGCCCCTTGCCCTTGCCGACGTCCGGGTCGTTCCAGTCGGTGACCACGGGCTGCGAGGAGTCGGCGCCGCCCCTGCCGATGTAGAGGACGCGTCCGTCGGGCGCGGTGACCAGCCCGTGCGGCTCCCCGATCTGGTCGTTGCGTCCTGGCTGGTTGGGCTCGGTCAGCCGCTCCGCCGCGTAGTTGCCGGTGATGGTGGCCTTGCAGTCGGCCCGCACCAGCCTGCTGGTCCACAGCAGCGCACCGCGCAGATGGGCCCGGAAGTCGGTCTCGTCGTAGGACGACACCGTGCCGCCCATCCCGGTGTAGAAGGACCGTCCGCCGTCGTAGTCACGACACCAACTCACCGGATGGTCGGCGCCGTTGGCGCTCGCGCCCGGCTGGTACGTCGACTCCCGCACCCGGGCCACCGTGTGCACGTCGCCCGACGGGTTCTTCACCCAGTTCGGCCACACGTCGGACCGCTTCCACTGCACCGGCAGATCCTTGGTCGCCGGATGCCGCCGGTCACCCACCTCGACGACCGCGCGCTGCGTGTTCGTCGGGCCTGACGCGGCGGGCCGGGCACCGATCAGACCGGTGAACCAGTCCGAGTACGGCTCCGCGCGCGCCGCGTCATGGACGCCGACGAACCCGCCGCCCGCCTCCATGTACGCCTCGAGACCGGCCTCCTGCTCCGGGTCGAGGACGTCCCCGCCACCGGTCAGGAACACGATCGCGTTGAACCGTCCGAGCCGTGTCGCGTCGGTGAAGACGGACGCGTCGCCGGTGGCCACCACGTCGAAACGCTGCTCGGCGGGCCCGCTCACCCCGATCCGCTCGATCGCCTCGATCCCGGCGTTCACCACCGGCGACTCCTCGCCGGCCGCGGCGGAGCCGTAGAAGATCAGCACCCGTACGTTCGCGCCGCCCGGCGGCGACTTGATGGACATCGTTGTCGACGACGGCAGCGGCGCGGGCCGCGCGCTCGCGGCCGGACCCGACAGCAGCCCCGCGGCCACGACCCCGGCCGTCACGGTGGCCGCCCAGATCCGTCGTCGCCCGGCTCTCCTCGTTCTCAACCCTCGTAAGTGCATGGGCACCTCCCCGGTCACAGCGAACGCAAAGGAAGCTAGACGGCTTTGCCCGGTCCGCCAATACCTATGACCGCGATGGCACGAACTTTGTCCTGAGTGTGGATAAACGATTGCGGTGCCGGTACCGTCGCACGGGTTCGTCACCGGCACGTCTGCGCAAAGTCCTTACCAGTGTGGGGAGTTACGCATGGACAGACGCGGCTTCAACCGACGGGTGCTGCTCGGCGGAGCGGCCGTCGCGACCTCGTTGTCCCTCGCGCCGGAGGCCGCCCGCGCGGCCGGACCGGTACGGACCGCACCGGCCGGGGGAGAGGTCCGACGCATCAGGCTGTACGCCGAGAAGCTCCCCGACGGGCAGTTGGGCTACGGCTTCGAGAAGGGCAGGGCCACCGTCCCCGGACCGCTCATCGAACTCAACGAGGGCGACACTCTGCACGTCGAGTTCGAGAACACCCTGGACACCGCCGTCAGCCTGCACGTCCACGGGCTCGACTACGAGATCACCAGCGACGGAACGAAGCTGAACAAGAGCGACGTGGAGCCGGGCGGCACCCGCGTCTACACCTGGCGCACCCATCTGTCGGGCCGCCGCGCCGACGGCACCTGGCGGGCGGGCAGCGCGGGCTACTGGCACTACCACGACCATGTCGTCGGCACCGAACACGGCACCGGCGGCATCCGCAAGGGCCTCTACGGAGCGGTGATCGTGCGCCGCAAGGGAGACGTCCTGCCGGACCGCACCCACACGGTCGTCTTCAACGACATGACGATCAACAACCGGCCCGCGCACTCGGGGCCCGACTTCGAGGCCACGGTCGGCGACCGCGTCGAGTTCGTGATGATCACTCACGGCGAGTACTACCACACCTTCCACCTGCACGGTCACCGCTGGGCCGACAACCGCACCGGCACACTGACCGGACCGGACGACCCCAGCCAGGTCGTGGACAACAAGATCGTCGGCCCGGCGGACTCGTTCGGCTTCCAGGTGATCGCGGGGGAGGGCGTCGGAGCCGGCGCCTGGATGTACCACTGCCATGTGCAGAGCCACTCCGACATGGGGATGGTCGGCCTCTTCCTGGTGAAGAAGCCGGACGGCACGATCCCGGGCTACGAACCCCACCACCCGCGGACCGCGCACGTGACGGGCGGGGACGGTGGGTCGGACGGGGCGGCCGGGTCGGACGGCGCGGAAAAGGTGGACGGTGCGGCTGTGGCGGGCAGTGCGGACGGGTCAGGTGGTGAAAGCGTGGCGGGCGGGACAGGCGGGTCCCACCACCACTGACGGAGCGGCCGGCCACGACCGACGAGCGGACCGGCCATCACGGGCGAGCGGACCGGCCACCACCGAGGAGCGGACCGGCCACCCCGCACGGTGGAACGGCCTCGGCCGACGGTGCACCGGCCGTCGCCGACGGCGGTTCCGGCCGCTCCCGACGGCGGGAGCAACCCACCCGTGCGCCACCGCTCGCGGCGCGGGACCCGCCACCGCCGACAGGTCCGAGACTCGCCGCCGCACCCGCCCGAGAGCGCTCTCACCTGCCCACTCGCCCGAGTTATCCTGATCGGCACCCCGCCGATGAGGAGACCCGAAGTGACCGACGCAGCGCCGCGCCCCACATTGGAGGCCGTGGCCGCCCGTGCCGGGGTGTCCCGGGCCACCGCCTCCCGAGTGGTCAACGGCGGGGACGGGGTCAGGGAACCCCTCGTGGAACGCGTCCGGCGCGCGGTCGAGGAACTCGGGTACGTGCCCAACCAGGCGGCCCGCAGTCTGGTGACCCGGCGCCACGACGCCGTCGCCGTGGTCATCGCCGAACCGGAGACCAGGGTCTTCGCCGACCCTTTCTTCGCCCTGCAACTGCGGGGCATCAGCAAGGAGTTGACCGCCCACGACAACCAGCTCGTGCTGCTGCTCACCGAGGGCCGCGACGACCACGCCCGGGTCGGCCGCTATCTCGCGGGCGGGCACGTCGACGGCGCGCTCGTCTTCTCGCTGCACCTCGACGACCCGCTGCCCGGCCTGATCCGGAGGGCCGGCGTACCGACGGTGTTCGGCGGCCGCCCGGACTGGAGCGACGACGACGCCGGCAGCGACGGAGACGGCGATGACCGGCTCCGGGTCCGCGCGGCCGAGGGCGAGGGCGTGAACGGCGCCGGCCGGATCGGCGGCCGGGAGGGCGGAGGCCGTCCGAGCGACCTCGGTGGCGTGATGTACGTCGACAGCGACAACCGCGACGGTGCCCGTACCGCCGTGCGCCATCTCGTCGGCCTCGGCCGCACCCGCGTCGCGCACATCACCGGGCCGCTGGACCAGACGTCGGCGGCGGACCGGCTCGACGGCTTCCGGGACGTCCGGGTCGACGTCGATCCACGGCTGATCGAGGAGAGCGACTTCACCCCGGCCGGGGGCGAGCGGGCCATGCGCGAGCTGCTCGACCGGCGTCCCGACCTGAACGCCGTCTTCGCCGCCAACGACCTCAGCGCGGCGGGCGCCCTGCGGGTACTGCGCGAGCGGGGGCTGCGGGTGCCGGAGGACGTGGCCGTGATCGGCTTCGACGACATGCTGCCGGTCGCCGACCAGACCGACCCGCCGCTGACGACGGTCCGCCAGGACATCGAGGAGATGGGCCGGCTGATGGCCCGGCTGCTGCTGAGCCGCCTCGACCAACGCGCCGCGCCCACGACCGCCACGGCCGCGGCGGACAAGGACGCGCCCACGGGCGTGGTCCTGCCGACGACACTGGTCCGCCGCGCGTCGGCATAGCGGGCGAGCCGCCGTCCGGCCACCCCGACGGCACGGTCAGGCGCACCCGCTCGGCAGGCCGGCCCCCGAAGCCGAAGCCGCAGCGGAAGCCGAAGCCGAAGCGGAACCGCAGCCGCAGCCTCAGCCGAACGTGCAGCCCCTAGCTGTACCCGTAGCCTCCTAGCCTCCTAGCCCCGTGTCCCCGCTCAGCCGCCCGGCCGCTCGCTCCTGATCACCGCGAACCTGGCGCCGTACGGATCGGCCAGCTTGGCGATGCGGCCCACGCCCGGGAGGTCCGTCGCGGGTGCTCTGACCGTCCCGCCCAGGTTCCGTGTGTCGGCGACGACGACGTCCGTGTCGGCGACCTCGAAGTACGGCAGCCAGTACGGGTGCGACCCGGCCTCCACCGGATCGGCGGCCAGCGGCACGATGCCGCCGAACATCGCCTCCTCACCGGCGCCCGCGGCGTTGACGCAGGTGTAGGTGCCGCCGGGGAACGGCACCGCGGCCGTCTCAAGACTCAGCACCGCGCGGTAGAACGCCGCGGCCGCCGCGATGTCCGGGGTGTACAGCTCGACCCAGGACAGCGCGCCCGGTTCGTTCGCCACGTCGAGCCCCTTGATCAGGCCGGGCTGCCAGATGCCGAACGGCACCCCCGCCTGGTCGGCGAGGACGGCCAGGTGGCCCTGGCCCATCACGTCCATGGGCGGGGCGAGGACCCGGCCGTGCGCCTCCTCGGCCGCCTTGGCCGTGGCCTCCGCGTCCGGGCTCTGGAAATAGACGGTCCAGGCGGGCGGCCCCTGCTCCGGGGTCGTCCCCATGGCTCCGGCCGCCGTCCTGCCGTCCAGCTGGAGGAAGCCGTAGCCGCCCGCGTCGGGTCCGGCGGACTGGAAGCGCCAGCCGAAGAGGGCGCCGTAGAAGGAAAGAGCGCCGTCGAGGTCGGTCGAGGTCACATCGAGCCAGTTCGGTGCGCCGTCGACGAAACGGGTGGTGAGCATGATCGCCCTCCTTCGGGAAGGTCCCGTCCTGTGCACTCACGAGTCTTCCACCGCCCACTGACAAGCGCGGCCCGAGCACCGCGCGCCGCCGTGCGCGCATGCCGTGCCCGGGGCACCATGCGGGTGGCCGGAGGCCCCGGAGGAGGGCGTTGATCGGGCGTTGATCGAACGTTTCGCGTCGCGCGGCACGATGAGGTCATGCAGCTCGAGACGATCACGCCGGCCGCGCCGGCCTGGCAGGCACAGGCCCTCTGCGCGCAGACCGGAGCGGAATTCTTCTTCCCCGAACCCGGCAGCTCGGTACGCGAGGCGAAGCGCATCTGCGGCATGTGCGAGATGCGGCCCGCCTGCCTCGACTACGCCCTCGCCCACGACGAACGCTTCGGCGTCTGGGGCGGGCTCTCCGAGAAGGAGAGACTGGAGATCCGGCGCACTTCCCGCTAGCACACGCCTGTGGGGCGTGCCGATGTCTCGGCACGCCCCACAGGCGTCGTACGGGGCCGGGTCAGGCGCGGCGTGCCGCCATCCGGGCCTTGCGGGCCGCGAGCTTCTCGTCGAACTTGGACGCCTCCGCGTCGAGGCCGCCCATGTACAGGCCGAGTTCCTCCTGCGCCTGGACGCCCTCGGGGCCGAGGCCGTCGATCTCCAGGACCTTCAGGAAGCGCAGGACCGGCTGGATGACGTCGTCGTGGTGGATGCGCAGGTTGTAGACCTCGCCGATCGCCATCTGCGCGGCGGCCCGCTCGAAGCCGGGCATGCCGTGGCCGGGCATCCGGAACTGCACGACGACGTCACGGACCGCCTGCATGGTGAGGTCGGGGGCCAGCTCGAACGCGGCCTTCAGGAGGTTGCGGTAGAAGACCATGTGGAGGTTCTCGTCGGTCGCGATCCGGGCCAGCATGCGGTCGCAGACCGGGTCGCCCGACTGGTGGCCGGTGTTGCGGTGCGAGATGCGGGTGGCCAGCTCCTGGAAGGCGACGTAGGCGACCGAGTGCAGCATCGAGTGCCGGTTGTCGGACTCGAAGCCCTCGCTCATGTGGGCCATCCGGAACTCTTCGAGCTTGTCCGGGTCCACCGCGCGCGTGGCGAGCAGGTAGTCGCGCATGACGATGCCGTGCCGGCCCTCCTCGGCCGTCCAGCGGTGCACCCAGGTGCCCCAGGCGCCGTCGCGCCCGAAGAGGGAGGCGATCTCGTGGTGGTAGCTCGGCAGGTTGTCCTCGGTGAGGAGGTTGACGACCAGGGCGATCTTGCCGATCTCGGTGACCGGGGACTGCTCCTTGCTCCAGGCCTCGCCGTCGTCGAAGAACTTGGGGAAGTTGCGGCCGTCGCTCCACGGCACGTAGTCGTGCGGCATCCAGTCCTTGGTGACCGCGAGGTGCCGGTTGAGTTCCTTCTCGACCACTTCTTCCAGGGCGTACAGAAGCCGGGCATCGGTCCAGCCGGCCGGACTGCCGAGGTGGGGAGAAGTTATCGTCACGGAAACTCCAGGGGGACGCGCAACAGCGGGGGAACGGGGATCACCGGCGAGCGGTGCCGGCAACCTACGGAATCGTAGGCTACGAAACCGTAGGTTACGTTGCCGTAGGTTAAGAGCGGTGTAAAGAGCCCTGATCAGCCCGGTTCCCCGGGCATGTCAAAAGTCCCGAGACCCGCAGGTCCTGGGACTGAAAGAGTGACGCGGTCACCCGTCAGGCGTACAGCTCCCTGACCCGCACCGAGAGGCACGTCACACAACCTTCGAGCTTCTCGAACTCGCTGATGTCGACGAGGACCGGCTCATGGCCGAGGCCCGCGAGCAGTTCCGCCGTCTTGGGTGCGCTCGCCGCCATCAGCAGCGCGCCGCCGCCCAGCAGCACCACATGCCCGCCGGACTCCTCGGGCACCGCAAGGAAGCGCGGGAACAGCGAGGGGTGGTCCACCACGCGCGGGTGCCCGACGACCGTCCCGTCGGGCAGCGCCGTCACCGCCGACTTCAGATGCAGCACCGTGCTCACCGGCACCGCCACCACCCGCGCCCCCAGCGGTTCGAACGCGGCCCGCAGCTGCTGCACCCCGGCCGCGTTGGTCCGCCCGCCGCGCCCCACGTACAGCGTGTCGCCGACCTTCAGGACGTCGCCGCCCTCCAGGGTGGCCGGCTTCCAGATCCAGTGGACCGAGCAGCCGAGGCCGGCCACCGCCTCCTCGACACCCGAGGTCTCCCCGCGCCGCGACCCGGCGCCCGGCCTGGCGATCAGCGCGACGTTCTTGTACATCACCACCGTGTCCTCGACGAACACGGCGTCGGGGCAGTCGTCCGCCGGATCGACCTCGACGGTCTCCCAGCCGTGCGCGCGCAGCGTCCCGACGTACGCCTCCCACTGCTCGACGGCCAGATCGACGTCGACGCTCGCGCGCTCGATGTGCGTGACCAGGCCGTCGGCGAGGCGCGGGCCTGGGCGGCGGACGAGAGCCTTCTTGCTGGGCACCAGGGGGTCTCCGTAACGGCGGGAGGGCGGCCCTGCGGCGCGGGGCGCGGGCCCGGTCCGCCATCATGCAGTGCCTTCCCCGGGCGGCAGAAGCCCCGTTGTCAGGCTGTGTCCGTCCTGGGACGCGTCATCCGATCTCCTCCGGGTCCGTCTCCACCAGCTCGCCGTCGAGCAGCAGCCAGCGGGTGACGCCGATCGACTCGAGGAACGGCACGTCGTGACTGGCCACGATCAGCGCACCCTGGTACGACTCCAGCGCCGTCGTCAGCTGCCGCACGCTCGCCATGTCGAGGTTGTTCGTCGGCTCGTCGAGCATCAGCAGCTGCGGCGCCGGTTCGGCCAGCATCAGCGACGCCAGCGTCGCCCGGAACCGTTCGCCGCCGGAGAGCGTGTCCGCCTTCTGGTCGGCCTTGGCGCCCCGGAACAGGAAGCGGGCGAGCCGCGCCCTGATCCGGTTGCCGGTGGCGTCCGGCGCGAACCTGGCCACGTTCTCGGCGACCGAGAGCGCGCCGTCGAGGACGTCGAGCCGCTGCGGCAGGAAACGCAGCGGCACGTGCGCGTGCGCCTCGCCCGAGACCGGTGCGAGGTCCCCGGCGATCGTCCGCAGCAGCGTCGTCTTGCCCGCGCCGTTGCGCCCGATCAGCGCGATCCGCTCCGGGCCGCGCAGTTCGAGTCCGCCCGCCACGCGCGCGCCGTGGGCGAGTTCCAGATCCTGGAGGGTCAGGACGGTCCGGCCCGGCGGCACCGCCGTGTACGGGAGGTCGACGCGGATCTCGTCGTCGTCCCGTACCGCCTCCACCGCGTCGTCGAGCCGCTCCTTGGCCTCGGCGAGCCTCTCCTGGTGCAGGATGCGGTGTTTGCCCGCCGACTCCTGGGCCGCGCGCTTGCGCGCCCCCATGACGATCTTCGGCTCGCGCTTCTGGTCCATCATCTTCTGCCCGTACCGCTTGCGGCGGGCCAGTTTGACCTGGGCGTCGGCCAGTTCGCGCTTCTGCTTGCGCAGATCGGACTCGGCGACCCGCACCATCCGCTCGGCCGCCTCCTGTTCGGTGGCGAGCGACTCCTCGTAGGCGGAGTGGTTGCCGCCGTACCAGTGGACCCTCCCCGCGCGCAGATCGGCGATCTGGTCGACGAGGTCGAGGAGTTCGCGGTCGTGGCTGACCACGACCAGGACACCGCTCCACGCGGTGACGGCCGCGTACAGGCGGCGGCGCGCGTACAGGTCGAGGTTGTTGGTCGGCTCGTCGAGGAGCAGCACGTCGGGGCGGCGCAGCAGCAGCGCGGCGAGCCGCAGCAGCACCGACTCACCGCCCGACACCTCGCCGACGGTGCGGTCCAACGTGAGGTGGCCGAGCCCGAGTTCGCCGAGGGTGGCGAGCGCGCGCTCCTCCACGTCCCAGTCGTCCCCGACGGTCTCGAAGTGCTCCTCGGCCGCGTCGCCCGCCTCGATGGCGTGCAGCGCGGCCCGCCGGGCGGCGATGCCGAGCGCCTCGTCGACGCGCAGCCGCGTGTCGAGAGTGACGTTCTGCGGGAGGTACCCGATGTCGCCCGCGACGCGCACGGACCCTTCGGCCGGTGCCAGTTCACCGGCGGCGAGTTTCAACAGGGTGGACTTCCCGGACCCGTTGACGCCGACGAGCCCGGTCCGGCCGGGGCCGAACGTCACGTCGAGGCCCTCGAAGACGGGGGTCCCGTCGGGCCAGGCGAAGAACAGGGACATACAGGTGAGGGAAGAAGACATACCGGCCTCGCGGTTGCTTGATGCGGTCAGGGGCAAACGCGTATCGAGACACCGGCGACCGACGGCTGGGGAGGAGGCCCTGGAGCAGGGGGTACGGAAAGGCTCCGCTGCTTCGGACGGCTCGAACGCCGAGGTCGCACGCTGCGCCCACACCCGTGGTGTGTGACGCGGTGGCTCAGGACCTCAGACGAGCAACGTCCTTCTCCGATCGACGGCAGCAGAAGCGTTCTCCAACGTACGAACGGGCCGGACCGCTGTCAACGCATTAACGTGATCACCGACCTCTCCGTGCGAAGGAGGCACCGTGTCCGACGGCTCGCTCTCGCTGCCCGCCCGGCTCTATCTGCTGGCCTGGGACGTCAGGAGGTCCGAGGTGACCGACGGCCCCCTGGTGCGGGCCGGCGCCCTCGTCGAGCTGTCCCGGCGCGGTCTGCTCGTCGACGACGACGGCATCGCCACCCCCGCCGACCTGGACACCGAGACCGGGGACGCGGTCCTCGACGGTCTCCTCGAACTGGTGCGCGAGTCACGTCCGCACCGCTGGCGGAGCTGGGTGACCCCGCACGCGCGCGTGACGCTCGACGCGGTGCGCGAGCAGCTCACCGCCGACGGCTTCGTCTCGGCGGAGCGCAAGCGGGTCCTCGGGGTCTTCCCCTCGGTCACGTACACGCTCGCGCGCCGGTCCGCGGTCACGGCGCTGAGCGAGGAGGCGGCCGAGCTGCTCACCGGGCCCGTGCCGGTGGCCGAGGTGTCCGACCGGGACGCCGCGCTGGTCGCCCTCGCGATGGCCGGGCAGTTGCTGCCCGCGGGCGAGCACGCGCGCGGGGAGGCGCTCACCGCGCGCGCCGGAGCGGCGGTGCCCGGCCTGCGGAGCGTCCTCGCCGAGCTGCGGCCGGCCATCGGGGCGTCGGCGACCTGAACCGGGACCCGGACCCGTCCGTAACGGTGTCCTAGCAGGCGTCCCGCATCAGTTCCGCCAAGTCATGGTCGAGGTCGAGGTGGAGGTGCTCGAACCCGGTGGGCACCAGTTCGGCGGTGGCCGCCAGGAACCGGCGGACCTCCTCCGAGCGGACGTGCACCACGGCGGTGCCCTCGGGCGCCCGGAACTCCAGGACGGTGCGGTCCCAGCCGTAGGGCCGCACCCGGACGTCGCCGTCCCCCTCGGCACCGCGCAGCCCGGCGGCGAGCAGCTCGCGCGCGAACGTCCAGCAGACGTCGACGCCCTCAAGGGTGGCCGGCGCGGGGAAGGTCATCCGGACGGCGAACGGGTCGCTCAGGTCGTAGTGCAGGGTGGCCGGGATGCTCGGCATGCGGGGCGCGGCCGCGACGAGGCGGGCCTCCACGGGCTGGTCGATGACAGTGGACAACGCCTTGCTCCCTCGTTCGCGACGACTGGACGTCCGTCCGGGCGGATGGGTCCGGGCACAGAGGAGGACGCAGGAATCGGCCCCCGCGTGCACACGAGATCCGAGTGACCTCCGTCACCGGCCGCCCGCCCGGCGCCGGTACGCCCGGACACCTGCCGGCCGCGCCCGCCGCGAGGCGCCGGGACGGCCGTCTCCGTCTGCGAACGGGACTGACGGCACGGCACACGCGACGGACGGCGTCACGCGCGGGGCGGACGCCCCGCCCGGCGGACGTACGGTCCCGCGGCCCGGCCGCCGTCAGCCGGGACAGCGCCCGCCACCGGCGGCGCGGCCCACGCGCGCGTGCCGCACTCGGTCGACCGGGGCCGGGTGGTCCGCCCGGCGCGCTGATACAACCCCGCGGGTCCCGGGTACCCGGGACGGAACGCGAAAGGAGTCACCCCATGCCACGCGGAGCGAGCCCCAAGCGGGAACGTCAGTACGAGCACATCAAGGAGAGCGCCCGGGAACGGGGCGAGAGCGCCGGGCGGGCCGAGGAGATCGCCGCGCGCACGGTCAACAAGGAACGCGCCAGGGCCGGTGAGTCGCGGACCGCGAGCCGGACCTCGACCGCGGACATCTCGTCCGGGCGGCGCGGCGGCCTGCGCTCGCACCGGGGCGCGGGCGGACCTACCTACGACCAGCTCTACCAGGAGGCCAGGCAGCGTGGTGTCCGCGGCCGTTCGGACATGAACAAGAGCCAACTGGAGCGCGCGCTGCGCCAGAAGTGACCCGGCCGCGGCGGCCTCGCGGGCGGACCGTACGCTCGTCGCCACCATGGAGAACGTGACGACCGTGACCGTACGGACCCCCGCCGGCTGGCCCACCACCGAGGACGAGGCCCGCGCCGTCCAGGACGAGCTGCGCGCCCGCGTGCGGGCGGGCGCGAGCGGCCCGCCGCCCGGCACCGGCGTGGTGACCGGCGTCGACGTCGCGTACGACGACGAGCGGGACCTTGTCGCCGCGGCGGCCGTCGTCCTCGACGCGGCCACCCTGGACGTCGTCGCCGAGGCCACGGCCGTCGGAGGGGTGGCGTTCCCGTACGTCCCCGGCCTGCTCGCCTTCCGCGAGATCCCCGCCGTACGGGCCGCCCTCGACGCCCTGCCGTGCCCGCCGGGGCTGGTGGTCTGCGACGGCTACGGACTCGCCCACCCGCGCCGCTTCGGCCTCGCCAGCCACCTCGGCGTCCTCACCGGGCTCGCCACCATCGGCGTCGCCAAGAACCCGTTCGTCTTCACCTACGACGATCCCGGCGCCCCGCGCGGCAGCGCGTCACCGCTCCTCGCGGGGACCGAGGAGGTCGGCCGCGCGCTGCGCACCCAGGACGGTGTCAAGCCGGTCTTCGTCTCCGTCGGCCACCGCACCGACCTCGACGACGCCTGCGCCCAGGTGCTGGCCCTGACCCCGCGCCACCGCCTCCCGGAGACCACCCGCAGGGCCGACGGTCTCTGCCGCAGGGCCCTTCAGGACGCGATCACCCGCCACTGACCCACCTCGCGGTACCCGGAGTCGTACACCGCCTCCCGGTCGCCGTCCCGGAGGGCGTAGTGGTGGACGTTGCCGCCCCAGTAGCGCAGGACGCGGCCCAGCTCGCCCGCACGGTCCTCGGCCGACGCGTCGTCGTCCAGGGTGACTTCGAGAAGGAATTTCATGCCTTCAAGTGTTTCATTGAACTCCTTGTTGGCACTTCTCGGTCGGCGGGCTGGGGGACATGGCGCCGGGAGCCGGAAAAGTCTCCAACCGGGTTCATCCGCAAGGGGGCTCAGGGGCGCCGGAATCCGGCCCGCGCGAACTGAGTATCCGTACGGATGCGTACATCGCCCGTTGTCGGCAAGGTGTTCGACATGACGACGCACCGCGCCCCCGAGTCCCTCGCCGCCCCGACCCGCCCCGTGACGGCCGCGCTGCTCCTGTCCGTGCTGGCGGGCGCCGGCTGGATCGCCGGAATGATCTACACGATGGCCGACTGGACCCTCTGACTCAGCGGACCGCCGCCACCCGGAACGTGATGCCCGCCGCGCACAGCCGTTCGGTCAGCGCGTCGCCCATCGCGACCGCCGTGGTGACCTGGCCCGCCGTCTCAGGGAGGTCGTCGAAGGCCAGGGACAGGGCGCCCTCGGCGAACATCTTGGCCGTCTCGCCGTAGCCCGGGTCGCCGCCGGAGACCTCCGTGTACACCCGCCTGCCGCCGCCCTCGCCCACGAAGCGGACCGAGAACCAGCTGCGGGCGCGCTTCTCGGCGCTCGGTCCCGCGCCGGGCCTGAGCCGGTCGCTCAGCCAGCGCCTGGCGGGCGGCAGTTGGGCCGCCGCGACGACCCCGCCGAGCGCCGCGACCCCGCCCGCCGCGACCGGCAGGTGCCGTACGGCCGCGTAGTGGCGGTAGCGGAAGTCGGGCCCGTACCGCTCCAGGGTCCGCGCCGACCTGCGCACGATCTGCGGGTCGATGGTCGGCAGCGGCAGCGCCCAGGCGCCGACCTCGGGGGCGAACCGGGGTGCGCCCGCGGGCGCCGTCGCCCGGCGGCCCACCAGCCGCGGTTCGTGCCGACGGCGGTCCCGCTCGGCGGCCCGCATCGCCCCTACGCGCGCGAACTGGGAGAGCGCGGACGCGAGGGTGCCGCCCGAGAAGGACGCGTCCGCCGAGACGAACCCGTCGACCGTCAGCGGCACCCCCTCCGGCAGCTGCCGCACCGTGAAGTACGCGCCCAGGTCGTGCGGCACCGAGTCGAAGCCGGCGGCGTGCACCAGCCGGGCGCCGGTCTCCCGCGCGCGTGCGTCGTGCCGGACGTACGCCAGGTCCACGAACTCGGGCTCGCCGCAGAGGTCGAGGTAGTCGGTGCCGAGGTCGGCGCAGGCGGCGACCAGCTCCTCGCCGTGGCGCACATAGGGGCCCACCGTGGTGGCCACCACGCGCGCGTGCCCGGCGAGTTCCCGCATCGACGCGGTGCTCGCCCCGTCGGCCCGCAGCACCCCGGGACGCGTCCCGCCCGGCAGCCGCTCGCGCAGCGCGTGCAGTCGCAGCTCGTCGCGCCCGGCGAGGGCCCACCGCAGCCCGTCGGGCGCGTGCGCGGCCAGGTACTCCGCGGTGAGCGTGCCGACGAAGCCGGTGGCCCCGAAGAGTACGAGGTCGTACGGACGATCGATTGTGTTCAGCCTGCTCATGACACCCCTCGGTCCGCGGCACGCGCCGTTGTCGGTGGCCGAGGCTAGCGTGAGGAGGGTGGGGTTCGGCGTCGGGCCCGGGGGTCGGTCACGGACGTGTCGAGCCGCCCGGGTGGGATCGGGTCGAGACCGAGCGGGATCGGGTCGAGGCTGGGTGAGATCGAGCGAGAATGGACTAAGCGCTTGCTCGTTCGGCTCTTGTGTTCACGGGAGCGGATTCTTAGCATCACTGGTGTTACATCAGTTGTGTCACAGGGCAGGGGGCAGCATGACGACGGCAACGACGCCGGGGCAGGGCCCGCTCACCGGCGTGCGCGTGATCGAGCTGGCCGGCATCGGGCCCGGCCCGTTCGCCGCCATGCTCCTGGCCGACCTGGGCGCCGACGTCGTCCGGGTGGACAGACCGGGCGGACCCGGCCTCGGGATCGACCCCGGCCACGACGTGACGAACCGCAACAAACGCTCCGTCGTCGTCGACCTCAAGGCACCGGACGGACCCGCCCGGGTGCTCGCTCTCGCCGCCCGCGCCGACATCCTCGTCGAGGGCTACCGGCCCGGGGTCGCCGAGCGGCTCGGCGTCGGCCCCGAGGCGTGCCACGCCCGCAACCCGCGGCTGGTCTACGGCCGGATGACCGGCTGGGGCCAGGACGGCCCGCTCGCCCCGCGCGCGGGCCACGACATCGCCTACATCGCCGTCACCGGCGCCCTCGGACTGATCGGCCGCCCCGGCGAACCACCGCCCGCCCCCGCCAACCTCCTCGGCGACTACGCGGGCGGCTCCCTCTACCTCGTCGTCGGTGTTCTGGCCGCGCTCCACCACGCGCGCGTGAGCGGCACCGGGCAGGTCGTGGACGCCGCCGTCGTGGACGGCACCGCGCACCTCGCGTCGATGATCCACGGCATGGCCGCGGCCGGCGCCTGGCAGGACAGGCGCGGCGCCAACCTCCTGGACGGCGGCTGCCCCTACTACGGCACCTACGAGACCGCCGACGGCGCGCACATGGCGGTCGGCGCCCTGGAACCCCGCTTCTACGACGAGTTCGTCACCCTCCTCGGCCTCCCCGAGCACGCCGGCGCCCGCACCGACCCGACCCGCTGGGACGCCCTGCGGGAGGCGGTCGCCGCCCGCTTCCGCACCCGCACCCGGGACGAGTGGACGGCCCTCTTCGACGGCACCGACGCGTGCGTGGCGCCCGTCCTGTCGCTGCGCGAGGCCCCGCACCACCCCCACCTCGCAGCCCGCGGCACCTTCACCGACCACGGCGGACTCCTCCAGCCCGCCCCCGCGCCCCGCTTCTCCGCCACCCCGACCGCCGTCCGCACCGGCCCCGCCCTGCCCGGCGCGGGCACCGCGGACGTCGCGCGCGACTGGGACGTACCCGAGCTGACGGAGGGCCAGGAATGAAACGGCGCGTCTTCACCCACGAGCACGAGGCGTTCCGGGCCACCGTGCGCAGCTTCCTCGCCAAGGAGGTGCTGCCTCACTACGAACAGTGGGAGAAGGACGGCATCACCTCACGCGAGGCCTGGCGCGCGGCCGGCCGGCAGGGCCTGCTCGGACTCGCCGTCCCCGAGGAGTACGGCGGCGGCGGCGTCCCCGACTTCCGCTACAGCGCCGTCCTCGCCGAGGAGTTCACGCGCGCGGGGGCGCCAGGGCTCGCCCTGGGGCTGCACAACGACATCATCGGCCCGTACCTGACCGGCCTGGCCACCGAGGAGCAGAAGCGGCGGTGGCTGCCCGGCTTCTGCGACGGCACGCTCATCACCGCCATCGCCATGACCGAACCGGGCGCCGGATCGGACCTCCAGGGCATCCGCACCCGCGCCGAGGACCGCGGCGACCACTGGCTGCTCAACGGCGCCAAGACGTTCATCTCCAACGGCATCCTCGCCGACCTGGTGATCGTGGTCGCGCGGACGACACCGGAGGGCGGCGCGCACGGGCTGTCGCTGCTCGTCGTCGAACGCGGCGCGGACGGCTTCGAACGGGGCCGCAACCTCGACAAGATCGGCCAGAAGGCGCAGGACACGGCCGAACTGTTCTTCACCGACGTACGCGTGCCCAAGGAGAACCTCCTCGGCGAACGCGACGGCGCCTTCCTGCACCTGATGACCAACCTCGCCCAGGAGCGCATGGGCATCGCCGTCGCCGGGATCGCCGCCGCCGAACACCTCCTGGAGATCACCACCGGGTACGTCAAGGAGCGCGAGGCGTTCGGCAGGCCGCTCGCGAAACACCAGCACATACGGTTCGAGATCGCCGAGATGGCCACCGAGTGCGCCGTCACGCGCGCGTTCCTCGACCGCTGCATCGAGGACCACGCGGACGGCACCCTCGACGCCGTCCACGCCTCCATGGCCAAGTGGTGGGCGACCGAGCTGCAGAAGCGGGTCGCCGACCGGTGCCTGCAACTGCACGGCGGCTACGGCTACATGGCCGAGTACCCCGTCGCCCGCGCCTTCACCGACGGCCGCATCCAGACCATCTACGGCGGGACCACCGAGATCATGAAGGAGATCATCGGCCGTTCCCTGCTCGGCTGACCCTCGTCCGAAAGGCTTACCAGTGAGCACCGAAGCGTACGTGTACGACGCGATCCGCACCCCGCGCGGACGCGGCAAGGCGAACGGCGCCCTGCACGGCACCAAGCCCATCGACCTGGTCGTCGGACTCATCCACGAACTCCGCGACCGGCACCGGGACCTCGACCCGGCCACCATCGACGACATCGTCCTCGGCGTCGTCGGACCGGTCGGTGACCAGGGCTCCGACATCGCCCGGATCGCCGCCCTCGCCGCCG